>NZ_CP135164.1:0-1200000 GCF_001940225.2 Roseburia sp. 499
AGAGGACGGCGGCTAGTCACCGCCTCCTACTCTATTAGTGAGTTACGCTGTTGCTTAAGCTTTCAGTTTGAAAGCCTTGCCTTCGTAGGTTCTGATAGGATTGCCTCTGACAATTCTGGTATGTTCCCTCCAGGCTGAATTAATCTGCAGTTTAACCTGTTCAGTCTGTTTGTCTTTAAGAAGGGCAGCGAGCTTTTCAAGGGCATCTTTCTTATTCAGTAGCTGGCTTCTTTCAGCAGTAGAAGTGATTGTAATACCGGTAGGAATATGGATAATTCTTACACCAGTTTCAACTTTATTTACGTTCTGACCACCTTTACCTCCACAGTGGAATCGTTCAAAGCGGATGTTCTGATCGGTGCATACTACTTCCTGCTCTGGTATGATGCTGACATCTACAAACCAGTTTTTTCGTTTATGATGAGGTCTAAAGGGACTCTGGCAAATCCACTGTACAGTCCCTTCGAGATGGCTTAAATCTTCTTCCGTCTCAAACATGATGGAAGTGCAGCTGTCGCTGAATCTTGATTTGTGTGAACTGATTTCTTTAATATCTGGGTATTCTTTTTTTAGGCATTCGAATAATTTGCAGACTGCAAGTTCGCATTCTGCAGGTCCCTGGCCTGAACTAATTTGTACTATCATTCTTTTGTATCCTTTCGGTTTTAAGTAATGTTTGTGAGTCGATGGTAGGAATAAGTCCTTCAGCACCGGCTCTTAAGTAAATATATTTCTTAATCCATAATGGTTCATTCTCAATATTATCGAGAAGTTTCTTGATGCTGCGTTTGCCAATTCTTCTGTCCATAATTGCAAGCATACGATAGAAGTAATCATCGCCATTAATTGCATCGTGAATATTTATCTCGTTGATATATATATGGATTCTTGGCATGAGCTTATAGATGTCTACCATACCAGTTTCTCTTATAGCATATAATCCAGCGTCACGGTCTTTGGCATAGTATTCTTGCCAGTATTCATCACCAGATAGATCATAATTCATATGCTCATTCATATATTCTCCTGCAGCGCTGTAGAACATTGGATTTGAGGCAAACCAGGTCTTTTTATCAACATGGATATAGAATACCGGCATTTCAGTACACCATTTATATGGGGTGGATGTGTAGACCATGAAATTGTAATTGACTCTGTTTTTAAGGCAATCTGTAAGTCGGTCATTAAGAGCCTTTCTTGTTTTGCTCCACATTATGCGTAACGTTCCTTTCGATTGATTTGCTCGTTATACTGTTTCTTTTTATTTATGTATCTCACTTTAGCACGAGGGTAGTATTTATCGCAGTGCTGACGGTATCCTGACTGGCATGCTTCTCTGCCTTTCTGACCTTCTCCAAATGCTACATAGTAATTATAAGGTGTTTCTCTGTAATGCGCCATGATTAATACCTTCTTTCGTTCTGTTTAGTTGCCACTGGCCTTGAAGTTATAAATAGGCTTGATGACTTTTTCGATTGTTACCGTATCTGTAATGACTTCCGCAATAGCATCAATGTTTCTGTATGCAAAAGGGGCTTCATCTAAAGTGTCCCTGCTGATGCAGGAAGAGTAGATTCCTTTCATGGAACTTTTGAAGCTTGATACTGTAAAGCTTGTTTTGACATCTTCGCGTTTCATGATTCTTCCGGCTCCATGAGGAGCAGAGTAGTTCCAGTCGGGATTTCCTTTGCCTGTACCAAGAATTACACCATCACGCATATTAATCGGGATAATTACCGGTTCACCTTCTCTTGCAGAAATAGCTCCTTTTCTAATAATTGGATTCGCATAGGAAAAGTCTACATAATTGTGGATACAGCTATATGAATCGAGCATTTTCCACTTCATGCCTTTTACGATTTCATCGACCATTATTTCTCTGTTAAGAGTTGCAAAATCTTGTACAATAGCAAGATCACGAAGATAATCATCCATGAGTGTTTTTTCAAGATATGTAAGCTCATAGGGGATATCAATCCCTTGTTCTTTTAAAGACTTTTGACCTACTTGAAGATAATGCTCAGTAACTTCATAGCCTAAGTGTCTGCTTCCTGAGTGGATAATGAGATAAGTATTATTTTTATCATCCTGGTCAAGCTCGATGAAGTGATTACCGCCTCCAAGAGTTCCGAGGCTAAGCAGGGCCTTTTTTTCATTGATGTGCTTGTAGCAACGAAGAGTAGTGAAGTCGAAATCTAAAGCTTTATGATACGCTTTGTTTCTAGTTTCAAATCCGGAGGGGACATTTTCTCTGATAACGGTATCAAGTCTCTGAAATTCTTTGACTTTACCTTTTACCTTGGCAAGTGTCATCCCACATCCGATATCTACCCCAATTACATTAGGAAGAACTCTTTTACCGAGAGTGGATGTAAAGCCAATAGTACCGACTTTCCCAGGGTGAACATCCGGCATCACTCTGATTTGACAGCCTTCATAGGCTTTGTTGTCGCATAAATTCTGAAGCTGAGCGATGGCATAGTCATCGATACTATGTTCAGTTGTATTTGTGTTGAAAATTGTTGCAGAGGTATAGACCCCATTGATTGTTCTCATAATGAATTCCTTTCTGAAATGAGGTGCTGCCGAAAAATAGGCACAAAAAGAACACCTCAAAGATAAGAGGTGCCGGAATCCAAAACAATCAGGGATTAGAAATATAGATTAGTCCCTATATGTACAAGCGGACAACCGGACCTCTGTTATTAGCTGTTAAATTGTTTGATAATGAGTTAGTGTGTTTCATGATTGTCCTCCTTTCGTGATAGGTGTTAAAAAGTTACATTGTTGAGAGTATACCACAGATTTAATGAAAATGCACTAAACTTGTGGTTCACTTTATATGCATATTATATCGGCAGAGAATGACAGAATATGACACTCTGAAAAGAAATTAAAAAAAGTGCGAAAAATTTTGTTCTATTTCTGTAATCACGATTTTCAGGCTCCAAGTACATATTAGAAGGTTGAGTAGACCTTACTAATTATGGAAAGGAGCTTTTTGTATGACAGAGCAGAAGAAACAGAATCTCTCTGATCCGAAGGTGCGTAAAAGATTTGTTACTTACAAGGAAGCAACAGAACTTTACAGTATGGGTCTTACAAGAGTTCAGGAGCATGCGAAGGTAGCCGGAGCAACTTACAAGATGGGAAATAAAGTGCTTGTAAATACAGATATCTTTGAAGCATACCTTGAACAGTTTAGAATACCTGGAGATTATGAGGGGATGGCAAAGAAATATATTCCGGATTTGGCTGGTTTATACCGATAAAAATTTTCAATTAAATGTTAAACAAATGTTGAACATTTAATTGAAATGGTATATAATATGGTTATGATGATTCGGAGGTGAATGAGCTTATGGCTAATAAAGATGGCAGACCGCCAGTAGAGAATCCGAAGCAGAGTGTTCTTGGCGTTCGTGTTACTCTTGAAGACCATGAGCGAATCAAGAAGTATGCAGCGGAACATCATAAAACCATATCGCAGGTTGTACTTGATGGTTTAGACCTTCTTTACAATAAGGAAGAGACCGAAAAGTAAACCGGAAGAATTTCTTTCCTTTCCTAGAAAGGAGAGATTAGAATGGCAAAAGCAAAAGTCAAACAGAGGAAGGACAACAAAGGCAGAGTTCTTCAGAAGGGAGAGAGCCAAAGAAAATTAGATGGGATGTACATATACACATATGTTGATCCCTATGGAAAACGTTGTTACGCATATTCCAAAGATCTTTTTACACTTAGAGAGAAAGAACAAGACTTAATGCGTGCGCAGATGGATGGATTGGATTATTATGTTGGAGGTCATGCAACGATCAATATGGCATTCGACAGATATATGAGCACTAAGTATAATCTTAGAGCTACAACAAGATCTAATTACATTTATATGTACGACAGATTTGTTCGAGATGAATTCGGTAATAAGTTTTTGGCTGATGTAAAGTATACGGATGTTAAGCTTTTCTATTATCATTTGTTGAATGATAAGGATATTGCAGTCAATACGTTGGAGACTATCCATACAGTAATACATCCAATATTCGATATGGCAGTCAGGGATGATATTATCAGAAGGAATCCATCTGATGGTGTGATGGCGGAAATCAAGAAGAATAGTAAAAAGAATAAGGGTATCAGACATGCCCTTACAGTAGAACAGCAGAAGGCTTTTATGGAAGCTGTGAAGACATTTCCAGAGTATTATCACTGGTATCCGCTATTTGCAACATTACTTGGAACTGGAATGAGAATTGGAGAATGCACAGGTCTTACATGGAAAGACATTGATTTTAAAAAACGTAGTATTAGCGTGAATCATTCAGCAACCTATTATATGAGAAATGGCACTGCATGTTTTGGTATTTCAGCACCGAAGACAGAAGCTGGTGTGAGACATATTCCAATGATGGGCGCTGTATATGATGCTTTGCAGAATGAATATGAGAGACAGAAAAGAGACGGTTTCTGTACCTATGAGTTGGATGGATATACAGGGTTTGTTTTTTCAAACAAGTTGAATTCACTCCATAATCCTCATTGTGTGAATCTGGCAATCAGAAGAATTTACGAAGCATATAATGCGAAGGAAATTATTGATGCCAAGAGAGAGCATAGAGAACCAGTAATTATTCCTCATTTCTCATGCCATGTATTAAGACATACATTTTGTTCTCGTCTTTGCGAGAGTGATATGAATGTGAAGGTCATTCAGGAAATCATGGGACACAAAAACATTGAGACAACGTTAGACATTTACACAGAAGTTAATTTTAACAAGAAGCAGGAATCGTTAGAAGAGTTAGCCAATAAGATAGACTTCTTCTAACATGAATATCATACAAATGGGAAGGAAAGTTCTCCGTTTGTAGAGGTTCAAAGTTACTACAACAAATCACCCCTAAGTACAACGTGTACTACAACAAAACAGTATTTTTATATGAAGTATTATGGGGGCAGATGAAGAGGTGGGAAATTCCTGAAAACCTTGAAATAAAGCGAGATAAGGGGATATGAAGAAGTACTAGAGAGTATTTCCTACGATGAAGTCTATTGATAAGTAAGAATGCAGGAAAATCAAGGGTTTCAGCATTTGGATGTAATAAAATATATAGTTGGTCAATGGGTTTTGACCAAGATTTGACCAATTTTTGGCATAGTCAAAAAAAGCGTGTAAAATGCTAATAACTAGATTGCCTAGTTCCAAATTTAAAAAAGTATTACTTTCGAGGACATTTTCTAAAGAAATTTAGAAGGTGTCCTCTTTTTTGCGTCATAAGATCAATTTTAGAAAGGATGGTTAATATGGAACACACGAAAGCTTATAAGGAGTTTAAAAAGCAGAATAAATATGGTAAGGCAGATGGTATCACATTTAAGCGAGACATATGGACAGAAATGTTTGAAGCTGCTAAAGCGGAAAAGCAGAATGACCAGTCAGAGCTTGTACCATTCTGGTGTTTCGGAAAAAATCAGAGTGTTAAAATAGAAAGGCTTGTGCCAATGTATCCTATGAGTAAGGATGAGGTTAATTATGAAAGGCTGATAAAGATTCTGTCTCTTTACCGGCTTACATTAGGGCAGGCAAGGCAGGAAGAACTTCTGGAGTATTTATTCAAGGAGTTCAAGGACACAAGTGGATTGAAGAAATTGTTTATCGACTTGAGTCCATTTTCAAAGGGAAAAGAAGGTTGATATGATGAGAATACTTTTTTGTAACATAGCGTGGATGAAGGAGTATCGAGGAAATGAAGATGGAAAAGATACTCCGTTAAATGGTGGAAGCTATGTTGATGAGACAGGAGATGCACATGAAAAATATAATTTTACACCGGTGAATATGGAGGGCAAGGAGGGCTTATATTGTCTGGGGTTTTTCGAGACAAAATCACATAATGGTAAAGATGTAAATCAAATGCGGATTGAGAATATTGCAGGTTGTGAACTATTAAAAAAAGAAGAATCAGTAGATGATGTGCTTGTTGTTTATTGTGCAAAGCATCCGGCACATAAGTTTACGACGGTCGTGGGATGGTATAAACATGCTACAGTTTTCAGACATTATCAAGAGGCAGTGTTTGCTCCAGAAGATATACAATATTACAATGCAATTGCAAACTCATCTGATTGTGTCTTACTTCCTGCAGGGATTAGATCAAGAAAGGTACAATGGGAAGTCCCAAGAAAATCAAATGGTTGGGCTTATGGATTTGGACGGGCAAATGTGTGGTATGCAAGTGAAGAAGATAGCAGGTTACAAGATTATCTTACGAGATTAGTAAAACAGATTGATGAATATGATGGCGAAAATTGGATTGACAAGTACGCTGAGTAATGAGGTACACATATTATGGGAAACGAATCAGGTGAATGGATTATGCATGGCATGAATTGGGACAACCCGGATTGCATCCATTCTGTAGATGAAGCAATCAAGTATATAAATGAATTTGGCTTTTTACCATTATTTAAGAATGACATAGATGGGTTTTCACTTGAAGAAAGAACTGTTCCAGAGTACTGGTGGAGTGATAATCCGGAGATTGATCCATGGATGTGGCGGGCTATTATAGCAAGGCGGCATGATATCGTCTATGGAAAGTTCTTTGATAAGAAGGCAGGATTTATATCAAAAAATTGGTTTCCTGTATTTGCTAATTATCGCCGGGATGGATATGATTTTGATGCATTATATGATGATGGAAAAGCGCCTAATAAGCATAAAAAGATAATGGTCAATTTTATGGAAGATAATGCTGATTCAGAGATTTATTCAAATGAATTGAAAAAACAAGCTGGATTTGGTAAGGATGGAGAAAAGGGATTTGATGGTGCAATAACGAATCTTATGATGCAGACATATCTGTGCAACTGCGATTTTAAGAAGAGAGTGAATAAAAGAGGTATTGAATATGGATGGGATGTGGCAGTGTATTCATCTATTGAGCATATCTATGGATACGATTATGTGACTTCCTGCTACAAGGATAATCCACAGGATTCATGGAAGCAGATTGTAGATTATATGCATGAGATGTATCCGGAGGCAACGGATAAGCAGATAAGGAAAGTGTTAAAATAAAACAGTGAATTTTTGAGGTGAATATACATAAAATGAATGTAAAAAAATCCGCAGCTTATTGCAAGCTGATAGAAAATGTAAAAAACAAATATCGTAAAAATCCTATATACACAAAGAACCTGACACTTGGCTGGTGCGATTTACGTCAGGGAGAAGATTTGTGTCAGGAAATTAACCTATGGACATATTGGCAAGGGAGAGATTACGCCAAGAAGACACCACATATTAAGTATATGCTGATAGGTCAGGATTTTGGACCGCCTGAAAAGGAAGAGATAAAGGGTACGATTGCAAATGTCCGTAAGATGAATGATGGCGTAGATGTGATGTTCCATGAAAATGTAGATTTGGAAGCAAGGGATTCACAGACGGATAAAAATATTGTCAGATACTTTGAACTGCTTGGTAAAAATGAAATTGACAAGAAAAAATATCCAGATTTGTTTTTCTGCAATTGTAATTTGGGCTATCGCAGAGATAAGTATTCTGGAAATATGACCAGAAAGATATTGGCAAATGATGCAGCCGAAATAAAATCACTGATTGACATTATAGAGCCAGAAAACATAATCTGTAGACCTTTTGGAACAGCACACATTTTTGAAGGAAAGCTGTATATTCAGACTGGAAAGGTAAAAGATGTTTCAAAGCAGATTCACGCAAACCCGAAGGTAGAAATCTGTGCATTTAAAAATGGCGAGTGGCTTCGTGTAGCCGGAGAACTTGTAGAAGATGACAGAAGAGAAGCAAGACAGTCTATGCTCGATGCTTATCCATCTTTACAGAATATGTACTCAGCAGATGATGGAAATACAGAGGTGTTCTATTTTAAAAATGCGACAGCTACATTTTCATCATTTACACATGAGCCGGAAGTAGTGAAGTTTTAATGACTAAGGATGAATGGTACAGGCAGTTATTTGAGCGGTTGGATAATTCCAAGTTCCGAAGCAGTTTTCACTTGAAACAGAAAGATATTGATTACATAAATGAGAAGGGACTTGATACCATCAGACAACACGCTGCGGACTTTATTGCAAAGAGGGAAGCTCCGGCATATATAGCAAATGATGGCAAACAGACACCAATGCGTGGACATCCAGTATTTATTGCCCAGCACGCAACAGCAACATGCTGCAGGGAGTGCATCCGAAAGTGGCATAAAATGCAGCCGGGCAAGGAACTAAGTCAGGTGCAGCAGGATTATCTTGTAGATGTAATTATGACATGGATTCAAAAAGAAATGGAGAGGCAGGAATATATAATATGAGTTTAAAAAATGTATTGATCGTTGTTGATAACATTGACGAATCAATTGATTTTTATGAAGAACTGTTTGGACTGCGTGTGATTACAAGGCTGGAAGGTAATGTAATAATGTCTGAGGGGCTTGTGTTGCAGGATGTAGATGTATGGTATGACAGTACAAAAATACCTACAACTCCACATAACAATATGACGGAACTTTATTTTGAAGATAATGATATAGAAGGTATTATTAAAAAATTGGAGTCTGGCAAGTATGTTGTAAGTTATGTTACGGAGTTAACGGAACTTGAAGGTGGACAGAAGCTTGTGAGATTTTATGATCCATCAGGAAATCTTATAGAAGTACGAACACCAGTTAATTACAGCTGAAGAAAGCAGATTTGAGGTAAAATGCAGATATTTGTAGATGCAGATGCATGTCCGGTAGTAGATATTGTAGAAGAAATAGCAGAGAAATATAATATTCCAACCACCTTGCTGTGTGATACGAATCATATTTTGTATTCTGATTACAGCGAGGTGATTGTGGTAGGTGCAGGAGCAGATGCGGTAGATTATAAGCTGATCAGCATTTGCCATAAAGGGGATATTGTAGTATCGCAGGATTATGGTGTAGCTGCTATGGCACTTGGAAAAGGTGCATATGCTATTCACCAATCCGGCAAGTGGTACACGAATGAGAATATTGACCAGATGCTTATGGAGCGGCATCTTAACAAAAAGGCAAGACGCAGCTCTCACAAGAATCACATAAAGGGAGCAAGGAAGCGTACAGAAGATGATGATGTACGCTTTGCGCAGTCATTTGAAAAACTTATATTGATGGCAAAGTCAAAAGAAGGTGCTTAGAGTGGGACTTTTTAAGAAAAAGACAGTTACAAAGTTATATGATAAAGAAAATAAGAAACCGGTAATCAAGGCGAGCATATGTAATGGCGAGCAGGTTGCTGGATTTAAGGATATTCATACTGGTAAGATAGAAGAGGTTATGCTGATCAAGAATCAGGCAGACCTTGATGCATTCAAGAAAATGTATGGAATAGATGATGACATAGAGAAGGAATATTAAACAATGTATTTGATTAAGACGATAAAAGGTGATATTACAAAGGCAACAGATGTGCAGGCAATCGTAAATGCAGCAAACAATTCACTTCTTGGCGGAGGTGGTGTAGATGGTGCGATTCACAGAGCAGCAGGACCGGAACTTCTGGCGGAGTGCAGGACACTTCATGGATGTGAGACTGGAGAAGCAAAGATAACAAAAGCCTATAATCTGCCATGCGATTATGTTATTCATACTGTAGGACCGATGTAGGACGGATTTTGCGGACATTCAAAATAAAAAAGAATGTGGAGGTAACAGACAATGGCAAAATCATTATTTGAGGAACTGGGCGGCAAATACGAAAGGCAAGGGGATTATTTGATACCGTGCTTAACTGTACCCGCCGAAGAAGAACAGGCAATAGGCATCTGGGGGCAACGGCATTTAGATTATCTAAAACAGTACCGTAAAGTTACATACACCAATCTTCTTACAAGCGGCAGGCTAAACGCCTACCTTGCCGACATCAACAGACAGGCACAGGAACGCTTTGAAAGGCTCATAGAGGGTATGAAACAGGCACAGGGCATAACGGAACAGCTAAAGGCAGAAAACGCCTTAGAATGGACAGGATGCCTCAATAACATAAGGGCTTGTGCGAGGGAGATTGTGGAAAAGGAAATTATTTTTGCATAAACAGATGATTAGTGGCAGGGGGAAATCCTGCCGCTTTTTCTGCTTTAGTTTGTCAGCTTGACAAATAAAGGGTTAAGGAATATAATTAGATTCAGTATTATACAAGGAGTTAATAAATATGCGGCAAGGTATTCTTAAATAAACTGTCAATTTGATAGTGGGAACAAAAAGTAGCAGTCCCGTTTCACTTTTAATATGGGGCTTAGTTTTTTGTACCCAGTTTAAGAATACTTTTATCATGTAATTTTATATGCCCGAAAACATATAAGTGTTTTGGGGCTATTGGAGTTATTTACCCAGTGATAGGAGTATTTATCACTGGGTATTTTTATGCCCTTTTTTGGGTGTTGATAGGAGGAAAATCACATGAAAATAATTAACATAGGCATTCTGGCTCACGTTGACGCAGGAAAGACAACATTAACGGAAAGTTTATTGTATACCAGTGGTGCAATTGCAGAACTAGGGAGCGTAGATGAAGGCACAACAAGGACAGATACAATGAATTTGGAGCGTCAAAGGGGAATCACTATCCAGGCAGCAGTGACATCTTTTCAGTGGGAGGATGTAAAAGTCAACATTATAGATACGCCAGGCCATATGGATTTTTTGGCGGAAGTATACCGTTCTTTATCCGTATTAGACGGAGCAGTATTATTAGTTTCTGCAAAGGATGGCATACAGGCACAGACCCGTATACTGTTTCATGCACTACAGACAATGAAGATTCCGACAATCTTTTTCATCAATAAAATTGACCAAGAGGGGATTGATTTGCCAATGGTATATCGGGAAATGAAAGCAAAGCTTTCTTCGGAAATTATAGTGAAGCAAAAGGTTGGGCAGCATCCCCATATAAATGTAACGGACAATGACGATATGGAACAGTGGGATGCGGTAATTATGGGAAACGATGAACTATTAGAGAAATATATGTCAGGGAAACCGTTTAAAATGTCAGAACTGGAACAGGAAGAAAACAGGAGATTCCAAAACGGAACGTTATTTCCCGTTTATCACGGAAGCGCTAAAAACAATCTGGGGATTCGGCAGCTTATAGAAGTGATTGCCAGTAAATTTTATTCATCAACGCCTGAAGGTCAATCTGAATTATGCGGGCAGGTTTTTAAGATTGAATATTCAGAGAAAAGGCGGCGTTTTGTTTATGTGCGTATATATAGCGGAACATTGCATTTGAGGGATGTTATTAGAATATCTGAAAAAGAGAAAATAAAAATCACAGAGATGTGTGTTCCGACAAACGGTGAATTATATCCATCCGATACAGCCTGCTCTGGTGATATTGTAATTTTACCAAATGATGTTTTGCAGCTAAACAGTATTTTGGGGAACGAAATGCTGTTGCCGCAGAGAAAATTTATTGAAAATCCTCTCCCTATGCTCCAAACAACGATTGCAGTAAAGAAACCTGAACAGCGGGAAATATTGCTTGGGGCACTTACAGAAATTTCAGATGGCGACCCTCTTTTAAAATATTATGTGGATACTACAACGCATGAGATTATACTTTCTTTTTTGGGGAATGTGCAGATGGAAGTCATTTGTGCCATCCTTGAGGAAAAATATCATGTGGAGGCAGAAATAAAAGAGCCTACTGTTATATATATGGAAAGACCGCTTAGAAAAGCAGAATATACCATCCACATAGAAGTCCCGCCAAATCCTTTCTGGGCTTCTGTCGGGTTGTCCATAGAGCCGCTCCCTATTGGAAGCGGAGTGCAGTATGAAAGCAGAGTTTCACTTGGATATTTAAATCAATCGTTCCAAAATGCGGTTATGGAGGGGGTTCTTTATGGCTGCGAGCAGGGGCTGTATGGATGGAAAGTGACAGACTGTAAAATCTGTTTTGAATATGGATTGTATTATAGTCCTGTAAGTACCCCCGCAGACTTTCGGCTGCTTTCCCCTATCGTATTGGAGCAGGCTTTAAAAAAAGCAGGGACAGAACTATTAGAGCCATATCTCCACTTTGAAATTTATGCACCGCAGGAATATCTCTCACGGGCGTATCATGATGCTCCAAGGTATTGTGCAGATATTGTAAGTACTCAGATAAAGAATGACGAGGTCATTCTGAAAGGAGAAATCCCTGCTAGATGTATTCAAGAATACAGGAACGATTTAACTTATTTCACAAATGGGCAGGGAGTCTGCTTGACAGAGTTAAAAGGATACCAGCCAGCTATTGGTAAATTTATTTGCCAACCCCGCCGCCCGAATAGCCGTATAGATAAGGTTCGGCATATGTTCAACAAGTTAGCTTAACAGCTTGCAAAAGTCATATAAAATGAGATTTGAAAGGATTAGAGACTAATTATGATGAAATGCGAATGGATATTGTGTCCTGTTTGTGGGAGCAAAACCCGTAATAAAATTAGGAAGGACACTGTTTTGGAGAATTATCCCCTTTATTGTCCAAAATGCAGACAAGAAAGATTGATTAAAGTTGACAACTTGAAGATAACTGTCATCAAAGAGCCAGACGCTTAAGACGCAGAGCCGATGAAATTGTGGAACAATTCACGAATCATCGGCTCTTTTTGTTTCGTATTTGAAAGAACAAACTCACCAAATAAAAAAAACGATATTCGGGTGGGTTATTTTGTTATACCCTAAATTACCCTCTGAATTTGTTTTTAAATTTGGAGGGATTTTTTTATGTCCTTTTTTCGGGCAGTTATCTATCTGCTCATACGAAGCAAAATTTATCAATACATAGCATATCAGAGAACGGCAGGAAACCAGTTAAAAAAATTTCTGCCAGTGCAACGGTACTTCTCACCTTGAAAGTAGAAGTACAATCTCCATACAATAGAATTACTATTTCCTATAACCGTAAAGGTCACAGAGCCTTTGCGGTTTTTCTTTTGTCGATTTTTGTTGGAAAGTGCCGTAGGGCTGTTTCTGATATGCGGTGTCGTTCTCCGCCTCTCCATCTGGATTTTTTACATTTCAAAAATTCAGATGGGAGGTATTTATGGTGAAATATGCACCAAGAAAGGTATATATCAGAGAAAGTGGCGGCTATGTGGAATTATCCTACACGGAGTTCTGCCGTTGCAGGGAATCCGACCAGACCTATATGGACAAGCTGTTTATCCCCATTCAAGGCTGTCTGCTTGAAGTCGTGAGGGAGCAATACACAGACTTCTACCGTGACAAGGAACGGTGGCGTTATCTGCAAAAATTAGATACAAAGAATAGACTGCTATCTCTCGACGGATTTACGGACAGCGAGGGGAATCCTCTGGACTTTATCACTGATGAAGCGGTGGACATTGCAGAAACCGTTGTCAATGCGGTCATGGTGGACAGGCTGAAAGCCGCCCTGCCTTTGCTGTCGGATAGTGAACAGGAGCTGATACAGGCAATCTTTTTTGACGGACTTTCCGAGCGTGAAGTCGGGGCGAGGTTGGGCATAACCCAGAGCGTTGTAAACAAACGCAAAGCCAGAATCCTAATAAAACTAAGAAAGATAATAGAAAATTAAAATTTAAGGCGTTCAGCCCCCTTGTTTTTTCCTTTGGGAAGATGAGGGGGCTTTTCTCTGCCCTCTCAATCAATTCTGATTGGAGGAAGTAAGAATGGCATACAACCACGGACGGGAGGACAGGAAATGGCGTATCTGGAAAGAAGCGGAGGAAAAGCTGCTGCGTGAGTGCGGCGTTGATGAAGCGACCATTGAGCAGATACGCATGGCGGACAGGGCAGACTTCAATTCCAATAGGCGGTTTTACCGATGGACGAATGACGTTGCGGAATATCTTGAGGACATGGCAGGCAGGGAGCGGCAGGCGGAAGTGGGTACGGTTGCGGAGTTACTGGAAGAGATTGAGAGCGAAAATCTCTATCAAGTATTAGTCACGGTGGACGGGCGTACCTTGAAAATCGTCCTGCTGAAAATGCAGGGGTATTCCACAAAGGAGATTGCCCCGCTTGTGCATTTGACGACTGGTGCCATCTATGCGAGGTTAGACCATCTGCGGAAGAAGCTGCGGAAAATTTTATAGCTTCTAAAACAGCCTGCCATCCTGCGGGCTACTGGGTGAGGGATGGAAATCCCCTCACTCATTTTTTGCAGGAGGACAACAGGATGGCATACAGGGTTAAGGCATACACGCTTCGGGAGGAATCCACGGAAAGCGGCACAAGGTATTTTATCAGCTTTAAGGACGGGCAGGGCAAATCCCACGAGTTGGAAGTGTCGGAACAGTTCTTTATGGAGTTTCGGCAGATGGAGCGCAGGAACAGTTTATCTGCAAACGGCTCAAGCTGAATTTTAGGAAGCTGTCAGTAGAAGAACGGAAGTGGCTGAAAAAGATTGCGGAAAAATCCGACTTGCTGAAGAATCCAAAACCGCAGAGAGGACGAAGATAAAAAATGCCTGAACGGCGGTTCTGGTTTTTCAGAACCACCATCCAGGCATTTTGTTTAGTAATAGAAAAAGGTGCAGTTGATTATTGCGTATTGTCAATCTCTCTCAAACCGGGTAGTAAAAATACGGCAAGCGCAACGATGATAATGCCAATTCCGCAAATGACAAACCATTTCTCAACTCCCAGCCGCTCCGCCAGAGGCCCGGAAATGACAAGGCCAAACGGCATGGCGAGGGAAGCGGCGCTTGTCAGTAGAGAAAAAACTCTCCCCAGATATTCTGGTTTGACCGTTTCTTGAAAAATCGCATTTTGCACACCGTAAAATGGAGCGGAAATTCCCATAACAGTACAGCACACAACAAAGACAAGAAATGCGTCTGGCGGCAAAAGCCCGGAGAGCATATTGCTAACGCCCATCAGGAGAACGGAAAGACCGATGGTGTACCGCCGTTTCTTAAAACCGCCCCAAATGCTCAGAATGACTCCGCCAAGCAGCATACCAACCGCAAAAGCAATTTCAGCGGCAGAGGCATGGGCCGGTGTTCCTTTGAAGTATGACATACAGATGAGAGGAAAAAGCGTACTGATTGGCATATAAAAGAACATATAAATTACACCAATCCAGAGCAGAGCAAAGAGGCCCCTGTTTTGCTTTAATACCACATACCCCTCTTTCATATCCTGTAAAAACTGTTGTCTTTTCGTTTCTGGACATAGTTCAGGCGTTGGTATGGACGAAATCGCAACAGTCACACAGGCAAGGATTGCACCCACAATATCTAACAATATAATTGCATTAAGAGGCCAAACAGCATATAAAAACGCTGCGGCAGCTGGACTGATAATCGCACTTACTGCTTGCATGGTCTGCGTGTAACCAGCGCATTTTGTAAGTTCCTCTTTTGGCACAATCATAGGTGTTGCTGCGCTGAATGCTGGAGAATGAAAAGCAGTTCCCGCACTTCGGATTAACAGGACAACCATAATAGACCATACGGGCAATTCCATGTAAAACGCCACCAGCGCCAGAATACCGCCAGCGGCGGCAATTATCAAATCCGCACCAATCATTACGCTTTTACGGCTGTGCCGGTCAACAAAAGCACCTGCAAACGGGCCTAAACAGGCTTGCGGCAAAAATCCAATCAGTGTTGCCGCCGTCAATATGATTGCAGAATTAGTTTTCGCAACCAAATAAAAGATAATGGCCATTTGCAAAATACCGCTGCTAATAAAGGATATTGCTTGTCCGGCAAGAAGTGTAAAATAAGTTTTTCTCCATGAATTGTTGTTTTGGGTCATAATGCGAACCTCCTTTTTTATTGCATTGTTCCTTTGTTTCTGTAATAAAAAGCAGGCGTTGTCCCACAGAGAGGGCAGACGCCTGCATAACAACAAAGCACGAAAAAACACCACGATACAGTTCAAAGACTGCTCGTGTCAAACCTACGTGTTCCTTTGCATACGCACGCAAAAAAAGCCCACCATCATGTGGAAAGGTACTTCTACTTTTTATTGCTTATTAGCGTACACAAATTAACACACGTAAGCCTCCTTCCAATCTCAAACTGTCGCACAGTATAACACACATCCGATAGACTTGTCAACCATTTTTAACCTTGTTTTCCATCTTGTTTTTCCATCTCTTACGGGCAGTAGCAAAGCCAGGCGAGCCAGTCAACGGTCAAGATGAACGGCGCTTTCAGCGCCGCCGTTGACAGTCTCGCCCGTCTTTGCTAATGGGTAATCAAGGCGGGAAAGCCATTTTAGGGCTTTCCCGCCCATTTCAATTTTGGGAGAAGAAAGGCCCCAAAATGAACGAGTGCGGCCAAACACTTTTAGGGATTGGCCACCTTGTCCACCCATCCAGCGGGGCGGCGGGGAACGGTCAAGGCCGGGCGTCAGCCCATTCATTTCAGCCTTGACGGTTTCCTGCCGTCCTGCTACTTTTCCCGGAGTGTGGCCACACATCTGGTCACGGTGTCCAGAGCTTTGGGACTTTTTGTCCCATAGGCCGGGGGCGGAGGACGAGGGACGGGGGCTTTCATAATACGCCCTGTCTGCTGCTGAAATCAGCCCTTTGTTTCCGGCTTACCAGCCCCAAACAAAGCCCTGCTTTCCTGCCGCGTCAAATGCCCTTGCCCTCCCCGGCGGCAACGGTATTTTCAGGGCAACGCCGACAGAGCGTATAACACACTACACTTTGCTCCGCAAAGTCGTGTGCCAAATGGGGCGCTGCCCCCTTTGGAAACCCCCGCAACAAACAGGTGCTATGCACCCAGCCGGGAGCATAGCGCCGTTTGTTGTCAGCAGCCCGTTTCACGGTCTGCGTGTAGTTCCTTGTAAACTGACCTAAAGGCTGATGTAAACTTTTTGTTTGACAGGTACATATCAACTAAAACAGAATTGCGCAGCACTACTTACAGTAATTATTTGTACACATGGAATCATTTTATTCGTGATACATTTGGCAAGAAGAAGGTAAGAGATGTGAAATACTCAGACGTGTTGTTCTTTTATACAGATTTGATTAATAATCAGGGATTACAGATTAATACGCTTGAGACAATTAACACAGTACTAAGACCTACATTTCAGCTTGCTGTGAGAGATGATATCATAAGGAAGAATCCGGTAGATGGAGCATACTGTGAAGTAAAGAAGCGTAATGGTGGTGCCAGAAAAACAAGGCGAGCGTTGACTGTGGATCAGCAGAGAAAATTCATGGAGTATGTAGCAAAGAATCCGTTCTTTTATCACTGGTATCCATTCTTTGTATTTTTGTTAGGAACTGGATGCAGAATAGGAGAAGCAATTGGGATACGCTGGGATGATATTGATTTGGAAAATCGAATCATTGATATCAATCATAGCTTAACATATTACCAGAGAGCGGATGATTCATATAAATGTGAGTTTAGAGTATCTTTGCCAAAGACGGAGGCAGGTAATCGTAGAATACCTATGATGCAGCAGGTATATGATGTGCTTCAGGAAGAATATGAGAGACAGAAGCAGGAAGGCTTTTGTGTTGAGAATGTGGATGGAATGACCAATTTTGTATTTACAAACCGATTTGGGATGCCACATAACCCAGCAGCAGTAAACCGGGCAATCAAGAGAATTGTGGATACACATAATTCAGAAGAAGAGGTGGCTGCTAAAAAGGAGAAGAGAGAACCTGTTATGATTCCAAGATTCTCCTGCCATATCTTCAGACATACGTTTGCATCAAGATTTTGCGAGAATGAAACCAACATCAAAGTAATTCAAGAGGTAATGGGACATGCTGATGTATCGACTACCATGAACATATATGCAGAAGCAAACCCAGATGTTACCAAATCAGTAATTGAGAAATTATCAAAAAATATGGATATTTTTTAGAAAAGAGTCCTGCGATTGAACTCTTTGAAGATTGAAAAATATACCTATTCATACTGTGACAAATATGTTATACTTGCTAAGTATTGTTGTGTTTGACACAGCAGTACATGCATAAAATAAAAAGACGTATTTTAAGGCGAATGACATCTTTTGGACGCACAAAAGTCAAAAAAACGTCCAAGAGTATCCAAGTATATAGAATCCGGGAAAGCCCATTTTCCAAGGGTTTGCAAGAATATACAAGAGTTAGCTTAGCAATCAAAAAAATTCCCGACGATGAAGAGTTTGGATAAATAAAGCCAGTGTTTATCGGGCTTTGCAGACTTTTTAGTCTCGAGATTATGCAAATATTATGCAAAGTTTGCATAATGTATGGAGCATAATGTAAGGATTTGTAAAAGGACACAATGAGAAATAACTGAAAATTAAAGAGTATTGACCAGTGTGTATGGACCACTTTCAAGTGTAGACTTGGGAGTGGTCTTTTTGCTTTTATGGGTTCGGTTTCGATTAATTATTTGATTGTAATTTATGCAGCGTAGTAGTAGAATGATAATGTAAATAATACCATTATCTCCAGTGGTACATATTATGAAACTTTTAACAAGTGTATTTACTAGAGAGCAGGTGTTAGAACGGTCTTTTATGCTATTGGGTTAAAAAGATGTGGTATTATAGTGTTTTGTAAACCTCGGAAACTATCAGAGGACAGACATTCTAGTTGATTCTTTGAGAAAGTAATGAGAAGCCACAGGTGCGTAAATTATTGTTTCACAGCTTTACACCATATTTTATTAAAGGCAATTTATAAGAATTGCTTTAATAACTATGCGTGTAAAGACTATA
The DNA here is from genome assembly GCF_001940225.2 of Roseburia sp. 499. Classification (NCBI taxonomy): domain Bacteria; kingdom Bacillati; phylum Bacillota; class Clostridia; order Lachnospirales; family Lachnospiraceae; genus Roseburia; species Roseburia sp. 499. The sequence goes on from NZ_CP135164.1 coordinate 18,725, forward strand.
ATCTGACCTTTGTGTCTATACACGTATAGTGTATAGGCTTTTTTATTTTGGTCAGGTTAGGAGGTGAAATAAATGAAGATTAATAAAAAGAATGCACTAAAACTTTGGGAAATGTGTTTTGGAGAAAAAAGATTCGCCGAAGATTTTCATGGATACCTTATGTGCAAAGATGGTTATGGAGATAGTGACTATTATGTATATGATAATCATGAAAAAATTTACTGTGGTTGGAACCTGCATCATATATTGCCAAAGGCATGCGGAGGAAGAAGTGTAATAGAGAATCTTTGCTGTACGAATATTGCAACTAATGATGCTGCAGCTGATAAGATTACATTTTGGATTGAGGATACTCTGTATCAAGTAAAAAGAATCGGAAATGGTTATGATATTTTTAGTTTAAATTAGTGGAGGAAAGACAATGAAAAGCAGATTCGATTATTCTGATGGAGATTATTGTGTTGACATGGGAGGAGGAATGATGATGGATACCGAAGGAAATCTTATGCAAGATATGGGTGGAGGTATGGCAATGGACTTAGATTCAGGAGAACTACATATAATGGAGTTTGATGCTGATAATGATGAGTAGTATAATGTTTGGCATTAAAGATATGAAAATGTTTTAAAGGGTATCTTTTTGTCAGGTAAAGAATATAAAGCGGTTGAACATATATAGGGTTCAACCGCTTTATTATTGGATGATGCAATATGTGTTTCGTATTTTGCAATTACAGGTGTAAATGTGGGATTTGATATGTTGACAGGAGGGGCATCTGTGCTAGGCTATCTTTATATTCCAAAGGCTTTTATGAAAGAGGAGACGTTTAAGAATATGACTGCTTCCGCCAAGATTATGTATGCGCTGCTCATGGAGAAACAGCAGAAATCCGTGGAGATGGGATGGATTGATACCCAGGATTATGTATATGTCCTGGTAAATACAGCTGCAATTGGAGCAGAGCTTAACTGGGAAGAATCAGAGGCAGTTGTTGCTATTGAGGAGTTAGAGAAATTTGGATTGCTTGAGATTGCAGAAAAAGACGAAGTGATGAAGCTCTATCTCAAGAGATTTGTATGAAGGGAGGGAGCGGTTTGAGTGAGAAAATAACATATAGCTATTACACAAGTGCACAGGCAAGTCAGAATGCATTCTTCCGACTTCCTCGTGCTTTATATGAAAAAGAGTGCTTCAGAGGACTGAGCAATGATGCGAAGACTCTTTATGCCCTGATGCTTGATAGGATGAGTCTTTCACTAACAAATGAGTGGTTGGATGAGGATGGCAAAGTATATATCAATTATAGCTTAGAAGATATTATGAGCACGCTTAATTGTGGGAAGACTAAGGCTGTTGCGCTTCTTAAGGAACTTGATAGTGAAAGTGGAATTGGTCTTATCGAGAAGAAGAATATGGGAATTGCTAAGGCCAGCGTGTTCTATGTGATGAATTTCGTATGTGAGGATGCTACTGAGGACGAAGTGCGCGCAGTTACTGATAGGGAAAGAATTAGTGAGGTTTCTGTGGAAGAAGACTCTGTAACTGTGGATAACTCTGTTCCACGAGTTCAGAAAATGAACTCGGTAGATACTCCCGTGTTCGAAAATCGAACTCATGCGTGTCCGGAAAATGAACACAACCGTGTTCAGAATTTGAACCCTAATAAGAATAATATAAATAAGACTAATATGAGTAAAACTAATCCTATCTTATCAATCAATCTTACACAAGAGGATGCGATTGATGAGATGGAAGGCTATAGCGAAATCATCAAAGAGAATATTGATTATGACAGCCTTCTTCTTGCTTATCCTTATGATCGTGAGATGGTAGAGGGAATTTTTGAACTGATTCTGGAAACTGTTCTGTCCAAGAATGAGGAGATTACAATTGCAGGTGATGTGTATCCAAAGAATCTTGTGAAAAGCAAGTTCCTGAAACTTAATTATTCTCATGTGGAGTATGTAATCAATTGCCTGGGGAAGAATACTACTAAAGTGAGAAATATTAAGAGTTATTTGCTTGCAAGTTTGTTTAATGCTGGAAGTACCATAAGCAGTTATTATAGGGCCGAGGTGAATCATGATATGCCGCAGTTTGCTGGGTGATAGAGTAACGAGAATATCATGTGTCTGTTGGTGCAAATTCTGCATCAACCACTGAAAAAAGTTTAAAAATACGACAAATCAACAGCTGTATAAACCATTATGAAAGAAAATTAAACTTGACTCTAATGGAAACTGGTTGTATATTAGGTTTATAAAACAAACAAAATAGCTTATACATAACCCAAGTTGAATTAAAAACATGGAGGTGTTGATTTTGAATTTGTATTTTGAGCTATTGAAAACTCCAGTATTTACTGTTGAAGATGTAAATAAATATTATGACAATATGGACAGCGCTCGCTCTGCAATCAAGCGATTGATGAAGGAGGGAATGGTGGCGAAAATCCGTAACAATATGTATACCTGCATCAGTGGAGAGACAGGGGCGCCGGTTGCTAATCGATTTCAGATAGCAAGCAAGATTACGCCAACCTCTTATGTGTCTCACCATACCGCTATGGAATATTATGGGATAACCGATCAGGTATATTACGATGTCTATGTTGCATCAGAAACCAGCTTTCGAGAGTTTGATTTTGATGGATACACCTATCGATATGTGGCATCAAAGGATCTGGAAGGTGTGGAAACACCTGCTTTAAGCGGTGGAATCCGAATTACAAATCTTGAACGAACCGTAGTAGACTGCGTAAAGGATATGGATAAAATATCAGGAATTGAAGAGGTTCTTCAGGACATTGGAAGTGTGAAACGGATGCAAGAAAAAAGAGTGTTGAAATATTTAGACCTCTTGTCTAATCAGTTCCTATACCAGAAGATGGGATTTCTTCTTTCTGGACATAAAGAGCAGATGGGGTTGTCAGATGATTTTTTTGATATCTGCAAAAGTCAAATAGGAAAGAGCAAGCGTTATCTGACTAAGGATATGTCAGGTGGACGATATGTTGATGAGTGGAAGCTGGTGATTCCAGAGAATATTTATAATTTGAAGAATGGGGTGATGGAAGATGCCGCAATATAATAGAGCTGAACTTGGAAGAATGGCTACCGAAAGTGGATTTGTGAGAGATACTTTTGAAAAGGTGCTTCGATTAAAGGAAATACTCAGATTCTTGAATGAAGATGAGTTCTTAAGAGAGCATTTACTCTTAAAGGGTGGAACTGCAATTAATCTTACAGTATTTAATCTGCCTCGATTATCAGTGGATATTGATATGGATTATACTCCTAATGATACCAGAGAGGATATGCTTGAATGTAGAGAGAAAATCACGAATGTGATAAAAGAATACATGGAGTCTGAAGGATATCTGTTATCAGATGCATCGAGATTCAGCCATAGCTTGGATGCATTTCACTACAATTATCAGAATGCTGGTGGCAATAGGGACATGATTAAGATTGAACTCAATTATTCCTTAAGAGCTCATGTTTTTGAACCGGTGTACAGAAGCATTCTTCCATCGGCATTTGATGATGGATTGAAAATACGAATGGTGAATCCTATGGAAATATTCGCAGCTAAAGGCAATGCTCTTATTACAAGAGCTGCGGCCAGGGATTTGTATGATTGGTGCAATATGTTGTCTGAGAGACTCTTTGAAGAACAGCGAGATTTGTTCAGAAAATGCTTTGTGTTTTATATGACGATTTCAGCTGATATGCTCAATAAATCGTTTGATACATCTGCAATTGATACGCTTGACTTCAATAAAATCAGGCGAGATTTATTTCCAGTGCTTAATAAGAAGGACAACTTTCAATTGGATGAGAGAAAAAAGATTGCTAAGGAGTATATAGAAAACCTAATGATTCTAACTGCGAAGGAGCAGGAATATCTTGATAACTTCGAGAAGAAAAAGTATATTCCAGAGTTACTTTTTGACGATGTTGATATTGTTAAAAGAATAAAGAACCATCCAATGGCATTGTGGAAATGTAAGGAGTAGATAGGATATGTACATATTTTGTTCGAAGGCGTTAACAGATGCCTTAAATATTAAGAAAACTGAATTACAGAAGGTATCCGCCAAGATACAGATTGATGATTTATATGCATGGCATGGTCATATAACTAAGCTTGATGGAAAGAATACAATTATTCTGATGAATGACAAAACAATGTATTCACTGATTTTCAGAAATAAGTTGCCAAGAAGTGCTGATAAGTTTGCGACGATTATCAAAGAGGCCGTCCCATACATCATGGAAGTTGGAGGATTCAATAAAACTGAAATTAATAAGTATATGACTGGAGTAGGCGAGATAATATTTGCCGAGAAGCCAGATCGACAGATGACAGGTAACCTTACTAGAATGTTTCTTGATATGGAATATACCGGGCATAGATGGCTGGAAGATGAAAGTATTCAGGTGGAGCAGGCGGCATTTGAAAATAATGGAATTAGGCGTCAGGGAAAAGAATCCGTGAAGCCGTTTGGGAGAATGTTGGAAGAGTTAGATAATTGAACTGTCGCAAAATTTGCGATAGTTCAAACTGAAGAGAGTAAAAACAGTCGATATAAAATGTGTTGCAATTCATTTTAAAGCAGTTATCTGAATTGCCAACGCTAAAACTCAAAAGAAGAGTAGAAAAGAGGATATGATTATGATGAACAAGAAGATTAAAATTCGTCCAGAAGAACATAAAGATTATAAGAGTATTATTTCTCTTATTTTGCGTTCGTTTCAAGAAGGAACAGACTATTCTGATGGAAGCGATATTATTGCATTAGTAGAGGAAATCAGAGATTCAAAATATTATATTCCAGAGTTATCCTTTGTTGCAGAATTAGATAACGAGGTGGTAGGACACTTTTTGTTTTCACATTTTCCGTTATCACCAACAAAAGAAGGAGGACATGATGATAATCCAATCTCTGAAATTGTTATGTTAGCACCTGTATCAGTTCATGCTGATTATTTCCATCAGGGAATAGGAAGCGCTATGCTTAAAATGGGAATTGAGAAAGTAAAGGAAATGGGCTATAAAGGAATAACCGTGGAAGGGAATTTTAACTTTTATAATAAAGTTGGATTTAAAACATCATCAGAGTACAACATTTTTCCAACAAGTGGATGGCCAATGGAAGAACCACGATGCATGATGTGTCAGGAAACATATGAAGGATCGTTGGATGGCGTACATGGTTATATCGTTTATGACATGTATTTCAATGCATAAAATGGGAATTTGAAGGAGGAGACTAATGAAGATAAAAGACAATTATAAATCGTATATTCTGTTGCGGAATGCTGGCAGAAGAGATGGATGTGATGGCGGAATACCAGGGTTATTCTGAGATTATCAAAGAGAATATCTTGTATGTTATGGGCTGTATGGGATAGAATACTACTAAAGTTCGCAACATCAAGGGATATTTGCTGGATTAGATATTAAGCGAATAAAAGATAACTAGACAAAAATGGCAAAATAATATATAATATGGGCATAAAAAGACAAAGGTGGCGCGTTAAAGTGAGTAAAAAAAGTTATCAAGATTACCAAAAAATTATTGGGGAGAGGATTAAGCAATATCGTATTAATGCTGGAATTTCGCAGAGAGACTTGGAGGAGGAGTCTGGGGTATCTGTTCGTAGCATATCTAGGCTAGAACAAGGAGCATCTGTTCAGCTTGAAAGTTTGATAAAAATCTTGTCTGCGCTTAATCTTGAGAGTAATATTGAGTTATTAATACCGGATCAAACGAAGCGTCCATCTTTTTATTTAAAAGAAAGTGAGAAACCAAAGCAACGAGTTCGCAAAAAAAAGGATTCTGCCAGCAATTTCAAATGGGGGGATGAAGAATAAATGAATACAACTGCAGAAGTATATTTATGGGGGACCAGAGTTGGTATTATACATCAAGATTTAGATAAGCCATATGCATCGTATGAATATGATGCTGATTTTTTGAAGAGTGGAATAGAAATATCGCCAATAATGATGCCGCTTAGTAATATTGTTTACGAGTTTCCGCTTCTTTCAGGAGAGCCATTTTTTGGCATGCCTGGATTGGTTGTAGATTCCTTGCCTGATACTTTTGGAAATAAAGTTATAGAACAATGGCTTGCTTCACAAGGAAAATCAATAAAAGATTTTACTGCAATCGATAGACTATGTTACACAGGTAAAAGGGGAATGGGAGCACTTGAATATGTGCCAGCTAGTTCGGAAATAAGTGATATTAATGAGAATATTGATGTGTCCGAAATGGTTAAGTTTGCTTCTGATGTACTGAATCAGAGAAAGCGGGTTATGCTAAATGCACAGGAAGCATTGACATATTCGCAGTTAGTGCAAGTCGGAAGTTCTGCTGGTGGTGCACGAGCTAAGGCGTTAATAGCGTGGAATGAAAAGACAAATGAGATTCGTTCTGGACAGCTCAACCTTGATAAGGATTATGATTACTGGTTGATGAAGTTTGACAATGTTTCAAAAAATGGCGATCATGGATTGGAGGATGCGCCAGAATACACTTTAATTGAGTATGCATATTATAAAATGGCATTGGATGCAGGAATTCAGATGAATGAATGTAGAATATATTCAAATGCTGGAGAGAACCATTTTATGACAAAGCGATTTGATCGTGTTGGTGGGAAAAAAATACACATGCAATCGCTGGGGGCGATGGCACATATTAGTTATAAAGAGCCAAGATTGTGCAGTTACGAAATGGCAGCGGGGTATATGCGAGAAATAAATTTACCGATGAAAGATATAGAGCAATTTTATAGCAGAATGGTGTTTAATTGTGTGGCGGTTAATCAAGATGATCATGTGAAAAATATATCTTTCTTAATGGATCGAAGCGGAAAGTGGAGGTTATCACCGGCATACGATGTTACTTATTCGTATGATGTTACCAACAAGTGGTTAAGTGCTCATCAGATGACTATAAATGGGAAAAAGAGCAACATATGTCTCGCAGATTTATTAGAAGTTGGTGAGAAAATGGGACTCAAAAAGAAAAAGTGTATGGATATTATTTCCAAGATCAGTTTGGTTGTTGGTGATTTTCAAAAATATGCAGAAGAAACAAATATTAGAGAGAATACTTTTTCGGATATAAAGAAGATTCATGATCAAAATAAGGTGGAAATATAATGGAAACTGCTAATAATTTCAGATATAGTAAGTAGGAGACGATACACCTGTTAGAAAAAAGACATCATTACTTATAGGAATATAAGTGATGGTGTCTTTTTAAATGAAAAAGTAGTTGCAAGCAAAACCAAGCTGGCATTTTTAAGGGACAGCTTTTTAAATAAAGTAAAATTAACAAAAGGGAATTATCAAAACCAAGAAAGAGAGGTAATTATTATGGCACTTTACGATTGGAATCACGACGGTAAGAAAGATTGGCCGGACAATTATATTGAGTATCCGATATATAAAGATGCTAATGGGCAGAAGAAAAATTCTTCTTATACTCCGAGTAATGGAATATCTACATTTGGTGCCATTTTAAGTACAGTGGGTGGCTTGTTTTTAGGAGCCGGTATAGTTGCATTATTTGCGGGTGACAATGCAGAGAATGTACCGGTGGTAATCACAATTGTTTTGTGGATTATCTGTAGTTCGGTATTAGCTGTATTTTGTGATAATCATGGGATATAAAAGAAATGTAGGAAGGAGAGACGAAAGATGGTTAATGGTGTACAGAAAGCATTTCCGGCATGTGTAAGAAGTGTAAAACGAGGCGATGTTTATTATGCGGATTTTGGCAGCGTTGAGGATGCAGTTGGGCATGAATTGGCAAAGCGGCGACCGGTATTGATTATTCAAAATAATCTGGGGAACAAGAAATCAACCACAACTATTTGTTTGTGTTTATCTACAAAGTGTAAGTTCGGTTTGCCATATCACGTTCATTTTAGTGATTTGAATATAGTAAACAGAGAAAGTGATATTTGTGCAGAGCAAATTAAAACAATAGATCAGTGCAGGTTGGAACAGTATCTTGGAAATGTCGGTAGTGCGGTTATGGAGCAGGTGGACAAGGCATTGCTTATAAGTTTAGGGATTAAGGAAACGGAAATAGATACTACTGTGGAAGTGGAAGAACATGAGATGGACACAGAACCACAGGAAACACTTGATATATTTCAAAGTATGGGACAGCAACTTCGCTTTTGGCAGGAGATTGAAGTAAAAGTATCTCTTATAAAAGAAGAGATTAGTCGATTGGATGATGAAATAAACTCGGTTTTGAATTACATAGAGGGGACTAATTACAATGCTGCTCAAGGGTATAAAGTTTATAAAGTCTTACGAGATAAGCAGGTTGAGAGAAAAGCATTAGTGAAAGAAGTGGCTTGTTTGGAATCAATTATTACTCATGTGGATACAGAACAATTGGTAAAGGGTTTTCAGGAAAGCATAAAGATGTCTGATGAAAAAATAAGAGAAGCGAATAAGATTACTTTCGTGAAAGAATTAATGGAAGAGGCGGTGTGAGTCATATTATTTTTAGAACTTGATACAAAAATATAAAACTTTTTGTATCAAGTTGATTTTTCGCGTTGTTTGTGTATAATAGAACTTGATACAAAAACTGCTGGGAAATTGTATAAAGTTGTATGAGGTAATGTACATGAATAGGGATATGAATTATGAATCAATATTTGGACGATATGGCGGAATAATGCGTACTTGCGAACTTACCAAGGAAGGGATATCTTATCAGATGCTTCAAAATCTAATAAAAGAAGGAAGAGTAGAGAAGATTAAGTATGGTTATTATCAGTGGCAGGATGAAAAAGCTTTTACAGAAGTATCAGTAATAACATGTCTCTTTCCTGAGGCAATTATCTGTGATGTATCAGCTGCAATGTATTATGGCTATACAGATCGAGTACCGGGAGTTTGGCATATAGCTGTTGATAATAAGTCAGCAAGAAATAAGTTTAAACTGGATTTCCCTATCATAAAACCGCATTTTATTGAGGCATCCAGATTGGATATTGGTGTGAGTGAAGGAAATATAGATGGAATTGACGTAAAGATTTATGACAGAGAGCGTATTGTTTGTGATTGTCTGCGTCATGTTAATACGATGGATGGAGAAGTGTTTAACACAGTAATTAAAAGGTATATTAGTGATAAGGATAAGGATGCTGCAAAATTGATGAGGTATGCCTCGAAACTTGGTGTTGAAAAAAAGGCAAGAAGGGTGATTGGTGTATGGCTGTAAAAGAGATAAAGGATATGGGAGCATCTGTGCTGATTAGATTAAAGAAACAGGCGAAGGAAACAGGAATCAATTATCAGACCTGTCTACAGCTTTTTGCACAGGAAGAGTTTCTTCGTAAACTTGAAATATCGCAATATGCGGAGAATCTTGTTTTGAAAGGAGGAATGTTCTTATATACTATTTCAAATTATGAGGGGAGACCAACCATGGACATTGATTTTATGTTAAGGAGAATGTCAAATGATGTAGCTGGAATGGAAACAATCATGAAGGAAATTTGTCAAACAGATACTCACAATGATTTTATTGCTATGGAGGTCCTTGGAACGAAGGAAATTACACCGGAGAAGAAATATCCCGGTATAGGTATAAATCTGATGGCGCATATCAAAAATGTGAGAATTCCATTTTCAGTTGATATTGGTGTGGATGATGTGATAGTGCCCGGCGCAGTTAAGAGAGCTGTAACAACCAGACTGGATGGCTTTAAGGAGCCAAATGTTTATACATATTCTTTGGAGAGCACAATGGCAGAGAAATTTGATGCCATTTTAAAGAGAATGACTGCTTCCAGTAGGATGAAAGATTTTTATGATATCTACTACTGGTCGCAGGTATTTGATTTTGAAGGCAGAGTGTTGCAGGAAGCAATTTTTCAAACCTTGCAGCACAGAGGGACTCCATACGAGAGAAATAGCATGGAACAGATAAAAGCATTTAATCAGAATGAATTTCTTCAAAAACTGTGGAGTAATTATAATCCCGGACCAGGACTTGAGAAACCGGATTTTTCTTTAGCATTGGCGCAGATTGACCGATTTATAGGTCCTTTGTATGAATCGATATTGCGAGAAGATGAATTTTTTGGAATGTGGTCATCAAAAGAAAACGTATGGAAATAGTATGTTTTGTTAAGTAAGGTGAAATGTGTAATGCTATGGAGAAATTGGTATCAGTATAGCAAATAGTTTGCATGAGGTGTCCGATAAATTTCCACAATCTGTTAAAAAGTGGTGGACTTTGGGGCATGAGGAGTTCATAATTAAGATAATAAAATTTACACGGAGGTAAAAATTATGTCGAGAGGAACGAACCAGAAGTTTAAATTTACTTATCTTATGAAAATAATGCAGGCGAAGACGGATGATGAGCATAGCCTTACCATGCCACAAATTATGGATGAACTTGAAAAATACAATGTTACCGCTGAGAGAAAAAGTATTTATACAGATTTTCAGGATATGACAGAGAAGTTTGGAGTTGAGATTATAAAGGAACAGATTGGTAGAGAAACCTATTACCATGTTGGAGCAAGAGAATTTGAACTTGCAGAGGTGAAGCTTCTTATTGATGCGATTCAGTCTTCGAAGTTTATCACACTGAAAAAATCCCGTGAACTGATTGCCAAGATTAAGAGCTTTGTAAGCGAGCATCAGGCGAAGCAGTTGCAACGCCAGGTGTATATCAATGATCGCGTAAAGACCATGAATGAGTCCGTGTATTATAACGTTGATGATGTTCATACAGCAATCAATCAGAATAAGAAGATTCGATTCAAATATTATAAATGGGACATAAATAAAAAACTTGTTCCAAGACATAATGGAGACTGGTTCGTTGTCAGTCCATGGGCTCTTACCTGGGATGATGAGAATTATTACATGGTGGCCTTTGATGATTTGGATCATAAGATTAAGCATTATCGTGTAGATAAGATGATGCGAATTTCTATTGAAGATGAGATGCGTGAAGGTAAAGAAGAATTCAAAAACTTTGATATGGCTGAGTATTCCAAGTCGACATTCGGGATGTATCAGGGGCGGAAGACAAAGGTGAAAATTCAATTTGCCAATGATATGTGTGGGGTTTTCATTGACAGATTTGGTAAGGACATTTCCTTTCGGACGATTGATGATGAGCACAGTGAGCTTCTTGTGGACGTGAATGTCAGCCCACAGTTCTTTGGATGGATTTTTAGTCTGGGTAAGGATGTGAAGGTAACCGGACCAAGTGAAGTAGTAGAGCAGATGCGAGAAGCTGCAAAGGAGTTTCTTGGAAATTTGAATTAAACAGTAGTTATGAAAATCGGGCAATTGCTGCCCGATTTTTTTGAATTTATGAGGGAGAAAATGAGTTGGGGTTTTTAACGGACAGGTTTTTGAGTAAAGTAAAATTAACAAAAAAATTAACAAAAGTGACGGGAGATTTAAGATGGGGAGATTTTTATTTTGGATTCAAAGGAAAAGAAGAATTGAGAAGAAAAAATGCGGGCAGTGTTGTTTGGTGTGCCCGTATTATAAGGAATGCAGAGAAGATGGGGCACTGTAAATGTAGAAAGCAAAATATGGTCGCAATCGGTTGATTAGATTTGGAAGGAGAATGATTATGAAATTTAAATGATTAGGGCAGGGGATTAGGGGCTCCGGCCTTGAATTGTATACCTTTTCGAAGATATCATATACAAAAGTAATTTGAAAAGTGCTATAATCCGTGGTATGAAGTCTATTTTTTTATATAGTAAATGGTGAGATTAAGAACTTACAAAGATATGTAATTCTTAGGCATGATGACATATAGACAGGAAGAAAAGGAGTAACTTATGGTTAAAAAAATAATGCGGGATCCAATGTTTCTTGGTCAGAAATCTGAAGATGCAACGGAAGCAGACAAGTAGGTAGTAACAGATCTTTTGGATACTCTTAGGGCAAATTTGGACCATTGTGTCGGAATGGCAGCAAACATGATAGGCGTAAAGAAAAATATTATTGTTGTAGCGGCAGGTCCATTTCAGTTTGCAATGATTAACCCGGTTATTAAGAAAAAGACCGGTCCTTTCCAGACAGAGGAAGGGTGCCTTTCGTTGGATGGGGTAAGGCCTTGCACCAGATACAAGGAGATTGAGGTTGATTATCTTGATCAGAATTTTAAGCAACAACATGGGAAGTATTCCGGTTGGACCGCGCAAATCATCCAGCATGAAGTGGATCATTGTAATGGAATCGTCATATAGGCAGGATGCTATCTTATTGCACGAATAACGAGATTGGAAAGGTTATGAAGTAATGAACATACAGATTTTTGGCACGAAAAAATGCAACGATACCAAGAAAGCAGAACGCTTTTTCAAGGAACGTGGTATCAAGTATCAGTTTATCGATATGAAAGAGAAGGGCATGAGTAAGGGTGAATTCATATCGGTTGCTCAGGTAAATGGTGGTCTTGAGAATATGATTAATTGGGATGGAAAAGAACAAGATACGCTTGCGCTTATCAAGTACATTGCTGATGAAGACAAACTGGAAAAAATTTTGGAGAATCCTTCTGTAATTAAGACACCGGTTGTAAGGAATGGGAAACAGTCAACACTAGGTTATCAGCCTGATGTGTGGAAGGGATGGAATTAATGGCAGCTGAATTTGCCGTTTGGCAGCTTTAGGCTGTCATTTTTAATGGACACCTTACCTGATAATGTATAATTACGAAATACCCCAAAGGAACAAATTAAGTATTTATACAATTTCAGGAGGTGTCAATATGGCAGAGATTTATTTTACGATTGCAGGAACAAATCATTATCACGGACAGAAGTTTATTGAACCTAAGATGGAAGTGAAACTAGTCAAGGAACCGGATAATGAATATGACAAAGAAGCTATCAAGGTTGAAATGTCTGGATTAGAAACGATTGGTTATGTTGCAAATAGTCCTTACACAGTAGTTGGAGAGAGTTTCAGTGCCGGTAGACTGTACGACAAGGTTGGAGATACAGCAAGAGGAACTGTTCTTTATGTACTTCCAAAGGGAGTGCTTTGTGTGCTTGAGATTGAAGATGTTATTACAGGCGAAAGCCTGGATAGATAGGAGGTCAATATGACAGCACAGAGATCTGATTGCTATAGGCATAAGAGAAAAGAGTATAGTTTGGTTGCAATTACAGGGGACTTAAGGTTTAATCCACGAGAATATGGGTTGAAACCGGTTGCAATATGTACTGCATGTTGGCGAGGTTATTGGTGTGAATTTGAAGTAAAGGCGTCGGGTCTTGTTCTCAAGAACCTATACATCGATACAAAGGACGGAGAATGGATTGAGGAACCGACAAAAAGTGAAAAGCATATGGGACACAGAGAATATAAAAATATTAATATCCCGATAGATTTTACTGGTAAGATTCTTTTGGGCAACAATTTCCTTAGTAAGTATTATATTCATATGGGCTTTCAAAGGGCGTATGCATATAAAGAGTTGAAGGAGTTTGTGTTTGAGCAGGGGACATTGGTCGAAACTATTGACCATAGTAAGATGGCGAAAAAAATACGGCAAGAATTGGAAGCAACATGCGATGATTTGTCGCATCCGGATGGCGGTAATATTCTGAAATTTGTAGAGGACAGTTTTTCTACCGATTATGCTGTAAAAGCATGGTGGTTAGATGAATAAAGGAGGTGCTTTATGACTGTTGGAGAAGAGATAAGAATGCAAATTGATGAAGCTGGTGGAGAAATCATTTCCTATTTTAGAATTCAATCGACTGGAGAGTTTGGAATCGTAAGGTTAACCCCTGATGATGAGCATTACTATAATAGGGATTATTACATGTTGGATGAAAATAAGGTGCCGGTAGTAAATTATAAATTATTCGGAATCCTTATGGGCTTCGATGAATTTGAGCCACCTGAAAGTCCCTATAGAATAGGCAATACATCTGTCATGGAAGATGCATTAGAGATTTCTGAGAAAGATTTCTTTTCACAGAGCGGAGCTAACAGAGATAATGTACTGCAAATTATCAGAGCAAAGAAGGAGTAAGAAGTGCCTTTGAGAATGTAATTAGCATGGAGGGCTTTCGTTTGAGCTGATAAGCGAGTATAATAAAAAGCAAATTACATTTTAATGCTGAAAAGAGGATATGAATATGGTTTTGTTGGTAGTAGATACACAAAGAGGTTGCTTCAATGAGTCACTTTATGCATTTGAAACAGTGAAAGAAAATATAAAGAAACTCATAGCAGAGGCGAGAGCAAATAATATTGAGGTGGTTTATGTACAACATGATGATGGGCCAGGGACTGAACTTGATAGAGGAAAAGATAACTATGAGATATTTGATGAATTTGCACCCGCAGATGGAGAAAAACGTTTTGAAAAGAATGTAAATAGTGCGTTTCATGCAATGACAGGGTTAACAGAATATTTGAAGTCAAAGGATGAAAAAGACATAATTATAGTTGGTGTATCTACAGATTATTGTTTGGATGCAACAGTAAAAAGTGGATTCGAGCAGGGATTTCATATTATCATTCCGGCATATGCAAATTCAACTTATGATAATCCATACTTTGACGGAGAAACGGCATATAAATACTATAACGAGTTTATGTGGCCGGTTAGATATGCACAGGCAGTTACTGTTGAGGAAACGATTGAAATGATGAAGAGAAAAATATGAGATGAAACACTGAGACAGTATGATTTATTGCATTCGAAAGGATGGTACTGATGGCAATGAAAAGAAAGTATCCTGTAGTTACTTTATGTGGGAGTACAAGGTTTAAGAAAGAGTTCATGGAAACACAAAAGAAACTGACTTTGCAGGGATATATTGTGATTTCGGTTGGGCTGTTTGGGCATTCGGGTGATTCTGAGGTATGGGAGAATATGGATGAGGGAACTATTACCGCGACGAAAGAGATGCTTGATGATATGCATAAGAGAAAAATAGACATGGCTGATGAGATTTTTGTCATTAATGTTGGAGATTACATCGGAGACAGCACGAAAACGGAAATTGCATATGCAAGAGAAAAAGGAATTCCGGTACATTTTTTAGAGCCACATCAAAATGAGAAAAATTCTATAGAATTTGGGCTATAGATTGGTTAATGAAACAAATTATGGTTGCCTTAACGACGGATGCTAAATATAATATATGTAAAGGAAATGCAAAAAGTAATCTAAACGGAAAGATTATTGTCGGAGATAGGAAGGGGATTTCATAATGAGTGAAAAATCAGAGATTACATTTATGCAGACAAGACTGATTAGATTGGCATCGGAAGAGTGGCATTTACCAATTGAAAAGATTGTTGACTTGTTCAAAAAAGTTGATGTTCTCGGATATATTGAAACCGGTTATGGGATTTTCCACTGCGAGGGTGATGATGCTGTGTTAGAGGATATCTCAGAATTCCTTGAAAGGAAGGGGCTGAAAGTAAATGCTTGAATTGGTCAATGGATTAATCCTATATCATGGGAGTTATTGTGAAGTGAAAGACCCTCAGCTAGAGAAATGCGCAAGGAGAAAAGATTTTGGGCGGGGATTTTATCTGACATCATCAAAGGAACAAGCCTACATTTGAAGTGAATTTGAAAAGCGATTTGGCAATTCATGTTTTTGAGGATGCAGATACTGATTGGTTACATTGCATAGCAGCGCATAGAAAAAAACGTTCCATTAATGAAATTGAAAATAAGATGTCTAAGTATGATGTTATTGTCGGGAAAATTGCAGACGATGCCACAAATACTACTTTAACTGCATATATTGCAGGGGCTTTTGGAATAATGGGAAGTAAGGAAGCGGATGATTTCTGTATCAGACAGTTACTACCAAATAAACTAAAAGATCAGTATTGTTTCAAAACGAAGGAGGCACTTGCGTGTCTTCACTTTGTGGAGGGTGAGAAGATATGGCTGAAGAAGTAATTTCCAAGGAACGAATGAATTATACAATTGATCTGTTGATTGCCATGGCTGTAGAAGAAATTGCAGAAGATACCGGAAGAGATTCAAAAGAAGTCTTAACGGATTTTATTCTTTCAAAGACGGGTAAGGCACTTTATGATGAGAGCACAAAGCTCTGGTGTAATGGGCCATCATATATTGCAGAGGTGTATATGGAAGAAATCTCCAGAAGATTTAATACAACTGCAACGTAAAAGTGGAATTTATGTTTATGAAATCAGTCATTAGCAAAAAGAAAAATAATATTGTACAGTATTTTTGATAAATTTAGTGAAAACCGTATCGAAAGATGCGGTTTTTTATGCAGAAATTTAAGAAATTAAAAATTCATTTATATTACAAATTTACTATTGCAACAGGAGGTATTGATATGTGGGGTGAAAAGATGGAACCGATTTATTTTTCAAAAGTAGAATATGTAGATGCCTGCTATACAAGGAAGCGAAACCATGGGTGAAGGTGAATATAGGCATTCATATGATTATGGACTTCCGGCGAAAATGGTGCGAAGTGGAAAAACACATTTTAAAAGTCAACTTCTTCAAAGTGATGCGTGGGAACAAGAGGCTTACACATGAACAAAAGGAAAAGTTGTTACCATATTGCAATGCATTGGAATTGCCTATGGAAATGCTGTAATGAACCGAATAATATTGTATTTTGAATTTACTTGGGCTATAATATAGCAAGACGGAAAAGTAATTGGACATACTATAGGAAAAGCGAGGCGACGGAATAGGATGAAGGTTTTCCATGAATGGGTCTGCAATTTGATTTATGGAGGAATCAAGAGGCAGGAATATCAGGCAATGAAAAATGAGATTCTGGAGAAGAATCTTGATACGTTAAGTTCCACATCGAAATATCTTTCGATGATATTTATGATATTGTTTGTGTTGAGCTTTTTTTCGGAAGCGATGGGGCCTAATAAGGTGGCATATGGAGCGATAACGATTGGATTTATGGTGATTTGGCTACTCTGTCAGAGAATGCGAAAGAAAGGGAAAGGTTTTATTATACTGTTGTGGTATGCGGCATTGACAATGATATGCGCATATGCGATTGCTTTGAATACATTTATTCGAAAAGATACTTCAGCAACGACCTTCTGCATAGTTATGATAGTTGCACCATTGCTTTTTATAGATTATCCGGGAAGAATGTTTGGCTATTTTGTTCTGGTTATAGGAGGGTTTGTTATATTGGGGGTTCGGTGTAAAAAATACTATTTGGCATATGCCGATACCGTAAATTCCATTTGTTGTCTTTTTGTAGGTGGTTTCATACATTTGCGTATGGTAAAGGCAAAACTGCAGGAGATAAGACAGAGACATCATATTGAAAGAGAAAGGGATACGGATAAGTTGACTGGATGCATGACAAAAGCAGCATTCTCTAGACTGGTTACAGAGTTGGTGGATTGCAAAGAACAGAAAGGTACTCTTATCGTGATAGATGTCGACTGGTTTAAAGAAGTTAATGATAATTATGGTCATTTATATGGCGATATGGTTCTACATATGATGGGAGAATGGCTTAAAAAAACCTTTTCCGATACGGCAATATTTGGCAGATTTGGTGGAGATGAATTTCAAGTTTGGTTGCCGGAAAAAACTGAGAGAAAAGAGATCGGAGTCTATCTGGATGCTTTTCTGGAAGGCGTTAATTCCATTGAAACACCGGATAAACAGGTCAAAATAGGTGTTAGTGTTGGAATTGCTGTATGCCCAAGAAACGGAAAACGGTATAAAGAACTTTTTGAAAATGCTGATGCAGCTTTGTATTCGGCCAAGAATTTTGGAAAGAACCGCTATATTTTCTGTCGGGAGCTAAATATGGGTAGTAGTATAGTGGGAGGGGATGCAGTGTGATATCATATCGTATCGTATGGCAACATACGTTGAAGAAAAAAAGTGAAAAGTAAAAATACTTCTATTTTGAGAAAAATCCAAAATAGAAGTATTTTTTTGAAGTAAAATAAAGAAGATTATAAAAAATGTTACAATATATCGATTTGGAGCAAAAAAGTAGTGCAAAACCACGAATTTTACAATATAATATAAGGAGAAAATGTTGTATTTTGTAAAAAAATTAGACAATTGACAATATGGAGGTAGGGTATGACAGGAAAAATTGATATCAAGATTAGTAAGAATGCAATGGCGGTTACGGTTAGTATATTACCAAGCGGGGATGAAAATATAACGGCGGCATTGTTGAGAAATGAATTAGGACTTCGTGGAATTGTAGCAGGCATCGATGAAAGAATGCTAAGAGAGATTGAAGAACGTGGAATATACAAAAAAGTATATACGGTAGCCAGCGGCGAATATGCAACACGCGGAAAAGCCGGATACTATGAATTTTTGTTTGATAAGGACCTAAAAGAAAATGTGCCTAGAATTAGAGAAGACGGAACGGTAGATTATTCTCCGATGATTCAAATGGTAAATGAGGGGCAACTTCTGGCGGTATACCACCATGCAGAAGAAGGGGAGAATGGTTATACCGTTTTTGGTGCGGCGGTTGCTCCGGCTCCACCGAAAGAACTTCCACCATTAATTTGTGATAATGCAGAGCAAAGAGGAGATCAGTATTATGCAAGCATAAAGGGAAAGATTTCTTTGAGTGGAAATAGATTGGAGGTAAAGAATCATCTGGCAATAGATGGAGATATCGGATATTATATGAGGACAATTGCATTCAGTGGAGATCTTCATGTGCGCGGGGATATTTTAAAGGATGTCACAGTGGATGTTGAGGGAAGTCTGGAGGTAGATGGTGTTATAGAGGGAGCGGTCGTTAGTGCAGGTAAGGATATTGTGGTACATCAAGGGATTCATGGAATGGACAAGGCAGTAGTTCGGGCCGGAGGCTCTATTACTACCAATTTCATTGAGGAAGCGGATGTGGCTGCCGAAGGAGAGGTATTAGTAGATCACATGATTAATGCTAATGTGTCGGCAAAAAGAGGGGTTTATGCAAAAGGCAGAAATGGTCATATTTTAGGGGGAAAAGTGACTGCAGAAATATGTGATGCATACAGAATCGGAAATGAAAAGGGGATTCATACCGACATCTATGTAAAATGCGAAGAACCGGAACGAAGCGAAGCCGCAATGCTCGTTGTTAGAAAAGGAATGTATGAGGGCGTTAATGTTGAAATAAACGACATGAAAATGGAGGGAGTATCCGGCGCATTCGGTGAATTCCATTGCACGGATGAAGGAATCACAAAGTGCAGAGTTGGAGAATTCCGCTATGGAGAGAAGAAGGGAGAAAAGAAACAGCCGGAAATCAAAATGGAAAAACCGCTTGTGCTGGTTGTAGACGACGACCCAGTAGTATTAAAGATGGAATACAAGTACTTAGCAGAAGATTATCGTGTGGCAGCGGTGAGTACGCCGAAAGATGCACTTGCTTTTTTGGAAAAGGCGCGACCGGATTTGATTTTGTTGGATTATCTGATGCCCCTGATGAATGGTGGGGAACTTTTGGAGAGAATTCGCAAGTCACCGGATAAGTCGATTGCAAGTATACCTGTTTTCTTTTTGACTAGCGTGACAGATAAGAGGGTTATTATAGAATGTATGAGGTTATTTCCGCAAGGATACCTTCTTAAACCATTGGGGAAAGAAGAACTTTTAAAAATAGTAGGAGAATTTTTTGCAAAAAACCAGTAGTGCGTAATAAATGTGGAGGAGGTAGGGTATGAAAGATTTTCTGAAAAGAAAGTGGCAGGTAATACTATATTTTATATTGTTGGGATTTACATTTTTTTTCTTCCACCTTGCCGGACAAAGTGGGGAAGATTACCGGTTTAAACTTCGGGATGAAATAGAATTTGAGTCACTATGGAAATATGAATTTTCAAATGGAACGAGTGGTGTTACAGAGCTTCCTGCGCAATTAGAAGGTGGGGACTCGGAAAAATTGACCTTGACTAATACTTTGCCGGAGATGCCGGAAGATACAACATTTGTTTTCCGTTCAAGGCACAAGCATGTGAAAATTTATGTTGGTGGGCGCTGTGTTTATGATAATACATTGGAAGAGAAGGAAACCGTTTTTCCGATGCCGGGAAATGTATGGATTGAAGTGAGTCTTGGTAAGGAGGATTCCGGAAAAGAAATTAGATTGGAAGAAACCGGAGATAATAATCATTATCTGGAAGGTCCCGGAAGTGTATACCTGGGAGAACGTGCAAGTTTTTTAATGAAATTGCAAAGTGATAATATAGGAACGATTGTGGGGGCGTCGGTACTGCTTATCATTGCATTTATTCTGTTGATGGTGTGGATAATGTTATACATAATCACGCGGGAATCTTATAATGAGTGTTTGTGCCTTGCTCTGTTTACCTTGTCTATTTCGTTATGGGGATATACAGAGTCAAGGAATCTGCAGTTTGTATTTTCAAATATGAAGCAATTTAGTATTTTTGCATTTGAGATTCTTGCCCTTGCTCCGGTTCCGATTGCACGTTATTTCGCATATAGTGAAAGAGAAAAGACAAAGCGTCTTGCAAAAATCGCTGCAACGATTCCGATGGTTGTATGGATTATGAACAATACGCTGCATTTCTTGCATATTAAAGATCTTGCAGAAACATTAAAAGTTACACAGATTATGATTGTGGCGGATACAATTTTTATTGCGTATATTCAGGTTTCTGACATTATTTATAATCTAAAAAGAGATGACGTGAATGTGAGAAAAAGCTATTGGAGAATTCCATTGTATGGTTTGGGTGTATTAGTTCCGCTTTTGATGGTTGACTTGTCAAAATATATTCTGAGTAACAAATATTATGTAAGTCAGGCAAATTTAACATGTATAGGTATTGTGGTTTATATTCTTACATTAGCATGCCATTCGGGATTAAAACTTGTATCAGAGAATTTTAAAGCAATGTCAGCGAACGAGGCAAAATCGCAGTTTCTTGCAAATATGAGTCATGAAATTCGAACACCATTGAATGCAATGTTGGGGTTGAATGAAATGATTTTGCGAAGTACCAGCGATGAAAAGATTCTGGAATATGCTTCGGATATACAAAACTCGGGAGAGAATTTAAAGGAAATTATTAATAAGATTTTAGATTTGTCCAAAATAGAGTCCGGGAAAATGGAAATAATAAACATTTCATATAGTACGGTGCAGTTATTGGATAATGTAACCAGTATGATAACAGCATTGGCAGAGAAAAAGGGACTTTATTTAAAACTGGAAATAGATCCAAATCTCCCGGAACAGTTAATCGGTGATGATGCACATATTCGTCAAGTTCTGGTAAATCTTATGACTAATGCAGTGAAGTATACGAAAGAGGGGGGAGTTACTTTTAAGGTTCAAATGCTGGAAGAGGCAAAAAAAGACAAAACGTGTAAGGTTCTTTTTTCGGTAAAAGATACTGGAATTGGAATTAGAGAAGAGGATAAAGAGAGACTTTTTGTAAAATTTGAACGTCTTGACTATAATAAGAACAAAAATGTTGAGGGAACCGGATTAGGAATGAACATTGTACAAGAGTTACTAGGTGCAATGAGAAGTAAAATTGAAGTTGACAGTATCTATGGAAAGGGGTCGGAGTTCTATTTTATCTTACCACAACGGGTTGCTGTATCTGAATGTATAGGAGATTATGAAGCCGGAAGACGAAACAGAAGTAAAGAGAAAGAGCAACGGGAAAGGTATATTGCACCGGAAGCGCGTATTTTAATTGTGGATGATGTTCCGGTAAATTTGAAGGTTGCGCGTGGGCTTTTAAAACCGATAAAAATCCAGATAGATACGGCAGATTCGGGAATGGCTGCTGTTGGGATGGTGGAAAAACATCGGTATGATGTTGTTTTAATGGATCACATGATGCCGGGCATGAATGGTATTGAGGCAACAAAACGGATACGAGAATTAACGGATAAAACAGGAGATACCTATTATTGCAAGTTGCCAATTTTAGCGCTGACTGCAAATGTGATGACCGGTATGTATGAAAAATATATTGAAGAGGGAATGCAGGATTTTGTAAGTAAGCCCATAGATGGAAACGAGTTAGAAGAAGTTTTACGAAAGTGGTTGCCAAAAGAAAAGATTATCTATGAGGAGGATAGCACACAGGAGGCAGAAACAGCAACCAACGAGGTGGCGTCAACAGAATGGGAAGTAAATATAGCGGGGATAGATGCAGTAGAGGCAAAGAAATATTATTCAGATAAGGACTTATATGAAGAGTGTTTGAATGATTATTTGGTATCTGCTCCGAAAACTGCTGAGAAAATCCGAAAATTTAGAGAAGAGCACGACCAGGAAAATTACACCATTACAGTGCATGGCTTAAAGAGTGCATCAAAGGTTGTAGGTGCAATGGAAATATCAGAGAGAGCCAGACAGTTAGAGGAATATTGTCATCAGGGAGATTATGAGAGTGCATGGAATGGTACAGATGAACTTCTTGAAATGTTGGAACAATGTGCGGGAAACATCAGACAATATCTGGGAATTGGTAATGATGAATCGGTACGAATGCTTTCTAAGGAGGAAATGTTGGAGGAGTTGTCTGTATTAAAAAGTGTGGCGGAAAACTTTGATATGCAGGGGCTTCTGGAGTGGGAAAAGGCACTGGAAGGAGCAGGCGTACAGGAAGCGTATATGGACGATTGGTCTAAAATCAAAGAAGCAGTGGAAAATGTTGCTTTTTTAGATATTGTAGAGCAAATTTCCAAGATAGAACAGATATTATAAAATAAAGAAATGCCTATATATGGAGAAGGACAGGTGGTTCGTATGGCAACAAAGAACCAGATTTTGATTGTGGATGATAGTAAGTTCAACCGTACATCTTTTGGAGATATCTTAAGAGAAAATTATGAGATTTTAGAAGCGGAGAGTGGAAAAGATGCGCTTTGGATATTGGGAAAGAATCGGGATACAATAGCTCTAATTATTCTGGATTTGGTAATGCCGATTATGGATGGTTTTAGTTTTTTGGAAGTGGTACAAAAGATAGAGGGATATCGGTATATTCCTATTATCGTATCTACCACAGATGATAATGAAGAAAATGAAAAACGCTGTTTGGAACTTGGAGCATGGGATTTTATTTCAAAAACATTTCATCCGGATATTATTCGATTTCGGGTAAAAAATGCCATTGAGAAGAGTAAAGTGCGTGAATTGGAGTATGATGCACTGACGGGAATTTTTACACAGCAGAAGTTTCATCAGGCAACAAGAGAGATGTTAAATGAAGGGAAAAACAAGAAGTTTGCCTATATTCACTTTGATGTGGAGCGGTTTAAGATAATCAACTCTTTTTATGGTTCAAAAGAGGGAGATCGCCTGATTTGCAGAGTGGCAGATATTATCAAGGAGACGATGGATTGTTATGGAAAGTGTACCTATGGAAGACTTACCGGGGACATTTTTGGAATTTGTATGCCTTTTGAGACAGTAGATGTGATATCTCAAATGATAGAGGGAATACAGAGTCGGATAGCACGATTTTTTGTACCATACTTTTTAGAAACATCGGCAGGAATTTATATCATCGAAGATAATGACATGGAATTGTCTGCCGTTTTTGAAAAGGCGTATATTGCAGCCAAGAAGTGTAAGGGAAATTACATGATGCGCAATACCTTTTATACCACAGAAATGGGAGAAGAGGTTATGCGTGAACAGAGGATTGTGGATGCTATGGAAACGGCATTGCGTGAGCAGCAGTTTATGGTATATTTTCAGCCAAAGTACGAATTGAAAGGGAGTAAACCGTATGGTGCGGAGGCATTGGTGCGTTGGCAGAAGCCGGATGGAAGCTTGGTGCCACCTGGGGAGTTTATTTCTATTTTTGAAAAAAATGGATTTATCATCAAATTAGACTATTATGTGTGGGAAAATGTGTGTCAGTTCATTCGGAGAGAACTGAATGCAGGAAGAGAGCTGGCACCTATTTCTGTAAATGTGTCCAGGGTAAATTTGTATAATCCACGTTTTTTGGATTCGCTGATTGATTTGGTAGAGAAGTATAAGATTTCACCGAAGTATTTAAATCTGGAATTGACAGAAAGTGCGTTTGTGGATAATTTAATGTTGGTTCAGAAGGCGGTGAAGTATCTGCACAAGGCAGGGTTTACTATTTTTATGGACGATTTCGGAAGTGGTTATTCTTCCTTAAATACGTTGAAGGATATTGAATTAGATGTGCTGAAAATAGATATGAAGTTTCTATCAAAAGGTGAGGAAGGAAAGGGAGCGAAGATTCTTAAGGCAATTGTTTCTATGGCAAAGGATTTGGACATGCCGGTGATTGTAGAAGGGGTAGAAGAGAAGGAGCAGGTAGAGTTTTTAAAAGGATTGGGATGTGATTACATTCAGGGATATTATTTTGCAGAACCTATGACACAGGAACAGTATTGTGAATTGATAAAGGAGAAGGGATAGAGTTTTGGCGTGAAAATGGTTGACAAAATATCAAAAAAATGACAAAATTCTTGTATCGCGTGTGATTTTGGGCAAAAGAAGGAGGGAACAATGATAAGGGTTGTGGAAAGGCACGGGATAATATAGTAAATTTATGGAGATGTAAACGTATGAAGAAAAAAAGTAAGGCAGGTATTATCGTTGCAATTGTACTGGGCGTACTTTGTGCAGCAATGATTGCTCTTTGCGTTGTAATGTTTGTGAATGGTTCTGCAGGAAAGTTAAGTCAGAAATCAAGAACAGACAAAAAGAGTGACTTTAAAGAAACAGAAGAAGCGGATGGTGATGATGAGTATGAGGGCACCGGAGAAGACTTCGAGATAGTAATTAATCAGGTTGCGACGACAGAAGAAACAACAGTAACGGATTATCTTTGCGCAGAGAGTAACCAGAGAGAATTGACAGAAGAGGATGTAACAGCGCTGCAAAGCCAGATAGTAGAAGGG
The DNA here is from genome assembly GCF_001940225.2 of Roseburia sp. 499. Taxonomy (NCBI): domain Bacteria; kingdom Bacillati; phylum Bacillota; class Clostridia; order Lachnospirales; family Lachnospiraceae; genus Roseburia; species Roseburia sp. 499. Next base: position 43,665 of record NZ_CP135164.1, read on the forward strand.
CTTCCGGCTGATAAGGACATCATTCAAATGGTAATTAATGAGATGTATGCAAGAAGAGGTTACCAGTTTACAGATCAGGCAATTCAGGATTACTTCAATTCCAAGACATGGTATCAGGAAGTAGCAGAAAAGACAGATGATATGAATGCTGTTTTTGAATCTATGACAGATGTAGAAAAGGCAAATGTTGAATTTCTGCAGACATATGTACAGTAGGGAGGAGAAGAGAAATGTTTTGTCAAAATTGTGGAACAAAGAATAATGATGCATCCGTATTTTGCGAGAATTGTGGAGCAAAATTGGAAAAACCGGTGCAGCCGGCACAACCAACACAACCAGTACAACCGGCACAACCGGTACAGCCAACACAGCCGGTACAGCCAGCGAAACCGGCAAAGCCAAGAAAGCCAATTTCAAAGGCGTGGATTGTTGTTGCAGTAGAAGCAGTTGCTTTGATTGCAGCGGTTGTAGTATTTTTTAAAATTGGAAATGATATATATAGCCCGGAAAAGGTAGCTGAGAAGTTTTTCGTGGAAGTGGCTAATCATAACTTCAAGGAAGCATATAAGACATTAGATGTGGAAGAAGATGATTTTATCAACGAAAAGAACTTTGAAAATGCTAGCTGTAATATGGAATTAAGCAAGGTTACAAACTATAAAATAAAGAGAAGTAGAGGAAGTGACAGTCTTGGAAAAGATATTGAAATTTCCTATCGAACCAAGGGTGGCTCTTCTACACATAGCTATAATATTTCTGTAAGCAAGAAGACAGGTAAAAATGCACTGTTCTTTGAGAAATGGGAAGTAAGTCCGGAATCTATGATTGTAGAGGACTTTTATGTTGATATTCCGGTTGGCGCAGAAGTTACAGTTGACGGAGTGAAGCTGGATAAGGAGTATGCAGACAAGAAGAATTCGACAGATACGATTCAGTCATATAAAATACCGGCAATGTTTGCAGGTGAACACCAGATAGTGGTGACAAAGGAAGGCATGAAGGAAGTAAGAAAACTCGTAGATACGGATGTGGATTATGGATATAGCCTTTATAATATGTCACCGGATGAAGAAGTGTTGGAAGAGGTACTCAAAACAGCATCAGAGGATTTGAAGAAAATTTATAGTGCTGCGGCAGAAGGAAAAGATTTTGACGCTGTAGCAGATTTATTCTCCAAAGATGAAGATTATCAGGAGGATGCAAAAGAAGAGTATGAGAATTTGGTTACAGACTTATTAGACAATGAATATACAACACTGAACAAATTGTCCTTTTCTAATTTAGAAGGAGAGGCATATCTGAATTACTGGGATGAAGAGAGTGTGGAAGTATATTTTCAGTTTGATTATGTTGCAGAGTATACAGAACATTGGTTTGGAGAAGACACCAATGAAAGCTACGATGATACCAGTAGCGTATATTTGAATTTTGTATATGAAGATGGAAAATGGGTGTTGATGGGATTTGATGCACCATACATATATTATTAGGAGGAGAATTAGAAATGGCAAGATTTTGTACAAGATGTGGAAAACCATTAGAAGAAGGAGAGGTTTGCAACTGCGGACAGGAAGTAACAGCACAGCAGGCAGCACCACAGCAACAGACAGCACCACAGCAGCAGGCAGCACCACAGGCTGGTTATATGCCGAATGAACAGCAGTTCCAGCAGACACAGCAGGCAGTAACAGGATTTTTATCCAAAATGTTCGGAGCATTTATTAATGTAATTAAGCATCCGGTTACAGCCGGAAGAAACATGATTCTGACTGCAGACTGGGGAGTAAGCATTGCGCTTATTGTATTACAGGGTATCTTCACTGCTATTTTTGGAGCAGTAGCCGGAAAAACAGCAGTAGGATTTTTAGGTGGTTTTAGTTCCTTATTCGGTGAGATTAAAATACCTTATGCAAAAATTATTTTTGGAACATTAGCAATTTCCGTTGCACTGTCTTTCGTGTTAGCGTTGTTGTTAATGATTGGAAATATGATTATTAAAAATACTTTGGGTTATAAAGAAATGCTGGGAGCAGTAGCCTCCAGAAGCTGTGTTATTGTAATTACTACAATTATTGCAATTATTGTATTTTTGATTCATACGCAGACTGGTGTCATTGTTTGGGGCGTAGGAAATATCTGGGGATTTTTCATTATTCTTCAGGCTATGCCATTGGCTGATGAAAAAATGCGCGATAAGTTACCAACTGTAATGATATTAGTATATCTTATCTTTATGTTACTGACATCTTTATGTGTGTATAAGGGAAGCAGTCTGTATACACCGTCAGTAGAAGATGATTACGAAGATTATATGGATGATCTTGACAGTTGGTTTAATTAAGAAATATCATAAGAACCAGAAAAAGGATTCCGTTCGCGGAATTCTTTTTTTATTGCGCCTAAAGTTTTTGAGAGAACGACCGATAAATAGATTAGAATCGAGATAAATACTATGAAATATAGTAGAAAATAGAAAGGAGATGCCGTTATGCGTGTAGAAGCATATAATCAGATTGCACAAGTTTATAATTCAGCAAAGGCTTCTAAGATAAAGGGAGCACAAGCATCAGGAAAACGTGATGAAGTGCAGATTTCCCAGGCTGGTCGCGATTATCAGGTGGCAAAGCAGGCAGTGGCAGAAACCTCCGATATCAGAGAAGATAAGGTTGCACAGTTAAAGGCAGAGATTGAATCTGGTAACTACAAAGTAGAAACAGGAGATTTTGCAGCAAAGTTAATAGAGAAGTACAATGCGTATAATATATATCTGTAGAAATGAGGTTTGAACGTGGCTAGTCTAATGGAAGATTTCATAGATGTCCTTGAAAAGGAAAACGAGGAATATGAACGACTGACAGAACTGTCGACAGAAAAACGACAGATTATTATAAATGGGGATGTACCTGCTCTTGAGGATATGACGGGAAAAGAACAGGAAATAACCAGTAATCTGAAGAATCTGGAAAATAGAAGACAACAGGTTGTGAAAGATATGGCTATCGTACTTAGTAAAAAGCCTGAGGAGCTGACAATTACTAATATGATAGCATTTTTAGATAAACAGCCGGAAGAACAACAGAAGCTTCAGGATATTCGGGAAAGACTGAAGGCGACACTTACCCAGATGGCAGATATTAATACACAGAATGAGATTTTGCTGACCCAGGCAATGGAAATGGTAGAATTTGACCTGACGCTTTTTAAAAGCATGCGTCAGGCACCTACAACAGCAAATTATGATAAAAGGGCAAATAATACCGGGGATGTGCTGGGCAGCCGGGGATTTGATGCGAAACAGTAGGAGGAAGAACAAACATGGCAAATGGAATGGGAAGTCTGTATATTGGGGCATCCGGATTACAGAATAGTCAGAATGCATTAAATACTACTGCAAACAACCTGGCAAACGTAGAAACAACCGGATATGTCAGACAGCAGGTATTATTTTCAGATAGAGATTACAATACCTTTGATAAAAAATCAGCAATTAGCATGCAGCAGGCGGGACTTGGTGTAAATATTGCAGATGTAGTACATACAAGGGATTATTTTTTGGATAAATATTATCGTACAGAGAATGGACGACAGGCATTTTATGATGCGACCAATGAGGCTGTTCAGGAGGTAATCACCTCTTTTCAGGAATTAGAAGGAACAACCTTCCAGAGTGGAATGTATGATTTCTGGACTGCTTTTCAGGAATTTGCAAAAATACCGGATTCTTCTGTGAACCAGAATCTGATTATTCAGAAGGGAACTTTGTTTATTGAACGGGCGCAGGGAATTTACGATAACATGAAGTCCTATCAGAGTAAGATTAACTTGAAGGTTTCCGAGTCTATTGACCGTATCAACGAATTGGGACATACCATTCAGGAATTGAATCTTCAGATTCAGAAGGTGGAAGCTGGTAAGATAGAAACAGCAATGACTCTGAGGGATGAAAGAGATAATGCGTTAGATGAACTTTCTAAGTATGCACAGATAGATTTTGAAGAGACATCAGATGGAATCGTAAAGGTAAAATTAGAAGGAGTACGATTTGTAGACGAAGTCCATGTATTTGAAATGGGACAGAAGGTTGACAGAATGACCGGATTTATCACACCGACCTGGCCGCATTTATCAGATGAAAGTCTTGGACAGTATACAGAAGTATTTGATTATAGCGTAGACATTAGCTCTGAAATGGATACAGATATAGGAATCCTAAAGGCACAGGTGTTGGCAAGAGGAGATCATATTGCCAATTATACAGATGTGGCGGGACTTACAGCAGATCAATATAATGATGGAGCCGGAATGTCTGTTATGCTTTCTGCTCAGGCGGAATTCGACCAATTGGTGCATGGAGTTATGACGGCAATCAATGACGTGTTAAGTCCGTTAACCACAGCAAGTTTTACTGGCGCAGACGGAACAGTTTACAATAATGTAAAGATTTGGGATGAAGAAAAAGGCTGTGTAGGAAACGATGGTCAGAAACCGGGACGTGAATTATTTGTGAGACGTGGTATGGAACGTTATACAGCAGTAGAAGGAAATGATGGAAAGACCTATTATGTATATAATGAAGAAGATACCACAGATACATCTAAAATGTATACGACCTATGGTGTATCTATCAATCAGGATTTACTGGAGGCAGAATCCAATCTCCCGTATTTAAGACAGAATGGTGAAGTTGCACAGTCAATGGCGGAAGAATTGGCAGCAATATGGGAAAATAAAGGATTGATACTGAATCCGAATGATACGGACCCTTGTACTTTTGAAGGTTATTATGAAAAGTTCATGAATGGACTGGCTACAAAGGGAAATGTATATGAAAGTGTTGCACAGAGCCTTTCCGGTTCGGTGACCAGTATTGAAAATCAGCGTCAGCAGGTAATCGGAGTTTCGGCAGATGAAGAGTTGACCAATATGATAAAGTACCAGAATGCGTATAATGCAGCAAGTCGGTACATTAACGTAATTTCTGAAATGTTAGAACACATTATAACTCAGCTTGGATAAGAATAAGAGGTGAAAATATGCCATCAACATTTTTTGGATTAACAATTTCAAGTTCAGCCCTGACATCCTTTCAGGCAGCAACGAATACCGTAGCAAATAATATTTCGAATGTAAATACAAAAGGTTATACCAGACAGCAGGCAATCCGTGTGGCAGCAGAAGCCCTTAGAGTCAACCAGAAGTATGGTATGGCGGGCAGTGGTGTAGATACCACTGAGATTAAGCAGATTCGTGATTTCTATTATGATGTGAAGTATTGGGAGAACAACGCGAAGGTTGGACTTTATGATACAAAGTTATATTACATGCAGCAGATAGAGGATTACCTGATAGATGATGACACTGCAAAGGGATTTTCTACTATATTGGATGAAATGTTTAATGCACTGAATACCTTAAATAGTAATCCGAATGATTTGGACAAGCGTCAACAGTTCATTAGTAAGTCTCAGAGCTTTGCAACTTTTTTTAATAGTTTAAGTACCGGACTTGGTAAGATTCAGGAAGATTGTAATAAGGAAATCGCGACTCAGGTAGAGAATATTAATTCCATTTCACAAAAGATAGCATTATTGAATAAACAGATTAATGTGATTGAACTTCAGGGAACCAATGCCAATGAACTGAGAGATCAGCGAGCTCTTTTGGTAGACGAGCTTTCCGAATTAGTTCCGGTAGAAGTAATCGAGACAAAAGTTACCAACAGTAATTACCCGGACATGTATACCGGTGCAACGGATTATGTATTAAAAATTGATGGAAAGACTTTAGTTAATAATTTTGAATATAATACATTAAAATGTGTTGCGAGAGATGAGAAGGTAAATCAGTCTGATGTAGAAGGACTTTATGATATTTGTTGGGAAGGCAGTAACATTCCGTTTAATCCTGCAAGTAAGGCATCTGACGGAAGATTAAGAGCATTATTTGAAATCCGTGATGGAAATAATGCAGAAGGGTTCAGTGGAAGTGTGCAGGAAGTTACTGCCGGTACAGGCGGAGATGTAGTTACTTTAAAGAATCCAAGTATTACTGACATCAATTACATGACCATGCCGTCTGAAGGTATTATTACCATGAATAATAAGGATTATAAGTATACGGGATTTTCTTATGATGAAGCAACCCAGACCTATAAGTTCCAATTAGACCAGACCCTTTCCGTAGAGGAAAAAAATCGGATTATGGGAAAAAAGGTAGCAATCGGACAGAACATTGATGCCATGGGAATTCCTTATTATCAGGCACAGGCAAATGCGTTTTTAAGAGAGTTTGCAAAACAGTTTAATGAGATTCAGAAAAAAGGTGTCACCTTGGATGGGACAGCTGGCGATTCCTTCTTTGTGGCAGAAAAGCCGGATGGAAGTGAATGGAACTTTGGAGATTATACAGCAACCACAGGAAATAGCATGAGTAGTTCAGGAAACTATTATTACATGTTGACAGGTGCAAATGTAGTGGTGACGGATAATGTAGTAAGGACGCCGCAGAATTTGGTAACTCTTACAGCAGACGAATTAGCAAATGGTACAGATAATCCATCACTGGTAAATGAAATGGCGTTGCTGTACAAGGATGTAAAGATGTTCCGAGGAGCCGGAGCAAATGAATTCTTACAGTGCTTGATTAGTGATAATTCGGTAGATACAGAAAAGGCAAGTCTTTTCTTAAAGAATTATAGTAATATATCAGAAACTATTGTACAGAAGAGAATGTCTATTTCAGGTGTGGATGAAGATGAAGAAGCACTTGATATGTTAAAATTCCAAAATGCTTATAATCTTGCTTCAAAAATGATACAGACTATGAGTGAGATGTATGATCGGTTGATTTTGGAAACCGGTGTATAAGGAGGGACTTAAATGAGAATTACTAACAGTATGATTAGCAGAAATAGCATGAATAATATGAATGCCAATAAGACCAATGTAAATACTCTGAATAATCAGATGTCTAGTCAGAAGAAAATATCCAGACCTTCCGAAGACCCGGTTGTTGCAATTCGTGCGCTGCGTTTGAGAAGTAATTTGAATGAATTGAATCAATATTTTGAAAAGAATATTCCGGATGCAGAATCCTGGATGGAGATTACGGAAAGTGCTTTAAAGAACATGAAGGATATCTTGACTTCAGTGCGTACCCAATGTGATCAGGGAGCCAATGATTCTCTTACAGCGGAAGATAGAAACGCTATCCTGAAAAATCTTCAGTCTTTGCGGAAACAGGTCTATGCAGAAAGTAATGCGGATTATGCCGGAAGAACTGTGTTTACCGGATATAAGACCAACTCCACCATGACTTTTTTGAAGGATGACTCTGACATAAAATATAGTATTAAAGAACCGGTATCCTATGAGAATATAGAGGAAAAGAATTATTATAGTAATTTAGTTACGATTCCTACAACGACCACAGGTGTTACCGGAGGAGTTGCGATAGCGGATATGCCACAGCAGGTGACGAATAAGCGAATTCGCTTGGCTTATGATAATTTGGGAGACATAAATGCGGCAGACTTGAAGTACATTGCAGCAGATGGAACAGAAACATCATTGGATGGTTATCGTTATACAGATGCAAGGGGAACAGCGCATACGGTAAGTGTAAACACAACCACAGATTATACCACATGGGCAAATGGCGGCTATCAGGTAGGTGATGATGAGATCATTTATCTGAAAGAAACCGGAGAGTTGATTCTTGGAAAGGATATTGCAAACCAGATAAGTAGCCAAAAAATGCAGTTATCTGCAAATTACACAAAACAGGGCTTTAAGACCGGAGAACTGAGACCGGAGCAGTATTTTGATTGTAAGAATATTACGGATTCGAATAATGTAATAACTTATACGAAGGAGAAGCAGGAAATCTCATATACAATCGCGTTTAATCAGACATTGGTAGTAAATACGCAAGGCTCTGATGTGTTCGATTCTTCTATCGGAAGAGATGTGGATGATTTAACAGATGCAGTAGAAGCTGCGATTGCAGCACATGATAAAGTGGATAAGATTAAGGCTATGATGGAGGAGACACAGTATTCTGATACAGTATCTCAAGAGGGGCTGAAACAGTGGTTGGAAGCAGCAGAAAAGGAAGCTGCCTATGCAGACGACAATATGCAGAAACTTTATTCTCAGGGAATTACTAAGTTTGATGGATATTTAAGTAATGTAGTATTAGCAACAACGGATTTGGGAAGCCGTGCAGACCGTCTGAATCTGACAAAAAACAGAATGTCTAATCAGCAGGCAACTTATGAAGAGTTAAAATCAAATAATGAAGACAAAGATTTGTCAGATATTATTATTGAATATACTTCTGCTTATACGGCATACCAGGCATCCTTGCAGGCTTCTGCGAAAGCAAACAGTCAGACATTATTAAATTACTTATAGTAAATTGGAGGAAAACAGATGAAGGTAAATACAAGGCTATTTGGGGAAATTGAGATTGAGAAAGACAAGATAATCTGCTTTGAAAATGGAATCATTGGATTTCCGGATTGCAAACAGTTTACGTTAATTTTTGATGAGACAGAAGATGGAGAGCGAAAAAATATCTCATGGTTACAGTCCTTAGATGAGCCTTCCTTTGCGCTTCCGGTCATGGATCCATTATTGGTGAAAGAAGATTATAATCCACAGGTAGAATATGAGCTACTAAAAAGTTTGGGAAATCTTACAGAAGAAAATACATATGTATTAGTAACTGTTACGGTACCAACAGATGTTAAGAAAATAAGTGTTAATCTGAGGGCTCCGATTGTTATTAATGTAGATGAATTGAAGGGAGAACAGTTAATTGTAGAAGACAGTTTTCCGGTAAAATATATGGTATACGATATTTTACAGAGCAAAAAGGCGAAGGCGGGTGAATAGGATGCTGGCATTAACCAGAAAAAAAGGTGAATCTATCATTATTAACAACAACATTGAAATCAGTATTCTGGAAATGCGTGGTGATCAGGTGAAGATAGGAATTAGCGCACCAAAGGAAGTTCCTGTTTACCGGAAGGAAGTATATTTGCAGATACAGGAAGAAAATAAGGCGGCAATTACTGCGGAAAGCTTACAGGCGTTAAAAAATATATTATAAATCATAAATTTTTAGAAAAAAGTACCGATATTTACATTAGGAAATATGCAGATGCAGCCGGATATTGCCAATTCGGCTGTTTCGTTCATCACACGGAGGTGAGTTGAAATGGCAATAGAAGCAGTCAATACTACTGGGGTGGCATATCAGGGAAGTAGCCAGAATCAAACAGTAGAAATAACAAATGTCGAGGCCAACAGTGAAACAGAAGCCAGTGCATTAAAAGATAACGGAAATGTACGGCGACAGGCGCAGGAACTAAATATAGATAATGGAAATGATGCAACAGAGAATAAGATGCAGTCACCAACTGAGGCACTGAAAAAGGCGGTAGAAGAAATTAATAAGCGAGTTACTAACTCAGAGGCAGTATTTGGCATTCATGAAGAAACCAATCGTGTAACAATTAAGATAGTTGATAAAGATTCACGAAAAGTATTAAAGGAGTATCCGCCGGAAAAGACACTTGATATGATTGCAAAAGTGTGGGAACTGGCAGGAATTTTGGTGGATGAGAAAGGATAGGAGGAATACATATGGCAATTAGAGTATCGGGTATGATATCTGGACTGGATACAGATTCTATTGTTCAGGAATTAGTATCTGCCTATAGTACCAAAAAGGATAAATATGTTAAGGCACAGACAAAGCTTGATTGGAAGATGGATGCCTGGAAGGACTTGAATAAGAAGGTAAACAGTCTTTATAAGAAAGCGGGCAATTTGAAAATGTCAGCAGCTTATACAAAAAAGACAACAACCTGTTCTGATACTACAAAGGCAACTGTAACTGCAAGTAATACGGCAATCAACGGAACGCAGAGCTTAAAAATTAACAAAGTGGCAAAAACAGGGTATATTACAGGTGCACTGCTTACGGATAATGTGACTGGTGCGACAACGTTAGGTGAGTTGGGAGTAACCGGAGATGCAGCGATAGCAGTTACTACTAAGTCCGGAACGAAACATATTACCCTCGGTAGAAGTAGTACCGTAAATGATGTGGTAGCACAGTTGAAGAATGCAGGAATTTCTGCTAACTATGATGAAAGGAACAAGAGATTTTTCGTAAGTGCCAAGGATAGCGGTGTGGAGAATGATTTTGCATTGACGGCTACAAATGCGAATGGAATTACAGCATTGCAGAAACTTGGCATCTATGTGAACAATTCATCTAATGATGCAGCATATCAGGCATGGGCAGCTTATGCGGGAAATACAGATGCTGAATTGGCAAATATTTTGGAAACCATTAAGACATATCAAGGGAATGCATCTACGCCGGGAAGTATTGCCCAACTGCAGCAGGATTCGGCAAATAGAAGAACGGAAAATACAAACCTTTTGAATAAGGTGAACTATGCAAGTAGTTACAAAGGGTTAAAAGAAACAATAGGTACGATGCCAACTATCGTAGAAAATGGTAGTGATGTAACGGTGCAGAAACAGGAAAGACTGTTTGAATTATTGACCAAGTCAGATGAATTGACAGATGATGAAAGGGCGGAATTAAATACGCTGAAAACACAACTTGGGCCAACAGATGAAAAGTGGAATGAGATGCAGCTGCAAGCTTCTATTATAAAAGGATTTGAGGCGAATTTGTTAAACGATACATTAACAAGTGCTGAGAGAACAGAATTAGAAGGCGTTAGGGATGACGTACATAATGCTTATGCGGTTGGCGGCGGTGGAGCAGCACGTATCGAAGAATTAGTTGGCGATGACAGTACACCGGATAGTTGGGTTGGAAAAATAAAGGCAAATAATGATGCAATTCAGGCAAATAATACTCAGATTGAAAATAAGAACAATTATATTAATCAACATGCAATATTAACAAGCGCAGCGCCGGCAAGCAATAATACTACTACAGCGGCGCGAGTAGCTATTCTTAGACAGAAGATTGATTTTGCAGTGGATCAGGTGAACAATCCGTCTGATTATAATAATGCTGACCCGAATGACCCGAACGGAGCAAAGCTTGTTACAGCGCAGGATGCAGTAATTGAATTAAATGGTGTAACCTATACCTCTGCAAGCAATAATATCACAGTGAATGGTCTTACTATTACGGCATTACAGGAGACAAATGGAGAAGAAATTAGTATTACGACTTCAGCAAACGCACAGGGTATGTATGATACTATCAAAGGTTTCCTGAAAGAGTACAATGAACTGATTAAAGAGATGGATACGTTGTACAATGCAAAATCAGCCAAGGGTTATGAGCCATTGACAGATGATGAAAAGGAGGCCATGACAGATAAGCAAATCGAGAAATGGGAGCAGAAGATTAAGGATTCCATTCTTAGAAGAGATGACCGTCTGTCTACGGTTATGAATACTATGACCATGGCAATGTCTCAGAGTTTTACACTTAGTAACGGAAAGACATATAGCCTCGCTTCCTTCGGAATTAAGACGCAGGGATATTTTGCAGCAGACGAGAACGAAGGTTATATGTATCACATCGATGGCGATGCAGATGATGAAATATCTTCGGGAAATGCAGATAAATTGCTGGCTGCAATTCAAGAGGATTCGGATTCCGTGCAGGAATTCTTCCAACAGTTGACGAGCAACTTATATGATGAATTACATGGAAAAATGGGAAAAAGTACTACAAGTCATAGTATTTACACCATTTATAATGATAAGACCATGCAGAAAGAATATGACGACTATACCAAGACCATTAAGAAATGGGAAGAAAAAGTAAAGGACATGGAAGATTATTATTATAAGAAGTTCTCTGCAATGGAGACGGCGTTATCAAAATTGCAGAGCCAGACAAGCGCATTAAGTGGCTTATTAGGAACATCCTAAAAGAATCAAGGAGGATAATTACGGATGATTGCAAACAAAGGATATGCAGCTTATAACAACAGTAAACTTATGACAGCTTCACCGGGAGAATTGACTCTTATGTTGTATGAAGGGGCAATCAAATTCTGCAATATTGCTATTGTAGCAATAGAGAATAAGGATATTCAAAAGGCTCATATCAATATTGTAAAGGTGGAAAATATCATAGAGGAATTTCGTGCGACTTTGGATCATAAGTATCCGGTAGCAGAAGATTTTGAGAAAGTCTATGTATATATTTATGACCGGTTGGTAGAAGCTAATATGAAAAAGGATAAAGAGATTTTAGAAGAGGTATTAAAGCATCTTCGTACTATGCGTGATACATGGAAAGAAGTTATGGTTCGTGCCAAACAGTAAGAACATAAGGGACTATTGCAAAAGAGGCAGTAGTCCTTTATTATATAACTATAGTGTACATGAGATAGTTATATGGGACCAAAAGTATTGGAGGATTACAAAGTTTATGCAGGATAAAGAATATATTGCAATTTTACAACAGAGTCTGGAAAAGAAAAATCGAATCCTAGATTTGATTGTTGAAAAAAATAAGGAACAGCGTATTCTTTTTACGGATGAGACCCTTCCGCCGGAAAGGCTAGAAGAAAATATAAAGGAAAAGGGAGACTTGGTCGATCAGTTGAACCAACTGGATGACGGGTTTGAACAGGTTTATAACCGGGTAAGAGAGATTTTGAATAAAGAAAAGGAAGCTTACCGGGATGAAATCAAGAAGATGCAGGAATTGATTCGGGAAATTACAGACAAGAGTGCTACAATACAGGCACAGGAGCAGAGAAATAAAGAACTTGCTGCTCAAAAGTTTGCATCGGTGAAGAAAGAAATTCGGAAAGCCCGTACCAGCACGAAGGCTGCCAGCCAGTATTATAAGAGTATGGCGAAAACGAATGTAGTAGACTCACAGTTTTTGGATAAGAAGAAATAAGAATGTAACTGGAGGGCGTTTTGATGGTAATACAGCACAACATGACATCAAGCAATGCCAACAGGCAACTAGGAATTAATACAAATAACAAGAAAAAGACGGTGGAGCGCCTTTCGAGTGGATACAGAATTAACAGGGCAGCAGATGATGCAGCCGGTCTTTCTATGTCTGAGAAAATGCGTTGGTCTGTCCGAGGATTACATCAGGCGAGTAGAAATATTGAAGATGGCTCCTCACTCGTGCAGGTGGCAGATGGTGGCATGAATGAGATACATGCTATTTTGCAACGCCAGAGAGAATTGGCAGTTCAGGCAGGAAATGATACCAACACCCCGGCAGACCGAAACGCTATCCAGCAGGAAATCAATGCACTTTCCGTAGAGATTACCAGAATTGCTAATGATACCACCTTTAATACGAAGCATATATTGAATAGCGAAGGAAATCTGACCCATGGACCGGTAACCGCAGATACTGCGGTGCTGACATTGGTGGATACCCCAGGCATCAATACCCGTAATGGAAGTATAACAGGATTTTTTGCTACCAACGCTGAAGGAAGCATAAGATCTCAGTTGTTGTATGGAAGTAGTGGTGCAGGTACCAGTTGGATGAATGTAGAGGTAGAAGTGGGCGGGCAGGGATATAGATTGTATACATATGATACAACCGACATGTCGGCGCATTGTAGTATTACGAATAATATACTTGCTGCTGGGGTAGAATCCACCTTTCGATATAGTGATGACAACGGAACACCGATTTTCGATGTTGTACGTACCATAACGAAAATGGCAAATCCAAGTGGAAATGGTGGGGAGGTCTATAAGATGGATTTTGCGGTAAAAAATCTTACTGGTGAAGCCATGACAGCTAGCATCGAGATGGAATTTGACGTTAAGTTTTCATCAATCGGAGGGGGGGGCTGGTAATGATAATCCTAAGTTTTTGATGGATGATGATGTAGTGGAAACGGTGATTCAGTCCTCTATCAAATATCCGGATGCGAATGGGCAGATGCCAAGTGTTATGAACCTCTATAACGAAGATAACCCCTACTTGAATGTCCAGTGTATTATTGCTGGGTATGGGAGTTCCACACCAGACTATGTAAAGATAGGGAATTATAGCAGTCTGATAGGAAATGGATTTCGAGAAGGGCAGGGCATTTATGATTCAGGATATTCCGTAGGCTGGGGTAATATCAGCCTTGCACCGGGAGCAGCATCAACAGCATATACCACTATGTATGGCGTATCAGATCCATTGCAGAATCCGATACTGGCAGGAAGTCATTCTACACCGGTAGAACTCTATATTCAAGCAAGTGACCGGGCACATACGGCAATTGTCATTCCACTGGTAGATTGCCGGGCAGAGAAACTGGGGGTAGATGCACTGAGTGTCATGTCCTTTGATGATGCAGGAGCATCACTGGATAAAATAGATAAGGCAATAGATAAGGTATCAGAATATCGTTCGACGATGGGAGCTATCTATAATCGCCTGGAAAAGGCAAAGAGCAATGTGGATAATGTAGAAGAGAACATGCAGTCAGCAGAATCCAGACTCCGAGATGCCGACATGGCAACGGAAATGGTAGAATATTCCAAACATAACATTCTGGAGCAGACGGGACAATCTATGCTGGCACAGGCAGGCAAGATGACAGAAGGAGTATTGCAGTTATTGCAATAATAAAAAATAAAAAAATTTTTAAATTAGGTGTTAAGTATCGAAGAAAGTCTCCGATATAAAATACAAGTAAGCAAGTTACTTAAGCTTCAGTGACTATAAACCGAATGGAGCGTACGGCCGGACGGGGGGTCACAAACTAAATTAAATTGCAGCATGGAAGCTGCAGCATATTCAAGGAGGAATAATATTATGGTAGTACAACACAACATGCAGGCAATGAATGCCAACAGACAGTTAGGAATCACAACAAGTGCACAGGCTAAGTCCACAGAAAAATTATCTTCTGGATACAGAATTAACCGTGCAGGCGATGACGCAGCTGGATTATCTATTTCTGAAAAAATGAGAAGTCAGATCAAAGGCTTAAACAAAGCTTCTGACAACGCTCAGGATGGTATCTCCGCTATTCAGGTAGCTGAAGGTGCATTAAATGAAACTCATTCTATCTTACAGAGAATGAACGAATTAGCAACTCAGGCAGCTAACGATACCAACACAACTATTGATAGAAATGCAATCCAGGCTGAAATTGATGCTTTAACATCTGAAATCGACAGAATCAGAAGCACAACTCAGTTCAATACTCAGAACTTACTGGATGGAAGCTTTTCTGGAAAGAACCTTCAGATCGGTTCTTTACAGGGACAGGGAATCACTATCAGCGTAAGCAACATGGAATCTTCTGCAATCGGAGTAAACGGATTGAAAGTATCTTCTTTCGATTCTGCAGGATCTGCAATGAGCAAGATTCAGTCCGCTATCGATATCGTATCTACACAGCGTTCTGCTCTTGGTGCATTACAGAACAGATTAGAGCATACAATTGCTAACTTGGACAACATTGCTGAAAATACTCAGTCTGCTGAATCTCGTATCCGTGACGTTGATATGGCAGAAGAAATGGTTGAATACAGCAAGAACAACATTCTTGCTCAGGCTGGACAGTCTATGCTGGCTCAGGCTAACCAGAGTACTCAGGGTGTATTATCCTTACTTCAGTAATTACCATAATTACGACAAGAAAAAGAGTTGCTTTTTAGCAACTCTTTTTTTGTAAAAAGAACATGACTTATGGAAGGGTGAAAAAGAGGCATATGAGGTCAAAAAAAAGAATTATTCTCATTCGGGGGACATGGGAGACTTTGGATGTATTTTCAAAAGGACTAGAATCGTATTTTGCCGAGACTGGAGCAGAGGTTTTTGTTTTAGATACAAAGGAGCTTTTGATAAGCCTTGGAAAGCTTTATGATTTTATACAAAAGCCGGTAGATGCGGTGATTACATTTAATAATGTGGGATTAAATATAGAGTTGACTCCGAGAGAAAAATTGTGGAATCAGCTGGATTTTTTGTGTATAAATATTCTGGTAGATCATCCTGTGTGCTATTTACAGGAATTACAAATGGCACCGAAAAAAACAGTTGCAATATGTGTGGATAAGAATCATGTGCACTTTATCAAAAGATATTTTCCGAATATTATGGCAACTCATTTTGTGCCTCATGGTGGTATGCTTTGGAAGAAAGAACAGATTTCGTGGCAGGAACGAGATATAGATGTATTATATGCGGGAGGGTTACCTAGAGATGTGGCAGCCGGTTATATACCGCAGAATTTGAATGAAATCTGTGGAATTAACAGTGAAGAGTTGTGCGATAAAGTGTTGACGGCCTTAATTACCAATACAAAGTGTACTTTGGAAACAGCGATAGAAAATTATTTTAGGAAGCAACAGATAGAAGTAGCGGATGAACAGTTATTACAGTATATTCGTTTGTTTCGTTTTTTGGATGTATATGCCATATCCTATTACCGTGAGCGGGCAATTAAGCTACTGATTGAAAATGGAATACATGTAACGTTATATGGTCCTGGATGGGAGAAATGTGAATGGATTTCTCATCCAAATTTGGAGTATCATCCCAATGTCCCACCGGAAGAAATATTGACGTTGATGGGGAGAGCAAAGATTGTTTTAAATAGTATGCCGAACTTTAAGAATGGTTCTCATGAGAGAATATTTAACGGAATGCTTGCAGGAGCTGTAGTAGTATCGGATACTTCGCGTTATTTGGAAGAGGAAGCAGAAGGAAAAAATTTCTTATATCTGTATGAGTTAAAGAAACAACATGAATTGCCGGAGATGATAACTCATATTTTGGAGCACCCGCAAGATGCTAAGCAGATGACAGAACGTGCATATAAAGTAGCAGTGGAACACCATACCTGGCAGAAGCGGGCGCAGAAAATTGAGGAATATATAGAACGGTATCAATCTGGGAACACAATTTGAAAAATGTTATGAAAGAATTGTTCAAAACTGTGATTTGTCTTGACTTTTTCGTGACCATTATGGGCGATTTCTATCCGTTCTTTCTCGTGAGAAAGGTAGTAATTTACTTTGTTAATTAAATCTTCTTCGCTTTCATAATATACAAAATCTTCATTTGGAATAAAGTAATCCAAAAAGTCTGCCTGAAAGTTTGTCAACAGGAATCCCCCGGCTCCCAGAATGTCCATGGCGCGTAATGGAATACCGGACTGGATACTTCGTAACGTAATATTTAAATTAATCTTGCTGTTGGCAAAAACATAAGGCATCTCGGAATAATAGTCTACAGCTCCCATATTAACGGCTCCGGGAATGATGGCATCTTTATTAATGGTATATAATTTAAGATTGCAATGTTTTGCAACAGCAGTTAATAACCTATGACGTTCAATAGAAGTCAATTTGCGGTCGATGAAATAGTTAGAATAAATATATTCTGGAGTTTCAATGCCGGAAGGGGTCGGTGCATAAGGAGAAACTCTTTGGAGTTCAGCAATAATGTCTGGTGTGAGCACTTCCTCAATAAAGTTATAACCTTGTACCTTTAGTTGTGCTTCCATAATGGCATCTAAGTAACCTTTTGTGTAATCATTAGCGCCTCCTAAACGCTCAAAGAAATTATGGTCTTCATTGTAAAGTGATCCAACAAAAGAAACATCAGCAGAAAGTTTGTTTCGATCAAAGGGCTTTTCTATTAAAAAATCAATAATGGTACTGTTTACAGGAAGTGGGCTGTAGTATACAGTATCAATTCCTCCATTTTTTAGTTTTAAATATTCCTGTTTATCAAACATAAAAACATAGTTAGTCGGATTAATCAGGGAGTAAGAGTACAACATGACACACGGGCTGTCATAAAGTGCTGCAATATATTTTATCCCCATTTCCTTACAGTTGTTTGAAACAATATGAAAATAATTAAAGGAAAAGCAACAGTCATAATGAGTATCGCCAACAAATTCCCGAAATGCCTGATCGAATTCCGGATTATCACGGTCTTGATAACCTTCGTGAAAAAAAGGTACAAATTCATGTCCATCTTGCTCTAAAGTAAATTGGACATCAACCTTGCCAAAGCAAGGCCAGTCAATATATAAGATTCTCATGCTATATCTCCTTTGTATTTAAATAGAAAATGCTAACCGCAGTAATTGTTCTAATCTCCCCGGGTAATTGTAATCGCGGGCAATCTTTTCGTAACCATTATGGGCAATTTCCAGACGTTCTGTTTCGTGTTCCAGATAATATCCAGCCATATCTTTCAACTCTTCCAGACTACCATAGGCGGCGACTTCGCAGCCTAGTTCAAAAATTTCAGGAAGCTCCGGTTGATAATTCGTAAGAACAAATCCACCACATCCCATAATATCAAATATGCGCTGAGGCAGACCGGAACGGATTGCCTTAGAAGTAGGATTCAGGTTAATCTTGCTTTCGTGAAAAATAACAGGCATTTCCGTTAATGATTTTGCAAATCCCCGATTATTTACTTTAGGAAGCGTGGAAGTATCGCTGCCGGTATATAAGTCAAGGTTGAAGTGTTTTGACAGGATTTCCATAGTCCGCAGCCGCTCTACGGCGGTGATTTTGTTTCCAATATAAAGTTGCGCAGTTGTAATCTTATCCGTTAAAAAAGTATCCAGAGGATAGGTATAAAAGCCCGGTAAGCATGCTTTAAAACTTTGAACAATTTCGTCTGTAAGTAAGTCTTCCACAAAGAAATAGCCATATACCTTAAGTTGACTTTCAATTATGCCATTCAGATAGCCTGAAAGATATTCAGGTGGATTGGTCAGCTTATCATAGGGGCATTTTTCTGTGTACAGGGAGCCTACAAAAGAAATATCAGAAGAAAAACGTTTTCTTTCTGCGGCAGAGGCATTTTTTACCACCTGTTGTTTGGCTTTTACATTGACTGCAAGTGGAAAATGAAATACGTGTCCCGGGTTTAGAGGGGCTATTTCATTATATTGTGCCCGGTCAAAGAGGAATATCCGATTGCAGGGATTTTGAATAGGCTTAGCAAAAAGCTCCATAACCGGAGAGTCCACAGTCCAGCAAATGTATGGAATTTTAAAAATATTACATACATCAGAAATAATTGGAAAAAAGTTAATGGTAAATACGCAGTCATGAGGATGTTCCATAAGGTAGTTACTTACAATGCGGGCAGAGTCACCAAATACTAAATTTTTATTCGTAATTTCTTCTGTAATCTGGGAAACAGTATGTCCAAGTTCTTCGAATCCCTCTATAATATCCGGTTCGCAGATACTGCCATAGCGATAGAATAATATTTTCATCTTACTTTAAATCCTCCTGTACAATGGAAATGATTTTTTTTAGCTGGTGTTGATAGGAGAAGGAATCGCGCACCTTTTTATAGCCCTTCATGGCAATGGTAAGACGTTCCTTTTCGTGAGACAAATAATAAGCACATTTTTCACGTAGTTCGTCTATATTGCGAAATACCTCGATTTCCTTTCCGATTACAAATAAATCTTCAATTTCTTCCTGATAGTTCGTTAGGACAAATCCACCGCATCCCATGATGTCCAAGATTCGTTGCGGGACACCTGTCTCGATAGAAGAGAGCGTAACATTTAAATTGATTTTGCTTAAATAAAAAATTTTATTCATTACAGTGTAGTAATCCACACTGGTATGCGTATTAACATTTTGTAGGAAATTTGTAGGGCTTTTTGTGTATAAATGTACGTCAAAATCTTGCGCCAATGTATTCAACACAGTAACACGTTCTAATTCTGCTAATTTTCTAGGAAAGAATAATAACCCTAAGTAGGTAGTGTCGTTCAAAAGAGATGTTTGATTCCAACTGGAAATATCGGTCTGACTGAAAAGGAAATCTAAACAGTCTTGAGGAAGTTCTGGCCAATTTCGAGAAGATTCCCAATGGCACATGTTCTGCACCAAATATAATTTTAATTTCAACTGAAGATTTTCAGGAAAAGCTTGGATCAATGCGTTGTAGGTGTTGTTTTCATACAGTCCACCCACAAAAGAAATATCATGGGAAAAAAGGTGCTCATCTTCTTCGGTAATATCAAGGCATCCGGTGCGTTCCAGATTCACGGCAAGCGGCATATGAAAAATATGTGGAACGCCTGCATCTGTTAGCCGTTTACATTGCATTTTGTCGAAAATAAAGGTATAATTTGTATTGTGAAAAACAGGCGGCGTAAAGAGCGCGGTCAAAGGAGAATCATAGGTCCATGAAATATAGGGAATATTGAATTTTGCACAAATATCTGAAACAGCAGGAATGAATAGATAAGAAATAACGAAATTGTAAAGGTTATTTTCTAAATGTGCTGTTAAATATTCATTTTGTTCGACAACGGAGTTGTTGGGGTCAAACGGAGCAGATTCAAGAACATCAACAGTGTACCCCATGCTCTGCAATGCCCATGGAATATCATAGATAGAATTATGTGTTGGAACAAATAAAAATTTCATGATGAGCCTCCAAATAAATAAACAGTAATATATAGTACATTTTAGCGAAAAACCGAGAAAGAGACAAGAAGTATTTTGCAGAATATATGATTAGGAGAAGGAATATGGAAAGTCAGAAAGAATGGGCATATATGCATACGGAAGAATATATACAAGAGAAAGAGAAAAAGGAACAGGAATGGAACAGACAGAATAAAGAACAAGAGAAGATATATTTGATGCAGATTGATAAGAAGATACAAGCAGGTTCAACAGAAGCAAGAGAGGAATTGTTAAGACTGTTCCGCAATAAAGATTTTATAGAAACATACAAATCAAAAACGCAGATGGCATATTTGATTGTAATTATGCAGATATATGAGCGGGAAATTCAGGCTGATGAGAAAGTTACTATTTTGGATATAGGAAAATCAACGGAAGAAATAAAAAGTAAACTAATACAGCTAAAGTTTATTTTGTGGAAAATAGAATTTGCCAAAGATGAGCATGGAAAGGAATTACTTTTAGATTTTATCCGTAGTAACTGGATAACCCCGGATATGCTACAATATATGGTACATACGGCAGTTGCAGATAAGGGTGGTATGCTGTTAGAATTGACAGATATATTTATGGAGCAGAATATGTTTCGGTATGCGTTTCGCATGTTGGAGTATTTGGATGAATTATCTCCTGGAAATGAAACGGTTTTATGTATGCTGGCAGATTTGTGCGGAAGCGTAGGAAATAATCAGCGGGCAAAAGAATACTTGGAAAAAATTGAAACCCCGGGAAGATTGGCAGAAGGGATTAGAAGGAAATATGGATGCTAAGAAAATATGTTTTATTATGTGCGTGAATAATGAACAGTATCTCCAGGAAGCGTTGTATTATATCAATCGGTTAAATATACCGAAAGAATACAGTATAGATGTTTTGACGGTGCAGGAAGCAGAAAGTTTGACTGCAGGATATAATGAAGCAATGGAAGCATCTGATGCAAAATATAAGGTATATCTTCATCAGGATGTAATGATTGTAGAAGCGGATTTTTTAAAGTATTTGCTTCAAATATTTGAGAATCCTGAAGTTGGAATGTTTGGGATGGTAGGAGCTCCGAAACTGTCGGAAAATGGGGTCATGTGGTATAGCGACCGCATTGGGAGGCTTTATACCAGTAATATTTATTTTATGGGAGATTCCGAACTGGGTGAAGTGCAGGGAGCGTATCAAGAGGTGGAAGTAATTGATGGTCTGTTGATGGCAACTCAGTATGATATTCCGTGGAGAGCAGATATTTTTCAGAAATGGGATTTTTATGATGTATCCCAGAGTTTTGAATTTCGTAAGCGGGGATATAAGGTCGTTGTTCCAAGGATGGAAAAGCCTTGGTGTATTCATGATGATGGATTCATGAATCTGGAGAATTATTATGAAGAAAGAAAAAAGTTTTTAAAGCAATATGGATGGGGAAAACAACTGAAAGAAAAAGTATCCGTCATAATACCGACATACAATCGGGCACATTTAATTGAAAGGTCGATTAGAAGTGTGTTGAATCAGACCTATGAGGACTTTGAGTTATTGATTGTAGATGATGGTTCTACAGACAATACAAAAGAGATAGTAGAGGGAATCAACGATGACAGAATCCGCTATATACAGTGTGAGGGAAATGGTGGTGCGGCGAAGGCAAGAAATCGTGGAATTCAAGAGGCAAAATACAACTATATAGCTTTTCAGGACAGCGATGATGAGTGGCATTCAGATAAATTAGAAAAACAGATGAAGGTAATGCTTGAGGCATCTGAAGATACAGGACTTGTTTATTGTGAGTATCATTATAATGGATTAAATGGAATAGAAGATATTTGTCCGGATAGAAACATTCCGAATGAGCAAAAAAGTGGATATATTTTTCCACAGCTTTTGGCTGGAAATATGATAGGAACACCGGTTATGTTAGTAAAACGTGAATGTTTTGAAAAAGTGGGGATTTTTAATGAGAACTTTCCTTGTATGGAGGATTATGAACTGGTGCTTCGGATAGCTCAGAAGTACCGCATTGAATTTATACCGGAAATTCTTATGGAGGTACATGCCAATTATCAGTCTGTCACGAATAATCTGGAAGGTTTCCTAACAACGAAATGCATTTTGGCAGGAGCCTATAAAAAGGAGCTTCTGGAATATGGTATGTTCGATATTATTGTAGGAAGTATTATTGATAAAGCGAAAGAATTTGATTTGCTGGACAGTGTTGTGAAATATTTAGAAGCAGTCATGACAAAGTAAGGAGTAGAGAGTAAAAATGAAGAAGGTTACGGTAATTACACCATGCCATAATTCAAAAAAATATTTGGGCGAGTGTTTGGAGTCTTTGGAAAATCAAACCATAGGAGTGGAGAATTTAGAGTTTATTCTTGTAAACGATGCATCCACAGATAACACATGGGATATGATTTTAGAATTTGAGAAAAAGTACCCGGAATCGGTCATTGCAATTAATCTGCCGGAAAATCGCAGACAAGGTGGGGCGCGAAATGAAGCATTGAAATATGCTACAGGAGAATATATTGCATTTTTAGATTCTGATGATAAAGCATTGCCTGAGACTTATGAAAAGGTTTATCAGCGAGCAATAGAAACAGATGCAGATATTGTTCAGTTTAATCATTGTAATTATACGACGGATTGGGAAGAATTATGTGATAATTGCAAGATAGAGGGGGTAACAGAATTAAAAGACAAGATATCACGAAAACTTTTTCTTATGGCAGAGGTTTTAACCATGAATCATTGCAGTAAATTGTATCGACGTAAATTGCTGGAGGAAAGTCAGGCACAGTTTGCAGAGCATCGTATTTATGAAGAACCCGCATTTGTATATCCGCAGATGTTTTATGTAAAGAAAGTCTGCTGCATGAAAGAGGCATTTTATCGAATCCGAATGAATGAGGAAAGTACGATGCACTCTGAAGCGAAAAAGTCAGAAAGACTTGTGGATCATCCGGAAGTTCAGATGCAGGTGCTGAGGTATATGATAGCGCATAGGCAATTAATGATGGATTACTATGATGAAATCGAGTTTTATTTCTTAAAAACATATTATGTGGAAACGCTGTTTTTCGCAGGGCAGGGAAATATGATTTTGGGTGTAGAGTATTTCAAGAAGATGCAAAATAATGTAAAGGAATTGTTTCCGGAGTGGAGGAGTAATGCTTACTTACAAGGAGAAGAGATTCAGAATGTGAAAAAGATTCTTGATACAGTTTATAATATCTATAGTCAGGAAGAATTGATAGCGTTGTGTAGAGACGTTTATAGAACAATGGCAGGATAGCGAAAAGCGGAGAGGAAAAATGGAGCAGCGAGAAGATAGATTTAATGTATTGGTAAGGTTGATGGAGCAGGACAGCTTGAATGGACAGAATTATGTGTGCCTAGGGGATTATTACTTGGAGGAAAATAAGGAAAAGGCATATCTGTGCTATGAGAATGCATTATTTTTAGGGGGAGTAGAGGAACAAATCGTTAAAGAGAGAATTAGAACCTTAGAACAGGAAGGAATTAATAAGCACAAGGTATCAATTGTAATTCTCTCTTATAATGCTAAGGATATGCTGAAAGAATGTATAGAAAGTATTCGTAGAAATAATCCATCCTGTTCTTATGAATTGGTAATAGTAGATAATGCTTCTACAGATGGAATTGTGGATTGGTTAAGGGAACAGAAGGACATTGTACTACAATGCAACGAAGAGAATGTAGGTTTTCCTAAAGGGTGTAATCAAGGAATCGAACTGGCAGAAAAAGAAAATGACATTATGCTTTTGAATAACGATACTATTGTAACAGAGAATGCACTGTTTTGGCTTAGAATGGCATTGTGTGAACCGGAGATTGGAGCAGCAGGAAGTATCTCTAACATGACAGAAAAGGTGTCTGCAACTGTGGGGGGAAAAGAAACCAGAACGATAGAGGAACAGTTGGAATGGGCAGTGCATAATAATGTGTTATTGAAACATCCTTATGAGAAAAGCATGTGTTTGTTGGGATATGCTTTAATGATAAAACGTGAGGCATTGGAAAAGACTGGTTATTTGGATGAGAGATTTTCGCCGGGGAATTTTGAGGATGCAGATATTTGTCTCAGATTGATTCAAAAGGGGTATCAATTGGCGTTGTGTTACAACAGTTTTATTTTTCATTATGGAAGTGTAAGTTTTAAGAAAAGAGACGATTGGTACGAAAATCTCATTACAAGAAATTTCTATAAGTATAATGAAAAGTATGGATTTGATGTGGATTATTACACGAAGCAAAGAGATGATTTGATTGAACATTTGCCTAAGGATAACAGTCAGGTATTTCGACTTCTGGATATAGGGTGTGGATGTGGAAACACATTGCTAAGAATTAAAGGACTTTATCCAAATGCAGAGGTTGTGGGTGTGGAAAAATTTTCAAAAGCAGTGGAAATCGGAGCTAAAATGTCGGAAATTTATTGTCTTGATATTGAAAGCCAGGAATTGCCTTTTGAAAAACAGAGTTTTGATTATATTATTATGGGGAACGTTTTGGAACAGATAGAATATCCTAAAAAAGTTCTGAATGACATTAAGAAATATTTGAAGCTTGGAGGAACGATTATAGCAGCGGTCTATAACTCGGGAAATATAAGGAATATTTATCAATTGTTTTGTGGAACGTATGATAATACAGAAAGATATGGTCTTTGGGATAAGAAAAATATACAGTGTTTTACCGGGGAAAGTGTATTGCAATTATTTCAAGAATGTGATTTTCAAATACAAGATATTACTTTTTTGGAGAATAAACTATCGGCAGATGAGGAGAAGTTTTTAAAACTCACAGAGCAGGTGCGGAATAGAGCGCCAGAAGAATTATTGCGGGCTTATAACTATATTGTAATTGCTGGGAGAAAATAAATGGGACAGAGAGAGAATGTATTTAAACAGTTGGAAGAATTAATAGGAAAAGATAGTTTAAATGGTGCAAATTATGAAAAATTAGGAGATTATTATTTACAGGAAAATCGGGAGAAGGCTTATTTATGTTATGAAAACGCAATGTTTTTGGGAAATGTGCAAAAAGAAGATATACAAGAAAAGATACGATGTTTAGAAGAAGGGGGGGTAAAACGGCATAAGGTGTCCATTGTAATACTTTCTTATAATGCATGTGATATGATGAAGAATTGTATAAAGAGTATTCGCCGAAATAATCCGGTATCGGCGTATGAATTGGTGGTAATAGATAACGCTTCTACTGATGGAGTTGTAGAGTGGTTAAAAGAGCAGGAGGATATTGTATTACAGTGTAATGAGGAAAATGTAGGTTTTCCAAAAGGATGTAATCAGGGAATTGCATTAGCGGAAAAAGCAAACGATATTATGCTCTTAAACAATGATACAATTGTTACAGAAAATGCATTGTTTTGGCTTAGAATGGCAGTATGTGAACCTAAAATAGGAGCAGCAGGAAGTATTTCAAATATGGCAGAAAAGCTATCATCAGAAGGAACTGGAAGGGAAAAACGGAGCTTAGAAGAACAACTAAAGCAGGCGAGAACAAATAATATACTCATGAAACATCCCTATGAGATTGGAATGTTTTTGCGGGGATATGCGGTATTGTTGGAAAGAGTAGCATTAGAAAAGACGGGATATTTAGATGAGGTATTTTCACCGGGAAACTATGAGGACGCAGATATTTGTCTACGAATGATTCAGGCAGGTTATCATTTGGCAATGTGTTATAATAGTTTTATTTTTCATTATGGAAGTGTTAGCTTTAATCAGAAAAGAGAGTGGTATTTAAATATATATAGTAGAAATCACTATATTTATACTCAAAAATACGGATTTGATGTAGACTATTATGCAAAGCAAAGGCTGGATTTGATAAAGTATCTTCCGGAAAATGAGAATGAATCATTTCGGGTGCTTGATATTGGATGTGGATGCGGAAATACACTTTTTAGAATAAAGGGGTTATATCCAAATGCAGAGATTATAGGAGTGGAAAAAGAAAGAAAAGCTGTATTAATTGGAGAAAAGATTGCTCCGATATATTGTATTGATGTGGAAGAACAGGAGATTCCGTTTGAAACGCAAAGTTTTGATTATATTATTATGGGGAATGTATTAGAACAACTTAGAGAACCGAAGAAAGTGCTAAACAGGGTGAAAGATTATTTAAAACCAGGTGGAAAGCTTATCACTTCTGTTTATAACTTTGCTAATGTTAAAAATTTATGTGGATTATTACGAGGAAGTTATAATTATACAGATCAATCTGGAATTTGGGATAGAAAAAATAAACAGTGTTTTGCAGGAGCGAAGTTACTTCAAATGTTCAGAGAATGTAATCTAAAAATACAAGATATAGAGAGTATGGGAAATCCGTTAACAACTGAGGAAGAAGGTTTTTTAGTATCGGTAGAAGGAATGGAATGGTGTGAGGAAGAAGAAGGAATGTTACGAACAGATAACTATATTATAATTGCAAATAAAGAAAAGTGAAAGGATTAGGAGAGAAATGAATGAATTGGTAACAGTTATAATGCCGGCGTATAATGCAGAAAAGTATATTGAACAATCTATTTCAAGTATTATAAATCAGATATATGAGAATTGGGAACTGGTAATTGTAAATGATGCTTCTACAGATCGTACAGAAGAAATCATTAAAAAGTATGTGGAAAAGTATCCTGAGAAAATACGTATGTACGCAAATGAAAAGAATAGCGGTGCAGCAGTTGCACTAAATAAAGCAATGCAGAATGCTCGGGGAGAATATATGTGCTGGTTAAGTGCAGATGATTTATATTTTGAAACGATGATATCTTCTCAAATAGAGTATTTGCATGAACATCCGAATTTTGATGCTGTATTTTCAAAGTTTGTTTCTATTAATGAAAATAGTGAATTGTTGGGGATGTGGGAACCAACAGCTTATTTAGAGGAAGTGGATAGTGAAAATCCGGTTGCACATTATATAACATTATTGATGACGGGAAATGCATTTCATGGGTGTTCATTATTAGGAAAGCGAGAAAGCTGGGTGAAGACAGGTGAATTTAATCCAGATGCATCATATGCAACAGATTACGACTATTGGTTTCGAATGGCTGCAGTAACTAAAATTGGTTTTTTAAATGAGTTTAATGTAATGGGAAGAGAACATCCGGAACAAGGGACTAAAAAAGGGGAAAATGATATATATGCTATTAGAGTATTTTGTGATTTGAGAAAAGATGAAGAGCTAATGAGAAATTTATTTGAGAAAACCGGAATACCATACTCGAAAGATACGGTAAAACAGTGCTTCATTAGTAGAATGAATATGTATAAAGATAAAGATAGAGAATTGATTGAGGTGTTAAAAGGATTTCAAGAATATTTGGAAGAATGTATGGAGGGGTAAAATGGAAATAAAAGAAGAAATCGGAAAAATAGATTTGAATCAAAATAATGATGCTAAGTTAGAGGGAAAAGAGATAGTTATTTTTGGAAGTGGAGTAAATGGCGCGTGGGTATATGAGCAATTAATGAAAAAGAAGAGTAAAATAATTTGTTTTTTGGATGATAAACATTTTGAGAAAAGAAATGAAGTTCCCGTAATGAATGAAAAGCAGTTGCAGGAGGCGGACTTAAATCTAGAAGAGATTATTGTTATTGTATCATTTTATGTAAAAAGTGAAGAAAAATATAATGAGATTAAAGAAAGGCTTCAGAAGATTGGATTCAGGGAAGAAAATATTGTACATTTTGTAGAAGCATTTATGGAGAGCTATTTTGATAAAGAGCTATTGGTTTCGCAAGAAAAAGAAATAGAATTGGCTTATAGCAGATTAGAGGAGGAAGAAAGCAGGAGGGTATTTGAAAATTATATTAAGGCAATTGTCGGAGGAAATGCGGAAGAATTTTCAAAGCCGGTAAATGAGGAACAGTATTTTGATAAAGATATTATAAAGGATGTGAGGGAAGGAACATATTTTGTAGATTGTGGAGCATATATAGGGGATACATTTGAGAGCTTTCAAAAACAGAAATTGAAATTAAATTATATTGGGTTCGAACCGGATATAAATAATTTTAACATATTATCAGATAGAGTAAAATGTTGTGAGACAGAGTATCATCCGGTACTATTTCCTTGTGCTACTTCCAAGGAAAATGCTCTTGTTAGTTTTTCCTATTCGGAAGAGAAATCTGACAGCCCGGGAAGCGCTATCTGCGAAAGCGGAAATGTTACAGTGCCGGGGGTTGCTTTAGATACTGTGATTTCGGGACTTCCGATATCGTATATAAAAATGGATATTGAAGGTGCTGAATATGACAGCTTGCAGGGGGCAGAACAGATTATACGAAAATATCATCCTGATTTAGCAATCTGTACATATCATAAAACGGATGATATATGGCGTCTTATCAATTTGGTATATTCTTTTAATCATAACTATCAATTTTATTTGAGAAGTTATTATTTATTTAGTAGAGAAACGGTATTGTATGCAATAGAGAAAAAGTAGAAGGAGGACAACATGGGGATTTTTAAAGATAAGGTATTGATGATTACAGGTGGAACAGGATCTTTTGGAAATGCAGTTTTGAAACGTTTTTTAGAGACGGATATAAAAGAAATACGAATATTTTCCAGAGACGAAAAAAAGCAAGATGATATGCGACATGAATATCAGGTAATGTTCCCGGAGGCAAGTAACAAAATTAAGTTTTATATTGGGGATGTACGAGATTTTAGAAGTGTACGAGATGCAATGTATGATGTTGATTACATATTTCATGCTGCCGCATTGAAACAGGTACCTTCCTGTGAATTTTTCCCAATCGAAGCTGTTCGGACAAATGTATTAGGAACGGATAATGTTTTAACTGCGGCTAATGAAATGGGTGTTAAGAAAATAGTGTGTCTTTCTACAGATAAAGCAGCATATCCAATTAATGCAATGGGAACGTCTAAAGCGTTGATGGAAAAGGTTGTTGTAGCAAAGTCCAGAACAGTAGCACCGGAAAAGACGATGATTTGTTGCACACGCTATGGAAATGTAATGTGCTCCAGAGGCTCCGTTATTCCGCTGTTTATTGATCAGATAAAAAAAGGAAAGTGCATGACAGTAACAGAACCTAAAATGACGAGATTCATTATGAGTCTGGAGGAGGCTGTTGATTTGGTGTTATTTGCTTTTGAGAATGCCAGTTCAGGGGATATTATGGTTCAGAAAGCCCCTGCTTGCACAATAGAGGTTCTTGCACAGGCAGTAAGAGAAATCTTTAATCCGAAAGCAGAAATAAAAGTGATAGGAATTCGACATGGAGAAAAGATGTATGAAACACTTTTGACCAATGAAGAGTGTGCTCACGCGATAGATCTTGGAAATTTTTATAGAGTTTCTGTTGATAAAAGAGACCTAAACTATGACAAATATTTCACACATGGAAATGTGGAACGAAATGTATTGAAAGAATTTAATTCAAATAACACAAAGATATTGGGAGTAGAGGAAGTAAAAGAAAAGTTATTACAGTTGAAGTATATCCAAGAGCAGTTGGAAGGATGGGAGTGCTAAAATGAAGTTTTTGGTGTTAGGGGCATCTGGAATGGCAGGTCATACAATTGCACTTTATTTGAAAGAGAGAGGACATGTTGTTGATGGATTTTCCAGAAGAAAAGTAAGTATTTGCAATAGTATAGTGGGAGATGCCCGGAATGAAAAGGATATAAGAGAAATCATTCGAGAGGGAAAATACGATATTGTAATCAATGCGATTGGAATTTTAAACCAGTATGCTGAACAATATAAGGACCAGGCAGTATATCTGAATAGTTTTTTGCCACATTTTTTAGCTGAAATTACGAAAGATATGCATACGAGAGTTATACATATGAGCACAGACTGTGTGTTTGCAGGAAATAGTGGTCCATATACAGAGGAGTCTTTCTGTGATGGAAGAAGCTTTTATGACAGGAGTAAGGCGTTAGGGGAATTAAGAGATGAGAAGAATCTCACCATACGCACTTCCATTATTGGACCGGATATGAGTGCACAAGGAATAGGCCTTTTAAATTGGTTTATGAAACAAGAAAAGGAAGTAAGTGGATATGTACATGCTATGTGGACAGGAGTTACAACATTAGAGCTTGCGAATATAATGGAAGAAGCAGCCCAAAATGGGATAACAGGATTGCACCATATGGTATATGAGAAAAATATTAGTAAATATGAATTGCTGAAGCTGTTTAACCGTTATTTGAGAAAAGATAAAATTACAATTCATAAGAATGAAGAGATTTATCTGGATAAAACTTTGGTTCGGACAAACTTCGATTTTTCATATCAAGTACCGGATTATGAAAAAATGATAGCTGAAATGACAGAGTGGATGAAGGTGCATAAGGCGTTATATCCGCATTATAATTTAGAAGAACTGTAGGAAGCAGGTAGAGTATAGTGAAAAAATTAAAGTTAATGACAGTGGTAGGAACAAGACCGGAGATTATAAAAATGTCTGCAATTATAAAAAAATGCGATGAATATTTTAATCATATATTAGTGCATACAGGGCAGAATTATGATTATGAGTTGAATCAAGTTTTTTTTGAAGAACTGGGGCTGCGCAAACCGGATTACTATCTGGGAGTGGTTGGAAAAGATTTAGGAGAAACCATGGGGAATGTCATTGCGAAGTCCTATGAGTTATTTGCAAAAGAAAAGCCGGATGCGGTAATTGTACTTGGAGATACCAATTCTTGTTTATGTGTTATTTCTGCGAAACGCTTGAAAATACCAATTTTTCACATGGAGGCGGGGAATAGGTGCTTTGATGAGAATTTGCCGGAGGAAATTAACCGAAGAATTGTGGATGTTACCAGTGATGTAAATCTTTGTTATACAGAACATGCCAGAAGGTATTTGAATGCAGCCGGAATTCCGAGGGAACGGACTTATGTAGTTGGGTCCCCTATGGCCGAGGTACTTTCCGGTGTGCTGGATAAAATTGAAGGTAGCAAAGTGTTAGAAAAACTGGGATTGGAAAAGGGAAAATATATTTTGTTGTCTGCACATAGAGAGGAAAATATAGACCAGGAAGAAAATTTTATGGAATTGATGAATGCAGTAAATACCATGGCAGAATATTATCAGATGCCAATTGTTTATAGTATGCATCCACGAAGCCGTAAAATCATTGAAAAGAGAGGGTTTAAATTCCATGAAGTGGTAAGACCGTTGCAGCCATTTGGATTTTATGACTATAATTGTTTGCAACGAAACGCCTTTTGCGTGGTATCAGACAGCGGAACTGTGCCGGAAGAGGCTGCATATTTTAAATTTCCGGCAGTATCTATCCGAACTAGTACAGAGCGCCCGGAGGCAATGGATAAAGGAGTATTTACAATTGGTAGTATTACAGGAGAAAGTGTATTGCAGGCAGTAGAACTTGCAACTGCTATGTATGCGCAGGGAGATTTACCGGTAGATGTACCTGATTACGTGGAAGAAAATGTCAGTGTAAAAGTGGTGAAAATCATTCAGAGTTATACGGAAATTGTGAATCGAATGGTATGGAGAAAGTAGGAAAATATAAAAGAATATAGTGGTAGATATTAAGATATATGGGGAAAAACCGATATATACTACATACAATAACCATGGAAGGAGAAAGACAGATGGAAAACGAATTCAAGGAAGAAATTGAGGCACTTGAGACTTTGAAAGGGTACAATGTCAAGGTGGTAAAGGCAGTGCAAGAAATTATCCCAGAACTAAAGGGTGAGAAGAAAGAGGATACCGACGAGTATTTGCAGCATATTTTTAAAGGAATTAACTGGGAGATTCAAGTAATAAATGGAACAATGAAATATTTGAATCGTGATAAGGAAGTTATATCCAAGGAATCGACGAATGATATTATTGTAAAATTAAATGATGCTGTTAATGCAAAGAATGATTTGTTGATAGGAGAAGTAATGGAAACGGAATTGCTTCCGTTTTTGCAAAAATTGAATGAGATTTAGGAATAAAAAATAGGGACGCTTTTAAAAGTGGTGTCCCTGTTTTGTATTATATATATGAAATGAAAAATGAGGAAAAAAATGGAGAAGAGAAATATTACACTTGCAATAACAATGTATAATCGAAAAGAACTCTTAGAAGTTTGTTTGAACTGGCTGAGAGAAATAAGTGAGGTCAATAGAATTATTCTTGTTGATAACGGCTCAGATGATGGAACAGCGGATATACTGCCAACAATGGGATATGACTACATTGTTTTTGATGAGGGAAAACAAGGGTATGGAACAGTATGGAATGCTATTGTAGATAATTTTCAGCTGGATGAAATCGTTGTTTTTATGGATATGCGATATATACCGGGGAAAAATTGTTTGGCAAAGTTGTCAGAGGCTGTAAGTGTGAATGGAAATGGTGTAGCAGGCCCAAAATCAAATGGTTTTCGAGGAGTACAATATCTGTCGCTTGATAAGGTAGAAGATATGCTTGCGTTGGAAGAACAGTTAATAAGAGAGAAAACAGAATGTGTCTATGAAAAAGTTGTAGGAATAGATGCAGGGATGTGGGCCATTTCACGAGAAATGTTGGAGAAAAATGGAAAGTTTAATGAAAAACTAATTGAGCCTCAGAATGTATTAGTAGATTATGAATTAAAGATGATAAAAGAAGGAAATCATGCGATTGTATGTGATGATGCAATTACGTTTGATCTTTACTTCGGTGCTGGAAATAGTGGTGCTGCAGAAACCAACAATCAAAATGACAGGGAAATATTAAAAGATAATTGGAATATGAATTATTTTAATAGAATTCCTAACAGTAATTTGACGGATTTAATTGTGGAGGACATAAAGGCAGAATTTCATGTTTTAGAAGTTGGTTGCGATTTGGGAGCAACATTACTGGAAATACAAGGCCGATATCCTAACAGTAAGGTCCATGGATTAGAAATCAATGGAGCAGCTGTTAATATTGCAAAATATTTGGTTGATGTAAAAGAAGGAAATATCGAAGAAGAGAATGTACCATTTGAAGAAAAATTTGATTATATTATTTTTGGCGACGTGTTGGAGCATCTAAGAGACCCACAGAAAATAATATGGTTTTGTAAACGGAACCTATTAAAAGAGCATGGACACATCATAGCCAGCATACCAAATGTAATGCATATTTCAGTAATGCAACAATTACTCAATGGAAGATTTGAATATCAAGATATGGGATTGTTAGATAGAACACATATTCATTTCTTTACGTATTATGAAATATTGTTAATGTTCCAAGAAGAAGGATATACAATGGAGGAAATTGGGAGCACAACAATGAATCTGACAGAAGAACAGGAGAAGTTGGAAATGAAGTTGTTGGAAATATCTCAAAATGTAGAAAAGTATATGTATGATACATATCAATATGTGGTAAAAGCCAGAAGTTAAGATAGAAGAAGAAAAGCAGTGGAGAGGAAAAAGTGCATGTGTGATGAAAGAAAATTAGAAGAAGAAATTTCTATTTTAAAGAATACTCTAAGGGAGATTTCGCAAAGCAGTCAAGAGATGTTTCAGGTAATATGCCAAATGAATGAATCTTTGGGAAATGCACATCTGTATATTATGCAGATGAATACAATTATTGATAATGTAAAATATGAGATATTAGATCCCAGAGTAGATGGGCAAACACTTTTTTTTCCACATATTGAAAGTTGTGAAAAAACGATAGATAAAATCGTAGAGGAAAGAAAGTCAATGGCGCGATTTGGTGATGGTGAATTTTCACTTATGTCAAAAGTTTGCCGTCAAAAATTTCAGAGACTGGATAACAAATTAGCAGAGCGATTAGAAGAGGTTATACGGACAGATGATGACAGAATTTTAATCGGGATAGCAGATAACTATGGAAATCTGGATAAGTATAATAAAACGTCAGCAGATAGTATTCGGATTTATATGACGAAAGAAGTAAGGGAAATGCATCAGCAGTATCTAAGTAGTGAAAAGATATACTATAATGCATATATGTCTCGGCCGTATGTAATAATGAAAGAAAATGGAAAAGAAGAGACTGCAAAAAGATTTGCGAATCTGAAAAGGATTTGGGAAGATAGAGATGTTATTATTGTAGAGGGTGCATTGACCAGAATGGGAATGGGGAACGATTTATTAGAGAATGCAAAATCTATTCGTCGTATTCTGGCTCCGGCCACAAGTTCTTTTGACAAGTATGATGATATTTTAAAAGCATCTTTGGAGATTGCAGAGGAAGGAGTGCTTTTCCTGATTGCAATGGGACCTTCTGCCGGAGTTCTTGCATATGATTTAACAAAACATGGTTATCAGGCAATTGATATAGGACATGTTGATTTAGAATATGAATGGTTTTTGGCAGGAAAGGGAGAAAGAGTATCGGTAAAAAACAAGTATAATAATGAAATGCCGAGGGGAGATGTTGTAGAAGGTGTAACTGATGAGAAATATAATAGTGAGATTGTTGTAAATTTGTCTTAAAGTACATGGATTGGGAGGAAAAAGATATGAAAGTAGTGATTTTGGCAGGAGGTTTGGGAACAAGAATTAGTGAAGAAAGCCGAATTAAACCCAAACCGATGGTTGCAATTGGAGAAGCACCTATTTTATGGCATATTATGAAGTATTATTCTTCTTACGGATTTGATGAATTCGTGATATGTTGCGGATATAAGGGATATGTAATAAAGGAGTATTTTGCAGATTATTATTTACATCGGTCTGATATCACTTTCGATTTTAAAAATGGAAATGAGATGATTGTTCATAATAATATTGCAGAACCCTGGAAAGTAACCCTGGTAGATACGGGGGAAAAGGCACAGACCGGTGCAAGAATATATCGAATACATAAATATGTAGGAAATGAACCATTTATGCTCACTTATGGCGATGGAGTAAGTGATGTGAATCTTGATGAGTTGTTAGAGTTCCATAAGAAAAATAAGCGAACGGTTACTATGACTGCAATCCAACCGGGAAGTCGATTTGGGGTTCTGGATTTTAATGAGGATGGTGCAGGTATTGACAAATTTGATGAAAAACCGCAAGAAGACGGTGCATGGATTAACGGTGGATTCATGGTGGTAGAACCTAAAGTGTTTCAGTATCTGCGAGATGAGGATGGACTGGTTTTTGAAAAAGAAGTTTTGAACAATCTGGCATTTGATGGAGAGTTAGCAGCATATAAGCATAATGGTTTCTGGCAGTGCATGGATACGATGAGAGATAAAGGGATGCTGGAAAAACTTTGGTATGCGGGAAATGCGCCATGGAAGAGATGGGAATAAATACTAATAGTGCGAGGAAAAGAAAATGCAAGAAGAGAAAATAAAGCCGTCATACAATACAGAGCGTGTGTGTCTAGGAAAAACGTTACCACTTGATACACCGTTCACCATAATGGCAGATATTAGTGATGTTTGTAATTTTAGATGCAATTACTGTTTTAGAGGAATGGGGAAAAAGGAATTTTATTATGGAAAAAATAAATTGATGGAAGAAGACGTCTTTCATCGAATTGTGGATCAGGCGTTAGAATTTAAAGGGCGTATTAAACGTTTTTCCTTGTCTCATAATGGAGAACCATTGGCACATCCTAAATTTGCGGAGTTTTTGGCATATGCAAAGGAAAGAAATGTAGCGGAATCCGTAGAAATACATACGAATGCTTCGTTGCTGAACGAAGAGTTAAGTACAAAGATTGCAGAAAGTAATATTGATAGAATTATTATTTCATTGCAAGGAATGAATACAAAGAAATATCAAGAGGTTTGTGGTGTTGCTATTGATTATGAGAAGTTTTATAACAATATTAAGTTTTTATATCAGATAAAAAAAGATACGAAAATTTGCATTAAGGTAGTAGATGCTGCATTAGAAGAAGGGGATACTGAAAAATTTTATGAAAAATTTACACCTATCGCAGACCGGGTATATGTAGAAACGATAGTACCATTGTGGGATATTGAAGAAGAAAATGCAGCAATCAGAGAAACTAAAACATATAACAAATATGGTCGGCAGAATGAACGACAAAAAATATGTCCATTAATGTTTTACACTATTAATGTCCTGCCAGATGGTACAGTCTTTCCATGTACTAATATTGAACCACCAATGGTTTTGGGAAATATAAAAGAAGTAACCCTAAAGGAGTGTTGGGAAAGTGAAAAGAGGAGACAATTTATCATTCATCAGTTAAAAGAAACCCGAAATAATAATGTGGTTTGTAGTAATTGCTATATTCCACAGAATACGGTATTAACGGAAAATGATATTTTAGATGGTTATGAAAATGAAATTTTAGAAAGAATTGAAAAGCGATGGAAGAAATAAACAGTAATAGATTAATAGAATGTGTGGCAAAAGAAAATTACGATAATTTCTGCCAGGCGGTTTTAAAAACTTCCCGGGCACGAAAGGACAAAAAAATTGTGATATTTGGTGCTGGGATTTTGGGATTACAATTTTGCTATACGTTAAAGAGTCTGGGAATACAAGAATTTGTTTTTTGCGATAATGATTCGAAAAAATGGGAAAAGAAAGTTGGAGATAAACTTGTTATTTCACCAAAGGAACTTGTGGATAACCAGGACGAATATTTCGTTTTTTTGGCAATAGAAAATTATTTCTCTTGCATGCAACAGTTGGAACAAATGGGATATACTGAGGGAAAGGAATGGTATAATTTAACCAACTGTTCAGAAAGGAAATTAATAAAGCATTTTTCAGAAGACTGTGATGCAGATACTCTTATTTTGGGAGATTGTACATCAGTTAATATTTCAGTTACAGATGAAATGAAGAAATCTATAGCAGATTTGTTGTATCAGAAAAACAAGGTAAAAGTTTTAGGCATGAATGGAATATACATGCGTTTGTATTATAATATTTTTTTGATGAATTTGTGCAAAATGTCGTCATTAAAGAAAACGTTAATTTTGTTAGATTTAAGTATTTTTTATGGGAAATACCATTTGTTTTCGAAAAATCAGCATGTTGAGGTGGTTAAAGCTTTGCAAAATATTTCAGAGATTGATACTGAAGAGGCAAAAGAGTTTGCAGAGATTGTGGAAAACAGAAGTGAAAACTCAATAATAGATATAGGAACTTCACCTAACAGAGAAGATAATCTTTCGGAGCAGAGGATTGAACAGGAACGCCGCATACATATGAAACTGAATTATTTGTATAGGTTACAGGAGGATTCAGAAAGCATACAATATTTGGATAAAATGATAGAAAAGTGTGTGCGAGAAGAAATAGAAAATATATATGTAATTATGCCGGTAAATTATGAAATGGGTGAACAATATTTTGGAGATGTATTTTATCAAAAATATGAAGCAATAAGAGATATAGTGATAAAGCATATCGCAGAGAGAAAAGGAAAAACTCTAGATTTGAGTTATGTTTTAAAAAAGGATGATTTTATTTGTTTACGTTCTACTAATGAGGGAATTCGAGAGCAGGGAAGAAAAAAAATAGTTACACTGATACAGGAGATACTATAGGAGGAGAATGAATTGAAGGAGTCTATTAATTTTGCGTGGCCTGTAACATCTACAAATCGAGAAGATTATGAGGCGTTTTGTGAATGGC
Organism: Roseburia sp. 499; assembly: GCF_001940225.2. Lineage (NCBI taxonomy): Bacteria > Bacillati > Bacillota > Clostridia > Lachnospirales > Lachnospiraceae > Roseburia > Roseburia sp. 499. The sequence goes on from NZ_CP135164.1 coordinate 81,764, forward strand.
TGGATAGGAAGAAAGAGATTGTTGAGAAGAAACAGATTGCAATATGGGGTGCTGGGATTAGAGGAACAGAATTTTCGCTTTTTTTTAGAAAAAGAAATTACCATGATATCATTTTTGTTGATAATAACGAACAAAAGTGGGGAGGGGTGATAGATGAATTTCCTATTATATCTCCTGAAGAGTTGTATCAAAAAATGATGAAAGAAAAGGCAAAAATTTTGATTTCAGCAGAAGCGAGCACAGACATAGAAAAACAATTACAGGAAAAAGGTTATATAAAAGACAAGGACTTTTTTACAATAAAGTCTTGTTTATATGAAAAATATGTAAATGAATTTGAAAGAGAATATAAAGGTGAAATTCTTATTATGGGAGATTGTGAATTCTCTAAAATTTCTATGAAAGATATAGATTTAACTAATTTGGGAGAGATGATAAAAGCAAAGTGCGGTGAAGATAGAACAAAAGTATTAGCGATGCACGGAATGGGATTACGGGCACATTACAATGTATTAAATGCTCAGATTAGTAACGGAATGAAACCTAAGGTATTGCTAGTTATGGTGAATTTGGATACATTGACCGGGAAACATCATTTATTGCCTAGATCTCAGCATGTAGAGTTACTACGGATGGTCTATAATAAAACAGAGAATAGAGATGAAGAATTTGAAGAATATATGAGGGTTGTGGAAGAAAGAAGCAAAAACATACAAGTGGAGTTTTTTACACATAAGTTTCAGACAGAAGGGGAAAAAGCAAAGGAAATAAAAGCCAAGAATTATTTTAGAATTAACTATATGTATAACTTAAATGTAGAGACGGAAGGACTTGTGTATCTTCGCAAAATTTTTGAAAAAGCGAGAGAGGAAAATATAGACGTGATTCCTTTTGTGCCACCGGTAAATTATACTGTAGGAACAAAGTTATTAGGGGAAAAATTTGAAGTAAAGTACAAACAGAATTTGGAAAAAATCAGACAGATTGTAGAAGAGAATAAGAAGGAATTGTTGGACTTGAGTTATTGTCTTGGAGTAGATATGTTTGCAGAGCCTGAAACACCGGATGAGACAGCAAATGAAGTTGGTAGAAGAAGAATGACTGAATTATTATATGAGGCTATTAGGAAGCTGGTTTAAAAGGAATGGGATGAAAGGGAGGGATGTATATGGAAATAAAGATTAGTGTAATCATGTTAACATATAATAGAGAGAAACTGGTACAGAGAGCAATAGAATCTGTTTTAAATCAGACATATAAAAATATTGAATTTATAATAGTAGATAATGGTTCAGAAGATAAGAGTGGGGAAGTTGTAGAGTATTATGCAAAAATGGACAAAAGAATTAAACCATATCATATTAGTAAGTGTTGTATTGGCGCTGGAAGAAATTTTGGATTGAGACAGGCAACTGGAGAGTATGTAGCTTTTATCGATGATGATGATTGGATGTATGAAGATATGCTGGAATACTTGGTAGATTTTGTTAAAGATTATAACGCTGATATTGTATTGTGTGGTTCTCAGAAAGAAATTGAAGGTAAGATTTTCGATAACTGTTGTTTTGATAAAGTGTTAGTTATGAATAGTGGGGAGAGTGTTATTGAATTATTGAAAAGGAAGAAGTACAATGCAGCATATCCAACCAAATTGCTAAAAAAGGAATTGTTTGATCAGATTCCGTTCCGTGAAGATGGAAAATATGATGATATTACTGTTGTGTATAAACATTTTGCATTGGCAAAATGTGTGGTAGCAGGTGGAGAACCAAAATATTGTTTTAGAAGACATGAAAGCAATAATTCCGCGTTTACTACAAACGACTTGTTATTGACAGAGGACCAGTTAGAAGAATATTTGGCGGCTTTTCGAGAAAGAACGGAATGGCTTAGTGCCAAATTGCCATCTATAGCAGATTATGCACAATATAGCGAATGGTCATATATGATTTCTATGTGTAACAAGATTGAGAAGAATCAGTTGAGGAGTTGTTACCAGGTATTAAAGAGAATAAAGAAAATTTTGATTGTAAATTATGATGTATTTTTTTATTCAGAATATATACAGGATTTTGAAAAAGAGTGGATGAAAAAATATATTGCACCAGAGAGGAATAGAAAATGAGTACATTGGAAAAACCACTAATATCAATAATCACCAGGGCGTATAATGTCGAAGATTATATAGGAGAGTGTGCAGAAAGCGTATTAAGCCAGACGTATGAAAATTTTGAATGGATTGTTTTGGAGAATGGTTCCACAGATAATACAGGGATTATATTGGAAATGTACGCAAAGAAAGATAAACGAATTCGTTTGTTTGTAAATAGAAAGAATTATAATAAAATAGAACCGAGTCGGGAAGGAGAATATAATTATTTAGATTTATTGAAGAAGAGCAAGGGAAAATATGTAACAGAGCTAGACAGTGATGATTTTTTGCATAGGGATTATTTGAAAGCTTTGTATGAAGCGACTGGTGGGGAAGAGATAGATATTGTTGCAGCTGGATCGGTGCAGTTTTTTAGTGATAATCCGCATCAAATAAGTAATATTGTTGTACCAAAAGCCTTTTCTGACAAAAATATTAACGAGTTGGGAAATAGTATTGATGATTTTTATAATGTATTCAGACCGGTATGGGGAAAGATAATTTTAAGGGACTTTTATGTACAAAATTTAGATTATATTTATGATAGACCTTCTTATATATCGATCGGAGGAGACACCTATGTATGTCTTCGGATATTACAGGTTGCAAAGAGTTGTGTTTGTATAGACAAGCCTTTATATTTTTATAGAGTCAGAAATAATTCGATAACAAGGACGAGTTATTATAAAGATAGATATTTAAGTTATGATGCAATTTTTTTTGAAGGTAACCGCCTTTTAAAAATTTGGGAGAAAAGCACCCAGGCCAATTTTGAGAAATTGAGCATTATACATTTGGGAGGCTTAGAAATAGATTTGAAAATGATTTCAAATGTAGAAGGATTATTATTAAAAGATAGACTAGAGTATATTGAAAATTTGTTACAAGATAAGGTATATAGGGAATATATAGGCGTATTTTCTAATGATATTAAAGTTATGTGGGAACACAAAATTCATGCGGGATTAGAAAAGATTTACAATATTTCCACAAAAGAAAGCATGCAGGAAAAGACACAACTTTTGTTTTATAAATATAATTTTAGTCAGTGTTTTATATCTAAAAAGCTTATTTTTGAAAAAAAGAATAATAAATACGATATGATGCTTTATATTATTGCAAGTATATCGGAAAAGAATACTGTTGCGCGTGATAACGAATTGGTAAATTTCTGTATTAAATATTTGCTGGGGGAAAATTGCACATCAATTTTGGATGCAAGGAGAATTATAGAACAGCATACAAAAACAGAAAAACGGGAATATGACTTGAAAATAAAGATGAACGAGTTATTGTCAAAGGGTGCATATGATGAAGTGGAAAAAATACTAGAAACTCTTGAGGAAACGATGAGGTTGGATTGTGATGTTTTGTTTTCAAGAGCATGTTGTTGTTACGCAAGGGGTGATGTAAAAAATACAGTGGTATTGTTGACAACTGCAAATGAATTATATCCAGAGGAAGAAGTAATACAGGAAAACTTAAATAATATATTGGAAGAACTATGATTTTTTTGTAAAATAAAGGAGAAATGAACTGGAAGGAGAGCATTTGTGTGTGGGCATTAAATACAATTGAAAAAAGTACATATTTATCTTTTGAAAGACAATTAAAGATTGTATTAAATAAAGCAAGTAATAAAAAAATTGCTATCTGGGGGGCGAGCGTTCGAGGAATCATTGCAGGAATGATTCTTGAGGATTTAGGGGAAAATGAATTTATATATATAGATAACGATAGGAAAAAGCAGGGACAAAGTTTGTCAGGACATGTGATAATGTCATTTGAAAAGATTGACATAGAATCGACGTATATCGTGATATCTATGGAATATCAGGATGAAGTCAGAAATTTGCTTTTTGATTTAAGTTTTAAAGAGAAAGAAGATTTTTTCAGTTTAGTATCTTCGGATTATAATGATTTGATGAATGAGTTGAAGCAAAAATATGATAATGAAGTTCTTGTTGTAGGAGCAAGTATATTGCATACACTGCCTATAGACGACAGAAATAGTGAAGATTTATCTGAGATGATAAAAAGAAAATATCAGAAAGCAATTAAAATTTTAGGTATGACATGTTTGGGAATGCGAAATATGTATTATTTGATAAGAACAGAGATGTATCAGAATCCAAATTTGAGAAATTTGATTATAATAGTGAGTTGGGAAACCCTTACATCGTTTCATCACATTTTACCCCGTACCCAAAAACCAGAACTGATAAAAAAATTAAAAGAATATGTATTGGAACTAGGAGACATACAGACAGAAAAAGAATTGTGCATAGGGTATGACATAGCGAAGGAGAGATCAATAGATTATAATTTAGAAAATAAGTATAGTCCTGCACGATTAGATAGCGGTCTGAGACATAATGAAGTATTAAAATCATACTTAGATATTAGTATAGCAGAAAAGTTGGACAAAAAGTGTGAGGAAATTCAGTATCTGGATAAGATAATTGAGTGGGCAGAGCAGAACAATATAAAAATATCTCTAGTTATAGAACCAATGAATATGATATTAGCTAAAGAAGTATATGGGAAAGGGTTTGAGAAGATTTATGCAGAAAAGTGTGATGACTTAAAAGAATTGTTAATGAAATATCATGTACCACTTTTTGATGCAAGCAGTTTACTAAGCAAAGAAGAATTCTCAGCAGTAAATGTAGTAAATGAGGCTATTTATACAACTGGAAGAAAAAGGTTTGCGGGTTATATAATAGAGAAAATAAAGGAATTAGGTAACCAAAGTGTAAAATAGTGTAATTGAGTATTTGTTAAATAGTGCGGAATTATATATAAACAAAGTTACTTTTAGGGATCAAACAAAAGAAGTAACCTATGGACGGATAGACAAGCAATGTGTAATGTAAAATATAGTATTATAAAAAGAGATAGAGGAGGATATAAAAATGAAGGAAGAAATATTAGCAATGTTAAAGGATATAAATCCTTACGTGGATATTAACGAACAAACAAATTTATTAGAAGAAGATATTTTGGATTCTATGGGACTTTTACTTTTGATAACAGAATTAGAAGAGAAATATAATGTAGAAGTCCCATTAGATGATTTAAAATTAGAAGATTTTGAAAATTTGAATAGTATAATAGAATTTGTAAAAAGCTTAATTTGAGGTAAATGATATGATAACAAATGTGGTGCAGTATCTGGATAGACAGCTAAGAGAGCAAAAAGATAAAGTGGCAGTAGCAGAGGAAAAAGTAGAGTTAACTTTTGAGGAGATACATTTTGGAGCAACAAATATAGCGCAGCACATTCATACAGAGCGCCTGAGGTATTTTAATAAGCCAATTATTGTGTTTTGCACAAAAAGTGTAATGGAATATGTGGCACTCATGGGAGTTTTGTATAGTGGAAATTATTACGTGCCACTAGATGTAAAAATGCCAAAAGAGAGATTGAAACTTATTATCGGATTATTAGAGGCGGAGATAGCTATTACTACGTCAAATTTAGTGTCGTTATTACAGGAAACAGGGTTTGTAGGAAAAATAATTTTGCTGGAAAAAGAAGTATGTGAAAGAATACCAAAGGGGAGTGTGGAAAAATGGAGCCAGAATACTATAGACACAGATCCGGCATATGTTCTATTTACTTCTGGATCTACAGGGATTCCCAAGGGAGTGGTTGTTAGCCATAGAGCGATTATCGATTATATTGAGTGGCAGTGTGAACGTTTTCAATTTGATAAAACATCTGTGCTGGGAAATCAGGCGCCTTTTTATTTTGATGCGTCGATGCCGGATATTTATACTCCGCTATGTTCAGGAGCAACATTACAGATTATTCCTGAAATGTTGTTTTTACTACCAAACAAATTAATTGATTATATAAACGAAAAGAAAATAAACACGTTAATATGGGTGCCATCCGCTTTGATGATGTTGACAAATAGAGATTATTTTGCACAAAAAAGCATAGAAGAATTACGTCTCGTCATGTTTTGTGGTGAGGTTATGCCTAATAAACATTTAAATATATGGAGGCGTTATTATCCAAATGCGAAATTTGTGAATTTATATGGACCAACAGAAGCCGCGTACGCATGTACTTATTATGAAGTGGATAGAAAGTTTACAGATGAAGAGCCACTTCCAATAGGAAAGCCGTGCGAAAATACAGATATTATTGTTTTGAATGAAAATAATCAGCGTGTGCAAAAAAACGAGGAAGGAGAGTTGTGTATAAGGGGAAGTTGTCTTGCAAATGGATATTATAATAACAGCGTTAAGACAGAGGAAGCATTTACAATAAATCCATTAAATAATCTTTATGAGGAAAGAATATATCGTACGGGAGATATTGTTAGATATAATGAATATATGGAATTAGAGTATGTTGGTAGAAGAGATTTTCAAATAAAACATATGGGATATCGAATAGAGTTAGGAGAAATCGAAACTGCAGCATATGGGATGGAAGAAATGAGACAGTGTTGTGCAATATATGATAATGTAGAAAACCAAATTGTATTATATTGTGTTGTCGAAAAAGAGAAAACAGAAAAAGATATATTTGCATTTTTGAAGGGGAAAATACCTAAATATATGTTGCCAGGGAAAATTTTATTGGAAAGTGAGCTTCCGTTAAATGCAAATGGAAAAATTGATAGGTTACTGTTGAAAACTAAAGCGCAGGAAAAATGAGTTATTTGAGAGAAAGTAGGAAAACATGAATCCGTATCAAATTGCATTTATCATCTGTAGCAATGATAAACAGGAAACAGATGAGTGCTTATTTTATTTAAGAAATTTAAAAATTCCAAGAGGTTATAGTACGGAAATTATTCCAATTTATAACGCGTCTTCCATGGCTTCGGGTTATAATATTGGAATGAACCGTAGTGATGCAAAGTATAAGGTTTATCTTCATCAGGACACATTCATTATCAATCCTAATTTTATCCATGAATTATTGCAAGTATTTCAATCTGATTCGGAAATCGGTATCCTGGGATGTGTTGGCCGACGAAAGATGCCTTTAGATGGTCTTGCAGTTGATGGATGGAATACAGGGAAAGTGTATGATAATTTAGATTCTGTTCAAGGTTACGAAAGTGGAATCTGTGAAGTGGATGCCTTAGATGGCTTATTACTTGCCACACAGTATGACATTCCATGGCGGGAAGATCTTTTCCAGGGATGGGATTATTATGATATCTCCCAGTGCTATGAATTTCTGCGCAAAGGTTTAAAAGTTGTGGTTCCTAAGCAGAAAGAATATTGGTGTTATCACGATAATCGATATAGCAGGCTGAAGGATTATGATAAATGGCGTCAAAAATTTGTGGAAGAATACCAAGACATATATCCATTTGAATATACAGAGCACATCAGTGAGAATAAGCGGGAAATGGAAGAGCTGGCGAAAGCGCTTACAGCGATGTTAGCAAGTCATTTGAATAGTGGACAAATGACGGAATTTGCTGCAATATGCAGCAATCCAGGCGTGAAAAATCAGCTTTGGGCAAAGGAATACTGTCAAGTTAGCAGCATTTTTGGTACAGAGCAGAATACCAATTCCATAAAACAGATTTATCGAGGAAATGCGAAGGATACTTTGGATTATCTTCGAAGGTTAAAACATTTATTGAAGCGGATAGAATACAATGCCCAAATAGATGATGAGGTATTAAGTGAGATTATAGAAAACTATTCCGTATATGCAATATGTATTGTGTGTATCAGTTACTGCCGGAAGCGCAAGAGAGTATATGAAACATTGCTTAGTTTTTGCCGTATACATGGGAAAGAACAGGAAGAAAGAGAACTTTTTTCTTTTCAGGAAGTAATGACTGAGCAGCAAAGTATAGAAGTAAAACATATGCAGCCGCTGATTGTACGGGATGAGAGTTGGGAGAAATCGGGACAAGAACAGGTTCTGCTGATAGTAAATAGCATAGCAAGACAAACTCCGAAAGCCTTTGAATTGTGTCAGAAATTGCGGAAACAGTATGATATTTTTCTGGTAGTGCAGCAGTATGATGCAGATATTTTAGAAGAACTAGACCAGATGCATATTGAGACTTTTTATTTGGAACAGCCGATGCATATGATGTGGGATATGAAAGATAAGTTGTATAAGCAGTTTAAAGAAGTTATTATTGTAGGAGACAATATGGAGCGGTTTGTAGAACAGTGGCACCGGACTCATGTGCCTGTGAAGTGGTATGTTTCTGGGGAAAAGGTTGAGGGAAGAAGGGAATATAGTGAAAATATTTTATTATACATGGCTTGAAAATTCAGAAAATGACATGATGGAAGCATTGACACGTCTGGGGCATACTGTCGTAAAGTGTCATATTCCATTGAAAAATTATGAAGAAGACGAAGAGTTTACCGTAAATCTGGAGCATATATTTCTGGAACATCAATGTGATATCTTTTTCTCATTTGATTTTTTTCCAATCATTGCAAAGTCGGCACAGCGATTGCGAAAAAGATATATAGCCTGGATATATGATATGCCGCATCTTACTTTATTCTCACCGGCAGTACAAAGTGAATATACCAGTATTTTTGTTTTTGATAAGGTGCAGTATGAAGAAGTGAAACGAATCAAGCCGAATCATCTCTATCATCTGCCATTACCGGTAAATACTGTTCGGCTTAATAAGTTACTGGGAGATTTTTCGGGAGAAGCAGAATATCAACAGGATATCAGTTTTGTGGGAAGTCTTTACGAGAAGAACATGTATCGTCAGATCAATTATCTACCGGAGTATTTGAAGGGATATATTGATGGAGTTGTAGAATCACAACAGAAGATTTATGGATATAATCTGGTACAGGAAACTTTAACAGATGAGATTATAAAAGAGTTAGAGAAATATATACACATGAATCTGGATGAATCTTATCTGGTTACTACAAGACAATTATATGCCGATATGATAAATGCCGAGGTTACGTGCAGAGAGAGAAGAGATTTGATGTCTGCCCTGGCTACAATAGGCAGATTTAAATTATATACCGGTTCGGATGTGGGGCTTGTACCGGGAGTAGAACCGGGAGGAATTGTTTCTTATGACAGGCAGATGCCACAGGTATTTCGCAGTTCTAAGATAAATCTTAATATAACGCTTCGGTCTATTGTGAGTGGAATACCGCTTCGTGCCTTGGACATTATGGGAGCTGGAGGATTTTTATTATCAAATTATCAACCGGAGCTTGCAGAATATTTTATAGATGGACAGGAAGTTGTAATGTTTGAAAGCAAAGAAGATATGCTAGCGAAGGCAGATTATTATTTACGACATGAAGAGCAGCGAAAAGAGATTGCTTATCGCGGTTGGAAAAAGGTTCAGGAAGAGTTTTCGTATGACTTTTTATTGACAAAAATATTTGAATGTGCGATGTAGAACAGGATGGAGGAAGATATATCGTGTACAGAAGACTAATTGAATTAATCAATGCAGGGGAATGGGAACAGGCAGAGCAGGAATTTCAATTACATCAGAATGATGTCTGGACAGATGAACTGGCAGTATTGGCAGCTACTATATTTTTTCAAAAAGGGCAGATGGAAGATGCATACGAGAGCATCCGGAAGGGATTGCTTTATAATTATAAAAACTATGAGTTATATCTTTTGCTGGGGAATTATTATGAACAGAAAAATGTAAATCAGGCGTGGCTTTGTTATGAAAATGCAGAGTTTTATTGTGATAAGAAAGAAGATTTGGATATTATTCTGCAATACAAAGCTGCTGTTGAGAAGAGTGAAAAATGGAATGTGAAAAGGACATCAATTGTGATGTTGTCCTATAATGTAAAGGAACTGACACAGCAATGCATTGAAAGTGTTCGACAGAACAACTTAGCTTCTTCTTATGAGATGATAGTAGTGGATAATCATTCCACCGATGGAGTAAGAGAGTGGCTGGAGGAGCAGGATGATATTAAACTCATATGCAATTCCGAGAATAAAGGATTCCCTTATGGATGTAATCAGGGAATAAAAATAGCAGAGCCGGAAAATAATATTTTTCTTCTCAATAATGATACGGTAGTTACTCCCAATGCAATCTTTTGGTTGAGAATGGGGTTATATGAAAATGATGCGGTCGGTGCGACCGGTAGTGTTTCCAATTATGTCATGAATGAGCAGATGATAGTGGAAAAATATGATACACTGGAAGAGTATATTGCTTTTGGAGCAAGGAATAATCTTCCGAAAAAAAATCCATATGAGAAAAAAATATTTTTAGTGGGATTTGCATTGATGTTAAAGCGGGAAGCACTGGATAATATCGGTTTGTTGGATGTACGTTTTTCTTCTGGGCAGTATGAGGATAACGATTTGGGAATCCGAATGAACAAGGCCGGCTGGAAAGTTCTGTTATGTAAGAATAGTTTCATTTATCATTATGGTTCGGGAAATGGAAAATTTCAGGAATCATGGAATCACATTTCATGGAGAAATGCGGAAAAATTAAAAGAAAAATGGAAGTTTGACATAAGATATTATACCCGGGCGCGTTTGGAGATTATAAATCTGATTACCCATAATATAGATCAGCCTATCAAAGTGTTAGAAGTGGGATGCGGTATGGGTGCAACACTGGCTAAAATACAGTATTTCTGGCCAAAGGCAGAGGTCTGTGGAATTGAAATTGTGGATCGTGTGGCAGAAATTGGTGCAAATTATCTGGATATTATTCAGGGAAATATTGAAACAATGGAGATTCCGTATACCGAGGAACAGTTTGATTATATCATTTTAGCTGATGTTATTGAGCATTTGCATGAACCAGAGAACGCGGTAAAACGCTTGATGCCATATTTGAAAAAAGGTGGAGCATTCTTATGCAGTGTGCCTAACTTTATGCATGTATCTGCATTATTGCCGTTATTGCAGGGAAAGTTAGATTACCAGGATGCAGGGATTCTGGATAGAACGCATATTAGATTTTTCACATTGAACAGTATTGCTAAAATGTTTGAGGGATGCGGACTGGGAATTGAAGCTTTATCCGGAACTGCAGGAGAGGAGATTACACCACAAGAAATGCAGATGTTGGATGCATTGGCGACAATACCGGGAATTGCTCCGAAAGAAGAATTTCAAATATACCAGTATATTTTTCGGGCAAGAAAGGCTGAGAGGTAGTACTTCATGGATAAAATGATACTTACATATGAAACGGACATATATGCATTTTTTGAAGTTATCGACCGGACAGAGGCAGATAGTATTCTGGATGTTGGAATGTTTTTAAAACGAATTGGAAGTGTATCCCGACAGGTCAAGGATAAAGAGATTCCAGCAGATAAGAAAATGGTAGGAGTAGATTTTTTTCCGGAAATTGTGTGTCCGGTCTGGAACACGATATACGATGCCATATACAAACCGGAGGAAATTTTTTCTTCAGAAAATCATCAGAAGTATGAACTGGCAGTTATGATACAAGTGGAAGAGCTGGCACATAAGGAGGAAATGCCCCTTATGTGGAACTGGTTATCTTCGCATGTTTCTTATCTTCTGACGGATTGGAATTTGGAAGAAGTTAAGGAAATGGTAGCTTTCAAAACGGAACAGGAAATAACGGTAGATGGCAGGTCATATCGCTTTATTACCCTATAGGAGGTCGGAATATGGATACAAGACTTTATGTTATGACACATAAAAAGATAGAGCCAATTCAAAATGATATCTATATTCCTCTTCATGTAGGAAGAAAAGGAAAGGAAGACCTTGGTTATGTGGGGGATGATACAGGGGATTCTATCTCAGAAAAAAACAGTAGTTACTGCGAACTGACAGGATTGTACTGGCTGTGGAAAAATGTAAACTGTGATATTATTGGCATTTGTCATTACAGAAGATTTTTCGTGAAAGATGAACAGATTTTAGAGAAAGAATACATTGAGGAACTTCTGCAAAGCTACGACATAATTATTCCTGATAGCAGATGTGCGCAAGAAGGGAGCATGGAAGCGCATTATGCGGCAAGACATGATGTGGAAGATTTGTTGCTATGTGGTGAGATTATAAAGGAAAAATATCCGGAATATTCAACTGCATTTCAGATGGCAATGAATTCGAATTTGATTTCCATGGGAAATATGTGGATTACCCGAAAAGAAATTTTTGACAAATATTGTGCATGGCTGTTTGATATTCTGTTCGAAGCAGAAAAGCAAATTGATTTTTTAAAATATGACGATTATCAGGGCAGGGTCATGGGGTTCTTATCGGAACGTTTATTTCGGGTCTGGCTTTTGAATCAGGAATATTCCATTCGAGAAGAATATGTTAAGATGATAGAAACGAAAGATTTTTTGAATGATATTAAGGGAATGCAGTTAAAGTATCAGTATATGAAAACTACTTTAAAGCCATTACTTCAGCTTTATGAATCCCATACCGGTTCTCTGGATTCTGTGAAAAGTCTGGCGGAAGAATTTGGTCAAAAGGATGATTTTGAAGGAAAAATACCGGTTTGGGTATGCTGGTGGCAGGGAGAAGAGTCGGCACCTGAACTTGTGAAGGCATGCATTAATAGTATTCGAAAACGTATCCCGAGCGAAAAGGCAGTTTTTCGGTTGATTACGCTAGAAAATTGCAGAGAATACGTGACATTTACAGATACAGTTATTAAGAAGTTTCAGGAAGGTAAGATAACACTGACACATTTGTCGGATATGTTACGGGCAGAGTTGTTATATCGTTATGGTGGGCTGTGGTTGGATGCAACTTACTATGTAGCGGATAACATGGAAGAAAGTATGTTTGAAAAAGATTTCTATACGTTAAAGTATTCGAAAAGTATATGGAAATCAGATATATCTCAGGGACGTTGGTCATGTAATTTGTTGCGTTTGAAACCGAAGAGTCTTTTTGCGCGATTTCTCATGGAAGGTTTATGGTTTTATTGGGAAATGAATGATTCGCTGATTAACTATTTTTGGATGGATGATGTAATTGCATTAGAATACGATACATTTCCTGAGATACATAAAATGATGGATGAATGTCCGGTAAGTGATACTGCTGTATTTGATTTGCAGAAAAATCTGAATCGAAAGTTTGATGAAAAGAAGTATCAGGAGTGGACACGGAAAACATCATTTTTTAAACTCAATTGGAGAACAGAAGTGGCAGAACGAACATTAACGCAGGCGCAGACATTTTGGGGATATTTAAAGGAAAAGGAATTTAACTTATGATGAAATATAGCAAAAAACAGACAGATTATCCCAAGACGGCGATTATTATAGTATCCTATAACAATAAAGAATTAACGCAGGCATGTATTGAGAGTATCCGCGTCAACAATCCGGCGGAAACATATCAACTAATTGTAGTGGATAATGCTTCGACAGATGGTGTTACAGAGTGGCTTGCAGAACAAAAGGATATTACCTTGATTGTGAATCAGGAGAATAAAGGATTTCCGTATGCTTGCAATCAGGGAATTGCAGCAGCCGAGAAAGAAGCAGATATTTTTCTCTTAAATAATGACACGGTGGTTCCGAAGGATGCGTTGTTCTGGTTACGGGAAGGACTATATTCCGATGAAAAGGTGGGAGCAACAGGCAGTGTTTCCAATAACGTAGTAAATTATCAGCAGGTGCCGGAGCAGTTTACTACATTAGAAGAATGGCTTGCCTTTGCAGAACAGAATAATGTAGAGATGGAATATCCTTATGAGAAAAAGGGGTGGCTGGTAGGATTCGCCATGCTCATCAAACGAACTGCTATGAATAAGATTTTAGTGGCAGAGGGAAAGGAAAAGGATGCAGTACCGGAGGTGCTGGATACTCGTTTTTCTCCGGGAAATTATGAAGATAATGATTTAAGCATCCGTTTATTGAAAAACGGTTATGAATTGTTATTGTGTAAAAACAGTTTTATTTTTCATCATGGAGGAAAGTCCTTTGGAAAGCAGAACGAGAAGTATACAAAATTACTGTTAGAGAATCAGAAGAAACTGGCAGATAAATATGGTATAGATTTTATACCATACAGCTATGTAGAGATGGCGTTGTTAGATATGATAAAGCCTGTAAAGCCTGATTTTTCTCTTTTAGAGATTGGCTGTAAGCTGGGAGCATCTCTTGCAAGAATTGAAAGCAGATATCCACAGAGCAAAGTGTGTGGTATTGAAGAAAATGAGAAACTGGCAGAACTTGCAAAACAAGTGGCTGAGGTGCGATGTGAAGATATTTTAGAAATAGACGTAGAAGGAAATTCCGATTATGACGAAAAATACGATTACATCCTATTAAATCATGTTTTGGAAAAGTATGAGAGTGCAGAAGAAGTGTTGAAAAGGGCAGCAAGATGTGCAAAACCGGGAGGCACATTGCTGGTTTCTGTGGATAACCGTCAATGTATTCGTTCCGTGGAAAAGGGATTTACGCTGGATGAAATCGTGGAACTTTTTAACCGGTATGGATTGCAGTTAAAAGAGTTTAATTATCGGCCGTTGCTATGTAGTGAAGAAGAGAAGAAAAAATTGGCGGAGATTATGAAATATACGGATGCGTCTATGCGTCCATTATATGAAGCGGAACGGTTCATATTTGCAGCAGGAAAGGCGTTATAAGATGAAAAAGATGATGGTGCTGCTTCCGTGTTTAGAAGGAGCAGGAGGAATCAGCGTATTAAAAAATCTTCTAGGTGTTTTAAAGAAAAAGGGCTATGAGATAACGGTTATTTCACAGCTAGAGGGCGCCATGCGAGACAGCTTTGAAGGAATGGGATTTGTTGTTCGGATAGAGCCGGATATGCAGGAAGAAAAGTTTCTTTCCGAAGTGACAGAGGCAGATGAAATTTTTGTAAATACATTACAACTAATTCCGGTTATTCAGAAATTAAATGGTTGTAAAACAAAAGTTTACTGGTGGATTCATGAGCCTCCGGCCTACTTTAAAGTATGCAAAGACAGGATACCGGATGGGTTCTTTACACAACTGGAAGAAAATATAAAAGTGTATACGGCAGGACAGTTGGTACATGACCATATATGGACAACTTATGGGTATGATGCCACGGTTTTGAATTTTGGGGTAGAGGATACTTCTTCTAAAGTGAAAAAAAGAAGCAGAGAACCAGAAGAACGGATACGTTTTTTACTACCGAGTTTTTATTTTGATTACATAAAAGGGCAGGATTTACTGTTGAAGGCAATTACAGGTCTTCCGCAGGAGTATTTGAACCGTAGTGAATTTTTCTTTTTGGGACATGTGGAAGAAGATATGCAAGGCTTATATGGTGTGATTCAAAAATTAGAGCAGGCATGGGGAAATGTACATTATCTGGCTCCGTTGGAACATGAAAAAATGTTGGAATTGATGAATGAAATGGATTGCTTAGTGGCACCATCAAGAGAAGATGCAACCAATGCCTGTATTGTGGAAGGAATGATGCTGTCTAAAATCTGTATTTGTTCAGATATGACAGGCGCATCAAGATATTTAGAAGACTGCGTCAGCGCATTGGTGTTCCCCACGGAAAATGTAGATGAGCTGATAAAGCGGATTATGTTAGTGATTGGCAGTTTTGATGAGTTGACAGTCATTGGAGAAAATGGGCGGCGAGTGTATGAAGAGGTATTTTCAGAGGAAGTATTTGAACGGAGAGTCGAAGAACTATTTTGAGGCATTTATAAAATAGAGGAATATGATATGTTATCAGTTTGCATTATAACCAAAAACGAAGAAAAGAATATTGGGCACTGTTTACAATGCCTGAAACCATATGGTTTTGAAATTATTGTAGTAGATACCGGTTCTGCGGATCGGACCAAAGAAATCGCACTACAATATACGGATAAAGTATATGATTTTATATGGTGCGATGATTTTGCGGCAGCCAAAAATTTTGCGGTGTCAAAAGCTGAGAATGCCTATGTAATGGTAATAGACAGTGACGAATTTCTAGAAGAGATAGATGCAGAAAAATTATATCAGTTAATAAATCAGCATCCGGATGAAGTTGGAAGAATTCGTCGAAGAAATGTTTTTGCTCGAAATGGACTGCAGCAGGAAAACAAAGAGTGGATTAATAGAATTTTTTCAAAAGAGAAGTTTTGTTATGAAGGCAGGATTCATGAGCAGGTAACAGCAATAGATGGAAGTGAGTATAAGACATATCAGGCTCCCGTTGTAATCAAGCATACAGGATATGACCTTACACCGGAAGAACGTAAGAAAAAGGCGAAACGTAATTTTGCACTGTTGATACAAGAATTGGAGCGCTTGGAACGAGAAGAAAAGGATGCGGGAAGACAAGAGGAACAAGAAATGGATAACGAACAAATTCCTTACATTCTTTATCAGCTGGGGAAAAGTTGTTACATGGCAGAGGAATATGAAAAAGCATGTGATTATTTTTCCAGAGGACTTTCCTTTGATCTCAATCCCAAACTGGAATATGTGATAGATATGGTAGAAAGTTATGGATATACGTTGTTGAACAGCGGACAGGCGGAGACAGCGTTGTTTTTTGAAAATATCTATGAAGAGTTTGGTAACAGCGCAGATTTTCAGTTTTTGATGGGGCTTATCTATATGAACAATGCCCGTTTTGAACAGGCTGTAAATGAATTCTTAAAAGCAACACGGCATAAGACGTGTAGGAATAAGGGGGTAAACTCTTATTCTGCTTATTATAATATTGGGGTTATTTATGAATGTCTTGGGAAAAAAGAAGAAGCTAATCGATATTATGAAAAGTGTGGAGATTACCAACCGGCTAAGAAAAGGCTTGAAAATTCTTGTAAATATGAGGAATAATAAAAACGGATATTGGCTCATTGAGCGAATATCCGTTTTTTAACAATATCGATCCATCATCATACCTGAATAAATAGAAGTAATATATGGAGATACCAAGGTTTTATCAGGATTTTTATAAACCACTACTACCTTATCTACATATTTCATCGGATCAAGAGAAGCATTCGTTGCTTTTTCGTTTAAAAGATTCTTAAAATCATTTAATACAGAAAAGCTTTCATCAGGAGTTTCTGTATCAATGGCATCTGCCAAAAGAGCCTTGTCCACAGAAATTTCTCCATGTGAATCTACCATAAGCCCTAAAGCTTCTAAATCATTTTGCAGTATAAAGGCAGCACTGCTCATGTCGTGGAACAATCGTGCACTCTGATGTTGCGATTCAGAGTACTTATCTGCTGTTTCAATAATTCCGTTATAAGAATCAACCAATATTTGAATATTGTCTGCAATAGCATCTACATTTGCTTTAAATCCAATCGTAGCAGGATTTCCTTCTTCGCTGATGCTGTGCAAAGTTAATTCAAAAGTATTATTAATACTAAAAGTATTTGTGAAGGAAGAACGTTCCTCTCCGTTCAGAAGAAATTCTGCATTTGCTGACGGCTGAGAAATGTGATCGATACCTAGCACATTGAGAGCTGTCATGGAGTTATGATTTCCCTGTGGAGTAATATTAAAAAGGTATTCTTCTCCTAAATTGCGTCCGGTATTGCCGGATTCAATTCGAATGGCACTTTTTCCTTGTTCATCTTCGATTACGGAACCTTGTAAATTAATGCCTGCATTGGTGATTAAATTTGCAATCTTTTGCTGTACATCATAATTGCTGTCAGCAGGCGCTACATTAAACTGAAATTCATAGGCCGCAGAATTGGTTTCCAAATCAAATGTATAGGTATCCGGTCTTAAATCCAGTCGACCTTTATCCAAAAAAGTACCAAGATTAATTTGCGGTTGAGCTAACTGCCGTACTTCGATGTCGAAACTATCTATATTTTCTGCCTGTTTAGATGTTCCTATATAGTTAGCAGTAACAATATCTTCCTGAGTGGAAAAAGCAATTTTCTTTTGGAAAGCTTTGCTGATGTCATCGTCATCTGAAAGTGAAGCCACTACATTCTGGATAGTGCGAGCGCCTTCTTTGATATCGATGGCAAATTTTTGAACATCCCCCATATTCTGGAACTTGTACAAAGGGGATTCTTTATTGATTTTTACGATTGTATTATAGATGTTACGCAATTCGCTTTTCTTATGCGTATCATAGCGGGATGCTGATTTAGTGGCATAAGTGCTTAGATAATAGCCGTAAGCAGTATCTATTGCAGCCATATCAATCCCCTCCTTTCATCCGTGAAATTCATGCTAAAGCATGGGGGCATTTGTTACTCCTTGTAATCCTTTATGGAATATATCGGCACGTTGCTAAAAAAAATTATACTTGTTTGCACGATTATTATTCATAGTTTCTTATTATATAGGAAGAAAAATCATTTGTCACTAAAAAAATGAAGGAAATGAAAAATTTTCTTGATTTCTACTATATCTAGTGCTACAATATTTAAATCAGTCAATTATGTAAAAAAGAGTTGACGGGGAAAATGGATTGTGCTATATTAGACTAGCGATGGAAGTAGGTCTTTTTTTTATGCCTAAAATTAGAAATTAAGTGGAGGTGGAAGTTGTGCGCACAAATATTACATTGGCATGTACAGAATGTAAACAACGTAATTACAACATGACAAAAGATAAGAAAGCTCATCCGGACAGAATGGAAACAAAGAAATATTGTAGATTCTGTAAGACACATACATTACACAAAGAAACAAAGTAATAGGATTGAGCAAAGGAAGTGACAAAATGGGAGAAACCAATACAGAAAAAGCTCCAAAGACGAGCTGGTTCACCGGTCTTAAGGCTGAATTTTCCAAAATTATTTGGCCGGACAAAAAATCACTTATCAAACAAACAACAGCTGTTACGGTTGTTTCAATTATCTTAGGTCTAATTATCGCTTTGATTGATGCAATTATCAAGTATGGCGTAACAGATATCCTGGTAAATTTATAGGAGGCATAGGTGATTTATGGCAGAGGCAAACTGGTATGTAGTTCATACCTATTCTGGTTATGAAAACAAAGTCAAAGAGAACATTGAAAAAACAATTGAAAATCGACACTTAGAGAATCAGATTCTGGAAGTAAGAGTTCCGATGCAGAGTGTTGTGGAAATGAAAAACGGTGTGAAAAAGACTGTTGAGAAAAAAATGTTTCCAGGATATGTTCTTATTAACATGGTTATGAATGATGATATATGGTATGTGGTTAGAAATACCAGAGGTGTAACCGGATTTGTTGGTCCGGGATCCAAGCCGGTACCACTCACTGAAGCTGAAATGAGACCGTTGGGTATCCAGGTTGACAATGTGGTTGTGGACTTTGAGGAAGGCGATTCCGTAAGAGTTACCGGCGGTGTTTGGAAAGATACCGTTGGAGTCATCCAGACCATTAACCATGGTAAACAGATGGTTACAATCAATGTTGACTTGTTTGGTCGTGAAACACCAGTAGAGATAAGTTTCACAGATATTAGAAAGTTATAAGATGCAAAAATTTAAAGGAGGAATTTCCAAATGGCAAAGAAAGTAGAAGGATATATCAAATTACAGATTCCTGCTGGAAAGGCTACACCTGCACCACCAGTTGGACCTGCACTTGGACAGCATGGTGTAAACATCGTTGAATTTACAAAACAGTTCAACGCAAAGACAGCTGATCAGGGAGACTTAATTATTCCGGTAGTTATTACCGTATACGCAGATAGAAGCTTTAGCTTCATTACAAAGACTCCACCTGCTCCAGTATTAATCAAAAAGGCATGTAACATCAAATCTGGTTCTGCTGTACCTAACAAGACAAAGGTAGCAACTATTTCTAAGGCAAAGGTTCAGGAAATCGCAGAATTAAAGATGAAAGATTTAAATGCAGCTTCTTTAGAAGCAGCAATGAGCATGATTGCAGGAACAGCTCGAAGCATGGGTGTTACCGTAGAGGAATAGGCATTGAGCACTTAGTGAGAACGAGCTGTTAGGCGAAGTTCAAAGATAGTGCGAAAGCCGTTCTGCGAGATTAGTGAAGTCAAGCTGAAAGTGAAGGCTGAACTTAGCGAGCAGAACTACCTTGTATTAGCATATTGATACGTAGAATCGTGGGAGGGACCTACTCCCGATATTACCACTAGGAGGTTATTTAAATGAAAAGAGGAAAGAAATACGTTGAAGCTGCAAAAGCTATCGACAGAACTGTGCAGTATGACACAGCAGAAGCAATCAGCTTAGTAAAAAAAGTTGCAGTTGCTAAATTTGACGAAACAATTGAAGCTCATATCAGAACCGGTTGTGACGGACGTCATGCAGAACAGCAGATTCGTGGTGCAGTAGTATTACCACACGGAACTGGTAAAACTGTAAAAGTTTTGGTATTCGCAAAAGGCGATAAAGTAGACGAAGCATTGGCAGCAGGAGCAGACCACGTTGGAGGAGAAGAACTGATTCCAAAGATTCAGAACGATGGATGGTTAGACTTTGACGTTGTTGTTGCTACTCCTGACATGATGGGTGTTGTAGGTCGTTTAGGACGTGTACTTGGACCTAAGGGCTTAATGCCAAACCCGAAAGCAGGAACTGTTACTATGGACGTTACCAAGGCTGTAAATGACATTAAAGCTGGTAAGATTGAGTACAGATTAGATAAAACAAATATTATCCATGTGCCAGTTGGAAAAGCATCTTTTACAGAAGAACAATTAGCGGACAACTTCCAGACTCTTATGGATGCCATCATTAAGGCTAAACCGGCTACCTTAAAAGGTCAGTATTTAAAGAGCATTTCATTAGCTCCTACAATGGGACCTGGTGTAAAGGTTAATACAGCTAAGTTTGTTTAAAATTGGTGTTGACATCTAATATAGACAATGCTATAATAGCAAAGCATATTGCCGAAGACAGCAGGTGCCGTAAGGCATAACCGTAGGACCTGCCGAGGGAATTTACCGAATGGTGAATACGAAATGATTATTTCAAGCCTCTTTGTCTCGGACAAAGGGGCTTTTAAATTGGGCTGCCTGGCAGTTTGATTTAAAAGCTCACAT
Organism: Roseburia sp. 499; assembly: GCF_001940225.2. NCBI lineage: Bacteria > Bacillati > Bacillota > Clostridia > Lachnospirales > Lachnospiraceae > Roseburia > Roseburia sp. 499. The sequence goes on from NZ_CP135164.1 coordinate 102,840, forward strand.
ACAAAATAATATAAGGAGGTGCACGATTCGTGGCAAAAGTAGAACTGAAACAGCCTATCGTACAGGAAATTTCTGAACAGATCAAAGATGCACAGTCAGTCGTATTAGTAGACTACCGTGGACTTACTGTTGAAGAAGTTACAGCATTACGTAAAGAATTAAGAGAAGCTGGTGTTACTTATAAGGTATATAAGAACACATTAATGAATTTTGCATTCAAGGGAACAGATTTCGAAAGCATGTCTTCTTTATTAGAAGGACCAAACGCTATCGCAATTTCCAAAGACGATGCAACAGCACCGGCAAGAATTCTTGCTAAGTTTGCAAAGACAGCACCAGCATTAGAATTAAAAGCAGGTGTTGTAGAAGGAACTTTCTATGATGCGAACGGAATCAAAGCAATCGCTTCTGTTCCATCCAGAGAAGAATTACTTTCCAAATTCCTTGGAAGTATTCAGTCTCCTATCAGCAACTTTGCTCGTGTTCTTAATCAGATCGCAGAGCAGGGTGGCGCAGCAGATGCAGCAGTAGCTGCACCAGCAGAAGAAGCTCCAGCAGCTGAGGAAGCAACCGCAGAGGAAGCTCCGGCAACTGAAGAAGCTCCAGTAGAAGAATAATAATAAAACAATATTAAACGGAGGTAAACTATAATGGCAAAGTTAACAACAGCAGAATTTATCGAAGCTATTAAAGAATTAAGCGTATTAGAATTAAACGAATTAGTAAAAGCATGTGAAGAAGAATTTGGTGTATCCGCAGCAGCAGGTGTTGTAGTAGCAGCAGCTGGCGGAGACGGAGCAGCAGCAGGCGAAGAAAAATCTGACTTCGACGTAGAATTAACAGAAGTTGGACCAAACAAAGTTAAGGTTATCAAAGTTGTTCGTGAAGCAACTGGATTAGGATTAAAAGAAGCTAAAGAATTAGTTGACGGAGCTCCTAAGATCCTTAAAGAAGGTGCTGAAAAGGCAGAAGCTGAAGACATCAAAGCTAAATTAGAAGCAGAAGGTGCTAAGGTTACTTTAAAATAATCGCGATTCAGCGGATTGAGAATAGGAAAAGAGGAAGACTCTGCATGTTTGACATGCAAGAGGCTTCCTCTTTTTCTATTTGAAAGCGCAACGCGTGAGCCAGAAACAAAATGTTTCTGGCCCAATCCGCTGAAGAATTGTTTGGCTTATAGGGCGAAAGCCAATTTCTAAAATTCTTACATTTTCTTGATAGATTTCCCCTTTCTTTTTCGTAATAATAAGTGTAGCTACAAAGGAGTGATAACTTATGAAAATCGGAGAAATAAATTATATTCAGCAGTTACAACTGCACAATGAAAAAGCCCTTTTATATGTAATTGATAAATACGGCGGCCTTTTGATGGCGGTAATTCGAAAACATCTTTTTAGTATACCTCAGCGGCAAGAGGAATGTTTCAATGATGTATTGTTAAATATTTGGCAACATATTTCCTGCTTTGATGAAAGTAAGAATACTTTTAAGAACTGGGCGGCAGCAATTGCAAAATACCGAGCAATTGATTATTTGAGACAGTACCAGAAAGAACTGGTAACAGTAGATATTGATAATGCCATAATTGCTCAGGAAGATAGTATGTTGGCGGAAATGATAGAAAGAGAAATTTCAGAAGAAGTAGATAAAATGTTGAAGTACTTAAAGCACGAAGATAGACAATTATTTCTTAAACTATATGTGGAAGAAAAAACAGTGGAACAGGTAAGCCAAGAAACCGGTATGAAACGAGAGACTATTTATAACCGTTTATCTAGAGGGAAAAAGAAACTTCGCAAAGAGATTTCATTAGAAAGAGGTGTTTGAGAATGGAAAAAAGTATTTATGATTTACTCAATGAGGTAAAAATGGATGAAAGAGAGTATGAAGAAAATGAGTTATCCTATCAAGAGAAAGACAGGAAAAAACAGGAAATCTTGAAGGAGGTAAGAAAAATGGAAAAAGAAAGAAATAAGACTACAAGAAAAAAGGTAAAAATAATGGGAGCGGTAGCTGCATTTGCAGTGGTAATTGGAACAGCGGGGGTTGCCAACCCTTCTTTGGCTAAAGAACTTTTTAGCAACACATTTGGAAAATTAATAGAAAATAGCAAAGGAACAAAGAATGAAGAAGAGGACACGGCACTGTACACAACGATTGGAAAAGGTGCAGTGGATGTGAAAGAAGAAGTGGAAAAAAGTGATAATGGTGAGGCATACATTACCACAGCAGAAAATAATGGTGTTAGTATTTCTGTATCAGATGTTTATTGTGATGGATATGTTTTGTATTATACCGCAACTTTGAAAACAGATGATGCCGGATTAAATCAGGCAGACTGGGTTCATACAACAAAGAAATCAGAAGCAGAATATATGGTTGTCAATGGTGTAAATGTAGGACCGGGAACGGGGACTTCTTTTGAAAAAATGTCAGATGGTACATTTGTAAAAACAGGTCAGATTGATTTGATGAATCTGACGTCAGAAGATGGACAGTTGGTGATTTTTGATAGTATAGATTCCTTTGATGTAGATTATGTTCTGAAAGACCTTGCTGGTTCTGATGCAGATGCGTGGGATGAACAGGGAGAATATTTAGAGACAGGAGAAGTAGAAGGTGAATGGAAACTAAAGTTTCCTGTAACAGTCGATCGGTCTCAAAATGAAATAGTCAGCATTGATAAAGAAGAAAATGGAATCAAGCTGACCAATGCAGTAAAAACAAAAGCGGGGCTTGTTTTGGAAGTGGAAACACCGGATTTTAGGAAGGAACCGTACAATGATTCTTATAATGATCCTGATATTGCAATAAAGGACAGTCAGGGAAAAAGTTTGCAGTGGCTGAGTGGAAGCGCTAAGGAAAATCAGGATGGTACAGCAATCTATAGAATTATGGTTCTCTATGACGGGCAGACAGATTTAACTTTGGAAGTGACAAATAAAAATGTTGATGGAAATGAAATTGCATCTATAGATTTTCAGATACAGTAACATATATCGAAAAAATATAAAAGACTATTGCATTGAGATTTGGTAATATACCGCTTAATGTAGTAGTCTTTATTGCTACGAATACTTTAATTGCTAACGCGGTGGTGCCAACTGGGTATATGGAAAATACAATTATGACGGGGAGCCGCATTATTATTAATCGTTTGGCATATCTTACAGAAAATCCTGAACGTGGAGATGTGATTTCTTTTTGGTTCCCTGACAATGAGGAGGAGAATTATTTAAATAAGGAGGAGCGGAATTTGAATACTATCCGGAATTGAAATGGCTGTCGCGTTAAATGTGGCAGTCATTTTTTTAACATTTTTAAAAATTTTCAAAAAATTCTTGACGTTTTATATAGGCTTGTGCTATCATATAGGGTGCACTATTGTGGTGACGTAGGCTCATTTCCTTTAAGAATATAGGAAAATCAAGCCTTCCGCGCATTTTGAAAGATGTGCGAGGATGAGTACAACATCTAGTTGTTTCTCATTCCATCTTAACTGCATATTGCTATTAGTTAGATATAAATATAAAACGAGAGGTGAAACGTCAATGGAGAAAAACAGAATACGTCCGATTAAAGCAGGAAAAAGCGTTCGTATGAGTTACTCGCGACAAAAAGAAGTATTGGAAATGCCAAACTTAATCGAGGTCCAGAAGGATTCTTACCAATGGTTCCTTGACGAAGGATTAAAAGAAGTGTTTGCCGATATTTCTCCAATCGCAGATTACAGCGGACAGTTGAGTCTGGAGTTCGTTGATTTTACATTGTGTGAGGACGATGTAAAGTATTCAATTGCGGAGTGTAAGGAAAGAGATGCAACTTATGCCGCTCCTTTGAAAGTAAAGGTAAGATTTTACAACAAAGAAGCTGTTGAAGAAGTGAAAGATTACGAAATCTTCATGGGCGATTTACCACTTATGACAGAGACAGGAACATTCGTAATCAACGGTGCAGAACGTGTTATCGTTAGCCAGTTGGTTCGTTCTCCTGGTATCTATTATGGGATTGCACACGATAAAGTGGGTAAGACCCTTTATTCTTGTACCGTAATTCCAAACCGTGGTGCATGGTTGGAATATGAGACTGATTCCAATGACGTATTTTATGTGCGTGTTGACCGAACTAGAAAGGTGCCGGTTACTGTTTTGATTCGTGCATTAGGTATTGGAACCAATCAGGAAATTATAGATTTATTTGGTGAAGAACCAAAGATTATTGCAAGCTTTGGAAAAGATACAGCAACTAACTACCAGGAAGGTCTGCTGGAGTTATATAAGAAAATCCGTCCGGGTGAACCTCTCACTGTGGAAAGTGCGGAAAGTCTTATTAATGCGATGTTCTTCGACCCAAGACGTTATGATTTGGCGAAGGTAGGTCGTTATAAATTCAATAAGAAGCTGGCGCTGAAGAATCGTATCAGCGGACAGGTTCTTGCAGAGGATGTAGTAGATGCGTCTACAGGAGAAATTCTTGCAGAAAAAGGAACTACAGTTACAAGAGAAATGGCAGAAGCTATTCAGAATGCAGCTGTTCCGTTTGTATGGATTCAGGGTGAAGAGCGTAATATCAAAGTATTGTCTAATATGATGGTAGATATTACAAACTATGTTGATATTGACCAGGAAGAGGCAAGAAAACTTGGTATTACAGAATTAGTATATTACCCTGTTTTGGAAAAAATATTAGAAGAAAATGAAAGTTTGGATGAAATTAAAGAAGCTCTGCAGAGAAATGCTTCTGATTTGATTCCAAAGCATATTACAAAGGAAGACATTCTGGCATCTATCAACTACAACATGCATCTGGAATATGGTCTGGGACATGATGATGATATCGACCACTTAGGAAACAGACGTATTCGTGCAGTTGGTGAATTGTTACAGAACCAGTATCGTATCGGTTTGTCAAGAATGGAAAGAGTAGTTCGTGAGAGAATGACTACACAGGATTTACAGGGAATTTCTCCACAGAGCTTAATTAATATCAAACCGGTAACGGCAGCAGTAAAAGAGTTCTTCGGATCTTCCCAGCTGTCTCAGTTTATGGATCAGAACAACCCATTGGGTGAATTGACACATAAGAGACGTCTTTCTGCATTGGGACCAGGTGGTTTGTCCAGAGACCGTGCCGGATTTGAGGTTCGTGACGTTCACTATTCTCATTACGGAAGAATGTGCCCGATTGAGACTCCTGAAGGTCCTAACATCGGTTTGATTAACTCTCTTGCAACTTATGCAAGAATTAATGAGTATGGTTTTATTGAAGCGCCATACCGTAAGATAGATAAGACTGACCCTAAGAATCCAAGGGTTACAGATGAAGTTGTTTACATGACTGCAGATGAAGAAGATAACTATCATGTAGCACAGGCAAATGAGGCACTGGATGCAGAAGGACATTTTGTTCGTAATTCCGTATCCGGTCGTTATAGAGAAGAAACACAGGAATACGAAAAAGGAATGTTCGATTACATGGACGTATCTCCTAAGATGGTGTTCTCTGTAGCTACAGCATTGATTCCTTTCTTGGAAAATGACGATGCAAACCGTGCGCTGATGGGATCTAACATGCAGCGTCAGGCAGTACCGCTTTTGACAACAGAAGCACCTGTAGTAGGAACCGGTATGGAAACTAAGACTGCAGTTGACTCAGGAGTATGTGTTGTAGCAAAACATGCAGGTATTGTAGAACGATCCATATCTAATGAGATTACAATTAAGACAGATGATGGTAATCGTGATGTATACAAATTAACCAAGTTCTCCAGAAGTAACCAGTCTAACTGTTACAACCAAAGACCAATTGTGTTCAAAGGTGAGCGCGTAGAAGCAGGTCAGGTTATCGCAGACGGTCCTTCTACAGCAAACGGAGAATTGGCATTAGGAAAGAACCCATTAATCGGATTTATGACTTGGGAAGGTTATAACTACGAGGATGCTGTTCTTTTAAGTGAAAGATTGGTACAGGAAGATGTTTACACTTCCGTACACATTGAAGAATATGAAGCAGAAGCACGTGATACCAAGTTGGGACCGGAAGAAATTACAAGAGATGTTCCGGGTGTCGGTGATGATGCATTAAAAGACTTAGATGAAAGAGGTATCATCCGTATCGGTGCAGAGGTGCGTGCAGGTGATATTCTGGTTGGTAAAGTTACTCCAAAGGGAGAGACAGAACTGACAGCAGAAGAGAGATTGTTACGTGCTATTTTCGGTGAAAAGGCAAGAGAAGTAAGAGATACTTCCTTAAAGGTACCTCATGGTGAATACGGTATTGTTGTAGATGCTAAAGTATTTACCAGAGAAAATGGTGACGAATTATCTCCTGGAGTAAATCAGGCAGTTCGTATTTACATTGCTCAGAAGAGAAAGATTTCTGTTGGTGACAAGATGGCTGGTCGTCATGGTAACAAGGGTGTTGTTTCCCGCGTATTACCGGTTGAAGATATGCCGTTCCTGCCAAACGGACGTCCATTGGATATTGTATTGAACCCATTGGGTGTGCCTTCTCGTATGAACATCGGACAGGTGTTGGAAATCCACCTAAGTCTTGCAGCTAAGGCATTAGGATTCAATATTGCAACTCCGGTATTCGATGGAGCAAACGAAGTTGATATTATGGATACCCTGGATTTGGCAAATGATTATGTTAACATGTCCTGGGAAGATTTTGAAGCAAAGCATGGGGAAGAACTTCTTCCAGAGGTTCTGGAATACTTATCTGAAAATAGAGACCACAGAGAATTGTGGAAGGGCGTTCCGATTTCCCGTGATGGTAAGGTAAGATTACGTGATGGTAGAACCGGAGAGTACTTCGATAGCCCGGTAACCATCGGACACATGCATTATCTGAAGTTACATCACTTGGTAGATGATAAGATTCATGCACGTTCTACTGGTCCTTACTCCTTAGTAACACAGCAGCCGTTAGGTGGTAAGGCACAGTTCGGTGGACAGCGTTTCGGAGAAATGGAAGTTTGGGCACTGGAAGCATACGGTGCATCTTATACCTTACAGGAAATCTTAACTGTGAAGTCCGATGATGTTATCGGTCGTGTTAAGACTTACGAAGCAATTATTAAAGGTGATAATATTCCTGAACCGGGAATTCCTGAATCCTTTAAGGTACTTTTAAAAGAACTTCAGTCTTTAGGTCTGGATGTAAAAGTCCTTGACGAGAACAGAGAAGAAGTAGAACTTATGGAAACCAGTGAATACGGTAATACCGATTTGAATTCCGTTATTGCGGGAGACCGCAACTTTGCATTTGAGGAAGACGAATCCTTTGGTGAGATGGGCTTCCAGAAGCAGGAATTTAATGAAGACGAAGAACTGGTAGACGTAGAAGAAGATGTAGAAGAGGACGATTTCGGCGATTTTGATGATGTTCTTGACGAAGAATAAAAAGGGAAAGGAGTGTCATACATGCCAGAGACAATGAACAAAGAAAAATACCAGCCAATTACATTTGATGCAATCAAGATTGGTCTGGCATCACCTGAAAAAATTAGAGAGTGGTCCAGAGGCGAGGTAAAGAAGCCAGAGACCATTAACTATAGAACTTTAAAACCAGAAAAAGACGGATTATTCTGTGAAAAGATTTTCGGACCAAGCAAGGACTGGGAATGCCACTGTGGTAAGTATAAGAAGATTCGTTATAAAGGTGTTGTCTGCGACCGCTGTGGTGTAGAAATTACCAAAGCAAGTGTGCGTAGAGAACGTATGGGACACATCGAGCTTGCAGCTCCTGTTTCCCATATCTGGTACTTCAAGGGAATTCCAAGTAGAATGGGATTAATCCTTGATCTTTCTCCAAGAACATTGGAGAAAGTGCTGTATTTTGCATCCTATATTGTATTGGATAAAGGAACTTCCGGATTACAGTACAAACAGGTATTGTCTGAAGCGGAGTATCAGGAGGCAAGAGAAAAGTTTGGTAGCGATTTCCGTGTTGGAATGGGTGCTGAAGCAATCAAAGAGTTGTTACAGGCAATTGACTTGGAAAAAGATGCAGCTGAATTAAAGGCTGGATTAAAGGATGCTACCGGACAGAAACGTGCCAGAATTATTAAGCGTTTGGAAGTAGTAGAAGCATTCCGTGGCTCAGGAAATAAGCCGGAATGGATGATTATGGATGTTATTCCGGTCATTCCTCCAGACTTACGTCCTATGGTACAGTTAGATGGTGGACGTTTTGCAACTTCCGACTTAAATGACCTGTATCGTAGAATTATCAATAGAAATAACCGTCTGAGAAGACTTTTGGAATTAGGTGCACCTGACATTATCGTTCGTAATGAAAAGAGAATGTTACAGGAAGCAGTAGATGCATTGATTGACAACGGTAGAAGAGGACGTCCTGTAACCGGACCTGGTAACAGAGCACTGAAGTCTTTATCTGATATGTTAAAAGGTAAGTCCGGACGTTTCCGTCAGAACTTACTTGGAAAACGTGTTGACTACTCCGGACGTTCCGTTATTGTCGTTGGACCGGAACTTAAGATTTATCAGTGTGGTCTTCCAAAAGAAATGGCAATCGAATTATTCAAGCCATTCGTTATGAAAGAGCTGGTTGCAAATGGAACTGCTCACAATATTAAGAGTGCAAAGAAAATGGTAGAAAGACTTCAGCCGGAAGTATGGGATGTTCTGGAAGAAGTAATTAAAGAGCATCCGGTTATGTTAAACCGTGCCCCCACACTTCACAGACTTGGTATTCAGGCATTTGAACCAATTCTGGTAGAAGGTAAGGCAATTAAGCTTCATCCATTGGTTTGTACCGCGTTCAACGCTGACTTCGATGGTGACCAGATGGCTGTCCATCTTCCATTATCTGTAGAAGCACAGGCAGAATGCCGCTTCTTACTGTTATCACCAAACAACCTGTTAAAGCCATCTGATGGTGGTCCTGTTGCCGTTCCTTCACAGGATATGGTACTTGGTATTTACTATCTGACTCAGGAAAGACCAGGTGCGTTAGGTGAAGGTAAGTTCTTCAAGAGTGTAAACGAAGCAATTTTGGCATATGAAAATGAATCTTTGACTTTACATTCCAGAATTACAGTTCGTATGACAAAGACAATGCCGGACGGTGAAGTAGTAACCGGAATGGTAGAATCCACTTTGGGAAGATTTATCTTTAACGAGATTTTGCCACAGGATTTAGGATTCGTAGATAGAAGTAAGGAAGAAAACAAGCTGAAACTGGAAGTAGACTTCCATGTTGGAAAGAAAGGCTTGAAGCAGATTCTTGAAAAAGTTATTAATATTCATGGTGCAACTAAGACTGCTGAGGTTTTGGATGATATTAAGTCCATGGGATACAAATATTCTACCAGAGCAGCTATGACAGTTTCTATTTCTGATATGACTGTACCGGAAAAGAAACCAGAACTGATTCAGAAGGCACAGGATACGGTAGACAGAATCACAAAGAACTACAAACGTGGTCTGATTACAGAAGAAGAAAGATATAAAGAAGTAGTCGAAACATGGAAAGAGACTGACGATATTCTGACAAAAGAACTGTTGGATGGTCTGGATAAGTACAACAACATCTTCATGATGGCTGATTCCGGAGCCCGTGGTTCCGATAAACAGATTAAGCAGCTTGCCGGAATGCGCGGTTTGATGGCTGATACAACAGGTCGTACCATTGAGTTGCCAATTAAGTCTAACTTCCGTGAAGGTCTGGACGTATTGGAATACTTCATGTCTGCGCATGGTGCTCGTAAGGGACTTTCCGATACCGCTCTTCGTACCGCTGACTCTGGTTACTTGACCAGACGTCTGGTAGACGTTTCACAGGAATTGATTATTCGTGATATTGATTGTTGTGAAGGAAAAGAAGCTCCAGGAATGTATGTAAAGGCATTCATGGATGGAAAAGAAGAAATCGAAAGTCTGGAAGAACGTATTACAGGTCGTTTCGCATGTGAAAATATCTGTGATGCAGAAGGAAATGTGTTAGTAAAGGCAAACCACATGATTACACCAAAGCGTGCAGCACTTGTAATGAGCAAAGGTGTAGACGAAAAGGGAGAGCCATTAACAAAAGTAAAGATTCGTACCGTTCTTACCTGCCGTTCACACAACGGAATTTGTGCGAAGTGCTACGGTGCTAACATGGCAACGGGCCAGGCAGTACAGGTTGGTGAATCTGTAGGTATTATTGCAGCACAGTCTATCGGTGAACCTGGTACACAGTTGACCATGCGTACTTTCCATACCGGTGGTGTTGCCGGAAACGATATTACACAGGGTCTTCCTCGTGTCGAAGAATTGTTTGAGGCGCGTAAGCCAAAGGGTCTTGCAATTATTACAGAATTTGCAGGTATTGCAACCATTAAGGACACCAAGAAGAAACGTGAAGTTATTGTAACCAATAGCGAAACAGGAGAGACAAAGGCTTACCTGATTCCATATGGTTCCAGAATTAAAGTAATGGATGGAGCAGAATTGGAGGCTGGTGATGAACTGACCGAAGGTAGTGTAAATCCACATGACATCTTAAAGATTAAAGGTGTTCGCGCCGTTCAGGATTACATGATTCAGGAAGTACAGCGTGTATATCGTCTGCAAGGTGTAGAAATCAACGATAAGCATATCGAAGTAATTGTACGTCAGATGTTGAAGAAGATTCGCATCGAGAACAACGGAGATTCTGATTTCTTACCAGGAACTTTAGTGGATATTCTAGATTACGAAGATATGAATGAAAAGTTGATTGAAGAAGGCAAAGAGCCTGCAGAAGGAAAACAGGTAATGCTTGGTATTACCAAAGCTTCTCTGGCAACAAACTCCTTCCTGTCAGCAGCATCCTTCCAGGAAACAACCAAGGTATTAACCGAGGCTGCGATCAAAGGAAAAGTTGACCCATTGATTGGTCTGAAAGAAAATGTAATTATCGGTAAACTGATTCCTGCCGGAACCGGTATGAAGCGTTACCGTGACATTAAGCTTTCTACAGATATGAATAATCTGGATGAAATTTACTTCGATGAAGATATGATGGATTTCAGCTATCAGCCGGAAGAGGAAGAAACTCAGGAAGCTGATGTTGTAGAAGAGTAAGAATAAATAAAACGACCTGCACATCTATTGTGGTGTGTAGGTCGTTTTGCATATCCTAGGAAATACCTTGTTTCATTAAAGCGAAAGTATATGAATTTCCTAGGATATAAAAAACGCCCCGCTAATTTCTTCGGATAAAAAGAAAAATACAGGAAAAATTTGTAAGTAAAACATGTATATATCCAGTAAATACGGGAAAATTACGAAAAAACGCTTGACATGGGACTTTTCTCCTTATATAATTATTTAGCGTGCATACGAATGCATGTTGATAATTTTTACAGGAGGTGAAAAGAATGCCAACATTTAACCAGTTAGTAAGAAAAGGAAGACAGACATCTGTTAAGAAGTCTACAGCACCGGCTTTACAGAAAGGATATAACTCCTTAAAGAAACGCCCAACTGATACTTCTGCACCACAGAAGAGAGGTGTTTGTACTGCAGTTAAAACTGCAACTCCTAAAAAGCCTAACTCTGCTCTTCGTAAAATCGCCAGAGTACGTCTTTCTAACGGAATCGAAGTAACAAGCTATATCCCAGGTGAAGGACATAACTTACAGGAACATAGCGTTGTTCTGATTCGAGGCGGAAGAGTAAAGGACTTACCAGGTACCAGATACCACATCATCCGTGGTACATTGGATACAGCAGGTGTTGCAAATAGACGCCAGGCTCGTTCCAAATATGGTGCTAAGAAACCAAAAGATGCTAAGAAATAAATTTTAGCGAACCAATAGTATCACAAACAGAAGCTACTATAGGTTAGTGTTGGAAAGCGCGAAAGCGAACATTCTTTTTGAATAGATAAATTTCCGCACGAACACACGTAGAGAGACACATGTGAGTACCGTTGAATTAATCGAAAAGAAACAAGCTGAATAACAGCGTAACATGATTAAGGAGGGAAGCGACGTGCCACGTAAAGGACATACTCAGAAAAGAGACGTTTTAGCAGATCCAATGTACAATAACAAAGTGGTTACCAAACTTATCAATAACATTATGTTAGATGGTAAGAAAGGCGTAGCTCAGAAGATTGTATATGGAGCATTTGACAGAGTTGCAGAAAAGACCGAAAAACCAGCTCTCGAAGTATTCGAAGAGGCTATGAATAACGTAATGCCAGTATTAGAGGTAAAGGCAAGACGTATCGGTGGAGCAACATATCAGGTACCAATCGAGGTAAGAGCTGACAGACGTCAGGCTTTAGCTCTTCGTTGGTTAACAATGTTCTCCCGTAAGAGAGGCGAGAAGACCATGGAAGAAAGATTGGCAAATGAGATTATGGATGCAGCTAACAATACAGGCGCATCTGTAAAGAAAAAAGAAGATATGCACAAAATGGCAGAAGCAAACAAGGCATTTGCACATTATCGTTTCTAATAGAAACAGTGTTATCTTTGTTTGAGAAAATTAGGAGGAAAAAACCTTGGCTGGAAGAGAATATCCATTAGAGAGAACCAGAAACATTGGTATTATGGCTCATATTGATGCTGGTAAGACAACAACAACAGAGCGTATTCTTTATTATACCGGTGTTAATTATAAGATTGGTGATACTCACGAAGGTACTGCTACCATGGACTGGATGGAGCAGGAGCAGGAAAGAGGTATTACCATTACTTCAGCCGCTACAACATGTCACTGGACATTGCAGGAAAACTGCAAGGCTAAGCCAGGTGCATTAGAGCATCGTATCAATATCATTGATACTCCGGGACACGTTGACTTTACAGTTGAAGTTGAGCGTTCACTTCGTGTACTTGACGGCGCCGTTGGTGTCTTCTGTGCAAAGGGTGGAGTAGAACCTCAGTCTGAAAATGTATGGCGTCAGGCGGATACCTACAACGTACCTAGAATGGCTTTTATCAATAAGATGGACATTTTAGGAGCTGATTTCTACGGTGCAGTAGAACAGATTAAAACACGTTTAGGTAAAAATGCAATCGTTCTTCAGTTACCAATAGGTAAGGAAGATGATTTCAAGGGAATTATCGATTTATTTGAAATGAAGGCTTACATCTACAATGATGATAAGGGAGACGACATTTCTATCGTAGATATTCCTGATGATATGAAGGATGATGCAGAACTGTATCATACCGAATTAGTAGAAAAAGTATGCGAATTAGACGATGATCTGATGATGGAATACTTAGAAGGTGAAGAACCATCTGTAGAAGCTATGAAAGCAGCTTTGAGAAAAGGAACTTGCGAATGTGCAGCTGTTCCGGTTTGTTGTGGTTCTGCTTACCGTAACAAGGGTGTTCAGAAGTTATTGGATGCTATCGTAGAGTATATGCCATCTCCATTAGACATTCCTGCTATTAAGGGTGTTGATTTGGACGGAAATGAAATCGAAAAGCATTCTTCTGATGAAGAACCTTTCGCAGCATTGGCATTTAAGATTATGACAGACCCATTCGTTGGTAAACTGGCATTTATCCGTGTATACTCCGGTACAATGAACTCTGGTTCCTATGTACTGAACGCAACTAAGAATAAGAAAGAACGTGTAGGACGTATTCTTCAGATGCATGCAAATAAGAGAGAAGAACTTGAAAAAGTTTACTCTGGAGATATTGCAGCAGCTGTTGGATTTAAGTTTACAACAACAGGTGATACCATCTGTGATGAACAGCATCCTGTAATCTTAGAGTCCATGGAATTCCCAGAACCGGTTATCGAGTTGGCTATTGAGCCTAAAACTAAGGCTGGACAGGGTAAGATGGGTGAAGCTCTTGCAAAACTTGCAGAAGAAGATCCTACTTTCCGTGCACATACTAATGCAGAAACAGGTCAGACTATTATCGCAGGTATGGGTGAGTTACATCTGGAAATCATCGTTGACCGTCTGCTTCGTGAATTCAAGGTAGAAGCTAACGTTGGTGCTCCACAGGTTGCTTACAAAGAAACATTTACAAAACCTGTAGACCAAGAATACAAATATGCAAAACAGTCTGGTGGACGTGGACAGTACGGACACTGTAAAGTTAAATTTGAGCCAATGGATGCCAACGGAGAAGAATTATTCAAGTTCGAATCTACTGTTGTTGGTGGTGCTATTCCAAAGGAATACATTCCAGCAGTTGGTGAAGGTATCGAAGAGGCTACAAAGGCTGGTATTCTTGCAGGATTCCCTGTAGTTGGTGTACACGCTACTGTATATGATGGTTCTTACCATGAAGTCGACTCTTCTGAAATGGCATTCCATATTGCCGGATCTATGGCATTCAAGGAAGCTATGAAGAAAGCAAGCCCGGTATTGTTAGAGCCTATCATGAAGGTAGAAGTAACTATGCCGGAAGAATACATGGGTGATGTTATCGGTGATATCAACTCCCGTCGTGGACGTATTGAAGGAATGGATGACCTCGGTGGAGGTAAGATTGTACGTGCATTCGTACCACTTGCTGAAATGTTCGGATATTCTACAGATTTGCGTTCCAGAACACAGGGACGTGGTAACTACTCTATGTTCTTTGAAAAATATGAGCCAGTACCAAAGTCTGTTCAGGAAAAAGTTATTTCTGCAAAAGCAGAGTAATATTGCGAGAAAATACTTGAAAAACCTTTGATTATTTAATATAATCAGAGATAGCCGAGTAACTTTTAAGGCAATCACTTGTATGCAAAGGCTACGAGTGATTGCAATTATAAAAAGACAGCCCAAAGGGGCATAAAATTAAGGAGGACGTTATAAAATGGCTAAAGCTAAATTTGAAAGAAACAAACCACATTGTAATATCGGAACCATTGGTCACGTAGACCATGGTAAAACAACCTTAACAGCAGCTATCACAAAAGTACTTGCTGAAAGAGTTGCAGGAAACGAAGCTACAGATTTCGAGAACATCGATAAAGCTCCAGAAGAAAGAGAAAGAGGTATTACTATCTCTACAGCTCACGTTGAGTACGAAACAGAAAACAGACACTACGCACACGTTGACTGCCCAGGCCATGCTGACTATGTAAAGAACATGATCACTGGTGCTGCACAGATGGACGGAGCTATCTTAGTAGTAGCTGCTACTGACGGTGTTATGGCTCAGACAAAAGAGCATATCTTATTATCCCGTCAGGTAGGTGTACCTTACATCGTTGTATTCCTGAACAAATGTGATATGGTAGATGACGAAGAATTAATCGAATTAGTAGAAATGGAAGTAACTGAAATTCTTGAAGAGTATGAATTTACAGATTGCCCAATCATCAAAGGTTCTGCTTTAAAAGCTCTTGAAGATCCTAACGGAGAATGGGGCGACAAGATTATGGAATTAATGGCAGCTGTTGATGAGCACATTCCAGATCCACAGCGTGCAACAGATCAGCCATTCTTAATGCCTATCGAAGATATCTTCACAATTACAGGACGTGGAACTGTTGCTACTGGTAGAGTAGAACGTGGTGTTCTTCATGTAAACGAAGAAGTTGAAATCGTTGGTATCAAAGAAGAAGTTAAGAAGACTGTTGTAACTGGTATCGAAATGTTCCGTAAGCTGTTAGACGAAGCTCAGGCTGGTGATAACATTGGTGCATTACTTCGTGGTATTCAGAGAACTGAAATCGAAAGAGGACAGGTTCTTTCAAAACCAGGTACTGTAACATGCCATAAGAAATTTACAGCTCAGGTTTACGTTTTAACAAAAGATGAAGGTGGACGTCATACTCCTTTCTTCAACAACTACAGACCTCAGTTCTACTTCAGAACAACTGACGTAACTGGTGTTATCGAATTACCAGAAGGTACAGAAATGTGCATGCCTGGAGATAACGTAGAAATGAAAATCGAACTGATTCACCCAATCGCTATGGAGCAGGGTCTTACATTCGCTATTCGTGAAGGTGGACGTACTGTTGGATCAGGACGTGTTGCTACAATCATCGAGTAATTAAAGATTAGCATAAATTAGGGTTTCCAGTAATGGAGGCCCTTTTTAGTACTATTTTGGTACATTGGTAAAAAAAAGTATGTTGTGATATAATATTGCTCGGGTAACTTCATGGTTCTAAGCAGTTATGAGTAAGTTTTGTAAGGAGGATATAAATATGGCACGTAAATGTAGCGTGGAACGGGCGCAAAATAAAGCGGGAGGTTTTGCAAAAGCAAAGAAACGAATTACGATTCAGTATCAGGGAAGAGAACGTTTAGAAGAGAATCTATTACATCTAATCAAGAAAGCGATTCTAGAGCAAGGAGTAAAAGACGAGGATATCATGGAAGTAGATGTTTATGTGAAACCGGAAGAACAGGCCGTGTTTTATGTGGTTAATAAAGAAATCAGTGGACAGATTGGATTTTAATTAAGTAATTTTTGTGTGCGAAGGAGAAGGAGAGAAGAAACATGGCGATAACATTTGTTGTAGCAAATCAAAAAGGTGGTATTGGAAAGACAACAACAGCGACAACGTTAGCAGGAATATTAAGTAAGAAAAAGAAGACTTTGCTGATAGATGCAGATCCGCAGGGAAATTGTACAAGTACATATGAAGCACTTATTGAAGATCAGGCAACTTTGTATGATGTAATGGTGGATTCGGATAAGTTACCTTTAGAGGAGGCTATTCAGCATATGCCAAATGGAGATATTGTGGCATCAGACCCATTACTCAGTAAAGCAGAGAAGATGTTGGATGGCGATGTGGAAGGTCTATATCGATTAAAGGATGCAGTGGATGAACTAGAAGGATATGATTATATTGTGATTGATACGGCGCCGTCTTTGAATGTTATTTTATACAACTGTCTTATTGCAGCGGATCAGGTTATAATTCCCGTTACAGCGGATGCATATGCAATGCAGGGATTACAACAGTTAAGTGATACGATACGTGCTGTACAGAGAAGACAGAACCCAGGATTATCAATTGCAGGTTTATTGTTGGTGAGGTTTGCGGGCAGATCCAATCTGGAAAAAACGGTGCGGAATGAGTTGCAACAATTAGCAGATACTATGGATACAAAGCTATTTCAGAACGCAATTCGTGAATGTGTGAAGACGAAGGAAGCACAAAGTAAGAAACAGTTATTGATTGATTACGCGCCAAAATGTACGACCATGCAAGATTATCAGGCTTTTGTAAAGGAACTGCTAAAAGGAGTAAATGAATCAAACAAATGATAATTATAGAATATTAATTTTGCCGAGCTCTTCTAATTGTTGGAAGAGCTTCCTTTGCTTTAATGGAAAACTTGTTGGCAAAATAGTAATATGTTATCATTAAAAAGTGGAAAAAACAAGGAATGGAGAAGGTAAAATGAAGTGAGTGGTAGTAACAGGGATGGGATTAATTACTCCTATAGGAAATGATATAAAGACATTTTGGGAAAATGTTCATAAAGGAAAGGTAGGAATCGGACCAATCCGTAATTTTGATACCTCAAACTATAAGGCAAAACTTTCAGCAGAGGTATGTGACTTTGAACCTACAGAGTATATGTCTCCAAAGGATGCAAAACGAATGGATCGTTTCAGTCAGTTTGCAGTAGCAGCAGCCAAGCAGGCCGTGCAGGATTCAGGACTAGAGCTGGAACAGGAAGATTCCTATCGTATGGGAGTTTGTGTTGGTTCTGGTGTTGGGAGTCTTATGGGAATTGAACGTGAATATGATAAATTGTTGGCAAAGGGACCTGGAAGAATTCATCCCCTGTCAGCACCTATGGTTTTGGGAAATATGGCTGCGGCCAATATTGCCATGCAGTTTGGTTTCCATGGAAAATGTATCGACGTGGTGACCGCCTGTGCGACAGGAACAAATTCCGTTGGCGAGGCATTTCGTTCTATACAGCATGGAGAAGCGGATGTCATTCTGGCGGGTGGCGTAGATAGTTCAGTTAGTCGATTTGGCGTTGCAACATTTCAGGCTTTAACAGCGCTTTCTACTTCCGAAGATCCGTTGCAGGCATCTATTCCATTTGATAAAAAGAGAGATGGATTTGTAACAGGCGAAGGTGCGGGAGTTTTGGTGTTGGAGGAACTAGAGCATGCAAAAGCACGGCACGCCAGAATTTATGGAGAAATTGGCGGATATGGAGCTACCTGTGATGCCAGTCATCTGACAGCACCTTTAGAAAATGGAGAAGGAGCAGCAAGAGCGATGACAATGGCAATAGAAGATGCCGGTCTGACACCAAAAGATGTTGATTATATTAATGCGCATGGAACCAGCACGCCAATGAATGATAAATATGAAACAATAGCAATTAAGCGGGTATTTGGAGAGGAAGCCTATCGTGTGAAGATTAATTCTACCAAATCCATGATTGGTCATTTATTTGGAGCGGGTGGAGCAGTGGAATTGATTACATGTATTCTTTCGATTGACGAAGGGTATGTTCATCAAACGGTAGGACTGGTAGATGACGACCCGGATTGTGATTTAGATTATACCAAAGACCAAGGTGTTTATATGCCAGTTAATGTAGCAATTAGTAATTCTTTAGGTTTTGGTGGACATAATGCCACAGTTCTGGTAAAAAAATATAGTGAATAGCATAGAAAGTCATTTGGTGAAAAAAGGACGTAAGCAACGTTTGTGTTTTTCACTGAGTGGCTTTTTTTGTTGGATGAATTCTTGAAATGGTAAAAAATACCAAAAAAAATAAAAAAAAGTAAAAAAAATACAATAAAATGATGAAAAATATGCCGAATAATGGTATAATTAGACCATATCAAATAAACAGGGAAGAAAAATAAGAACAAGGAAAGGAAGTTGCGGTATGAGAAGGAAGATAACAACACTTATTGTAGGGGTTTTGGCTGTCAGCATGGTACTTGGTGGTTGCGGTAAAACTCAGAAAGAAGAAAAAGACAATAGTAGTGACAAGAAGACAGAAGAAAAAAGCGGTACAGTAACTTTGAAAGTTTGGGGGGCAACGGATGATCAGGAAATATTAGCTGAGATGGTAGAGAGTTTTAAACAAAAATATGCAGGAGAAGCAGAATTTGATATTACCATCGAAGCGATAGAAGAAGGTGATTGTCAAGGAACATTGTTGGCAGATGTTCAGAATGGAGCAGATGTATTTGCTTTTGCGGACAATCAATTGATGGCACTAGTGGCAGGAGGTGCATTGGTACCGGTGGATAATGTGGATGATGTGAAGAGCGCCAATATGGAAGAGGCCGTTGAGGCAGCAACAGTAAATGATGTTTTATATGCTTATCCTATGACGGCAGATAACGGATATTTTATGTATTATGATAAAAGTGTGTTTTCGGAAGCAGATGTAACTACATTGGACCAAATGCTCAGTGTTGCGGCAGCTGCAAATAAGAAGGTAACAGTTGACCTAGGAGATGGATACTATTTATATACCTTCTTTGGAAACACGGGTTTGAACTTTGGAATGAATGATGATGGTGTGACCATGTTCTGCGACTGGAATACAACAGAAGGTCCGATTAAAGGAGTGGATATTGCTCAGGCAATTCAAGCAGTTGTAGCAAATCCGGGCTTTCAGAATGGTGGAGACACAGCTTTGGTAGAAGGCGCTCAGAATGGAACGGTTGCAGCAGGAATTAGCGGTGTGTGGAATGCTGAAAAGTTAAAGGCAGTCTGGGGAGATAATTATGCAGCGGTGAAGTTACCAACATATACCTGTGCGGGTCAACAGATACAGATGGCATCTTTTTGTGGATATAAGATGGTAGGTGTTAATGCTTATTCCAAGAACAAGGAGTGGGGATTGAAACTTGCAGATTGGTTAACAAATGAAGAAAATCAGAAACTTCGATTTGAAAAAAGAGGGTTAGGACCATCGAACACCGCGGTAGCTGGTTCTTCTGAGGTACAAAGTAATCCTGCAATTATGGCAGTTCAGGCTCAACTAGAGTATGCAACCCTTCAACGTGTAGGTGGTAAGTATTGGGCACCGATGCAAGAATTTGGAAATACACTTGCGGCAGGAAAAAATGATGTGGTTGTGCAGGAACTTATGGATAATCTGGTTAAAGCGATTACCGCTTCTGCAGCAAACTAATAGGTAGGAGGATGAAGAGAATGAAAGGGAAAAAGCGAGCCACGATTAAACGGTATATTATGTTGCCGGTGATTTTATTGGGAGTAGTATCCATTATTTCAAATGCCTTGGCATTAGTAAATGTCCGAAAAGTAAATGGGAATGCATCTGAGATAGTAGATAATTATATGGCAGCCATTTCAGAGTTGGAATCAATTCAAAGACAGGCAAAGGTACTTCATATTGAGGCATTGTCTCATATTATCGCGATAGATGCGAATACGATGATTGGGATTGTAGATGGTATACGTGAAGGAGAGACAAAACTGGATGAATGTCTGGATGCGTACGAGAAGTATGTTGGTGATGCAGATAAAAAGGCCTATGAAGAACTTGTATCAAATTTTGGTAATATGAAATACGCGATGGCAAACTTAATGGCGTATAGTGCAAATGGAGATAATGATGCAGCATATGCTTGCGCAAATAAGGACTTGGCATCCAGTGTGATGAATATGCAGAGTAATATTGAGGTGTTAGAAAAAAGTGCAAATAAGGGAGTTGAAGATGCCCGTAAGCAGCTTTCTGCGGTATATGCTACAGCGCTCATTAGTAGTGGAATCACCATTAGTATTAGTGTTTTATCTATTTTAGGTGCGTTATATAGTGTGAATAAACGAGTAATTCGTCCAATTTCTTCAACGGAAAAAGAAATCACTCATATTATTTCAGACATTGATAGAAGAGAAGGAGACTTGACCAAGCGAGTTACGATTTATTCAAATGATGAGATAGCAGCTTTGGGTAACGGAATTAATGTATTTATGGAGAAACTTCAGAACATTTTCCGCATGATTACAAACAATTCACAGAAGATGGATGCTGTAGTAAATGAAGTTATGGATAGCGTAAAGACTTCTAATAACAGTGTATCTGACTTGTCGGCGTTGACAGAGGAATTAGCGGCAACAATGGAAGAGGTTGCAGAGAATGCATCTGTAATCAATGCAAATGCCAGTGAAGTGCGTGACGAAGTAAATGAAATGGCAGACAAGACAAGTGAGATTAATAGGTATTCTATAGAAATGAAAGAGCATGCAGAAAACATGGAAAATACAGCACGCACCAATATGGAGACTACAAGTATTAAGGTAAATGAGATTTTGAGTGTTTTGAGTCAGGCGATTGAGGATAGTAATAGTGTTAATCAGGTCAACAGTTTGACAGATGACATTCTTAATATTGCAAGCCAGACGAATCTGTTGGCGTTGAATGCATCTATTGAGGCTGCTAGAGCCGGAGAAGCAGGAAAAGGCTTTGCGGTAGTTGCAGGAGAGATTAGCCAGTTGGCAGATGCAAGTAGGGAAGCTGCGAATAATATTCAAAAAATCAATGGTGTTGTAACGGCTGCGGTACATAATCTGGCCAACAATGCAAATGATTTAGTATCCTATATGAATGATTCTATTCTGCCAGAGTTTGAGTCATTTGTTGCTGCCGGAAGCGCTTATAAAAATAATGCCACATATATTGAAAGTGTAATGGGAGATTTTGCAGTTAAGACAGATGCTTTGAAATCAGCAGTTGCAGAAATTGCAGGTTCTATCGATAGCATTACAACTGCAATCGATGAAGGTGTAAGTGGTGTTAATGGTGCAGCAGAAAATACGCAGGTATTAGTTGGAGATATGGACAACATTACCGGACATATGGATGAAAATCAGCAAATAGCGGGAGCTCTGAAACAGGAAACAGAAGTATTTGTAAAATTGTAAAAGTAAGATGTGAATAAAAATGCAGTGGTGGAGAAAGAACACCACTGTATTTTTTTAGAAAAAAGGTAGTTGGAGTATAAGAAAATAATATAGAAAATCCTTTCAAATTCGTAAATTTGTATATTGATTTTTGATACGTTTAAGAATATAATATAAAAGCAATATATAGTGTGAAGAAAAAAGATGAACACTATATTTAGTAATTTGGAGGGAATGAAATGAGAATTATCAAGAGAAGCGGAAAAGAAGTGGGCTTTGATGTTACCAAGATTATTGAAGCTATCCGCAAAGCAAATAAAGAAGTATCTGAAAATGAACAGCTGACAGAAAAGCAGATTCTGAATATTACAGAACGTATCACAGATTTCTGTGAAGCGATGGACAGAACATATAATGTAGAAGAGATTCAAGATTTAGTAGAAAACCAATTAATGGAATACAAGGCATTTGAAGTTGCCAGAAAGTATATTACATATCGCTATAAGCGTGCACTGGTGCGTAAGTCGAATTCTACCGATCAGCAGATTTTGAGTTTGATTGAATGTAATAATGAGGAGATTAAGCAAGAGAATTCCAACAAGAATCCAATTGTAAATAGCGTACAGCGAGACTATATGGCAGGAGAGGTCAGCAAAGATATTACAAGACGTTTTCTTTTGCCGGACAATATTGTACGCGCCCATGAGGAAGGAATTATCCATTTCCATGATGCAGATTATTTTGCACAGCATATGCATAACTGTTGTCTGGTGAATCTGGAAGATATGTTGCAGAATGGCACTGTAATCAGTGAGACTATGATAGAGAAGCCAAAGAGCTTTTCTACTGCGTGTAATGTAGCAACACAGGCAATCGCTCAAATTGCCAGCTCACAGTATGGTGGACAGAGCATTACACTTTCTCATTTGGCACCATTTGTAGATGTAAGCCGCCAAAAATTGAGAAGAATTGTAAAGGAAGAGTTTGAGGCAGCAGGTCTTGGATTAAATGAAGAGAAAATAAATGAAATAGCTGAGATGCGCGTAAGGGAAGAGATAAAACGTGGCGTGCAGATGATACAGTATCAGGTCATTACGCTGATGACAACTAATGGCCAAGCACCGTTTGTTACCGTATTTATGTATCTGAACGAGGTGCCGGAGGGACGTACCAGAGATGACCTTGCTATGGTGATTGAGGAAATGCTGATTCAACGCATGCAAGGGGTTAAGAATGAGAAGGGTGTTTATATTACACCTGCATTTCCAAAACTTATTTATGTTCTGGAAGAGGATAATATCAAAGAAGGAAGTAAATACTGGAGATTGACGGAATTAGCAGCAAAATGTACTGCAAAGCGTATGGTACCGGATTATATTTCTGAGAAAATTATGAAAGAAAACAAAGAAGGAAATTGTTATCCGTGTATGGGATGTCGTTCTTTCTTGACCGTATATGAAGATGAAAACGGAAAACCGAAGTTTTATGGAAGATTTAATCAAGGGGTTGTGACTCTGAATCTGGTAGATATTGCATGTTCTTCTGGTGGAAATATGGAAAAGTTCTGGCAGATTTTCAACGAACGTTTGGTACTTTGCCGTGAAGCATTGATGTATCGTCATAATCGTTTAAAAGGAACTCCATCTGACGTAGCACCGATTTTATGGCAGTATGGAGCACTGGGAAGATTGAAAAAGGGCGAGACGATTGATAAGTTGTTGTATGGTGGATATTCAACAATATCTTTGGGATATGCAGGTTTGTGTGAATGTACCAGATATATGACCGGAAAGTCACACACAGATCCGGAAGCAACTCCGTTTGCATTGAAGGTAATGCAAGGCATGAATGATGCTTGTAAAAAGTGGAGAGAAGAGACCAATATAGATTTCAGTTTATATGGAACACCATTGGA
Organism: Roseburia sp. 499; assembly: GCF_001940225.2. Lineage (NCBI taxonomy): Bacteria > Bacillati > Bacillota > Clostridia > Lachnospirales > Lachnospiraceae > Roseburia > Roseburia sp. 499. Next base: position 126,546 of record NZ_CP135164.1, read on the forward strand.
ATCCACTACTTACAAATTTGCAAAATGTCTGCAACGCAGATTCGGAATCATTGAAGGTGTAACAGATAAGAATTATATTACCAATAGCTATCATGTACATGTAACAGAGGAGATTGATGCATTTAGCAAGTTGACTTTCGAATCACAGTTCCAGAAACTGTCACCGGGTGGAGCAGTAAGTTATGTAGAAGTTCCGAATATGCAAGGAAATATTGATGCGGTACTTTCTGTTATGCAACATATTTATGAAAATATTATGTATGCTGAACTCAACACTAAGAGTGATTACTGTCAGGTGTGTGGGTATGAAGGAGAAATAAAAATTGTTTCAGATGATGACTCGAAGTTGGTATGGGAGTGCCCAAATTGTGGAAATAAGGACCAGGATAAGATGAATGTAGCGCGTAGAACTTGTGGATACATTGGAACGCAGTTCTGGAATCAGGGAAGAACTCAGGAAATTCAGGAACGAGTATTACATCTGTAAAAGAGGACGTTATGAATTATGCAGAAATAAAGAAAACAGACATAGCAAATGGAACAGGGGTACGTGTATCCCTGTTCGTTTCTGGCTGTACCCATCATTGCAAAGGATGTTTTAACGCAGAAACATGGGATTTTAATTATGGAAAAGAATTTACAGAGCAGACAGAAGAGGAATTGATGCAGGCACTAAAACCGAATTTTATTACAGGTTTAACTGTCTTAGGAGGAGAACCCTTTGAACCCGAAAATCAGAGACGACTGGTTCCTTTTTTGAAAAAAGTACGAGAGACCTATCCGCAGAAAACGATATGGTGTTATACGGGATATTTGCTAGATGAGGAATTATGGAAGGAAAGCCGGGCTCGATGCGAAGTTACGGATGAGATGTTGTCTCTTTTGGATGTACTGGTAGATGGAGAATTTGTTTTGGAGAAAAAGGACATATCTCTTCAATTTCGCGGTTCATCCAATCAGCGAATTATAGATGTGCCTAAGACGTTGCAGGAGGGAAAAATTACTGTTTTAACATTTTCCGGTATTGCATAGGGGACATGCCAACTTGCTTTTTAAACTGTTTGGAGAAGTAACTAACATCGTCAATGCCAACTTGAGAGGCAATATCCTGAATGGGCATGTTAGTAGTGTTTAAAAAATTAATAGCAGAACGAATACGTTGGGTACGGATATAGTCTGTCAGAGTTTCACCTACTTCACGTTTGAATTGAGCAGAAAGGTAGGAAGCATTTATATTTAAATTTTTTGCCACATCCTTCAGGGTAATAGGGGTGGAAATATTCATGTTCACAAAGGTAAAAGCATTGCGAATAAGTTCCGAATAAGTAGCACGGGAATAATTTTTTACAAGGGAACAATATTTTTTTATCATTTCAATAGGAAGTTCGTCACATTCTTTTTGGGAGGTGAGACTTTCTATTTTTTTACCAAAACGTGTAGAAATATGGTCAATATAGATAGGGTGAACCTGACTGCGTTCTACCGTTTTGCGACAAAGAGTATTTAAGACAATTAACATATTTTTGCTATTGCGTAGAGTATCGTCTGTTCTTGGTGAAATTTTCTGTGAGGAGGATGCCACAAATGCAGAAAACTCCTGATAAGCAGTCAAGGCGATTTCCTGATTTCCACAGGTAATTGCATCTAAAAATTTATTTTCTAATTCGTAGCGTTTAGAAAGTTCTTTCCTGGCGGAAGATAAATCATGTTTAAGATACTGTTCCATAATAAAAACTCCTAAGATTTTTGAGTATATCAATATTATATCCCAAAATTATACAAAAAGCAAGAGAATATGAAGGCTGGGCTTGAATAAACATAGGAAGAGTAGTAAAATGACAATACAGTTATGTAAACCGTAAAAACAGAGGAGAACAAAATGTCAGGGATAAATAGAAGTGCATTGGAGATTATAGGAAACACACCGTTGGTAGAACTTTGTAATATAGAGAAAAAATATCATTTGCAGGCTCGGATACTGGCGAAACTGGAATTTTTTAATCTGGCAGGAAGTGCGAAAGACAGAATTGCCAAAGAGATGGTAGAGGATGCAGAGCGTAGGGGGATTTTGAAGCAGGGGGCGACTTTGATAGAACCCACATCAGGAAATACAGGAATTGGTTTGGCGGCGGTTGCTGCTGTTAAGGGGTATCGGGCAATATTTGTTATGCCGGAGACTATGAGTGCAGAACGGATTAATATTTTACGTGCATATGGGGCTGAGATTGTACTAACGGAAGGGATAAAAGGAATGGCAGGTTCTATCGAGAAAGCAGAAAGTCTGGCAAGAGAGATTCCAAACAGTTTTATTCCGGCGCAGTTTGATAATCCGGCAAATGCAATAGCACATGAAAAAACAACCGGACCGGAAATTTGGAAAGATACCGAGGGAAAGGTAGACGCTTTTGTTGCGGTTGAACCAGCATCTTCCCATTGTTGTCAAAAGGAGAGAGTGGCCCGCATAAAATACAAGGAATCGGTGCCAATTTTATACCAAAAGTTTTGGATAAAAATGTATATGATAAAGTACTTGCAATTTCGGATGAAGATGCATTAAAATGGGCGAAGGAAGTTGGAAGGACAGAGTGGATCGCTATTACTCCACTGAATTGTTTCAATAGGAAATGAGACAAAAATAGGAATGAGGTTAAAAATGGGTGAGAGAGAACGTAGGAAAAAGAAAAAAATTATTATAGGAAGTATAAGTGCAGTAGTATTTCTATTATTAATTCTGTATTTCGGAATGGCGATGTATTTTAGAAATCATTTTATTTTTCGAACAGAAATTAATGGATGGAAAGTCGGAGGGATGACTGCGGCACAGGTGGAAGAGAAAATTGGAGACCATGTAGAAGATTATCTTCTAACGGTATTTGACCGCGATGGTGGAAAACATCATGTGTATGGAAGAGACATTGGTTGTAAGTATGTGCCTGATGGTACAGTAGAAAAGTTATTGAAAGAACAGAATCCATTTGGGTGGGTGGTGTCAATTTTTAAGCAGAAGGAAGAGACGACAACACTTACCATGGAGTACAAGGAAGATTTGATTGAAGCTACAGTAAAAGATATGAGCTGTTTTATTGATGAGAATATCACAGAGCCTCAGAATGCACAGATTCTTTTAGGGGAAGATGGATATTATGTTGAACCGGAAGTTATGGGAAACCGCATGGTTTATGACAGAGTCCTGGAAAAGATAAAAGAAGCAGTTGCAGAGGGGAAAGAGTCGGTTACCCTGACGGACGAGGATTATGAGAATCCGGAATATACAAAAGAGAGTTTGCAGATAACGGAGGCTATGGCAAACATTGAGAAGTATGCAGATATGAATATTACATATCAGGTGCCGGGCGGCGAAGAAGTCATTGATGCGGAACAGATACAGAAATTTGTTCAGATAGGAGAAGACTTCCAAGTAGAATTGAATGAAAAAGAGATAGAAAAGTATGTACAGAGTCTTGCAAGCAAGTATAATACTTATGCAGATGTACGCGCTTTTCACACATCTTCCGGAGACACGGTAAACATCGGTGGTGGTGATTACGGATGGATTATCAATAAAACGAAAGAAGCGGAACAGTTAAAGGCGGATTTGGAAGCAGGTGTACCAGTAAATCGGGAGCCGATATATTCTCAACGTGCATTTGTAGAAGGTGCAGACGATATTGGAAATACTTATATTGAGATTGACTATACCAAGCAGCATCTTTGGTTTTATAAGGAGGGTGCACTGGTGGTAGAAAGTGATATTGTATCGGGAAATATCAGTCTGAATAATGGTTCGCCGGATGGTGTGTTCAAGATTGTATACAAGGATAGTCCAGCGGTATTAAAGGGCGAAGATTATCAATCAAATGTAACCTATTTTATGCCTTTTGCGTATAATGTAGGAATACATGATGCATCTTGGAGAAAAGGAGAGTTTGGCGGGGAAATCTATAAGACGAGTGGTTCCCATGGCTGTATCAATGTGCCATTAGAAGTGGCGCAGACAATCTATGAAAATGCTAAGGTAGGAACGCCGGTGATTGCATTTTACAGAGAACCAGTAGAGTTGACCGCAGAGAATTGTAAGATTTCCAATGCATATTCTTATAAAGAGCCGGAAGAACAACCGGAAACAACACCATAGAAAAACAAAAAACCCTTATGGAACACGAAGTGGTGCTCCATAAGGGTTTTTGTGAATATATTTTATTTAGTTTGTTTCCCAACGACCGCTGGCGCCACAAGGAAGAACCAATCCATTAGAAGAAACGGGAAGACCGATTTCTTGTGCATCTACAGTACCATGGAAGTGCTTTAATTCTGTACCCAGCATGTAGGCAAGTACAGCGGGCTGCAATCCGGTAGTGTAAGAATTAATCAGGAAAAACAGAGGTTCCTTGGATAACAGTTGAACGCACAATTTTACCAATGGATGAATTGCCTCTTCAATTTTCCAGATTTCTCCCTTTGGTCCTCTTCCGTAAGAAGGAGGGTCCATAATAATGGCATCATAATGATTGCCTCTGCGAATTTCACGTTCTACGAACTTCACACAGTCATCTACTAGCCAACGAATGGGTGCATCGCCTAATCCGGATGCAACAGCGTTTTCCTTCGCCCAGGTGACCATGCCCTTAGAAGCATCCACATGTGTAACGCTTGCCCCGGCAGCTGCGGCTGCTAAAGTAGCACCACCGGTGTAAGCGAAGAGGTTCAGTACTTTAATGGGACGTCCGGCATTTTTTATTTTTTTCCCAAACCAGTCCCAGTTGACGGCTTGTTCGGGGAAAAGTCCGGTGTGTTTAAAACTAAATGGTTTTAAATGAAAGGTCAGGGAGCCATAATGCAGGTCCCATTGCTCCGGTAAATCAAAAAACTCCCATTCGCCGCCGCCTTTTTTACTACGGTGATAGTGACCGTTAGGAGAACTCCATCCTTTGTGTGTTTTGGGGGTGTCCCAGATGACCTGCGGGTCCGGGCGTACTAATATATAATTACTCCAGCGTTCTAATTTTTCACCGCCGGAGCAGTCAATGACTTCATATTCTTTCCAATTATCTGCAATCCACATAATAGTTCCTTTCTGCTTGTAATTAGTTACATTATATAGCGGGAAAAAAGTACAGTCAACCGTTATTCTGGAAAGAGGTTGCAATAGAATTGAGATTCTCGTATAATAAATATTATTATGAAAAAAGGATGGACTAGTTATGATTAACGATATACAAATAGGACCAATTACGCTACATATGTATGGTATTATGATTGCTATAGGATATATAAGTGCGTTTTTGATTAGTGAAAAAAGAGCGAAAAAGCAAGGATTGAATCCGGATGTTTTATATGGAATTTTTTGGTGTGCAGTATTCGGTGGTGCTCTTGGAAGCAAGATACTTTATTATACGGTAAATATTCGGCAAGTTATTGCAAATCCTTCCATTATATTTAACTTCCGGAATGGCTGGGTGGTATATGGAGGAATTATCGGTGGAGTGTTTGCAAGCTTTTTATATTGCAGGATAAAAAAAGTGGATTTTGTAGCGTATCTGGATTTGGTGCTTCCGGCAGTCGCATTTGCGCAGGGGTGTGGAAGAATCGGATGTTTCTTTGCTGGATGTTGCTATGGAAGAGAAACAGAGTCTGTGTTAGGCATTACCTATTCGCACTCTAATTTTGCACCGAATGGAGTGAAACTGATTCCTACACAGATTTATTCCAGTATTGGTGACTTTGCCATAGCGTTTTTGCTGATGGCATATGCCAAAAAGAAGCCTGCAAAAGGAAAGGTTGCAGCAGGATACTGTGTTTTATATAGTGTAGGAAGATTTATTATAGAAATGTTTCGAAATGATTATCGAGGAGAGTACGGACCATTATCTACCTCACAGTTGATTTCTGTATTTATATTGGCAATTGGAATTGGAATGTATGTATGGGCCGCAAAGCGTCAAAGTAAATAATCGCAGAATAGGTTCTGGAAGAGAAGGTAGTAGATTTTATAGGTATGATATACTTTGAAGAAAGGGAGTTTACTATGAAAAAACAGCAGTCTGTTTTATCTAATCTTGAAATTGCAGCTTTTTGCAGCCAGATGGCTATGGTGTTAAAGTCTGGATTTTCTGCAATGGAAGGGATATCTCTTCTTTTGGCGGATGCTGCGAATCCGGAAGAGAAAGCCATATTGGAAAGCATGTATGAAGAAGTAGTAGCTTCTGGGCAACTTTACCCGGCGCTGAAAGCTTCTGGAGTATTTCCACATTATATGCTTCAGATGTCGGAAATCGGTGAAGAAACAGGAAACTTAGATGAGGTTATGGAGGCTTTGTCAAAGTATTATGAGAGGGAGGAATCCATTTCACAGGAAGTGAAAGGGGCATTGACTTATCCACTTATTATGGTTGGAATGATGCTTTTAGTCATTATCGTGTTGTTGACCAAGGTAATGCCAATCTTCAATCAGGTATTCAAACAGCTTGGACGGGAAATGACAGGTGTTTCTAAGGGAATGTTGCTATTGGGAAATACGATTTCCAATTATGCAGTAGTGTTGGTTGGAATTGCAGTGCTTCTGGTTTTTCTGGTGCTTTATTTTACAAAGACCAAAAAAGGAAGAAAACAGCTGATGAAGTTGGGGTATCATATCCGCTTTTCCCGTGAGTTGTATGATAAAATGGCAGCTTGTCGTTTTGCAGGCGGCATGTATTTGACCTTAAAAAGTGGATTAAATACCGAGCATAGCTTGGAATTTTCTGAGAAGCTGATTGATAATCCGTATTTTGCAAAAAAGGTTAGTGAGTGCAAGAAACAGCTGGAAGATGGTGGAGATTTGGGTGAGGCTTTTCAACAGACAGAAGTATTTAGTGGTCTTTATGCAAGAATGGCGTCGATTGCTAATAAATCCGGAATGATGGATGAAATTATGGACAAGATTGCCCGTCAGTATGAGACGGAAATTGATGCCAAACTATCTGCTTTGATTGCTGTTTTGGAGCCTACTCTAGTAATTGTGCTTTCTATAATTGTTGGAGTTATTTTACTGTCTGTAATGCTTCCACTTATGGGAATTATGGCAGGACTGTAGAATATGGAGGTTTGCATATGAAGGGTTTGAAGGGTAGAGGGAGATTCTACCATGGCAGGAATCCGCATCCCTTTCGGAAACTTTTAACAGGACTAGTTGCTTTTTTGGTGGCAATAGTTCTGTTCTGTCAGGGAATGAACAGTCTTTCGGACAGAGCGGACAAAGAGCAGAAAAAGAGTTTGGAGGAAGCTATCTGGCGTGGAATTACACAGTGCTATGCTATTGAGGGAAGGTATCCCGAGAGTTTGGAATATTTGAAGGAAGCGTACGGAGTGCAATATGATTCAGAACGCTTTTTTGTAGATTATCAAGTGCTTGGCTCAAATATTGTACCCGATGTAACAATAATAGAGAAGTAGCAATTGAAACCGGAGGAATAACCATGAACTTTCATTCAAATAGAAAACATGTAATAGATATGATTTTCCCCTTTTCCCTTTTTTTTGTGTTTGCAGTTTCAGCTCTTTTGGTGACTCTGCTGGCTGCTAATATTTATCAGGGTACCACAACCAGAGGAGAGGATAATTACGAAAGCCGGACAGTGCTGTCTTATGTGACGGAGAAGATTCATCAGGGAGATGAGAGGGGCGGAGTATCGTTGGGAACTTTTGATGGGCATGACAGCATTATCATTTGGCAGGCCTATGGAGAACAGAACTATCAGACCTATATCTATGAGGATGAAGGTGTTCTAAGAGAACTGTTTATTCAGGAAGGAGTACCTGCTAATGCGGCCGACGGCACAGAGATTATGGAGGTTCATGATTTTCAAATGGAGCAGTTGCAGTCGGGATTGTTGCGGTTTTCTTGCACCTCTGAGGATGGGGAAGAGATGAGTACCATTGTATCGGTGTTGAGCGAATAAAGGAGTAGTGTATGAATCGGAAACAAGCGAAACGCTCCAGTATTTTCCTTTTGGAGCTTATGATAGCAATTTTGTTTTTTGGTCTGGCTTCTGCGGTATGTATACGTCTTTTTGTGAAATCTCATACAATCAGTCTGGAGACACAGAATCTTAATATGGCGCTGAATCAAGTGTCTTCAGTGGCAGAGGTATTTCGGTCAGGAACAGATATGAAGGAGTTTTTGGAAAGAGAGTTTCCTGATTATGAAGAAAAATCCGAGAATCTCCTTTTTTTGGTATATTATAATGAAGATTGGGAGCCTTGTCGGGAAAAAGAAGCCGGCTTCTGTTTGTACATTGAGTTTCATGAGAGTGGTTCAGAGACTACTGGTCACTTTTCTATGAAAAACATGGATACGGATGCAGAGATTTATGCAGTAAGTTTGGAAAAATTTACGGGGGAGGCGATGCAATGAAAAATTCAGAACGAAAATTGTCCTTTTCCAGTCCCATAGGCTATTCGTTTATGCTGACTATTATGATTATTTTGGCGTTGGTTATTTTTGCGGTATTATCTTTGGCTACTTCACTTAGAGATTATGGATACAGCAGGCGTGCCGCTGAAAAGACTACCGCCTATTACGAGGCAAATTCAAAGGCAAACCATATCTTGAAACAGATTGATGAAATTTTTACAGAATCCCAAACGATGGAAGAGGGACTTGTTGGAGTTTCTCAATTAGCGGAGGTTAAAGTGCTGACATCAGAGGAAACATCTGAAGATTTGAGTCTTGAGGGCTATTTAAGTGGTGTGTCATATGAGGTGGAAATTAACTCAAACCAGAATTTGGAGGTTTTGTTGGGGATAACAGAAGGGGAATCGGGAAAAGCCTGTTATAAGGTGCTTAAGTGGAAAGAGGTTTCTTCTGATACATGGATGAGTGAAACAACACTTCCGGTATATGGAAGTGAGTAGATTTTTATTTGTGAGGTGCTAACATGAATGTGATTGATTTATTGAAAAAAGCTGTTGCGGAGCATGCGTCTGACATTTTCATTGTTGCAGGATTACCGGCGTCTTATCGCGCCAATAACGTAATCATAAATGAAGAGGGGGAACGGTTGAAACCGCTGGAAACAGAAGAGTATCTACGTCAGATTTATGAGCTTGCTTCCCATAGGGATATGTCTAAGCTGCTTAGTCATGGTGATGATGACTTTTCGTTTGCGGTAACGGGGCTTTCACGTTTTCGTGTCAGTGCCTATAAACAGCGTGGTACGTTGTCGGCAGTAGTGCGTGTTATCACCTTTGATTTGCCGAATCCGGCAGATATTGGAATTCCACAACGTATTATTGATTTTGGCGCATTGCCAAAGGGAATGGTTTTGGTGACCGGACCTGCGGGAAGCGGAAAATCAACAACGCTTGCCTGCATCGTGGATGCAATTAATCAGAATTACAGCAGACATGTAATTACTTTAGAGGATCCTATTGAGTATCTTCACAGTCATGGAAGAAGTATTATAAGTCAGCGTGAAATTAATGTCGATACAGAGAACTATGTGACAGCCTTACGCGCATCCCTACGCCAAAGTCCTGATGTTATTTTGCTGGGAGAAATGCGCGATTATGAGACAATAGATGTTGCCATGACGGCAGCAGAAACCGGACATCTGATTCTTTCCACACTTCATACGATTGGAGCAGCAAATACGATTGACCGAATTATTGATGTATTTCCTGCTAACCAGCAGAGACAGATTGCAGTACAGCTCTCCATGGTACTACAGGCAATCATTTCCCAACAACTTGTGCCGGGGATAGACGGAAAGGTTATTCCTGTATTTGAGATTATGACTGTAACACCAGCCATCCGGAATATGATTCGTGACAACAAGGTGCCGCAGATTGATGGAATAGTCTATTCTTCCAACAAGGAAGATATGGTTTCGATGGATGCGAATCTGCTAAAATTGTATCAGCAGGGGCGTATTACTGCGGAGACAGCACTTGCCTACGCATCCAATCAGGAAATGTTAAAGAAACGTATGTAAATAGTGTTTTTAGTAAATATATTTTACAAGATAGTTACTGCCGTCTCCGATGAAATTTTTTAGCTCCTTCTCACTTGTGTTGGAAGCAAAGGTAGGATCCATCAGTACCCAGCTTGTTCCGTCGAACTCGACGATGCCGTTCACCCAGCCAACATCAGTGATGTAGGTACTAATCCATGCATGGTAAACATCTCCCGCATAGCCGACTTCCAAGCGAGTGGGGATGCGTTGGCTTCGAAGCATGCTTGTCATAACGGCAGCATAGTCTAAGCAGATTCCGGTGCCGGAGGAAAGAATGTTATCTACGTCAGAAGTGTAGCCACTTGGCACGGTTTCTGCCTTTTTGTAATCGTAAGTAATGTTTGTAATAACATAATTGTATATATTGGTTACCACATCCAAATCCGTATTGGCAGATTCAGCAAGTTCTGCTGCCTTGCTTACCACGTTACTAGAGGAATTGAAGTTGCAATATTGATTTGGATAGAGATAAGGACCGAATTCATTGGTCAACGCTACCTCGATGTCGGCAACCAGGCAAACAGCATAACTTGTGCCGGAGACATTTTCTAAAATCGTAATTTCGTAAGCTCCATTTCCGGCAGAAAGAGGAAATGATTCGTAGCCGTCACTGACTAAATCATAAGTATAGGTCACGGAATCCGAGCCGGTAATCTGCATTTTGACCTTTGGGCAGGAGCCGGTATAGCATGCCATGATATATCCTTCTTCCGAATGTGAATAGTCAATGGAGGCATAGTCATTGTGTGTTTCTGCTGTTCCATCTGCCAGCGGTATCAGGCATTGCGGAGTGTTGTCTCTGGTGCCGGTTACACTGTTCGCAGAGGTTCCTTCTTTGTTTGTAGGGGAAGAAGAGGTGCCTTCTGTTGCAGTACCTTTGGAAGCCTGGTTACCACCACATCCGGTAAAAAGACACAGACAAAGAGAATATGCAATTAGTCGTAGGGTTAAAGTTCGTTTTTCTTTCATAGTTATTATTTGGGAGAAAGCAACAGGTGGAACGTTGGTGCATTCTCTATAGGAATATAAATATTAGTTTCGGTTTTATGGTAAGTAAAACATATAGTGCCTGCTTTTGAGTCATAGGACAGAGCGGGTTCTTTGATACCGGTGTCTGTTTCTTGGTAGGCGCGGCCGAAGAGAATTCCGTCACCCGATAGAGTGAGGCACAACACATCATCTGTCAGGTTATCCGATACAAGAACAATCTTTTCATGGGTAGTATCCCTTTGCAGTAAATATTCCGTGGGCGCAACTGCCAGTGGAGATAAAAAAGTAACCAAAAGCAGAAGAGCGGTCAGAAAAAGCAGGACATCATATGTTCTGGTATTTTTTTTTTGGCGGAGAAGAATTTTGTCAAAAGGAACCGTGTTAGGTGTATGATGGCATGCGGCAAATACATTTTGCAACGTGTCATTGGCTTGTTTCGAATTTAAATGATATTTCTTATTTTTGGAAAACAGCATACATATATCTCCCTTATTCTTCGTTCAAAAGTTGTTTTAAATGCTTATGTCCGGAAGCAATATAGCGTTTCACGCTACTACGGCTGATATCCATGGCAGCAGCAATTTCTTCTAATTTAAGATTATTGTAATAACGCATTGTTAGCACTTGCTTTTCGGAGAAAGGAAGTGATTCCAAAGCTTCGCGCAGACGTTCGTGTTCTTCCTTTTTCAGAACGTGGGATTCCAAGTTCGTATCTGAGTGTTCATCTCGCAGAAAATTCAAAATTTCCGAATCAAAAACAAGATTTCCCTGTCCTGCTTTTTGGCTCATGTCATAGCAAACATGGAAGGTAATACGATTAAGCCACGCTAAAAAGAGCGTGGGGTCATTTAGTTTGTTCAGACCTTTTAGCACGGATATGTATACCTCTTGCATGGCGTCCTGAGCAAGATATTCATCCTGCAAATAATGCTTCGTATAATTATATACTTTGTTATAGGTTTTGGCATATAATTCGGCGAAGGCATCGCTGTCGTTTTGCCTGGCACGGATAACAAGATGGGCTAAATATTGTATTTCGGATTCTCTCATGGGCTTCATCCACCTTTTTTTGTAGCTGTTCCAGCTTATTTAGCAGGATAGAGCTTATTGTAGGTAATCGCAAGAAGCTGGGGGAAGGCTTGTACTTGAGTCTCCGCATAAAGAGTATAGGCGGAACGCAGTACAATAGGAGTTTCCAAATGTTCGAGATTATAAAGCCGAATAGAATTATCCAAACGGGTCAGGAAACGTTCCATGCTTTCGTGGCTACTGTTTTCAATAACAGCAACAAATTCATTACCACCATTGCGGGCAATAAAACCGAAATGGTCGCCCACTTCTTCGAAAATATTACAGAAATCCTGAATGAGCTTGTCTCCAGCTTCATGTCCGGATTTTTGATTGACGGTCTTTAAGTTGTCGATGGAAAACATGGCGCAAGCAGTATCCTGTAGTGATTCCGGTGTAGTATAGGTTTGAAAGACAATATCCAGACTATGGCGGTTGGGAATACCGGTTAATCCGTCCAGATAGGCTGCCTGATTAAAAAGATGACTTTCAGCTGTGAGGTTTCGAAGTTTGTAAAAGTCATAAAGTAGATAAAACAGACTGAAAAGCATCAATACCCAGGTAACGGCACAGAGAAAGAAAAGTTGCCTGTTACTGTATACTTGTCTGGAAAGACTTTTGTTAAAAATCAGCGTCAGAATAAAAGTAAGTTCAATACTAGCTAATAGGAAAAGCTGAATTATTTTGGCACTACGATATTTTTTTATGAATTTCTGCTCTTGCATAATGATTCCCCTTTGTAAAAAATTCCTTTGCAGGCTGTCTAATCTTATTTTAAGGTATAAAGTAAAAAAAGAAAAGAAAATTTTTGGGATTTTGTGAACCTTTTTTGGAATATGGGGAGTCTTTATAAGTAAGAACATGAGAGGAGAGAAAATCAGATGAAGGGATTATCTGGATATATGGCTGGAATATTGCTTCATATGTCGAGGTCTATGTGTTGGAGTGAAGAATATAGGCTGATTATTATTGAGGAAGAAGAGGTACCGTTAGCCTCTGGAGTGATGTCGGCTGAAAATCCATTTTTTCTTCCTACCCTTGTAGTAATGGTGGCGGTATTGCTCGGAACTTTTGTTGGAATGTATTATCTCCAATGCAAAAGCTACAGGCAACGGATTGTAGCCTTAGGGGGAGCGGAAAATCATGAAAAAATGGGATGGAATTTAAGGAGGTTAAAGGAAGAAGTGGCAGAGACAGAATGGAATATGGTTAAAAAATAGATCAAAAAACGCCAAACTATTCTTTTGGTCAGTTCCATTTCTGAAATTGGTTTGATAAAATTCAATTAAAGTATTTGTGAAGAGGGCGAAGAAAGGATGATGATTGTGGAAGAAAAAAGAAAGGTCGGTCGTGTATCTTTCGATACTAGAAGCGTTATTGTAGTTTGCGATACGCAAGAAAAAATATCCTCCAAAGTGGTAAACGTAAGCCCGGTTGGAATGGCGGTTCTGATGCCGGAAGATGCACCGGATATAGTAGGGAAGGATATAATCATTGTAGCAGAGACAATGATTATGTATGCGGACGTGGTTCGTCAAGAGAAACAAGAAGATGGAAGTATACTTATCGGTATCAGTGCAAAAAAATTTACGGATGACGTATTGGAATATCTGTTTCAGAGGATCGCACTAAATGAATAAGTAAAAAGATTTTAATGAAATGGGTAACAATGAAAGGGTTTAAAAATATATATACATATGAGTGAAAGAGGAGAAGAAGAGAATGAAAAAAAATACTTTGAAGAACAAACAGATTATCAGAGCAATGGCAATCGGTATTTCAGCAGTAATGGCAACTTCATCTATGACTGCAATGGCAGCAGAGCCGGATGCACTTCCTGTTCCGGATGGAGACGATAATACTACTGCGAACCAGCCTACAGCAGTGGATGAAGCACAGCAGGCAGTTACAGATGCAACAAATGCATCTGAGGAAACCGATGCAGCTGTGGAAGAAGTAAAAGAAGCAGCGGCAGAAGTTAAGACAGAAGAGGAAAATGACTTAAACGAAGCGATTGAAACGATAGAGAACATCGAGACTGGAGATGCAACAAATGCTGTTAAGTCAGCTGGTGATGAACTTGATAAGGCAGAGCAGGCAGATGCAGATGCAACAAATGCATTGGAGAATGCAAATGTTGCTGCCGGAGAGACTGCGTCCATCGCTGCCGGAGTTGTAAGTACTGAAAATGAAGCAAACGAAAAGATTGATTCCCAGCTTGATCAGATGAAAAACGCTGACACGGTGGAAGAAGCTGAATCAGCTTATGAGGATGCGAAGAAGACAGCAGAAGACGCACAGACGGCTTACGACGAAGCTAAGGCAGCATATGATGAAAAGAAGGCAGCTTACGATCAGGCAGTGATTGACCTTGCAACAGCTAAGAGTGAGTATGAAGCGGCAGTGAAAAATGCTTCCGAGGATGCAGTGGTAGCAAAAGAGAAATTGGAGGTAGCAGAGGCAGCAGCAGCTACGTTGAAAGAGGAAGCAAATAAAGCAGCAGAAGCTATGGCAAATGAAGCAGCAATTCAAATTGCACAGCTGGAAGAAGCAAGAGCAGAGGACACTACAACACAATGGCGTCGTTTGGATGAACTTTTTGAAGCAATCATCAGAAATTATTATGTTCCAACAAAGTTAAATGGTACTGTTACTTCTTATAAAGGATATTGGGATAAAAATGATGCATACAATTATTTTACAGTAAAGTACAAAACAGAGTCCGGAGAGGAAAAAACGGTTATTCTGAATTACATGCTGTCCAATAGCCATGATGGATTAGTAATTTTTGAAAAAGTATGGAATGAAAATGAAGTGCTTTTAAAGGATGCGGAAGCAGAAAAGTATGTGGGCAAGGATGCGGAAGGAAATGAAATCTCTTATTCTACAGAAGAGCTTGCACAGGCAGTAGAAGCAGGTACCGTTGTTGAGTTAACAGATAAAGAAGGTAATAAAACATATGTGGTAAAGAATGGGGAAGGAACTACCGAATCTGCCGGAGCAGCACTTGGAACAACAACATCCGGAAATACTACAACGGTGAAAGAAGCTGTAGAAGGAACACAAAAAGAAAACTATGCATTGGATGAGAATGGCGACTTGGTTAAGACCGTAACCCAGGATGTAACAACTGTTACTTATACCGGCAAGTCTCTTACAGGGGAAGGCTACGAAAGTAAAGAAGCAGCAGAGGCTGCTGCTGAAAAGGCGTTAACAGATGCAGAAAAAGCTTTAGCAGATGGTACAGAAATAGTAGACACAGATGTAAATGTTACTGAAAACACCGAGTACACCGGAACAGCTACTTATGTGAGTGCATTTACAAGAACCATTGATGTAAATGAAAATGTAGGTACTATGAGTGGTAAAAACGGAGCCACTAGTGAAGTGAAAAAAGACGTTGTTAATGACGAGGCGGATAAATTGTGGGATAAGGGATATTACCTACTGGAAACGTCAGCATCGTTGACTGCGGATAAAACTTTGGATTTGGGAAAATATGAGAGATATGATGTAACCGGACAAATCACCCTGACCTATGCAAAGTATACAACAAGTAAAGTACAATATAGTATGTGGGATGACATTAAAGATCTATTCACGGGCAATAAGACAAAGAAAGCACTTGAGGCGGCCTTTAAAGCAAAGGTTGAAGCGGAAGGTGGAATCTTTATTATGTTGGATGAAATTGACTGGAGTGCCAAAACAGCAACATGCTATTATATACCTGGACAAAAGGTGGAGGCAGCCGGAACCTATGCAACAGCGAAAGAAGCAAAGGAAGCAGCAGAAAAAGCAGCTGGTTCTAATGCATACAAGGTAAAGACTTCTGTTTCCAGTGAAACGACCTATGAGTATACTGCTGATTATCAGGAAAAGACCACTACAACAGAAGAAGATGTAGTGATGAGTACAACCACATGGAAAGATGCAGATGACTTGGATTATGTGGCAGCTACCGAAGCTGAGTATGAAGGCAGATGGGTAAATGATAATTACTATAACGGCAACATTGAACTGGATGAGTACGGGGATGAAGATTTCCGCAACTACATTGAGGATGCACAAACGAAGATAGGAAACTATGAAGATTTAGTTAAAAAAGCAGAAGCAGCAGAAAAAGCAGCTCAGGATGCCAATGAGGAAGTGGCTAAATTACAGGAAAAGATAAAAGACTTGAAGGAAAATATGGATTCTGCTGAAGATGCTGCTCTCCTAAGTGCATTACAGACACAGTTGGAGAATGCGGAAATAAACAAAAAAGATGCAGAGGATACTTTAGAAGAGATTATACAGAAGATTTCTGACGCAGAGGATGACTACGAAGAAGTTGTAGAGAAACTGACTCCGTCTGAAACACCTTCTGATGAACCGGGAGCAGGAACCGGAACTGAACCGGGAACTGGAACTGAACCGGGAACTGGAACTGAACCGGGAACTGGAACTGGAACTGGAACTGAACCGGGAGCAGGAACCGGAGCTGGAGCAGGAACCGGAACTGGAGCAGGAACCGGAGCTGGAGTTACAACAACTGGTGGAACTGTTGCAGTTGCAGATGCTGGTGTACCTCTTGCAGCAACACCACGTCAAACGGCTAACGGTGGCGTGATTGCAGCACAGGCAGATAATGCTGGTGCAGAAGAGGAAGGAAATCAGGAAGATACTGAAGAAATTCGTACGATTGAAGAGGAAGATACTGCTCTTGCTGATAAACCGGAAATAAAAACAATCGAAGATGAAGAAACTGCTCTTGCAGCAACTCCGATTGGAGAAGAAAAGATATCCTGGTGGTGGTTACTTGTTATTGCTTTGTTAGGAGCAACCGGATATGAAGCATACAGAAAATATCGCAAAAATAAAATGGCGAAAGAAGGAAATGCTAAATCATAAGATTTAGAGTTAAACAAATGAAAAGAATATAAAATAAGCTGCTACATTTCTGTGGCAGCTTATTTTATATCATGGTTTCAGTTTTTTGAAGTTATTCTACAGTGACTTCTATATTTTCTACATTGCCGCTTCCGGTAAGAACTAGTGTAGCGCGACTTGTCACGCCTACGATATTTGAGTTGCCTTCGAGACATAGTTCGCCGTTTTTGTTGTACAGTGCCCATTGAAAAGTTTCTGTATCGACTGGCCAGTTGGTATCGATAGAAAGCATTTCTTGGTCAGCAATGCTTTCCATATTAATTTGTTCTCCAGTGGCTGGGTCGATTACAGAAAAAGTACCGATTTCCACGCCACACATGTTTACGACTTGTATGGTAATAGGTATGGTTTCGGTCATAGTTTCGTCGGTAGGGGACTGCAAGTCTGCTGTTTTGCTTTTGTCTGTTTCTTCTTGCAATGTGGTGTTCTTTACAGAAGAAGTATTGTTTGTTGCGTTGTTGCAGCTTGTTAGCAGACAAAGGGATAAAAGTGTTCCGGTAAATAAGGAATAAACAAGGGATTTCTTTTTCATAATATGCTCCGTTTCGTTTTTTTATTATTATAACATATTAGAGAGGTTTCTTCATTAATAAATAGGAAAGAACAGATTTAATATAGAATTCAAATTAAAATCTGGCCTCGTAGCCTTAGAAAAAAATATCACAGCTACAATACGCCGAGGTGCGAGACTCAGAACCTGTTGGTTCTTTGTTCGCGGGCTGTCGCCCAACTCAGAAGAGAGCTAATATCCATCGGCTCAAAGTCCAGCGCGAGATTCGAAATGCTACGCATTCCTCATTCGCGGGCTGTCGCCCAATTAAAATCTGGTCTCATAGCCTTAGAAAAATAAATTTTTCACGGCTACAGTACGCCGAGGTGCGAGACTCAGAACCTGCGGTTCTTCGTTCGCGGGCTGTCGCCCAACCCAAAAACAAGGACATATTCTTCAGAAAGCAAGCTTTCTTCTTTATATGTCCTCGCTTTTGGCCTCGGCTTGTAGCTTGTACGTAAAAAAGTACAATTTTTTTTTGGAAGTTGAAAAAAAGTGCTTGCAATGCGGGTGTTTTTACTATATACTAATACGTGCTGTGGCATTGATAGCGTTGAAGCGTGAGGTTGCTGCCGACAGGCAGGTTTTCCGTGGAGCGAATGTCAAGTTAGGAAACTGGCGACAAGTCACTGTATCACAATCAAGATGTCTACAATAAGTAGAAACAACGTGTGTAAAGCTTATGACACACACGGAGAAGTGTACAGTCACCGCTTGTCGTACTGAAGTAAAGTGCGAAAAGGAGGCGACTTTTTTTATGGCAAGTCAAGTAATGAGAATCACACTGAAGGCTTATGACCATCAGTTAGTGGACGCATCTGCTAAGAAAATCATCGAAACTGTAAAGAAGAACGGATCACAGGTGAGCGGACCGGTACCTCTTCCGACTAAAAAGGAAGTAGTTACAATCTTAAGAGCGGTTCACAAATACAAAGATTCCAGAGAACAGTTCGAGCAGAGAACTCATAAGAGACTTATCGATATCATGACACCAACTCAGAAAACAGTTGATGCATTATCAAGATTAGAAATGCCAGCTGGTGTTTACATTGATATCAAAATGAAAAACAAATAATTAAGGTAACAATCCTGAAGGGTTTAATATAGAAGTTTTGCGTACCTCGCAGCCACTTATATTGACTGTTCTAGGATGAACGGTTCCGCTACCCCAGAGATGGGCATGAAGCGTTCCGCTGTAGAGAAAACAGGAGGTAAAGAAATGAAGAAAGCGATTTTAGCAACAAAGGTCGGAATGACCCAGATCTTCAATGCAGACGGTGTTTTAGTACCGGTTACTGTATTACAGGCTGGTCCATGTGTTGTAACACAGATTAAGACTGTTGAAAACGATGGATACAGTGCAGTTCAGGTTGGTTTTGCTGACAAGAAAGACAAAGTTGTCAACAAAGATGCTAACGGAAAGAAAGAAATCAGAAACAGACATGGTGTTACAAAGGCTGAAAAAGGACATTTTGAAAAAGCCGGCGTATCCAGCAAGAGATTTGTAAGAGAGTTTAGATTTGAAAACGCTGCTGATTACAATTTAGCAGACGAAATCAAAGCAGACATCTTTGCAGAAGGCGATAAGATTGACGCAACTGCAATTTCCAAAGGTAAAGGATTCCAGGGTGCTATTAAGAGACACGGTCAGCACAGAGGACCTATGGCTCATGGTTCTAAATTCCATCGTCATCAGGGTTCAAATGGTGCATGTTCCAGCCCAAGTAAAGTGTTCAAGGGAAAAGGAATGCCAGGTCACATGGGTTCTGTAAAAGTTACAGTTCAGAATCTGGAAGTTGTCAGAGTAGACGCTGAGAACAATCTGCTTTTAGTAAAAGGTGCCGTACCAGGACCTAAGAAATCTTTAGTAACTATTAAAGAGACAGTAAAAGCAGCAAAATAGTGCTTGATAGGAAAGGAGGAACTAAACGATGGCTAACGTAGCTATTTATAATATGGAAGGCAAAGAAGTAGGCAGCCTTGAGCTCAACGATGCAGTATTCGGTGTTGAAATCAACGAACACTTAGTACACATGGCAGTAGTTCAGCAGCTCGCAAATAACCGTCAGGGAACACAGAAAGCAAAGACACGTTCTGAAGTTCGTGGTGGCGGAAGAAAACCATGGAGACAAAAAGGAACCGGTCATGCAAGACAGGGATCTATCAGAGCTCCGCAGTGGACTGGCGGTGGTGTTGTATTCGCTCCAGTACCAAGAGATTACTCCTTCAAGTTAAACAAGAAGGAAAAGAGAGCAGCTCTTAAATCTGTATTAACATCCAAAGTAAACGACAGCAAGTTCATCGTTGTTGACGAATTAAAGCTGGATGAAGTAAAGACAAAGAAATTCCAGGAAGTTTTAAACAACCTGAAAGTAAACAAAGCTCTTGTAGTTTTGAATGAAAATGATCAGAATGTAGTATTATCTGCAAGAAATATTCCGGCAGTAAAGACTGCACTGACAAATACAATCAACGTATATGATATCTTAAAATACGACACCGTAGTAGTAACCAAGGATGCCGTAGCAACTATCGAGGAGGTGTATGCATAATGGCAAACGTACAATATTATGACGTAATCCTCAAACCGGTTATCACAGAAAAGAGTATGAACGCTATGGGCGAAAAGAAATACACATTTCTGGTACATCCGGAAGCAAACAAGACTATGATTAAAGAAGCTGTTGAAAAAATGTTCGAAGGAACAAAGGTTGCAAGTGTAAACACTATGAACATCGACGGCAAAAAGAAAAGAAGAGGTATGGTAGTTGGTAAGACTGCTAAGACCAAGAAAGCAATCGTTCAGTTAACAGAGGATAGCAAGGATATTGAAATCTTCGCAGGACTGTAAGAGATTGGAACTTAGGCACAGTAAAGTGCGATAATAAACTTAACCAGAATCGAAGCGCCCTTCGGGCATACCTAAATGCCAAAAAGCAGGCGCGAGCAATGAAAGGAGAAACATCATGGGAATTAAGACATATAACCCATATACACCTTCCAGAAGAAATATGACCGGTTCTGATTTTTCTGAAATTACAAAGACTACTCCAGAGAAGTCCTTAGTGGTTTCTTTACAGAAAAATGCTGGTCGTAACAATCAGGGTAAAATTACTGTTAGACATCGCGGTGGCGGTTCTAGAAGAAAATATAGAATTATCGATTTCAAGAGAAATAAGAAAGATGGTATTCCGGCAACTGTAATCGGAATCGAGTACGATCCGAACAGAACAGCTAACATCGCTTTAATCTGCTATGCAGACGGTGAAAAGGCATACATCTTGGCTCCAGAAGGATTAACAGACGGAATGACCGTTATGAGTGGAGCAGAAGCAGAAGTAAGAGTAGGAAACTGTTTGCCATTAGAAAATATTCCAGTTGGTACTCAGGTACACAACATTGAATTATATCCTGGAAAAGGCGGACAGTTAGTTCGTTCAGCAGGAAACAGCGCACAGTTAATGGCTAAGGAAGGTAAATATGCAACATTAAGATTACCATCCGGTGAAATGAGAATGGTGCCAATTATCTGTAGAGCAACCGTTGGTGTTGTTGGTAACACAGATCATAACCTTGTTAAGATTGGTAAAGCAGGACGTAAGCGTCATATGGGTATCCGTCCAACAGTACGTGGTTCTGTTATGAACCCGAATGACCATCCACACGGTGGTGGAGAAGGTAAGACTGGAATCGGACGTCCAGGCCCATGTACACCTTGGGGTAAACCTGCTCTTGGATTAAAGACAAGAAAGAAGAATAAATCATCTAACAAGCTTATCGTAAGAAGAAGAGACGGTAGAGCTCTGAAATAATAGGAGGTAAATTATGGCTCGTTCACTGAAAAAAGGACCATTTGCTGATGCAAGTTTATTGAAAAAAGTAGACGCTATGAACGCAGCAGGCGACAAGAGTGTTATCAAGACATGGTCTCGCCGTTCTACTATTTTTCCACAGTTCGTTGGACATACAATCGCTGTTCATGACGGAAGAAAACATGTACCAGTATATGTAACCGAAGATATGGTTGGACATAAACTTGGTGAGTTCGTTACAACAAGAACTTACAGAGGACATGGAAAAGACGAAAAGAAATCAAAAGTTCGTTAATCAAAAGAATTTGAAAGGAGGTTTCATCCATGGCGAAAGGACATAGAAGTCAAATTAAGAGAGAAAGAAACGCACAGAAAGACACCAGACCTTCAGCAAAAGTATCTTATGCTAGAGTGTCAGTTCAGAAAGCTTGCTTCGTATTAGATGCAATCCGTGGAAAAGACGTGCAGACAGCACTGGCTATCCTGGCTTACAATCCAAGATACGCATCAAGCGTAATAGAAAAATTATTAAAGTCTGCAATCGCAAATGCAGAAAATAACAACGGAATGAATCCGGAAAACCTTTATGTAGCAGAGTGTTATGCAAACAAAGGACCTACAATGAAGAGAGTTAGACCAAGAGCACAGGGTAGAGCTTATAGAATCGAAAAGAGAATGAGCCACATTACAATCGTGCTTGATGAAAGATAGGAGGGCAATCATGGGACAGAAAGTGAATCCTCATGGCTTAAGAGTCGGTGTAATCAAAGATTGGGACTCTAAGTGGTATGCGGAAGCAGATTTTGCAGACTTCTTAGTAGAAGACTACAATATTAGAACATATCTGAAAAAGAAATTATACGCAGCAGGCGTTTCTAAGATTGAAATTGAAAGAGCATCTGATCGCGTAAAAGTTATTCTTTACACAGCAAAGCCAGGTGTAGTAATTGGAAAAGGCGGAGCTGAAATTGAAAAAGTAAAAGCTGAACTTCAGAAGTTTACAGATAAGAAATTAGTTGTAGATATTAAGGAAGTAAAGAGACCAGACAAAGACGCTCAGTTAGTAGCTGAAAACATCGCTTTACAGTTAGAAAACCGTGTTTCCTTCCGTAGAGCAATGAAGTCTTGC
This sequence comes from Roseburia sp. 499, assembly GCF_001940225.2. Lineage (NCBI taxonomy): Bacteria > Bacillati > Bacillota > Clostridia > Lachnospirales > Lachnospiraceae > Roseburia > Roseburia sp. 499. The sequence goes on from NZ_CP135164.1 coordinate 149,016, forward strand.
ATGGGAAGATGTATGAAGGCAGGAGCTCAGGGTATCAAAACATCCTGTTCCGGTCGTTTAGGTGGAGCTGATATGGCTCGTACCGAATTTTACTCTGAAGGAACTATTCCACTTCAGACATTAAGAGCAGATATCGATTATGGATTCGCTGAAGCAGATACAACCTACGGAAAAGTTGGTGTTAAGGTATGGATCTACAAAGGCGAGGTACTTCCAACAAAGGCAGCAAAGGAAGGGAGCGATAAATAATGTTAATGCCAAAAAGAGTAAAACGTCGTAAACAGTTCCGTGGTTCCATGGCAGGTAAGGCGTTAAGAGGTAATAAAATTACAAATGGTGAATACGGTATCGTGGCTACAGAGCCATGCTGGATCAGATCTAATCAGATCGAAGCAGCCCGTATCGCAATGACACGTTATATCAAACGTGGTGGTAAAGTTTGGATTAAAATTTTCCCTGACAAACCAGTAACTGCAAAACCAGCTGAAACTCGTATGGGTTCCGGAAAAGGAACATTAGAATACTGGGTAGCTGTTGTTAAGCCAGGACGTGTTTTATTTGAAATCTCCGGAGTTCCGGAAGAAACAGCTCGTGAAGCATTACGTCTTGCTACACACAAATTACCTTGTAAATGTAAAGTAGTTTCACGTGCAGACTTAGAAGGCGGTGAATCAAATGAAAACTAGTAATTATGTAAAAGAATTAAGAGAAGAATCCGTAGCAGCATTAAATGAACAGTTAGTAGCTGCAAAAAAAGAACTTTTCAACTTAAGATTCCAGAATGCTACCAATCAGTTAGATAATACCGGAAGAATTAAAGAGGTTCGTAAGAATATCGCTAGAATTCAGACGATTATCACTGAAAAGGCAAAAGAAGCTTAATTATCCTGAACGAAAGGAGCAAATAAATCGTGGAAGAAAGAAATCTTAGAAAAACACGTACAGGCAAAGTTGTAAGTGATAAGATGGATAAGACCATTGTTGTTGCAGTTGCAGACAATGTAAGACATCCATTATACAATAAAATCGTAAAAAGAACTTATAAATTAAAAGCTCATGACGAAAACAACGAATGCAAAATCGGTGATACTGTCAGAGTAATGGAAACAAGACCTTTATCTAAAGACAAGAGATGGAGACTTGTAGAAATCATTGAAAGAGCGAAATAAAGGAGGCTACCAGCATGATTCAACAGGAAAGTAGACTGAAAGTAGCTGATAATACTGGAGCAAAAGAATTACTTTGCATCCGTGTTATGGGCGGTTCTACAAGAAGATATGCGAATATCGGAGATATCATCACTGCTACGGTTAAAGATGCAACACCAGGCGGCGTTGTTAAAAAAGGCGATGTAGTAAAAGCTGTAGTAGTTCGTACAAAAAAAGGTGCTCGTCGTAAAGACGGTTCTTATATCAAATTTGATGAGAATGCGGCTGTTATCATTAAAGATGACAAAACCCCAAAAGGAACCCGTATCTTTGGACCAGTTGCTAGAGAGCTTCGTGAGAAACAGTTTATGAAGATTGTTTCCTTAGCTCCGGAAGTATTATAGGAGGTGGGTCGATGTCAACTTTAAAAATTAAAAAAGGTGATACTGTAAAGGTTATCGCTGGAAAAGACAAAGACAAAGAAGGCAAAGTTATTGCTGTAAATAAAAAAGACAACACCGTTCTGGTAGAAGGTATCAACATGGTTACCAAGCACACAAAACCAAGCATGGCTAATCAGCAGGGTGGTATCGTTCATCAGGAAGGACCAGTTGATATTTCTAACGTAATGTATGTTCATAAGGGAAAAGCTACTCGTGTAGGCTTCAAGATGGACGGAGATAAAAAAGTACGTTTTGCCAAATCTACTGGCGATGTGATTGACTAAGAAAAGGAAGGAGGTCCATTCAGTTGAGTACTAGATTAAAAGAAACTTATCAGAACGAAATCGTAGACGCTCTGATGAAAAAATTCGAATATAAAAATAAAATGGAAGTACCAAAGCTTGATAAGATTGTTATCAACATGGGCGTTGGTGAAGCAAAAGAAAATGCAAAACTGTTAGATGCAGCAATCAGCGATATGGAAACCATTACTGGTCAGAAAGCTGTTGTAACAAGAGCTAAGAATTCTGTGGCTAACTTCAAAATCAGAGAAGGAATGCCAATCGGATGTAAAGTAACCTTAAGAGGCGACAAAATGTATGAGTTCTTGGATCGTTTAATCAACTTGGCATTACCTCGTGTACGTGACTTTAGAGGTATTAATCCAAACGCATTTGACGGAAGAGGAAACTACGCTCTTGGTATTAAAGAACAGTTAATTTTCCCAGAAATCGAGTATGATAAGGTTGATAAAGTACGTGGTATGGATGTTATCTTTGTTACTACTGCAAAGACCGATGAAGAAGCTCGTGAATTATTGACACAGTTCAATATGCCATTTGCAAAATAATAAGGAGGGAATTTCAATATGGCAAAAACATCTATGAAAATTAAACAGCAGCGCAAACAGAAATTCTCTACCAGAGAATACAATCGTTGCAGAATTTGTGGACGTCCACATGCATATTTAAGAAAATACGGAATTTGCAGAATTTGTTTCCGTGAATTAGCTTACAAGGGACAGATTCCAGGTGTGAAAAAGGCTTCTTGGTAGGCCGGAAAAGGAGGAAATGAAACATCATGACTATGAGTGATCCAATCGCAGATATGCTTACAAGAATCCGTAATGCAAATACTGCTAAACATGATACAGTAGACGTTCCAGCTTCCAAGATGAAGATTGCAATTGCAGATATTCTGGTAAAAGAGGGATATATTGCAAAATATGATATCGTAGAAGATGGTAACTTCAAAACTATCCGCATTGAATTAAAATACGGAAAAGATAAGAACGAAAAGATTATTACAGGACTGAAGAGAATTTCCAAACCAGGTCTTCGTGTATACGCTGGTAAGAATGAGATTCCAAAGGTTCTGGGTGGACTCGGAATTGCAATCCTTTCTACAAACCAGGGTGTTGTAACCGATAAAGAAGCAAGAAAATTAGCAGTAGGTGGAGAAGTATTAGCTTACGTTTGGTAGGCATTGAACACTTGGCGAGATATTTTCGAGCATAGTGAGAAAGCCGTTCCCGAGACTTAACGGTGCCGAGCCAGATTTTGGCGAAGGCAGCGTGCTAGTCGAGCGGAACTCTTACTGCTAATGTAACTGATAATAGTAAATTATAGGAGGTACGGGCATGTCACGTATAGGAAGAATGCCAATCGCGGTACCAGCAGGCGTAACTGTTGATATTGCAGAAAATAATCATGTGACTGTAAAAGGTCCTAAGGGAACTCTTGAGAGAACCCTTCCAGCAGAAATGGAAATCAAATTAGAAGGTTCTGAAGTAGTTGTAACAAGACCTAACGATTTAAAGAGAATGAAATCTTTACATGGTCTGACCAGAACACTGATTCACAACATGGTTGTTGGTGTAACAGATGGTTATACCAAAGAACTGGAAGTAAACGGTGTTGGTTACAGAGCATCTAAATCTGGAAAAGTTTTAACACTGAACCTGGGATATTCTCATCCGGTAGAGATGGAAGATCCAGAAGGATTAGAGTCTAAAGTTGACGGTAACAAAATTATTGTTTCCGGTATCGATAAAGAAAAAGTTGGCCAGTACGCAGCTGAAATCAGAGATAAGAGAAGACCTGAACCTTACAAAGGAAAAGGTATCAAATATGCTGATGAAGTTATTAGACGTAAAGTTGGTAAGACTGGTAAGAAATAATATAGGAGGAACAAAAAATGGTTAGTAAAAAATCAAGAGCAGAAGTTCGTATTAAAAAACATAGCAGAATGCGTAATCGTTTCTCCGGTACAGCCGAAAGACCACGTTTAGCTGTGTTTAGAAGCAATAATCATATGTATGCACAGATTATTGACGATACAGTTGGAAATACATTGGTTTCCGCGTCTACACTTCAGAAAGATGTAAAGGCTGAATTAGAAAAGACAAACAATGTTGACGCAGCAGCACATCTTGGAACTGTAATTGCAAAGAAAGCATTAGAAAAAGGTATTACCACTGTTGTCTTCGATAGAGGCGGCTTCATATATCAGGGAAAAATTAAAGCTTTAGCTGATGCAGCAAGAGAAGCTGGATTAGACTTTTAATAGGAGGAGACAATTACATGAAACGTACAATTATTGATGCTAGTCAATTAGAATTAACAGAAAAAGTGGTATCAATTAAGCGTGTAACAAAGGTTGTTAAGGGTGGACGTAACTTCCGCTTTACAGCTTTGGTTGTTGTTGGTGACGGCAATGGTCATGTAGGTGCAGGCTTAGGAAAAGCAGCTGAAATTCCAGAAGCAATCCGCAAAGGAAAAGAAGATGCTATGAAGAAACTGATTTCTGTAAAATTAGATGATAACAACAGTATTACTCATGATATTACCGGAAAGCATACCGGTGCATCCGTATTACTGAAAAGAGCTCCTGAAGGTACCGGTGTTATCGCAGGTGGTCCTGCGCGTAGCGTATGTGAATTAGCAGGAATTAAGAACATCCGTACAAAATCTTTAGGTTCCAACAATAAGCAGAACGTAGTTCTTGCTACTATTGATGCTTTGAGTCAGTTGAAATCTCCAGAAGAAGTAGCTAAGCTTCGCGGTAAATCTGTTGAAGAGATACTTGGTTAAGGAGGGAATTGAAGATGGCAGAAAAATTAAAAATCACACTTGTTAAATCTACAATCGGTGCTGTTCCAAAGAACAGAAAGACAGTAGAAGCATTAGGTTTAAGAAAAGTAAACCATACTGTAGAAATGCCAGATAACGCAGCAGTTAGAGGTATGATTCAGCAGGTAAGACATTTAGTGAAAGTAGAAGAAATCTAAGATTAAAGTAAGGAGGTGTCAGAATGGACTTATCAAATTTACAGCCAGCAGAAGGTTCAAAACACAGTGATAATTTCAGAAGAGGACGTGGACACGGTTCAGGAAATGGTAAGACCGCAGGTAAGGGACATAAAGGACAGAAGGCTCGTTCCGGAGCTCCAAGACCTGGTTTCGAAGGTGGTCAGATGCCATTATACAGAAGATTACCTAAGAGAGGATTCAAGAACAGAAATTCCAAGACAATCGTTGGAATCAATGTATCCGCTTTAGAGGTATTTGATAACGATGCTGTTGTAACAGTAGAAACCTTACTGGAGCAGGGAATCGTTAAAAATCCAAGAGATGGCGTTAAGATTCTTGGAAACGGTGAACTTACAAAGAAACTCACTGTACAGGTAAATGCCTTCAGCGCAGGTGCAAAAGAAAAGATTGAGGCTCTGGGCGGAAAAGCAGAGGTGATCTAATGCTGGAGACATTCCGTAACGCATTCAAAATAAAAGACATTAGGAATCGTATTTTTTATACATTAGTAATGTTAGTTGTCATCAGATTGGGGTCACAGTTGCCCCTGCCTGGTGTCAACGGTGAAGTACTTGCCAACTGGTTTGCAAGTCAGGGAACAGACGCACTGAATTTCTTCTCTGCAATTACGGGTGGTTCTCTTGAGAACATGTCAGTATTTGCATTGAATATTACACCATACATTACATCTTCCATTATTATTCAGCTTCTTACTATTGCTATTCCAAAATTGGAAGAAATGCAAAAAGATGGTGAAGATGGAAGAAAGAAAATGACCAAGATTACACGTTATGTAACAATCGCACTTGCAGTTATTCAGTCTGTGGCTATGGCAATTGGTTTTGGACGCAGCGGATACCTGGAAAAGTTTGATGCATTAAATGTAATCATGATGGTTGCCACATTAACGGCAGGTTCTGCAGTTCTTATGTGGATTGGTGAAAGAATCACTGAAAAAGGTGTTGGAAATGGTATTTCCATTGTGTTGACCATTAACATCTTGTCACGTATCCCAGAGGATTTAATGACATTATATACAAAGTTTATTGCCAATGCTGCAAATGTAGGTAATGCAATTATTGCAGCGGTTGTCATTATTGCAGTTATTCTGGTAACAATTGTTTTAGTTGTATTTCTTCAGGATGGACAGCGTAGAATTCCGGTTCAGTACAGCAAAAAGATTCAGGGAAGAAAACAGGTTGGTGGTCAGTCCAGCTATATTCCATTGAAGGTAAACACCGCAGGTGTTATTCCAATTATTTTTGCACAGTCCATCATGCAGATGCCGGTGTTGGTTGCGACAATGTTAGGTAAGGGTAATGGAAATGGTATAGGAAGTAAAATACTTCATGGATTATCCCAATCCTATTGGTGTAATCCAAAACAGCCTATTTATAGCTTAGGCCTGTTATTATATATTTTATTAGTAATTGCTTTTGCATATTTCTATACATCAATTACCTTTAATCCACTTGAAATTGCGAACAATATGAAACGCCAGGGTGGTTTTATTCCGGGTATCAGACCAGGAAAACCAACTAGCGATTACTTAACAAAAATCTTGAATTATATTATATTCATAGGGGCAGTCGGTCTTATGATTGTGGCAGTTATTCCGATTTTCTTTAACGGAGTATTCAGCGCAAGCGTATCTTTCGGTGGGACATCTATTATCATTATTGTGGGTGTTATCATTGAAACCTTAAAACAGATTGAATCCCAGATGTTGGTTCGTTATTACAAAGGATTTTTAAACGACTAGCTTATATTCAATATGTGTACCATGGAAGATGCCAAGTGCATCTTTCACGGTGCACTAAAGTTGTTTTTAAGAGAATTATGGAGGAATCGTTATGAAAGTTATTATGTTGGGAGCACCGGGAGCAGGAAAAGGAACTCAGGCAAAACAGATTGCAGATAAATATAGTATCCCACATATTTCCACTGGAGATATTTTCAGGGCAAATATAAAAAATGGTACTGAGTTGGGAAAGAAAGCAAAGACATACATGGATCAGGGATTATTGGTTCCTGATGAATTGGTAGTTGAACTGGTAGCAGACAGAATACAACAGGATGACTGTAAAAATGGCTTTGTGCTGGATGGATTTCCAAGAACCATTCCACAGGCAGAGGCATTGGATGCAGCACTTGAGAACATAAATGAAAAAATGGATTACGCTATTGATGTGGATGTTCCGGATGAAAATATTATCAATAGAATGTCTGGAAGACGTGCTTGCTTAAATTGTGGAGCAACTTATCACATTGTCTCCATTCCAACTAAGGTAGAGGGAATATGTGATCGTTGTGGAAGCCCGGTAGTATTAAGAGATGATGATAAACCGGAAACAGTAAAGAGACGTCTGGAAGTATATCATGAGCAAACACAGCCATTGATAAATTATTACAAGAAACAGGATATTTTAAGAACCGTAAATGGTGTTCAGCCGATGGAAGATGTTTTTAAGTCCATCGTGGAAATTTTAGGAGCGTAAGATATGTCAGTATCAATAAAATCTGCCAGAGAAATTGAATTAATGCGTGCTGCAGGAAAAATTCTGGCAAAAGTTCATGAGAATTTGGGAAAAGAATTAAAGCCGGGAATGTCTACATGGGAGATTGATAAGCTGGGAGAGGAGATTATCCGAAGCTTTGGATGCATTCCTTCCTTTAAGAATTATAATGGATATCCGGCGTCAGTATGTGTGTCTGTGAATGATGAGGTGGTACATGGAATACCCACCAAAAAGCGTCTTATTCGCGAAGGAGATATTGTAAGTCTGGATATTGGTGTAATATATAAAGGGTATCACTCCGATGCAGCAAGAACACATGGAATAGGCGAGATTTCTGAAGAAGCCGCATTATTAATAGAAAGAACACGGCAGAGTTTTTTTGAAGGCATTAAGTACGCGAAGGATGGAAACCATCTGCATGAGATTTCAAATGCAATTGGAGCTTACGCAGAAAGCTTTGGTTATGGGGTGGTTAGGGATTTAGTGGGACATGGAATTGGAACGAATCTTCATGAAGACCCACAAATACCAAACTTTACCCAAAAGAGCAGAGGTGTTCGTTTGAAATCAGGCATGACTCTTGCCATAGAACCCATGATTAATGCAGGGCGCTACGATGTAGAGTGGCTGGATGATGACTGGACTGTTGTAACGGAAGATGGTTCTTTATCCGCTCATTACGAAAATACCGTTTTAATCACAGATGGGGAACCGGAAATTTTAACCCTCACAGATGAGGAATTAGGTTTATAGATGCCGGAGGAGGACAATGGATGAATATTAATTTAGCAATATCCAGATCCGGTCACGATAAAGGCAGCATTTATGTAATTGTAAAAGAAGAAGCCGATGCATATTATCTGGCGGACGGGAAAGGTAAAACCCTAGAAAAGCCGAAGAAAAAAAATAAAAAACATATTCAGATTATCAAAAAGCTTCCGAAAGAAGTTACAGAGGTGTTTACCCAGAAAGAAAATTTTCGGAATGAAGAAATAAAAAGAGCCATCAAGCTATATCGCAGATCAGGAGGAAAAGAAGAATGTCAAAAGCAGATGTAATTGAAGTAGAAGGAACAGTAGTTGAAAAATTGCCAAACGCAATGTTTCAGGTAGAATTGGAAAATGGTCATCAGATTCTGGCACATATCAGTGGAAAATTAAGAATGAACTTCATTCGTATTTTACCTGGTGACAAAGTAACAATTGAAATGTCCCCATATGATTTGACCAAGGGAAGAATCATTTGGAGAGATAAATAAAAATAAAATAAAATAAAATTGAAAAAAGCCCCGAAATTGCTTGCTTTTTCTGTTGCCCGATGATATAATGTTAGTCGGACACTTTTGGAGTAGACCCTTGGAAAAGCGGGAAATCCGCAAAACAGGGGCTTTTACAATTGGGAAAGGAGGAATTGCTGTGAAGGTAAGATCATCAGTAAAGCCTATTTGCGAAAAATGCAAAGTCATCAAAAGAAAAGGAAGCGTCAGAATTATCTGCGAAAATCCAAAACACAAACAGAGACAGGGCTAGGTCGGAAACACTTAATGAACGCAAGCTTATAAGCATAGCGTGAATTTAGTGTGAGACCGTTCTGTGAGATTAGCGAAAGCAAGCCCGCTTTAAGCGCCGCTTGAGGTTAGCGAACAGAACTTCCTTATTTAATTTATGTGCGGCTGTAGTGAAACACCCGGAAGGGTTGCTCACTATTCATAATAACCGGTAGATACCGCCGGATTCTGTTTTTTTGATACCGAGGAAGGCAGAGTGAAGGTATAGTTGAATAGTTTTAACACATGGCAAAGATATACACACATTTCAGGACGAGCAACCGTAGCTGTATATGTTTGTTTTTCGTGTGTATGACGAACTGTGTTGCAGGTTTGTCGCAATGATACCGGTATGGAATGCATACCAATTAACATTTATAGAAATTAATGGAGGTGTACAACACACATGGCTCGTATCGCAGGTGTAGATTTACCAAGAGAAAAACGTGTTGAGATTGGATTAACTTATATTTACGGTATTGGTAGAGTTAGTGCTACCCGTATTTTAGAAGAAGCAAAAGTTAACCCAGATACTCGTGTCAGAGATTTAACTGACGAAGAAGTAAAAAGAATCAGTGCAGTAATCGATGAATCCCAGACTGTAGAAGGTGATTTAAGAAGAGAAATCGCTATGAACATCAAGAGATTACAGGAAATCGGATGTTATCGTGGAATTCGTCACAGAAAAGGACTTCCAGTTCGTGGTCAGAAGACTAAGACAAACGCAAGAACCAGAAAAGGTCCTAAGAGAACTGTAGCAAATAAGAAAAAGTAACAAGATAATCGTTAAATATGAAGAAAGTAGGTTAGTTTAGATATGGCTAAAAACACTGCAAAAAAAGTGACAAAACGTCGTGTAAAGAAAAACGTTGAACGCGGACAGGCGCACATTCAGTCATCTTTTAACAATACAATCGTAACTATTACAGATGCTGAAGGAAATGCTTTATCATGGGCAAGTGCAGGCGGTCTTGGTTTTAGAGGTTCAAAGAAATCTACTCCATATGCTGCACAGATGGCAGCAGAAACTGCTACAAAGGCAGCTCTTGTACATGGTTTGAAAACAGTAGACGTAATGGTAAAAGGACCTGGTTCAGGAAGAGAAGCAGCAATTCGTGCACTTCAGGCATGTGGTCTTGAAGTAACAAGTATCAAAGATGTTACTCCAGTACCTCATAACGGATGTCGTCCACCAAAACGTAGAAGAGTCTAATTAGGAGGTATAGATTAAGATGGCAGTAAACAGAGTTCCAGTTCTTAAGAGATGTAGATCTCTTGGTTTAGATCCAGTTTATCTGGGAATAGATAAAAAGTCCAACAGACAGTTAAAGAGAGCAAACAAGAAAGTATCTGAATATGGACTTCAGTTAAGAGAAAAACAGAAAGCAAAATTCATTTATGGTGTGTTGGAAAAACCTTTCCACAACTATTATGAAAAAGCAGACAGAATGAAGGGAATGACAGGTGAAAACCTGATGATCATTCTGGAAAGCAGATTAGATAACGTAATCTTCAGATTAGGTTTTGCAAGAACCAGAAAAGAAGCAAGACAGATTGTTGACCACAAGCATGTTTTAGTAAACGGAAAACAGGTTAACATTCCTTCTTACCTGGTAAAAGCAGGAGATACAATCGAAATTAAAGAAAAATGCAAAGGATTCCAGAGATACAAAGATATCTTAGAGGTAACTGCTGGAAGATTAGTACCAGACTGGTTAGATGTTGATCAGGAAAACTTAAAAGGTGCTGTAAAAGAATTACCAAGCAGAGAAGCTATCGACGTTCCAGTTGATGAGATGCTTATCGTCGAGTTGTATTCTAAATAATAAATAATGAGCAACGATACCCGAAAAGGAGGGACTTTGTAGTGTTCGATTTTGAAAAACCAAAAATTGAAATTGCTGAGATTTCAGAAGACAAAAAATATGGCCGATTTGTTGTAGAACCCCTGGAAAGAGGTTATGGTACTACTTTGGGTAATTCTTTAAGAAGAATTATGCTTTCTTCTTTACCGGGAGCAGCAGTCAGTCAGGTAAAAATCGATGGTGTATTGCATGAATTTAGTTCTATTCCAGGTGTGAAGGAAGATGTAACAGAAATCATCATGAACATCAAGAATCTGGCATTAAAAAACACCAGCTCAACAAACGAGTCTAAAGTTGCTTACATTGAATTTGAAGGTGAAGGCGTAGTAACTGCAGCTGATATTCAGGTTGATCCGGATATCCAGGTATTAAATCCTGACTTGGTAATCGCTCACTTAAATGGTGGTGCTGATTCCAGATTATATATGGAATTAACTATTACCAAGGGAAGAGGATACGTCAGCGCTGACAAGAACAAGAGTGATGATGTACCAATCGGAGTAATCGCAGTTGATTCTATTTATACACCGGTAGAGCGTGTAAATTTATCAATTGAGAATACCCGTGTAGGACAGATTACAGACTATGATAAACTTACTTTAGATGTTTATACAAACGGAACTTTAGAGCCGGATGAAGCAGTAAGTTTAGCAGCAAAAGTTTTAAGTGAGCATTTGAACCTGTTCATTGATTTGTCTGAGAACGCAAGAACTGCAGAAGTCATGATTGAAAAAGAAGACAATGCAAAAGAAAAAGTTCTTGAGATGAATATTGATGAACTTGAGTTATCCGTTCGTTCTTACAACTGCTTAAAGAGAGCGGGAATCAACACTGTAGAAGAGTTGACAAACAGAACACCGGAAGACATGATGAAGGTTCGTAACCTTGGACGTAAGTCTTTAGAAGAAGTATTAGCAAAATTAAAGGAATTAGGACTCCAGCTCAACCCGGGCGAAGAATAATTCCAACTCATATATGGCGAGGTTTGTAAGACCAAAAGGCGAAGCCTCGTTAGATTCATGAGTGGCACACAAACAAGTATATAATATTTGGTGAGTAAGACCAAAAGGCATCGTCAGATATTCCACAAATGGAGGATTATTAAAATGGCAAAGTATAGAAAATTAGGCAGAACTTCTGATCAGAGAAAAGCTTTAATCAGAAATCAGGTAACAGCATTATTAAACAATGGTAGAATTGTTACTACAGAAGCAAAGGCAAAAGAAATCCGTAAAGTAGCAGAAGGATTAATCGCTTTAGCTGTAAAGGAAAAAGATAACTTTGAAGAAGTTACTGTAACTGCTAAAGTTGCCCGTAAGGACAAAGATGGCAAGAGAGTAAAAGAAGTTGTAGATGGTAAGAAAGTTACTGTTTACGATGAAGTAGAAAAGAAGATCAAAAAAGACCTTCCTTCCCGTTTACATGCAAGACGTCAGATGAACAAAGTGCTTTACACTGTAAAATCTGTACCAACTGAAAACGCAGGAAAGAAGAAGAACACCAAGACAATAGATGTTGCAACCAAGTTATTTGACGAAATCGCTCCAAAATATGCAGATCGTAACGGTGGATACACCAGAATCGTTAAAATTGGTCAGCGTAAAGGTGACGGTGCTTTAGAAGTTCTTCTTGAGTTAGTATAAGAGAATCGGAAAAGTAATATAATAAGAGCCACTGTAAAAGGTATTTGAAATGTATCTTTTGCAGTGGCTCTTTTGATATTTTGAAAAAAATATACATATAATATAAAACTTTTTTGCAACTTGTCTTGTCATAGTAGTGAAACCAAAAGAAACTTATATTAAGAAAGAAAAGAGGTAAAATGTTATGTATTGTAGAAAAATTTTAAAGTGGTTGGTTTTAGGTGGTGCACTTGTTTCAATTATTGCAACTTTTATGCCTGCGGTAACTTTTATGGGAGAATCCGTTTCATTTATGAGTGATGGGTTGCGAGATATGCAGACAGAAGGAATCGGAATTATTATAGTGTCATTGATAGCTGGAATACTTGGTTATTTTCAAAAAGGTCGCATGTGTAGTTTTATTCCTGCAATTTTAAATATATGGGTAGTATATTATGACCTTTCTTCTGTGATTGACTATGGTGCAAGTTGGGGAATCGGAGCAATTCTTATTATACTGAGCAACATCGTAATTATCGTTGGTTCAATTATGCAAATTGTAAATGTTGTAAAAGAAAAGAAGATGCGTTGACGATATAAAAGGAATTAAATATAATAAAATCAATGAGGAATAAAACTTTTTGCCATATCCATTTGTCTTAGTAGTAGAATGGAGGCGGTAAAGTGCAAAAATTTAGTTGGATACAATGGTTTGTTCGAATCATAAGGAAAGATATGAAGCAATACGAAGAGAATCAAGGCACAAAACGAGAAGTATACAAGGCAGTGAAACGTAAGAGCAAATACAATAAAAGTAAGGGAGGAAAAGAGTTATGAATTATGCAGAAGCAGTAGAACTAGCAAAGCAGGGCGATGAAGCAGGGTTCAATTTTTTGTATGAAGAGACTTACAAAAGTAAGTATTACCTTGCTTTGAAGTATATGCAGAATGAAGAGGCAGCAAAGGATGTGGTGCAGGATGCCTATATCCGGGCATTTGAAAAGCTAGATACATTGGAAAATCCGGAAAGTTTTGCAGCATGGCTCGGAATTATTGTTGCCAATACGGCAAAAAATGCGTTGCAGAAGCAAAATCCAATGCTTTTTGCAGACATTGCGAAGGATTCAGAAGAGGAAGAATTTGAGTACCAGATAGAGGATGAAAGTGTACAGAATCAGCCGGAAATTGCCTATTCACAAAAGGAAACACAGGAGCTGGTACATGAATTAATTGATTCTCTGTCAGAAGAACAAAGAATGTGCATTTTGATGTTTCATATAGAAGGTCAGAGTATCAGTGAAATAGCAAAGACACTAGGATGTTCTGAGAATACTGTAAAGTCAAGACTGAATTATGGAAGGAAAAATATTAAGGGAAAGGCAGAAGAATTGCAGAAAAAAGGCTACAAGTTGTACAGCTTTGCACCTGTTCCATTTCTTTTATATCTGCTTAAGTCCGAAGAAAAAGCTATGGCAGCACAGGGGGCATTTGATGTAGCGGGAAAAGTTATGGTAGATAACATTGCAAGTACGATTGTACATACATCTTCATTGCAAGCAGCAGGAGCAAAGGCAGCAGGAAATGCAGTGAAGCGAGGATTTATACATACTCTTGCAGGAAAAATTACAGTGGCAGGCGTAATTTGTATTGTAGCTGTGGGTACAGTTGCCGTGGTGATAAACAGCCAGAAGGATGACAGTACACCTGTTGAAAGTGCAGAAATAGAGGAAGAAACTGATATAGAAGAGGAGAGCAGGGGAGCTGATTCTGAACCGGAGGCAGAACCGGAAGACATAGAAGTAGAGGTTACAGATGGAGCATATCCGGAACTTCTGGAAGGCGGTCTTTCCAAAGAGCAGTTTGAATTTACACTGGCATATGGTCCGGAAAGCATGACAAATGGTGAAGTAGGTATAGATGTTTTAGACAAGTTGGTGTTCCGTGTATCTATGACGGGAGAGTATCAGAACCTTGGTATTAATAGCATCAGAGCAAATGAAGGGGCGTGGAAACCTTATAGTCTGGCAGAGATAAATAATTTTGTATCTGTACTTACCGATTATCAGTTTAAAGAAGAGGATAATAACAGCTATAGTAGCGTGAAAGTGTCTGGGGAGACGATATCTGTTATTATGGCAGAACCGAGTGCCAGTAATTATGCTACTATCCAGAAAGCAATCATTAAGGGTGATATGATGAAAGTTGAATACCAGTTTGAGAATGTACGTTTTTCAGATGATACAGGGGAAGAAGTGCGTAATACCACCCAGAGAATCGCAACATTGCATAAGACAGAGAGTGGCAGATATAGAGTGACAGATATTGTAGATGCGAGAATGATGGCAGGAAAAAGAGAGGCTTACATTCTTGTCTTAGAAAATCTTTATGCAGAACGTATTTGGCCGGATGGAACTGTATTGGACTATGATGGAAGTGATATGTCAGAGAATACATTTGCAGTGTATGATATTGATGGGGATGGCGAAGACGAACTGATTATCAGATATGAGACCGGTGCTATGGCTACAATGGTAGAGGCTATATATGGTTATGACAGTGAGACTGGTGCACTCAAGCAGGAGCTTCTGGAATTTCCTCAGTTGACAGTTTATGACAATGGATTTATCAGAGCAGACGCGTCACATAATCAAAGCGACAATATAAATGCATGGCCATATACGATGTATCAGTATAATAAAGATACAGATACTTATGAAGAAGTAGGTAGTGGAGTGTCTGGTGATGGAAGCATAGAGTCTTATGTAGGAAATGGAAGGGAAGTGGAAGTTCCATACATGAGTCTGACAGAAGAGAATATTCAAAGTATACCGTAATTATGTAACAAGAGCCACTGTAAAAGGTATTTAAAATGTATCTTTTGCGGTGGTTCTTTTTGGATTTAAAGTAGTATTAATCTAAATAATTTGTTCAGAAGATAGCTGACCTATAATTTTTTGCATTTCATCTTTGGATGTTGCATCTTTTGCGCGGTTTAGGATTTCTTCTTTCTCAGCTTCTGTTAAATTGGAAAAATGATTCATAGCATCTAAATCCATGGCAAGTCCCATGGCAAATCCTACCGGAAGAGTATCATTATTAAATGCGTTCATGGTTTAAACCTCGTTTCTTTTTCTATTTATTGTTTCAAAAGGAAAGTAAAACATACACACAATATCTGGAAATGTAGTGTGGTTAAGTTTTCCTTAAAAGTACCGATGTATATACTATAGATTGGTTAAGGGATGAAAAGGTGCATGGAAGCGCCGGCAATGAAAGTTTCAAGGAGGAACGAAAGTGATGAAAGTATCGTCTTACACAGCCAGTGGATTGGCAACCGGAACTTTGCCATCCATGTCTTTGTCAACAGGTAGTATCAATAGTACATCGAGAGTTACAAGAAAGACAACTGGTGGGAATAAAAATCGAAAAAAACAGCTCAATTATAATCCAAGGGAAATGTCTACTGCCGTTTTACGGGCAAAAAAGTCTCAGAGTGCCGGAAGAGTAGCTGTCCAGGCAAAAAACAAACTTAGTAATCTAATGAAATGTAAGGGAACCGGGCAGTATGATGAGGGAGAACTTAATATAGCGATTGCCCATGCAAAACGTATGGTTCAGTGTGCCCAAATGAAAACTCGAAATTTGCGCCAGGAGGAGCGTGCAAAAAAGCAGTATGAGAATGAAGCCAAGACAGAATTGCGTCAAGAAAAAAATAAAGTAAAGTCACGGGCAGTAAGAAAAGAACGAGAGCAGGAACAAAAAAATAATATTGATCATATGCAGAGAATTCAAAAGCAGAAAAGGGAACGCCGAGAGTTGATTCGGAAGAAGAAATTCCATAGAAGTCAGGAAAGAAGTAAAGTAAATGAAGCAGATATTGAGTATTTAAAGCAACAGATGCGTGATTTGCGTGAACCATATAGTACCGGTGCAGGGGCTTTCACAGGTGCTACACTTGACCTAAGTATAGAAGCCATGCAGTTGTCAGAAATTCAACTGGAACAGCAGATAGCACAGCAAATGGCGGCAGTTGAAAGCGGGATGGAAGGAACCGGAGTAGCGGCAAATGCAGGTTGTACATCCGTTGCGGCTGCAACAGGAGTAGACATTACAATTTAAAAAAGGAATAGGAGAGGCAAGCAAAAAGAAGAGTAATTATAAAAAATAAAACAGGAGAAGCCAGAGGTTGATGGCTTCTCCTATCTTATGCCAATGGTAAGGTGAAAATAAATTCCGTACCTACACCTTCGGTACTGATAACATTGATATTTTCATCGTGAGCTGAAATAATTTCTTTTACAATAGCAAGTCCAAGACCGGTTCCCCTTTTATCTTTTCCGCGGGAAAGATCCGTTTTGTAAAAACGTTCCCAGATTTTTTTCAGGCTGTCTTTTGGAATTCCAATACCGGTATCTTTTACTGAAACAAATACTTTCTCATTCTTTTCAGTGGTCTCAATCGTAATAGTAGAGTCTGCATGACTGAATTTGATGGCGTTATCAATGAGGTTATAAAGCACCTGTTGAATCCTGCTCATATCAGCAGAAACAAACAGGGTTTGTCCCGTAAGAATCAGTTCGAAGGAAATCTTCTTTTGTTTGCAGGTCCCTTCAAAAGATTGGACTACCATTTTTATGGTATTGTTAATATCAAATCTGGAAATATCCAGCATAGTTCCTTTTTTTCCATATTTATTCAATTCCAACATACTCTGCGTCAGTTTGTTCAGGCGTTCTGTTTCAAAGAGTATAATATTCAGGTATTTGTCCTGCATTTCATAGGGAATGGTACCATCCATAATGGCTTCAATATAACCTTTGATAGAGGTTAGCGGAGAACGGAAATCGTGGGAGACATTCGCAATAAATTTACGCTGATCCTCTTCTAAGGTGGAAAGCTCCGTTGCCATAAAATTTAGAGAAGCTGCAAGATAGCCAATTTCGTCATTTGTATGAATATTTATCTGTTGAGTAAAGTCTCCGGTAGCATATTCCTTGGCGGCTTTTGTAATTTTGCGAATGGGAATATATACCGTATAGGTAAAGAGTCCAAGTACCACAAAAGCACAAAGAAAAATAATCGCAAGGGTCATATAGGAAATATTTAAAAATCCATTATTGAAGGATGTAAGTTGTGTCAATGGTTGATGAATCATGACATATCCCTTTACCTTATAATTTATGGTAATAGGGGAAAATACTGTTAACACATCGTCTAAATAAATATCATAAAAAGTTCCTACCAGGGAGTACTTTGCACCGAAGGAAGTGATGTCAAAGTTCTTGATGAGAGTACCGGGAGGAGTTGTATTTGCAGAATCTATTAGAATAGTTCCTTTGGTATCAACAATCCAGATATCTGCATCTAAATAGGCTGCAATGGCAGAGATTTGGGATTTCAAATCATCCAATGTCATAGTCTGGCGGTAGTAATCTGCCGCATAATTAGAGGCAATTAAGTTAGATTCACGGTATAAGTTTTCTGCGGCTTCATTTTCTATGTAATCCATAGTTTGGTGGGACGTAAACGTGGCTATGGTAATAAAGCCAAGAATTCCAAAAGCCACATATCCCAGCAAAAGCTTTAAGTATAATGTACGTTTCAACTACTTCACCTCAAATTTGTAACCAATGCCCCAGACGGTAGCAAGGCTCCATGATTTGTGATCCTTGATTTTTTCACGAAGACGTTTTACATGGACGTCTACGGTACGGGTGTCGCCAATGTATTCATAACCCCAGATATGGTCTAACAACTGTTCTCTGGTAAATACCTGGTTTGGAGAGGACGCAAGGAAATATAAAAGTTCCAGCTCCTTTGGTGGCATATCTACCGGCTGTCCATAATAAAGTACGGAATAATTGGTCTGGTTAATGACAAGATCAGGATATTCCACACATTTAATGTCAGAAGCGGGTGCTTCCTGTTTTACCGGCTGGTAGCGGCGCAACACAGCTTTTACACGGGCTACTAACTCTTTAGAATCGAAGGGTTTCATAATATAGTCATCTGCCCCCAATTCCAAGCCAAGAACCTTATCAAAAATCTCTCCTTTTGCGGAAAGCATGATAATTGGAACGTTGGACTTGGTACGGATTTCCCGGCAGACTTGATAGCCGTCAATGCCCGGAAGCATCAAATCTAATAAAATCAGGTTGGGCTGATATTGTTCATATACAGAAAGCGCTTCTTCCCCATCGTTTACCATACGGGTATCGTAGCACTCTTTTGTCAGATATAGGGAAATCAGTTCTGCAATATTTGCATCATCATCTACAATAAGAATTTTCTGTTTTGCTACCATGTGTTTTCTCCTTATTTGAACTCGGCAATGGTTACGCCGGCGTCTCCTTCACCAAATTCACCCAGACGGTAGGATTTGATGTATTTCAAGCGTTTCAAGTGGTTGTGTACGGCGTTTCGTAATGCGCCAGTGCCCTTTCCGTGTACAATACGAACAGAAGGCATATGAGCAATATAGGCATCATCCAGATATTTGTCTAATAGCGCAATAGCTTCATCTGTAGTTTTACCAATCAGATTAATTTCGGTAGAAACAGATGCGGATTTTGCCATTTTAATTTTTCCTGCTCCGGTAGATTTTTTCTTATTTCCTAATACCGGTGTTTCTTCCACTAATACAAGGTCTTTAATATTTACCAGAGAACGTAAAATTCCCATCTGTACATATAAATCGCCTTTTTCATTTGGCAGAGTATGCACAGTACCTTTTAGGTTCATGCTTAAGACCTTTACGGTGTCTCCAATACGCAGTTTTTTTGGAACCTTGTTGTTCTGTTGGGCGTTTTTCTGTTTTAGGGACATATCTTTTTCCAGATTGCTCATTTTATCCCTAAGTTTGGAACGTTCCTGTTCCATTTCCTTCATAGAAGGAGCAGCACTGCCATATTTGTGGAAGTTTTTGATGGTTTGGTCGGCAACTTCTTTCGCCTCTCGTAAAATAGCATGAGCTTCTTCGTTTGCCTGGCGGATAATTTTTTCACGCTGGCTGTCGATACGTTCCTGTTTTTCTTCTAATTTGTGTTTTAAATCTTCGATTTCCTGTTTGTATTGTTCTACTTCCAAACGTTCTTTTTCAATGGTAACACGACTGGATTCCAAATCGGAAATCAAATCCTCAAAGCTTTCATCCTGTTCACTCAAATGCTTTTTCGCTTCTTCAATAATGTCCTCACTTAATCCAAGTTTTCCGGAAATCGCAAAAGCATTACTTTTTCCCGGAATACCGATTAAAAGCCGATAAGTAGGACTCAAGGTCTCTACCGAAAATTCACAGCAGGCATTTTCCACGCCGGGAGTGGAAAGGGCAAATACTTTCAACTCGCTATAGTGGGTAGTTGCCATAGTGCGGATGCCGAAGTTGTGAAGTCTTGTTAAAATGGAAATGGCAAGCGCAGCACCTTCTGTCGGATCAGTTCCGGCACATAATTCGTCGAAAAGTACCAGTGAATTCTCATTTACACGGTCTAAAATAGAGATAATATTGGTCATGTGAGAAGAGAAGGTACTGAGGCTTTGCTCAATACTTTGTTCATCTCCAATATCTGCAAATACTTCTTCAAAAACAGAAAGCTCGGAACGGTCATTTGCCGGAATGTGAAGTCCTGCCTGCCCCATTAGTGTAAAGAGTCCTACTGTTTTTATCGAAACGGTTTTACCACCGGTGTTTGGTCCTGTTACGATTAATAGGTCAAAGTCATCTCCAAGATGAATATCAATAGGAACTACCTTGTGAGAATCCAACAGAGGATGGCGTCCCTTGCGGATGCGGATACGGTGTTCCGTGTTGAAAAGAGGAGCTGTACCGTTGTAGCTTTTGGCAAGAGCGCCTTTGGCAAAAATAAAGTCCAGTTCTGTCAATATTTTATAGTTATCGTTCAGGAAAGGAATGTATTCTGCCACCTGGGCGCTTAAGTTGGCCAAGATTACTTCGATTTCATCCTGTTCCTTTAAAAACAGTTCCTTTAAGTCGTTATTCAGTTTTACTACTGCCATAGGTTCGATAAAAAGAGTGGAACCGGTAGAAGACTGGTCGTGAATCATACCAGGTACCTGCCCCTTGGCTTCTGCTTTTACCGGAAGACAGTAGCGGCCGTTACGCATGGTAATAACAGCATCCTGCAGCAGATTTCGCGTGTCAGTGTTATTTAACATGGTATTCATCTGGCTACGGATTTTGTCGTTGATATTTTTCATGGAACGACGGATATTTTTTAGATTTGCAGAAGCATCATCAGCGATTTCGTCTTCAGAAATAATACATCTGCGAATTTCATCCAATAAAGGAGTCAGAGGTTCTACCTTGTCAAAAAGCTCATCCAAAGAATCTGCCTTGGTGTCCTCTCTGTCACTGCGGGAATAAGCTTTGGCACGCTTTGCAACCTCTAGGAGAGAAGCAATGCGTAGGAGTTCTTCTATTCCCAGTGTGCCGCCAATTTCCAGTCGCTTCAGAGAAGCGCCAATGTTATGAAGACCGGAAAAAGAAAGGCTTCCCTTTTTGAAAATACGGGAAAGGGCGTCTCGGGTCTGTGCCTGAGCAGCCTCTATGGCTTCCAAATCAGTCATAGGCTTTAATTTCCGACAAAGTTCACGTCCCGATTCGGAAGTGGAATACTCTGTCAGAAGTTCTATAATTTTATTATATTCTAAGGTTTTTAATACTTTTTCATTCATAATCTTTTAGTCCTTTTTATAAGTGCGATTTCCCCTCTAAAATGCCGCATATTTACGTCTATTTTAACCTAAAAATAAAAATCTTGCAACAATGAGAGGAAGAACGTATAATAAGAGTTGATATGTTAACGAAAAATGCAAAGCATTTGTTTCGCAAGGCGAAAGATACAGGAGAATTCGTTATGAAGCAGGATGATGAGGAATTTTCTTTTATTAAGGAAAAGATAAAGGATAAACCGATTAATAAAAAGCGGATGCTGATACATTTGGGATATGATATTTTGTGTGCCATTATTTTCGGTGCGGTAGCATGTCTTGTATTTGTGTGCCTGAAACCTCGTATAGAAGAATGGACACAGCCGAAGAAGAATCAGGAGATTACGATTCCAAAGGATGAAGAACCGGAGGAAGAGGCGGAGAAACCAGAAGAAAATACGCAACAACCTCAGGAACCGGATACGGTATATGTGCAGGAAGAATTAGGAGTGGAAGGCTATCAGAACCTGCAGAAAGAATTGTATGCGATTGGAAAGCAGGCAAACAAATCGGTGGTAACAGTAACAGGGGTTACCAGTGGAACAGATTGGTTTAACACTCCTTATGAGAGCCAGAATCAGGCTGCAGGTATTATCGTTGCCAATAATGGACAGGAGTTGTTGATTTTAACAGAGAAGAAGGTTATTGCAGATGCTCAGTCCATAACGATTACTTTTAATGGTGGTGAGACGGTTCCTGCAACTTTGAAAAAGTACGATGGAAATACAGGAATTGCAATTATCGGTGTGCCGTTAAACGACATATCTGAGGATATTATGAATAGAATATCAGTAGCAACTCTTGGAAATTCCCTAGTGTTGTCTCAGGGAACGGTAGTAATTGCTATTGGAAATCCTTTGGGCGCAAATTATTCTATTTTGTGCGGAACCATTACGTCTACACAGAACAAAGTAACTACGATTGATAATAATTATACGATTTTTACCACAGATATGGTAGGAAGCGAAAATGGAAGTGGTGTGCTGGTAAACCTTTCCGGAGAAATTGTAGGCCTGGTGTTGAAGGATTACAGTAATCAGGGAGACCGCAATACCATTACTGCATTATCTGTTTCAGAGTTAAAACAGATAATAGAGGATTTGTCGAATAACAAGGATATTCCGTATTTGGGACTGCGTATCAGTACGGTAACACAAGATATTTCTGATAAATACAGTATTCCGGAAGGCGTATATGTGAAAGGAATCGAAATGGATTCACCTGCTATGGCAGCCGGAATACAGGAAGCAGATGTTATTGTAAAAATGAATGGTGAGGAAATTACTTCTGTAGAGCAGTATAGTCAGTTATTGATAGGACTAAATCCGGGAGACGAAGTGAAAATTACGGTAAAACGTCAAGGGGCAGAAGATTATGTAGACTTAGAATGCAGTGCAGCAGTAGGTGTATTGCAGTAAAGAAAGACAATATAGAAAGTGTTTAGAAGGAGTAAATTATGAAGTATATAGAGACCCTGCGAGAGGGCGAACGTGTTGGAGAGATTTATTTGTGCAAGGCGAAACAGACTGCACTTACCAAAGCAGGGAAGGCATATGAATCCTTGATTTTACAGGATAAAACAGGAACTTTGGATGCGAAGATATGGGACCCGAATTCTCAAGGAATTGAGGAATTTGATGCTCTTGATTATGTAGATGTCATGGGAGATGTTACTAGTTTTCAGGGAGCTTTGCAGTTAAACGTAAAGCGTGTCCGTAAAGTGCAGGAGGGAGAATATGATCCGAAAGATTATCTTCCGGTAAGCGACAAGGACGTTGACCAGATGTATACAGAGCTGGTTGGATTTATTCAGGGAATGAAGAATCCATATTTAAAGCAGTTGTTGTCCAGCTTTTTTATAGAAGATAAGGATTTTGAAAAAAGATTTAAGTTCCATAGTGCCGCAAAAAGCGTACATCATGGGTTTGTAGGAGGACTATTGGAGCATACTTTAAGTGTGACAAAACTTTGCAATTACTATACAGAAGCTTATCCTATGTTACATAAGGATTTGTTGCTTGCAGCAGCCATGTTCCATGATATTGGAAAACTGGAAGAACTGTCTGTTTTCCCGGCAAATGATTATACGGATGAAGGTCAGTTGTTGGGGCATATTATGATTGGCGCAGAGATGGTAGGAGAACGCATTCGGACCATTCCGGGATTTCCGCCACGACTTGCCAATGAGTTAAAGCATTGTATTTTGGCACATCACGGAGAGTTGGAATATGGTTCCCCGAAAAAGCCGGCACTTGCAGAAGCAGTTGCTCTTAGCTTTGCAGATAATACAGATGCCAAGATGGAGACCATGAAAGAAATATTTGCAGCAGTACCGGAAGGAAATACAGACTGGTTGGGCTACAATCGGATGTTTGAATCGAATTTGCGAAGAACCAGTGAAGAATAATAGAAAGGGGCAGTTCCCATGGAACGGCTCCTTTTATATCATAGAGAAGAACTTGTTACATGAATGTGTGAAAGTGTTGAAGAATATAGAAGGAAGATTATATGTCGGGAAAAAGGAAAGATATTAGATTACAAAAGGATATGGAACTGGAGCTTACCATTGAAGATATGGGGGTAGACGGTGAAGGAATTGGCAAGGCAGAGGGCGTTACTTTGTTTGTAAAGGATGCGGTGCTGGGTGATGTAGTTCGGGTAAAAATCATGAAAATGAAAAAGAACTATGGCTATGCCAGAATCATGGAGATATTGGATCCATCGCCTTATCGAGTAGAGCCGAAATGTACCTATCATCGTCAGTGTGGCGGATGCCAGATTCAGGCAGTGGACTATGCACAGCAGTTGAGGTTTAAGGAGAATAAAGTCCGCAACAATCTGAAACGAATCGGCGGATTTGCAGTAAAGGAAGCAGATGGAAGCGGAGAAGGAATTACGGTGAATCCTGTCATTGGCATGGACGAGCCTTATTTTTACCGGAATAAGGCGCAGTTTCCAATTGGAACAGATAAGAATGGGAATATTGTGACAGGATTCTATGCAAGCCGCAGCCACAATATTATTCCGAACCGGAAGTGTTATCTGGGAGCAGAGATTAATGAAAAGATTCTGGACATTGTAATCTCGTTTATGAAGGAATACCACATTCCGGCGTATGATGAGACTACCGGAAAAGGTCTGGTGCGCCATGTGCTAATACGGTTTGGATTTACCACAAAGGAAATCATGGTTTGTCTGGTGGTGAACGGAAGAAAACTGCCTCATGCAGAGAAGCTGGTAGAACGGTTGACAGAGCTGGAGGGCATGACCAGTATCACCCTGAATGTAAATGAGAAAAATACCAATGTAATTCTGGGAGAGGAAATCATTTCCCTTTGGGGACAGGACTACATTACGGATTATATTGGCGGCATCAAATATCAGATTTCTCCGCTATCTTTTTATCAGGTAAATCCGGTGCAGACGGAAAAGCTTTATGGCACGGCGTTGGAGTATGCAGGACTTACCGGGAAAGAAACGGTTTGGGACTTATATTGCGGAATTGGAACCATTTCTTTGTTTTTGGCACAGAAGGCAAAGCAGGTGTATGGTGTGGAAATCGTACCGCCAGCCATTGAGGATGCGAAAAATAATGCAAAAATAAATGGAATCGAGAATGTAGAGTTTTTCGTAGGAAAGGCAGAGGAAGTGCTGCCGGAGTTCTATGAAAAAGGAATGACTGAGAAGAATCGGGAAGATATGTTGCATCCGGATGTGATTGTGGTAGACCCGCCGCGGAAGGGTTGCGATGAGAAATGTTTGGAGACCATTGTGAAGATGAAGCCGGAGCGAGTGGTGTATGTAAGCTGTGATTCGGCAACACTGGCAAGGGATTTGAAGTATCTGTGTGAGCAGGGGTATGAGGTGAAGAAGGTGCAGCCGGTGGATATGTTTCCACATACGGGGCATGTTGAGACGGTAGTATTGATGTCAAGAAAAGATAAATAATAGACAGAAAGTGGCGTATTTCCGGGCTTTTTTGGAAATTAGGATAAGAAGCCTATCTCTTGAAAAAGCTCGGCTATTTTATATGGAAACATATCTACTGCGAAAATGTGTGTCAGGTTGTGACCTCGGATTAGATAACGCAAATTGAGTGAATAGATTAGATGTTTGACATTATATGACAAATGCTGAAAACTGACAACAAATCAGGTAACTCGACGCTAAGGGTGTTTTCGGACAGCGGAATAGATGTTGAGGAAGGAGTGAATAAATGTGAGTGACTCATTGACAAATGAATTGGTTAATTTCTTGGGTCAATATTCCCTAGAGAGTGTTTTGTCTGGCATAATCGAAATGCAAATGTTACTTTATGGACATGATGATACATTCATACCTGCTGCTGAATATCTGGCAGCAAATGCGTTGTATGCATGCAAAGAAAAAGGAACTAAAAATTTCATGTGGCATGATTATGAATTATTAGAACAATATGCGAAAAAGGCTTGTGCTCCTAATGTGGAACAACTTTTTTCTGAAACACTGAAAATGACAAATGCCAGTGATGAAGAAAAACAAAAGTTTCTCCAATCGAAAATGATGCAGATGAAAGGAAACTTTTATAGAGGAGATGGATATATTCATCAACTGATTGATGTTGCAAGACGATTATATTCTCCTCTTGATTCATCGATGAAAGATGTCTTGGGCTTTTCGTATACATCTTATGAAAAAGTTATAAAATTCATTTTTTCTCAATACGGTGTGAGAATCGCAGAAGCCTATAAAGATAAGTACAAAATAAAAACAATGATTAATGCAATGCTAAGTAAGTCCGAACCTTGGCTTCCGAGTATTAAGGCAGGTTATATTTTCAGAATCAGCAAATCTGACTTGAAGACCATTATAGGTGATGAAGTAGATAAGATGTGCGACTATTTGTGCGTCAAAGCTTATGACAGTAATTTTAAGAAAACGGAATTCGATGAATTTAAGATTCTGATATCAAAACCATTTGTGGATTTTGGAGATTACATTTATATGCCACTAATATTTTCTACAATAATGAATCTTCCAAAACAATTTCATTATTCGTTTATTGCAGAGAAACTTTTTGATAAAAAAATTCTTGGAGTTTACACTAAAAATCGTGGTGATGTTGTAGAGAACTTAACATCAAAGTATATTTCTAGGTTGATGTCAGAAGATAAGATTTTACATGGCTTATCTTATGTGGGAGAAGATGGAGAGGCTGATGTTACAGTAGTAAGTGAAGAAGGAATGATTTTTGGAGAATGTAAAAGCAAAATAATTACATTAAACTCCATTCGAGGATTACATGAAAGTATCACTACAGATGTATATCAAGCAATTGGCGCAGCTTATTCACAAGGGGTAAGGACAATTGAAAGAGTACAGGAAGGAAAAAAGTTTATAAACGAATCTGGAGATGAGATTGTAATACCGGATGTAGGGAAAAAATATGTTGTTTGCGTAACTATAGAGAATTTTGGTATTATTCCATCGGAGATAGATGAATACATTTCCATTGATGAAAATGTTGGTGTTCCTTATGTGGTGAATGTATATGATTTTGACGTTATAACACAAGAATGTAATTCGTATGCGGAGTTGATAGATTATATTGAATTCAGGAGAAACAATTACAAAATAATTTCTACAATGGATGAGTTGGATGCGTTTGGCTATTACAAGAAAAATGGTAATAAAAAGATAACATTATCTGCAGATGAATTACTTATTACTGATTATACTTCAAAGTTTGATATGAAATATAGATTAAAAGATAAAGAGATTTTCTCCAAGTTTACAAGAGGCTAATATGAAGCCCTCCCAGCCAACTAAGGTCGAGAGGGTTTCGTGCATTTATAGGTATTAGCCTTCAATATCAATTTTCAGCCCGGATTTAAGCTCCACCGTGAAGTGGTCTTCCCAGACGGTGATTTGTTTAAGCCAGCGTTTTACCAAGGCTTCGTCAAACTCAGCAAGGTCGGTACGCTGCTGTTTAATGAAGTCCTGCAGGTCGTTGATTCTTGCAATTTGCGCGTCTCTGGCAGCGGTGTCTACTGTGCATTTTTCACGCTGTTCGCGGAGCTTGAAAATCTGGTCGGCAATCTCATCGTAGGCTTCCTTGTTGTTAGCTTTTTTGAGAAGCTCTTTCTGTAGTTCCATCAGCTTTTCATCAATGCCATCAGTGGTGTTTTTTTGGGCCTCTCTGATGACTTTAGCGATGTTCTGTTGTAGCTGCGCCTGATAGGTTGATTTATCACCAAGTAGCGTGTTGATGGCTTGAACTACCACATTCTCTAATACAGCTTCATTTACGGTTCTTGCGTGGCATTCCTGACCGGTAGGTTCCAGTCTGCTAAGGCAACGCCAGACGATGGATTTGCAGCCGCGATTGTTCCAGTGGATTCTGCGGAACATTTCACCGCATTCGCCACAAATAACAATCTGTGCGAAGCAGTGATTACAGCTGTAACTTCGCTTTTTACCGTTGGCACTGGTCTTTACAACACGCCTGCGTACCAATTCTTCTTGCACTCGTAAGAAGATATCCTTTGGAATAATCGCTTCATGGTTTCCTTCAACATAATACTGAGGAACGATACCGTTGTTCTTTACTCTGGTCTTGTTCAGAAAGTCGGTGGTGTAAGTCTTTTGAAGAAGCGCATCACCGATGTATTTTTCATTACGAAGGATTTTGTTAATGGTGCTCGTCCACCATTTTGTTTTGCCGGCGCCGGTAAGAATACCATCAGCTTCAAGTCCTTTTGCAATTTTATCCATTGAGTAGCCTTCAAGGTACTCCCTGTAAATGCGCTTTACAACTTCAGCTTGTTCCGGGTCGATGATAAGGTTTCCTTCATCGTCCTTGGTGTAGCCAAGAAAATGGTTGTGATTGACCTGTACCTGTCCATTCTGGTAGCGGAACTGAAGTCCCAGCTTTACGTTCTGACTGAGGGATTGTGATTCCTGCTGGGCCAGTGAAGCCATGATTGTAATAAGAACTTCACCCTTGGCGTCCATTGTGTTGATGGCTTCTTTTTCAAAGAATACCGGGATGTTCTTATCTTTGAGCTGTCTGATGTATTTCAAGCAGTCCAGCGTATTTCTGGCAAATCGGCTGATGGACTTGGTAATAATCATGTCGATGGTTCCGGCTTTGCAATCTTCAATCATGCGATTAAACTCGTCACGGTTTTTAGTGTTGGTACCGGAAATACCATCATCAGCATATATGCCTGCAAATTCCCATTCAGGGTTCTTTTGAATAAATTCTGTGTAGTGTTCAACCTGAGCTTCATAACTTGTAGCCTGCTCATCGCTGTCGGTACTAACGCTACAGTACGCCGCGACTCGGAGCTTAGGCTTTGCATCCTGCTGTCTGGCTGTATTTCCAACTTGCCTTCTTGCAGGGATGACCATAACATTTCCCATCAAATAACCTCGCTTTCTATCAGACTGTATAAGTATTCGGCCTGTCTGATTGGATTGTCGTAATTCTCAGTAATGTCACCAAGGCGAAAGGCTGTAGGTGGCCTTTTTGCTTTTGATGCATTGTAGAGGTCATTGCGTCCAAGTTTTGTGGAACGCTTGCTAAGTTCAGCTTCAACTGCATCAAAGGATTCCTTGTCTATGATTGCCGGATAGAAGTCATCACCAAGGTAGTGACTGTTTCGCATCATTCTTTTTGCACCGGAATGAAGTAAGTCAAGACCGGCTTCCTTTGCAGCATTGGTGAGTGATAGACCGCTTAAATAATTCTTGTAAAGCTCACGAACCTGTGTGGCAGCTGCTTCATCAATAATTGCTTTGCCGTTTTCGATTAGGTAGCCATAAGGTGTGTGTCCCATCAAATTCTCTCCTTAAAAGTAAGACCGCAGTGAAGTACAAATCCGACTGACTGTCGGCTGTAAACTTCGATGTGGTCAACGAATAGTTCAAATAAATCTTCGCTGTATTCCAGCAGCATTTCGCCGCGTTCGCAGAAGTGTATCAGGCGCTCTGTTTCATAAACCTTTGATGTATCGCCCGTTACGGAGCGGTTCAGGGCCTCGATATCGCTTCTGAAGTCATTTGCCTGAGTAAGTAATGCGTTGTTTTCCTGCGTAAAAATAATCTGGTCAATGTAGCCTTGAGCCATTAGCTTATGCAAGGTTTCACGCTGCTCGGCATTCTGTTCCAGTAAAGTTTCTAACTGCTGGATGCGAAGCAATGCTTTATCACTTGTATTCGCCTGCAGCGATTCAAGATAAGGTTTCAAGACCAGCTTGTGACAGTAGATTAGTTTGTTAATCATTGTTGCAAAAGCCAGCTTGATATCATCATCCTTTAAGTAAAGCATTGAGCATTTGCTGGTGTCAGTTAAGTGCGTGTTGCAGACCCAAGCAGGATATTTTACGTAAGTGCTGGTATGAATTCGTCTGCGAAAGGTGTCGCCACATTTGCTACAGATGATTTTGCCGGAAAAGGCATAACGCTGTTGGTATTTATTGCTTCCGCGTATTAGCTATAACCTGTACGGAAATGTATTCTTTGTTTCGGAAGATAAGAGTATTACAAAAGATGACTATATCGAGATGCTTAAGGAGCAAATTCCAGAGCAGTCGCTGTCTATTCCAACTGACCCGAAGGTGCTGAAGAATGTAGAGAAGAAATACATTGTCGATATTTTGAAATCAGGCAGTTCGGAAATTCCGCAAAGAGTTAATGCAAACGGCGAAGCTCTTCAGACAGAAGAATCATATATTATGATGAGGAAATTTGGTCTTGTCCTTCTAAAAGATATTATGGAGGAGCGAGACAGCCTTGTTCACAGAGAGTTTTCGGATTTGCTCACACCGGATGATGAAGTAGCCATCAGAGAAAAGTTCAAAAATTCTGTGACACTTCCAGACGATGATATTAATACTTCTGTTGACCAGACGAAGAAGCTTATCATAGAGCAAGGAAAAACGCAGGTGCAGATTGCCGAGTCAGTGCAAAGTTGTCCGCTACAATTTAGGATTTCTTCGTCTTAACTTTCTATGTTCTTTTGCCGGTTTTAAACGGGAGAAAATAACCCTTAATGTTTCCCTTTCCTGAACAGAAAGCTGAATGTAGAAGTGAATAAGGTTTACGAAGTGATAAAGAAAAGAAAGTCCGAAAATATGTAAGCGGATTTTTTTGAATCGAAAATATTGCCTTTTCCGTGGTGAGGCTGTATCATCAAGAAAAGAATTATCGGAATTATTTTGAAAAGATGCAGAAGCAACTATGGAAGGAGGAATAGTTTGAACAAGGAATTTGAACGCTGCTGCACATTTCTGACTGAGATGATGGAGAAATATGGGCTATTGGTTGGCAAAATGGTATTCATGCAACTACAAAGTTTTTAGAAATGTTTTTTGAAAATCTTTTGATGAGTTCAGGTCATGAGTTAAAAAACAGATAGATATATGCATATTGACTATGAAAAGCAAAGTATGATTCAAAGTGCAAATACATGTAATTCAAAGTGCAATAATTGCACTTTGGAGGAGCTAGCAATTATTAATGAACTGATAAAGAAACCGGAGATTACACAAAAAGAATTGGCAAACATCATTGGAAAGTCTGAAAGGACAATTAAGACTAGAACTGTTGAAATGCAGGAGAAGGGTCTTATTTGTCGTGAAAATGGTAAGCGAAATGGTAAGTGGAAGGTACTTGTAGAAATCTAGTACTGTGAAGAAGTTAGTTATAACAGACTATTGAGACGGTTGTTCTATTGTCCCAACGAAAAACAGATGGTGTAATTAGTTGGTTGTAGTAAAATTCAAATATTATCTATGTTAAATATAATATATGCTTGACCTTGACCTAAGGGCAAGGTCTATTATATATTTACGGAAAGTTGCAACTTCAAAATAATATCTTTAGGAGAACATTAAAAATGGATAAAGAAAAATTTTATACAACTGGTGAATTAGCTGATATGGCAGGGATTACTTATAAGAGTATAAGGCTTTATGTGGAAAAAGGACTTCTCACACCAGACAAAATCACAGAAGCCGGTTACAAATTATTTTCAAGACAAAGTGTAGAAAAATTGCAGAGAATACTTATGTTTAAGTATCTGGATTTTTCCCTTGAAGAAATTGGACAGATGCTAGAGGAAGAAAATATTCAGGAATCTCTCGATAAACAGAGGGAGTTAATAGAACTAAAAATAACGCATCTGAACCAAATAAAAAAAGCAGTTACAGATATGCAGTCATTATCAGATGAGAAAAACTGGGATAAGATGCTTGATATAATGAAATTAACTTCTCAAAAGGAAGAAGTAATTAAACAATATATAAAGAGTGACAATCTGGAGAAAAGAATCAATATTCACGAATATAGTACATCTGATGTGAATTGGTATGACTATCTGATAGATAAATGTGACATTAAAGAGGGCATGAATATTCTTGATATTGGCTGTGGTAATGGTATGCTTTGGTATAGAGAAAGAAATGTTTTGCCGGATAATATTAATATATATTTAGTTGATAATTCTAAAGCAATGTTAGATGCAGCAAAGAAGCTACATTCTGGAGAAAAAGATTTTTACAATAATAAAAAAATCAAATTTCATTATTTTATCTGTGATGCTCCAAACATTATTGAATTACCACAAATTAATTCAAAAAAGTTTCATCGGATAATGGCAAATCACATGCTGTATCATATTGAAGATTCTGAGAGAAAAACATTACTTAGTGTTGCAAATGATATGTTAACTGATGATGGAAAATTCATTGCATCAACAATCGGTAAAAACCATATGAAAGAAATATTTGAACTGGCATACGAGTATGACAAAAATGTGAAAGCACCAGAGTGGTTTTCAAGGGGATTTAACCTGGAAAATGGAAAAGAACAACTAGATGAATTTTTCTCTAGTGTTACAATGTTTTATCATGATAATAATCTTATGGTTCCTGACTGGAAAGCAATCTATGATTATCTGTGTTCTCTTCCAGAAATTGAAAAAGTTATGAGAAAAAATAAAGAAGCCAGTGTTAAGTTCCTAAGAAATAGAGTGACAGAAAGTGAACCGTTTTTTATTAGTAAAAGCACGGGCGTGTTTGTTGCATCTTAAAGAACAATAGACCAAGTGAAATTGTACTGTATAAACAATATCACTTGGTTTATAATTTATTATATGTATGATATTCTCTATATGGAGGTGGAAATAAATTGAGCTCATTTGGAAATCTCTTAAAGAAACTCAGAAAAGAGGCGGGGTTATCGCAAGAGCAGCTCGCTGGCAAGATGAACGTTTCAAAGAATACAATTCAAAACTGGGAGAAGGGAACTACCAAGGTCAATTGTGATAGGTTTAGGCTCCTGGCGGATATATTTAATACTCCGGTAGAGGTGTTGATTGAGGAATTTTGCAGAGAAGAAGGGGAGAAAAGACCTAACAACTGGCCATCTTTCTTGTTTGATGATGATATCAATGAGATTATTGAAACTCTGCATTTGAATATGAATCAGCAGGATTTGTTTGGACTATTATATATCTATAATGCAGAATATCTGCAGAAGGATAGAATTGATTTCAATACTATTTATGATGATCTTAAACTTATTCCATATGATTTTATTGGAAAAGTAGGTAGTATTCAGTTTATGAATATGGTTGATGGATTACAACAGGTTATTAAGTATGTTAAAAGCGATTTTCTGTTAAAGATTCTTAAATTGAATCCTGAAATTGAATTTGATGTGCGTCGTATGACCAAAGATCAAATATGTGAATTTATCGATTCGGGACACAAAGAGGGAGATGGTCTTGTAGACTTTTTTGATGATCTGGATAGATATGAAGTGGATAATTATTTCAAGTTTGGAATCTCGATGAAAAGAGCAAAAGTAATTCTACCTATCCTTGAAAAAGAGTCAATTCATATTACTGATGGACGATGGGCAAATAAGGTCAGAAAAGATATACCCAGGGAGTTGATTGAAACATTGGGAATATCGCTCCCATACCAATTATGGTTGGAGAAATATGATGAACTTAAAGCAAATGATTATGGTAATTGGGGTGGCTGTATGAACAAGGGGCTTGAAACAGTAACCATATATCATAACATAGCTCCAGAAGGTCAGCCCGAAGAATGGTATTTGGAAATCAATGAGAAAGGACGTTCACTCTTGAAATGGTTTATTGAAAAGGAGTGACAAGAGTGTATAAGAAAAGAAATACAGCGGTTTTTATTGATGGCGAAAATATGCCAGCAAAAAAGGCTGATGCTATTATGAAAGCGGTGAAAGAAAGAGGAGTAATTGATACTGTAAAAGTATATGGTTTGCAGAAGGATCAGACAACAAAAAAATGGTCAGAAGTTGCTTTGATTACTGAAGGTATGAAAGATATAAGACTTAGTGGTAGTCCAGCCAGAAACAAAGTGGATAAGAAAATTAAGAAAGATACTATTCATGATGTAAAAGCAGCACCTAATGTGGATATAGTTATTATCGTATCTTCAGATCATGGATATTCCGAAAACATTCGGGAGCTTAGGTTAATGGGAAAACATGTTGTTGTAATTGGTGAGGCAAAAGCGCCGAAGAGTCTTCGACACGCATGCAACGAATTTGTACAAGTTTAGTAAGGGGCAGAGGGCAAAAAAATGTATGACAATAAAACTGTTCCCGAATGTTAATGCGAAGTTAAGTTTCTCCTCGTGTGGAGACGATTTGCTTGCTGTCTTTTTCAAGTGCTGTTATGGCGGAAGCCTCATCAGTAATGACCAAATGCTTTTGTTCTAAATATTTAATTTGTGCATGGTAATTAAAAAAGGCTTCTCAAGTTTCCGTAACTCATAACAAAGATACTCACAGTTATCACTTTGCAAAAAATTCATCTGCACGTTATGTGCAGTTAATTGAAACTACGAAAAATGTATAGTATAATAAATTGTCTTATTTGTGTTAGAACTAATTAAAGCTACGAATTGGAGTGGCGAATATGATTAAAAACAATATAGAAGTAGATGTAAAAGTAAAGTGCATAGAGAATGGCGTGACACAAGCACAGCTGGCGGAGAAAATTGAAACTACAGGTCAGTATGTGAATCGCATTATAGAAAAAGGACGGGGTGTGAATAAGATCTTCGTGCAGATGCTTGAGGCTTTGGGATATGATATTGAACTTACTTATGTAAAAAGAGAGAGTTAAGCATAAATTTAGCGAGGTGAGAGCAATGGATATGAATTTTGATGTTAGTAAAGTATTTCAAGAACGCTTGGCATCAAGTATGGGGCTTGATAAATACCGATACATTATGGAACAAGTAAGTATCACCAATGTTGCTGTTGATACTGATTTTCAACGAACATTCAATGGGTTTTATATAGTAAGGCGAAATGAGAGTTGGAGAAAATCATATTATGAGTATTTTGAAAGTGTTAAGAATGGTAAGCCAACCTTTGAAAACATTATTACATATCTTTATGAATGCACTGGAAATATCGAGCCGTCTTTTTCAAGTAAAATGCTTGCAACAATACTTCCGGAAAAGCCGATATGGGACCGCTACGTTGTTCAGAATTTGAATATGCAGCTGACGGGAGCAACGAAAGAAGAAAAATTGAAGAATGCAATTGTTCTTTATGCGGATATGGAAAAAAGGTATGCCAATTTCTTGCAAACAGAAAAAGGTAAGGAATGTATTAGAGAATTTGACCACGTTCTACCTGATTATAAATGGGTATCGAATATAAAGAAGATAGATAGTATTCTTTGGAGTATAAGATAAGTTTGTGATCAAAAGAGGTGTGATTATGAATATATATCAAAAATTTATTTATATGAGGAGGAAATCATGAAAAGAAAATTATGTATTATGATAGTAGGAGCGCTTAGTGCCGCTACATTACTTATTGGCTGCGGAGAGCAGAAAGACGAAGGAGTGAAGTCAACACCTTCATCAGAGAATGTTGACGTGACAGATGAAGCAGAGCCGGAAGGGAAAGAAGCACCGGAAGACCTAGAAGAGCCGGAAGAACCGGAAGAGGCGATAACTGTTTCTATCCAAGATGAGATAGCAGAGGTAGAAGAAAAATCAGTTGCAAAGGATGAGGAAATAAATGACAGTATGACTCAGACGGAAATGAATATAAATGCTGCTGATAAGTACAAGATATGGGATGATGAACTCAATAGCCTTTGGGACCGACTCACTGAGGAATTAGATGAAAAACGTAAGGAGCAAGTACTCGAAGAGCAGCGTCAGTGGATTACCAAAAAAGAACATGCAGTAGCTGTTGCCGGAGTAGAAGCTTTTGGAGGAAGTATGCAGCCGTTATTGGAGTCTTGTACTGCGGCTGACATAACTAGAGCAAGAGTTTATGTATTAGCCGGATATTTGGCAGAAGTTAGAGGTGAAAGCTTCGTAATATCAGATGAAATAGCTGCGGAACTTGCGATAGCAGATCCAGATCTTGATACAGTATTTGCCAGCTTTGAGGGGCAATGGTTCTTTGATGAAAACAGGGGTGCAGTTGTTTGTGTTGAAAAATTTGAGGATTCAGCATTTTTAGCAGAAGATTTTGAAGGAAATCCAACATGGGTAGTATGGGTAACCGGTGGTGATGTACTTACGGACACCGATGTATATAGCTATTCATCAGATGCAATTACCTTCCAAAAGGGAGATGCGTTTTATGAGTTAAAATACAATATGGAAGGAAAGGTACAGTTGGCTTTTGGCTATGCACTTGAGGCTATGGATGATGTAATTGTATGTGATTGAGAATTGCTACAGTAGTTTCCCGCTCTTATGATGGAGAAAAAAAGTGGCAATTTGCACAAAAATGCGAATAATTTAAACAACTACTTGTACAAAAGTTGAAAAAACAGTACCATAAGAATAGACAGATGAAATGATTACGAAGGAGGAAACACTAATGAATCTTAGAACGAAACTTTCGATTATGTTTGGTACTGTTGTCTTTGGTACTGTTTCGATTATTGGAATAGTAACATACAATAAAAATGTGGATATGGGAACCGTAGAAGCCCAGAAAACTATGCAGGTTTCGGCTGAGTTGGCGTCAAAAGAGATAGAGGAGAAACTGGCTGATTTTATGAAGATGGCTCAGGTGTCCGGATACGATATCGTATTAGCAGATTCAGACCAGGATGCTGTTGTATCAGCACAGGTAGACAACCTGGCAGCTAACTATGGATTTACCAGTGGAAATATCCTTGATGTTAACGGAATTAGTCGTAAAGATGGTACGGATTTCAGCGACCGTGATTATGTTAAAAAGGCATTGGCTGGTGAGGTTAATATCTCTGATTTAACGTTGAGTAAATATACCGGTAATTATGGATTTAGTGTGGCTTCTCCTGTTTACAGAGGAAATCTGAACATAAATGGTGTGGTTTATTATCGCATGGATGTTGATTTCATGAGTGAGATTCTCAATCAAATTGAGATTAGTGAGGGAAGTTATACCTATTTAGTAGATGGAAGCGGAATGGTAATCGTTCATCCGGATGCATCCCTGATAGGAACCTACAATATTACGGATAAGAAAGACGGCATTGGAAACATTTCTGATAAAATATTAGCGCAGGAGAGCGGTGCCGGAGAGTACAGTGAAAAAGATGAGGACTATTTGTGCGGATATAGTCCGGTTGCCGGCACGAATGGCTGGACGATTGTGGTGGCAGCTCCAAAAGCAGATTTTATGGGGGCAGCAAACGATACCATGCGGACTCTTTTGGTAGTAGATGTTCTGGCTTTGGTTATTTCCCTTATCTTAGCAACATTATTTGCAAGTAGAATTGGAAAAGCTGTGCATAAGGTTAGCCAGACATTGACTTCTCTTTCTGAGGGTGATTTAGAACACCAGATTGAGGAAAGCAAACGTAAGGATGAGGTAGGGCAACTGCAGAACTCTGCCAGAGAGTTACAGCAGACCTTTAAGGAGATAATCCATGAAACCAATACGATTTTGGGTGGAATGGCAAATTACGATTTGACAAAGGACGCTATGAATTCCTATCCGGGAGATTTTAATCAGTTATCAGATGCGGTAAATCGTATCAGAGATATTTTGCAGAAGCTTATTAGGGTGGTACAGGAATCGGCGAACTCTGTCGGAACGGGTTCCAGTGAATTAGCAGATGCAGCAGAAGCAGTAGCAACAGGTACTACCACACAAGCATCCTCTATCAATCAGTTAGTATTAAACGTTGAGGAAATGACAGAGTGTATTGTGCGTAATTCAGATAGTGAAGAACGGGTGCAGAAGCGTTTACAGGAATTAGAAACCCTGATTATAAACGGAAATAGTGAAATGGAGCAGTTATGTGATGTAGTCAGTCAGGTAGAAAATATGTCCTCTGATATTAAAGATATTAGTGGTACAATAGAATCCATCGCATTCCAAATTAATATATTAGCATTAAATGCATCTGTGGAGGCAGCCCGTGTTGGAGAGAGTGGACAGGGATTTGCGGTAGTTGCAGGCGAAGTTGGTAATCTGGCAGCTAAGACCACAGACTCCTCTAAGCAGATAGCAGAGCTGATTACGAATTGTCTGGAGAAAATCGAAAGCGCGATGACTTGCGCGGATTCTACGGCAAAATGTCTGAAGGATATTGTTGAAAATTCCGAGCAGATTTCAAAAGCGTTTACCGATATCACAGCAGATACCAAGGAACAGGCGGATAAATCATCACGCATCAAGATGGAGATTTCCAATATTTCAGATGTTGTTCAGGTAAATTCGGCTACCGCCGAGGAGACTGCGGCTGCAACAATGAATTTGTCAGAGCAGGCTCAAAATTTAAGCAAATTGATTTCAAAATTCCGTGTATAGAGTTAAAATATACCCTGCTAACTGTAATGTACCGCCCCAAAAGTTATACTACAGAGAGGAGATATTGTAAATGAATCCAATTTAAAGTGAACATAAGACTAAAGAATTAAATAAAGGAGAAATAATCTTATGTTTAAGAAACTTAAATTAGATGGATTAGATATGATGAGCCTAATGAATGGGCTGGTATTTTTTGCACCCGTAGCGCTCTTAGTAAGAACTTCGGCAGGATTATCAACAGCGACTTTTTTTACCTTGCAGGCATTGCTTTCAATCGTGATATTTTTCTTTGAAATTCCTGCAGGGAAAATTACTGATTGTATAGGTTATCGAAAGACCATTATTATTTCGCAAATTTTGTTATGTTTTGCAAGAATTCTACTGTTTGTTAGTTTTGAGACAGGAAGCTTGGCAGTGTTTGTTGTGGAGGCTTTTGCAGAAGGTATTGCAATCTGCTTCTCTTCAGGTACAAGGAGTGCGTACTTGTATACTATAATGGATGAGGAACAATTTGTTGTAAAAACTGCGCATATATCTAATTGCGGAACTGTTGGATTTATTGTTAGCACTGTTGCATACGCAGGGATGTATTCCTTGGTAGGAATACAAGGGCTATTGATAGCCACTGTAGTCTCAAGCGGCATAGGTGTAGTTGCAGCATTAACTATTGAAGCAGAGGGGAATAGACAGGTAGAAGATGAAACTGTGTCGTCAAGACATCTGAGAGGAAAACTATGCAACAAAGAAGTTGCCCTATTTGTATTAATACTTTCATGTATAAGCATAGGTTTTATTTTGATTAACTTTTTCTATGTTGAAAAGATTATGGAATTAAATCTAAGAGAAGAACTTTTGACGCCAATTATTTTAGGATATTCAGCGATTCAATTATTATCAGAGAAAATTTTGGATAAGATTGCAAAAAGAAGATATGTTGTAGCCTTTTCAATATCTTTTATAATTGCAGGTATCTTGATGTTACTATTTGGAATTGTTACAAATATGGTACTAATCATTGCGATTATGTTAGTTCTTCCGCTTTGCCTTGACATCCCGGTAATACTTTTGGATGAACTGCAAAATAAATATGTCGATGAAATAGAAATGGGAGAAAAAAGGGCTGAACTATTGTCTTTTTTCAATATGGGTGTCAATTTGTTTGAAATTATCTTTTTGTTTGCTTCTGCAATCTTATCAGACTTGGGTATTTCGGTTTGTTTTTTGATTATAGGTGTCATCATTATTCTGATGAGCATTTTATTCTATTTGACTTTTGGAGTGAAAAAGAAGATTGTATAATTTATATTTTTATAGTATTTATGGATTTATTTATCTTATCTTTTCAAATATGATAGCATGCAGGTGGATACTTACATGTGGAGTTGAGGGATATGTATTATGAAATCTAATTAAAAATTATGAATCAAGTTTGAGATTTTTAAATTCCGTGTATCGAGATGAAAAATACCCCACAATTAGTAGGGTATTTTTCTGTTTTAAATAGAGAAAAAATACACTTGACTTACAAATCTTACGGATGTAATATATAAAAATACGAAAGCTTTTTTGTACATAAAAATTTTTTATGTTTAAATCCTACAAACGTAATAATTAAAACTCTAATTATGTGCAGGGAGAGAATGTAAAATGAGGAGGTTACATTATTGAAAAAACGTATATTAGTCCTTTCAATAATCTTATTGTTTTCTATTTCAGGCTGCAGCACTGAACCACATACATCAGAACAAGCCGAAGAAAGCAATAATAGTAAAACACAGACTTTAGAACAGAGTAGTTCTGTAGATGTAGAAAAAATAGAAGAAATTTATCAGAATATCTATGAAGATGCAGCAGAAAAGAATGCAGTAGGTGACCTTGAAACAGTGCGGGAGACTGTAAAGCGTCTTGGTGAGAATGATTACATTGCAATTGATAGAGAAAATCAAGTTAATATGACATGTGCGGAGCAGGTGGTGGAGTTTTGTAAGAAGGTAGAAAAACAGAAAGACGCACAAATCACCATAATATCTGTTAACTATGAGGGAGGTTTTACAAAATATGATTTGAATACGAATCAGGGAAGTGTAGATATTACAGAGGAATATTACACATATAAAAATGGTCATTTGGAAAAGACAGGTACGACAAATTATCCAACACATTCCTGGCGTTATACAGAGGAAGGGTATTTGTTCTTTGAAGAATATCACATGAAGGGATATGATGGTCCATCCGGTCACACTGCAATGAGAGTACTACCTTTGGATGAAACCTATCGAGAACTAAATCGAAAGTATATGCTTCCGGTTGGGTATGAACGGAATAACGTTTTCCTTTTGAATTGGGATGAGAATGGTTTTGGCGAAGTAGATTTTTATGATGTGTTTGACAAATTCTATAAAGAAGTGTATGGGAAATCGCGACCTTATGTGGAAGCCGAAAGCACTGAAGATGGTGCAGTCTATCGGGTACCCAAGGATGAGTTTGAGCAGGTGGTAAAAGCTCATTTTAATATTGACAGTGAAACCTTGCAGTCTAAAACCACTTATTTTTCGGAAGATGAAACATACGAATATAAACCAAGAGGATGGTATGCCAGCGAGTCACCCAGCAATCCATATCCTGAGGTAGTGGTTTATAATGAGAATGATGATGGAACCATAACACTTACCGTCAATGTGGTATATCCGGATAATAATACGTCTAAAGTATATGCGCATGAGGTTGTTATTCGTCCATTGCCAGATGGCGGATATCAGTATGTATCGAATCACATTATTCCGTCTGAGGACAATTGTGAACCATCATGGCATACAGATCGCCTCACGGAAGAAGAGTGGGAGGAAATTTATGGCGAAAAGAAAAAGTAAGAAAAAGTTTTTTATGATATTACTTTTTGTATTACTATTAGTTACAGTAGGGGTGGTGGGATATTGTAACCAAAGAAGAATAAAAGAAAAAAATGTTTCAAAAGAAGTAGAGAATTCATCCATGGAAAAAGATAACGAAGAAGAAAAAGTATTGGAAAAGGGATACAATCTGCCGGTGGATAATAGCGAAAAGGAAGAAGCAGAAAATGATTGCAAAAAGGTGATGGAAGTTATCGCGGATCTATACAAAGGGGCCGAAAAAGGAGAAAGTTCTAACGTTGTGCTGTCAGATCAGACCATCATGGAAATGCTGGAAAAAATAAAGGAAATGGGATATCCGGTTATGGATGAACAAGTCTATTCCGATATAGAAAATTATGAGGTGGTAGATGATTTTTTACAAAAATGCATAGATGGAAAAAGTGGTGCGATTCCCATATATCAGATTCGTTCTGATGGTGGTATCGGAAGAAGTAAATTTATTTTCAATGGAAAAGATATGTATGTATTAGCTGCCAGTGCAGTCTGGAACCAGGAAAATAAGCCCGGGATTGTATACATTTCTTATACCAGAATCAAAGAGTGGGATTACACGGAAGAAGGCTGCTTTTGCTTTGAATTGTGCGTTCCCGAGCCACCGGAGGTTACTGAAATTGTAGATGGGAGCTGTATGATAAAAGTTAAACCAATGAATGATGAATAGAGTGTTATCTTATGAAAGGAAATTTGTATGAAAAGAAAGAGAAAAATAGTTTGGCTCATAGTAGGAATTTTGGTAAGTTTAATTCTTATTTTAGCAGGAAGCTTTTGGTATATGACGAAATGCAGATA
The DNA here is from genome assembly GCF_001940225.2 of Roseburia sp. 499. Classification (NCBI taxonomy): domain Bacteria; kingdom Bacillati; phylum Bacillota; class Clostridia; order Lachnospirales; family Lachnospiraceae; genus Roseburia; species Roseburia sp. 499. Next base: position 190,718 of record NZ_CP135164.1, read on the forward strand.
TGCGGAGGTTGATACACAGACATCACCGGATGAACGGTGTCAGCTCACACTACAGATGAAGGGAGAGCCGGAATGGCCTTTTGGCAGTACTTACGGGAGAATTGTTGTCAGATATGATGACAAAATCATAAAAAAGATAGAATTTGAAATTCGGGATGATGGTGCAACGCTTCGCAAAGAAAACTGGCACGTTGTTTGGGGCGTGGCAGGGGTTCAGATTACCTTAACAGGAAGCGAACTGGATGAACAGGTTTTGCAGATTTTGTATGATGGATCGGAAGAATTTGACGGTTACAGCGAGGAGCAGATAACAGCGGAAATGGAAAAACGTTATGGAAATATTCGTGCTTGTGGCAAGGAGGGGAATCTCTATTGCTATGATACCGGTAAGTTTTCCTTTTTGGTACAGAATGATTTGGTAATGAGCGATAATTATAAAATGGAGTATTACCGTTATTTGACTGATTCCTATTTCGCAGGACGGAATAGAGCTCATGAGTATGAAGAAAGCGGAGATGGAATCGATAAAACGTATACGTTGATGATCTCTTTGAACTCATCTCAAAGTGAGGAGAAGGAGTGGTTTTGCTCTGATGTTGTGAATTGGTTACTTTACGTTATGAAAGAGCTTCCTTGTGAGGAAAATGAAGAACTCTATAGGGTGATAAAAATTGAATATGGAGAAGAGATATTTACCTATCGATTTTCAGACTTGCAGCACTTTACAGAAGAGAATGTTTCGGATGTATATAATGATTTATATGATTTTGTAGAAAAAAAATTAGCAGAGGATTATAAGTCAAAAGTGTCTTCAAAAGAAGATACCGAAGAAGCAGAAAACATAGAATTAACAGGAGAAGAGATACAACATTATTTATCGTTGAAACCGGATTGCAGCTATGAAACTTCTGATGGTGTAGAATATCGAATGATTCCGGTTGACCGGGCATGTGGTAGTAGTTACTATGCGCTGGTTGCTACCGCAGATGGGGGAGAGAGTGCCGTTATGGTTAATCCGGATCCTTATTTGGGCAGTGGTGGAGGTGCCAAATGGATTACATTTTTGCAGGATGGACAAACCGGATTTTCTTGTCTGACATATAGCGGTGGAACATACGGAAGGCTTTATCGAACAGAAGATGGAGGCAAAAACTTTGAAGTGGTAGAATATCCATCTGCTAAAATAAAACTTTCGGATGGAACGTATTATAATCCTTTTGTTATGCCGGAAAAAGTCTATGAAAATGATGGAAAACTTTACATGGAAGTCGGACAGGGAGCAGATGGAGACTATTATGGAGAGAAAGGTTTCTGTAATGGTCTGTACGAATCGGAGGACAATGGAAAGACATGGGAATATGTAAAGGAAATAGTCGTACAGTAAATTAATATATATCAAGGTCCTTTAAAATCTTCAAGGTGATTTCACTTGCAACGGCACCACTTGCAGCTGACTCATTTTGAAGATTGGTGGCAAAGAAATAGGTATTGTCAGGAGTTTCCACATAACCGATAAACCATCCATTTACATTCTCACCGTTCATGTTTCCGGTTCCTGTTTTTCCGTATAAATGACAGTTGCCATTCGAAGAGAGCCAAAGAGCATTTTTTACGGCTTGAATATTTGTTTCTTCAAAATTGAATTCATTTTTGTAAAGTTTTTGGAGCATCTCAACTTGTTCCATTGGAGAAATTTTCAGGGAAGATTCTGCCCAAAAACGATATATTTCACCGGATAGGTCATGGTTTCCATAATTAATATCGTTATAAAATTTTTTCAGAGCGTCTATGCCGGCCTGCTGGTCTAAAGTTTGAAAGTACCAGTTTACAGAGTATCGAAAAGCAGAGGTAAGGTTCTGGTCGGCATTCCATTCGGCAAAGGGATATGCCTCTCCATTCCATTTCATGTGATTGGAGGCAGGGGTGATATATCCTTCTTCTAAAGCAAGCAGGGCGCTGTATATTTTGTAGGTTGAATCCGGTGAAATGCGTGTCTGTGCCATGTCTTTGTTATAAATCTGCCAGTTTTCCGTAGAAGAATCCAATAGAACAAAACAACCATCATAAGCATCAAAATAAGAGGACAAGTCAACATAAGAAATAGAGTTGCTGTTCTCTTTTAATTGATAGGTATCTTTGTTGGCAGCATTTGTAGAAAGCAAAGGCGCAGACCCAAGTAAGAGGAAGGAAATCAAAAAACAGGAGAAAGCGCCTCTTACTTTTTGAAAGTGATTTTTCTGCTGATAAGAAGCGATATTAATAATCCTTTTTCTAATTTGCTTTATATTTCCACCCATAGTAGAAGCAAAAGGAAAGTTAGAAAGCGAGATTTTTTCTGCAAAATTAATAAGTGTGTTTCCGTATGCTTCGTAATCCTGTTCGCTCAATATGCTTAATACGGAGGAATCGCAGGCAATTTCCCGGTCGTTTCGCATCTCTTTTAGGGAATACCAAATGAGAGGGTTAAACCAATATACAATGTTCACAAGATTCATAATCCCATTTACAAGAGCATCGCCGTGTTTGCAGTGCTGCAGTTCGTGCAGTAGCATGAAACGGCAATCGGATTCATCATAATCAGAGATGAAATGAATAGGAAGATAAATGCGAGGATGTACGAAGCCAACAGTAAAGGGGGACTTTATGTAAGCGGTACTGTAAATAGAAATTTCTTTATGGATATGTAACTCTTTTTTGCAGTCGGCAAATAACCTACAAACTTCTTTATTTTGAAGCGGCAGGGCAGAGTGTTCGATACGATTTAAGCGAAAATATGATTTTAGCATAAAAAGAAGCATTGCCAAAATACCAAGTAGCCAGATACAGAAAAGAGCAATGTTTAAGCTAGAGGCTCCCTCTTGAGTTACAGAGACACTAAAGTCATTTATCCAGTTTTCGGTACCGGATGGGGTGCGTGTAGCTGCATCTATAACGTTTGCTGTTTTTGTTGCCGATGTATGTTTGAATTGCCCAAGCCATGAGAAAATCTGAGGGAATCCAATTGCCTGAATAGGGAGAAAAGGAACGGTAAGGAGTCCGAGAAGCAGAAACCATAGGTTGTACTGCATCCGGCTCGTTAAACTATTTTTGAATAATCTTTTTACCGCCCTAAGCACGCCAATGATAATACCAATGAAAATATTGCAGATGAAAAAATGAATCATAAAGTTTCCCATATTATTTCCTTCCTTTTTTGGAACTCTTGGAGAGAATGGAACGAAGGTTATCAATTTCTGATTCAGAAAGCTTGTCGTTTTCTATATATGCAGACAGCATGGCAGTAATATCGCCATTATAAAAACGTTTCAAAAAAGAGCTGCTTTCCTGACTGATGTATTCGCTTTCTCTGACTAGGGGAGTATAAATAAATACGCGGCTTTGTTTTTCATAGGACAGAGCACCTTTGTTCACCAGACGTTTAATCAGGGTTTGTATTGTCTTAGGGCTCCAGCTCGTGGTCTGTGTCAATTTCTCTGTTATTTCATTGGTGCTGATTGGAGCATATTTCCATACAATTTTCATAACTTCAAATTCAGCTTCCGATATTTGTGGCAAATTGCTCATGTTGAATGTCTCCTTAAATCTTACGAATGTAATAATTATATTATAGAGGGAGAAGGAGAAAATGTCAATGAGCCAGGTAACTGTGAAATTATTACAAAAATAAAGTAAAAATGCGTGACAAAATGGGAATTCTGCACTATAATTAGTATATATTTATGGGCAGAAAAATGAAAATACAGAAGAGGGAGGTTTTTACAATGAGTCATTTACCACTTACTGTTCGAGTTCCTATCGAAGAAGACAATCCGAGTATATGTCGAGACGAGGAAAAATGTATTAAGTGTGGCATGTGCAAGGAAGTGTGTACTACACAGATAGGAGTGCATGGAACCTATACATTTGAAGACACAGAGGGAAAGGCAGTTTGTATCAACTGCGGTCAGTGTGCAAATGTATGTCCGGCAAATAGCATTACAGAAAAATATGAATATCCGAATGTAAGAGAAGCAATTAATAATCCGGATAAAATTGTAATTGTTAGTACATCACCATCTGTCAGGGCGGCGCTTGGTGAGGAATTTGGAATGCCGGATGGAAGTTTTGTTCAGGGAAAGATGGTTGCGTTGCTCAGAAAGCTTGGTGTTGATTATGTTCTTGACACGAACTTTTCTGCCGATCTTACTATCGTAGAAGAAGCAAGTGAGCTCATAGAGCGTGTCACAAAGCAGACAGCACCACTTCCGCAATTTACCAGTTGCTGTCCGGCATGGGTGAAATATGCAGAAATGTATCATCCGGAGATATTACCGAATATATCTACTGCGAAGAGCCCAATCGGTATGCAGGGACCAACAATTAAGACATATTTTGCCAAGAAAGTTGGCATAGATCCAAAAAAAATAGTAAATGTAGCACTTACTCCTTGTGCGGCGAAGAAGTTTGAGATTCGCAGAGATGAAATGAGTGATGCGGGCAAATATTATGGAGATGCGACCATGAGAGACATGGATATGGTTATTACCACGCGAGAGCTTGCAAAATGGGCCAAGGAAGAGGGCATTGATTTTGTATCTCTTGAGGACAGTGACTACGATAACCTTATGGGCGAGGCATCAGGAGCCGGTGTTATTTTTGGAAATACCGGCGGTGTAATGGAGGCTGCTCTTAGAACCGCGTATGAGTATATTACAGGAGAAGATGCACCGGATGTGCTTTTCCAGCTTGAGCCGGTAAGAGGCTATGATGGAATCAAAGAAGCAACCATTAAAATAGGAGATTTAGATGTAAACATTGCAGTTGTTTATGGCACGGCAAATGCTGAGAAAGTTATTGGTCAGATACAGAATGGGGTGAAGCAGTATCATTTTGTTGAAGTTATGACTTGTCCGGGTGGATGTATTGGAGGCGGGGGCCAGCCGAAGGACATCACGAAGGATAAGGATGAAGTAAGAAAAGCCAGAATCGCAAGTTTGTATACGAAGGATGAGGCTATGACAGTAAGAAAGAGCCATGAAAATCCGGATGTTAAGAAGGTTTATGAAGAGTTTTACGGAAAGCCCTTAAGTGAGATGGCAGAAAAAATGTTACATACCTCATATGAGGATAAAAGCTCCATTTTTAAGAACGGGAAAATGAGTCAAAAAATAAAAGAAGAAAGAAAAGGAGAAGGGAAAATGAAAACTTGGAAATGTAAGATTTGTGGATATATTTATGAAGGAAATGAGTTGCCGGCAGATTATACCTGTCCGGTATGTAAGCAGCCTGCATCATCATTTGAGTTAGTTGGTGAGACAAAACCTACAAACAAATATGCTGGAACACAGACCGAGAAAAACTTAGAGACCGCGTTTGCCGGAGAATCACAGGCTAGAAATAAATATACATATTTTGCATCCGTAGCAAAGAAGGAAGGCTATGAGCAGATATCAGCCCTTTTCTTAAAGACGGCAGATAATGAGAAAGAACATGCAAAGATGTGGTTTAAAGAGTTGAACGGAATCGGTGATACACCGGCAAACCTCGCAGCTGCAGCAGACGGTGAGAACTATGAGTGGACAGATATGTATGATGGTTTTGCTAAGACTGCAGAGGAAGAAGGGTTCCCAGAGCTGGCAGCTAAGTTCAGAGCAGTAGGTGAGATTGAGAAGCATCATGAAGAGAGATATCGCGCACTTCTTAAAAATATCGAGACAGCTCAGGTATTTGAGAAGAGTGAAGTAAAGGTATGGGAGTGCCGTAACTGTGGTCATATTGTAGTAGGAACCAAGGCTCCGGAGGTATGTCCGGTATGCAATCATCCACAGAGCTATTTTGAAGTTCATGAGGAGAACTATTAATAGTAATGTATTTACAGGATTAGCAGAAGCAGGGAAAATATATGGAACAGTAATTTTCTATGCTTCTGCTACGCCTTTATGTCAAGAACAAAAATTTAATATTGACATACCATAATATAAATGATATCCTAAATTAACTCTTTGCACTGCATATAAATCTACAGTACAAACTGAACAGACCATTGGCGTTTGTCAAGGAGTCGGGCCATAGGATGGCAGTGGAATCTTTTCATCCACGGGACAGTAGTTGCTAATACTGATTCGTGGGTGATTTTTTTATCTTTATAGCATTCGCTAAACATTCCCACACATATTTAGTGCCATAGAGCTATCTGATTTATTATGACTTGAAAAATCCGTAAACAAAAGATTTTTTAAGCGCCAATTTGTGCTTTGCACAGGTTCAAAACATATTAAGAAAGGGTGGCTGACAATTATGGAAAAAAACAAATTAACAGCAAGCAACAAAGTAACAGAAAGTGAATTTAGGAGAATAGCAAACAGGGTATCTTGTATTACCATTTTACAAAATGCATTGCTATCTATTTTCAAACTTTTAGCAGGAATTTTTGCAAATTCCAATGCTATGATAAGTGATGCAATTCATTCTGCATCTGATGTGTTTAGTACGATTGTGGTTGTTATAGGCGTGAAACTTGCATCTAAGGATTCTGATAAAGATCATCCTTACGGGCACGAACGTTTAGAGTGTGTGGCGGCTATTGTTTTAGCGATGGTATTGTTTTTTACGGGGCTGGAAATCGGTGTACAGGCTGTGAAGGATATCATTTCCGGAAATTATGGTGGTTTAGAAGTTCCGGGAGTACTGGCCTTGGTTGCAGCAGTGGTATCGATTATCACAAAGGAGATCATGTACTGGTATACAAGACATTATGCAAAGAAAATTGACTCCAGTGCATTGATGGCGGATGCGTGGCACCATCGTTCCGACGCCTTATCGTCTGTGGGAGCATTAATCGGAATTGGTGGTGCAATGCTTGGATTTCCTGTTATGGATTCTGTTGCCAGCCTTGTCATTTTTATATTTATTGCTAAGGCAGCTTATGACATTTTTAAAGATGCAATGGATAAGATGGTAGACCATTCCTGCGATGAAGATACGGAAAAGGAAATCTATGATTCTGTTATGAGTCATTCGGAGGTTTTAGGTATAGACTTGCTACAGACACGTATTTTTGGGAATAAAATATATGTAGATGTGGAAATTCAGGTAAATGCATCATATACTTTACAAGAAGCCCATCAGATTGCGGAAGAGGTACATGAAAATATTGAGCAGAATTTTTCGAAGGTAAAACATGTTATGGTACATGTAAATCCGGCGAAGTGAGGGAGGATTTAGATATGCAAAATGATAATACTACACCTAATATGCATGAGGAGGAGCGCAAAAAGGCAACAGAGAATGTATATAAGTCTCTGAAAAAAGGTGGTGTCAATTACTTCCCTTTAACAGTTCCTAAGCATATTCAATTACTGAAACAAACAGGATTTCAGCATGTTTATGTATTCTGGTATAGTTATATGCAGATGGGGATTTATGGAGTGAAGTAGAATTTGGAGCTAAATGAGAGAGTCTATGGTTTGTGATGGAGTTATGAAGAATAGCGGAAACCATAGAATCTTTTTGAGTTAGGAGCGACGGGGACAGGACTTGACATTGAAAAAATAATTGCTATAATTATAGGTAAATAGTTCGGTAGTGAACAAATAATAACAGATGCTCTAAAGGAGCATTTGTTTTTAAAAACAAACTAGCACTCGATGAATGAGAGTGCTAACAAAGAAGAAAGGAGAAGCATATGGAAGAAAAGAAACAGTTAATGGAAAGTCCGGACATCGCTACATTATCGCATGAACTTACCTATCGAAGATATTTGATGAACAAGGGTAAGATATGGGACTTTTTCAAGAAGATGAGTATACCGGAGTATATCGCATTGCACAATATTTCAGTAAATGAAGAAATGTCATCGATTTATGAAGGGCGAACCTATCTGAAGGAGTTGTCCGAGAAAATGGAACTTACCATTCGCCAGACCTCGAAGATGGTAGGCGAGTTAAGGGATAAAGGTCTGGTGAAGTGGTCCCATGATGGAAATGGAAGCGAAGGAACTTATGTGACCATCACAGAACTGGGGCAGAAACTGTTAAAAGAGCAAGAGGATATTTTAAAAGAATATTATGGAAATGTAATAGAAAAATTCGGAAAAGACAATTTGATTCAGTTACTGCATTTGATGAAACAGTTAGAAACTGTTATGAGTAGCGAGATAGAGGAAATGGAGGTGCTTGAGGAACATGATGAATGCAATTGAGGATTATGTGAAAAAGCAAGAGGAAATTTGCAGAAAGAATGATACCATTGCACCGCGTCTTTATGATGAATATGGCGTAAACTGTGGTCTGCGAGACGAGAATGGAAAGGGTGTTTTGACCGGACTTACGAATATTTCTAAAATAGTATCGTCTAAAATTATTGATGGGGAAAAGATTCCTTGTGATGGGGAACTTTGGTATCGAGGTTATAGAGTTGAGAAGCTGATTGGAGAACTTGGTCCGGAAGAGATGGGATTTGAAAAAATTGCATATTTACTTCTTATGGGAGAACTTCCGGGAAAAGAGCAGGAGGAAGAATTCCGTCAATACATTGGAAATGCCAGAGCACTTCCTACTAATTTTACAAGAGATGTCATTATGAAGGCTCCTACCGAAGACATCATGAGTTCTATGACAAAAAGTATTCTGACCCTTGCATCCTATGACCCGAATGCGAAAGATACAAGCATCAGCAATTCTTTGAGACAGTGTATACAGCTGATTAGTCAGTTTCCGTTGTTAGCAGTATATGGCTATAATGCGTTCAATCATTATGAAAAAAATGCAAGCATGTTTATACATCATCCGGACCCGGAGCTTTCCACTGCTGAAAATATTTTAATGATGATGAGACCGGAAAAAACGTTCTCGAAAGTAGAAGCGAAGGTATTGGATACTGCATTAATTCTGCACATGGAACACGGCGGAGGAAATAACTCCACCTTTACCACCAGAGTAGTAACTTCTTCCGGTTCTGATACCTATTCCACCATGGCAGCAGCAATGTGCTCTCTGAAAGGACCAAAACATGGTGGAGCCAATATCAAGGTCATGGAAATGATGCAGGATATCCGGGAACATGTATCGGATTATTCGGACAAAGAGGAAGTTAGTGCATATCTCGAGAAAATCGTAGATAAAGAAGCATTTGACCATAAAGGCTTGATATATGGAATGGGACATGCAGTGTATTCCTTGTCAGACCCACGAGAAAAAGTATTTAAGAAGTATGTAGATGAACTGGCAAAAGAAAAAGGAAGAGAAAAGGATTTGCTTCTTTATGAAAATATAGAAGAAGCTGCCCCAAAAATCATAGGAGAAAAGCGACGTATTTTTAAGGGAGTAAGTCCGAATGTTGATTTTTATAGCGGATTTGTATATGACATGTTAGGAATTCCTCAGGAGTTGTATACGGCAATGTTTGGGATTGCAAGAATTGTTGGATGGAGTGCACATCGCATTGAGGAATTAATTTGTACCGATAAAATCATTCGTCCGGCTTATATGAGTGTGATGGAGGAAAAATAGGAAGACAAAGTGCAAAACATTTTATAGAACATACCATATTAGGAACAACTAAAATGGAGTATTTTATGAATTGTGATTGTAATAGGAGTCGAATAGACTGGGGACCCAATCCCTGTGTTATGGATGTGGAGCGAAGTTCCATGCAAAATAAAAATTTTCGCACAGCTATTTGGACCGGAAGTCATATGCAAATGACAGTAATGTGTATCCCTATGTATGGTGAGATTGGACTTGAAATGCATGAAGATACAGATCAGTTTATCCGAGTAGAGCAGGGAAATGCTGTTGTGAAAATGGGAACTTGTAGGAGGCAACAGGAGTTTCAAAGGGAGATAGGTAGAGGTGATGTTGTTTTTGTTCCGGCGGGAACTTGGCATAATATCACTAATGTGGGACGATGCCCACTAAAGGTATCTTCTATTTATGCACCGCCGAATCATCCAAGGGGAACGGTTCATCGGACAAAGGAAGAGGCAGAAAGAGAAGAATATTAAGAAATCGAATAAAACAGGAATTGGCAGGATTCTGCTGATTCCTGTTTTACTCGAATTTTACTTGACAATAATTTTGGGGTAGGGATATAATACTCTACGGCAAAGTGAGATGAAATGTGTCACAGCAATAAAAGTGGTATACGAAAAGGAGGAGAAAATAGTGGCATTTTTAGACGATTTTGGAAAGAAAATATCTCAGGCAGGTCAGAATACACTGCAAAAGACAAAGGATATGGCGGACGTAGCCAAAATTAATTCTCAGATATCAGATGAAGAGAAGAGAATTAATGATACATATTTTCAGATTGGGAAGCAGTATGTAGAATTACATGCATCAGATTGTGAGGAAGCCTTCAAGGGAATGGTACAGGCAATCGCAGATGCGGAAAATAAAATTAAAGAATATAAAGAACAGATACAGGATATAAAGGGTATCGCACGTTGTCCAAAATGTGGCGCAGAGGTTGCAAAGGGAGCACTTTTCTGTTCCGCTTGCGGAGAAAAGATGCCGGAGCAGCCGGTTCAGGAAGAAACCATTGCACAGGTGGAAGAAAAGAAGTGTTCTAACTGCGGAGCAGTTATCATGGAGGGAGCATTATTCTGTGCAGAGTGCGGAACAAAGGTGGAGTAGTTTACATTATATGTAAAAATATTTAATAATAAATGAGGAGGCAGTTTATGCAAAAAACAAAGTTAGGAATTTCAGTAGGATTATTAGGAGCAGCAGTATATTTTAGTTGTCTGTTTGGAGGATATACACCAGTATTTTTACTTGCTGGATATGTTCTGTTATTTGAAGAAAATGAATGGTTGAAAAAAGCAGCTGTGAAAGCAGTTGCGTTAATGGTTACGATTGGAGTATTAATAACTGTAATTGGATTGATTCCGGATGTACTTGGATGGCTTTCTGATTTCCTGTTAATCTTTGATGTTTATTTTAGCGCAACTACTGTGAATAATATCTTTAATTCTGTTATAGGAGTAATTGATATTGCTAGAACAGTGTTCTTCCTGATCTTAGGTCTTAAGGCACTGAATCAGGGAACAATAACTGTTCCGGTTGTGGATAATTTAATCAATAAGTATATGGCTTAATTGAAATTAAGAAAATGGGCGAAGAGATATTCTTCGTCTATTTTTTTGCTTAAATATCAAAGAGTTTCCCAACAGTTGATTTTGTATCGAAAAGTATCGCGCTAATCCATTGCGAAAAATAATCGTGTCACGTATACTTAAAGCATCAGATATCTGGGAGGGAAGAGATGAGTACATTAAGAATTTCAGAAAATATTGTTCGTATGCGACGTGAAAAAAAGATTACCCAGGATGAACTTGCGGCGTTTGTGGGAGTAACAAAAGCATCTGTTTCTAAATGGGAAACGGGACAGAGTATGCCGGATATTCTGTTGTTGCCACAGTTAGCATCTTTTTTTGATGTTACAGTAGATGAATTATTAGGCTATGAACCGCAACTTAGCAAAGAACAGATTAAGTGTTGCTATCACAGGCTGGCAGAGAAATTTGCAGAACATCCATTTGAAGAGGTGATGCAGGAAAGCGAGAAACTAGTAAGAAAATATTATTCCTGTTATCCTTTTTTATTACAAGTCTGTGTACTTTGGTTAAATCATTACAATTTGTCAAAGGATCAGAACCGCCAGATAGAAATTTTAGAATCCATATCCGGTCTTTGTGAACACATTTTGGAAAATTGTAAAGATATTGGAATCTGCAATGACGCAGTGGGCATCAAAGCAATGGTCGAGATTCAGTGTGGTAAGGCGGCAGAAGTAATTGAGTCATTAGAGGAAATTTTAGATCCAAATCATATGCAAGGGGAAAAAGAAGATATTCTGATACAAGCATATCTGATGACAGGAGATATGGAAAAGGCGGATTATTTTACACAGATTGCTATGTTCAAAAATGTATTGGCATTAGTGGTAAACGGAACACAGCTTATGATGATTCATGGTCAGCAGTTGGAACTGTGTGAAAAAGTTATGAAGCGGATAGATGCCATCATAGAGGTATTTCAATTAGAAGCGTTGCACCCGAATTCTATTGCAAATTACCAATATCAGGCAGCAATTACCTATTGTATTCAGGGGAAGGAAGAGGAGACATATCAGCGGTTAGAAAGTTTTGTAGAACTTGTTATTAGATTACTGCAAGAAGGTATTGTCCTTCATGGGGATGATTTTTTCAACCGCTTAGATACTTGGTTTGAAGAACTGGATTTAGGTGCCAAAGGTGTGCGTACAGGAAAATTCGTGATAGAAAGTGCAGTTGCAGCATTGGAGAATCCGGTGTTAGCAACATTGAAGCAAGAGAAGATACATGAACTTAAGGGTAGATTGATGAAAGAGGAGGAAAAACTATGAATATTCAGGAGATGTTACCATTTTTAATTCCACTTATTATTGCAGAAGCAGTGTTATTGATTGTTACATTACGACATATTTTAACTCATGATACCTATAAGAGAGGTAGTAGAACATTGTGGGTTGTTGTTACCATAGTAGGAATGGAGTTTATAGGACCAATTTTATATTTTCTACTTGGCAAGGAGGAAGCGTAGATGGATATACTGAAGGTTTCTAATATATCAAAGAAATTTGGCAGTAATCAGATTATTGAAGATTTAAGTTTTTCTGTAAAGGAACATTCCATTTATGGATTTATCGGACAGAATGGAGCCGGAAAGACTACTACCATGAAAATGATTTTAGGGCTGCTTCCAGTAGACAGCGGAGAAATTATGGTAAATGGGGAGAAGGTAAAATACGGTCAGAACAGTACCAATCGCTACATTGGTTACTTGCCGGATGTGCCGGAATTTTACACCTTTCTTACGCCGATGGAATATCTGACCTTGTGCGGAAATATTACGGAAATGGAAAAAAGTCAGATAAAGAAAAAAACAGAAAGTTTGTTGGAATTAGTAGGATTAAGTGAAAAGGCAAATAAGCGAATTCATGGATTTTCCAGAGGAATGAAGCAACGTCTGGGAATTGCCCAAGCATTATTGAATGACCCGAAACTTTTAATCTGTGATGAGCCAACTTCTGCACTGGACCCTTTGGGGAGAAAGGAAATATTGGACATTTTGTCTCAAGTGAAGGAGCATACCACAGTAATTTTCTCTACCCATATTTTGTCAGATGTAGAACGAATTTGTGATGAAGTGGGATTGCTCCACAAAGGAAAATTAGCAGTGGGCGGTACCATAGAAGAGATTCGACGAATGCATCAGGGAGACGGATTTGAGATAGAATTTCGAACACCTGCTGAGATGGGACAGTTTTTAACGAGAATGCCCGGTGGAACACCTATAGGAAATACGGTATTGTGTTATTCCGGAAATGCAGAACAAAAGATGAAAGAAGTATTTGGTGTGCTGGCTGAAGTGGGAAGTACACCTGTCCGCATAGAGATGCAGGAGCCAACCTTGGAAAGCCTGTTCATGGAGGTGATTGGAGAATGAGAGTTTTAACTGCATTTATTCAGAAAGAAGTAGTGGAGTTATATCGTACCGGAAAACTGGCACTTCTCTTAATCTTGTTTATATTGTTTGGAATCATGAATCCGGCAATGGCGAAATTAACACCATGGCTTATGGAAATGTCTGCAGAAAGTCTGGCAGAGAGCGGAATGGTACTGGGCGAGGTGACAGTAGACGCCATGACGTCTTGGGCACAGTTTTATAAAAACATGCTTATTGTATTTATTGTTTTTGTTATTTTATCCAGTAATATCCTGACCAATGAGTATCAAAAGGGAACACTGATAAATATGCTGACCAAAGGATTATCACGATGGAAGGTCATTGCGGCCAAGACATTTGTAATGATTGCATTTTGGAGTATTTGTTATTGGATACATTTCGGAATTACTTATGGCTATACGGTATACTTTTGGGATAACAGCATTGTTTCGCATACGGTAATGGGGGCATTGTGCCCTTACTTGTTTGGAATCTGGTTGATTACCCTTATTTTTTTCTGGTCGTCATTTGTGAAAGAAAATATCGGGGTTTTGACAGGAACCGGAGCAATCGTTCTTGTGTCCTATCTGACAGGGATGATTTCTAAGGTGGGAAAATATTTGCCGACGCAGTTACTGTCTTCCGGAGAACTGTTGACAGGGGCAACACAGCCATCGGATTATTTGGGGGCAATAGTTGTAACGATTGGAATATCTGTAGTATGTATAATCTTGTCCATATTGTTTTTTAATCGTAAAAATGTGTAAGATAGATGCTATTAGCGCAAGGTAAAAATTGGGAAGAAAATGGATATCAATCAAAAGAGAGGAAACAGAAAGATGAATAAAAATAAAGTTACCAATTGGATATTATTAATTACATTAATTATCGTATTTGTCAGTGGAGTATTGATACGCCCTATGGGAGATTCTATGATGATGTTGGCGGTACACAAGCTTTCAGCAGTTATTTTTGTGGTATTTAATATTGTGCATATATTGCAACACAGAAAGAGAAAGGGGAACAGTTATGTTTCATAAGAGGTTGTTGCGGGAGTTTCGTGAGAATAAGAAGTATGTAACTGGTATGGTCATTACCCAATGGATCATGCTTTTGGCAAATGTACTGCTTATGCTTCAGACCGCAAAGTTTGTCTCTGCTATGGTGCAGGGAGAAGCTTTGCGGGGACAGGCTGTCACATTGTTAATTGTGCTACTTGTAGTTGTACTGGTGCGTAGCGTCATGTCTCATTTAAACTGCAAATATTCCTTTGAAGCATCAAAATTGGTAAAGAGTCGGTTGCGTACCATGATTTATGAAAAACTGATGCGTTTAGGCAGCAGATATCGAGAGGAATTTCAGACTTCTGAAGTGGTACAGATTAGCACAGAGGGAGTGGAACAACTGGAAATCTATTTTGGAAAATATGTACCTCAATTTTTCTATAGTATGCTAGCACCTATTACATTGTTTGTAATTGTAGGAACCATGAGCCTGAAAGTGGCAGTGGTATTGTTGGTATGTGTACCGTTGATTCCGGTTTCTATCGTGGCAGTTCAGAAATTTGCCAAGAAGATGTTGACAAAATATTGGGGAACTTATACAGAACTGGGAGATTCTTTTTTTGGAATGTCTGCAGGGACTTACTACCTTGAAAATTTATCAGGCAGATGAGCGTTATGCCAAAAAAATGGATGAAGAAGCTGAGAAATTCCGCAAGGTTACGATACGTGTATTGATTATGCAGTTAAATTCCATCAGTATCATGGATTTGGTAGCTTACGGTGGAGCAGCAGTAGGTATTATTTTGAGTATTTTGGAATACCAGAGAGGAAATATCAATCTGGTACAATGCTTTTTTATCATTATGATTTCATCAGAATTTTTCCTACCGCTTCGACTTTTGGGTTCCTTTTTCCACATTAGAAGAAGTAATCGAGGCAGCGAAAAAAGCATCTATACATGAGTTTATTAATTCTTTACCTCAAGGGTATGATACGAAGCTTAGTGAGCTTGGAAATTCAGTTTCCGGTGGAGAACGTCAGCGAATCGGAATCGCACGAGCTTTTCTTCATAATGCGGGAATCATATTGCTAGATGAGCCAACCAGTAATATTGATAGTCTGAATGAAGGAATTATCTTAAAGAGCTTATTGGAGGAGAAAAAGGACAAGACCATCGTGCTAGTGTCTCATCGGAAGTCTACTATGGGGATAGTGGATGAAGTGACACAGATGTAAGAAAATTTCTTGTCATGTGATAAAATATTTATTATAATCAACACATAGATAGGTTTCTTTCCTGTACTGTTTCAGCGGTAGGAGGAACATATGGGAAAAACTTTTCAAGAATTAGATTTAAGCAATGCGTTTTTATTTTCAGCAGCATTGGAAGATCCAGAAACATGTCAGATTGTACTAGAGATTATTATGGGGTGTAAGTTACCTAAAGTTAATGTACATGCAGAACATAGTATTTTAATTAACTCTGATTTTCGTAGTGTGCGTATGGATATTTATGCAAATGATGAAATGCAGGTAAATTACAATTTAGAGTCTCAGAATGAGAATGAAGGAAATCTAGCAAAAAGAAGCCGTTACTATCAGGCAGAGATGGATGTGTCATCGCTAAAACCGGGTGAAGACTTTAATGAGTTGAAGCCCGGATATGTGATTTTTATTTACGCGAGTAGCGATGAGAATGCCATGCTTGCATGGGCATTCGAGGAGCACCGCGATAACGAGTGAAACTCGCAAAGCGTGTTTCATCTCGTTTGTACTTTCGATCCTTTTGGCGAAGGTCTGTATCGTTATACTTTTGAAGAGCGATGTCTGGAACGGGATATTGCGTTAGGAGATGGCACGAGAAAAATATTCTTGAGTACAAAAGGAAAGAATAAGCAAGAGGTTCCGTTGGAATTAGTGCATTTTCTGGAATATATGGAAAATACTACAGATGAGTATATTGCGACGGTAACAGAAGATTCTATTATTCGGCTACATAACAAGATAACGGAATTTAAGAAGTGGAGAAATTTGGAGGCGAGATATATGACGTTTGAAGAATTGTTAAATTCCAGAGAGAAAAAAGGGAAAGCATTGGGAAAGGCGGAAGCTATCCTTGAGTTATTAGAAGACTATGGAATTATTCCAGACGAAATCAAGGAAAAAGTTTTAGTGGAGCGGGATATTGAGATTTTAAAGAAATGGCATAAGCTTGCAGCCCGAGTTACATCTATTGAAGAATTCACAGAAAAAATGTAGTTTTATTATTCAAATGAGAAAGAGAAAATAAATGTCTATTAGAGCAGAGTATTTCTGCGCTATCGAAAAACAATTCGTTATGATTCACAATTAAAGTAGAAAGAGCAGTACAGGAAACCTATCTAAACAGAGATAAGCAATCTGAAAAAAATCACCCAAAATCCTCTTGACATATTGCTGTAGCGGTGGTACATTTATAATAAGTTAAACGGTTAAGCAAACTTGCGAATTGTGCAGTTTGCTTAAAATTTACCATGATGCTTAACCGATTAACTAGAAGAATTAGAAAACAGTCAAAATGAAAAAGAAAGGTAGAGGAGAAGGATGAAAAGAAAAAGTTTAATGATTGTTTTAGCAGCATTGGTACTTTCCATAGGGACTGTGGGATGTGGTAACAATGAAACAAACACAGGAAGCAACACGCAGGAAGAGGGAAAGGAAGATACCTGTAAGGTAACGTTTTATGATTCTGACGGAAAAACAGAGTTAAAGACCCTGGAAGTAAAGAGCGGAGAATGTGCAGAAGAGTATGTACCGGAAAAGGAAGGATTTGTGGGATGGTTTGCAACACCTCAGATGTCACATCGATTTGACTTTTCTACACCAATTACAGAGGATACACAAGTATTTGGTGGATTTGTGACTTATGTGGAAGACACCAGAGAATATTCTGTGGTAGGAAGTGGAACAAGTCCGGTATTGATGGAATCTAACTGGGGAAAAGTATTCGGTGATGCTCAGAAGATGACCAAGGAAGACAATGACGAGGCAAATGTTTATACCATTACGTTAGATTTGAATGAAGGTGATGAATTCCAGTTTGCGACCAATTCCAGTTGGCACAACCAGAGAGGATATGGCTATTTAGAGAGTATTTCTAAGGATGGAAAAGAATATTTTGCGAATTCCGGTGGATTAGGCGATGTAAGTACCAAGCGTTCCAATATCAAATGTGCGGTAGCAGGAAATTATACCTTTACCCTGACTACATATCCGGGTGAAGATACCTATGAAACTGATAATTCCAGTTATACAGAAGAAAATAAAGAGGCATTTAACATTAACGCTTATGATGTGATTACATGGACTTATAATGGTGAAAGTACAGCTGACAACGGAGACACAAAGACCGATTATTATATCAAGGGCGCTAAGATTACCGGATGGGAAGATGTTTATACCGACGAAACAAAGTTTACAGAGGAAAATGGAATCTATACACTGACCGTAGACTTAGAAGAAGGGGATGAATTCATGTTCACTTCCATGGTAACTGTTGGAGAGACCAGTGGAGTAGGAACAGAATATATTCGTTATAGCAACATTGCAGTAGATGATTTGGAAAGTCAGTCCTTTGTAACTGGTACAGATAGTGCTAATCTGGTAGCAGGTCAGGCAGGAACATATACATTTACTTATGATGCATCTACAAAGGTATTGACTGTAAATTGTCAGTAAGACTATACCAGAACATTGTGTTCCTCAATAGGAATACGTTTGATGGCATTTTCCATACAGGAAAATAGAACCTCAGCTTTCTCGGTGGTAAGCGTTGGAAGATAGCAGACCTTCGTATGGTCTTTGAAACAATCATACAGGGTCTGTTCTACCACCAGAAAGTTCTGATTTGGAAGAGCGGAAATATCTGCAAAATCCTTTATATAAACGATGTTTTGAAAAAGAGGTTTCAGATATTCCTTCCGTTCCAGATTAGGTGTTTCTAACAGTAAAAGAGCGTAATCCTCTGAATGAAAATATGCACGAGCCTGTTGAGCCATTTTTTCATAATCCGAATTAACCTGGAAAAACAACGGGTCATTGATCATACAGTCCAGAGCAATCAGGGGAGCAAAGTTATTGTCACCAATTTGGCGGAAGTATTCTAAAGAAACATCATAACACAGAATCGCATCTGCATGGTCGAATTTTTCCGTGTAGGTGTCACTTAAATAAATTAAGTCATAGTTCTTTTCATGAAGAAAAGAGGATAAAAAATTGATAAAATGCAGTTGTTCTGCATTTTTCAAGGTTGAAAAATCAGGAGTTACATAAAGCGCAACCATACCACTTCTGCTGGTGGCAAGAGCTTTCGCAGATTGGTTTGGGGTGTAGCCTAACAGGTTGATAACCTGTAGTACTTTTTTGCGGGTTTTGTCGCTAATTCGTTTGTCATTTCTTTCGTTGATGACATAGGAAACAGTGGCAACAGAAACCCCCGCTTCTCTGGCTACGTCTTTGATAGTGATGTTATTTTTCATTTCAATACGCTCCTTTTGCTCCTGAGTTAGTAATTTTGTTATATAGAATTTTGGAAAATTTGTCAACTAGAAAGTACAGGAAAGGAAAAAAGACATGAATGAATGTGCAATGTTGCATATCCCGGATTCCCGTTATTGTTTTGCAACCGGAGAAAAGGAGTTAGTGCTTCGACTTCGGATGGCGCGAGAAGATGAAAAAGCAAAGGTTTTTCTGGTATATGCGCAGAAATATGATTTTACCTTCTGTCGGAAAAAATTGCCGATGGAAATTAAATACAGTGATAGACTTTATAATTATTACGAAATCAAAATGAGGCTTGAAGATGTAAGATTTGCCTACATTTTTCAAATAGAAGAGGATGGAAATACATGGTACTTCAGTGAGGATGGCGTCACAAAAGAGTATAAATTTGAAGAAGGGTTTTACAATTTCTTCCAAATGCCCTATATTAATAAAAACGATGTCATGGACACAGTAGACTGGATGAGAAGTGCTGTGTTCTATCAGATATTCGTAGAACGTTTCCGTCAGGGAAATGAAAAAAAGGACACCAGCTATATCAACATGAAGTGGGATGAAAAGCCAACCCCTAAGAGTTTTGCCGGAGGAGATTTGGCAGGAATCATCGAAAAAATGGACTATTTGAAGGAGCTTGGAATCAATGCTTTGTATCTGACACCGGTATTTCGTTCCATTTCCAACCACAAATACGATATCATTGATTATTTTACGGTGGACCCACAGTTTGGAACAAAGGAAGAATTAAGACAGCTGGTAAAACTGGCACATGAAAATGGAATTCGCGTAGTACTGGATGCGGTATTCAACCATTGCAGTATGGAAATGCAGCAGTTTCAGGATGTGTTGGAAAAGGGAAGAGAATCCAGATTTTATGATTGGTTTATCATTGACGGAGATTTCCCGGAACCGGAAAAAATGAATTATGAGTGCTTTGCAGCATGTAACTATATGCCGAAGTTGAATACAGCAAATGAAGAAGTACAGGATTTCCTTTTGGAGATTGCAATATACTGGATTCGGGAAGTTGATATTGATGGATGGCGTTTGGATGTATCAGATGAGGTTTCTCATGATTTCTGGAGAAGATTCCGTAAGGCAGTAAAAAAAGAAAAACCGGACAGTGTCATTATCGGGGAAAATTGGCATGATGCCTATGCTTATCTTATGGGCGACCAGTACGACAGTATTATGAATTATGCATTTACCAAAGCATGTCTGGATTATTTTGCAAAAGGAGTATTTTCTGCAAAGGATATGGCAGATAAGTTAAATTCAAATCTGATGCGAAATACAGAGCAGGTAAACCGTATGATGTTGAATCTACTGGATTCTCACGATACCCATCGTTTTTTTACGGAAGTAAACAAAGATAAAGACAAGATGCTGGCAGCCATTGCATTGGAAATGGTGTTTGAAGGAGCGCCATGTCTTTACTATGGAACAGAACTCTGCATGGAGGGTGGCTATGATCCGGATTCCAGACGAGGATTCCCATGGGATACTAATTCCTGGGATATGGATTTCCTAGAGAAAGTAAAGGAATTAATCCGCATTCGAAAACAGCCGGCAGTTCAGTATGGCGAAATCAAAATTGAGGAAGAGCAGGAAATGCTTCATGTAGAACGCATGTGGGAGAACAGCAAAATTATTTTAAGAATTAACATGACAGAGGAAGAAAAGAAAATTCCAAAGCAACCGGAGGAAACGGTACTTTGTGAAGATAATAGGTTTTTAATAACCATAACAGAGGCTTGAGAGGGAAAGGATTGGTGTAAAGATGAAAAGAAAGAGTGCGTTGTTTATGGCAGTCATTATGGGAATCTCCGTACTGACAGGTTGCGGAGGTGATTCCGGTGAAAAAAAGGACACGGCAAATACCGGACAGTCAGCAAACAGTGTGTTTACCGGGGAGTTGGAGGAGAATGTAACCATAAGAGTGTTGGAAAATGATACGGCAATTTCCAAAGGATACTTTGACGAGCTTATCAATGCCTTTAATGAAGAGTATAAAGACAAGGGAATTACTGCGGTAGATGCAAATATGGATCAGTATTTGGATCTTGCAAATGACGGACCTTATGGCTATGGACCCGACGTATTATATCAGGCAAATGATATCATTATGCAGTATGCGGACGGAAAACATATTTATCCTCTTCCGGTAGAATCTATGGAATGTTATGAACAGATACCTGAAACTGCGTGGGATGCCTATAAGACAGAGGTAGACGGCAATACATATTACTGCGGTGTTCCGGTAAATGTACAGGCACCAATGCTTTATTATCGTACAGACCTTTTGCCGGCAGATTGGGAAACAACTTGGGATGATGATGGTAACAAAGTGCCGGATATGATTGAAAACTGGAATGATATGTATGCATTTTCTGTTGCAAGACATGGGGAAGATTCCTCTAAGTATGGTTATATGAAGTCACTGTATGATGTATATTTTTCCGGTGGATTCCTGTTTTCTTATGGTGGATATGTGTTTGGAGATAACAATACCAATCCGGAAGATATCGGATTTTCCAAGGGAGAGGCAGAGAAGGGCGCATGGGTGTTATCTCAGCTTGCGTCTACCATGAATGAAGAGTGTATTGATGATACGATTACCACCAATGCATATAGCAAATTAGCAGATGGAACTTACTTTGCAACTATTTCTACACCGGATGTTTATTCCACATTTTTAGATGAGTTGACGATGGAATATGAAAAGGAAGGATTAACCACAGAAGAGGCAAAAGCAAAGGCACAGGAAAATCTGGTAATGACTACGTTGCCACAACTTCCGGAAAGTGGTGATTTAACAGAAGAAAATCCGACACTGATTGATACTAAGACCATGGGTGGAATAAATGGTTATGCGGTCAGTGCGTATACGAAAGCACCAAATGCCAGTCTTGCCTTTGTAGAATTTGCAGCTGACTATGAGATGCAGGTAAAACGAAGTGAGATGCTTGGAGTTGCACCGGCAAGAGAAGATGCGGCAGAAGAAGTAGGAGGAGTATCAGAATTACTGTATCAGAATCTGGAAAAAGGAACCATCGTGTTGATGCCATCGATTCAGGAAGTGTCACAGATTTGGACTCCGGCACAGACTTTTTTCACTGATTTAGCAAAAGACGCTTTCCGCAGTGAGAGCGAGAAAAAGTATCCGGATATGGCATCCATGAAAGCTGGATTGGAAGCTGTGGACGATCAGATTTACGATGCAATCTTTACCTTGAAGTAAGGAGAGGAAGAAATGAAAGAAATAATAAAAAACAGCAACGGAAAGACAAAGCTGTCTATGATTATTATGGGAGCAGGACAGCTTGCCTATGGCAGAATCGGAAAAGGTCTGCTGTTCCTGCTGTCGGAAGTCAGTATATTATATTATTTTATCAGTCGGGGAATTGAGGACCTAAAAGGGTTCTTTACCTTAGGAGAGCAAAAGGGGGATGCCTGGCTGGGAATTCAGGGAGATAATTCTGTTATCATGCTTTTGATGGGAATTTTCGCATGGATTGTGATAGCTGCTTTGGTGTGTCTATATCGTTGTAATGTCAAAGATGCTTATCATATGCAGAAACTTGAACAGCAGGGAAGACCTTTGCCAACATTTCGGCAGGAACTTTCCAGTTTGTTAGATAAAAAGTTTTATGCGACAGTATTGGTACTTCCTGTGGTTGGGGTATGTATTTTTAATATACTTCCCATCATCTTTATGATTTTAATTGCTTTTACCAACTACGGCGGAGATATCGTTCCCCCTGAACTGGTGGACTGGGTGGGAGTTCAGAACTTTTCAAAACTGCTGACATTGTCACAATTTGCTCCTACCTTTTTCAAGATTCTGGGTTGGAATTTACTGTGGGCAGTATTGTCTACAACGCTAAACTATTTTGCAGGATTAGGATTGGCGTTGTTATTGGATAAAAAATGTGTGAAAGGAAAAGCATTCTGGCGGGCATTTCCGGTGCTTGCTTATGCGATTCCGGGATTTATTACCTTGCTTGCATTTAAGTTTATGTTCTCTTATGGAGGTCCAATCAATCAGTTGATTACGGCAAGCGGAGGAACAGCGATTGGTTTCTTGGATTTGGATGCAAAATGGTCCGCAAGAATTATCGGACTTCTGGTGAACTGCTGGATTAGCGTTCCGTCCATTATGCTTCTTGCAACAGGAATTTTGTCGAATCGTGATGAATCGTTATATGAGGCGGCAAGAATTGACGGAGCAAGCAAATGGAAACAATTTCAGAAGCTGACACTTCCTTTTGTATTGTTTTCCACTATGCCGGTATTAATCGGTCAGTTTACCGGAAATTTCAATAACTTTGGAATTTTCTACTTCTTAAGAGGTGGATTGTATCTGGATGGATATTTCCTTGCCAGTGACACGGATTTGTTGATTAACTGGTTGTATAACTTGTCCATTGATAATAATTATTATTGTATCGGTGCGGCAATTAGTTTAGTGATTTTCATTATTACATCCATAATTTCATTAATTGTTTATGTGAAATCACCATCCTATCGAGAGGAGGATACTTTCCAATGAGAAAAAAAAGAAGTACCGGAAAAGTGGTGGACACTACCATTACCTATATACTGTTAATCGTAGTGGCATTTATATTCTTTTTTCCTTGCCTGTGGCTGATATTGGCATCCTTTTCAAAGTCAGGAACCATTTATTCCTTTGAAGGATTTTTTCCAAAGGAATACAGCTTGGCAAGCTTTCAAAAATTATTTACAGATACATCAATGTATAATTATCCGCAGTGGTTTTTCAATACATTGTTTGTTGCAGCCGGAAGCTGTATTTTAGGAACATTTTTAACTATCTTGACAGCTTATACCATGTCAAGATTTGAGTTTAGAGCAAGAAAGCCTATCATGAAAACAACCATGGTGCTTGGCATGTTTCCATCCTTTATGGGAATGATTGCAGTTTATCTTCTGATGACACAGTTTAATCTGATCAATCATCTTTGGGGATTGATTCTAATCTATAGTGCTGGAGCACCGATGGGATATCTGACACAGAAAGGATTTTTTGATACGATTCCCAAAGCCGTAGATGAGGCGGCAAGGATTGATGGAGCTACGAATTTTCAAGTATTTACCAAAATCAATTTGCCGTTGTCAAAGCCGATTATTGTATATACAGCATTGACTTCCTTTACATGGCCATGGAGTGACTTTATCTTGCCAAAACTGTTATTAAAAGAAAAGAATCTCTATACGGTAGCGGTAGGCCTGATGAGTCTGGATGAGACAGAATTTGCAAGATTTGCAGCAGGAAGTGTCTTTATTGCAGTTCCTATTGTATTGTTGTATTTCTGCCTGGTGAAAAACATGGTGAACGGAATGGCTGCCGGAGCTGTGAAAGGATAATATTAATGTAGAAAAAGATTCTAAAAACCTTGCTTTACTGAACATAAAATAATGCAGTAAGGCAGGGTTTTTTTATATCATAGAAAGCTCCTTGACTTCAGTACGGGAAAACGTTAAAATGAAAAAGAGTTGTGGGTGAGTATCAGTAAATGAGGGGATACTCTATCTCTGTCAGTCGCCAGAGTACTAATTCAGTAAAATATTCAAAGAAACAAATGGAAATGTAGAAAATCAGAAACTGCAAGGGATAGAAATATCTTGAGACAGTTATATTCTGATATAAAATTATATATTAACTTACAGATAAATAGTAGCGAGAGGAGGAGTGGGATGACGATTTATCAGTTGAGAAGTAAAATTAGGAACCTAAAGGAGCAAATTGCAGACTGTGAAGGTGAGGCGGTATCGTGTAGAAATAAAATAGAATTGCACGAAATTGTGCTATCAAGGGTGCAAAACAGTCGGAATCAGTTTGAAGAGTTATTATATGTAAGAAGAAACAAAATAAGGAGTATGCAAGATAAGTATCCACATATGTCCTTTGTAAAAGGTTACCAGGAGGATTTGAGCAGTTTTTTGGAAGGTTCCGAATACCAACGGACAATGCAGGGGTATGACCAGACAGAGTGGAACCTAAAAAGCAACAGAGAAGCATTGGCATGCCGCGAGAGTGATTTGAGATATGAGATACGGGCAAAGGAAGAAGAATTAGAGCGTTTACAAAGAAAATTGAGACAAATGGAGCAGGAAGAATGAAGAAGAGTGAGACATTAGGATATGATTTGATTGTGGATGACGAGGAATTAAATGTAGAACTGGAGAGGATTTACCAGAGGGCGGTCAAGTATGAAGAAACATTGAAACAATATGTAGAGATATTAAAGAACGTGGTAACAAATTCTGTAATAGAAGGAAACGTCGCAAAAAATTTAAAATTTTTTTATATCCAAGTTTTGACGTTGCAGGGAGAAATTGAAGAAATTGTAGCCATGATACAGAGATTAACATTAGGCTATGAAAGTGCCATAGATGAGGCGGACAGTTATTTATATTATTAGACAGGAGAATGGAATGAAAGAGATACGCATCAACACATATAAGCTGAAGCAGGATGTGGCAAAAATGGAGGGGCTACAGGGGGCACTTAAAACAGAGCAGTCCGAACTGCAACTGGTAGGAAAAGGAAAGACCCCGGAGCAGGTGCAAGCAGCAGAGGAAAAACTCAATGCAATATGTAACAGTTTAGAAGGTTTAATAAATCAAACCATGTTAGCATTAAAGGGAGTAGAAGAGAGAGTGGAAAGTGCAGACTATGAGGTGGCACGGGCATTTGAATCTACGCAATAAAGGGAGAGAGTATGAATAGGGACTTTTCACAGGAAAAAATAGACCAACTTTGGGATGAGGTTAATGATTGTACAAGTAAGTATTTGAAAGACTTAGGACAGATTGTTGATTTGGAAGAACCGGATATTGTGACATCTGTGGTGTGTGCAAAGGCAATCCGGGATTTTCAGGAAAAGTTGGAAGAAAAAGAGATTTTATCAGCAAACAAACTGGTAGAAATCATCAAGAATGTAAAAGAAGTAGATAAGACTTTTGAGGGATATTTGAAAACACTCAATGAACAACTGGATGCTTATGATAAAAAAATGCAATTAGTGACGGAAATGTTGAAACCGGAAAAATTGTCTATGAACAATACCGCATATATAAATGAGATATTGGCAATTGGGAAGGAATACCAGAATACCAAAGAAAACAGTCAACTTATCAATGTAGAGATATGGCTGAATCCGAATTACAGGATGAGTGAAGATGATCTGGTCATAGCGCAAGAACTGCTGGATGAATATTTTGCAGAAGGGACGGAAGCAGAAAAGCGGTTTTTTGCAGAAAGTGAATATGACTGGATAGAAGAAATGGCAAATGACGATTGGACAGATGAGGAATGGCATAGATACCAACTCATGTGCGCACTGTATACCAAGATGGATACAATTAGAAGCATTAGTGCCGGTGCAGTAGAAGGAGTTCCATTTTGTGGGGAACTTTTTGACTGGTCGTCAAGAATGCAGGCAGATATCTATGGATATGAGTTTGAGGAATTATGCTCAATGGATAATGTTTTTGCTAATAGCCATACCCAGCATCCCTTTGCTACATTAGGAGGAAATATAATAGGAAATCTATTAACCTATAATGTAGCAGCAGGAGCAGCACGAAACATTCCAGGATTATCCCAGAGAATTAGTAATCTGTCTGGAAAACTTTCAACATATCCGGTTTTAAATCGTATAGGGCAAGATCATCTTACCAATATCATAGGTGGAACTTTAATAGAAACAAGCATTTCTACGGTTCCGGGAATGGTGAAAGACGTCTGGAACGGAGAAAGTGCGGATAATGTATTTCGAAATGCTGGACTGGACATCGGTCGAAATCTGTTGTTTAATATAGGAGGAGAAGCAGTCAGTGCGGCAATAGGAAAAGTGCTGACGAAAGTACCAGAGGCAGTACAAAGGATATTTCCTAAATCAGTTGAAGAAAACGCAGATGATGTGGCAGAGGCGGCGTTAAAGAGTGGTAGTAAGGCTGGTACTGTATGGGATAATATTACGAGTACAGCTGATAATATGCCTGCTACTGAAATACCTGCCACATTTAAAATTGATTTGGATGGAAACATTAATTATGTGAATCCTGAAACAGGAACGAACACATTATGGACAAATTCAAATGCAACTAAACATATGGGTGAGTATGTAAGTAGATTTGGAGAAGAAAGTTGGAGCATTGGTACTCGAAGTCAAGCGATGTTAGAAAGTTATTCTGCATCACTTAATAAGGCAATGGAAACAATAGGCACAGAGACACCTGGAAGATATTTTGGAACATATGGTAATTGGGAACTTGGCATTAATACTGAGACTGGTGTAGTATATCATGCAAGGATGATTAATTAGGAAGGTGAAAAAATGAAGATTGAAAAAGTATTTAAGAACAAAAAATATGTTCGAAAAATAGAAAGTATGGGGGAGGGGCTTGTTTTGTTTGAAATATCAGTTGTTGATAAAAGAGTAGGACAAAATTACCATTTATTTTTTGAGGATAAGCGCAAGCCTCCATTGGATATAGCAATTAATCCAGATGATGGAATGATAGAGTATATTAGCTATTTTGCTCAAGATGAAATGATTAATAATATTAGTGATATTCCCACAATTATAAATGGGGATATGGGAATTAGTATATGTAATAAGGATTTCAATGAGGATAATATGAATGTTACCGTAGATGGGAGATTCAAATTTTGGAAATTAGAAAATGCAATTTTGATATTGAAAGATGATATTGAAGAACTTGTGCTAAATGCATATAGGATTAATGATTTAAATAATTTATTGTTTCTAGGAGATGATTTCGTTGGAATAGAATTTAAAAATTTGAATCAAGAGGAAGTACTAGAAATTCATAATTCGAAATGTTTACTATAAAAATATTGTTTTTTAATTATGGTTATACTTTCGGACTCCCAACAACCTACAACTCCTGTCTGTCTATTAATTAACCATCATGGCTGTTGCGAAGCAATTAAGAATCCATGGTGTTAATTAATAGACACTAGCGAAAATATGCTGAGTTGGGTATACGTACATTACGGATTTTATATGCAGATTTATTGTAGCTATTGGTATAACAGGAAAGCCAAATGCTAGAATTATAATGATAAACAATGAAAGGAAATTTAATTGGGGATATGGGAAGATTTCGAAAGAAGTGACAAAGAATAAAATAGCATCATAATTAAATTGCCCTTGCTTGAAAATCAGCATTGGTTGTTTTATAATATTTCTTGACTAAGTAAGGAGAAGTAGGGGTAATCTTATGAATATACAGTTTCAAATATGTGGATTAAGCATTTTATTTTTACTGATTCTATTTTATAAAAGTCACAGTACCCTCCATTTATATAAAGAGAAAGTATTTTATACGGTATTATGTATTATTACAGCAAGTTTGATGGGAGATGTTTGGTCTCTGGTGGCAATTTATTTCAGACAAAGCCTGCCATCTATTTTGGTAGAATCTGTCTGCAAACTTTATGTTATTTCCCTAATCTGGGGATCATGGTCTGCACTCATATATGTTGTTACCGATTTGCTTTCTGAGAAAGAGCACAGGAAATTGATGTTTCGATTGGCGTTGTTTGCTCTTGCGCAGAGTGTGATGATATACTTGCTTCCGATTCATATTTTTAATGAAGGAGAACAGATGTATACATATGGAGTGGCTGTTTGGTGGGTGTATATCTTTGTTGGATTGTATATCATTGCAACATTAACAGTGACTTGTGTGTTTCGAAAACGGTTAAATCCAAGGAGAAGATTTGCAATTATTCTCTGGATGATTATCTGGATGGCAAGTGCTGCTTTTCAGCTTTTTAACAAGGCACTTTTGGTGGTTGGATTTGCTAGTGCAATTGGTGTACTGATTCTGTTTGTGATTATGGAAAATCCGGAAGCAAATCTTGAGAGAAGATTAGGATGCTTTAATTCTTATGCATTAACGGAATATTTAAAGCAGTTGTATGAACAAAAAAAGAGCTTCAGCGTTCTGGAAATCTCATTTGAAAATGCAGAAATTTTGGAAGAACATAGCATGGATGCAGACGAAATGTTTAGAAAGGTGCTAAAGATTTCGAGGCATTATGATGATGTTCTTGCTTTTAAAAATATAAATTTGGGACTTGTCTTAATCAGCACAAAAGCAGAAAAACTGGAAACTGTGGGGAAAGCAATTCTTAACGGTTGTTCTGATAGTATGGTGTTTTTCAAATCAGCACTTACTGTTTTGATTCCGCAGGCAGATGTGTTTTCAGACATGGAGGAATTGTTTCGTTTTCTGACATTTGTTCGGACGGAGTGTAGGGATATAAAGGGAAGAATGATTTCTGCACAGGAAGAAATGATTGCAAAATATCAGTCACAAAGTTTGATTGAGCATGAAATTACAGATGCACTTTTAGAAGACCGAGTGGAGGTCTTTTTACAGCCGATTTATTCCAATGAGGAACAGCGGGTTACATCTGCGGAGGCATTGGTAAGGATTCGGAAGAGAGATGGAGAACTGATGTCTCCCGGAGTATTTATTCCCGTTGCGGAGGATAACGGGCAGATATTGGAATTGGGAGAGCGGGTTTTTGAAAAGGTCTGCTACTTTTTGAAAAATACAGATATGATAAAAAAGGGAATCCATTATGTCGAAGTAAATCTTTCCGTTGTCCAGTGTGAAAAGGTAGATTTAGCAGAGCGGTTGATTTCCATTATTGAAAAATATCAGATTGATCCCGGATTGATTAATCTAGAAATTACGGAAACGGCATCTATTCGGGCAAGGCAGATTCTTCTGGAGAATATGAAGAAACTGATTGATTATGGTTTTTCTTTCTCGTTGGATGATTTTGGAAAAGGAGAATCGAACCTGATGTATATGGTGGAAATGCCTGTTTCCATCGTTAAACTGGACTATGATATGTCAAAAGCATTTTTCCAATCTGAAAAGGCAAGACATGTGGTTAGAGCGGTGGTAAATATGGTACACGGAATGAAATTGAAGTTGGTGGCAGAGGGTATTGAAACAAAAGAAGAAGCGCAAAGTATGTATGAAGAAGGAATTGATTACATACAAGGCTACTATTATTCCAAACCATTGCCAATACAGGAATTTTTAATTAAAGGGACAGGCTCGTTGACGCCATAGGAGTCAACGAGAAAAATAGTTTATTCCTGTGCCAAAACCTTCATTTTACTCAGTGCATTGGTAACAGGTGGCAGTGCAATGATAATGATGGTAATAACAGCTTCTGTAAGAAGATAGGAGCCGTTGTAAACCAGAGAGTAGATTGGTGCACTCATACCACTTCCTTCTGCATAAGAAGCAAAAAAGAGAAGACCTGATAAAAAGGCGAAAAAGTAACGTCCCAGCACTCCTGCGATGTAGCCTTTTATCAGGCCGTTTTTCTTCTTAGAGAAGAAACCGGATAATCCAAGAGCTCCAAATGCCAGAGGATAATCTGTAAAAAATTGCGGAATTGAGTAGAAATAGGGCTCAATAACAAACTGGAGAAGACCGTAGGCAATACCTGCAGTAATTCCTATATAAGGTCCATACCAGTATCCAATTAATACAATAAAAAGCATACTGAATAAGGTAACGGAACCACCCATAGGTAAATCAAAGGGTTTGATAAGTGAAGTGACAGTGGCAAGCGCCAGGGCGACAGCAGAAAATACCAGCTGTTTTGCAGAAAATTTTTTATGATTCATTTTTAGTACCTCCTTTTAGTCAATATAGTATAGCATTAATTTAGGAAAAGATAAAATAAATACTACTTTTATGTGATAAAACTGTAAAGTAATGAAAGAAAAATATTGCAAAATAGGTAAAATCATAATAAAATAAGAATGTTGATGATAAATATACTAATTATAAAGGAGAACTACTATGAGCTATGTTGATGAAGTGCTGGAGCGCGTAATTGCAAAGAACCCAGCAGAACCTGAATTTCATCAGGCAGTAAAAGAGGTTTTAAATTCTTTAAGACCAGTAATTGAAGCAAACGAAGAAGTATATCGTAAAGAAGCGCTGTTAGAGCGTCTGACTGAGCCGGACAGACAGTTCAAGTTCCGTGTACCTTGGGTAGACGATAAGGGACAGGTACAGGTAAACACAGGTTACCGTGTACAGTTCAATAACAGCATTGGACCATACAAGGGAGGATTAAGATTACATCCTTCTGTAAACCTTGGAATTATTAAATTCTTAGGTTTCGAGCAGATTTTCAAGAACTCCTTAACCGGACTTCCAATCGGTGGTGGTAAAGGTGGTTCTGACTTCGATCCTAAGGGAAAATCAGACCGTGAAATCATGGCATTCTGCCAGAGCTTTATGACAGAGCTTTGCAAATACATCGGTGCTGATACTGACGTACCTGCAGGAGATATCGGAACAGGAGCAAGAGAAATCGGTTACATGTTCGGACAGTTCAAGAGAATCCGTGGTACATACGAAGGTGTGTTAACCGGAAAAGGACTTTCCTACGGCGGATCTTTAGCTCGTACAGAAGCAACAGGATACGGTTTATTATACTTAACACAGGAAATGTTAAAGTGCAACGGACATGACATCAAAGGAAAGACTGTATGTGTATCCGGTTCCGGAAACGTTGCAATCTACGCAACACAGAAAGCACAGCAGTTAGGTGCAAAGGTTGTAACTGTCAGCGATTCTACAGGTTGGGTATATGATCCGGAAGGAATCGATGTTGATTTATTAAAAGAAGTAAAAGAAGTAAAACGTGCACGTTTAACAGAGTATGCAGCAGCTAGACCAAGCGCAGAGTACCATGAAGGACGTGGCGTATGGACAATCAAGTGTGATATCGCACTTCCATGTGCAACTCAGAACGAGTTGTTATTAGATGATGCTAAAGCATTAGTAGCAAACGGATGTATCGCAGTAGCAGAAGGTGCAAACATGCCTACTACTTTGGAAGCAACCGAATACTTACAGCAGAATAAAGTATTATTTGCTCCTGGAAAGGCTGCAAACGCAGGCGGTGTTGCTACATCTGCACTGGAAATGAGCCAGAACTCTGAAAGATTGAGCTGGACATTTGAAGAAGTTGACAGCAAGTTACAGAACATCATGGTTAATATCTTCCACAATCTGGATGATGCTGCAAAACGTTACGGCAAAGAAGGCGATTATGTAGCAGGTGCTAATATCGCAGGATTTGAAAAAGTTGCAAACGCTATGATGGCTCAGGGTGTTTGCTAATCTATAGTTTTTTGTTAAGTGGGTTTTCCCGAAAGGGTTAAGGAGAGGGTTAAAAATACATAGGTAAAGGGAATAGAAAGTCCCGCAGACAGATTGGGGAATCTGTTTGCGGGACTTTTTTTGCAAAGTGAAAAGATATATAATAAGAAAAATGTATTTAGCAACTTTAAGTTGCATAATTAAGAAAAAAAGAACTTTGAAATTGGTAGATGTACATAAGATGATTTGATAGAATGATTTCGTCATAAGGGAAGGAGATGATATGATATGAGTTTCGGACAGAATTTGCAATTTTTACGAAAAATGAGAAACAAGATGACGCAAGAAGAATTAGCTGAAAAAATGGATGTCAGTAGGCAGACGATATCGAAATGGGAACTGGATGCTGCATTACCTGAAATGGAAAAAGCAATTTCGCTCTCTAAGTTGTTTTCCTGTTCCCTCGATGAGTTAATGCTGAGTGAGATGGCTTGCGATAGTGAATCTTATACCGATATTAGAGTAGAAGAGGTTTCGGCATTAAGATATGTAAAATATGCGGTAATTAGTAAAGAACCAGAGGATGATGCGATTAACCATATGAAAGCGTGGGCAGAGTCTTTTGGAATAAAGAACCCGGAAATTATCGGTTGGGATTTTCCGTATTTGTCACAAGAGCAAATTAATGTATATCATATGCATGGGTACGAGGCAGCCTGCATTTTACCCAAAGATATTAATCCATTAGATATACCGGTAATGGAGCAGGAAAAACAGTTATACGCAGTTATTACCATTAAGGAGCCGTTTGATGCACCGTTTGTATTAATTCCCAATGCATATAAGACACTTGGATATTATATTGAGATAAACGGAATGAAGTGGATAGGCCAAAAAGGGATTCTACCATGTTTTGAGAAAACATATGAAAAAAATGGTATTGTGTACATGGATATATATATTGCAATAGAGGATAGATGACATAATTTTGTGAAATATTAGGAGGAGCAAAAATGGAATTAGTATTAGCAAATAAAGAACAGATAAAAGAACTTGTAGCAATATCCAAAGCTGCATTTGATACGGATATAGAGGTAAGAGCGGACGAAATTGGCGGACCGCCGGATTATGACTCCATCCAGTGGCACAGCAGAATGCAGAAAAGCGGAAATCTTTATGCATTATTGAACAATGGAGAGGTAATCGGTGGCGCACTTTTATTTCGAGACCGGAAGGAAAAGAGTGTGTTGTATGTAGGAAGAATTTTTGTTGCACCACAATATCATAGAAGAGGCTATGGAGTGGAACTGATGAAATTAGTAGAGAATATATTCCCCGATGTTTGTTGTATACGGTTGGACACACCCGTTTGGAATATACGAACCAATTCCTTTTACATAAAATGTGGTTTTGAGGAAAAATATAGAGACTCCGAGTCGGTGTATTATGAAAAATGAGTGAATGCTAAAGCAGAACCCATTGACATCGCACCACAATCTATAGTATAGTGTAACCAGACGTGGAATACATCCACACAAATGAGAGAATAGCGAGGAAAGTGTATGTTAGGAGTGTTAGAATAGGAGATTGCAACAAAACGATTACAGTTGCGTTATGATACCGATATGTTTTATCGGTGTTATTAGTCTACCCTAACACAGCATACACTTCTTATATTTTATATAAATAGAAGCAGTGTGCCGTTTCATAGGACATAGCTTCTTTTTTGTTTTTTGCAATCTTCACAGGACTGAAAGGAAATAGAAAAAATACCACCAACAGGAAGGAAGAAGCAAAATGACAAATATGGAACAAACTTTAGAAATAGATAAGTTAAAGGAAAAATTAGTAGAACTGGCATATACAGACAGTGCCAAACAGAAAATCAGAGAGTTAAAACCATTATTGGCAGAAAACGAAGTGACAGCAGCTTTACGGCAAACCACCGAGGCAAGAAAAATCATAGAATATGCCGGAAATCCACCTCTTACGAATCTTAATTCGGTAAAGGAATATCTGATATTGGCAGAGCAGGGTGGTTGTCTTACCGCAGAGCAGTTAGAACAGATTGGGGCCATGCTTACAACCGTAAGAAGATTAAAAGATTATTTGGACCGGGCAAAGCGGTTAGAGATCAGTCTTCCATACTACGAAGAAAACTTGGATTCCATGGATGAGGTGCGGGAAGAAATTGCCCGCATGATTCGCGGAGGCAAGGTGGATGACTATGCCAGCAAGGAGTTAAAATCTGCCCGAACAGAAATTGAGCGGTTAGAACAGAAAATGCGGGAAAAGGCAGATGCTATATTAAAGGCAAATAAAAACTGTATGTCCGACAGTTTTTCTACCATGAGAAATGGACACGTATGTTTGCCGGTAAAATAGGAATACAAGTTCAAAATACCAGGTAGCGTTATTGATCAGTCTTCCACAGGAAGTACGCTTTTTATAGAGCCCTCCGGTGTGGCGAAGTATGCAGCGGAATTGGATTTAAAAAGACTGGAAGAAGAAAATGAAGAAAGAAGAATACTGTATACACTAACAGGTATGTTAGCAGATGGAGCAGAGATATTAGAGGCGAATCAGAGGACCATTGAGAAGCTGGACTTTGCTTTTGCCAAGGGAAAAATTAGTATGGAGTATCAGGGGGGAGAACCGAAGATTACAACCGACAGGAGAATTTCTATTAAGAATGGAAGACATCCGTTGATGGAAAAAGATAGTTGTGTGCCGCTGAACTTTGAACTTGGAGATGGAGTGCAAGGAGTTATCATTACCGGACCAAATACCGGTGGAAAAACAGTGGCAATTAAGACTGTGGGAATGAACTGTTTCATGGCACAATGTGGTCTGCATGTTTCCTGTGAGGAAGCAGAAATCTGTATGAACAATCAAATACTGTGTGATATTGGAGATGGACAAAATATATCGGAGAATCTGTCTACTTTTTCTGCACACATTACAAATGTGTTGGATATTTTGAAAAAGGCAAACCGAGAAAGTCTTGTAATTATGGATGAACTTGGTTCTGGTACAGATCCAACAGAGGGAATGGGAATTGCCATTGCAATTTTAGAAGAATTACGAAAGGCAGGGGCATTGTATCTTGTTACGACACATTATCCGGAAGTAAAAAATTATGCTGAGCGGACAGAAGGAATTATCAATGCCAGAATGGCATTTGATAGAGAAAGTCTTCGCCCACTGTATCGTTTGGAAATCGGAAAAGCAGGAGAAAGCTGCGCACTTTATATTGCCAAAAAGCTTGGCATGCCGGGAAATATGTTACAGTGTGCAAGCGAGGCTGCTTATGGAACGGCAGAAAAAACAATATTGGATATTGATGCGTCAGAAGGATTAGAACATGAAAAAGTGAGCGGCATCAAAAAGAAAAAGGAGCCAAAGACAGAAAAGAATCTGGTAGAGAAGTTTCAACGGGGCGACAGTGTCATGGTATATCCGGATAAAAAAATTGGAATTGTTTGTGAACCTGTAAATGAAAAGGGAGTATTAAGAGTACAACTGCCGGATAAGAAAATCTGGATTAATCATAAACGAGTAAAATTGCATGTGGCTGCCACAGAATTATACCCGGAGGACTATGATTTTTCCATTATATTTGATACAGTAGAACAGAGAAAGGCAAGGCACCAGATGGAACGCAAGTACGCGCCTGAAATAGAACTTCATATAGAAAAGGAAGATATGCATGGCAAAATCCTATAATCAGAAAATGAAAATTTTATATCTCATGCAAGCGTTCTTAGAAAGAACGGATGAATCCCATGTGCTTTCCATGCAGGAAATTCTCAAGATGCTGGAAGGACATGGAATTCAGGCAGAGCGAAAGAGCATCTATGATGATATAGAAACGCTACGGGTATATGGTTTAGATATTGTATTTCGAAAAGAGTCTCCCTCCGGTTATTATTTGGCAAGTCATAGCTTTGAATTGCCGGAGCTGAAGCTTTTGGTAGATGCAGTACAGGCTTCAAAATTTATTACAGAGCGAAAGTCTGCCGAGTTAATTAAGAAGCTGGAGGGACTTACCAGTCGGTATGAGGCACAGCAACTGCAACGACAGGTATTTGTGGCAAATCGGATTAAGACCATGAACGAAAGTATTTATTATAATGTAGACAAGATTCATGGGGGGATTTTAAACGATGTAAAGATAACATTCCAATATTTTGAATGGACAGTAGAAAAGCAAATGCATCTGAAAAAAAGTGGAGAGGAGTATTGTATCAGTCCATGGGCGCTTACATGGGCAGATGAAAACTATTATCTCATAGGATACGATGAAGATGCGGATATGGTAAAGCATTATCGTGTAGATAAGATGCTTTCCATTGAATTGACAGAGGAAAAGCGAGTAGGTCAGGAGCATTTTGAACATTTCGACACGGCAAACTTTGCCAAAAAGACCTTTGGAATGTTTGGCGGTGAAGAACAGGACCTTCGATTAGAATTTGAAAATCGTTTTATTGGTGTAGTCATAGACCGATTCGGAAAGGATGTAGCTTTACGAAAGAAGGATGAATCACATTTCTTGGTTCGCGTAAAGGTTGTAGTAAGTCCTCAGTTTTTTGGATGGCTGTCGGGGCTTGGGATGGGAGCAAAGATTGTGGCACCGGAAAAAGTACAGCAGGAATACAGACGTTTCTTGCAGGAACTGTTAGGGCAATATTAAAAAATCGTCTTTCATTTTTAATATTGGTGTCCTTAATTGCTTTCAGTACCAAAAGGACATACTACTATACATAAACCACATGCACTCTTTCTTCCGTATTTTTCAATATAGGCACTTCTTTTCTGATTGCACAAATGGTAATCTATCAGATTGCTTCGAAGTTCCTTAATATTCCACTTCACATCTGTCAGAACTTTATGTGGGCAAACATCGACACATTTTTTGCAATTTTCCGGGCATTTATGAAATCCTTCTTCCGTATAATTATCCAAAGTAAGCTGTTTTTCATATGGAACAGCAAATACCAAGGCAGATTTATATTCTCTTGAAAGAACGCTATAATGAATATCTGTATATCCATATATTACTTCAGGTGTTCCCTTAAATATTTGTTGTATTTTTTCAACAATTTTTTCATTTACTCTGTCCTCACTAAATAAAATTTTTCTCCATATTCTCAACCAAAACTTCAAATTTAACTCTACTATAAACTATAATTTCTTTTCAAAAATTCCACCTTCAAAATAAATGTCATTTCCATCGTTATCTTTATGAAAAGATATTTCTTCCGTTCCTGTCAGTTCAAAGCCTAGACTACTAAGCAAACCAACAGATGGCAAATTTTTCAACGCTGTTCCTGCAAATATTTTCTTAGCACCAATTCCCTTCATATAATCTAAAATAGCTACTAAGCTTTCTTTTGCATATCCGTTTCCCTGATATTTGTCAAGAAATCCATAGCCGATTTCATATCCTTCTGGTCTAATATTAAGCGATGTAAATCCTATAACCTCACTTCCAAGGCAGGTTGCAAAGAAAATATGTTCCTTTCCACTCCGCGTTGCATTTGCCCATTTTTCGATTCTTTTTTTGACATCATCTGAATCTGTATTCTTAAAATTGTCATAAATAACATATTCTGATTTATTAAAATCTTCCCAAATTGCTTGGATACTACTCCAATCATTTTCCTCTATAGGTCTAATGTTTAATCGTTTCGTTTTCATTTGTTCCTCCAAATCCCGATTGAGATTTCACCTGTTTTAAGAGATTTAATAACTGTTATATTTTGCTATCAAATTCTCCGTAAACCCTTGAAAACAATGGATTTGTCGCAGATGAGCTTTCCCTTATTGTTTCCCTTGTGTTATATCATCCCACCAGCGTTTACGAACTCTGATAAGGGAAAATACAAGGGCAAGAAAAATCTATAAAACAGTATAACACAAAATAAAAGTGACATGGTGAACTGATTGAAATGCTTCTGATTCTGATTTTTGTAACAAATGATTGATTGAATGATAAGGAGATATGATACGATGAGAACAATATTTGCAGAGTACAATCCCAAACAAAACAGCATTGATGTTTATACCAGTGCAAGCTATATGCTCCGTATTGATTGTTGGGAAGCAGAAAAGAATTTAAAAACCACACCCGGATCAGACTGTGCATTGAACGCACTTGCCATTGATGAACCACTTGAATATGCAAGACTGTATCTTAATGGCATATGCAAATATGGGTAGATGCTGAAGATTCTTTGGAAATCTTTTAATATCTAAATAGATATACCATATTAACTGCATATCGCTACCGTATCCAAAAAGACATCTTAGATTTGTATAAGTTTAAAAAAACAGCGGCTCTGATTTTTTTCAAAGCCGCCGTTTCAAATTACCCGTTTTGCAACGTTTTTTCTTTTACCGTCGTCCAGTAGACCAAAATATGAAACTATAATTCATTGATCGTTGCTGTGATTGGCATACTGCGGATGCGCTTCGCCGGAGCATGAATTGCTGCGACTACCGCAAGTGAAACAAACAAAAGAATGATTATCAAAGAGCCTATTGGAAAATTCCAAACGGCATAGGGAAAATGCCTAGCAATGAGGGAATCGTACAGCAACTTGCTCAACGGCAGCCCAATGATGCAGCCAACAGCGCACCCCAGCACAGCGTAAGTTGCCGCTTCAGCAGCGATCATTTTCGTCACTTGTCGTTCATTCATTCCCACAGCCCGCATCGCGCCATACTGCTTCATCCTTGCCGATACGCTCATGGAGATGCTATTGACGATGTTCAGTACCGTCACCAACGCAATGATTGACAGGAACGCATAGACGCAGAACACAAAGGCTGTATAGGTTCCTGATGTATGACCGTCGCGCATATCCTGAAAATTGAAAGTCTCTCCAGCAACGGTTTGAATTGCCTGAACATCTTCGTCCGTCGCACCACTTGTTGTCTGTACCATAATAAGTGCGTAATTTTCTTCTCCGGTCAGACGGACAAAGGTATCACTAGAAGAAATCAGCGTTATTTTACCATGTGTCAGGCCATCACTGCTGAACGGGTCATTTTTCAGCAGTCCGGCTATCGTAAGAGTTTCTCCTTGAATCTGGATCGTATCACCGATTTTCCATGTGCTGTCCGCATCGGATGTAGCCAATACGAAGCCGCTGTTTCCGTAGACCTTTGCCAAATCGCTGCCTTTTTTCAGATTGCCGTCCTTTCTCAGGCTTTGCAAATTGAAATCATCATAAGAAATCAAATCGACAGTATCGGAAGAACTTGCATCATTGTCAAGAGAACCAGGAAGGTCAAGCGCGCTCCGACGCCCATAGACCTCTTTTACCCCATCCATCCCCTGAATCGTAATAAGCAGATCATTTGGAATTGTGTTGCCATCATTACTCGCAATGTCAATATCTGATGTGGCAACAGACTGTGGCATTAAATAGTTCACTAAATCGATGAACACGGAAAAACTCAAAAATAGAATGATGCTGAGTGCAAAAGAGACTGTCATCAGAATCAGATTTTTCTTCTTAGACACAGCATGATTGATACCAAGAATCGTTTCAATCCTTCCGAAGCAGGTGTTAGCTGCATAGCGAACCGTTTTTTCACTGCCGATATTTCCGGAAACCGCCGCAACGGGGGATACTTTGGAAGCCCGCCTCGCAGGAGCATTTGCGGCAATCAGAACCGTAATAACGCCTACAAGGATACCGCAGACAATGCCAATGTTACTGATACCAAAGAGCGGAATGTAGGAAAATTCTTCGCCCACCAGAAAGCGCAGTGCTGCACACAGGCCCCATGTTGTAGCAATGCCCATCACAAGGCCAATGGGAACTGCTGTCTTGCACCAATTCAATGCCTCCAGCCGAACGAAACGAACGATCTGCTGCTTGCTCATACCGATACAGCGCATCATTCCGAAGAACTCGATTCGCTGTGCAACAGTGCTGTTCATGCTACTGGAAATCATCAAAACGCCTGCGATCAAGATCAGTAGGAACAGGGCACAAGCGACCAGCAGAAGCGATTGTCCCATATAGCTTCCAAGTAAATCTGCCATGGACAACTTACCATGCTTTCCAAGCAACCGCGAATACTCCATCCGGGCACCCATTTCCGCCATACTGAATACCGCCGTTACCATAAATACGGCGAAAACGATACAAAGAAGTGTCAAGCGATTTTGACGGCGGTGAACTTTTGCTGAAATAGAGATGAGACTAAGATAGCTTTTCATTCACGGCACCTCCCCAAATCAGTAAGCTGACCGTCCGATACCTGCAACACTCTGTCCGCCGTCTGCGCGACGCTTCTGCTGTGCGTAATCATCACAATGGTCTGCTCATATTTTCTGGATGTTTCTTTCAGCAAGGTAATGACCTCGCTTGTGTTCTGTGTATCCAGATTTCCCGTGGGTTCATCTGCTAAAATCAGAGCAGGACGCGTAAACAGGGCGCGTCCAATCGCCACTCTTTGCTGTTGACCTCCTGAAAGCTGACTGGGCAAATGATTGCGACGGTCTTTCAAATTCAGCACCGTCAACAGTTCCTCCAAATACCGCTTGTCAGGCTTTTGGTAATCCAGCAGCACCGGGAAGATGATATTCTGCTCCACTGTCAACTCCGGGATTAAGTTGAATGCCTGAAAGATAAAGCCAATGTTTCTGCGCCGGAACACGGTCAGTTTTCGATCATTCATGGAAAAAATGTCCTTGCCATCAATCAGTACCTTGCCCGATGTCGGCATGTCCAAAGCACCGATCATATTCAGTAGCGTACTTTTACCGGAACCGGATTCCCCGACGATTGCTACATATTCGCCCTTGGGGACAGAAAAGCTAACATCTTTCAACGCCTTGACAGCAGTTTCTCCGCTGCCATAGGTCTTACTTATATTTTTGACCTCTAATAAGTTCATAGTGCAAACACCTCTTTCTGAATAATTTTACCGCATAGGCAGGCTGTCTGTCCTGTCTATGTTTGAAAGAATAGCACCTGAATATTACTGTAAGCCTACAACCAGCCTACAATTTTGTAGGAATCAGAAAATTCATTGCGAAAGTTGTCCCTATGCCTAATTCGCTGTCAACCTCAATGGTGCCGTTATGTGCTTCAACGATTGCCTTTGCCAGAGGTAGCCCCAGTCCAATCCCTTGCATGTCCTTGGAAAAACGGCTGCGATAAAACCGCTTAAAAATATGATGTATATCTTCTGGGTGGATGCCACATCCATTGTCCTTTATCACAATTTGAACACCTGATGGCAATGCCTTCCACGCAATACGAATTACAGCACCACTTTCCGTATGGTCAAACGCATTTTTTACAATATTGTCTATAGCTTCAATCAGCCAGTCACGGTCACAGAGGAGTGAAATATCCTCTGTTCCAGACAGAACGATTTCCTTCTGTTCCTGTTTGGCCCTATATGCAAAATGCAGTTCAACATCCTGCATCATATCAGCTACGCTCTCCATACTTTTCTCAATCACAATGGAGCCTGCATCCAACTTTGTAATCTTTAGAAGACTTTGAACCAGTGTTTCGATACGGTCAAGCTCCTGCTCAGACAAATCGGCAAATTCTTTCACGGAGGATGCTTCTATATCCTCGTCTTGGAGCAGTCCGTTATAAATGTTCAGCGCTGCCAGCGGCGTTTTCAGTTGATGGGAAATATCAGAGATTGTATTTTTCAAAAATTCCTTTTCCCGGAGTTCGTTATCTGCATGAGCGTTTAAAACAGCCGTCAGAGAATTGACAGAATGAAATAGTCGATACAGTTCACCCTCGTAATCACATTCAATACGGGCATTGCGGTTTCCGTCAAGATACGCATTGATCTGCGATACTGCCTGCTCCATGATCTGATATTGTTTTTTGAAATAGGAACAGCACACTGCCAATATGGAAACTCCTGCCAATACACCAACAAGCAATAGAAATAACGAAAACCGCTGATAGCATAGCCATAAAAAACCTTGTGTCAGCAGAAGAGATGCCATCAAAATGAGTGATAATACAAGAAATAATTTTTTTACTTCCTCGTTTGCAAATATTTTCATACACCACCTCACCCAATCACATTCCATTTATAGCCCATGCCACGAACTGTCAGGAGCATTTGCGGTTCACTGGGATTATCCTCAATCTTCATACGCAGCCGACGCATATAGACCGTAAGGGTACTACTGTCAATATAATTTCCATCACAGTCCCATAGCTTATCTAAAATTTGCGCTTTCGTCAGTATCATGTTCGGGTTTCGCATAAACAGACACAACAGTTTATATTCTGCGGCGGTCAGATCAATCAATGCCCCATTTTTGAAAACCTGTCCCTGTAGCAAAAGAACTTTCATACCATTCGATTGTAATTCTGTATCTATTACTTGAAAAGAATTTGCCCGGCGAAGCAGAGCGTTGATTCTTGAAATGAGAACGCCCAATTTGAAAGGTTTCGTGATATAGTCATCTCCGCCAATATCCAACCCCATAATGATACTTGTTTCTTCATCTGATGCAGTAAGAAAGATGATAGGCACCTTTGATGCAAGTCGTACCTTCTTGCAAAATTCAAATCCTGAACCATCCGGCAATGATACATCCAACACCAGCAAGTCATATTTTCCATCTGCCCATAGTTCATAGGCTTCTACCAGTGTTCTGGCAATGCAAGTGTCAAAGCCCTGCTTTTTGAAAGCAAATGAAAGACCATTTATAAGACTCAGGTCATCTTCTAAAAGAAATATTTTACTCATTTTCAAATCCTTTCTCTGTGTATCTCTTCATAAAGTGTTAGAATTGTTTTCATAATGTTATGCCATGGAATGTCAGCAGCGTAAGAATAATTTCTTTGATAAGCTTTCCATAGATTTTCCATAACAGAGCTTGATTTAATCTCATCAAAAACCTCATCTATGTCTTCAGTTTCTATCTGTTCTAACGTTTCTCGTTTCTTAGTGGTAGCAATAAGTGCGTCCCATAATACATCTTTTGAAAGTTGCTCCCCATACAGTTTTTGTAAAATATAGATATCATAAAAATCTCTCATGCGTGTATTGGTAACATTTCGGCTAATAACAGTTTCCAGTTTTTCAGCCAATACCGTTTCCAGATTATATGCCCATACCTCAATTGTGCGATCTTCAAGCATAAGATTAAAGTTGTACTTGATTTCTCTTGGTGTAATGATATCTCCTGTAGAAATATCAATCTTTAATGGTGTGATTACTCCATCAAATTTCGTTTCCATGTTTACACGAACACCCGGATAATCTGCTTCTTCCATGATTTCCGATATCCGTTTGATCCGAAACGAAACACCATCGTCCAGGGGGATTGAAATAATTTGGGATATAATCATCTCCACATCCTCCACACTAACATTAGTGCCTTTTATGGTAGCATCCAGATCCATAGTAGCTCTGGCATCCAGACCAACCATTGCCGCCACCAGCATTCCACCTTTTAATGTAAACTGATTTTTATACTCTGATAAAGAAATTCGTTCTTAAAAACGTTCCATCATATAATTCCGCATCAAAATCTGTGCATCTGCGGATTTTTTCTTTGACAGATTACGAATCAAATCCTTTAATTGTCTTGCCGTTGTTATCATCTAAAGTAACACCTCCAAATATGGTCTTAGTATCTTTTCAACATGAAATATAGCAGCGTATTTCATAAGCATCCGTAAGTTTTTATCCTTACGTTTTGCATATTGCTTCAATGCATCTTGAAAGACCTGCATTTCAATATTTTTCCTGCTACGAAGCAGATCACAAATCGTTCTCTCCATATCATAAACCGGAACTGAATGTCCGAATGATGTCTGCATAGTTGTGATCCCTATTTCATGTAAATCCTTTTTTACTGTATACACTTGAAAACCGTCTTCCTGCA
The DNA here is from genome assembly GCF_001940225.2 of Roseburia sp. 499. Lineage (NCBI taxonomy): Bacteria > Bacillati > Bacillota > Clostridia > Lachnospirales > Lachnospiraceae > Roseburia > Roseburia sp. 499. Next base: position 234,835 of record NZ_CP135164.1, read on the forward strand.
AACGACTTGGATTATATCCAGTTCTTACTGTTATGGTGTATTTCAAAGGCTCTCTATCCGTTAAGTCATGAAAAAACAATGCAGTTTCGTGAGAAAATACAGCTTGACCACAACGTAAATGCAAAAGGTACATCGCATCTGTCCACGTATCAGGTGATACATACACACCATGAGAAGCTTGCTCTAATCCTCGTTCCTTCACATATGCATAAAACACAGACTTACTAATTCCATTATTTAGAACTTGAAATGTCTGAATTGTCCCCCCACATTCACGCAACAACAAATCTAATTTTTCAAATTGAGTCATATACCATCTCCTTTCATGCTAATATGATAATACATATTAGCATGAAAGTAAATATAAATAGCACCAATGAACAAATTAAATTTTAAAAATATCCTCGTTCTTCCAGCCATTCTTTCACATAGCATCGAATTCCAATATAAACCACATGCACCAGTAGCAACAGCGTGATGAGATTTATAGGAATAATAGATTTTATCCAACCACCAAAATAAATTGTAATAACTGTACTCGTTATCGCCACCATAATGCTGATGATATCCCAGCAATATTTCCGGTAGATTTTTCCTACCTGATAACCAATTCCGATTATCAGTAATCCGGTTATTACGAATAAAATTGCAATAACAGCACCAGCAATCAGCCAGTACATAATCCCGGAAAGGATACGGTTAGGTATTCCACTGCTTAACTGTCCGAAAGAATCTGCCCCTATGACAAACTCCCGAAACAAACTTCCCATTCCTTTTCCTAACGCACCGAAAAAGGTGCTACAGTCGTTAAGGAAAACCGGCGAAAGAATAGCAGTAAACAATGTTGTTGTTATGCTGTACCATGCCAGCAGGAACAGGATACTTTCATAACCAACCGTCATATTTTTATATTTCTTTTCCAACTGACTTTTACGGTTATCGCATTTTTCTTTTGCTTTCTGGTAAGCAGTACGGTCACATTTTTCGCATTTCTCATAAGGCACTTTTTTCTCAACAGCTACTTTACCAAATCCATAAGGTCCCCACTTGTACCACAATCCGTCATATTCAAACTTTGCTTCTTTACATACCTTTTCAACAGCATTGCTTAAATATACAAGTACATTTTCTCTTTTATCCGAAAAATAGACTAATGGAATATTATGATTTGAAACTCTCGGTTCTAATTCCTTTATATCTTTCACCTGTGAAGCATGATAAAACGCCATTTATTCCCCATCTCCTCTTTCATAAAATTTGAATTTACATACCGACAAATTCATAAAATATAAATTTTTCTTTTACCATCAATGATAACATAAAAATAAGCTGATGTATATTTTTTCATTAATATACATCAACTCATTTAATAAACATACTTTGTCTACATTATGATGCAGTAGAAATTTTACTGCATATTTTTTAATTGCTGAAATAATTCCAAATCGGATTGTGTAACTTTTAAATTAGAGCAATAATTTTTTCCTTCCGGAGTTGTTACATTGATTTCGATAATGGTATCTTCCTTGATTCCCTCACTGGAAACTGCCTGAAGGAATTTAGGAAATTTGGGGTGGTTGGAAGTAAATTTCTTCCATGCATTCATTACCTGAAATAGTTGCATTGGATTCATTCCCATAACCGTTCGTCCTTTCAAAATTATTTTCGTTTGTATTGTATAGGGGTTAAGTTTTCATCTAGTGAGCAGAATTCATAGCCCTCTTCTGCAAGGGTCTCCAAAAGAGTTGGAAGTGCCTTTAAGGTTGCATTTTTTCCGACACCATCGTGCATTAGGACAACCGGCTGGTCGAAGCTACCAACGTTAGTGCAGACATTTTCCAGAATATTTTCTGTGGTAGTGAGGTTGCTACCGTCTCCGGAGCTGACATTCCAATCATAGTAGATAAAGCCACGACGCTCCATTTCGGCAATAATATCATTTACTACAGATTTTTTGCCGTTAGTGCTACCACCGGGGAAACGGAATAGAGTAGGGCGTACACCGGTTTCTTCATAAACCCAGTTATAAACCGTTTCAAAGTCTGATAAAAAGGCATCTACAGATTTGTAGATTTTATCATAGTCATGGCTATAAGAGTGGAGCGCAAGGGTATGTCCTCGTTCTACAATTTCCTTCAAATAAGAGGTATATTCTTCGTTGTCAGTATATACCACAAAGAAGGTTGCCTTTGCATCATATTTGTCTAAGAGGTCCAAAACTTCTGGGGTCAGGTCGGAAGGCCCGTCATCAAAGGTCAAATAGACCTTTAAATCAGAAGAGTCTCCATCCTCAGAGTATGTGGCTCCGGCATAAAGATCCGGATATTTTTTTTCATAACCGGAAGAGGTGTTATCCTCATCGTCCTCATCCTCTTCTTCTTCGGAGTCAGTAGTAGTCTGGCAGTCGGCAAGTTGTGTGGTTAGTTCGTTAATATATTCTTCTTGCCCCGAAATGAAATCTTCCTTTTGCTGTAATTGTTCCTGTAAGGAAGCAATGTTGGATTGCAAAGTTTTGTTTTCTGCTTTTGCGTCAGATTCTTTCCGGCTATATGTAAAAAAGAAAAGACCACCCAGAATAAGCAGGCTTACAAGTAATAGTGATAATAAAATTACTGGTATTTTTTTCATGAAAAATCTCCTTTATATGCTGATTATAACCAGATTTTAGTATATCGAATGACAATGAGATTTGCAAGGTATTCTTGTATAATTACCCTGGACAGTGTAAAATAGAAAAAGCAGATAAAATACAAAAATAGGAGAAGGATATGAAATTTATTCATATAGCAGATGTACATTTAGGGGCGGCACCGGATAAGGACAAGCCCTGGGCAGAAGAAAGGAAAAATCATAGTTGGCAGGCGTTGGCACAGGTGATTGCTACAGCAGAGGAAGAACAGGTGGATTTACTGTTAATTGCCGGGGATTTGTTCCATCGGCAACCATTACAGCGGGAATTGAAAGAAGTAAATTATCAGTTTTCCACACTTTCTCATACGCAGGTAGTATTGATTGCGGGAAATCATGACTTTATCAGTCCGGATTCTTATTATCGGACGTTTCATTGGGCAGAAAACGTACATTTTTTGAAAAAAGAAACGATGCAGTATGTGGAGCTTCCTATGCTGCGAACCAGAGTGTATGGATTAAGTTACTGGCAGAGAGAATTGCCGGAAGCGTTGTATGAAGAGATTAACGTAGAGGAAGGTAGCTTTTTGAATATTTTGCTGGCACATGGTGGAGACGAGAAGCATATACCATTTCGGGCAGAGAACTTTCTGAAAATGGGGTTTGATTATGTGGCATGTGGACATATTCATAAGCCGATGCAGTATGTGGAAAACAGAGTGGTAATGGCAGGTGCATTACAGCCGGTAGACTGTAATGATACCGGTTCACATGGATTTTTCATGGGCGACTTAAGTGAGGAAAGATGTCAGGTGGAATTTCGTCCACTGAATTACTGTGAATATGCCGTCATGAATTTGAAGGTAATCAGCGATATTACCAATGGGGCATTGGAAGAATTCATCAAACAGAGATTGGCACAGGCACCGGAATATATGATTTTTAAAGTAATGCTTACCGGATTTTATGATGGAAGTGCACCGTTAGAAACGGAACGGTTAGAGAACTTGGAACGTGTCATTCAGGTGGTGAACCAGTGCCGTCCGGATTATGATTTTGAACAGTTGAAACAACAGTATAGTCAACAGTTGATTGGAAAATATATTCACGCCATGGAGCAGCTGCCGCAGGATGAAGTGGCAAAGCTGGCACTGTATTATGGCGTGGAAGCATTAATGGAAAGGTAGTTAATAAGAGGAATATATTATGAAGATTACAGAACTTCAGATTGATAATTTTGGACAGTTTCATCAGAAGAAAATAATGCCACAGCCAGGATTAAACATTGTATATGGCTATAATGAAAGTGGAAAGTCTACCCTTCATCAGTTTATTACCGGGATGCTTTTTGGAATGGAAAAACAACGTGGAAAGTCCGGGAAAAATGACAGCTATCAGCAGTATGAACCATGGAACAGTAGCTCTTATTATACCGGTTCTATGCGCTTTGAAGTGGATGGAAAGAGTTTTCGGATAGAACGTAATTTCTATCATAAGGAAAAAACGGCAACACTGCGTAATGAGCAGGATGGGGAAGAACTTTCAGTTAACCATGGAGATATGGAAATGCTGTTAGGCGGCATGAAGAAAAGTACTTATGAAAATACATATTGCATTCGTCAGGCGGCGGTGGAAACCGGAAAAGAATTTGCTGGTATTCTTCAGAATTATTTTGTGAATGCATCACATACTGGAGATGGAGATGTGAATCTTACCGGTGCGCAGAAAAAGTTAAAATCCAAGCAGAAGGAGTTGGAACAAAGTTATCGCAAAGCGTGGGAAGAACGCAAAAGCGCTTGTGAAAAGTTACAGCTTGCCCAGGATATTGCACAGAAGGATTTACAACAGTTAGAGCAACAGTTAGAACAGTTAAAAGCTGAAGGATATCAGACGGAAGAATTGTGGCAGGATATAGAAGAGATACCTGTGGAAAATGAAGCAAATCAGATGGCAGAACTTTTGCAGCAGGAACAGGAAGAACGACAGGAAATCCGGTATCGCAGAAGAAAGGGAGTTGCCAGTGTGGTAACACTGTTAGCTGCAATAGGAGCAGGAAGCAGAATTGCAGGAAGAGGATTAGCGGCAGCAATAAGCCCTCTTTTTGTGGTAGAAATATTGCTGGTAATTGCCGGGATAGTGGGAATTTTCTATTTTCGAAAGAAAGAGAATTCCCTGCGCAAGGAAATGCGTGAAAAAGAAGAAGAAAGCAGAGGATTTCGGGAAAAGAAAGAAGAAAATGCAGAGAAAGAATGGGCAAAGAAGCAGGCAGTGGTGCATATGCTCAAACAGCAAAAGCTGGAAAAGTGTTCCTTGCTTGCAAATCTGGAAGAGGAAATAGAAGAAACCGGAAAGAAGAGCGAAAAGGAGCAGGAGCTGGAGCGTCAGATTGCAGCCTGTGAATTGGCACTTAATATGTTGCAAAAAATATCCGAAAATGTGTATGAGGATACCAGGGAACAGCTGGAAGGTGAAATATCCGGAATTCTCTATTTTCTTACAGGTGGGAAATATGACCGAATTACATTAGATGATGACATGAATCTGGTAGTATATCAGGAGGGAAGAAGTCTCTATCCATGGCAACTAAGTCGTGGAACCATGGACCAGATGTACCTGGCATTGCGGTTGGGAACAGGAAGATTTCTTACCCAAGAGGAGTCTTTGCCGGTGTTATTGGATGAGGCATTTGTCTCCTTTGATGAAAAACGTTTGGAAAGTACATTGAAGTGGTTAGCTACACAGAAGGAGCAGATATTCCTCTTCACTTGTCAGAAGCGTGAGATGGAATTGCTTGAGCGAAATGGCATACCATACGGAAGGATTCTGTTACAAAACATATAGGAATGAGGCTAGATATGAGTAAGCGGAAAAAGAAACAGAAAAAGAAATACCGTGTATTCTGGTTTTTTGCAAAAATACAGTTGTTGCTGTTACTGATAGTAGCAGGTGCACTTGGGGTATATTATTTTGGCGGATATGCCCAGAAAGTAAGTGAATTACAGGCAGATGCGAAGCGTCTGGTGAGTCAGTCGGATGAGAGTACGTTTCGTTCGGTACAGACCAGTGTGGTATATGATGCAAATGGGCAGCAGATATCTACCCTGAAAGGGGAAAAGGATGTGTATTATCTGGAATTTGATGAGATTCCGGCTTATGCCACTGCTGCCATGGTCAGTATCGAGGATAAGAAGTTTTATCGTCATAATGGAATAGACATAAAGGCAATTTTGCGTGCGGCAAAAGCTATGATTGAAAATGGCGAGGTAACCCAGGGTGGAAGTACCATTACCCAGCAGTTGGCACGAAATGTTTTTCTAAATCAGGACGTAAAGTGGGAACGTAAGGTAGAGGAAATGTTCATTGCTGTAGAGTTAGAAAAGATATACAGCAAGGATAAGATTCTGGAATTTTATATGAATAATATTTATTTTGGAAATGGGTATTATGGAATTCAGGCCGCAAGTATCGGATATTTTAATACAGATGTTAAGAATCTATCCCTTTCCCAGATTGCATTTTTATGTGCGATTCCAAATAATCCTACGTTGTACGGCCCGGTGGAACATTCGGAAAATACCATAAAACGTCGCGACCGGATTCTCTCTAATATGTTAGAGGATGGGAAAATAAGTCAGCAAACATATGATGAGGCGATGGCGGAGACCATTACCCTAAATCGTGCGCAAAAAACGAAAAATGACTATGTAGAAACGTATGTTTATAACTGTGCAATAAAGGCAATCATGGCGCAGGAAGGATTTGAATTTAAAACAGAATTTGCTAGTGAGGAAGAAAAACAGACCTATGATGCGAATTATAAAATAGCTTATGAAGAGTGCCAAAAGAGTCTGTATACCAAAGGGTATCGGATTTATACTTCCATAGACTTAAACATGCAACAGCAACTTCAGGATGCGGTGGATTCTAATTTGGCAGAGTTCACAGAGCAGAGTGCAGAAGGAATCTATACCTTGCAGGGGGCAGCGGTGTGTATTGACAATCATACCGGTTATGTAAAAGCAATTGTAGGTGGAAGAAATCAGAATCTGCCGGGATATACGCTGAATCGTGCATATCAGAGTTTTCGTCAACCGGGTAGTGCTATTAAGCCTTTAATTGTGTATACACCGGCATTGGAGCGCCAATATACACCGGATTCCATTGTATCGGATGAGAAGATAGAGGACGGCCCTTCCAATGCGGGAGATTACTATGAAGGCGATATTACACTGCGGTATGCCGTAGAAAAATCGAAAAACACCGTAGCATGGAAGCTGTTAGAGGAATTGACGCCGGAAGTTGGTTTGTCCTACTTAAAAGAGATGAAATTTTCCAGATTGGACGCGCAGGATGCAAGACTTACCAGTGCGTTAGGTGGCTTTACCAACGGAGTATCGCCAATAGAAATGACAGCGGCTTATGCAGCCTTAGAAAACGAAGGAAAGTATAGAGAGCCGACTTGTATTACAAAAATTACAGATGCAGATGGCGTAATACTGTATGAGAATCAGATGGAAGAGAAGCAGGTCTACAAGGTAAATGCGACTCGTATGATGACGGATATGATGGTAAGTGTTATGCAGGAAGGAACCGGAAAAGGCTTGGCATTGGAAAATATGCCATGTGCCGGAAAGACGGGAACTACAAACGATAACAAAGACGGCTGGTTTGCCGGTTATACCAGTTATTACACTACCTGCGTATGGGTTGGATATGATATGCCAAAGGAATTGCCTGGGCTATCAGGATCAAGTTATCCGGGAAGTATCTGGAAGACCTTTATGGAGCAGATACATCAGGGATTGACACCGGTGAACTTTAATCCATACATTGATGAAAATAAGCAGGACTTGAACGACCAGGAGTATTTGGATAGTATACAGCAGGAGCTGGAAGGAACAGAGCAGACACCTTAAAAGAAGACGTGTACCCGTGAGGTTATTTCACAGGTACACGTCTTTTTGCGTTATAGAATATTCTATATATTTTCGTTCTTCAAAGTATCCATAATATTTTCTTTTTTAATCTTTCTCGTGGAATACAGCATAGTAGCAAATACTACAACAAACACGCTTCCCACAGCAATTACAATACTGTACCATGGAATGAAGAAACTCATATCCAAACCATTGGATACAGAATGGTAGATACACCAGGTAACCAAGATGGATACGGGAAGTCCATAGAGAAGTCCCTTGAATCCATAGAGGAGGCACTCAAAGTTCAACATTTTCTGAAAATCGTCAGGAGTCATGCCAATGGATTTTAACATAGCAAATTCTCGTTTCCTAAGGTTCATATTGGTGGAAATGGTATTAAATACATTTGCAGCCGCAATTAAGGAAATCAAGGTAATAAATCCATAAGAAAAAATATTAACTACCGTGATGATGGCGCGTTCCTGTTCCTGGTCGGCGGCATAGTCTGTCAGTGCGTCCGTAGGCAGACCATGGTTAGAAAGAATTTTTGATATATTAGCCATTGCCTGCATGTGATCTTCACAGCAAAATGTGAGAGAAGTCCATAGATGAGCGCTTAAAGGGCGTTCTTCCGGAAGTCCACGGTAGACAACACCGTCTTCTAAGTCGGAAAATACATAATCGACCATACTGTAAGGGTAGACTAAATTAATGTAGTCATAGCTAAAGTCAGTCATTTCCGGTAAATCTGCCACAGCAGTACCAACATGCAACGGAAGCATCAAACTGCATTCTTCCGGGGGAAGATCTAGCCACCCATCCTCGGAGTCTTCTGTGTTATATCTATAGGAAGCCACGATTTCTCCGTTTTCGTTCATACTATATCCATAATCTTCATATCCATCTTTTTCACGCTGGAGATAGACAATGATGTCAGAGTTCTCCACAGTGGAAAAAATAGGAAAAGTATAGTATCTTGAGTCCTGCGAATTATAAGAGTGTATAGTGTTTAATGCAATGGCAGTAGGTTGGTCCGAATTGAAATAGTCATCTTCAGAAAGATTATGGGAATTCAAATAGTCCCGAAAAGCATCATCCTCTATAAAGTGAAGTTCGATTTTGAAAAGGGTGCGCTCTCTTTCTGAATAGGAAATATCACTTGTAATGCAATTTAGCTGGGCATAGTCCTTATAGTCCTGCGTTAAGGAAGACGAGTTTACAGTGCCGTCAAACCCAATATTGCACTTGTAGGAAGCGGAGGTAATACCGGATACATCAGAAAGTTCTTCCATCAAGGTGTTTAGCTTACTGCACTCATCTTTCGAAAGAGAATAGGAAATATCATATCCATAATCGTTAAAAACGCTGTCCGTAGATTTTGCCAGGTAGGCACAAAAGCTGCTGGCGGAAATAAAAAGTACAATGCTTAAGAAAAGAGAAATTACAGTAGCGCGGTACTTTTTCCGGTTACGTTTATAGTTTTTGGTTGCCAGTACTCCTTCAAATCCAAAGAGTTTCTGAGTGAGCTTTGAAGTCTTAACTTTTCCGGGAAGAATTGCAATATCCTTATTCTGACGGATGGCCTGGATGGCAGAACATTTCGTGGCACGTCTAGCCGGAAGCCAGGCAGAAATCAAAATAGTGACCAATGAGACTAAAACCGCAATCAAAAGTGCCGGAACGGAAGCGTGTAGAGAAAGTGTTACTCCACTGTCGGCGTAGAGATATTTTGCAATAATATCTCCGGTAAAATGAAAGGTAATTCCGATTCCAATAATACCGCAAAGAATACCTAGCGGGATGCCAATCATACTTAAACAAAACGCTTCATACAGAATGCTGGAGGTAAGCTGTTGCTTGGTGGCTCCGATGGAAGAAAGCAGGCCAAACTGTTTGGTGCGTTCACTGACGGAAATAGAAAAAGCGTTGTAAATCAGTGAAATAGAGCCAAAGGCAATAATACAGATTAAAATGGTTCCAAGACTGTATACCACAGCGTTATAGGTGCGCTCTCCGGAACTTGTATAAAGTCGCAACAAACTATTATTTAGGGTTCCACTGGTTTCATCAAAATGTGTAATAGTAGTATCCAAATAGGAAAAAGCATCTGTTATCTCATTGGTACAGAAATAAATATCGTAAAAGCCATTGGCGGTGGTATCGGAAATTGTCAGAGCGGTATAGCCGGGAGCAGAATACTTTTCAAAGGTAGGGCGTTCATAGAAGCCAACTACCGTATAGGTATAAGGAGTGGTATCTGTAATTTCCTCTGTTCCTGTACCGTCTTCGTCTGTGTAATATTCCATGTGGTTATCTAATTCATGTCCGGTGGAATCCATTCTTTTTCCAAGTGCAAGGGAAATGGTAACATTTAAGTCATATACAATACCGCCATTGGTATTCAGGTGTTCCGGAAGAAGGATTTCACTGTTGTTTTTTGGCAGGCGTCCGGAAGTCAGATGAATCGGCATCAAATCAGTAAAGTTTTCTGTGACACTATAAACACACAGATATGGTTTATAGGAATTCTGGGAATTTTCCAGTTCCGCAAATCCAATACGTTTCATAAGAACAGCATCAGATACCTGATTGTCTTCGGTGATTTCTTTTGTTTCATCTTCCGTTAGATTGTACAGTGCGCCATGCCAGCTACCATCCGTATAAATGGCATGAGAAATCAAATACTGTCGTAAAGAGGAAATACTGACAGTAACGGCTGTAAACATTGCTGCAGATAAAAGAATTCCGATAATAGTAACTAATGTACGGGTACGGTTTTCTTTTAGATTTTTTCGTGTAACTTTTTGGAAAATATTCATGAGCGAATCACCTCATCTCTGGTGATTTTTCCGTCTTCAATGGCAATAATACGATTTGCCTGAAGAGCGATATTTTCGTCATGAGTAATCATAATCAGGGTTTGTTTGTATTTCTCGTTAGAATATTTCAGAAGTTCCACGATTTCCTGACTATTTTTGGAATCCAGATTTCCTGTAGGTTCATCGGCAAGAACCACAGAAGGAGCATTCATTAAGGCTCTACCAATGGAGACACGTTGTTGTTGTCCACCGGAAAGCTGGTTTGGAAGGTGATTTTCACGGCCTTCCAGAGAAAGGATGTGTAAAAGTTCCTTGAGGCGTTCCTCGTTTACTTTTCTTCCATCCATGAGAACCGGAAGGGTCATGTTCTCTGTCACATTTAAAACCGGAATCAAATTGTAGAACTGGTAAATCAGACCCACCTGGCGACGGCGAAAAATAGCAAGCTGTTTTTCGTTTTGGGCATAGACATCGGTGCCTTCCAGAAATACCTTGCCTGAGGTAGGAGTGTCTACGCCGCCTAACATATGCAGCAGAGTAGATTTTCCTGAACCCGAGGGACCAATAATTGCAACAAATTCTCCCTTTTCTACAGAAAAAGAAACGTGATTCAATGCGGTAACCTGATTTTCACCGGTACCATAGACTTTAGTAAGGTCTTCGACTCTTAAAATTTCCATAAAAATTCTCCTCTTTCTTTTTGATAGAAACAGTATATCGAGCTGGAGTGACATACCGGTGACTGTAAAGTGACATTTTTGTCACTTAGTGTTACGGTAACGCTATTTATAAAACTTCAAAATGAATCGTGCCCCGCCATCCATGCGGTTTTCTGCCTTAAGTGTACCGTTTTGTTGAGAAATAATCATGCGGGCAAGCGCAAGGCCAATGCCTACGCTTTGGTCGCTGGAATTTTCCCCTTTGTAAAAACGTTCAAATAAATGGGGAAGATCCTGTTGGGAAAAGCCGGGACCGTTGTCCTCAATGATAATTTCTGTGAAAATGGTATTTTCCTTACAGGAAGCGGTTATGGTTCCGCCTGACGGAGTATGTTCCATGCAGTTTTTTAAAATATTTAATACAGCTTCTACAGACCAGGCCAGGTCGCCGGTAAACTGTTCCTGTCCGGTTTCATAATGAACAGAGAAGGTTTGCTCCCGAAGCTCGAAAGGAATGAGAAGTGGTTCGCTGGCTTCCTTTAAAAGCTGCGTTACCGGAACGGATACATGTGTTAGATAGGCAGTGCCCGCATCCATTTTAGACATCTTAAGTAATGATTCTACCAGCCAGTCCATATGTGAAAGAAGCTGGGTCAGTTCGTACAGCAGTTCACGCTGACGTTCTGAAGAAAGGTTTGGTTCCTTTAGCAAGGACAGAATTAAATGAATAGAAGTAAGTGGGGAACGGAGCTGATGAGAGATATCTGCCATGGCGTCTGAAAGATATTTTTTATCCCGGTTCAGCGCATCCGCCTGCTCGGTTAGGCGTAATGTCATTTTGGAAAGTTCGCTTTGCAGGATAGAAAGCTCACCCTCTTGATAATTTTCAAAATGAATGGGAGTCTGGTGATGTAGCATGTCATCTAATTCCAGACTGAGTTGCGACAGCTTGCGGTAACGCCTATTTGTAACAAAAAGATGAAACAATATGAAAAAAGCACCACATCCGAGAACCAGAAAAAAGCTGTTTTTTTCAAAGAAAAAGCCCAGAGCAGAAAATATTGCAAGGGCAGGAATGTCAATCAATAGTGTTTGTTTGATTTCAGGATTGCGAAAAAAGTTCATAATAATTATGCCCCCATTTTATAGCCCATTCCGCGAATGGTTTTAATGTAAATTGGATTTTGCGGGTCATCCTCGATTTTTTCACGGAGACGTTTGATATACACCGTCAAAGTGTTGTCGTTTACAAATTCCCCTGCGATGTCCCAGAGTTCATCTAACAGGCGACTGCGAGAGAGCATAATACCTTGATTATTTAAAAATAACAGTAATAGGCGGTATTCCAGAGCGGATAGAATGATTTCAGAACCGTTTTTGGAAATGGTTCCCTTGGCTGTGTCCGCACAAAGTCCCTGATATTCCAAGAGTGAAGAAGTATTACCATAACGGCGTAGCACACTGTTGATACGGGAAATCAGTTCTCGTGGACGGAATGGTTTGGCAATATAGTCATCTGCACCTAGGTCAAGTCCGGTAACTACACTGTATTCATCTCCGGAAGCAGTCAGGAAGATGACAGGGAGGTCAGTCATAGATTTCGCTGCACCACAGACAGCAAAGCCGTTGCCATCTGCCAGAGAAATATCCAGAAGCAGAAGGTCAAAGTTCTGCGCATTTGTCTCCAAAAGTTCCAGAGCCTTCGTTTGTCCGGTGACCGCAGTAACGCCGAAACCTTCCTGCTTTAAAAACGAGGTCAAATTAGTGATAATACTTTTATCATCTTCAACCAGTAAAACTTGAATCATAAAAAACCTCCCATAAAATTTGCTATCGCTATTTTAGCATTTACCTTAAAAATTTTCAATAAAACACGCATTTTTATAGTTGAGAATACAGTCGGAATATGATACCATTTAGTCTATGAAGAACTTTGAAAGTCAAAGATAAAGGAGCGTTTAACGAAATGAAAAAATATGGATTTGGAGTAGACATCGGAGGAACTACCTGTAAGATAGGTTTATTTGAGACAACAGGTCAGATTATTGATAAATGGGAGATTCCTACAGATAAAGCAGAGGAAGGAAAAAATATTCTTCCTAATATAGCAACATCTTTGAAAGAAAAAATGGCAGCAGAAGGCATTACAAAAGAAGAGGTAGAAGGAATCGGTGTTGGAATTCCGGGACCGGTGCGCTGTGATGGAAGTGTGTCCGTGTGTGTGAATTTAGGATGGAAAAATGTACATGTTCCGAAGGAATTAGAGGACATGATGGGTGGAATTAAAGTAATGGCTGGAAACGACGCGAATGTGGCAGCTCTTGGAGAGATGTGGCAGGGTGGCGGAAAAGGTCACGAGAATGTAGTAATGGTTACACTTGGAACCGGAGTTGGCGGTGGAATTATCGTTGGCGGTAAAATGGTTGCAGGAAGTAACGGAGCAGGTGGCGAGATTGGTCACATTACAGTAAATCCATATGAAACAGTTGCATGTAATTGTGGAAGAAAAGGATGTTTAGAGCAGTATGGTTCAGCAACCGGAATTACCCGTCTGGCAAAAGAACGTCTGGCTAACGAACATGAAAGTTCTGTATTAGATACAGCAGCAGAAATTAGTGCAAAAACAGTGTTTGATGCATATAAAGAAGGCGATAAGACAGCAGCAGAAATCGTAGAGAAGTTTGGACGTATTCTGGGAAGTGCATTAAGCAATATTGCCTGCGTGGTAGATCCTGAGGTATTTGTAATTGGCGGTGGTGTATCCAAGGCCGGTGAAGTATTGGTTGATGTAGTGAAGAAGTATTACAGAGAAGCAGCATTTGCTCCTTGTGAAGATACCAGATTCGCATTGGCATCTCTTGGAAACGATGCAGGTATGTATGGCTGTGTGAAGTTGATTTTAGGTGAATAGAAAATAGAAATACATAAAAAAGGAAGAGGCAGTGCTGTGTCTCTTCCTTTTTTGGTTGTGTGCCTAGCGGCGCACGTTTCTAACGGGTTAAAGTCCCGAATCCGCCCGGTAGTGGGAAGGATATAGCCGAAAGCAAGGGTGTCGAGGGTGACCTCGAATCTGAAGGAAGCTGGATGTGAGGAACAGACTAACTCACGGGCAAATCTCTGGTCTGTGCGGTACGCATTGAAAGAGGTAACCACTACCTAAGGTAGTGCTGAACGCACAGAAGTCAGCAGAGGTCATGGTAGCCGAGAAGTGAAGGACCGAATCAGTAGGAGTCTTGAGTATGACTGAGAAAGGAGGAATGACCATCTATGGCAGAAAACATTGAAAACAATGGCTGTTCGCAAAGAGATAGTGCGGAACACGAAGGGTATGCCATTGCGTACTATCTTAAAAGGCATCTGGCACCTCCTTTCAACTACCAACTATTCACATGAATTCTTCCCAAGTTTTTCCGTCTAACTCCTTAGCAATTTGACTTGTTTCCGGAAGTACTTTACAATTTAACATTTCTGATAGATTAAAAAATTTGCTTTTCTGAATTGGATTTTTGCTAGATTTTTTGAAGTCAGTCTTATAAAAACGTTCTACAATAAAATATCTGTGTTTTATTGTTTTTAGATTATACCCATGATTGGATTCAGCATGAATAATAGCATCTTTTATTTTCGCTATCTCTTCTTTTGTAGCAGGTTCTCCACTTTCATTGACATACGAAACTTCTCCGTCAACCATCTCCGCTACAACAGTTTTTTTCAGTTTACCGATTGCTCTAATACTTTTTTCTTTATATAACCCAATATATCCATGATCAGCATATCCTCTTGACGCTTGGTCATAATAAAAATTGTATTTAAGATTATCATCAAGCGTGGCACCTGCAACTATTGCTCTCATCCAATTTTCATCATCTGGAATCAATTTTTCCTCAAAACAATACTTTTTGTAATCATCCAACACTGCTACAATCGCTGAATCACGTTCATCAACAATATCTTCCATCGCAAGAACCAATTGTTCAAAAGTCAGATTAACATGCTTTATAGGTGTTTTAATTTCATCAATCTTATCTTTATTATACTTCTTCAAAGCGGTTCCAAAGCTATCAATCAATGATTGTTTCATTGGCTTAGGATCTAAAGTCAAAAGCACCTTGATTTCTTCTGTACCAAACTGTGTAAGATGCCTTTCGAGCTGATCTTGATAGAATTGATTGTACAATTTTGTCTCCACAACAATCTTAAAACTTTTTTGGCTGATAATAGCATCTGGAACACTTTCATCACCCACTACTTGAAGATCAAATGTAATTTCTGGTGACTCATCTTGTCCTAAAATCAGCGAATTAAGCATTGAAAAAAACTTATCTGCATTATAATTATACAAACGTGAAAGCATCAGCATTGTATTTGATGTATCGACATTCTCTTTTGAATGGTATCTTTGAAAATAATGTATCTGCATGTCCTAAATCCTCCCAAACAAATTATTACAGTATCGCATCTAATATAAGCAAAATTACTTCTTCTTGCTTTAATTTTCTTATTACGTAGTTCATAAAAACTTCCGATTTATTAATATTTATAAATCAGTTGTCATTCCACACATAACATATCTCCATTAGTGCTAAAACAAGAATTACAAATTATTTCTAGCTTTAAATTCCTTCATTTCCATATTTACAAACCTTGAAATCATTTCTCTATAAAGAGCTTCAACCATATCTCGGGTTGCTCCATATTCTCCCGCTTTAGCTCTTGCCTTGGCGATGACCTTTTCTACACGATTGGTATCTTTTACACCATCTTCATTCTTTTTGAACGCAGATGCTTGTACCACATATGTTCCTCTTTCAGCTATAAGCTTAATTATTTCGTTATCAATTCTGTCTATATTCTCTCTTACCTGTTCTAAGTTTTCACATTTCATTATTCTGTCCTTCTGCATGATTATAATAATAGGAATTTAGTATGCAAGGTACTTTCGGACCCTACTTTCTAAACTATACCACAGAAACACTATTCCATCTACCAGAATGTTACTCTACGATAACATTCTCTTTTACTTTCTGCTCCACCATCTTGAATCAGTCTGTATTCATCTTCTTTCTACATCCATTACCCAAAAAAGGGTAAAAAAATAGCCATCTGGATGGTTAGTCCAAATGGCTTATGTGATAATTCTTACTGGATTATTTATTCTTTTCTTTTAGTTTTAAGATATATTCTTCTTCTGCCTGTTCTAATCGTTTCTGAATAGCTTCCTCCGATGGCAACTGCGATTTTATTTCTTGTAAGCGTATATTATCGTAAGTTGCAACTCCCATAGGTGTCTCTATTCCCTGAAAAGCCCACTGAACCTCTGTCTGGTCCTTATCTTTACATATCAGAAGACCAATTGTTGGATTATCGGATTCTGATTTCATTAACTCATTGACCGCATTTACATAGAAGTTAAGTTTTCCTGCAAACTCTGGTTCGAATGATACTGCTTTAAGTTCAACAACTACATAACAGCGAAGCTTAATATGATAAAAGAGCATATCTATTTTTCTTGTTTTACCAGCGACGATAATCTCTTTCTGTCTTCCTATAAAGGCAAATCCTGATCCAAGCTCTAACAAGAAGCGTGTAATATTCTGCTCTAATGCATCTTCCAACTCTTCCTCATCATATCCTACAGGAAGTGATACAAAACCGAAATCATAAGTATCTTTTACTATTTCCTGTGCAAGTTTTCCTTGTATGGCAGGAAGTTTTTCCGCAAAATTAGTAAGTGCATTACCTGATGATTGGTATAAATTTGCTTTAATACAATCAACAAGTGTACTTCTGCTCCAGCTTTCTTCTATTGTTTTTCTCACATAAAATAAAGCTTCTTCTATTGTTTTACATTTTGTTACTATTTCCACATGATGTCTCCATGGTACAAATCCGAAGATTGCAGGAAATTCTATTTCTGCACCAGCTTGGTGCAGTTTTTGATTTTCACTAATTTCTGCACCAACCTGTTGCAGTTTTAAGCTGTTTAAATCGATACTGTCTTCAATCGTATGAGCCATTTCTGAAAAGATATCGCTTGATGAATAAAACAAGTACCATTTTTTCATATTCCAAAGATTTCTTGCTGAAAAGCCTTTTTCATCTGGAAATTCATTTTGTAAATCGAGACTTAACTGCTCTACAATTCCTTTTCCCCATTTTTCTTCCGCTTTTCTTTCTACTAAATCCCGCCCCAGTTGCCAATTAAAGTAAAGCCGTTCTGTATTAACTTTAACAGCAGTTTTTATCTGTGTAGATATATAACGTTGCTTCACATCATGAATCCATTTTACATAGTCAGAATCTAAACTAATATCATGCGACTTCACAATATGAGGTTTTATTTCTTCAGGCATATTATTCCCCATTTCTTCATGATTTTTTCATTCAAAATTTTAATCAATTAGTGTGCGGAACAATTATCGCACACCAATTAATATATCACAAAAAGCGTTATTATACTACCGAGACATGATTTTATTCAGCCAAAGAATAAAATTGTGTTAATTGTTGACAAAAATCAAAAAACATGATATTATATCTAGGCTAATTTGATAACGATGCGTGGCTCAGCTTGGTAGAGCGCTGCGTTCGGGACGCAGAGGTCGCAGGTTCAAATCCTGTCGCATCGATTCTTGGCAGGGGCACCGCTAATCCTTGAAGTTTGATGGTTAGCGGTCTTTTTTTTCTAGAAAAATTCAATCATATTTTTTAAGTAGGCTAGAATGGTTATCTTAATCTCTTTCGGAGATTCTTTCATATCATTTTCAATCCATTTGACAATAATATTCCAAACGGCGCCAATATTGAACGCAAGAATATAATCCATACGAAGATTTTGACTTGTCTTATAAAAGGCGCTGTTCTTATCTACAACTTGGTCGTGAACAGCAGGAATAAAAGTATTCCACTTTTCCAAAAGCAGATGCAGAAGATGGTTTTTGTGGAGAAGTAAAAGAAAGTCTTTGTGTATTGTGCAAAATTCAAAAATTTCGTCAAGCACATTTGGAAGTCTGCAATCTTCTAACTGCTGGAGAGCTGAGACATATTCAAGCATAATATTATTTAGATAAGCATCTAATACATCGTCTTTGTCAGAGAAATTGCGATAGAAAGTTTTTCTGACAACCTGAGCTTCTATTACAATTTGTTTTACTGATATTTCAGCATAAGGATATTGTTCCATTAAGCGTAAAAGTGAGTTCGTTATTTCGTTTTTAGAACGAAGTGCACTTGGATTTTGTGATGGATTCATTGGGACTCCTTTCAGAAGTGACACATTTTTGAAAGATGGTGTCAGTTATGGTGAAATGGTTGATTTTGCGTCAGACGTATCTTATCATAGAAATGTAAATGACACAAGTGTGTATTTTACGCGGATAAGAGAGTGCAAAAGGGAGAGAAGGAAAATGGATGCATATATATGGTTATTTCCACTTTTATTTATTGTTCATGATATGGAAGAAATTATAGGTTTTGGCTTGTGGTTTCAAAAGAACGGAAATATGGTAGCAGAAAAATATCCAAGAATTTATAAAACGTATTGTCATTACAGTACCGAGGGAATGGCGGTAGCAGTATTGGAAATATTGTTGTTGAGCATCGGCATCACAACAATATCGAGGGTAACAGGTTTTTACGGTTTATGGATGGGAATGATTATTACATATGCTCTGCATCTTGTAGTGCATATGATTCAAAGTATTGTAGTACATAAATATATTCCGGCAGTGGGAACCAGTATTCTATGTTTGCCCATTACTATCTGGGTGATTTGCCAAAGCATAGCGATTTGTGATTTTTCTATAGGAAGTATTTTTTTATACAGTGTAATCGGAATTGTTTTGGCATTGTGTAATTTGAAACTAGCGCACGCGCTGATGAATTGTTTTACAAAATGGATGAAAACACAGGAGGAATAAGAAATGAAAGTTGCAGTAAGATATCAGTCCAGAGGTGGAAATACCAAAGCAGTAGCAGAGGTAATTGCAGAAATATTGGGAGTAACAGCGGAATCCATTGATAAGCCAGTGGAAGAAAAAGTAGATATTCTGTTTGTGGGTGGCGGAGTTTATATGTGGGATATGGATAAAAGCCTGAAACAATATATGGAAGATTTAGAGACTGAGCAGGTTGGGGAAATCGCAGGGTTTTCCACCACAGGAATGATGGATAACACATTAAAAAGAATAAGGGAGTATGGAGAGAAAAAAGGAATTCCGGTAAGCGATGAACAGTTGCTGTTAGTAATGTTGTTGAAAGGACACTCTGCATTAGGACTGACCGGTGGAAAACTAAGTGATAAGCAAAAAGAGCAGATAAAAGAATTTGTGGAAAAAGTGGTGGCGAATCATCAGTAGTAAAGAAGTATGAATGGGTAGATGTGGTATAAAAACCACATCTATTCGCATAATACGATAATTTTTCTCGGTGTCGTTTGCGGCGGAATGCTTCTGGTAGTAGCAGAATAGTAAACCAATAGAAAATTTTCACCAGGAGAGCAGTTAAAGCGCTGTCCGTTCATGGTAGAAATATCTGTGGTACGGCTAAGGTTCAACTGAAGAGAATTGTCTGTGGCAGTGAGATTACGGTCAAAGAAGCTCAATGCAACTTCTTCGTTGTTCCGAAGCGTAGTGATAAGTTCTGCCTGATATTGGGGCGGAAAAATAAGAGGTATCGGGCGTGTGGAATCGTAAAAGGCAGCAACCATCATACCGGGGCGCAGACGTCTGCTGTCGATAATAAAAGTGTTGGAAGAAATCATAAAATTTACCGGGCCATTTGGGGTGACAAGAGAAATCCTTTGGTTGCAGCAGTCTCCGGGAGTCTGTGAGACGTTTTGAATTATTCCGGTAATTGGTGTTAAAGAATTGTAATTCATGAAAATACTCCTTGTATCTCTCGGAATAAAACCGGGAGATTTATTTTTGCTGTTTCTGTAAGATATGCGGGAAGGGGAGAGGTGGGAACTATTTCTTGCAAATTTGCGAAAAATATGAAACAAAATATAGGAAGTATGATAAAATATGGTAAATACATTAGAAATAAGGTGGTAAAGATGAATATACGATTGCCAGAAGATGAAATGGTAGATGTGGGAATATTGGCTGGTTTGTTTCAAAATATGAATCAAAGCTATAAATTGTTTTGGTTTAAAGCTATCGTAGAAAAGGTCAGAGAGGGAATTTATATCATATCCCATGATGAACTAGCAAATTGTATGATAGCAGATGCCTGGTATATGGTTTTGGAATATAAATTAAGTCTTGGTGCTAGGAATACAAAATTGGTAGAAGTGGTAAAAAGAGCGGGAGAAGTTAGTAGGTTTAAATCTTCTGAAAAAAAGAAAAAATTTTAAAGTTTTTAACAGAGATTCAGGATAAGGAAATTATTGCGGGAAAGAGAAATATTGTGGAAAATGTACCTTATCGAATTTTGAGTCCATTTATAAAAAGGGTAGATAAAAAGATTTGGAATTTTGGAGAAAAGAAACTAGCAGAGGCGATAAATAAACAGCCACATTTAATGTATTATTTTGTTGATATCAATAGTTTATATAGTAGTATAGAAATACAACCGGCGTGGATTGAGTATATTAAGAAGAGTAGTGCAATTATTCTAGGATGGATTTATTATGAGATGGTAGATTATCTTCAAAAGCGAAATCCGAACGTGCCGGGAATTCCTAATAAATTGTATCCGGCACAGGAAAGGCAGGATATTTCTAAGGCCAAGAAATACTGGAAAGCAGTAGTAAGGAAAGCTAGTGCAGAAGGAAATCCGGTTATTGATATATATGGAAATATTCCATTAGAGCCAGAAAAGATAGTAATTGATCATTTTATACCATGGTCTTATCTTGCACATGACGAATTGTGGAACTTGAATCCAACGATACAGACAATAAATAGTAGTAAAGGAAATAATTTGCCGGATTGGAACAGATATGTAGATGCTTTGTGTAAGCAGAAATATGGGGCGTATCAAATTAGAAATAATAATCAGGTAATTTAGAATATATTTAGAGAATGTGAAAAAATCCATATTAATGATGAAAGAATCAGAGAAGGATTATATCGTGAAGGAAAAAGCGAGGCGGAATTTTCTAATGGATTAAAGTAATTAAAGAAAGATCAAGATGCTATCCAAAGTTTGGAGGTCGTGTTATAATAAACTTAAAATATGTATATTGGCAGGAAAAGAGTTATGGATGAGAATACAAAAAGTGGAGAGCACATTTTTGACGAATATATTGTCAAAGAGTTAATTAACGATTTATATGAATCGCTTGATGGTTTTATGTTTATTGATACGAATCATAGAAAAAAACTTGTTTAAGTACAAGATATTTTTATACTTAAGAATAACATAATTCTTATAGCATATTTTTATGGGGGCACAAATGAACGATTTAGAATTTACAAAAAAAGTAATTGGAGTATTGAATGAAGCAGAAGTGCAGAAAGTTTTGAAAAAAGCTATTACTCATGGAATGGTAATCCCTGGGTTTTCAAAGAATCCAGCAAAAGCACCTAAGCAGACTATAATGATGAGTTTATCTCAAAGAAGTAAGGGAGAATATTATTATGCAATTATTTTAAAGGTAATGTACGAATTCGCAAATAATGAGTTTGCAGATAATCAAAGATTTTTATTTGTAAAACGTTGGAGAGATAACAAAAGTGAACATGAGAAGATTGAGGAAGAATTAGGACAACAAATTGAATATATGAAGAGTGAAAATTCAGAGACGGCAGACACAACAATAGTAGCGGAAGAAGATAGAAATGTAAAATTAAAAGATGTAGAACGGGAATTGGTGAAAAAAATTACAGTTTTGCAAGAAAGGAATAAAAAGTTGCAAGCATCAATTCAACGGAAAAAAATTGAAGCCGATAATCTAAACAAAAATTTTCAAAAAGCACAAAAAGAAAATGAAAAACAAAAAACAGAAATAAATAAATTAGAGCAGCAAATTGTAGAATTAGAAATGAGTCGTGAAGTATTAAGAAAAGAAATTTTTGAAAAAAATAGTTGCATAAAGAACTTGCTAGAACAAATAGAAGAACTTAGTAAGTATCGAGAACATGCGCCTAAGATATTGTGTTTCTTGAAAACGAAAGAAGAAATAAATTTTGAGGGATGCGACGTTACAATTGCCGATAGATGGGATTTAGAAGTGAAAGAAAGTTTGGCACAAGTTGTATTTGATGAAATTTGGTATGTACATAAAGGGTTTCAATATGGTGATTTCATTGAAATGAAAGAAAATTTTACTTGTAGAATACAAGAATTTACAAATGCACAGCAATTAGTGGAATATATAGGAGGACAGAGATGAATTCAAATGATAGACAACTTTTAGGAGTTTTAACGGAAAATCTAGAAGCGAATGGAAAGCAAAATGTTTTTATAAATCGTGGGTCTTCTATTCAGTATATGGTCAAACCAATTATGTTACCGGTAGAATCAACGAATTATTATACAGGATATATAAGTTCATTTGAAGCGGATTGCGATATTGAAGATGATGAGTATTTGCCGGAGGATAGTAGGATTGATAATTTTTTGGAAAGTGTTAGGGATAAACTATTTGTTTTTTCGTATCGAGCAACAAGCGAGGGGGAATTTAATAAATTATCTAAAGTAAGTCTAGTGCCTAAACCTAACGCATTTGACAATAATACGTTGTTTTATGCGATACCTGTTTTTGCTGCGGCAAATGATGCATTGATAAATGCGTGGGAAGATGAACATAGGTGGAAACTTTACAGAGATTACAATAATTTGGGTGAATTTACAGAGATTATTAAAAGTAAAAAATCTGTAGGAAGTTTATATGGATATAGTGCCGATGAATTCAATCCCTCTTTTGTTGTTTGGAGAAGTTCAGATGGAAAATTGTATGCAATAGGAAATATTGTATCGAGTCATACTAATACGTTAGGGGGATTAATTCTTGAAGGAAATGATATATTTAAAATAGATATTAGTGATTATATAAAATTTATTGTTTATAATATCGACGTTAATCCAACGCTCTCATTTATACCAGATTCTATCTATAAAAAAATAGAAGATGAGATTCTGAAGGCTGCGATGTCAATAGAAAAAAAAGAAAATGATAACCTAGATATAGAAGAGAATGTTATTGAACAAGATAATATTCATGACAGTAATACTGATAGGAAAGAAATAAATCAATCAATTGTGGAAATTAACAAGCCAAGTAGTGAAGAATTGTTGGAAATTGACAGTTCGATAAAAAATGATGAACTTATTATTCAATCTATGGATTATCATAGTCAAAAAAGAAATCTTTTTTATAGTATAAGAGATTTTGTAAATGTTCATACGGCAATAAAGTGCAGTAACTTAGTTATTCTATCTGGATTAAGTGGAACAGGAAAATCAGCATTGGTTGATATCTATGCGCGTGCGATAGGGATTAACTATAGTGCAGCGAATCCGGATGAAAATAGATTGTTGTTTATTCCTGTTCGACCATCTTGGAATGATGATGCAGATTTGCTGGGATATGTAGATCTTGTTCATATGGTCTATAGAGCATCAGATACTGGGTTTGTAGATTTTTTAGTTAAGGCGCAAAAAGAAGAAAACAAGAATAAAATGTTTATTGTGTGCTTTGATGAGATGAACTTAGCACGTGTGGAACACTATTTTAGTCAGTTTTTATCAATTTTAGAGAGACCAGTAAACCAGAGAGAATTACAGTTATATGATGATCAGTATACAGGTAGATTATATAATTCAGCAGATTATCCAAGCCGAATAAAAATTGGGGATAACATCAGATTCATTGGAACTGTGAATATTGACGAGTCAACTTATCATTTTTCAGATAAAGTATTGGATAGGGCAAATGTTATTCAATTGGACGTGCTTAATTATGCAAATCAGTGGGTAAGGAAGCAGTATGGAACTTTGGCTAATATTAATTGGTCATATGAAGACTATAATAATTTGATAGTGAAAGTAGCAGATTCAAATATGAGCGATATCCATGAATTGATATGGGATATTCATCAGCTGATGCAGTCTGCTAGTACTAAATATGGAGTTGGTCCTAGAATTGTAAAAGCAATTGAGACATATATTATAAATTTGCCTAAGTCATCTATTGGAGAATTTAACTCTCGAATTGGTTTAGATTATCAGATTATGCAACGGGTATTAACAAAGGTTCGTGGACCAGAAAGCCAACTTGGAAATATATTAAAGGAATCTGGTGAGAATAATTTTTATAAGATATTTGATAAATACAAAAAATTATCAGATTTTTCAAAATGTAGATCTGTTGTTGAGCAGAAACAGAAGGAGTTGGAAACATATGGATATTGTGTCTAAACTTCCGTTTGAATTACAAGTAATAAAGTGTTTTCCTATAAAAACGATTCAAACAGCTACATTTTTTTGTGCTGATGAGCATCAACTTTGGAAGGAAAATAAAGTGACTCTTTCTATAGAAGAAAATGATGAAATTGAAATTTATTTTAATTCATCTGACACGAATGCTAAATTATATTTAGATGCTTTGGATATTATGCCATTAGACAATGATAATGTAAAAGAAGATGAACAAGGACATATTTATAGAGTGCCGTCGGATAAGAGTTTTGTGTTATATAAGAGTAATTCAGAATATGATGCATTGAGAGTCGATGTTTTCAAAATCACAGTTTTTTGTCAAAATCAATGGTATTATGGAACATTCCAAGTTTTGCCAAAACCAATGTCGCCGAATGAATGGCATATGATGCGAGATGATTTAGAGGCAGAAATACGTGGATTGGCACAGGATATTGTAAGAAGAAATATAGGAATCGGGAAAAATTATAACGGTAAGATTCCTCCAAAAGCATTGTATGATTTTCTTGTAATTAAAAAATATTCAAAAAATGTATTGATGTCATTGATGGATATTTCTGAAAATCCAAGGAATGAAATAAGGACACGATATGAAAATGTTTCGAGTAATAATAGTAGTAAGTATACATTTGATGCGGAAACAGTTAAACGTTATGCAATAAAATCTGGGTCTGAGCCGACTTTTAAAGTGCCAATTAAAACTACATTCTATGACATTCAAGATAACAGATTATTGAAAATGATTATTACTGAATATGAGAGTAAACTAAATCAGTTTATTGAGTTATTAGGAGACATGGAAAAGTATGCTATATTAACTAATTCAGAAGAAAACACTCAGTATAAACGTATATGGACAGATAGTCTTGCAGATTTTAAAGAAATGGCTTTGAAATTAAGAAAAATGACAGCTATTTTAAAAAATCAAGATTGGTATGCGAAGGTTTCAAATGTGTCTGAACCTTATATACCGCATTCATTTATTTTGGATGCAAGATACAATGTATTGTATCAAATGTATTTAGATTTAAGAAAGGAAAAAATGAATATTGAACTTGACCCAGAGTTTTCATATACGTGGAAAAGAAGTAGTTATCTTTATGAGATGTGGTGCTATTTTAAGATATGTAGAATTCTGTTGTCTAAGTATGAAGAAGCTGCGGGAGACTGGAAATTTGTATTTGAAGATAAGGTCTTATTTCCCTTTCTGGAAGCAGGAACAGTATTGAGATTTGAAGATACAAATATACGAGTAGAATTAGTATATGATAAAATTCTACCATTAGATAAATCTCA
This sequence comes from Roseburia sp. 499, assembly GCF_001940225.2. Lineage (NCBI taxonomy): Bacteria > Bacillati > Bacillota > Clostridia > Lachnospirales > Lachnospiraceae > Roseburia > Roseburia sp. 499. The sequence continues at coordinate 260,542 of NZ_CP135164.1, forward strand.
AACTTCGGAAGAAAATCCATTGTTTATAGCAAAGCATCATAGTAATTTTAGAACACATAATCGACCGGATATAGTGATTAATGTATATGATAAATCAACGGATTGGTATCTCGGATCTATTATAATCGAATGTAAGTATCGAAAATTGAATTCTTTTTGGTTGGAAACTTCGTCGCGATCTAGTAGAGGACAGTTGGAGTCGTATTATAATAATGCGAGATCGGTATTTTTGTTGGGGAAATTAGGCGATACATTGCAAATTCATCCAGTGACTAAGGTATTTGTATTAACACCTGATGATTTTGGAGAAGGAAGAGAGCAGAGAGATTTTAATATATTAGTAAAAGGATTTAAGCCAACAACTGATAGTGAAAAAGAAAATTCACTTAAAGAAGAACTTTTTAATGAAATTCATGCTCTTGAAAAAAGAGGTATAAGCTTGAGAGAGACCGTTGCTAAGATGAAATGATTGCAAATATAGCTTCTAGAATTTCATTTGGCATTCCCCACATCATATGATAATATATAACTATTATCGGAGGGAAGAAAACGTGAACAATACAATCCAATACTACCAGCAAAATGCAGAAAGATTTTCCTTAGAAACCCGTTCTGTTGATTTTTCTGAAACACAAAATAGATTCATGAATAAACTGAAATCTAGAGCTAAAATTCTGGATTTTGGATGTGGTTCAGGAAGAGATACTAAGTGTTTTTTAGCACACGGATTTCAAGTGGAGGCAATAGATGGTTCAGAAGAACTTTGCAAGATTGCCAGTGAATTTACTGGAATTGAAGTGAAACACTTGCTTTTTCAAGAATTAGCAGAAGAGAATAAATACGATGGAATATGGGCATGTTCATCGATTTTGCATTTGCCGAAACAAGAACTTATAGAAGTAATGAAAAAAATGTCCATAGCCCTTAGAAATCAAGGAATTATCTATACTTCTTTTAAATATGGAATCTTTGAAGGTGAAAGAAATGGAAGATACTTTACAGATATGACCGAGAATTCTTTTGCCGAGATTTTGCAAAATATTAGTGGATTAGAGATAGAGAAACAGTGGATTACATCTGATGTACGACCGGGAAGAGGGAATGAAAAATGGCTCAATTTGATTCTACGAAAAGTGTAACAATTGATAATATTCAAATTGAATCTACAGATGTCATGACTGGAGACAGAAACAGAAATCGTTTCTTGTATTACCAGTTAAAAATGAGTATGCTGAAGGCAAAACAGATAGATATTATTGTATCGTTTCTTATGGAATCAGGAGTAAGAATGTTACTAAAGGACTTGAAAGCAGCTTTGGACCGTGGGGTTCAGGTACGGATTCTTACAGGAAATTATTTGGGCATCACACAGCCATCAGCACTATGCCTGATAAAAAAGGAACTCGGAAATCGTGTGGATTTGCGCTTTTATAATGAAAAGGCTCGTTCCTTTCATCCTAAATCATATATATTTCATTTTGAGAATGCAAGTGAAATATATATAGGTTCGTCTAATATTTCCAGAAGTGCTTTAACGTCTGGAATAGAATGGAATTATCGTTTTAGTAGCCTGACAGATGAGAAGAATTATCGATTGTTTTATGAAACATTTGTTGATTTATTTGAGCATCATTCCATTATTATAGATGACGCGGAATTGAATCGGTATTCTAAGAATTGGCATAAGCCGGCAGTGGCGAAAGACCTTGCAAAATACGATAGCCTAGAGGATACGGAAGATACAAAGGTAGAAGTGCTATTTCAACCAAGAGGTGCACAGATAGAAGCTTTGTATGCACTTGAGGATAGTAGGGCAGAAGGAGCAACCCGTGGACTAGTACAAGCTGCTACTGGTATAGGAAAAACTTATCTTGCGGCATTTGATTCGGCAAAATACGAGAGAATATTATTTGTAGCGCATAGAGAGGAAATATTAAAACAGGCAGCAGTATCTTTTCGAAATGTTAGACATTCCGAAGATTATGGATTTTTTTATGGAAAGCAAAAGACGGTAGATAAGTCTGTGATTTTTGCTTCTGTGTCAACACTTGGAAGAGAAGAATATTTGTCGGAAGACTATTTTGCACCGGAGTATTTTGATTATATTGTAATTGACGAATTTCATCATGCGGTAAACGAACAGTACCAGAGAATTGTACAATATTTTAAACCACAGTTTTTGTTAGGTCTTACTGCAACACCGGAGCGAATGGATGGTAAAAATATTTACGAAATTTGTGATTATAATGTACCGTATGAAATTTCATTAAAAGAAGCAATTAATAAGGGAATGTTAGTACCATTTCATTATTATGGAATTTATGATGAGACAGATTATTCCGGCTTACATCTTGTAAAAGGACGTTATGATGAAAAAGAGTTAAATGAAACGTATATCGGTAATGTCAGAAGATATGATTTGATTTACAAATATTATATGAAATATCGTTCTAAGAGAGCGTTGGGCTTTTGCTGTTCCAGACAACATGCGGAGGAGATGGCGCGGGAATTTTGCAGTCGTGGAATTCCCTCTGTTGCAGTATATAGTGATGCCAATGGAGAATTTTCAGAAGAGAGAGAGAGGGCAATTGAACGGTTAAAGAATCAGGAGATAAGGGTAATATTTTCAGTGGATATGTTTAATGAAGGGGTGGATATAGCATCGTTGGATATGGTTATGTTTCTTAGACCTACCGAATCTCCTATTGTTTTTATGCAACAATTAGGGCGTGGACTTCGTACTTATAGGGGAAAAGAATATCTAAACGTATTAGATTTTATCGGAAATTATCAGAAGGCAGGACTAGCCCCAATGCTTTTGAGTGGTGGAAAATCTTCTGATGAAAAAAGAGCTTATGAATATAATGAGATGGAATATCCGGATGATTGTATTGTGGATTTTGATATGCGTCTCGTAGATATTTTTAAGGAACTGGATAAGAAGTCGGTATCGATTAAGGAAAGAATTGTCAAAGAATATTATCGTGTGAAAGATTTATTGGGGAATCGCGTGCCAACGCGTATGGAACTTTTTACTTATATGGAGGATGAGGTATATCAGTACTGTATGAAGCATGCAAAGGAAAATCCATTTCGCAGATACATGGACTTTTTGAACAATTTGCATGAGCTGTCGGAGGAAGAAGAGAGATTATATTCCGGAATTGGCAGAGAGTTTATCTCAATGATAGAAACAACAGATATGCAAAAAGTTTATAAAATGCCAATATTATATAGTTTTTATAATGATGGAAATATAAAAATGGCAGTTACAGAAGAGGACGTGTTGAAGAGTTGGAAGAGCTTCTTTGATACAGGAACAAATTGGAAAGATTTTGCTGACAATATTTCTTACGAAGATTATAAAAAAATGACAGATAAGCAGCATTTAAGTAAGGCGAAAAGCATGCCAATTAAGTACCTGAAAGCTTCCGGCAAAGGATTTTTTATTGAAAAAGAAGGATATGCACTGGCCCTGAGAGAAGACTTAAAGGATATTGTGCAGATGGATGCATTACGAAATCAGATGAAGGATATATTGGAATATAGAACAATGGAGTATTATCGACGAAGATACTTAGAAAGAAGCTAATCATCAATAAATATGGGCATGTCAAAGCATTTTGACACCATATTTTCTGATATGTCAAGCGCATTTGATAGATAAATAACAGAAAAAAAGGTATATTCCTTTCAGATGGAGGTCATGAACATATGGAGATAAACAAGAAACTGAAAGATGCCAGATTAAATTCAGGATTAACACAGGAGCAGGTTGCCGAGAAAATTATGGTTTCCAGGCAGACAATTTCAAACTGGGAAACAGGGAAATCGCTTCCGGATATTGTTAGTATCATAAATATGAGTGATCTTTATCAAATAAGTCTTGATGAGTTATTGAAAGGAGATCAAAAAATGAAAGAAAAAATGGAAAAGGATATTAAAATTTCAACGGAAAATAAGAGGTTGATATTAACTACCGGGATAATTGTTCTCGTATTTGGTATTGTGTACCTTAGTAGTATTTTTGTAGGTGGCGCATACCGTGAGTTTTGTAATGCCGCTGCTCCATTGGTGTTGATGGGAATTGGCCTTGCATGTGGTGGGACCTATATGGGAAACAAAGAAAAAGAATGAGAAAGGGGCACTTTTACATGCAATTAAAACACTTTCCCATCCTACTTGCATTCCTTTTATTGCTTACCGGATGTGGTCAAAGCAAAGAAGCACAGGAAGGATTTGAAATTGAAAATAACATTCTTGTGGCATACACAGGAGATGCCAAGGAAATTATGATTCCGGATAATGTGACGGAAATTGCCTGTGATGCATTGTCCTGGGACTACGAGCATGGAACGAATTTGCAAAAAGTGACAGTGCCGGGAACGGTAAAAGTAATTGATGAGAGAGCATTTGCCTTTACTGCAGCAGACACCATAATCATCGAAGAGGGAGTAGAGGAAATCGGAGACGATGCCTTTATGGATTCTTACATAGAGGAAATACATTTTCCTTCTTCTGTAATTAAAATTGGTTCTGGGATTATGGAGACAGAGGAAGGACTTTCAGCAAAGATATATTGCGTGAAAGGCTCTCCCATAGCGGAGTATTTTGAAAAAGAGATGCCATATGGGGAATGTGAACTTATTTATGAATAAGTTCTTCACTCCCTAATATGATCCAACCCCTGTGCGATAATCGTCAGCACATGAGAATCCAGCAACGAATAATAAATCGTTTTCCCTTCCCTGCGATTTTTCACCAGCCGATTCTGTTTCAGGATGCTGAGCTGGTGAGAAATGGCGCTCTGGGACATGCCAAGTTCCTCGGCAATTTCCAACACACATTTTTCCTTATCTACTAAAGCATGAAGAATCTGCAATCTGGTAGGAGTTCCAAATATCTTAAATAATTCTGCTAAACGTTCAAATTCATCTTGGTTCATGAAAATTCCTTCTTTTCTACAAAATAATTCTTAATAAAAAATACCATAGAAGCCGAAAACTGTCAAAATAAATTGCTTTTGAAATAATTTCATTTCCAACTTAAATGTGCTATACTATATATCCGAGAAATTTCCAAAGACAGAATCTTAAGAAGGAATTCATTATGAATATTTTATTGACAGCAATCAACGCAAAATATATCCATTCCAACTTGGCGGTATACAGTCTGAAAGCATATGCCAAAGAATATGCAGACCATATTCAATTGGCGGAATATACCATCAATCACCGGGTAGAATATATTTTGCAGGAAATATATAAAAAGAAACCGGATGTTTTATGCTTTTCCTGTTACATTTGGAACTTTCGATATGTGCAGGATTTGATAACGGAGATACACAAGTTGCTGCCGGAACTTCCTATTTGGGTAGGTGGGCCGGAGGTGTCTTATGAACCGGAAGCGTTCTTGAATCAGTTTCCAATGGTAACAGGCGTTATGATAGGGGAAGGAGAAGAAACCTTTCGGGAATTGTGTGGATATTATGTAAACCAAGAGCATTCCGAGAGGAATCAAGAAGGGAATCTATCCGATATATCAGGAATTTTGTTCCGTAACGAGAAAAAAGAACTGATACGGACACCTCATCGGGAGCCAATGTCCATGGACGACCTTCCTTTTTGCTATGAGCATTTAGAGGATTTTGAAAACCGTATTATTTACTACGAAACCAGCAGAGGCTGCCCTTTTTCCTGTAGCTACTGTTTGTCCTCTATTGAAAAGGGATTGCGTTTTCGTTCATTGGAGTTAGTAAAAAAAGAACTTCAGTTTTTCTTAGAACATAAAGTACCCCAGGTGAAGTTTGTGGACCGTACCTTCAACTGCAATCACAATCATGCTATGGGAATTTGGAAATATGTGAAAGCGCATGACAATGGGATTACGAATTTCCATTTCGAGATTTCAGCAGATTTACTGACGGAAGAGGAAATAGAATTCATAGCAGATATGCGGCCGGGACTCATACAGTTAGAGATTGGCGTACAGTCCACCTTTACACCAACCATTCAGGAGATTCACCGGACAATGAATTTGTCACGATTAGAAACGGTGGTAAAAAAGGTGCAGCAGGCAGGAAATATCCATCAGCATCTGGATTTGATTGCGGGGCTCCCCAGGGAAGATTTTGCCACCTTTGCAAAATCCTTTCAGGAAATTTACCGTTTAAAGCCGGAACAGCTGCAGCTTGGATTTCTCAAGGTGTTAAAAGGATCCTTTATGTATGAACATCAGAAGGAATATGGTTTGGTGTACCAGTCGAACCCGCCTTATGAAGTGATGTCTACCAATTGGCTGACCTACGAAGAAGTTTTGAAAATCAAGTTGGTAGAAGAAATGCTGGAGGTCTACTATAATAGCGGACAGTTTGAAATGACCATGAAGGTATTGGAACAGGCATATGACAATCCGTTTGATATGTTTTTAGAATTGGGAGAATATTATGAAGCGCATGGACTATTTGCCATGAATCATTCCCGTATCCGGCGCTGTGAAATATTGCTGGATTTTGCACGGGAAAAAGATGCTGCCCATGAAGAAATTTATAAGGAAACATTGACGTTTGACTTATATTATCGGGAAAATATGAAGACGCGACCGAAATGGGTTCCGGAGTTAGCAGAATTTAAGGAAGAGACCAGAAAGTATTGTAAAAATGGAAAAATGTCCCATATAGAGCCGTTTTTTTATGACATGAACTTGTTATTACAGAAGAAGAGCGTTGAGGGTTATCCGACAAAAAGAGAAAAGCAATTTTATTTATTTTCTTATGAAAACAAAAATCCATTAACCGGGCAAGCGAATGTGCAGCCTATAAATGTAAATATGCTAGAAGGAGGTACAGCATGACAAAAAGAACCGGAGAGATTTTAAAGCGCATGGACGAAGCATACGGAACAGAATACCGCTGTTATCTGAATCATGACAATGCGTGGCAGCTTTTGATTGCGGTGATTTTAAGTGCCCAATGTACCGATGCCAGAGTAAATATTGTAACGGCCGATTTATTCAGGAAATACGATACTCTGGAGAAGTTTGCAAATGCCGATGTGAAAGAGATGGAACAGGACATTCATTCGATTGGTTTTTATCATAACAAGGCAAGAAATATTATTTTATGTGCGAGAAAGCTGATTCAGGAATTTGGTGGAGAGGTTCCAAGAACGCTGGAAGAACTGACTTCGCTACCGGGAGTAGGACGAAAAACGGCCAATGTCATTCGCGGAAATATTTATAATGAACCAAGTATTGTGGTGGATACTCATGTGAAGAGAATTTCCAGAAGACTGGGATTTACCAAGGAAGAAGACCCGGTGAAAATTGAATATGATTTGATGAAGGTTTTGCCAAAGGACCATTGGATTCTTTATAATATCCAGATTATTACACTAGGAAGAACCATTTGTACTGCGAGAGGACCGAAATGTAGTGAATGTTTTCTCAGTGATTTATGTAAGGCAGGCGACAAGACATGCTAGAATCTTATGTAGTGGTAGATTTAGAGATGACCGGACTTCGGGCAAAAACAGACAAGATTCTGGAAATCGGTGCGGTAAAAGTAGAGAATCATCAGGTGACAGATAGTTATCAGAAGATGATTAATCCGGGGATAAAGATTCCGGAGGATGTGCAAAAACTTACGGGAATCACCGACGAAATGGTCGCAGCGGGAGTGTCCGAGCAGGAAGCAGTAGAAGGATTTTTTGACTTTTGCGGGGAACTGCCTTTGGTGGGACACAATATCTTATTTGACTATAGCTTTTTGAAGCAGTATGCGGTAAATCATAAAATGACTTTTGAAAAAAACGGAGTAGATACCCTGAAACTGTCACGAAAATTTTTTCCGGACTTAGAGAAAAAGACCTTGGATTATCTTTGTGAGTATTTGAATATAGAGCGGAGCCACAATCATCGGGCGCTGGAGGATGCCAAGGCGACAGGTGTGTTGTTGGAGTATTTGTGGGAAAACTATGGACAGCAAGAGCCGGAGACTTTTCGTCCGGTTCAGTTGGTTTACCGTGCGAAAAAGCAGAGTCCGGCAACGGAAAGGCAAAAAAGATACTTGAAGGAACTGGCAGAATATCATAAAATAAGTCTTGATATTGATGTGGAGGGGCTTACCAAAAGCGAAGCCTCAAGAAGAACAGACCAGATTCTGGCACAATATGGAAAAATGCCTAGAAATTAGGCATTTTCCAACATGGTAAGAATAGAATCTTTGCGGATGGTAATTAATTTTCCGGCAGAGTGTTTTAACTCTTCAATGCCGCTGTATTCGCCGGATTCCTGATAAATTCGTAGAAGCAGTTCATAAGTTGCTTTGATGTCACTTCCGATAGAAACTGCAAATTGTAGAACTGTTTTGGCTTCTTCCGGATGGGAAAGTTCATAGAGACGATGTCCCCATTGGTTTAGGGTGCGGACCAGAAGAATAAAGTTCTGATCATACCGGGTTAAAGCACCAAGGTTAGAAACGCCGTACTGAAGTTTTAAGTCTGTATTACTGATACCGTTCAGATTTAAAATTTTCTGGTCACGAAGTTCCAATACCTGTTGTTCATACTGTTTCAGCGCATCATCGTGGAACTTTGCAAAGGGGAGAGTGACACCGGATAAATCTACATAATCAAGTTGACTAATATCCTGTGGCAGTGTGAGATTGGACTTGTCCTCTTTTTTCCAGAAGGATTGCAACTGGCTCTTCTCATGACGTTCGGTACGTCGAAGGCACATTGATACAAAACCGAGAACTATTAAAAAAAACCCAAATGTTCGAAATAACATAATAAAGAACTCCTTTTTGATATAGTATACAGCAAATAGAATGGAAAGAGGTGAAAAAAATGAACTTTAACAACTCCAAAAAGAGAAAAACATTTGCAGCAGTTATCGCAGTGGTATTAGTAGCTTCCATGGTATTGTCTGTTTTTGTTTCAATATTTGCTTAAATAAAAAGATTTTCATGTTCATAATATACAGAAAGCTGAGATTTCTGTCAATGATATTCGTTGTTCTGCACCTTGAAAATTCGCCAATTTATGGTAGAATAGTGGATAAAGTGTAAAAATGAGATACTAGTAGGAGAATAGATATGAAAAAGAATTGGAAAAGATACTTGCCGATAGCTGGTTTGTTTCTTGTACTTGCACTCGGAGTAGTAGTAATGGTTCCTGTAAACGCTAAAATAAAAGAAACAGATACCATACCGGAACGAGTTTATGTAGGTGACATTTCGGTAGGGGGAATGACACAGAAAGAAGCTGTACAGGCGGTAGAAGATTACGTTACAAGCTTGGAAGATAAGAAGATTACTCTTCAGGCAGGTGAAAACACCGTAGAAGTAACTGCAGGCGATATTGGGATTTCCTGGGGGAATCCGGAAGTCATAGAAGAAGCAGTAGCACTTGGAAAAAGTGGGAACCTGATTAGCCGTTATAAGGCAATGAAGGATTTGGAAAAGGAAGATAAGGTATACCAGATTGCCTACAACGTAGATAAGGAAAAGGCAGTAAAGGTATTGGAAGATAATGATGCTGTACTGAATACAGAAGCAGTAGATGCCGGATTGGAAAGAGTAGATGGTTCTTTTAATATCATTCCGGGAAGTCAGGGCGTAACTGTTAATGTAGAAGAATCAGTAGACACCATAGAAGAATATTTTGTTCAGAACTGGGATGGAAATGATGCTTCTGTAGAATTAGTGGCAGATGTAGTAGAACCGAAGGGAACAGAAGAAGAACTTTCCAAGGTAAAAGATTTGTTGGGAAGTTATCATACAGATTATAGCAAATCAGCATCGGGGCGTGCGAAGAATGTAGCAAACGGTACGTCTAAGATTAATGGTTCTGTTATTTATCCGGGAGAGGAATTTTCAGTGTATGAGGCAGTAAGTCCTTTTAGTGCTGAGAATGGATATGCACTGGCGGGATCTTATGAAAATGGAACCACGGTAGAGACTTATGGTGGTGGAATCTGTCAGGTATCTACTACTTTATATAATGCAGTTATACGTGCGGAATTGGAAGTGACACAACGTTCCAATCATTCTATGATTGTAAATTATGTAGATCCGTCTGCAGATGCGGCAATCGCCGGAACCTATAAGGATATGAAGTTTAAAAATAATACAGATGCACCTATTTATATCGAAGGATACACTGCAGGAATGAACGTATACTTCAATATATTTGGACAAGAGACCAGAGAAAGTGGAAGAGAAGTAAGCTTTGTCAGTGAGACACTTTCTACCACAGACCCGGGAGTGCAGTATAAGGCAGCACCGGATCAGCCAATCGGATATACACATACAGAACAATCTGCACATACAGGTTATACCGCTCAGTTGTGGAAGATTGTGAAGATAAATGGAGTAGAGCAGAGTCGAGAGGTATTTAATAAGAGTACTTATAATCCATCTCCAAAGATTATTTCCATAGGAACTGCATCTGGAAATGGAGAGGCTGTAGCAGCAATAAATGCAGCAATCGGAACGCAGGATGAAGGAACGATAAATGCAGCGATAGCGCAGTGGAATGATGGGGCAATTGCAGCACGTCAGGCAGCAGAGGCAGCAGCTGCGGCAGCACAGCAACAACAGCAGCAACAGCAACAACAGCAACAACAGCAACAACAGACTACAGATACGACAACTCCAGAAGATCCAAGTAAGGTAACACCATAATAATAAAAAAATAGAGAAGAAGGCTGTTTCACCAATGAAACAGCCTTGTTGAGCATATTAAGAGGAATAAAAATGAAAGTAGGAAAGATACCGGAGAGTGTATTAAAACGCTCTGTATTCAAACAAATACATACAAAACGTAGCGAGGTTCTGCTAGGAGCCGGAGTAGGAGAAGACTGCGCAGCAGTAAAGCTTGCAGATGACGAAATGTTTGTTATGTCCACAGACCCGATTACCGGTACAGCTACGGATATTGGAAATCTTGCAATACATATTACCATGAATGATTTGGCATCAGCAGGGGCAGAACCGGTGGGAGTAATGCTTACCATACTGCTTCCGGAGAATAGTGAAGAAGCAGTGTTAAAGGAGACCATGTCTCAGATTGAGACTGCGTGTGCAGAAGCGAATGTTCAGATTATGGGTGGTCATACGGAGGTAACCAGAGCCGTGAATCAGCCATTGATTAATGTCTGTGGTGTAGGCAAAGCAAAGGTAGGAAAACTGGTATCTACCGGTGGAGCGAAGGCCGGTGATGATATCATTGTTACCAAATGGATTGGTCTGGAGGGAACTTCCATTATTGCGAAGGAAAAAGAGCAGGAACTTTTAACACGGTATCCGGCACATCTGGTAGATGTCGCGAAGAGTTTTGACAAGTATTTGTCGGTACTTCCGGAGGCCGCCTCCGCCGTTAAGTCTGGCGTTAGTGCAATGCATGACGTAACAGAGGGCGGGATTTTTGGTGCTCTTTGGGAAATGGCAGAGGCATCTGGCGTCGGACTTGAGATTGACTTGAAAAAGATTCCTGTGAAACAGGAGACCATAGAGGTGTGTGAATTTTTTGGCATTAATCCATATGAATTGATTTCTAGCGGTTCTATGCTTATGGCAGCACCGGATGGAAATTCATTGGTACGAGAGTTGGAGAAACAGGGAATTCATGCAGCTGTTGTAGGGAAAGCAGTCGCGGGAAATGATCGTGTGCTAGTAAATGAAGAGGAAAGAAGATTTTTAGAGCCTCCAAAGACAGATGAATTATATAAAGTAGTGTAGAATACTATTATAATTAGGAAAAGGAAGGGCAATGACTATGGAAATGAGAGAAAAGATTTTAACTTTTATAGAAAAAAACAGTAGGGTAGATTTAAAAGAACTGGCAATTGTATTAGGCGTAGATGAAGCAACCGTAGCTAACGAGATGGCAGCTATGGAGGAGGAGCATATTATCTGTGGATATCATACATTGATTGACTGGGAGAAGACCAGTATTGAAAAGGTAAATGCGTTGATTGAAGTACGGGTAACGCCACAGCGAGGACGCGGATTTGATAGTGTGGCAGAGCGTATCTACAATTATCCGGAAGTGAATGCAGTGTATTTGATTTCCGGAGGGTATGATTTGCTGGTAACATTGGAAGGAAAGACTCTGCGTGAGGTGGCTCAGTTTGTATCCGATAAGCTTTCTACGCTTGATCCTGTTTTAAGTACAAAGACAAACTTTATTTTGAAAAAATACAAGGATCACGGTACCATCATAGCAGAACCGGAAGAAGATGAAAGGATGTTGGTGACACTATGAGAAATCCGTTATCAGAACGCATCGTAGATATTCCTTTTTCCGGAATTCGAAAGTTTTTTGATATTGCAGCAGAGATGACAGACGTTATTTCTTTGGGTGTGGGAGAGCCGGATTTTGATACACCGTGGCATATCAGAGACGAGGGAATTTATTCGCTGGAAAGAGGAAAGACTGCATATACTTCAAACGCAGGATTAAAAGAATTAAAGATAGAGATTGCAAAATACTTGGAACGAAGATTTCAGGTATCTTACGATTATAATACAGAAATGATGGTAACGGTAGGAGGCAGCGAGGCGATTGATATGGCAATGCGTGCTATGCTAGATCCGGGGGACGAGGTGCTAATCCCACAGCCTAGTTATGTTTCCTATGTACCTTGTGCAACGCTTGCTAATGGTACACCGGTAATCATTAATCTGAAAGAAGAGAATGAATTCCGTCTTACCGCAGAGGAATTAGAAGCAGCCATTACACCAAAGACGAAGCTTTTGGTACTTCCGTTTCCAAATAATCCTACCGGAGCGATTATGGAGCGAAAGGATTTAGAGGCGATTGCAGAAGTAGTAAAGAAACATGATTTGTATGTACTCAGTGATGAAATTTATGCGGAACTGTCTTATTTGGAAGACCATGTGACCATTGCATCACTACCGGGAATGAAGGAACGTACCGTATTGATCAATGGATTTTCCAAATCATACTCCATGACCGGATGGCGTTTGGGATATGCCTGTGCGCCGAAGATTATCTTAGAGCAGATGTTAAAGATTCATCAGTATGCTATTATGTGTGCACCATCCACCAGTCAGTATGCAGCGGTAGAGGCGGTACGAAATGGTGACCATGATGTGGCAGCTATGCGAGAGGAATATGATGGAAGACGTCGTTATCTGATGCATCGTTTTCAGGAAATGGGATTGCAATGTTTTGAACCGTATGGTGCATTTTATGCATTTCCGAGTATTCAGGAATTTGGCATCACTTCCGATGAATTCGCTACCAGATTTTTGAAGGAAAAAAAGGTGGTAGTTGTACCGGGAACGGCTTTTGGAGAATGTGGGGAAGGATTCCTTCGAATTTCTTATGCATATTCTTTGGATAAGCTGAAGGTTGCATTAGATCGCATGGAGGAATTTGTGACGGAACTGAGAGCACAGAAAAAGTAGTAAATAGAAAAGAGAAGATATATGGCAAAGTTAAACATTGTATTATATGAGCCGGAGATTCCGGCAAATACAGGAAATATTGGGCGTACCTGTGTAGCAACCGGGACAAGTTTGCATTTGATTGAGCCACTTGGATTTTCCTTAAGTGAGAAGGCTCTCAAACGAGCAGGTATGGATTACTGGCAGGACTTGGACGTAAAGCGTTATGTGAACTGGGAAGATTTCTTGGAGAAGAATCCGGGAGCTAAAATATATATGGCAACCACCAAGGGGCGTCATGTTTATACAGAAGTAAATTATGAACCGGATTGTTTTATTATGTTTGGAAAAGAAAGTGCAGGAATTCCGGAAGAAATTTTAAAAGAGAACCCGGATGCTTGTGTGCGGATACCGATGATAGGAGAAACACGTTCCCTGAACCTTTCCAATTCGGTCGCTGTTGTACTCTATGAGGCATTGCGGCAGAATCAGTTTGACCACATGAAACTGGAAGGGGAATTGCACCGATTGAGCTGGGACGATTAGGAGAGAAACATGAACTTTATTGAAGCCAGAAAATTAGTACATGAATACATCAGACGAGATGAAGAGGGCAATGTAGAAGGAATCGATGTTGCATTGGATGGAGTTGACCTTGATATTAAAGAGGGCGAATTCATTGCAGTGTTAGGACACAATGGTTCCGGAAAGTCTACCCTTGCCAAACATTTGAATGTTCTGTTGGAAGCCAGTGGCGGTACTCTGTGGGTAGATGGAAAAGATACAACGAAGGAAGAAAACCTCTGGGATATTCGAAAAAATGCAGGAATGGTCTTTCAGAATCCGGACAACCAGATTATTGCAAGTGTCGTAGAAGAAGACGTTGCTTTTGGTCCGGAAAATATCGGAGTTCCTACGGATGAAATATGGAAAAGAGTAGAAAATAGTTTGAAGTCGGTAGGCATGATTCAGTATCGGGAACATTCGCCAAATAAGCTTTCTGGTGGTCAGAAACAGCGGGTTGCTATTGCCGGAGTTATGGCAATGGAGCCAAAGTGTATTGTGTTGGACGAGCCTACTGCTATGCTTGACCCGAACGGGCGAAAAGAAGTGCTGGATGCCGTAGAACGTCTAAATAAAGAAAAGGGCGTTACCGTTATACTAATTACTCATTATATGGAAGAAGTCATTCGGGCGAATCGTGTCTATGTGATGGATAAAGGAAAAGTGGTAATGCAGGGAACACCTAGAAATATTTTTTCACAGGTGGATACGCTGAAGTCCTATCGTCTGGATGTGCCGCAGATTACACTTTTGGCATATGAACTTCGTAAGGCTGGAATGGATATTCCGGAAGGAATTTTAACAAGACAGGAATTGGTGGATGCATTATGTCGATTATATTAGATAAAGTAAATTATGTTTACAGTGAGAAAACTGCATATGAGATTCATGCTTTGAAGAATGTAAGTCTGAAAATTGATGATGGAGAATTCATTGGGATTATCGGGCATACCGGTTCCGGAAAGTCTACTTTGATACAGCATTTAAACGGTCTGGTAAAGGCTACTTCCGGAGGAATCTATTATAACGGACAGGATATTTATGATGAAGATTTTAGTCTGAAAGAGCTGCGCGGTAAGGTGGGATTGGTATTTCAGTATCCGGAGCATCAACTTTTTGAAACAACAATTTTTGCAGATGTTTGCTTTGGACCGCTAAACCAGGGATTATCCAAAAAGGATGCGGAATTGCGTGCTTTTACAGCATTGCGAAGTGTAGGACTTCCGGAGGAATATTGGTATCAGTCGCCCTTTGAACTTTCCGGAGGTCAAAAACGAAGAGTTGCCATTGCAGGCGTTCTTGCTATGAAGCCGGAAGTATTGGTGTTGGACGAACCAACCGCAGGACTAGACCCGCAGGGCAGGGATGAAATACTAGACCAGGTGGCAAAAATGCATCAGGAGTTGGGAATGACCATTATTCTGGTGTCCCATAGCATGGAAGATGTGGCAAAGTATGTAGACAGGCTGATTGTAATGAATCATGGAAGCGTCATGTTGGACGGAACACCACGAGAAGTATTTCACCATTATCAGGAGTTGGAGGCAGTAGGACTTGCCGCTCCACAGGTGACGTATTTGATGCATGAATTGAGAAAAAAAGGAATTCCGGTAGATGGTGAAGCGACTACATTAGAAGAAGCCAAGGCATCTATTTTAAAATGTTTTCAGGAAAGATAAGGAAATCATATGATAAGAGATATAACAATCGGACAATATTATCCGGCAGATTCGATTATTCATAAATTAGACCCAAGAGTAAAGCTTTTAGCAGTTGTTTTCTATGTAATATCCCTATTTACATTTCAGGGGGTATGGGGATTTGTGTTGGTTACCCTTGCACTGATCGCAATGATAAAGCTTTCTAAGGTACCATTTCGTTTTATGGTAAAGGGACTAAAAGCAATCGTTATTATTTTGTTGATTACAGCCATGTTCAACCTGTTTTTAACACCGGGAGAAATACTGGTGAAGGTTTGGAAATTGACTATCACCAAGGAAGGATTAAAAAGTGCCATATTTATGGCAATTCGGTTGATTTATCTGATACTTGGAACTTCAACGTTAACCCTTACAACCACACCAAATCAGTTGACGGATGGTATGGAAAAGGCATTGCGGCCTTTGAACAAAATACATGTACCGGTGCATGAAGTGGCAATGATGATGTCTATTGCGCTTAGATTTATCCCAATTTTGGTAGAAGAAACAGATAAGATTATGAAGGCCCAGATTGCCAGAGGCGCAGACTTTGAAAGTGGAAACCTCATCAAAAAGGCAAAAGCAATGGTACCGTTGTTAGTACCGCTTTTTATCTCGGCATTTCGTCGGGCAAACGACCTTGCAATGGCGATGGAAGCGCGCTGTTACAATGGCGGAGACGGAAGAACCAAGATGAAACCGTTAAAATATAAAAAAGCAGATTTAGTATCATATGGAGTGATTTTTGCATATATGGTACTTGTGATTCTGATAAAAGTATTGATATAAAAGCAGGCAGGAATTGAGCCTGCTTTTGTGAATTAGAGAGGAAACAGCATGAAAAGAATAAAACTGGTAGTAGCCTATGAAGGCACCAATTATTGTGGATGGCAAATACAACCCAGTGGGATTACTATAGAAGCAGTATTGAATAAGGCTTTATCGGAGCTTTTGGGAGAAACGATTAAAGTAACGGGAGCGAGCCGTACGGATTCCGGGGTTCATTCTCTTGGAAATGTGGCAGTATTTGATACAGATACCCGGATTCCGCCGGAAAAAATCTGTTATGCGCTAAATCAGCGTTTGCCGGAGGATATTGTAGTGCAAAGCTCCTGCGAAGTGGCACCGGATTTTCATCCCAGACATTGCTATAGTGAAAAAACATATGAGTATCGTATTTTGAATCGGAAGATTCCGATTCCGACACTGCGAAAAGACACGTATTTTTATTATCGCAATCTGGATGTGGAAAAAATGAAGAAAGCGGCAGCCTATCTGGTGGGAACTCATGATTTTAAAAGTTTTTGCTCCATTCATACGACTGTCGAAGACACCGTGCGGACAATTCTTTCCTGTGAGGTGGAAAAATCCTTAGAGGATATCATTACCATACGAGTGACGGGAACGGGATTTCTTTATAATATGGTAAGAATTATTGCCGGAACGCTCGTGCAGGTAGGTGTGGGAGAAAAGGAGCCGGAAGATATCTTAGAGATTCTTGAAAAAAAGGACCGCAGTGCGGCGGGACCTACGGCACCGGCACATGGATTGACAATGATAGGAATTGAATATAAGAACAAAGGAGAAGAGGTATGAAAGTGAAATTATTAGCAAAAAAAATGGGAGCTGTCTTGATGGCAGGTATGGTTTTGATGAGCGGATGTTCTACAAAAGAAAAAGTAGAAGATATTATTCAGGAAGATGTAGAAGTTGAAACAAGTGAAGAGCAGACAGAAGATGATGGGGAGGAAGAAGCGGAAACAGAAGAATCAGAGAAAGAGGATGCTGTTACGAAAGAGCAGAAGAAATTAGAGGAAGAAATCAATACAGCGAAAATAAGACATTATTATGCAGGCATTTTGTCAGGACTGGTTTGTGCCTACCAGTGGCCGGATGGCAGTCAGGTAGATTCGATCGACGGAGATATGGGAGAAAATCAGTATTCCATTGTGGATATTGACGGGGATGGAAAGGAAGAATTACTGATTTGCTTTATCAATACTTATATGGCTGCCATGGTAGAACGTGTATACGCATATGATCCGGAGAGCGATACACTGCAGGAGGAACTGGCAGAATTTCCAGATGTAACATACTATGATAATGGAACGGTGATGGCAGGCTGGTCTCACAATCAGGGATTGGGAGAAACCTTATGGCCATTTACTTTATATCAGTATGATAGCAGCAGTGATACCTATTTGGAAGTGGCTAGTGTGGACAGTTGGGAAAAAGGTTACAGGGAACAGGATTATGACGGCAATATGTTTCCGGATGAACTTGATACAGATGGGGATGGCATTTTATATTTTATTAATGAGCCGGGAAATTATAGTACAGAGCGTCCGGTAGATAAGGAAGAGTATGATGCATGGTATCAGTCTTATATAGGAGATGCGAAACCTCTTAATGTTTCATATAGAGCATTAGATGTTGAAAATTTTATGCATTATACGTCTGCGTATTTGGAGTTGATGAGAAAGCAGGCATTGGGCAGTGGCAATTCGGCTAAAGGGGATATGGGAGTTTTCTGTATGGAAAAAGATTTTGATATAAAAGAAGTGGAAAGAAAAATCACTTCCACATCTTCTGTTACAATAACAGAAGATGAATATGGCATAGAGCATATCGGTATTTGTGATGGAAAAGAAGTATTTTCCTTCTATTATGAAGATGATGGTTCATTTACCTATCAAAATGAGAAGGTTGGCGATTTAACTATATTTGGTCTGTATCCGGGAATTTCAGAGCAGGATGCAATGGAATGTCTGGAAAAATATGGATTCTATCAGAGCGCAGAGGATTTTTATATTACAGGTGAGGGACTTGGCAACTATGGTATTTATTTGAATACGCAAAATGGAGTTGTTACCCGGATTAGTTTTAGCGGTTATTGCCGTTTTGTGGGTTAGTTCAAAAATTTAAAAAAATTTAAAAATAAAAGAAAAGGATTGACACACGCGAGTCCGTGTAATATAATTGAGCAGTATGGCGAGTTAGAAATGCAAGCCTTACCCCGGCGAAGCGTTTTTGCTTTGATGTACAAAGAAAAATGTAAATGGTGTGAAAATGATAGAACGAATGAATTTCATATTTAAAGCACTTGGACGGCATTCGGATATCAGAGTAACATTGGAAAATTCAAGGAGGTAACATTCAATGAAAACTTTTATGGCCAGCCCGGCAACAATTGAAAGAAAATGGTATGTAGTTGATGCTGAAGGAAAGACTTTAGGACGTTTGGCATCTGAAGTAGCAAAAGTATTAAGAGGAAAGAACAAAGCAATCTACACTCCTCACATTGATACTGGAGATTACGTTATCGTAGTTAATGCAGAGAAGATTAAAGTAACTGGTAAGAAATTAGACCAGAAGATTTACTATCATCACTCCGATTATGTAGGTGGAATGAAAGAAACCACTTTAAAGGAAATGTTAGCTAATAAACCAGAAAGAGTTATCGAACTTGCTGTTAAGGGAATGCTTCCAAAGGGACCTTTAGGAAGACAGATGTATAAGAAGTTATTCGTATACGCTGGACCAGAACACAAACACGAAGCTCAGAAACCAGAAGCTTTAACATTTTAATCAGGAGGTAAAATAAGATGGCTAATACAAAGTATTACGGAACAGGAAGAAGAAAAAAATCTATCGCCAGAGTATATTTAGTACCTGGAACCGGTAAGATTACAATCAATAAAAGAGATATTGATGAATATTTAGGATTAGAGACATTAAAGGTTATCGTTCGTCAGCCATTAGTTGCAACAGAAACAGCTGATAAATTTGACGTTTTAGTAAACGTTAGAGGTGGCGGATACACAGGACAGGCAGGAGCAATCAGACATGGTATCTCCAGAGCTTTGTTACAGGTAGATAACGAGTACAGACCAGTTCTTAAGGCTAACGGATTCTTAACCCGTGACCCAAGAATGAAAGAAAGAAAGAAATACGGTCTCAAAGCAGCACGTCGTGCTCCACAGTTCTCAAAGAGATAATCTTTCAAGAACGAAGATATCAAGAAAAGCCCATTTTACAAGGGTTACAGAAGTTGTGGAATGCTGTCAGATGTGCTGGAATTTACATCGAATGCAACACATATGCAGCAGGTATGCAACAAAGATATTGATATGTATAGGACATTTTTCAGTAGAAATACTGGGGAATGTCCTTTTTGCATGTCATGAGCAAGATTGCTTTGCAATCTGCGAATGGCACCGATTGTTTTCTAAATTCTGTTAATTGCATCTACAAGCTCCTTTATATCAAAGTGGGTATATACTTTCTCAGTCAGTGTCATAGCACCTGAGTGCCCTACAATCTTTTTGATTATAGTCTGGTTAATACCGGCTTCTGCTAACATTGAGATACATGTGTGTCTGCAGCAATGCGGTGTACGATTAATACCTATCTGTTCCATCAATGGCTTGAAATAGCTATCGTAGTAGTTTCGGTATTCAAAATGTTTTCCATCTTCTGTATGAAGTAAATATTCACATTCAGGGCAGGATTCATACCAAGCCTTGTAATATGGCAGAACCTTGTCTGCTATTGGAACTTTTCTGATACCATTTTCTGTTTTACTACAGATAACATCAAAATACTGTTCATCAAGATGAACATTCTCTTTCTTCAAATCAAGCATTTCAGAGATACGGACTCCGCTATATAGGAGCATCAATACTATCTGATAATATTTATCTTCCTTTTGTTCCCAGATAATATCAATTTCATTTTTCTCAAACTTGTTTCTATCGTATTTGTTAGGGTTACGATCCTTGTATTGAACAATATCAACGAAGCTTGAATAATCTTTGTTGCAAATATCATTTTTCAAAGCATAATCAAATAGCTGGTTAAACAGGACTTTGATTTTCTTGAGAGTAGGAAAATTCTTACCGCAGGTATCAATAACAGTCTGTAAATCAACTAATTTAATATCCTTGAAAACTTTGTTGTAAAGGGGTTCACAGGATTTATAGGATGCTGTGTATCCTTTTACATTAGATTCTGATATAGTAGGAAACTTACGCTTTGACCATTCTTCATAGACATCTGAAAAAGTCATCTTAGCAGCCTTGGTATCAAATGGATTATTATTGTAATCAGCAAGCATTTGCAAGCCTTCAGCTCTGGTAGCTGCATATCCAATTGTAATCATATCCTGAACCTGTTTGTCTTTTTCCGCATCATAGTGCCAGCCTACAGTCTTTCTCACTTGATAAGGTTTTCTTCTTTTGCCGGAAAGTTTTACAACGCTTCCGTATCCGTTGGGTAACTTCATAAGCACCATCCTTTCGCTATTTACTAGAAAGCTGATAGCAAACGGATAAAATGATTGTTATTCGTGGGTTACCTTTGTCACACTTGGGCGGATAGTCTTCCATATTTCGTAATTATCCTGTGTCTGGCTGCCATTATCAAGTAATTCTTTCATAGCCTGCCAGTCTTTAAGAAACTGAACAAGATTCTTATTGGAAAAGAATATGCCGGGCTCTCTGTCTAAATCCTTGATAGAAATGTCAAATGCTTCATCAATAGCAAATAGTAATGGTAGTACATCACCATCAGCCTCGATATCAAATTCCATCAATGAATTAACATTGACACCAAGTGCATCTGCAATCTTTCTAAGCTGTTCAGGCTTAGGAAGATTCTTTCCAAGCTCATACTTACGGATAGCGACTTCATGTATTCCGCAAGCTTCGCCTAGTTCTTTCTGGGTTAAACCACGAAAGGTTCGTATTAATTTAATCTTTTTACCTGTATTCATTGCTTCAACCTCCTGTGATTGTAAATGTAACACACCAATATTTAATAGTCAACATTAAATTTTAAACTATTGACAGAGCAAACAAAGGTCTGTATAATGCAAAACATAACAGAGCAAGAAATGCTCTATATAAAAGAGGAGGTGGTAGAGATGCCAGAAGTTATCTATCAGGGTGATTTACCAGCTTTTACAGGGAGAAATGTACCAATAAAAGAGATTGCAAGTGCAATAGGGAAGGACGCACAGTATGTAAGGCTGGGAATACAACAAGGATTACTCAAATTTGGAACGGCAATAAAGGTAGGGAGCTCAAATGAGTTCAGCTATTATTGTCCGGATAAAAAAGTTTGGGAAGAAACAGGATATTTTAACAAAGAAGCAGTATAGCAAGGAGGATGAATATGGTTGAAAAACAGAATGTTGAACTGAAACTTATCCATATGGAGGATGTGGTTTCAAAAGAGGTGGAATGGCTATGGTATCCATATATACCATACGGAAAGATAACAATAATTGAAGGAGATCCGGGAGAAGGAAAGACAACTTTGGTTCTCAAGTTAGCGGCAGCTCTTAGCAGGGGCTTGCCGCTCCCATGTGATGATGATAAAGAATATGAACCTATTCATATCATTTACCAGACCGCAGAAGATGGAATTGAAGATACGATTAAGCCCAGATTAGAAAAGGCAGGAGCAGATTGTTCCATGATTCGGGTTATTGATGAGACAGATAAGGAATTATCAATGACAGATGATAGGCTGGAGCAGGCAATAATCGATACTGGGGCAAGGTTAATCATTCTTGATCCGATTCAGGCATATATCGGAGCTACAGTTGATATGCACAGAGCAAATGAAATAAGACCGGTGCTAAAGCATCTTGGAATAATAGCAGAAAAGCATAATTGTGCAATTATTCTTATTGGTCATATGAATAAGGCATCCGGCAGCAAATCAACATACAGAGGACTTGGTTCTATTGATATACAGGCAACTGCCAGAAGTGTTCTGTTGGTGGCAAGGCTCCGTGATAAACCGAATATCAGGATAATGGCACATGATAAATCTTCATTAGCTCCAGCAGGGGATGCAATAGGATTTGAAATGACAGAGGATAATGGAATGGTATGTATAGGACCATACGATATCACTATAGATGAGTTGTTATCCGGTAATGAAGGAAGAGGAAAAAAGAAGCTCGACATTGCGGAGAATTTTATCAAAGAATACTTTGGTGCCAATAAAGTGATTCCTTCAAATGAAATAATGATGGAAGCTGCAAAAAGGAGCATTAAGAGAAACACGCTTCTATCGGCAAAGAAAAAGCTGGGAATAACATCAGATAAAGAAAAGGCAGAAGATGGAACAATTTACTGGACTTGGGTAATGCCGGAGTAAAGAGTTTAATAATCTGGATGTTTGGAAAAGCAGATTCTAAATTCTAGGAAAGAGTTTAGAGTCTGCAATCATAAAAAATACAGATTATTAAACTCTTGGTAATAGTAAGGATAATATATAAAACCCTCGGAGAGCCCACTGCAATTTTGGCTTGCCAAAACTGCTAGGGGGTTATCATCTGTGGCAGAGCCAAGATGATAACTGCACTGCTCCGATAGATTTAACAGATAAAAAGGTAGTACAGATAAGGAGATGCAAATGGGAAATATTTCATATACAGCTCATGTGAGCAATAAGAAAAGTGCCATTACATCGAAATCTAAGCTTGCAGCTGTTGCAAAGCATAACCTGAGAAAATATAAATCATCAGATTATAGCAAAGACAACATTTGCATCATATATGGTACATCAAAACTGATTGATGATGTGAAAACAGTATATCATAAAGAATTCGATGAGGCATTAGAAGAATATAATAAAAAGCAGACACGACAAGATAGGAAAATTGAAGATTATTTTGAACATGTGGCAGGTAAGGAACAGGATATGGCAGTTGAAATAATCATTCAGATAGGCGACAGAGAGTTCTGGAAGCAATTTGATGATATGAAGTCATATATGAAATTATCATATCAGATAATACTGGACGAGCTTAGAAAGAGGCTACCACAGTTTGTAGTTGCAAATGCTGTGGTTCATCTTGATGAGGATAGTCCGCATATGCACATTGTGGGAGTTCCTGTGGCAGATGGATATAAGAAAGGTCTTTGCAAGCAGGTGTCAAAAAGAAAGGTATTCACTAAAGATGTGTTATCGGGAGTGCTGCAGGATGAACTTCGAGAGGTGGCAAATAAAGAAGTCGAGGACTGGTTTGGGGAACAGATAAAAGAAAAGTCGAAAGGTCGAAATCACGATTTATCAGTTGCGGAGTATAAGGTGGCTCAGGAGACAAAGCATTTGACACAATTACAAAAGCAGGTGGAAGAGTCGGATATGGCAGTTAAGGCAAATAAAGCCGTTGAAAAAGAATATACGGATAAAAAAGAAAAACTGGAGACTGATATTTCATATCTGGAAAGTATGTGGCGGATTACTAAGTCGCTATCAGAAATGGATAGTAGAGAATCAAAACAGATATCAATGGAACTTGACGAAAAGAGGGAAAAACTTCAATCGATAAATGAAGAGCTGGCAAATGCTATTGAAAAAGCAGAAGATGCAGCGAAATTGCTTGATAGAATCAAGAATTTTGTATCGTCATTCAGATTATTTGCACCTACGATAGAAGAATATGCTAATCAGGTAGAAGCAGATAAGACAATAGAGGCAGGAAACTCATTCCGTGGAATATTGGATGAGCTGGGCAAACTGCTTGAGACATTCAAAGAACTGATAAAAGAAGGCTTATGCTGGTTTCCAAGGCTGATGAGATGGAAAACTTCTAAAGGAGAAGTGGCTCCGGTGTTTTTAGAGAAAAGTGATGGTTATTCATATTTGGTGTATGGATATATGAATGTGGAGACTAAGGAATATTATTCTAAAGAGAGTATTCAATGGGAGATTACAGCAGGTAATCGTACTGGTACTGTTGAACAGATGGACGCTAATGTTGAAGCAATGGTGAGAGATTTGCAGGAGATATTGAGGATTGGGGAGGAACAGAAGAGATTGTGGGAGGTGTATGAGGGGAGATAAATTAAACAATAGTAGAACTTGTGTTCGATTTATAATGATGCTATAATATAAAAAAGTCAAACACAAGTTCCGTTGCTATTAGTTGTTATATCGAATATAATATAATGTAAAAAAGGTAGAATATATGATAGCAAGTAAAAATATAATGAAATATTTCAAATGGAATGAAACAAAGCTCGTATTTGTGAAATAGACTAGACATAGTACTTATAGTTGGTAAAATTTTGGCAACACTGAATCGCACAGAAAAATCAAGAAATAATAGAAATATAAGGAGATATGACATGTTTGAAAAACTTATAAAAAAGATAAAAGAATTTTCTACGAAAGATTTTAAGGAAGCGACCGAAGAAATAAGGAAATATATTGATAAAATATCAGAGAAAGATTTCAAAGAAATCGTAAAGCAGATAGGAACTATACCTGAAAATATAGAACATGATTCGACAGAAGAAAAATTATATTCAAAGGCTTCAGATATAGTTTTAGCAAGATGTTTTAGAATGTTAGGATTGGCATCAAGAGCATTGGATGAAAGAGCAGATAGTGCTGATATATTAGCAGAAAGCATTTCAGGATATAAATATAGTTTGGTTGCAGATGCAAAATGTTTTAGACTGAGTAGAACGGCAAAAAATCAGAAAGATTTTAAAGTTAGTAATTTGAGTGATTGGCGGGGATCTGAGAATGAGTACGCTGTTTTAGTAGCACCGTACTTTCAATATCCACAATCTACTAGTCAAATATATTCAAAAGCTCTTGAAAATAATGTGTGTTTGTTGGCGTGGGAACACATATCAATTTTACTAGAAGAAAATGTCAAAGAGACAGAATCATTATCTTTAGAATCTTTATGGAATGCTTCTCAAATGATAGCAAGGGATAAATCATTAAGTTTTGCGAATGCTAAATGTTGTTTTTTGCCTAAAATGGATGTTTATGTCGCAAAGAAAATTGGATTGTCGGAATCAAAATATAGAAGTATGTTAAATGATTATAAAAGATTAATTATGTATAGAGGAAAAACAGAAATAGCTTACTGGACAGGTTGTATAGAAGAAATAAAGAAATATACCAAAGAAAAAGCAATAGAAGAATTGATTAAAGCAAAGAAATTACAGGAAAAAATAAATGTCATTACACAGTATATTGATAAATTAAATAGGTAGGTGAAATATTAATGAGTAGAATTGAATTAGGTGATTCAATACAATTAATAAAGAGTGTAGACACAGAATCAGTACATTTGATTTTATCTGATATTCCATATGGGATAAATTATGATAAGTGGGATGTTTTACATAACAACACAAATAGTGCGCTGTTAGGAAAAAGTCCAGCACAAGAAAAATGTGGAAGTATTTTTAAGACTAGAGGTAAACCATTGAATGGCTGGGCTCAATCAGATAAAAATATTCCAGTTGAATATTATCAATGGTGTTCATCGTGGGCAGAAGATTGGTTAAGAGTATTGAAGCCAGGTGCAAGTTGTTTTATATTTGCAGGACGAAGGATGGCACATAGGTGTATTTGTGCAATGGAAGATGCTGGTTTTATTTTTAAAGATATGATTGCATGGGAAAAGGATTCAGCAGCATATAGAGCACAGAGAGTTAGCTGTGTTTTTGATAGAAGAAATGATGAACAGAATAGTTTGGCGTGGGAGGGATGGAAGATAGGAAATCTGAGACCACTATTTGAACCAATACTTTGGTTTATGAAACCTTATCCACAAGGAACTACTTTGACAGATAATATAACAAAATATGAAGTTGGTGCATTTAATGAAAATAAATTAAAAGAGTTAACTACCTTGAATGAGGGACTTGAAATATGCTCGAATATTCTAAAGGTAAAGACTCAAAAAACTGATAGAGGATTACATCCAACGCAAAAAGCAGTGGAATTAATGGAAATACTAATTTCGTTAGTAACTAAAGAAGGACAGACTGTGTTAGATCCTTTTTGTGGGTGTGGAACGACATTAGTTGCTGCAAAAAAATTAAATAGAGAATATATCGGATTTGAGATAAATGAAGAATATTATAACAATATATTGCTAAGGATGGATGATAATGAATAAAGTACAATTTGGTTTTTCTGAGCCATTAAATGAAGGCGATACTGAAAATACTACATTAGGATGTAGACACACAAATCCAGACATTTGTGGAAGTAATAGTATACCAGGATTATGTGCCTTCGAATCTGAAGACGGTATATGTAGAAAACCATCGCGTGCTTGGAAAAAAAGGTATAATCAATTAATGAATAGCAATGGGAAAGCAGAGGCGTAATGTTACCCAAAAGTAAAATTATTTTTGGAAAAGGAGATAAATTATGCAGTTATCTGATTTCATAAGACAATTTCGCAATCATCCAGTATTATTTGTAGGAACTGGGATGAGTTTAAGATATTTGGAAAATTCATATTCTTGGGATGATTTGCTGAAAAAGATTTGTTTTGAATTAAAAGGTAATAATGAGTATTATTATGATATAAAATCAAATCATTGTTATGATGGAAAATATAAATATGATGAAATTGCTTCTGATATCGAAAAAGAATTTAATTCCACTTTAGTTTCAGATAGAAATGGAAAGTTTAAAGAGATAAATGATTTATTTTACAGTAATATGGAAAAAGGAATTAATATAAGTAGGTTTAAATTATATATTGCACAAATATTTGAATCATTAAAATATAAAAGTAGTCCAGAACTTACTGAATTAAAGAAGGCAAAAAAGAATCTAAGTTCTATTATCACGACTAATTATGATTGTATGTTGGAAGATATTTTTGGATTTAAACCTTTGGTTGGAAATGATATTTTGCTTAGTAATCCATATGGGGCGTTATATAAAATACATGGAAGTGTAGATGAACCAGACAAAATTATAATTACACATGAAGATTATGAAAAATTTAATCAGAAATATGAATTAATAAGAGCACAGTTATTATCATTATTTATTCATAACCCCATTATATTTATTGGTTACAACATTGGTGATGACAATATAAAACAAATATTGAAGACTATCTTTACATATGTTGATCCATCATCAGATGCTGCTGAAAAAGTTAGGTCACAGTTTTTATTGGTAGAGTATGCAAAAGACTCTGATAATGTTGAAGTTACAGAACATAATATAGATGTTGAAGGTTTTTCAACTATAGTGGTTCAGTTGTCAAGACAAAAATCTAAGACTTTTATAATGAACTGATATCCATGGTTAGAGGAAGATGGCTTCTCCTCAGTGACAGTCTCCAATTAAGCAGCATTCTTAGCAGCGTCATATAGCATAGCCGGATAGTATACAGATGCTGGAGGAACATTACCGATTGCAGAATGGCAACGCTCAAAGTTGTACTTATGAATATAAGCAGCGATAGCCTGACGTGCTTCTTTGATATTTTTCCATTCGGTAAGATATGCTTCTTCGTACTTGAATGTACGGAACCAGCGTTCAATCATGATGTTATCAGCCCAACGGCTTTTTCCATCCATGCTTTGCTTGATTTTGTTTGTTTTAAGAAAATCCTTGTATTTTTGACTGGTAAATTGGCATCCTTGATCTGAGTTAAGGATTTCTGGTTTTGCAACTTTAAATGCTTTTTCACATGCTTCTATGCAGGCACGTGTATCCAAAGTGTCATCCAGTTCCCAGCCTACGATACAACGGCTATGCCAATCTATAATGGCTGTTAAATACAAGAAACCATGCTTCATTGGAATATATGTAATGTCAATTGACCATGCCTGGTTAGGGCGGTCTATGATGGCATTTCTAAGTAAATATGGAACAACCTGTGCCTGTTTCAAGCGTTTTGAAAGATTTGGCTTTGGATATACTGGGTTAATACCCATTTCATCCATGTATCTACGTGCTTTGCGTCTGCCAACTTTATATCCATGTTGTTTAAGCTGGGAAGATATCTGTCTGGCACCCCATGTTGGATTATCCGTGTGAAGCCGATCTATGATTCGTTTACATTCAAATTCTTCATCAGAAATAGGCGTTCCTTTGTAATAAATACTTGTCCTGTTAATGCTGGCAAGCATCGCAACAACAGAAACCGGAAGATTGCTTTCCTTATTCTTCGAATGGTTTTTTACTAAATTTACTCTCGTAGTCAGGTCCAAGCAATTCTTCAGATTTTTTTTTGAGCCAATCCACCTGCATGGTGAGTTGACCGACCTTTTTTGCATATTCAGCTTTTTCCTTACGCTCTGATGCAAGCTTTTCCTTGATATTTTCTTCTCTTTTGTCATCAAAAACAACAGAAGCATTGTCCAGAAATTCTTTCTTCCAGTTACGGAGTAAGTTTGGCTGAATATCATTTTCGGTAGCTATTGTATTTATATCTTTTTCACCTTTAAGCACTTCCAATACGAGTTTTGCTTTGAACTGAGCTGTAAAATTTCTTCTTGTACGAGACATAATTTTTCCTTCTTTCTGATTGATAATAAGAGTATATCAAATTCATTAAGATTTGTCTCAGGAAGTGTCTTAAATTATGATACCATTATAAACAATAAGAATTAATCGAATAAAAACAGATAATTATGCTGCAATATATAGAGAATTATCGGGCTTACAGCTACCAGTATCAGCAATGGATATAAGGAAGGTTCAAAATGTAGTAAAAGAAATATATGCAGGAGGAACAATTAAAGTAAGAATTACTAATGATTTAGATGAACTAGATAATAGTGATAAGGTTCTTGTAATAGGTTCACAAAAATCAATAACCTATTCATATCAAACTGCTCCAGAAATGATGAAGAATTACTTCGATATAATAGAAGAGGAAAATAATCAGGTTTTGGAGTTGGTTGATAAAATTATGATTCAATCTTCGCAGTATTTTCCTATATATGGTTTTTCATTAATTGATCCGAAAATTAAAAGAAGTGAAAAGTTAAAAAAACAGCAGAAGGAGAAGCTGAAAGTAATTTATGATTCGGTTAAGGATAGATATAAAGTGACAGAAAATTCACTTGTAGATATTTTGCAAAATGATAATTATGCAATGACTTATAAAAACGAAGTCATTGCATATGCGTTAATGGAGAAAAAAATAATGCCAGAGGAAGTTGAACCTTATTTGAAAGAAATGAGCAATTTAAGCGGAAATACTACCGATTATAGAAGATTATTATGTGCATATGATTATGTAAAATATTCTGATTACGATAGAAAAGATGCTAGTGATTAATTCCCGATTGTATAATATATATATATATTTAGGCTTTTACTGACACCAATCCTCATCCATAGCATCAGCCCAAGCTTGCAACTCGCAATCAAGAGCAAGTGCAGCATACATAAGCGGATTATCAATTGCAAGGTTATCAATAAGCCTTTGAGAGTTAGGTGTAGTATGCAGATTCTTTTCAGCTTCAGCACAGGATAAGAATAGAAGTGTATTATCAGCAAAAGCAATATCAATTCCGTTCTTGTATTGGTTGTAGTAAGCAAAATATATTTTCATAGTAGTAGTCCTTTCTTTGTTAAAGTAATGAGTAGTTTTGGGAATGTGTGGGTAGTCAACCGCATACAACACATATGCAACAATTCCAACCACAAATCCCATATTGATGGGCTTTTCAAAATATCAAAACGTTACCAAAGAGATAATCAATTTCACAATTCAGAACGTCTCAGGACGTTTCAGAAATGCTTATTACATCCCAGGATTCTGTTCTGGGATGTTTTTGTATAAAAAAATAAAGAAGTATGATATACTTTATATAAGTAAGTCAAAAATGATTATTTGGAGGTGAAACAATATGCCGGAAATATCATTATTTTATGGAATACGAGTTACTATGTATTATGATGATTATAATCCACCGCATTTTCATGCAGAGTATAATGGGAATAAAGCAATTATTGAAATTGATACAGCCAGATGCATTAAAGGTGCTTTGCCATCAAGACAATTAAAGTTGATTTTAGCGTGGTGTGTTCTACATCAAGATGAGTTGATGCAGAATTGGGAATTATCAAAAGATGGAAAACCGTTAAATAGAATTAATCCACTTGTATAGGGAGGCGATGTTTATGTTTCCAAAGGTAGTTCAAGTAATACCAATGAAAGACTATTCAGTATTTGTGTACTTTGAGGATGGGAAAATAGTATGTTATGATATGAAAAAAATGTTAGATAAAGAAGTTTTCAAACCGTTGAAAGACATTTCAGTATTTGTTGATGCATGTACGGTTATGAATGATACGTTAGCTTGGGATATAAGTGGAAATAGAGATGCTGGTCGATGCATTGATATTGATCCTGATACGTTGTATGAATTGCCTTACTGCAAGGAACAAATAGCTTAGATGTAAACTTATACACTTTGGATATGTTTTCGAGACAAGTTTTTGTTATGTAATAAGTAGTTGGAACGTAAGAACAGAGATAAGGCTTATGAGGTCATAAAGCAGCAGGAACGCAACCGATAAAGTGATTGCATAATCTGTGAAATTTGATATAATTAACAGCAATGTTTTAAATATTGGAGGACGAAGAAATGTACGATTGTGGATTTACAAAAGGGAATAATTGGTTTAGATATCGAACAGGTGCTTTTATTATTAAGGATAATAAAATTCTTTTTGTAAAAAGTAAAATTGGTGGATACTATTATGTGCTTGGTGGTGGTGTGCATTTAGGTGAAACATCTGAGAAATGTATTGAACGAGAAGTTTTTGAAGAAACGGGAATAAAGGCACAAGTAGAGCGTCTTGCGGTTGTATGTGAAAATTTCTTTAAAGGAATTGGAGGTACGATAGACGGTTTAGATTGTCATACAATGGAATTCTATTACATTATGAAAATGCAAGAAGATAATGTAAATACGGGAGATGGTATGACTGATGACGGCGAGGTATTAGTATGGTTGCCTATTGAAGAAATTCCGAACAATGAAATAAAACCATCATTTATAAAGGATTATATAGATGAAATTATTACTGGAGAAAATGTATTACATATCATATGGGAAAAAGATAGATAGAGCCGTTTATTGCAAAAAGATACTGGACATTGTGCCAGTGTCTTTTTTTAAATCCCGAAAATACCGAAATATTTAGATGAAATATTATATAAATCCCACTTTGCAAAGTGTGGCTACGGAGTTATAATATTTATATAAACCTTAATCCGTGAAACTTGTTAACCCAGTTTATGGCTTGTTCTTGATAAATACAAGGCGTAACACGGTTCTATTTCCAGTTTCTGTTTTCCACCAATTGGTGAAGAAAAAATATAATAAATATGTACATTTCCTATGATTTCAGCGCCTCATATAGTAAAATATAAGTATCAATATACGAGGTGGATGCTTATGAAAAAACTTGTAATCGAATTCTCCAATGAAAGATTAATTACTCCCAGTGGATTATCTCTTGTGGGACAGATGCTTGGCAAAAGCAATTTCATTAAAAAAGTGTAATAACATGAAAGTTGATGGCAAACGATCCCAGAGTCAAATCAAAAATGGAGATATTCTTCTTTCTTACATCGGACTTCTTTGTCAGGGCAAGACTTCACATGACGCCATTAATGAGATGTCTGATGATCCTGAGTATTACAAGCTCGCTCTTGGCATCACAAGAGCGATTCCGTCTGCTGAGACATTACGTCAGCGCATGGATGAAATAGGGTCTTCGTTGAGAGAAGAAATTCTAAATGCAAATGTTGCCATGTTTAATACCTTCCATGTTCAGCCTTCGGCATTAGAGTCCGGGTTAGTTCCTTTGGATCTTCATGGAAAGATGTAACGTATACAGATTCCGAAGGAGAATCCAAAACCATTACCATGCGTATTGTATATGAGGTGATTGAACGCACAACTGATAAAAACGGGCAGTTCCTTCTGATTCCCGATATCGAGTGCAATA
This sequence comes from Roseburia sp. 499, assembly GCF_001940225.2. Lineage (NCBI taxonomy): Bacteria > Bacillati > Bacillota > Clostridia > Lachnospirales > Lachnospiraceae > Roseburia > Roseburia sp. 499. The sequence goes on from NZ_CP135164.1 coordinate 292,996, forward strand.
CCATATGGACCAATCTTGGATGGAGCGATGATGATATCATAAAAGGTTATCATGCTCACGGAGAATGTGAACAATTCCACAGTGAAATCAAGACGGATATGGATGTTGAAAGACTTCCATCAGGAAAATTTGATACAAATGAGCTGGTCCTTGAATTAACTGTGCTTGCATATAATATTTTGCGACTAATAGGTCAGGAGTCGCTGAAAAGCAAGCGGGCGCCTAAAAAAAACATCCTGTCAAAAGAAGACGTATCAGAACCGTTATCGGGAATCTGATTCAAATCGCCGGACATGTAACAACTCATGGGCGACGGATTGCCTTGGCAATTGGTTGCAGTAATGTATGGCGTCATGCATTTATGGATGTATATAATCGTTTTGCTTTGGCCTAAAAACATAAATCAGAAATAGGCTTGTTAGGGTGTGCAATTTTTGCGTTTATAATCTGAAAACGAAAATAAAATACGCAACAAACTGGAATTAAGTATTTAGATTCGTTGTAAAGTAATGCACAAATGCTAAAGCAATGGGAAAAGATGCTCAATATGTTCGTATTGGAATACAACAAGGAATTCTGAAGTTTGGAACAGCGATGAAAATCGGTGCTTCGAGAGAATTCAGCTATTATTGCCCAGATAAGAAAGTATGGGAAGAAACCGGATATTTTAATAACGATGTATGAAAATTCTTTTGACATGTTTTGTTAATGATAACAGTAAAATGGTTAGTATGCAATAAAATAATTTGAAGGAAACAAATAAATGAAATTGGCAGATAGGTTTTGAAATAAGGCTATCAAAACGTTAACAAAGACCTTAATCCGTGAAACTTGATAACCTTATTTCGGGCGTATACCCGATAAATACTGGGTGTAACACGGTTTCATTTCTAGTTTTTGTTTTCACCCAATGGGTGAAGATAAAAACATATGACTTTCTCATATTTCCTCTGTGTTTTTAGCACCTCATATAGTAAAATATAAGTATCAATATATGAGGTGGATATTTATGAAAAAACTCGTAATCGAATTTTCCAATGAAAGACTAATTACTCCCAGCGGATTATCTCTTGTGGGACAGATGCTTGGCAAAAGCAGCTTCATTAAAAAGTGCAATAACATGAAGGTTGATGGCAAACGTTCCCAGAGCCAAATCAAAAACGGAGATATTCTTCTTTCTTATATCGGACTTCTTTGTCAGGGCAAGACTTCTTATGATGCTATCAATGAGATGTCTGATGATCCTGAGTATTACAAGCTTGCTCTTGGTATCACAAGGGCGATTCCATCTGCTGAGACCTTACGTCAGCGTATGGATGATATAGGGTCTTCATTGAGGGAAGAAATCCTAAATGCAAATGTTGCCATGTTTCATACCTTCCATGTTCAGCCTTCCGCATTAGAATCCGGGTTAGTTCCTTTGGATCTTGACGTCACTCCTATGGATAATTCAAAAACACATAAGGAAGGAGTTGCACACACATACAAAGGATTTGATGGTTATGCACCAATGATGGCATACATTGGCACAGAAGGCTTTCTTGCAAATACGGAGCTACGGGAAGGAAGTCAGCATTGCCAGTGCAATACACCCGCATTTTTAAAGCAGACACTTCGGCTTGGACATCAACTGACAGACAAGCAACTGTTGGTTCGTATGGACGCAGGGAATGATGCTGCTGAAAACTTAGGCATTCTAATCGAAGACGGTTCCTGGTTTATTGTAAAAAGAAATCTTCGAAGAGGTGAATCCAAAGAAGATTGGATTGCCAAAGTAAAGGAATGCTGTAAGGACATCCGTAATCCTCGTGATGGAAAAACTGTTTACATAGGTTCTTCGTGGAAAGATGTAGCGTATACAGATTCCGAAGGAGAATCAAAAACCATTACCATGCGCATTGTATATGAGGTGATTGAACGAACAACCGATAAAAACGGACAGTTCCTTCTGGTTCCGGATATCGAGTGCAATACGATATGGACCAATCTCGGCTGGAGCGATGATGATATCATAAATGGCTATCATGCTCACGGCGAATGCGAACAGTTTCACAGTGAAATCAAGACGGATATGGATGTTGAAAGACTTCCATCCGGCAAATTTGATACAAATGAGCTGGTCCTTGAATTAACTGTGCTTGCGTATAATATTTTGCGATTAATAGGTCAGGAGTCGTTAAAAAGCAGGCGAGCTCCTAAAACAAAACACCCTGTTAAAAGAAGACGTATCAGAACCGTGATAGGGAATCTGATTCAAATCGCCGGACATGTAACAACTCATGGACGACGGATTGTCTTGGCAATTGGTTGCAGTAATGTATGGCGTCATGCATTTATGGATGTTTATAAGCGTTTTGCTCTGGCCTAAGAATACAAAACAGAAAAAGGCTTGTTAAGGTGCGTCATTTTTGCACCTTATAAGCTGCAAATAGATATAAATCTCGCAACAAACAGGAATTGTGTACTAAAATTCGGTGTAAAGCAATGAATAACATTGATTCTGGGCAGTTCCTGTAAAAAAACAACTAAGTTTCACGGATTCAGGAAAGAGATAATCAATTTCACAATCCAAAGCGTCTCAGGACGTTTCAGAACAGTATATTACACTCCAGGACATTTGTCTTGGGGTGTTTTTTGTGAGAACTGTGGTAAAATGTATTTGTATGAAATAATTGAATATTTGTATATTTGGATAGTAATCATAATATAGATAGTACATCTACATGAAAGGAGCATAGTTATGACAACCATAAGTACAAAGAGTGGAAAAGTGATAAAATTTGTATCTAGTGAAGAAGAGAAAACTACGCTTACAGTATCTGATAGTGAAATGGATGCTCGTGCTACAGAGGCTGTTAAAGCAGCTATAAACAAATCAAAAATATGTAAAAAGCCAGTAGCGGGATATGACAAAGAAAAAAGAGTGGCATATATCGAATATGCAAATGGTGAAAGAAAATATGCAAAGTAAAAAGCCAATGATTCCTGTGTTAGCTGGTCCGAATGGTTCGGGTAAAAGAACAATTACAACGTTTTTTGACAAAGTTGGTAAATACACGAATGCGGATGATATTGTTGCAGCAACTGGAATGGATAACATGGAAGCAGCCATATTAGTAGATAAAATGAGATATGAGTCTATTGATAAAAAAGAAGATTTTACTTTTGAAACGGTATTATCATCTCAGTACAAATTAAACATATTAAGAAAGGCAAAGGAAGAAGGCTATTTTATTAAGTGTGTATTTGTATTAACTATTGACCCTAAAATCAATATCACTAGAATAGAATCACGAGTGGCATCGGGCGGTCATAGTGTTGAAAGTTCAAAAGTGATTGAAAGATTTTACAAATCAATCAATAATATTAAAGAACTGCTCGAAATATGTGATATTATGCATGTTTATGATAATACAGAAACGCCTAAAAGAATTATTCGTAAGCATAAAGATGATATATCGATTTATCCAAATGAGTATTGGGGAGAAAAGGATATATTAGAACTATTTTAATAGTTAGTGGTAGCGATAGGAAGTTGTGGGCGGTCCTCAACATAAAACACATATGCAACACCACCAACCCCAAATCCCTTATTTCAGGGCTTTTCTAGCTCTCAAAACATTAACAAAGAGATAATCAATTTTACAATCCAGAACGTCTCAGGACGTTTCAGAAATGCTTATTACATCCCAGGACTTCGTTCTGGGATGTTTTTGTATAAAAAAATAAAAAAGTATGATATACTTTATATAAGCAAGTCAAAATGATTATTTGGAGGTGAAACAGCTTGCCAGAAATATCATTATTTTATGGAATTCGAGTTACTATGTATTATGATGATTATAATCCACCTCATTTCCATGCAGAGTACAATGGAAATAAAGCAATTATTGAAATTGATACGGCTCGATGCATTAAGGGTGCTTTGCCATCAAGACAACTAAAGTTGATTTTAGCGTGGTGTGTTCTGCATCAAGATGAGTTGATGCAGAATTGGGAATTATCTAAAGATGGAAAACCGTTAAATAGAATTAATCCACTTGTATAGGAGGTGACGTTTATGTTTCCGAAAGTGGTTCAAGTAATACCAATGAAAGACTATTCAGTATTTGTGTACTTTGAAGATGGAAAAATAGTATGTTATGATATGAAAAACATGTTAGATAAAGAAGTTTTCAAACCATTGAAAGACATTTCTGTATTTGTTGATGCATGTACGGTTATGAATGATACGTTAGCATGGGATATAAGTGGAAATAGAGATGCTAGTCGATGCATTGATATTGATCCTGATACGTTGTATGAATTGCCTTATTGCAAGGAACGAATAGCTTAGATGTAAACTTATACACTATGCTTTTTAAACAAGTGTATTACGCTCCAGGACAATTTGTTCTGGAGTGTTTTTTCGATTGATAACTGTGGTAAAATCAATTTTAATAAAAATATTTATATGGAGAGAAGGATTAATTATGATAGCACCAAGAAAGATAAAACATATAGCAGAGAAAATGGAAAGAGAAAATTTGGAGTTTCGTACATTTTTGAAATGCAATGCAGATGAAAAAATATTAGATGAGCAATTTGCGAGATTACACAAGGAATTATTTGCAGACTATGATTGCAGTAGATGCAGAAATTGTTGTAAGAGCTATTACGGAAGTATTCCTTTAGCTGATATAAAGAAAGATGCATCGCATTTGAATATGTCTTCAGATGAATTTATTGAATTATATCTTTCTGAAAAAGATAGCGAAGGCAATTTTAAAACAAAAAATAAACCATGTGATTTTTTGCAAGAGGACGGAAGCTGCGGATTAGGTGACTGCAAACCAGATAATTGTAAAAAATATCCATATACAAACCAGCCAGAACGTTTACATAGTTTATATAGTATGTTGGAGGCTGTTGAGGTTTGTCCGGTTGCATTTGAAATATTTGAAAGATTAAAGATAGAATATGGATTCAAAAAATAAGGATAATATGAACTGGTATACATTATTTAGATATTGCGGATTCATGGAAAATAATGGATGAAAACAGCATTAATCAGTAGTGGAAAGATGTTATGAGGCGTGGTGGGCATCCCTACGCATATAACACGTATGCAACACCACCAACCACAAAAATATGAAAACCAGAGATAGGAGAAAAAGATGGAACATATCGTAATACTGGCACATTTTATTTGTGTAACAATTGGTGCAGTTCTATTATGGGAATTGTTAAGAGGTATAGAGAAAATAAATAAGAATTTATTTGTTATTGGTATTGCGTGTTCAGACGTGTTCTTTGCATTAGATACCTTTTGTATATATGTCAGATATTGGTGGAAAGATTTTCCATATGCTGAAATCACAAATTTAACGTGTGTTATATTGTTTGTTATATCAGTGGCATTTATTATGTTGCATGTTAGTGTGGGAATCAAGGAAAAGACGCTGAATCTTGATTGTAAATATATTACACTTTCAATATTTATAATAATATGCTTTGTGCTTCAATGGATATCTATATATGTAAGTACTTTGAGAAAAATACCATGGGCTTGCATTGGATACATATTTTTCTGTATTGTTGAAATAGTGTATATAAGAAAAAGAAGTAGTACAAGTTTAGATGGATGTATAAATAATGATGAAAACAAAAGTGGAAGTGATGACAATATACTTATGTATGATGGATTGACTAAGCGGGAACAGGAGATAGCAGAGTGCATTTGTCAGGGGCTTAGTAATAAAGAAATCGCAGAGAAACTTGTAATATCTCAAAATACAGTGAGAAATCATATATATAATCTGTACAGAAAAACGGAAGTGAAGAACAAGGTTGAATTCGTAAATAAGATGAGAAAATAGCGTATTTAAAGGGTACTAGTACATGTGTACTAGTATCTTTTTGTATAAAAAAATTGCATGAATTGTGGAAAATGAGACATGTATACTATTTTATTTTCGATTGATTCTCTATATAATCCGACTAGAAGTTTGAATAAAGTCACAAGGTAAAAGGAGAAATAGTTATGATTTATTTGAGATTGTTTTCACAGGATAGAATCAGTCTGGTTATGACGAGTTGTATGCTGGTTTGTTTTTTGGGAATTTTGATTGCATTACATTTTTGTAAAAAGAAAAAAGAATTTATATCAAAAAAGTGGAAATGGATTTGTTGTATTCCATTTGCAATGAGTTTACTGCATTTGTTTTTCTTGGGATTTAAGGGGAAGATAGTGATGTCGCTGGTATATTACGGGGGAATCTATATTGTATCAGCATTGATTATGCTATTACCTTATATTGTAAATATGAAATACAAAGTAGTTGTAGAAATCATATCAGTAGTTGTAGTAATTATATTGAGTTTATACACTGTAGCATATCCGGCTATTACAAACAGTGATACAAGAAATTTTTCACATTTAAGCTATGAAGAATCATTTGAAGCGATGATTGGTAATATAAAGAAATATGATTCTGTAAGTAAGTGGAAAGAGACAGATTTTGATAAATTAAGAGAAGAAATACTGCCAAAAATCAGAAAAGCCGAAGAACATGAAAGCCCTGCAGCGTTTTATGCTGCACTTTGTGAATTTACATATTATCTATATGATGGACATTCATGGGTAAAAACTGGAAGTGAACAGATTGCTAAAGAAGCTGAAGAAATTATGGCAGGAAATGACTATGGCTTTTCTATGGTGAGATTGGATACGGGTGAAACTATTGCAGTGTGTGTAGAAAAAAATAGTGTAGCTGAAAAAGCGGGAATACATTTTGGGACTGTAATAAAATCATGGAATGGTAAGGAAATAGATAAGGCAATTGAGGAAACGAAGTGCATTTACACAAAAGAGTATGGTCGCTGGCCGGTGGAAGAGAATGAGGAGATGTATAAACCTGTTTTTCTGGCAGGAAAAGGGGAAGAAACTGTGGAGGTAGAGTTTATTGACGAGACAGGAGGTAGACAGAGTTTGACACTTTCTAAAATAGGAAATTATCGTGAAAGACTTGAAAAAGTTGCGGGAATAATACAGGGAAAGAGTGTACTTGAAGAAAAAGAAAATTTTTATACAGAAATGCTTAATGATACCGTTGGATATATAAGAATTTTAGAAGAAGAAACAACATTGTTCGAAGATATTCCAGCATATATATCAGGACATAATGAATATGCGAAAGAACTATTGGCAAATAAGATTGATGAACTAAAGGCAAAGGGTATGGAGAGTCTTATTATTGATGTAAGAAATAATACTGGTGGATATACTTCGATGGTCAGAGATTGGGCCGGAATGTTTACAAAAGAAGCATTTTTTGTTGATAATATGGCATATTGTGAAGGGGATGAAACGGAAATTGTTAAGGAGGAATGGGTAGACGCAGATGGCAGATATGCAGATATACCTACAGTTGTACTGACAAATAGCAGATGTGTCAGTGCAGGTGATTATCTGGTTTATTGCTTTGGAAAATGTGAAAATGTAAGGGTGGCTGGAATGACGACAAGTTGTGGCTCCTCACAGCCGGTAGGTGGTAATTGTGTAATGACGGATTGTATTGGAGAGGTAAGATTTCCTGTTAACTGGATGCTGGAAGAAAATGGGGATTATTTTATTGATTCAAAAGCAGATAGAATATCAAGACTTCCAAATGATGTAGATATAAGTTTTGATTACGAGGCGGCAAAGAAGATGTTTGAAGATGGTGTGGATTATGAATTGATGAAATTGATGGACTTCTAAATATAGACTTGTTGGATTTTCTGCTTAATGATACAATAATATAAATTTTTATTTTGGGAGGAGAACAATGTTTCAGGAACTAAAGAAGAAATCAGATTTAAGGAGTTACTATGTCAGCAAATAGGAAAATCGTAATTATTGGAGCGGGGCATGTTGGTTCTCACTGTGCATATGCCTTGGCGATTCAGGGAATTTGTGAAGAAATTGTATTATTAGATATTGATGAAGTCAAAGCAGAAAGTCATGCTATGGACATTGCAGACAGTGTATGTTTTCTTGGAAGTTCTGTAATAGTACGAACAGGGGATTATCAGGATTGCAAAGATGCAGATATTATCGTGATTAGTGCCGGAGTACCGCGGTTGCCGGGACAGACCAGATTAGATACATTAGGTGCGTCCCTAGAGTGCATGAAGGAGATAGTTACTCATTTGGAAAAAATAGAAATTCCGGGAATTATTATCACTATCTCTAATCCGGCAGATATTATTGCAGATTATATTCGCAAAGAAACCGGCCTTCCAAGAAACAGAGTATTCAGCACAGGAACATCTCTCGATACAGCGAGAATGAGAAGAACAGTTGGTGACTTGTGCAAGGTTGACCCGCATAGTGTCGTTGGATTTGTAATGGGAGAGCACGGAGATTCTTCCATGATACCATTCTCACATCTTACTATATTTGGTAAGGGTTACAAAGAACTAAAACAAGAAGATTCGATACGGTATGGAAATCTTTCAGAGGAAAAGATTTTAGAGAGAACTCATTTGCGCGGAATGGACATTATCAACGGAAAAGGTTCCACAGAATTTGGAATTGGATATGTGCTGGCAGACATGGCAAAGGCAGTATTGATGAATGAGCACAGAGTACTTCCGGCATCCGTACTTCTGGAAGGAGAATATGGGCAAACGGCAGTCCATGCAGGAGTGCCGTGTGTGATAGGCAGAAATGGAATTGAACAGATTATTGAACTGAAGCTGACAGAAGAAGAGCAGAGACAGTTTGATGCTTCTTGTGATATTATTCGAAAATACATGCCATGATTTTTTGTGAAAGGAAAAAAGTGTAATGAGAAAATATTTTTGGCAGAAAGATAATGTGTCACTGGTAACATATACGGAAAAATATAAAGATTTTATAGATAACGAGCCGGATGAGGAAGATATTTGCCTGATGATTCTTAACGAAAATGAGGAATGTGTTGGACATATTGTGCTTAATTGGTTGGATGAGCGCGGCGGATCCACAGGGATTTATGTTGAGGTTGACGAAAAATATCGACGTCATGGATATGGAACTTCAGCAATGGAGATTATGTTGGAGTATGCATTTAACGAAAGAAGATTACATAAGGTGCAGGGGGCATCAAAATCTAACGAGGAGGGAATCGGGCAGTTTTTATATCAGCTTGGATTTTCTTATGAAGCAACCCGTTCTAATATGTTCGTAGTTGATGGTAAGAAGGTAGATGAGTATTATTATGGAATGACGGAAGCGGAATATCGTGATTCAGAAAGGGAAAAGAAACATCATACTATTGCACCGGCAGATTTTATGATTCCGGTTAGTAGTTGTTTTGGAATGCCGGAGGATGGTAGAAAATATGAGTTTACCTATGTAGATTATGAGCGAGATAATGACTGCTATTATTGTAATGGACTGAAATTTCGTGGAACAACAATGGAAGATTGTCTTACTAATAATGAGATTATTTATGATAGCAGAATTTGCAGATTGTTTGATGATGATGTGAAAATGCCCGGACTTACAGACGTAGTTGATGAATTTGCAGTAAATCATTTAAACTATAAAATGGAAGATGATAGATTGGAATTTGCCATTGAAGAGGATGGACAGTATATGGGATGCGTGAGTTTGTGCGGAATTAATAAGGAACATGAAAGAGTATCCGCAAGCATTTATTTGCGACCGGAATGCAGAGGTAAGGGAATTGGTCCAAGAGCATTACAATTTGCTATGTCATATGCTGCTAAGGAACTTGGATGTACCACCTTTTTTACCTGTGTATCAGCGGGAAATGAAGCTTCGGCAAGAATGATGTATAAAGTAGGTCTTCATTTGACAGGGATACAAAGAGAAGCAGCGTTTGTTGGTGGAAAATATGTAGACACTTATTTTTTTGAAAAATAGAAATTATCAGGAGGAAAGAGAATGAAATACAAAACAACAGATGAATGGAGAAATTTTTCTTTTGCAGAGGCATATATTGGAGATATTCAGGCAACAAATGGATTCTTTCACATGGAGCTTGATAATGTGACAATATTACCGGAAAATTCTTGCAACCGGGATATACGAAAAATGCGTACCAATGGATTAGTATTAAAATTAGAAGATTTTGCGATTACATCTCTAATAGAGGAAGGATATAAAGTATTTGATGCAAATGGAAATCCCATGAAAGAGGTAGAGGATGTTGTTATTGCAGAGAAAGACTACTTTTCTGTAATCAAGGAGTTGGTGGAAGGCGTGATTTATTCTTTGGAAAAAGAAGAAAATACCTATGTTTTTTCCATTGATGCGGTGAATGAGAGGACGTATACACTTGAAGTGAAAGCAAGCCATGATATTGAGGAGTGGGAGCGGTTTCTTAATTTGACAGCGGAATAAGTAGAGTATGATTAATGAGTTGAAAAAATTTAGGAGGAAAGATGATGAGTGAATTTACAACAATTCCAAACCATGTGAAGTTTAAAGCAAAGAAATTATTTGGTGAGGTAGGAAGAATTATTGATGGTTCCATTGCCTATATTGATTTAGAAGGCGGTGGTCCGGTAGAGCAGCATACCCATGAACATGATCATTTATTTATTGTAACCCAGGGAGCTGCGAAAATTTTGTTAGGTGATGAAGAAATTGTATTGAAAAAAGATGAGGCTTTTTTGGTAAAAGGTTCTATTCCACACGCCACTTGGAACATTTCGGATGGTGAGACTGTTATGATAGGAATTTCAGTAAAGCAGGAAAAATAAGTGCAAGAAAATAATTGACATGGACTCCTTTCAGGTATAAAATAGTTCACAAGTGAACAAAATGAAAATGAACTATGGAGAGAGTTATGACCAATGAATTAGAACTGTTGATTACAGGAAGACAATTTCAAAAAATGTGTGAAAGAGAATATGAGACAATCAGGAAGAAGTACGACTTGCGAAAAGTAGAGCTGGATATGTTATATTTTCTGGATTATTTTCAAGAGGCAAGAACGGCGAAAGATATTGCCAAAATGCGGCAGGTATCCAAAGCTCATATTTCTTCGGCGGTGGAGAATCTTGTGGGAAGACAGTTGCTTGAAACAAGAGAGGATCCGGAAGACCGCAGGCGTATGCTTTTGGAATTAACAGAAGCAGGAGGAGAAATTGTAAAGGAAGTAGCCTTGGTTCGAAAGCGTATGACAGAAATTGTTTATGATGGTATTACAGACCAAGAGAAACAAGTAATGCAGCAGGCAGCAAAGAAAATGATGCAGAATATGCAAAAAGAGATTAAGGTCACCGGAAAGGAGAATGCGCAATGAAGATGATTGCTATTGACAGAGAATATGGAAGCGGTGGAAGAGAAGTAGGAAAGATTATTTCAGAGAAAACAGGAATACCATGTTATGATAATCGTCTGATTATGGAAGCAGCAGAGAATTTTGGACTAAGTGTGGGCATGATGAAAGATTATGATGAAAAGAATATTGGAAGTACCCTGTATAATATTGCCATGATAGCCAGCAATATGAAAATGGATGGAGAAAGCAATAAGACATATGAGATTTATTATGCTATTTCTGAAACGATAAAGAGAATTGCTGCTGAGGGACCGGCCATTTTTATTGGAAGATGTGCAGGTGAAACGTTAAGGGAGAATGAAAATGTTGTAAATGCGTTCATTTATGCATCAGATGTAGAAAAGCGTAAACAGCGTATCATGGAAGTGGATCATGTATCGGAAAGTAATGCAAATTATGCATTAAAGAGACGGGATAAGCAGCGAAAAGCATTTTATGAGTTTTATACCAATAAGAAGTGGGGAGAACGGCAGAATTACGATATTATGCTAAATACAGCGAACTTAGGATATGAAGCGTGTGCAGATATTTTAATTGATATAGCCAAGTAGAAAGATGATGAAGAAAACGGTAATTTTTGATTTAGACGGAACATTGCTAGATACAGAAAAATATTTTAAAGTATTCTGGCGTAAGGCGGCAGCAGAATATGGATATGATATGAGTGAAGAACAGGCATTACAGTTGAGAAGCCTGGGAAGACCATATGCTCCGGCATTATTGCGTGAGTGGTTTGGAGAAGATTTTGATTACATAAAAGTGCGGGATTGCAGAAGGAAACTGATGCAGCAGCATTTAGAAAAAGTGGGACTTGAGACAAAGCCGGGAGCAGAGCAGGCGTTGAAACAGTTAAGAGAAGAAGGATGCCGCATAGCGCTTGCAACTGCAACTCCAACGGAACGAGCAAAGGAACAATTGGAGCAGGTCGGCCTTTTGAACTATTTTGATGAAATTGTCAGCGCGGTACAGGTAGAACATGGAAAGCCGGCGCCGGATGTTTATCTATATGCTTGTCAAAAGCTGGGAGTAGAACCGGAAGAAGCATTTGCAGTGGAGGATTCTCCAAATGGTGCTATGTCAGCAATTAAGGCAGGGCTGAAAGTTATTTTTATACCGGACCAGACTCAGCCGGAACCGGAACTGTCGGAGCAGATATATGCATGCATTCCTGATTTATTACAGCTTCCAGGTACTTTAAAGAGATAGAAAATAATACACCCCTCAAAATAAGGGTAAAAATATGTTGACAAACCCTTATTTTGAGGGGTATATGCTGGATGAAATCACAGCATATCCTGCAACATGAAACCAAGTGTAAGTTGCAATCGTGTGTCCAGACTGGAAAGATTCATATCAAGAATCTCGGCAACTCGATTCAATTTATAATTTATCGTATTTCGGTGAACGAATAATTCGTCGGCAGTTTCTTTTACACTTCCATCATTTCGCAGATAAGTCCAAAGTACATTTGCAAGGTCGGAATTATTTTTCTGATCGTATTCTATAAGCGGTTGGATTGTTTTTTCATAGTATTCTTCTAAAATTTCATTATCTTCTACTCCCATTAATAATTTATAAATTCCCATATTGGAATAAGCCAGCATATTGGAACTATCTTTCTTATTTTCCATGAAGTTCTGAATGGAAAGTGCCTGATGATAACTTTTGTATAAGCAGCGGATACTTTTGGTGCATTTCCCGATGCTTATAAAGAACTGCTCGTTTTTTTGAAGATAACGGGATAAATACTCATGCATATCATTGGTAAAGGAATTCATCATTTCTTCCGAATAATTTCCGGTAATTGCAATCAACTGATTTTCATTATAAAAAATAGCGAATTTCTTGTATTTACGATGCTGCAAATGATTATCTACATCAAGGCAGATGTTTTCAAGTCGTTTTTGTGAAATTGTATTTTGGGCGGAATCTATGATGCGGATAACACAAGTGTAATAATTCCAGTTGATGTGAAATCCGTGCTGTGAAAGCGGAACGACAAAAAGTTCCTCCTGTTTTGGAAAAAAGATGGCATTTTTAAAGGCTGCAGCTATTTCCAGATTTGCCTGTTCCGATTTTGTAATCATAGAAGAAAAAATTCGCATAATTTCAGCAATATGTATTTTCCAAGGAACTGAAAAAATAGGGAAATCATGAGAATTTCCAAAATCAATTATTTCTTGCGGGATGCGCTCTAAAAATGGGCCAATGTTCAATACGATACCGGAAGCATTATTTTCCCAGATGTTTTCTACTAAATCTAAAATAGAAAGACCATTATTCAATCCAATGCCGGTAGTAAAGGCAATTTCACCTCCCTCTAAGAAGGAAGAGGCTTCTTTTGTTTCAATCATATGTACCCAGCTTACCATGTTAGAAAGTCCTTGCTCGCCTGCAAGCAAAGTAATATCCATATGTGAGACTTTTTTCATTAATCGACTTAATTCAACTGCCAAAAAAATCAACTCCTTTTAAATGTATATATAAAAAAAGACAAAGAAATCTAAAAGACTTCTTTGTCTTAGAAAAGATATTACCTCTTTTTGGGAAAAAGGTCAAGAAATAATTTGTGCTTTGGCACAATTTGTTTTGGGCTGTGATTTATTGTTTTGCAATTTGAGATGTATATAATGTGAATCATCAAAGGGAAAACAAACAAGAAAAATAGAAAAGAGGTAATAACGATGAATGGAGCAGAAGTAGTAGAAAGACAGAAAAAATATGTATTACAGTCATGGAGCAAACAGGGAAATCTAAATCCTATTCCTGTGGAAAAAGCAGAGGGAATTTATTTTTATGATTATGATGGAAAACGATATACTGATATGTCATCTCAGTTAGTAAATTTAAATCTTGGATTTGGCAATACAGATATTGCAGAAGCAATCAAAGCACAGGTAGATAAGTTTTGTTTTGTGGGACCTTCTTATGCAGCAGAACCAAGATCAGAGCTGGCAGAGATGATTATCAATTTGTTACCGGATACTTTCGGAAAAGTTTTTTTCACCAATGCAGGTGCAGATGCCAATGAGAATGCAATTAAAATTGCAAGAATGTATACGGGAAGAAAAAAGATATTTAGCCGTTACAGAAGTTACCATGGTTCTTCCTTTGGAGCAGGTAATCTGACCGGTGAACCGAGAAGATATCCTCTGGAACCGGGAATTCCGGGATTTGTAAAGTTCTTTGATCCATATATTTATAGAGAACCAATTGAATTTGCATCGGAAGAAGAAGCAACAAAGTATTATTTGACGAAGTTAAGAGAACAGATTTTATATGAAGGGCCAGATAGCGTTGCGGCTATTGTAATGGAGACAATTACAGGTTCTAACGGTGTTATCATCCCGCCGAAAGGATATCTGCCAGGCGTTCGCAAAATCTGTGATGAGTTTGGAATTGTAATGATTTGTGATGAAGTTATGGCAGGCTGGGGTAGAACAGGTAAGATGTTTGCGTTTGAGAACTTTGATGTGGTTCCGGATATTGTTACTTTTGCAAAGGGCGTTACCTGTGGCTATGTTCAGCTGGGTGGTGTTGCAGTAAGCAGCAAGATAGCAGAATACTTTGATGATCATTTGTTATCCTGTGGTCTGACGTATAGTGGACATCCGCTTGCTTGTGCAGCAGGAGTTGCTTGTGTAAATTATTATACCAAGGCAAATATTCTGGATAATGTAGAAAAATCAGGAAAAGCACTTGCCGCAAGACTGGATGCTATGAAAGAAGCACATCCATGTGTAGGCGATACACGTCACATCGGACTTTTTGCCTGTGTAGAATTGGTAAAGGATAAAAAGACCAAGGAAGCACTTGTTCCTTATGGACAGGACCCAGAGGGAACCATGGGTAAGATTATAGGTAAGTTGAAAGAACGCGGCTTTATGACGTATTCTCATGAAAATATGATTTTTGTATGCCCACCACTTATTATTACGGTAGAGCAGTTAGAAGAAGAATTGGATAAGTTGGAAGAAGTATTAAGTATTGTAGATAAAGAGTTCATATAGAAAAAAGTTCAGGAAGGGAGGGAGAGCTTATGGCGCATTTCACAGTACCAAACCATATTTTTACGGGAAAAAGTGCTTTGGAAGAAGCAATGTCTTATATGGGCAATTGCGGAAAAATGGCATTGATTGTAACCGGAAAGCATGTAGGGAAGTCCCCAATGTATGAAAAACTGGTTAAAATGTTGGAAAAGGAAAAAATCGGTCATGCGACCTTTGATGGGATTACGGGTGAGCCGACAGACCAGATGATAGAGGAAGGTCTAAAACAATATAAAGCGGAAGGCTGCGATTTTGTAATTGGAATTGGTGGTGGAAGCCCTCTCGATTCTGCAAAGGCGATTTCAGCCATGGCAGTAAATGAAGGAAAAATAGCAGATTATATGGGAAAAGAAATTACCGGAGAAATTCCTCCTGTTGTTGCTATTCCGACCACAGCAGGAACTGGCTCAGAAGCGACGAAGTTTACGATTATTACAGATCAGGAAAAAGATATTAAGATGCTTTTAAAGGGAGATTGTCTGGTGCCTCAGATAGCTATTATAGATCCGGATTTTTCCATGGATATGCCCAAATCAGTGACTGCAGCGACCGGATTAGACGCTTTTACCCATGCGGTAGAAGCCTATACTTCAAAAAAGGCGTTTGGAATGACAGATACATTAGCCATTTCAGCAGTAAAACGGATATTAGAATATCTTCCAAAGGTTTATAAGAATGGATATGATGCAAAGGCGCGGGAAGAGATGGCAATTGCTGCCTTGGAAGCAGGAATCTGCATCAATAACTCAAGTGTTACGATTGTACATGGTATGAGCCGACCCATTGGTGCATTATTTCATGTCCCACATGGATTGTCCAATGCCATGTTGCTAAAAGAGTGTATTGCGTTTGCTTTGGACGGCGCATATGACCGATTTGCAGATTTAGCAAGGGCAGCGGGTGTTGCAGGGGCAGAAGAAGAGGATGAAATAGCAGCCAATAAGTTTCTTGTGGCAATAGAGCATCTATGTAAGGTCTGCGAAGTCCCGACATTGGCAGAGTATGGCGTAAAGAAAGAAGAATTTGAGGCTGTAATAGAAAAAATGGCAGAGGATGCAATTGCTTCCGGAAGCCCCGGAAATACAAGGAAAACGGTGATGAAAGAACATTGCGTGGAGATATATAAAAGGGTGTATGGAGAATGAAATGTGCTGGAGCACAAAACACTTTGTGCTGCAACGCATTGAAAAGAGTTACTGAAAAAATTATACTCTTTTTATAGAATATAAGAAGGAAACGATAAAACATAGCAAAGGTGCTAGGAAAAAGCCTTTGCTATGTTTTTTTATAATCTTTTCCATATAACGGAGGTAATGCCATGAGTGAAACAGTAAAAAAAGAAGTTGAAATAGAAATCAAAGACCTAGGAGTTACTTTTCAGGATAATTCCGGTAACGATGTACAAGCATTGACGGGGGTAAACCTGGATATTTATAAGGGTGAATTTGTATCTCTGTTGGGACCGTCCGGGTGCGGAAAGACTACACTGCTTCGCTCTGTAGCAGATTTGCAGGAACCGACAGAAGGAACTGTCAGGATTGCAGGGATGACACCAAAGGAAGTCAGAATGCAGCAGAAATTTGGATTTGTGTTCCAGCAGCCGGTATTGTTCGATTGGCGAACGGTAAAGAAGAATATCGAACTTCCGCTGGAAATTATGTATTATTCCAAGGAAGATCGTTCCGCAAGAGCAGATGAAATGTTGGAAATGGTAGGACTTAAGAATTTTGCAAATCATTTTCCAAAACAGTTAAGTGGTGGTATGCAACAGAGAGTTAACATAGCAAGAGCATTCGGGCTTCGGCCGGAAATCCTTCTGATGGATGAACCGTTTTCTGCATTGGATGAATTTACGAAGGAAAAGTTACATGAAGATTTGCTTCGAATCTGGAGACAGACCAATAAAACAGTATTATTTGTAACCCATAATATTCAGGAAGCAGTTTTCCTATCAGACAGAGTATGTGTCCTGTCACCTCATCCGGGAAGATTATCGGCAGTAGTAGATATTGATTTGCCAAGACCAAGAACATTAGAGATGAAGGAGACACAGCACTTCAATGAATTAGTTACTAAAGTACGTAACAGCTTTGAAGGGGGAAGTGTTTAATGAAGAATAGAGTAAAAAGTCTTACGAATAAAAAATGGGTATCCACAGTTTTCTGGTTGGTAATCATAGTGATTGCTTGGGGAATAGGAGCTTCTATCATAGAGGTAACTAAGAGAACGCCGGAAAATATTATGCCACATTTATATCAGATACTGGAGGCGGCATTTTCTACAAAACCGGTTGCTAATGGAATGTCGGCGACCATGGTGGTTCTTACCAGCGCCAGAGCAACATTAGTAAGAGCTTTGGGAGGTTTATTGATTGGTACAATACTTGGATTCCTACTGGCGTTATTGATGAAACTTTCTGGACTTGTGGAAAA
The DNA here is from genome assembly GCF_001940225.2 of Roseburia sp. 499. NCBI lineage: Bacteria > Bacillati > Bacillota > Clostridia > Lachnospirales > Lachnospiraceae > Roseburia > Roseburia sp. 499. The sequence continues at coordinate 310,798 of NZ_CP135164.1, forward strand.
ATTGATTTTTCCATATTTGATGTTGATTCAGTTGATTCCGGTATTGGGTCTTGCGCCAATTGTTTTGGCAATTACAGGAGATATCAACAAGAGCAGAATTGTAATAGCAGCAATCTTAAGCTTTTATCCAGTGGCAACGAATACATTGGCAGGATTTAAATCTGTAGATAAAGATAAGTACGATTTGATGTACACTTATGCAGCCAAAAAAAGAACTATTTATGCAAAGGTATTAATCCCTTCTGCAATTCCTTATTTTTTTACAGGACTGAAAATAGCAGCCCCATTAGCAATCACAGCGTCCATTTTGGTGGATACCTTGCAGGGAGATGGTGGACTTGGATGTATGTTATCACAATCTTTAAAACATGCGATGTCTATTTATGTATTCTGGTTGATTGTTTTCTTTAGTGCATTTATTGGAATTTTTAGTGGATATCTGATGAGTTGGATTGAGTCATTGGTTTCACCGGAAAAAAGAGGGCTTAGAAAAGCCAAGAGTAAGAAGGGAGGGAACTGATTATGGCACAACAAAAATTAAAAAGAAAGAAAAGCCTTTATCAGAGAGGCAAAGAAAATAAAAAGCTGCAAGCGGCGTTAACAGTTATTTTACCGGTTGGCTTTGGAATTTTGATATTTGCACTCTGGCAGGGACAAATCTTACATAAAATGTTCCATACAGATACCTATACCTTGCCTCTACCAACTAAGATTGGAAGCATATTTATGGATAACCTGGATAAGATTTGGGAAAATACTCAGTCTACAATATCTGTTGCTTTTATAGGCTTGGTGCTGGGAAGTCTTCTGGGATATGCAGTGGCAATTTTGGCATCCTTTTTTCCAAAAATGGGAAAAGGGGGGCTAAGCATTATAGGTGCATTTGCATCTATTCCGGTAGTTGCAATGGCGCCGGTGCTTAATAACTGGACAAAGGATATATCCAATGAAGCAAGTGTCCGAAGTATGGTTGCAAAAATAATTGTAGTTATGCTTGTTTCGGCAGCAAATATGAGTTTAAATGCGTATCGTGGTCTGACAGAACTTAAGCCATATGCGTTGGATTTGATGGCAACCTATGCTGCCAAAAAAAGAGTAGTTTTAGTAAAACTCAGATTACCAAACTCCGTGCCATATATTTTTATAGCTTTAAAGGTAGCAGTTCCGGCAAGTATTATGACAACAATTGTTAGTGAATATTTTGCAGAATATATTACAGGTGTGGGACGTCAGATTCGTGAAAATATTGTGTTGGCACAGTATTCTACCGCTTGGGCTTATATTGTAACAGCGTGTCTGTTAGGAATCATTTCTTATGTGATTTTAATGATAGTACAGAGTATTTTGCTAAGGAAACATCAATAATCTTTGGCTGAATATATAGAACAAAAGTAGAACCGATGAAAAAGGAGGACATTATTATGAAAAAAAGAACAATGAAACTGGTAAGCCTGCTTTGTGTAGCAGCAATGACAATGTCAATTTTTGTAGGATGTGGAAAAGCTTCAGACGAAAATACATCAGGAAGCAATAGTTCAGAAAGCAGTAAAGAAGAATCCGGAAGTGATACAGAAGATGGTGGAACAGAAACAGCACTGAGTGATGAGGAAGTTATCAAGGCAGCGGCTGCTGACGGAAAAGTAGGTAACTGGGGACTTGGTAATGAATATGAGATTTTGGCTCTGTTAGCAAAATATGAACTTCCGACAGAGTATTTAAGTCAGGACTTTACTATGGATGGATTTGACGATGATTCCGTTACCCTTGCTTCTGCAATGACTTACAATGAATTGGGATTAGTACAAAATGATTATGACGGTGGCTATGGCTACGGCGATTCTGTTGGAATTATTGATATGAATAATGAAGGAGTTGCTATGCTGGAGGATAATATTTTCTGTACCAAGAAGTTCGCAGAAGAAAATCCAAACACAGTTGCAGCATTTTTATATGCATCCTTAAAGGGATGGGAATATGCAGTAGAAAATCCGGAAGAAGCAGCAGAAATCTGCTATGAATATGGTTCTTCTGTATCAGCAGACCATCAGGCATATATGGCAAAAGAGGTTGCAAAGCTGGTTACCACAGATATGAATGGAAATTCCGTAAGTGATATCGGTAATATGGATGAAACAGCAATGGAACAGACTCTGGAAATTGCAAAGAAGTACGTTACTTTAGATGATGCGGATGCAAATACAGCACTTCAGGCAATTACACTGGATGATATCCGAGATACTTCTTTCCTGGAAACAGCAAAGGCTTCTGACGGTGCTTTTGACGTAGAGAAATCTGAGGTTTCTATCCAGTTGAAATGGCTGCCACAGGCGCAGTTCATGGGCTATTATGTAGCATTGGATAAAGGTTATTATGATGAAGTTGGTCTTAAGGTAAATATTGTTTCCGGTGGTGGAGATATTGCAGAAACAACAGCAGTAAATAATGGAACAGTAGACTTTGGAGTAACATGGGTAACTAACCTTGCTTCTGCAAATGCAGGCGGTATGGATTTGGTAGAAATAGCACAGATTTATCAGAGATCAGGTCTGGTATTGGTATACAAACCAGAGAACTTTAAATAAGAAAAAGTAACTTACAGTACAGCATGGTGGAAAGTCCGGCAAAGGGCCGGACTGGAATCCACCGGATAAAAAGAGGTGTATACTATGGATTTGTTAATTAAAGGTGGAACAGTTGTAACAGCAACAGAGAGTTTTATTGCAGATGTAGCAGTAAAAGATGGAAAAATTGCTGCAATCGGAAAAGATTTAGAAATGCCGGCGGAAAAAATAGTAGATGCTACAGGAAAATTGGTTTTACCGGGGGCGCTGGATGCTCATACTCATATGGCAATGCCGTTTGGTGGAACGGTATCTGCGGATGGGTATTTAGCTGGAACAAGAGCTGCTGTATGCGGTGGAGTTACAACTATTTTTGATTATCCGGTACAGCATAAGGGAGAGACCATTCTTGGACTGGTAAACTCCAAGAAAGAGATTTTGGAAAAGGAAGCATGTTGTGACTATGCATTCCACTGTTGTATTACTGATTTGAATGAGGGAGAGATTTTAAATGAAATGGAGCAGGCGGTAAAGGAAGGAATCACCAGTTTTAAGTGTTTTCTGGTTTATAAAAAAGAAGGCATGATGGTGGATGATGGTATGCTGGCAACTTTGTTGCTTCGAGCAAAAGAACTGGGAGCTATGATTAATGTACATGCAGAAAATCCGGATTTGATTGATCTTCGTACGGCACAGTATTTGAAAGAAGGAAAGACCTCTGCATGGTATCATTACATGAGCCGACCGGAATTCGTAGAAGCAGAGGCAGACAAACGAGTTGTTCATTGGGCTACTCATCTGGATGCACCGGTTTATATTGTGCATATGGCAGATAAAGAAGGACTGGAGGCATGCATCAAGGCAAAAGAAGAAGGACATGAACTTTATGTGGAAACTTGTCCTCAGTATTTGGAATTTACTTGTGATGTTTATAAGAGAGAAGACGGAAGAAACTTTGTATGTTCACCGCCAATGAAAGGGCAGGAAAGCCTTGATGCGTTATGGAAAGCATTAAAGGCGGGATTTATAGATACGGTTGCTACCGATCATTGTCCATTCCAAAGTTATGAAAAGGATTGGGGCAAGGATGATTATACAAAGATTCCGAATGGATGTGCCGGAGTAGAAAATCTCTATCCTTATATGTTGGATGCGGCAAACGCAGGAAAAATATCCTTTGAGAAAGTAGTAGAAGTGTGTGCTACAAATGTAGCAAAGATTTTTGGATGTGAAAACAAGGGAGCAATTGCCATCGGAAAAGATGCTGATATTGTTCTTTATGATAAAGAAAAAGATTTTACCATTAGTGTAAACAACATGCATTCGGATTATGATCATACCATCTGGGAAGGGAAAAAACTTCACGGATATCCGATACAAACCTATTTGCGTGGTAAATTGGTGTATGACAATGGGGAATTCGTAGGAACCCCGGGAACAGGTGAATATGTAAAACGTATACCGAAAAAATAAAAAGAAGGAGGCAGGTGCAATGGCATATGAAGAAATCAGAATAAAAAGTGAGGTAGGGAGATGTCTGCTATGTCATGATGCGCCTTGTGCAAAAGCGTGTCCGGAAGCAGCAGGAATAGATAAGATTATACGTTCCCTGAGATTTGAAAATTATACAGGAGCGAGTCGGAGGTTACAAAATAGTAATATCGATTCAGAATGTGCTACCAAATGTATGGAAGCTTGCAACAGAGGAAAAATTGATAAGTCCATTGATATACCGGGGATTTTGGAGGATATGAAGGTATATTCTACTGAAATACAGGAAAAGAAAGTAGATTTGTCCATTGATTTTTGTGGTGTACATTGTGAGAATCCATTTTTTCTTTCCTCATCCGTAGTGGGAAGTAATTACGAAATGGTAGCAAAAGCATTCGATATGGGCTGGGCAGGAGTAGCGTTTAAAACAATTGGGCTTTTTGTGCCGGATGAAGTTTCGCCAAGATTTTCGGCAATGGAAAAAGAAAGTACTCCTTTCGTAGGATTCAAGAACATTGAGCAAATTTCTGACCATACACTGGAAGAAAATCTGGGATTTCTAAAGCAGTTAAAAAAGGATTATCCTACAAAGGTCATCATTGCTTCTATTATGGGGCAAAATGAAGAAGAGTGGACAATATTGGCACAGAAAATGGAAGAAGTTGGTGTGGATATTATTGAATGTAATTTTTCCTGTCCACAGATGGTAGGAGAAGGTTTAGGAAGTGATGTAGGAACGAATCTGGAACTGGTGAGCAGATATACCAAAGCGACAAGAAAGGGTACAAAGCTTCCGATTCTTGCTAAAATGACGCCGAATATTACCAAGATGGAGGAACCGGCAATAGCTGCGGTGCGTGCTGGTGCAGATGGTATTGCGGCAATCAATACGATTAAGAGTATCATGAATGTGAATCTTAATGCGTTTGAATCAGAACCTACTGTGGTAGGAAAATCTGCAGTCGGTGGTTATTCCGGAAAAGCAGTAAAGCCAATTGCACTTCGCTTTATTCATGATATGAAAAAATGCGAGGAACTAAAAAATATTCCTATCAGTGGTATGGGAGGAATTGAGACTTGGCGTGATGCAGCTGAATTTATCACAATGGGATGTGGAACTATTCAGGTGACTACCTCTGTTATGCAGTACGGGTATCGTGTGATAGAAGATATGATAGAAGGCTTTTCTAATTATATGATTTCAGAGGGAATTACATCAGTGGCAGATATGGTAGGAAAGGCATTGCCACATTTGGTTTCTGCAGACGAGTTGGAACGAAGTACCATTGAATATCCTAAGTTTGACCGAAAAAAATGTATCTCTTGTGGCAGATGTTATTTATCCTGTTACGATGGTGGACATCAGGCATTGCGTATAGATGAGAAAACGGGCCAGCCTATGATGGATGCAAAGAAGTGTGTTGGTTGTCAATTGTGTAAATTAGTTTGTCCGGTAGGAGCAATTACAGCAGGAACAAGAGTAGAAAAGAAAAAATAGTAAAAAGGATGGTGTTTTTTATGTATACATGTAGTTTAGAAAGAATGACAGATAAGATTAAGACATTTTCGACATTTGGAGATGCAGGCCATGGTGGAATTACAAGATATTCCTTGTCTGAGGCAGCTATTCAGGCAAGAAACGAGTTTCGAAAGAGAATGGAAGCCATTGGAGCGATTATAGAAATTGATGATGTGGCCAATATGTACGCAACTCTTCCGGGAACAGATCCGGATGCGAAAAGAATTGTTATGGCATCTCATTGTGACTCTGTAAAAAATGGTGGAAATTATGATGGTATCTTAGGTGTTATGTCTGCCATGGAAGTATTAGAAACAGTAGCAGCAAATAATATACCTCATAAGCATCCGCTGACAGCTATGATTTGGACAAATGAAGAAGGTTCTTTGTATCCACCTGCTATGATGTGTTCCGGTATCGTATGTTATGATTATCTGCCGGAGGATATCAGAAGCAAGTTTAAATATGAGGACATGATGAAGTCCACGAGTATTCTGGATAATAAAAGTACTTTTGGGGAAGCATTGGAAAAGTCGGGATTCAAAGGCGATAAGAAATATAGACTCAGCCCGGAAAAGTATTTGTATATGTTTGAAACACATATTGAGCAGGGGCCAATTCTAGAGGATGCAGGAAATGATATTGGAGTGGTTGACTGTGTGCTTGGAATGTTTAATTACAGATTAAAATTTTATGGTCAGACAACCCACGCAGGAACATTCCCAATGCCAAAGAGAAAGGATGCATTTTTGGCAGCGTCTCAGGCATTATGCTACTTGCATGAGGAAATTGATAAGTTGGGATACCCGGAGCTTGTATATACTACCGGCGAAGTAGTTTGTCATCCATGTGTACATACCTGTGTACCTGATTTCTTTGATTTTTCCTTTGATGCAAGACATGAAAAACCGGAAGTACTGGAGAAGGTTTTGGAGATTGTAAAGAGTTGTGCGGACAAGACATGGGCAGGATGTACCTGTGAAGTGGAGAGAGCATGGAATCGAGATACCGTATATTGGGATAAAAAACTGGTAGGGTATGTAAAAGAAGCAGCAGAAGAATTAGGTGTTTCCCATCAGTACATTCATTCCGGGGCAGGTCATGATGCACAGTTTGCAGCCTATATGTTACCAACTACTATGATTTTTGTACAGTCAAAAGATGGTTTATCCCATTGTGAACCGGAATATTCTTCACCGGAACATTGTACCGAAGGTGCGACTGTGATGCTGAATGCAGTGCTGAAGGCAGATGCAGAATAAGGGGAGAAAAATAGAGAATAGAGGTGACAAGTATGCAGAATTATGTTATTACGATTGCCAGAGGATTTGGAAGTGGTGGAAAAGATATTGGTACGCGATTGGCAAAAGAACTGGGAATTCCGTGTTATGATAGGCAGATTCTTACTATGGCATCTGATAAAAGTGGAATAGATGAAAGCGTTTTTGTGGAGACGAATGAAAAATTGCGAGGAAAATATATTGCAAATTTTCTTCGAAAAATGCCGGTAACGGGAGTATTAGATCCGCATGAGAAAGATTTTGTATCGGATATCAATGTATTTAATATACAAGCAGAATTAATTCGGAGCCTTGCGGTAACAGAAAGCTGTATTATTATTGGAAAATGTGCAGATGATATTTTAAGAGATTACAAAAATGTAATTAGTGTATACATAGAGGCACCTCGGTCTGCCTGTGTAAAGTCTATTCAGGAAAAAATGCATGTTTCAGCAGAACGGGCAAATCAATTGATTCGTAGTACAGATAAATATCGGGCGAAGTATTATAGCTATTATTCCGGTGGAAAAGATTGGACAAATCCAACAAACTATGATTTGGTTTTAAATAGTGACAGAATTGGTAGAGAAAATTGTGTGAAGCTTATTAAAGATTATATTAATATTAAATTTGGTGAAAACTAAGTATATGAACCAAAAGCCGGAATTATTAAAATGAGATAGAAGGGACAGTCGTAGAAAAAGCCGAAAATTCATTTTGAAAATGAGTTTTCGGCTTTAGTTTAGATTTCCTTGTTTTTCTCGGCAAGCAATTTGCGCAAATGGGCGTTTTCCTGTTCTAGAGATTTAATCTGTTTTTTGTCTTCCTGTTCCATAGTAGCCTTTTCTTGCTTCAATTTTTCAATCTCTTTTTTCTGTTCTTCAATCATAAATTGAACAGTGTTACGGTCTAAAATGCTTAAGGCTTCTGAGTACATATTTACCAACTCCTCTGGTTTATAGCGAAATTGACAGATATCCTGATAAAGTTGTCGAAACATAGGGTATTTCCGGGTAATCATACAAATATGCTCAGGAGCATCTGAGCCCAGAAAATACAACCATGCCTCTAATTCTGTAATTTTATTATGCGGTATTGATAGAAAAATATCAAGTGGAATATAAATGAATTTTTGTAAATGCTCCAACTGAAGACCCGTATCAAAAGACTGTTCAGAACGATGAATATAGTGTTGTGGATGTTGGTGAAATTCCCATGAACTATTTTCTAAAAGTACGATACAATAAACAGGTTTTAAATCGCGATATGTAAAATCGGTGCCCCGTTGTTCTTTTACTTTGTCATATTGTCGCAGTAATAAATCGGAAGAATAACAAGCACCACGCTGGCCGGGAAAGGCATAGCCGTTTTTCTGAATTTCTACATTGGTCATTGTACCATCGGACAATTCCACCAGAATATCCATAATCAGCAAAGAGCCTGCTTCGGATAATCGGTCATGTTCTCTGGGTAATGCTCTTTTTACCGTGATTTTTTCACCAATAATACAAGTGAGTAAATTGGATAAACGACTAGGATAGGTTTCAGGATCAAAAATTTTCTTGAAAAATGGGTCATAGGAAATTTTAACGCCACGGTTTCCCATGCAGAAAGCTAACATTTCCTCCTGGAATTGTTCAGAGAGTGTCAGAAATTTGCTATAGACAGTTGGATTCTTTTTGATTTCCATGATGACTTCGTTGCGCAATCTTGGTTCGCCAAGGATTTTAGGTAGATGTTTGGTAATAGATTTTAACGATGATAAATTTTGTGTCATAAATGAGAGATGCCTCCTTTGATAAGTAAGATAAAATAGAGTTGATTAAAAAAATAGTTGTTATGCTTGGGGAATCCCAAAGGATGTAAAAAAATAGAGTCTTTAGAATTCTTATACATGATGAATATCATGTAAGATAAAAGATGGAAATACTGTAACATGATTTTTATTGAATGGCAAGAAAAAAAGTATAATAAAAACTTTATTGTAACAACCCCTAAGTTATGATAAGGTAGAGAAAACGAAAGAGAAAGATGGGGATATGAAAATGAAAAAGAAAAAGAAGTTGGTTTTGGCAAGTAAGATATTATTGGGAATATTCTTCTTACTGTTACTAGCAGTGTTAATGAGTATTTCATATGAGGCAGATAATATTTCGGGTGTTCTTTTACTCCTGTTTTTGGCAGTGAGCGCATTGACAGTAGTTACTCTTCTGATAGAGTTTGTCCTGGAAATGATAGAAAAATGGAAGGAAATGGGAATCCGTTCTATTTTGCTTATTCCAGGACAGGTGGTAATATATTTAGCAATATTTTTTATCTGTGATTATTTCATACAGCATGAGGTGAGAAGCCCGTTACGTTATTTGGTGACATCGGTAATTATGGTAATCACTATAACTGGTGTGAACTACTGGAAACGGGTGAGGAACGAATGATTTGTGTAGTCTCCCCTTGAATTAGCAAAGGTAACGTAGTAAAACTTTGAATTTGCAAATCAGGATGGGCAAGTTTATGCAGAATCATCATTCCTGCCTGTCTACCCATATCATACATGTTGATGTCAATGACGGTTGGTTTTGGGTCAATAATGGCAGAATAAGGGTATACGTCAAATGTTAAAAAAGCAATATCTTCCGGCACGCGAAGACCGGACTTTTCGATAGCCTTGGAAACACCCAGGGCTATCATGTTATTTTCACAGATAATGGCTCTGGGACGGTGGCTGGATTCCAGCAGAGAAAGAGCAGCCTGAAAACTTTCTGCAATACTGGAGTCAGTATAGAGAATATGGTCTTCTGATACTTGATAGCCGTACTTATGCATGAGTCCAAGAAAGCCCTTTTGACGTTGTACCGAAATGGTATCGGTGCGTTTTCCACCAATAAAGGAAGTATCGGTGTAACCGCAGGAAATCATATGCTCTGCTGCAAATTCTCCTGCCAGTGTATGGTTGGTGTCAATCCAGCAAAGTTGATTGGAAAAACTAGGATGACCTATGACGATATGCGGATATTTTTCTTTTATTAACAATTCGGCAGTTTCCTCACTGATGGCAGAACCATGCACAACGATAGCATCTGCACATTTCTGTGAAATCACTCGTGTAACAGTTTCTCCCGGATGATTTTCTTGAGAAGTGTCTACCAGCGTCATGGAATAACTGGTTTCTGCCAGTGCATTCTGGACACCACACATAATATCAAACATGTGGGGATTCTTATATGCTTCATTTTGCGTCAAAGCAGTGAGAAAAACAATATTCATTGTATTTTGTCGTGCGAAGTTTACGGCACGGGCATTCGGGGTATAGTTCAGTTTTTGAATTGCAGCCTGTACCCTTTCTTTTGTAGCAGGAGAAATGGTGGTCCAACCATTTAATACCTTGGAAACAGTAGAGATAGAGACACCGGCTTCCTGTGCTACATCACTAATGGTAATCGCCATAGAAATACCTCCTAGAATAATTACTAATTTTAAGGTTATAGTATAGCGCTTTCCTAACAAAGTCAATATTTTCTTTTGGAAAAAATTGACTTTATAGGGATTCAACGCAATAATAATAACAGAAGCAGGCTTCAAATAATCAAAAATAAGGAAAACGATTTCCTAAAGGAGGAAGAAACATGAAACGATTTTTATGTTGTTTATTATGTGGGTGCATGACCATGGGATTATTAGCTGGTTGTGGAAACAAAGAGAATGAAGGAGCGAAAGAAACAGGTGTAACAGAAGGAACCGATGCACAGGGAGAAAAAGAGAATATTGTCATCTGGCATGATGGAGACGAGGGAATTATGGATACCGTTGCTCATTGTGTGAATGAAGAATTGAAGGATGAAAATATTCAGGTGACTTTTGAGAAAAAGAGTGGTCTGACAGACCAGTTACAGTTATATGGAAATGATGAAGCAAACGGACCGGATATGTACTTTTATGCACATGATTCTCTGGGAATGTTGGTAGAAATGGGAATTCTGGCACCAATTACAGATTTGATTACGGAAAGTGATGAGGCAGATATGCTTCCTATGACAATAGAAGCCGGAACTTATAAGGATACCCAGTATATGTTGCCGGTATATTTTGAAACATTATTGTTTATGTACAATAAGGATTTGTGGGAAGGAGAAGTGCCAAATACCACAGATGACCTTTTGGCTTATATGGAGCAGCATACAGATGTGGATGCCGGAACTTATGCAGTGGTAAATCAGCATTCTACCGCGTATAATGTGGCACCATTTATCAATGGATTTGGTGGTTACATTATCAATGAATCAGCAGAACCCGGATTAAATCTTCAGGAAACAAAAGATGCTATTACCTATAATCAGAAGTTTGCAGCATTACAGGCAGATGGAGATTATAATACAGTAACTACATTATTTAATGATGGAAAGGCAGCAGCCATTATCGGTGGCCCATGGCTGGTAACAGGAATCAATGCAGCAGGCATTAATCTTGGAATTAAGTCTTTGTCTGAATTTGCTTTACCAAATGGAGAAAAATTAGCACCTTATTCCGGTGTACAGGGTGTAGGTGTTATGAAATATGCTGCTGAGAATAAAAAGGATGCTGTTACAAGTGTATTGAAAGCCTTAGCAAGTGAGCAAGTAGGAATTGATCTTGCAGTAAATGCGAATTGTGCTCCGGCAAATCAGAAGTCATATGAGGATGCACAGGTATCTTCTAATGAGATGATAACTGCCATGAAGACCACAGCAGAAACAGCACAGCCAATGCCAAATATTCCACAGATGAGTGTCATGTGGGGACCGGCAGAATCATTGCTTGCAGCAGTTAATAAATCAGGAGAAGATGTAAATGATGCAGCAGATCAGTATCAGAAGGAAGCAGAATCTGCTATTACAGATATGCAGTAAAGGGATGTAACAGATGAAAAGAAAGAAGAGAGCAGCGTGGCTGTATTTGACACCGGCATTAATTTTAATAGCACTGATTATAGTGTTCCCTATTTTGTATACCGGATATATTTCACTGACAAATATGAATCTGTTCCATTGGAATAATTATAGCTTTGTTGGACTGGAAAATTATAAAAGAGCTTTTGCAAAGGCAGATTCCGGCTTTCTGGCGGCCATAGGAGTAACCCTCCTGTGGACGCTGGTCAATATGGTACTGCAGGTAGTCATTGCGTATTTTATTGCATTAGGACTGAATGTAAAAGGATTGAAAGCAAATCGTATCTATAAGACACTTTTGATGTTTCCATGGGCAATGCCGGCATATGTATCCATTTTGTTGTGGAGAGTGTGCATGTACAATACAGAATTCGGCTTGTTAAATCAGATATTAGAAAAACTGGGACTGGAAAAATTAAATTATCTCTCTCAAAATGTTCCGGCATTTATTTCATGTACCATCTTGAATTTGTGGATGGCATTGCCCTTTATGATTATGATGATAGACGGAGCGTTGCAAAGCGTGGATAAAAGTTTTTATGAAAGTGCACGATTGGATGGGGCGGGATTCTGGAAGCGTAACATCTACATTACAATTCCATGTATCAAGCCGATTTTGGCTCCGGCAGTGGTAATGACGACGTTTACTACTTTTAAGCAGTTTGATATTGTCTACTTGCTTACCATGCAAAAAGGTGCGTTATCCGGTGCATCACTACAAACTATTATTACATATGCACATCAAAATGCCTTTGTATCGAACAATTATGGATTGTCCTCCGCAGTATCGATGTTGATATTTGTTCTTATCATTATCTTTTCACTTTATACGAATCGGGGACTGAAGGAGGAGAACAAATGAAGCGCAAAAAAATAAAAAATACCATAAAATTAACGGCGTTGCATATTACGTTTATTATGATTTGTCTGGTGTGCCTGGTACCGATTCTGTACGCGCTTTCTCTGTCCTTCAGCGGAAGCAGCAGCGCATTATCTTCGGATTTTCATTTGATACCTCAGGATTTTACCTGGAAAAACTATCAGGCAGTTTTTACGGAAAAACCATTTTTAATGTGGTTAAAAAATTCCGTGATTTTAAGTATAGGAACGATGATTCTTGCTATGGGATTTGCGGTTAGCGCAGCTTACGCTGTTTCCAGATATCGTTTTAAAGGACGTCGTGGATTGATGATGACGTTGCTGATGCTGAACGCATTCCCACAGATATTGAGTATGTTCGCTATATTCCGCTTGTTTAAGACCATGAATCTGCTGAATTCCAGAATTGGGTTGATTCTGGTGTATGCAGGTTCCATGTGTATCTTTGCTATCTGGAATATGAAAGGCTATTTTGATACGATTCCGGAGGAGATTGAAGAAGCAGCTAAGATTGATGGTGCCGGAGATTTTCGGATTATGGCGAAAATTGTACTTCCGCTGGCGAGACCGGCAATTATTGTAACCGCAGTCATGGTACTTATTTTTGTATGGAATGAATATTTATTTGCCACTACCTTTATGTTGAATGAGTCCAGTTACACATTGGCGGGTGGATTATATCAGTTACAGGCAAGCGATTATAGCAGAAGCTGGCCGTTATTTACTGCGGCAGCGGTAATGGTCTCAGTACCTATTCTGGTTATTTTTTTCTGCATACAAAAATATATGGTCTCAGGGCTTACTGCAGGCGGTGTAAAAGGCTAATAAGGAGGAAATATGCAGTTACAGGCAGTTTTACATGTCCCATTGTCAAACTATGCTTTTGCAGTAGATGAAAAATCTCTGGTGATACGTCTTCGGACTGCGAAGAATGATATGCAGCAGTGTAGTTTGTACTATGGGGACCGGGTCTGCGAAAAAGACCCCATTGACGTGACAGAAATAAAAATGAAAAAAATCGCTTCAGATCAATTATTTGATTATTATGAAGCTATGATAGAAGATGACTACACAAGAGTGTGTTATTATTTTGAACTGGTAGAAGGAAAGAGCCACATTTTTTACAGTGGTTATGGATTCAGTCAGAAAATGGAATGTTCCAGAACTCAGTATTTTCAGTTCCCGTATATCCGTAGGGAGGATATACCGCAGATTCCTGATTGGGCAAAGGGAATGGTAATGTATCATATTTTTCCGGATAGCTTTGCTACGGAGAAGAATCACATATCAGAAAAGGAAGTTTGTCTGGAAAAGGACGGAAAAATTTATAAAAGCTATCAAGGGGGAACGTTGAAAGGTATTCTGGAATCTGTGGATTATATTGCAGAATTGGGTGTAAATTGTGTATATCTCAATCCGATATTTGCAGCGGAGTCCTATCACAAATACGATACCATTGATTATTTTCGGATAGACCCTTGTTTTGGAACGTTGGAGGAATTCAAAGAACTGGTGGCTGAGCTTCATAAAAGAAATATCCGTATTATTTTGGATGGTGTATTTAATCATTGTGGAGCTGGGTTCTTTGCATTTCAGGATGTTTTAGAATATGGCGAAAATTCTCCTTATAAAGACTGGTTTTATCAAATGGAATTCCCTGTTCATTATGGGAAACCGTTGAATTATGAGGCATTTGCTTATGTAAAAGAGATGCCGAAACTTAATACGGGAAATTCGGAAGTAATGAAGTATTTTCAAAAAGTTGGTACTTGGTGGATAAAAGAGACAGATATTGACGGCTGGCGATTAGATGTAGCCAATGAAATTAATCATGACTTTTGGAGGGAATTTCGAAAGGCAGTACGAGCAGTGAAACCGGATGCTATTTTAATCGGAGAAATCTGGGAAGATTCGGAAAACTGGCTGTTAGGAGATCAGTTTGATTCTACTATGAATTATACGTTTTCTTATATTTGTCGGGAATTCTTTGCAGAGCATACCATTTCTTTGAAAGAGTTTGATGAAAAAATTAATCGAATGATTTTGCGATACCCGATGCCGGTAAGTCTGGCACAGATGAATTTTCTTGATACCCATGATGTTCCAAGATTTTTGTCTTATTGCAAAAATGGGGCAGTGGACTTGAAACAAGCAGTGTTTTTTATGATGATGTGTGTGGGAATCCCTTCCGTATTCTATGGCGATGAGCAGTTGATAGAAGGTGTGACAGAACCGGAATATCGCAAGCCTATGCCTTGGAATCACCGGGATAGAGAGATGGAAATCTTTTTTGCAAAATGGATTGGGATTCGAAGACAGCTCCCGGCATTGCGAGAGGGCAGATATGAAACGGCATTAGTAGAGGAAGAAACAGGAATCTATGGATTTTGGCGATATACAAAGGAGCAGAGGCTGTTAGTTCTGATGAATACCTCAGAACAAGAGCAGCAGGTGAATCTGTTGGGGATTATGAGTGAGATAAACGGTGTATGGAGTGAAGATAGAGTATATACAGATGCAGAATCCGGAGTGCAAGGGGAAGAAAATATAATAATCATACCGGAAAAAACAGGGAAAGTGCTGATTATTTAGCACTTTCCCCGTCTTTTCTTGTTTTATCCAAAGAGGACATAACTACTTTATAGGTATGTTTACCAAGTCCTTTTGCTTCATATAAAGCCTTATCTGCTGTCTTATACAAATCGGAAAATTGTAAATCTTTACTATTTACAGTGACAATTCCTGCGCTACAATGAACTTCAAGGGAGATACCATCTTCAACATGTTCAAAGCATATTTCCTTGAAAATTTCAGAAAATCTTTCTGTACTATCCTTAGAATCACCGGATAAGTATAATATGAATTCATCGCCACCAAGTCGTCCAAATACATCATCATCTGTTATTTTTTGGGAAACGGTATGGCTGATGTTTCGAAGTAATTCATCTCCGACCATGTGTCCAAAGGTATCATTGACTGTTTTGAAATTGTCCATATCAAAAATTACAAAGAGGCCATTTCCGTTGGATTCTATATGCTTACAGATTAATTCTTCAGCATATCGTCTGTTCCATATCTGTGTCAGAGAATCGATTCGGGCGTACATAATGTTTTTCATCTTTTCTGCCATCTCGGTGGAACAATCTTTCAAGAGAATAAAAATTCTTTCAAGAGAGGAAAGGTCTGAGGTTGGAAGAAAAACAAAGATTAATCTCAGCCATATGATTTCATCTTTCTTACGTTTGATTCGTACTTCCGTTTTAAGGATATAATCCCTGTTTTTAAGGCGCCTTCGAATATCCAAACTACGGAACATATCCATTTTCTCCCAATCTTCTTCCACAACGTGGTTAGAACAGATATCCCAGAACCATTGGTCCATGTTGAGAAATTCAGTTTTTCTGTGAAATAGCTGTTCATATTTGTCTTTGTCGTATAAAAAGACATTATCATTGAATCTATATTCCATGGTCAAATCGTACATAGTGTCAATTAGCCTTTGGTAGGTAGAAGCTGTTACTATATTGGAACCGGATAAAAGGGTCTTCCGTTTGGGGTTCGTTATATGGACACTTGCAAAGGATATGTTATCATCTTGTAAGGTACAAAGGACGGTGACATCAACAACAATACGGTCTGAAGACGCAAAACGAGAATCTTTAAGCACGATTCTTGCAAGAACCATGCATTGATAGGGAGTCTGTATATATCCATTATAATACTCCGTTTCAATCTGGAATTCTTCTTCCCAATCGGGGGTACAAAGTCCGATTAATGGAATATCTTCCATAGAGGAACGGTTTAAAAATAACGTAGAATCTTTTTCTAACAAGTATTTTTCACAAGCTTCTTTTACGGAAGCAATGGATAAATCGTATAAGTTGTTTTTTGTACCCATTGTGCTCTCCTTGCTACAAAATATATTATAAATATTATAGCATTTTTAACTGGATTCGCAAAGAGCAAATTTAACTATTCATTTGTGGAATTACTTTCTTCTCTTACAATATAAAGAGGTCTCTTCTTATTTTCCAAATAATCCTTTGAAAGATATTCCCCCAGAATAAATACCATAAGCATCTGTAAGCTACTCAAAAACATTACAATGGAAATTACAATCAGCCATGTTTTGGGATGAAAAGCAGCGGTAAGTCCAAGTCCGGCAGAAAGCAACAGGAAAGCAAGTCCTAAAACACCGGAAAGTTTCAAAGGAGCGGTGGAAAAGGAAAGAATACCGTCAAAAGCATAGGAAAACAGACTTTTGATGTTCCACTTAGTTTTTCCTGCAGCTCGTTCCACATTTTGAAATTCAATCCATTTGGTTTCAAATCCCACGAAGGAAAAGATGCCCTTTGTATAGCGGTTGTATTCCTTCATTTCCAGAATCGCATTTACCATGCGTCGATTCATCATACGGAAGTCTCCGGCGCCATCACTCATATTCATATGAGTCAGTTTTTGAATCACATGGTAAAAGCTTTTAGAGAGAAAACTGCGAAGGAATCCATCACCTTCTCTACCTACGCGTTTTCCGGCGCAACAATCATAACCTTCCTTGGAAACAGTTTTGTACATAGCGGGAAGCAGCTTGGGAGGATGCTGTAAGTCTGCATCCATCAGTACGCAGTAGTCCCCGGTGGCTTCTGTCAGACCTGCATACATGGCGGCTTCTTTTCCAAAATTGCGGGAAAAAGATATGTATTTGCAACAATTATCCTGATAAGAAAGAAGGCGGAGAATATCTAATGTATGGTCTTTGCTTCCATCATCAATAAAAACAAATTCGTAAAGGGTATCTGGAATTGCACTTACAATCTTTTGGGTTTCCTGATAAAAGGCAGGAAGTACCTCTTCTTCATTAAAACATGGAACAATGATGCTAATTTTATTCATGGTGTATCGCTCCTTTCACAAAAATATGACACTTACAAATAACATAATTTCCAATAATAGTTACGATGCTGACTGCTAATTTAGAAAGCAGTGGTGGAAAATGCAACTGTTGAATAAAACAAAACAGCAGAAGGTTTTCTAATAATAAAGTAATAAAACGCATGGAAACAAAAGAAAATGCCTCCTGTAATACTCGATTTTGGGAATGAAAAACCATTTTCCGATTGACGATATAGGCAAAAGTAACGGCAAACATCCAGGCAATGGTGTTGGATACGAGGTAATTCCAATTCAGGTACAGTAGAAAAATGTAGACCACATAGTTTACTGCAGTGGTAGCAGCTCCGGTAATTCCGTATCGAAGAAGTTCTAATAGAGATTCTTTTTTCATAATCGTTTCCTCTTTTCTCTTTCTAATGTAATAAAAAATAGCAAAATGCTGACAAGGCTTAAGAAAATTCCGGCATTTTTTCCGGGCGGAGAATAAAAAATCGTAATTTCATGGGTTCCTGTGGCGAGAGGAAACCCTACGAAGCCTTCATTTATATTTTCAATGGTGACGGCCGCTCCATCCACATACGCCTGATAACCGGGACGGTAGGGAAGGGAAGTGACGAAGTAGCCCGTTTCCTTCAATGTAGCAGTTCCTTTTAAAATGGCATTTCCTTTTTTGGTGTCTGAGGAAAATGGCAGAATGCTGTTGTTACCAATACAATTTGGGTCAGCCGTATAGGCATGGATATTGGAAATAGAATAAGTCCCTTTTGATAAGGTAATATTTAATTCTGTCAATTCATCAGCATCAGAAAGGATGTAGGTAAAGCAGTCATTATGGTTTGGGTAAGGTGCGTCTTTTCCCGATAATTTGTTTCTGGTGCCGTTAATCTCTATGGTGACTTCATCTTCGTTAGGTGAGATTACATCAAAATATAAAATCAATATTTGATTTTTATATTTTTCATCTAGCGGAATCGTAACAAGAGATTCTTCCTTGGAGGAAAAGGAGTAATTATCCTTCCATGTCTGCTCCAAAGGAGTGATGCCATTTGTAGTAGTTTTTTCGTTGTCCTTACAAGCGGAGGTTGAATCGGAAATTAGGGTATAATTTGTCAATGCCATCAGATTGTAAGGAAAATCCAATTGCCGGTAATCCTCTTGACACAGCGTTTGGGTACTGGTATAGGCAATAGGAAGTACCTGCGGATTTTCAGCAATCACCGTTTTTTGGCCGGATGAGTCGCAATCCGAAGCAATTATCTGATACCCCAGAGGTAGATAATTTGGCTTTGTCTGGATGTAACGAATTCCCATTAAATAGGAAAAAAATGGATTGGCATCTGTCATCAATGCTACTCTGTTTCGGATACGGATGGGATTGCGTATCATATTGTAAAAATAATCAGCGTAGTTGCTGCTGGTTACCGAGGAATACAGATTTGTACTTCCGATACCTTGTACTGCAGTCAGGTTTACTGTGGTAGCAGGTGTTGTCAAATAGTTAAAACGATAATTGCGGTCAAAGTTCAAGTCTGACAGTGTTTCTTGGGAAACACGATTCTGCCGATTATCATCTGCGGTAATATAAGTTTCCGTTTTGTTTATGGTAAGAAATACAAAAAATGGAAAAACAGCCAATAATAAGTAACTCAGGGCAAAATTTCGGGGGGATTTTTGGTCCACCATATGGCAGATGAAAAGTGCACCAGCCATCAGTAGAAAATCCACAATAACTGTTCCAGGGGAATCATGAAAAACAATAGGAACTAAACAGCCAATAAAAATCAGCGGATTATGGTGGATTTTTGCCTGGTGTAGTTCTTCTAATGTTTTTGCGCAAAGCAAAAGGAAGAGTGGAACCAGCGGAATCAGTACTTTATATCGTATATATAGTAGGCCGCTTAATATATAAGGTACGAAGTTAAGTGTCAGACACAGGAGTAGTACAATGCCAAGAATCCGGGTGGATTTGCGGCGAATGCTTAACAGCAGAGTATACAGGCAAATTAAGGTAAGACCGCAGCTGTATCCGCTATATAATAAGGAATTCATGGATAGGTTAGTGCCTAAAATTTTTGTCAGAGCAATCGAAGCACCGGAGGCTTGCCGATTGGAAAAAATAAGGTCTAATCCGGTAGGAATGAGCAAAACCGCAGCCATACCAATGGATAGCAGGACGGAAACGGAAAACTTTGCAAATAGCGTTCCAAATTCCCGATTTTTCCAACCCTTTTTGGAAGGGGAATGGCGGTATAGGAAATACATCAGGCATACAAACAGTGCCGAAACGGAAAAGTAGTAGCTATGTAGGTATAGCAGGAATAAAGAGAGAACCAGCAAGGTATGTTTTCCTTTTTCTAACAGGCGGTCAATTCCAAGTAGTGCAAGGAACAAAAACGGAAGGTAGTTCACAAACATAATCTGGTGGTGTGCCTGATAGGTAAATCCGCCACAGCTAAAAAGTAATGTACCAAGAAAAGCGAAGAAAGATGCAGATACATGACGCTTTAGCCAAAAGTAGCAGAGGTTTATGGCAGCAATCATTTCTAAAATAGCGTAAGTAGAAATAATGTATTTCATGGAAATTCCGGGTAAAAGAAAGGAAATCAAAACATCCGGTCGTAAAAGTCCGTAATAAGAAATATCATAAATATTACTTCCACTACCCAACAACGTGTAGTCTGGAAGAATTCGTCCGGTTTCGTAAAAAATCTGACGGAACTGCTCTGCAAGAGCCACATGCTGGCTAAACCAATCTCCTTCGGAACCGTAGATACAGCCGGTTGGAATTGTAAGCATTAGTAAAAGAATAAAAATAAAAGTCAACAGGCATGGATAAAATAATTTCGCCTGAAATAGTTTTTTCATAAGTAACTCCTCCATAAATTATTCCATATCGTTTATAAAAGGAAGTATAACAGTTATTTTTTAAAATCTTACATAAGGAAATCTAAAGAATTCTTAAGAAAGTCCGATTTTTTTCTAAAGTAGTGTATAATATCGAAAGAAAGAAGAGAAAGATGGAAGTGTTACCTTCCTTAAATGGAGAAAGTTATGAATGAAAAATCAAGAATTTTGGTTGTAGATGATAATAGTGAAATACGAGAGGTTATCAATATTCTTTTGTCAGGAGAAGGATATGAGGTAGAGGAAGCCGGTGATGGTGCCGAGGCACTTCAAAAAGTTCAACAAGAGGAGTATGATCTTATTATATTAGATGTAATGATGCCGGGGTTAAATGGCTATCAGACCTGTATGGAGATTCGTAAAAATAGCAATGCCCCAGTTCTATTTTTGAGCGCAAGGTCTCAGGTTGAGGATAAAACCATGGGATTTTCCAGTGGTGGAGATGACTATCTGCCGAAGCCATTTTCCTACAATGAACTTGTGGGAAGAGTAAAGGCATTGATGCGTCGCTATCAGGTATATAAGGGAAAGGAAGAAACTGTCGGAACAGAGATGGACAGAACGATTGAAATATCGGGAGTTCGCATTGAAAAAGGGCAGGAGAGAGTTTTTTACGAGGGGGAAGAAATAGAACTTACCGATATAGAATTTTCTATTTTATGTCTGTTGGCAGAAAACAGAGGACAGATTTTTTCCGTACAGAGGATTTATGAAAGTGTATGGCAGGAAAACTATTACTACGGAGCATCTAATACCGTAATGGTACATATTCGAAATCTCCGGAATAAGATAGAAAAAGATCCACATAATCCGGAAGTTATTAAGAATATCTGGGGAAAGGGGTATCGTTGTGAGTAAGAAAAGTTTACCGGAATTTACTACCAGATTATCTTTCCGTTTATTTTTATTGGTATCTATATGTGCTATTTTGTGTTGCAGTTGTTTTCGTGTATTAATGTTACGAGAAACAGACGTCTTCAACTGGATGACAGAAAGAGGATTTTATACTATAGACACAAAAAAAATTATAGAAGATGTAAGTGGAAGAACAAACAACATAACATTTAAAGGAAAAAGTGAAAAGGAAATATTAGAAACATTGAATCTATATTCCTACGATGATGGATATACAGGATTGTATATTTATGAAGATGGTACATATAGATGTGGGATTTCTCCCGGTGTATGTGATGATTATCAGATAAAACATTTTTGGTATGGTGAGTTAGATGTTTATCCGGATCAAGAGGATATTGCAGAGATTGAATTTTCTGATACCACTGTATTATTGGTAATTTATTCTTATCAAAGTGTAAGAATGGGAGTACCATATCTCGTAGTTTCCCTAATGATTAGTCTTTTGTTCTTTATACCGGTGATTTTATATATGCGAAACCGCATGAAATATATCGGAAAGTTAAAGCAGGAGATTCTTGTTATGGCAGATGGTGATTTGGATAGCAAAGTTACTGTGAAGGGGAAAGATGAAATCGGGATTCTGGCGAGAGAATTGAACAAGATGCGAAGCGCCTTGAATGAAAATATTCGAAAGGAAGAAGAAGCCAGAAAATCGAATCATGAACTGATTCGGTCTATATCTCATGATTTAAGGACGCCAATGACCACGATGTACGGCTATTTGGAAATATTAGAGCATAAAAAATGTACGGAAAGTCAACAACAAGAATACATCAGACGTTGCGTTCAAAAAATGGAAGAGATACGATTGCTGTCGGATAAGATGTTTGAATATGCTTTTGTGTATGGAACGCAGGAAGAAGAAGCACAAACGGAACTGTATGTGGAAGAACTGTTAGAGGAGTTGGAAAAAAACGGACAGTTTTTGGAAATGAAGGGGTATGAAGTTATTTACGAAATGGAAGGACAGGGCAAGCTTCTGGGAAGTAGGAGCTGTTTTCAAAGAATCTGGAATAATCTGTTTTCTAATATATTGAAATATGGTGATGCACCCATCTGGATGAAAACATATGTGGAAAAAGGCAACATTGGAATTAAAATTGTGAATAAAAAAAGAAAAAATAGGGTGCAGGTGGAAAGTAATAAAATTGGACTAAAAAGTGTAGAAAAAATGGTAGAATTGCAAAATGGAAGTTTTTTTGTAACAGAGGATGAGGAGAACTTTGCTGTTACGCTGCAGTTCCCTCTCCTTTAGCAAATGCTAATATCCACGAATGGCATCGTGACTATCGTCTGTGGTGTTTTCGATTTTACGAATCACAATATAGTAACTATAGTTATCGTTTACCGTTACTTCTACACGGTCACCAACTTTTTTTCCTAAAATCGCTTTTCCGATGGGGGATTCCGTACTAATCAAATTTTTCATGGAATTTCCCCGGATGGAAGTGACGAGACGAAAAACTTGTTCTTCGTCATCTTCTTCAAAGTAGACAGTTACAGTGTTGTTGATGCCTACTTCATCATCTTTGGAAGCATCAGATACAATTTCGGCAGTTTTCAGCATACGTTCCAGGTATCGGATGCGGCTTTCATTCTTGTTTTTGTCCTTTTTGGCAGCATGATATTCAAAATTTTCACTCAAGTCTCCGTGAGCACGGGCTTCTTTTACGGCTTCAATCGCTTCTTTTCGAACCACTAGTTTGCGGTGTTCGATTTCTTCCTGAATTTTTTTGACATCACTTTCAGTTAATTGTTCCCTCATAATAAACTCCTTGCTATAGTTATTTTACAAATTTTTCGATAGCATCCTTTAAGTCATCCAGCGCCTGATTATCTCCGTGTTCTACTGCATCTACAATACAATGGGAGATATGATCTTCCAAAACAATTTTTCCGATGTTATTGATAGCAGAACGTACAGCTGCAATCTGAATCAAGACTTCGCTGCAATCTCGACCGTCTTCTATCATACGTTTTACTGCTTCCATATGTCCAATCGCACGAGACATGCGGTTCAGTACCATTTGAGTATTTTCGTGTTGATGTGGATGTTGATGTGGATGAGGGTGACTGTGTTCCGCAACCACTTCTGTCGTAGTTTTTTCTGACATAAGAAACCTCCATAAAAAGCGCTTTCATAAGGATTAAAATATGGTTTTCATTATACACAAAAAAAGAAAAAAAGGCAAACAATTATAGCTCGCCCTTGTGGTTAGAAGATTTTTGGGATTTATTATCTAACTTCTGATAAAACATAGCTTGTTCAATTAAAAGTTCCTGACGCTCTGGGAGAAGAGTGCGATAAAGACGAATTAAGGTTCCTTCTGCGCTATTCAGAGAAGAAGGGATGGGCTTCTTTTCGTCAGTAAGACCTAAAAGATAATCAGTGGAGACATCAAAATACCGGGCGAGACGAATCAGTGTATGAAAATCCGGTTCCCTGTGGTTATTTACATACCCATTTAAAGTGGTAGCGGCAATATGAAGTTCTGTAGAAAGTTGTTTTTGTGTAATATTGTTTTCTTCTATCAGATTTTCAAGCCGGACACTGAAATTCATAAAATGACCTCTCTTTTCGCAACATTTAGATAGAGATATCTTACTAAAAGTGTTACCTGAAAAAAGAAAAAATACTCATAACGAGTACGAAGATACGCGATATGAGAAGTTATTTCTTTTTAGTCGTGGAATCCATGTCCTGATCATAATAAATGTGTGCCTGCTTTAAAAGATAATTTTGTTCTCTGGGCTTGAGGGCACGATAAATACTGATTAAATCTCCCTCTTCATTATTGTAATCATCAGTAGGAGTAGAGGGGAGACGTAGATTAGTAATGCCTAAAAGATAGTCTGTAGAAACATCGAAGTATGTTGCTAGATCAATCAAGGTAGTAAAATCGGGCTCTCGATTTCTGCGTAAGTAGCCATTCAAAGTAGAAGGTGCAATATGCAGTTCCTTGGATAATTGCTTTTGACTAATATTTCGTTCTTCAAGTAAATTTTCCAGGCGGGTGCCAAATTTCATATAATACCCCTTTCCGCATCCTTTGTACTAAATAAAGATAAACTTAGCAATATTGTACGCGGAAAATATTGGTAAATAATAAAAATGCGCAAAATGCAGATGTGATTCACAAACGTGAATTTAGAGGCTGGCACAAACTATTGCCAACCTCCATCTAAGGTGATAATCTGACCTGTAAGATAAGAAGTGGAAGTTAATAAGGAAAAAGCCAGTTCTGCCACTTCCTCAGAACTTCCAAAGCGTCCGGCTGGAATTTCTTCGCAGAGAGCGGCACGTTCTTCTTCGGAAAAGCACTGATTCATTCTGGTGTCGATAACACCACAGGCGATGGCGTTCACAGAGATACCACTGGGAGCCAGTTCCTTTGCCAGTGCTTTTGTAAAAGTATTCATTCCACCTTTAGAAGCAGAATAGGCAACTTCACAGGAAGCGCCAATTGCTCCCCAGACAGAGGAAATGTTTAGAATTTTACCTGATTTGTTGTGGACCATGTCAGGAATGGCATATTTACAACAACAAAATACAGAAGTAAGATTTGTTTGAAGAACACGGTTCCATTCCTCGAGTGTCATATCAGAAAGAAGACCAATATGAGAAATACCGGCATTATTTATAAGGACATTAACGGAACCAAGTTCCCGACGAATTTGTTCAAAAGCTGACTGAACAAAAGTTTCATCTCCTACATCCCCTACAAGGGGCAGACAGGAAATATGAAAGGTTTCCTTTAATTCACAAGCAAGAGAAAATAATTCTTCTTTGGAAGAATGACAATTTATGGCTAGAGACCAGCCTTCTGAGGCTAGTTTTTTTGCAATGGCGCGTCCGATTCCATGAGAAGCACCAGTGATAAAAGCAATATTTTGTTTCATAGAACACCTCGACAAAAGTTAATGTGTTGTGAGTAGTAACTAAAAGAAGAATATCATAAAAAGAAAAAAAAGGAAATGTTGTATTCATTTTGGAAATATGTTATAATAATTTCAGACAATATTTTGTCGAATAAACGGTAAAGGGGTTGGGCATCATGCGTATAACCATCAGCGGAAGAAACATTGAAATTACACCTGGATTAAGAGAAGCGGTAGAGGAGAAGCTATCGAAATTGGAGCGTTATTTTACTCCGGAGACAGACGTCATTGTAACCCTGAGTGTAGAAAAAGAACGTCAGAAGATTGAAGTTACAATTCCGGTAAAGGGGAATATCATTCGTTCCGAACAGGTAAGTAATGATATGTATGTTTCCATTGACCTGGTTGAAGAGGTTATTGAGAGACAGCTCAAGAAATATAAGAATAAGATTGTAGACCAGAAACAGGCAGCGGCAAACTTCCAGAAAGAATATATTGAGAAGGAAGTAGAGGATGATGACGAGATTAAGATTATCCGAACCAAACGTTTTGGTATGAAGCCAATGTATCCGGAAGATGCATGTGTACAGATGGAATTGCTTGGACATAATTTCTTCGTATTCCAGAATGCTGAGACAGAAGAAGTAAATGTTGTTTATAAAAGAAAAGGCAATACATATGGTTTGATTGAACCGGAATTCTAAAAGTAAATATGGAATGTATAAAGGATATCGCTTCGGCGGTATCCTTTTTTATCATATAGGAAAGAAATTGGTGTTGGGTGTAAAAAGTGTCACCTTGTTGTAAAAAATGCTGAAATCCTTCCTAAGTTCTTGTCACACCGCATAAAATGGTTTAATATGAACACTTGGAAAAGTATCATATTTAATGGATTATGTAAACCTAGGAGGTTCTAAAATGAATATAGTAGTATTAGCCGGAGGATTAAGTACAGAGCGAGATGTATCTTTTGTTACAGGAAACATGGTAAGCAAGGCATTGCGCAAAAACGGACATAATGTAATTTTGTTAGATGTTTTCATGGGTTATAGTGACAAACCGGAGGACTTAACAGGAATTTTTGAACGTTCTCAAGAAGTCAGTGTAGAAGTAACAAGTATTCCATCTACTGCACCGGATTTAGAGGCGGTAAAAAAGAGCAGAAAAGACCAGTCTGACTGTTTCTTCGGACCGAATGTTATTGAGCTTTGCCGCATGGCAGACATTGTATTTATGGCACTTCATGGAGAAAACGGAGAAAATGGTAAGATTCAGGCAACATTTGATTTGTTTGGCATCAAATATACCGGAACAGGCTACTTGAGCAGTGCTCTTGCTATGGATAAAGGACTTTCCAAGCGTCTGTTTCAGGCAAACGGTATTCCAACTCCGGCAGGAATTTCCATGAAAAAGGCAGAGTGCGAACGTGATTTTAAGAAAACGGGACTGACTCTTCCATGTGTGGTAAAGCCATGTTGTGGAGGTTCTAGCATCGGTGTTTCCATTGTACGGACAGAAGAAGAATACAATCAGGCATTAGAAGAAGCATTCCACTGGGAAGAAGAAGTGGTAATTGAAGACTATGTAGAAGGAAGGGAATTTTCCGTAGGTGTGATTGATTTTAAGGCATTACCGGTTATTGAGATTGCGCCAATTGAAGGATTTTATGATTATAAAAATAAATATGCGGCAGGCAGTGCAGTAGAGACATGTCCGGCAGAATTGCCAGAGAACGTAACAAAAGAAATGCAGCATTACGCAGAAGAAGTTGCAAGAGTATTAGGATTGAATACCTACTCTCGTATGGACTTCCTATTAAATAAGGATAATAAGATGTTCTGTTTGGAAGCAAACACATTACCGGGAATGACACCGACCAGCTTACTTCCACAGGAAGCACAGGCAGTAGGGGTGAATTTTGAACAGCTTTGCGAACAGTTGATTGAAATTTCTTTAAAGAAGTATCAGTAAAAAAGATAAGAGGTAGCTTTATGAAAAATATGACATTGGAAAACATCGCAAAGGCTTGTGATGGAACTTATGTGGGAAGTGACACAGAACGTAGTGTAGAGATAAAAGGAGCTGTAACAGACAGCCGTCAGGTAGAAGAGGGATATTTATTTATTCCAATAAAGGGAGCAAGAGTGGATGGACATGACTTTATCCCGCAAGTGATAGAGCAGGGGGCAGCTGCTGTTTTATCGGAAAAGGAACTGACGGATTGTAAGAAACCGTATATTTTAGTAAAGTCCAGTGAACAGGCATTAAAGGATATAGCGGAATTTTATCGGGAACAGCTTACAATACCAATCGTGGGAATTACCGGAAGCGTGGGAAAAACCAGCACCAAGGAAATGATAGCATCTGTATTGGCACAGAAGTTTAAGGTACTAAAGACCGCTGGAAATTTCAATAACGAGATTGGGTTACCGCTGACACTTCTTCGAATTCGGGAAGAGCATGAAGTAGCAGTAGTGGAAATGGGAATCTCTGATTTCGGTGAGATGCATCGTCTGGCAAAAATGGCAAAGCCGGACATTTGCGTTATGACCAATATTGGTATCTGCCATCTGGAAAATCTGAAGACCAGAGATGGAATCTTAAAAGCGAAAAGTGAGATTTTTGATTTCTTAAAACCGAATGCTCATATTGTACTAAATGGAGCAGATGATAAGTTGTCTACCATTGGAATTGTGAAAGGTGTCACTCCTGTTTTTTATGCCGTAGAGGGAGAAAAGCAAAAAGAAAAGGTAGATATTTTTGCATCAGATATTCAAAATCTGGGATTAAAGGGAGTGGAAACAAAGATTCATACTGCGCAGGGTGAAATTAATGCCCATATTCCAATTCCGGGACAGCACAATATCTATAATGCCATGGCAGCAACTGGTGTGGGGCTTGCATTGGGACTTACGCTGGATGAAATCAAAGCAGGAATTGAATGTGTAGAAACCATTGGTGGAAGAACGAATCTTTTGGACATTAATGGTATGGTAGTGATTGATGACTGTTATAATGCTAATCCAGTTTCTATGCGAGCATCTATTGATGTATTAAAAAACGGATTGGCAAGAAAAATTGCAGTTCTGGGTGATATGGGAGAACTGGGAGAAAATGAAAAGCAGTTACATTATGAAGTGGGACAGTATGTGGCAGAGAGTCAGATAGATATGCTGTTTTGCAGCGGAACACTTTCTGAGGAGATGGCAAAGGGTGCTAAAGAAAACGGAAATTGTCAGGTATACCATTTTGGTACGAAAGAAGAAATGTTGTCTAAGTTATTAGAAACATTAAGAAAAGAAGATACCGTTCTGGTAAAGGCATCTCACTTCATGAATTACCCTGAAATTGTAGAGGCAATTAAAAATTACAAAAAATAGAAAATTAATACTAGACAAATGGCGGTCAGAGGACTAAAATAGGATAAACGAATAGTACGATAGAATACTATAACTACAGGTTATAGCACCTATTATATGAGGAAATGAAGGAGGATGCTATTATGGAAAAAAAGGATTTCGATTGGTCTAATCTTGGATTTGGTTATATACAGGCCGACAAGAGATATGTATCGAACTATAAGAACGGTGCATGGGACGAAGGAACATTAACAGAGGATGCAAACATTGTATTGAATGAATGTGCAGGTGTATTCCAGTATGCGCAAACTGTATTTGAAGGTCTGAAGGCATACACAACAGAGGATGGACATATTGTTACTTTCCGCCCTGACTTAAATGCAAGCCGTCTTGCTGATTCTGCAAGAAGATTGGAAATGCCGGTATTCCCGGAAGAACGTTTTATTGATGCAGTTCAGAAGGTCGTAGAAGCAAACGCAGCATATGTTCCACCATATGGCTCCGGAGCAACCTTATATATCCGTCCTTACATGATGGGAACAAATCCGGTTATCGGAGTAAAACCGGCAGATGAATATCAGTTCAGAATTTTTGTTACTCCTGTTGGACCGTACTTCAAGGGCGGTGCAAAGCCAATTACCATCCGTGTTAGTGATTTTGACCGTGCAGCACCACACGGAACAGGTGATATTAAGGCGGGATTGAACTATGCAATGAGTCTTCATGCCATTGTTTCTGCACATGAAGAGGGATATGACGAAAATATGTATCTGGATGCAGCAACCAGAACTAAGGTAGAAGAGACCGGAGGAGCAAACTTTATCTTTATTACAAAGGATGGAAAATTGGTTACTCCAAAGTCAAATTCTATTTTACCGTCTATTACACGTCGTTCCATTATGTATGTAGCAGAGCATTATCTTGGAATGGAAGTAGAACACAGAGAAGTATACTTAGATGAAGTAAAGGATTTTGCAGAAGCAGGACTTTGCGGAACAGCAGCAGTTATTTCTCCAATTGGTAAGATTGTTGATCATGGTAAGGAAATTCTTATCCCAAGTGGAATGGATGAGATGGGACCTGTAACCAAGAAGTTATATGATACCTTAACTGGAATCCAGATGGGACACATTGAAGCTCCGGAAGGATGGATTAAGAGAATCTTGTAAGAATACGATATAGTGTAAAAATATACAAAAGACTCCCGGGTATATCCCGAGGAGTCTTTTGTGTATTGATAGAATTACAACAACTCGCTGTGTGTTTCTAACATTTCTTCAATTTTCTTCTGGGTATAAGCACCCAGGAATTTTTTCTGGTCTTTATCCAAATCTTTTAGATAAATAGGTTCACCATACTGAACGATAACATGACATTTTTTTACTCGTGGCAAGTGATTTTCCAGAATTTCACCGGTATTAGAAATTGCAATCGGAACAATGGGGCATCCTGATTTTTCTGCCATTTTCATGCTTCCCTCTTTAAAAGGAGCCATGCCTTGTTCCGGGTGTTTATTTCTAGTACCTTCCGGAAAGATGCACATGGAAATACCATTTTTAATCTGTTCAATTCCGGTTAACACCATCTTAAGACCAGCCTTGATGTCCTTACGGTCTAAGAACAAACAGTACAGGCGCTTCATCCAAATGTTAAGTCCGGGAACTTTTTGAAGCATATCCTTGGAAACATAACCGGTCAATCCGGGACACATGGAGTATGTAATGATGATGTCAAAATAACTTTGGTGATTTGGGATATAAAGCACTGCCGTATCCTTTGGAATATTTTCCTTTCCAATGACGGTGATTTTGGTTCCGGCAATAAAAAGAATTACTTTAAATGCCCATTGAACAATCCGTAGGCTGCTAATATCTGCCGCATAGGGATTGAATTTTTTTATAATCCACTCCACGAACTGAATAGGGAGTGAAATAATTAGAAACAAAATAACAAAAATTAAAATTAAGATTAAACGTATCATAACAAATCCTTTTCCTTCTATTATAATCTTGGAATTCTTTCTTATTATACAAAGATATGTTGGGAAATACAATCATAAATATGTGAACTTTTCATATAATAGAAGAAAAGTGGTGGGATGTTGGATAGAGTGAGAAGAAAAAGAACAGTAGCAAGAGTTTTGACATTTCTGGGAATGGGAATGTTTTTTATAAATCTTTTGGGGTGTGGTATGGAAGAAACTGCAACCAAGAAGTTAAAGGATATTGAATTTACTGTGATAGACCAGTCAGAAATTCCTCAGGAGCTTTTCAGTACCATGGAAGAAAAAAAGAAAGAAGGGTTTAAACTGACTTACGCAGATGAAAAAAATCTTTATATCGCTGTGGGCTATGGTGAGCAGAAGACAGGTGGTTATAGCATATCGGTAGATGAATGCTATCTTGCCGAGAATGCTATCTATTTTGGAACGACGCTTACAGGGCCGGAAAAGGGAGAGAAGGTAAATGAAGTGGCTTCTTATCCTTATATTGTGGTAAAAGCGGAGTATATTGATGAATCGGTCGTATTTGAATAAAAAATAGTAAAAAGGTAGTTGACATGAATACGTTACTGTGTTAAACTGATAAACAGTTGAAAAGAGAAAAATCAATGAGCAAGAAGAGTACCATAGAAATGGTCTTTACAGAGAGTCGGCATTTGGTGGAAGTCGATAAGAAAGTTTTATGGGAATGGGTTTGTGAGATGCAAAGCGAACTAATAGTAGCGGATGCCGTGTCCTCACGTTACAGAGGTAAGATATCATGTGTATCGGATTGAGATTATAGAATTGGTGGCGAGATATTTCTGATTTGGAATATCTCTTTTTTATTTTTAGAAGCTACGATTCTATAATGAAGCAGGGTGGCACCACGACCAAATATCGTCCCTGGTAAGAGCAGAAATGTTTTTACCAGGGATTTTTTTATCATATAGGAAAGTTCATTGAACTCCCCTATATGATAAAAACGCTCCGCTAAGGATGCACAGCTCGCGGAGAGGAATTTTGTCGTAAACGACACCGCTCGCGCGCGGCGAATTCTGCAAGCGGAACTCTTTTTTATAGAAAGGAGCACAACATGAAACGTATTTTAAGAGTATACAAACGAACCGTAAGTATTGTAAATGAAACAGCAATTGGCATGTATGAAAAACTGGCAGGAGGAAAGAAGGGATTCCTGTTGGAAAGCTACGATAAGAACTATGACCGTTATACCATCTTTGGAGCAGAACCGGAGGAAATCATTACATCAAGAGGAAATGCACTTGTAATTAAGCATGGAGAGCAAGAGGAAGTCAGAGAGGGAAATCCCTTAGAGTTGTTGAAAGAGTACTACAACGAATTTGAAATTCGAAAAGATGTAGATGGACTTTCCTTTAACGGCGGATTAGTCGGCAATCTGGGATATGATTTTGTGCGGTATTCCGAACAGTTGCCGGATGAAAATCCGGATGAAATCGGAATCGAAACCGTTCAGATGATACTGATGACAAAGTTCATTGTAGTGGATCATGTGGCAGAGACATTGACTGCAGTGGTGTTAGAGGAAGACAGCGAAGAAGGAAAGAAACGGGCAAAAATGTTAGCAGATGAAATGATTCAGGAAGTCAGAACGGTTGGAAGTCAGAAGAACACAGAACGGAAATTTGTTCATGACGGAAAAATTGTAAAGAAATCCGATACCTTAGAGCAGTATAGCAAAAAGGTAGAGAAGATAAAAGAATATATCAGAGA
This sequence comes from Roseburia sp. 499, assembly GCF_001940225.2. Taxonomy (NCBI): domain Bacteria; kingdom Bacillati; phylum Bacillota; class Clostridia; order Lachnospirales; family Lachnospiraceae; genus Roseburia; species Roseburia sp. 499. Next base: position 343,136 of record NZ_CP135164.1, read on the forward strand.
AGGTCATATTTTCCAGACGGTACTTTCCCAACGTTGGACTATTGAGACCGGACAGGAAGGATTTGAACTTTATAAGGAGTTAAGAGAACTTAACCCGTCACCTTACCTTTACTACTTTAATTATGGAGGCTTTGAAGTAATCGGAAGTTCACCGGAAATGATTGTGAAACAGCAGGGGGGAAGAGTTTTCACCTGTCCTATTGCCGGAACCAGAAAGCGCGGAAAAGATGTGGAAGAAGATGCAGTGTTAAAGGCAGACTTGTTGGGAGATGAAAAAGAACGTGCCGAGCATGTGATGCTGGTGGATTTAGCAAGAAACGACATGGGAAGGATTGCAGAGTTTGGAACCGTAAAAGTGACACAGTTTATGGAAGTGCAGAATTACTCTCATGTAATGCATATCGTGTCCATGGTAGAAGGTCGGAAAAAGGGAGAGTATCATCCGTTTGATTTAGCAGCCTCCTTCCTTCCGGCGGGAACTTTGAGTGGAGCACCAAAGATTCGTGCCATGGAGATTATCGATGAATTGGAAGAAAGCCGCAGAGGACTTTATGGTGGCGCTACCGGATATATTGATTTCGATGGTGATATGGACTTCTGTATTACCATTCGAACCATGGTAAAGAAAGGAAACAAAGTTTATTTGCAGGCGGGTGCCGGAATTGTAGCGGATTCCAAGCCGGAAATGGAATATCAAGAGTGCTGTAACAAAGTTATGGCTTTGGCAAAAACGTTGGTGGAAGAAGAAAATCTGTAAGGAGGAGAGAGCATGATACTTTTAATTGATAACTATGATTCCTTTACTTATAACCTATATCAGTATATGGGAATTTTCACAGAGGATATTAAGGTAGTGCGTAACGATAAAATTACAATAGAAGAGATAGAGCAGTTACAGCCGGAACGGATTGTATTATCTCCGGGACCGAAGAATCCCAAAGAGGCAGGTATCTGTATGGATGTGGTAAAAAAATTTTACGACAAGATTCCAATCCTTGGTATTTGCCTTGGACATCAGTGTATTGGAGAAGCTTTAGGCGGAACGGTTTCCTATGCTAAGAATTTGTATCACGGAAAACAGTCTGTTATCCATCATACAGGAGAAAGTATTTTTACCGGAATCAATACGCCGGTTAAAATTGCAAGATATCATTCACTGGCAGTACAAAAGGAAGACTTGCCGGAATGTTTGAAAATCTTAGCAGAAACCGAAGATGGGGAAATCATGGCGATGCGCCATAAGGATTATCCGGTGGTAGGACTTCAATTCCATCCTGAATCTATTTATACAGAGCATGGAAAACGAATGATAGATAATTTTGTAAACGGAGTGATGTAGAAATGATATTAGATAAAATTGTAGAGGATAAAAAATTACGTCTTCCCCAGCATAAAGCAAAAATCTCATTTGAAACAATGAGAAAACTTGCAGAGGAATATAATGAGTCGGCAATTAGTTTTAAGGATGCACTTGCAAAACCGGGGATTTCCGTTATCGGAGAGTTCAAAAAGGCATCTCCCAGTCTGGGAAATATCCAGAGCAAGATAAACCTTACAGACCGTATAGAAGAATATAATGTATCCGTAGATGCCATTTCCTGTCTTACAGAGGAAGACCATTTTCTTGGAAGTGTGGATTACTTAAAGGAAATCCGAAAGATGTCACCACTGCCAATTATTCGTAAGGATTTCATGATAGATGAGTATCAGTTTTATGAAGCAAAGGCAATCGGGGCAAATGCGATTCTTCTGATTGCAGCCATTTTAGATGATGTACAGATGAAGGATTTTTATGATTTGGCAACGGAATTAGGGCTGGATGCTTTGGTAGAAACTCACGATGAAAGGGAAATGGAGCGGGCACTGAAGCTGGATGCAGAAATTATCGGCGTCAACAATCGGGATTTAAGGGATTTTACAATCAAGCTGGATACTACGAAACGGTTATCCGCCATGGTGCCAAAAGATAAAATTTTTGTGGCAGAAAGCGGCATTGTCAGCGATGAGGATGTGAAGTTTCTAAAGGACTCCAGAGTAGATGCTTTTTTAATTGGAAGAGCCTTTATGGAAGCGGAGAATCCCAGAGAGTTAGCACGACATTGGAAAAGTTTGTAGGAGGCAGAAATGAAGACACCTTGTATTAAGATTTGTGGTCTTACAAGAACCGAAGAAGCAGACTTTTTGAACAAATCCAGAGTAAATTATGCCGGATTTGTATTTTTTGAAAAGAGCAAACGGAATGTTTCTTTTTTGCAGGCAAAGGAAATTATGAATCGGTTATCGCCGGATGTAGAAAGAGTGGCAGTGACTGTAAGCCCTTCCGAGAAATTGTTAGAAGAGATAGAAAATACCGGATTTGATATTTTACAGGTGCATGGAGAATTAAAACCAGAAATTTTAGAAAAAAGTACACTTCCGATTTGGCGGGCTTGCAATCTGAAAGAGCCGGAGGATATAAAAAAATTAGAGCAGCATAAAAAAATTACTGGTTATGTAATTGATGCAGGTAATTATGGGAGTGGAAAAACCTTCGATTGGAACAGTAGCAAAGCAGTTTTGGAAGAAGCAAAGCAGAAAGTTTTTGCTGGAAAACAATTCATTCTGGCAGGAGGATTAAATTCCAAAAATGTGGCAGAAGGAATCAACACTTTTTCACCGGATATTGTGGATGTAAGTTCTGGTGTGGAAGGAAAATGTGGAAAAGATAAAATTTTGATAGAAGAATTTATAGGAAAGGTGAGAGAACATGGAAAAAATGAGTGAAAGATATTATGGAGAATTTGGAGGACAGTATGTATCAGAATCTCTGATGAATACCTTGGAGGAACTGGATAAGGCATATGAGGAAGCAATTCATGATGAAGAATTTTTAAAACAGTATGACTACTATATGAAACAATATGTGGGAAGAGAAAATCCTTTGTATTATGCAGAAAATTTAAGCCGTGAGTATGGGACTAAGATTTATTTAAAGAGAGAAGATTTGAATCATACAGGAGCCCATAAAATCAACAACGTAATTGGTCAGATTCTTTTGGCAAAACGCATGGGAAAGACAAAAGTAATCGCAGAAACCGGAGCCGGTCAGCATGGTGTAGCAACGGCCACTGGAGCTGCATTGTTTGGGATGGAATGTACGGTTTATATGGGCGAAGAGGATATGCAGCGTCAGGCATTGAATGTATTTCGTATGGAAATGCTGGGAGCTAAGGTAGAATGTGTTACTTCCGGAAGTAAAACCCTTAAAGATGCCACCAACGAAGCAATTCGTACCTGGGCAAAAACAGCAGAAGATACTTTTTATGTAATTGGCTCTGCCGTAGGTCCATATCCATACCCAAAGATGGTAAAGGAATTTCAGAGCGTCATCAGTCGGGAAAGTAAGAAACAGATATTAGAAGCGGAAGGCAGATTGCCGGATGTGGTTATGGCATGTGTAGGTGGCGGTTCTAATTCTATCGGAATGTTTGCAGATTTTATTGAAGAACCGTCTGTGAAGCTGATTGGTGTGGAAGCTGCCGGACTTGGAATTGAAACAGGAAAACATGCCAGTGCCATGGCAGAGGGAAGACCGGGAACACTTCACGGAATGCGTTCCTACCTGTTGCAGAATGAGGATGGAAATATCCAAATTGCTCATTCAATCTCTGCAGGACTGGATTATCCGGGAGTTGGACCGGAACATGCATATTTAAAAGATAGCGGTAGAGCAGAATATGTGTCCATTACAGATAAAGAAGCTATGGATGCTTTGATGGAATTGTGTAAATTAGAAGGAATCATTCCGGCAATTGAAAGTGCTCATGCTGTTGCTTATGCTAAGAAACAGGCAAAGAAGATGAAACCGGATGACATTATGATTGTGTGTCTCTCCGGACGTGGGGATAAGGATGTACACACCGTAGCAGATTATTTAGCTGGAAAAGGTTATTTGAATTAGAGAATTTTGAGGAGGAAAAGTGATGGAAAACAGAATTGAACAGAGAATGCAAAAACTTCAGGAAAAGGGAGAAAAAGCATTTATTACTTATATGACAGCAGGTCTACCGGATATGGCAGGTTGTAAGGAACTGATAAAAGCGCAGGAAAAGGCAGGAACAGATGTGTTAGAACTTGGAATTCCATTTTCTGATCCGGTAGCAGACGGACCCGTAATTCAGGATGCATCCTATAAGTCCATTCAGCTTGGCACAAACTTGAAAAAAGTATTGGAATTAATGAAAGAAGTGAGAGCTGAGGGGGTACAACTTCCAATTATTTTTATGATGTACTACAATACAGCACTTTACTTTGGTTTAGAAAAATTCGTAGAAGAGTGTATTGCAAGCGGTGTGGACGGACTGATTATCCCAGATTTGCCATTAGAGGAGCAGGGAGAATTACAGCAGTATTTGAACAAAGAAAATGCACCAATTTTGATTGAACTGGTATCACCGGTATCTGCTGAACGTGTACCAAAGATTTTGGAAAATGCAAGAGGTTTTGTTTACTGTGTATCCGGTATGGGTGTGACCGGACAGAGTGGAAATTTCCATAGAGAGATTTTGAACTATCTTGCTAGTGTGAAAAAGGTTTCCAAGATTCCGGTTATGATGGGATTTGGAATCGAAGAAGCAAAGGATGTTGCGCCAATGAAAGATGTGATTGACGGTGCCATCGTAGGTTCTCATTTTATTAAATTGTTAGAAGCAAATGACTATAAGCCGGAGGCGGCAGTAGAGTATTGTAGTAAGTTCAAAAGAGAAATCAACGCATTGTAGAAGGGAAAGGATGAAAAAGATGAAAGAGGCAATTCAAAAAGTAGTAGATAGACAGAATCTTACGGAAGACGAAGCAAAAAAAGTCATGAATATTATGTTAAGTGGAGATGCAACCCAGGCGCAGCTTGGGGCGTTTTTGACGGCTATGCGTATGAAGGGAGAAACCATTGATGAGTTGACTGGATTTGCAGCAGTGTTAAAGGAAAAGGCAGAACATATTGCGCCGAAAGTACCGAACTATGTAGACCTGGTAGGAACTGGAGGAGACCGTTCCTTTACTTTCAATATCTCAACTACTTCTGCATTTGTGACCGCCGGCGCAGGACTTCCGGTTGCAAAGCATGGAAACCGTTCTATTTCCAGTAAGAGTGGTGCAGGGGATGTGTTAGAAGCTCTTGGAGTTAATATTGCAGCAGAGCCTGAAGTGGTAACAAAATGTGTAGAAGAAGCAGGAGTTGGTTTCATGTTTGCCCAGAGCTTCAATAAGTCTATGAAGTATGTAGGGCAGGCAAGAAAGGATATGGGAATCCGTTCCGTATTTAATATCTTAGGACCTCTGGCAAATCCTTCCGATGCAAAATGCATGGTAGTAGGAGTTTACAGCCCGACACTTACTGACATGGTGGCAAATGCCATGAGCCGTTTGGGAGTGGAAAGCGGATTTGTAGTAAGTGGCGAGGACAACATGGATGAGTTCACACTGACTGGAAAAACAACGGTTTCTGAAATCAAAAATGGAAAAGTAAATACTTATGAGATAACACCGGAACAGTTCGGGTTAAAGAGAGCTTCTTTGGAAGAACTTCAAGGTGGAGATGGAGCAGAAAATGCGAAAATTACTACAGCTATTTTAAAGGGAGAAGAGAAAGGTGCAAAACGTGACATTGTTCTCTTAAATGCAGGGGCAACCCTATATGCCGGCGGTGTTGCAGACAGCATTGAAGATGGTATTGAGAAGGCAGCAGAATCTATCGATTCCGGTAAGGCATATGAAGTGCTGGAAAAGTTGGTGGAGATGTCAAATAGAAATTAGGATAAAGGTGAGGGAAGGTCTTGACAATCTAAAGGTTGTTGTGTAGTATTAAACTAACGATTGTTAGCCATGGATGAAGGTATACAGTCAATCCTTGGCTGTATTGGTGGGGGAGTGGTCCGACTGAGAAAAAATATTGGGAGTCGAAGGGATGGCTAGGAAAGGAACGTCCATGGAAAACAAAATTACAACGAGGGAAAAAATAGTCATAGAATCTTTAAGACTTTTTGCAGGAAAAGGCTATGATGGCGTATCTATGCGTGAAATTGCTGCGGCAGTGGGAATAAAGGGAGCGTCTATCTATAATCATTTTAAGGGAAAAGAAGATATTTTTCTTGCTATATTTGAAGAAATGACCAAACGATATGGTCATATTGCCACAATGCTTCAAATGCCAGAAGAGCAGGGAGAAGAAGCAGCAGAGTATTATATGGAAGCTGATGAAGATAAACTTTTGCATATGGCAGAGGAACTGTTTTCCTTTTTTGCAAGGGACGAATTCGCCATGTTATTTCGCAAGCTTCTTGCATCAGAACAACATAAATCTTCTTTGGCAGCAAAATATTTCAGAAGTTATTATCTGGAGGCTCCTGTCATTTTCCAAACACAGGTATTTGCAGGAATGCAGAAGAAAGGGGCTTTTCAGAATTTTGATGCTGAAACCATGGCATTACACTTCTACAGTCCAATATATTATCTTTTAAGCCGGTTTGATGCTGGGTATTCTTATGAAGAGTGCATAGAACAGCTTCATAAGCATGTTCATTGGTTTTGTGTATTGTATCACTGAAAAAAGAGTTCTGGAAAAATAAAAACATAAATGAAGCGAAACAATCGAAAAGGTTGGTGGTTGTAAATGGGTGAAGTAATTCGCCCATTTATTTTGCTTCGGTAAGTTTGTTCTGGTGGTTGTTTTGACGCTTCCGTTTGATACCTCTGCAATTTGTTTTCGGTCATTTCGGTCAAAGTTGATAGGAAAACTTGACACAAATTCAGATATCAGCTAGACTAAATAACTGTAGGTAGGGAGAAAATAAAAAAGGGGGGATAAGAATGTCTAAAGAAATCAAAGTAAGTCAGGCTGCAGTAGAAGCCAATGTCACAGCCATTTCGGGCACAAATCAGTATTTTACGGGAGTTGCACTAACTCCAACAGATAATCGAACTACAATTGTAGCTAACACTAAGGGACAGGCGGCATATGCGAAGTCTCAAGCCATTTTGGAATCATTTGGAGATGCTATGGAGCAGGAAATAGCAAATATCAGAAGTCTTGGAATCGCATTTCAGGAAAAAGATAAGCTGGTATGGGAAATACAGGAAGGTATTACTAATATATTCAAATAGGGAGAAGAGCATTGGAAAATACAAAGAAACAAAATGTTCATCAGAAGATAGTGCAATTCAAAGGTTAATAGATGAAAAACAAGATGCGTTAAGCGCATTTCGAAGAAAGAAAATAGAATTTGATGAAGAATTTCATCAGGAAATGACAAGACAAAGGCAGACAATGGAAAGAGACATGGAAGAACTGCATATGCAGATAAAGGATGTAAAATATACAGAAAATGAGGATGTAAGTAATTAGTGGGAGGAAAGGGTATATGAATGAAAGTTCTTATTTGAATCCGGCAGATATAAAAAATCAGTGTGATGCAGCTATTAGAAATTTGGAGCAAAATAATCAGGCGACGCAGTTGACAGGATGGAATTTAGACTTGTTTATAGGAGATTCACAGCTGGAAAGCGAGGCATTTGCTGCATTAAAACAGCAAATGGAAGATTATAAAACAGTATTGCAGACGATACGAATGGCGAATCAGTGTGATATAGAAGATTTTCAATTTCTGAAGATGGTAGTAGGGAATCAGGAACTGGATGGTAATGTTATCTTAGAACAGAAGGACATTGCGATGTCAGCGAAAAAATCAGATGAAGAAAAGGTAGAAAGGTATAAGAAGAAAGCGAATTCTACCAATTCTGCTACACTTCGTTTAAATTATAGTATGAAGGTGGCTCATTATCGGGTAATGGCAGAAATAGACCAGAGGTTGTATGATGCGTGGCAGGAAAAGCAGAATATGTATGATGGGATTGAAGGGCTGACAGCTGGACTGTTTGAACGAAGTGCAGCAATGCGGGCAACGGTAGAGAATGCGTTGCACTCGATACGGGGAGCATTTCAAAATGGTGTTTATGTGCCGGATATGAATGCAAGCTGGCGCTCAGAAGTCTATGACATTTATTTTAATAGCGTGTTTACTATATCAGATAATGGAGAATTTAAGATTGATATGGAGGAAGTGGAGAAAATCCTTAGTAAAGATGCGAGAGATATTACAGCAGCAGAGTACGATGTACTTGCATTGGCTTATTTGATGGCAGATGATGAGGATTTGGCGGTGTTTATTCAATGCATGCTGAAGGATAGAAAAGACTATGATTATACTTGGTTTGAGCAGAGGGGATGCGTTGCAGAAAATCATATAAGAGAAGATTATTCTGAATGGAAAATAGATAAAGAAAAAATGAAAGAGCTGGAAAAGCGGGTTGTTGGCTATGCAGAAGGAACACTGCAATTGATTCAAAAGTATCGAACCGAGGGTGATGATGATGGAGTAGTGGCTTGCACATTACAGCGAAATAGTATGTTGCAACGTATGACTCTGCTAAATGTTATTAAACAGATTGGGGGATTTCGGGGAGCATATCAAGCAGAATATCCAACATTTACAATTAAAGAAGGGAAGAATAAAGAATTGGTGATTCAGTTTCTGGAAGAAAGGGAGGCAGAACAAGATATGGGCATACTTCCGGGGACGTATAAATATTACATTCCGTTTGGAAAATCAAAGGTTACAATTAGTCGAACAATAAATGGAGAATTTATTGATGATGAAGAAATTGATTATTCAGAATATGTGTTTACGAATCATTTTGTAAACTATTCGTTTGGAAATGAGATGGCAGATTTTGCTGCCGATGAGGTAAAAGGCGAGATAATGGGAAGTGTATGTGAAGGTTTATCTGAAAAGGTTGTTGAAAAAACGGGAAATTCGGTTTTGGGAAAGTTTATTGAACGTATTCCAATTGCAGGTGATATAGCGGAATTTATGATAGATACTAATTTAGAGAAAGAGAAGGCAGAGCAAGATGTAAAGTTTATTAAGAGACAATATGAGTCTTCTCATGCAGCGGATATTTACGATGAATTTGATTGTTGTGTAAATTTTGTGGATTTTGACTTACAAGAAAATAAAAGCCATGTGTTTTATCCATGTGTAGGAGAAACAACAGATTATAAAATAGGCAAAATCAATGAATGTTTTGGTGAAGATTTATCAACAGAATTGACGCGAGAGATATTATTAATGAATCCTTTGAGTGTGTGGGAGTTTAAAAGTGACATTCCGGCAGACTCAGAATTGGAACAAGTATACCGAGATATAATAGGAGGAAAGCGATGAAAAAGAGAATTGGTATTGGGTGTATTATTCTCATTGTAATAACAGGAGTAGTTATTACAAGTATGGTATTAAATGATGATTCTAAAAAGAATACAATTGAAGATATTACTTCTGGGGTTGCTTTTGAAGATGAAGCAATGAAAGCATTAATTGCGGAAACTGCTGAAGTGGAACCGGTAGATGAATTACATGCAGATGATTTAGAAAAGGTTGAATCACTTAATATAGGATATACAGGTTACTATGATACCTTATTGGATGTAGTAAAGTGTCAAAAACTTGAAAGATTAGTTATAGGGGATCCAGAATATGCATTTTGCCATTATCATAGAAAGGGAAAGGAAATTCCGGGACCAGAGAGCAAGGAAAGAATGGAACAGATAGAGTCAGAACTGGAAGTGATTTTAGAAAAATGTCCTAACATAAAAACATTGTGTATTTCTAATGAAGAGGGAAATTGTGAGTTAAATAGTTTGGATTTTTTAAAGAATGGAGATGGGGTGACATTACTTTACATTGAGTATCAGCCAGAAATGGATTATTCTATTTTATTAGAGTGTAAGAATTTGAAGAGTTTGTCGTTATATGAAAGTGATATTTCAGAATGGAGTGTGATAGGTGAGCTTAGCGAACTGAGTTCTCTAAATATAGCAGGAACGAATGTTTCGGAAGCAGAGGAGATATTAAAACTTAAGAACTTGAAATATTTAAATATCAATAATACCCCACTGGCAGAGAATGAAGAACAATTGGCACTGATTTATCAGCAGTTTTCGGATATTGACATTTATACAGGAGAGGATGATTTAGGTAATTGAAAAATAGGGAAAAGAAATGAAAAAGAAATTAATTGTGATTATTTGCATAGCGATTATATTATTGGCAGGCGTGGCAATTGCTGTACCAATCATACAAGACAATACTGAAAAGATTGCATTTGAAGATAATACAATGAAAGCATTAATTGCGGAAACTGCGGGAGTGGAATCCGTGGATAAAATTCGGGAAGACGATTTAGAAAAGATAGAAGAATTGAATATAGGATATACAGGATATTATGAAACGTTGGCCGATATTGAAAAATGTCCGAATTTGAGAAGATTAATTATTGGTTATCCGAGTTGTCCGATGTCATATTATCCCTTTGCAGGAAGAGAAATGCCAGAGCCGGAAAGTAAGGAAAGAGTGAAACAAATAGAAAAAGAATTGGGAAGCATTTTAGAAAAATGTCCAAATCTAACAACCATATATATATCCAACGAAAAAGGGAACTGTGAGTTGGATAATATAGAATTTTTGAAAAAGGGAAAAAAACTTATCAATATCAGTTTGTATTATCAAATGGATATCGATTATTCTGTTCTTTCAGAGTGTAATGAATTAGGTTTTTTGGCATTGGATTATTGTAATATTTCAGATTTAGATATGTTAAGTCAGTTAGAACGCTTAGAATATTTAGGTTTAGAAGGAACCGATGTCTCGGAAGCGGAAGAAATATTAAAAATAAAAAACCTTAATCATTCTTATGTTGATATTGATATTAGAGATACACCACTAGCAGAAAATGAAGAGCAAGTAGAGCTTATTTATCAGCAGTTACCAGAGGCTAATATTTGCAAGTAAAAAGTGAGAAAAATAAGATGCGAGACATAGGACATATAAAAAAAAGAAACCTGATTATTTCCGCAAGTGTGATAGTGTTTATACTAGTTATAGCACTTATAATAGCAGTTTTAAGTAATTTAGATTTTTTGAAAAAGGCAGGTAAACTTGAAGAACTTACTCTTATAGGGCAGCCGGCAATGGATTATTCCGCAATTTCGGAATGTTATCAATTAAAGAGCTTAGGATTGTTGGAATGTAATATTTCTGACTTTAGTATACTAAATGGGTTGGAAAATTTGGAGAGTTTAAATTTGACAGCAACCAATATTCCAGAGGCCAAGGATTTATTAAATCTGAAGAATCTGAAAGAACTAGATATTATTAGCACCCCACTCGCAGAGAATGAAGAACAGTTAGCACTGCTTTATCAGCAGTTTCCAGATATTGACATTTATACAGGAATGGATGATTTTGGAAATTGAAAAAATAAATTGTTGGTGCATGAGGCGAATAGGAAAAAACAAATTATTGTAACGGAATTTGTTTTTTCGGAGGATAATATTTGCAAGTAAAGAAGTGAGAAAAATAAGATGCGAGACATAAGACATATTAAAAAAACCAATCTGATTATTTCCGCAAGCATAATAGTGTTAATCATAGTTATACTATTGGCAGGCGTGACAATTGTTGTACCAATCATTAAGGACAATGCGCAAAAGATTGCATTTGAAGATGAGAGAATGGCAAGGGAAATAGCCATAGGTGCTGGGGTAGAATCTGTAGATGAATTTCGAGTGGATGATCTGGATAAAGTAAAAAGTTTGGATATAAGATACACTGGTTTTTATGATACCATATCAGACATAGAAAAATGTCAGCAGTTAAGCTATTTGGTTATTGGTCAGGTTGATTATGGTGATGAATTTGAATCAGCCAATCAGGATGATTGGCCGGGACCGGAAAGCAAAGAGAAAATTCAGCAGACAAAAAGAGAACTGGGGAATATTTTGGAAAAATGTACCAAATTAAGGTATTTGTATATAATAGGAGAAGAGAAATACTTTGAATTAGGAGACTTAGAATTCTTGGAAAATGGACAAAATTTAAAGAGTCTTTCTCTTAGAAATCAACCATCAATGGATTATTCTGCGATTGCGAAATGTTCTCAATTAGAGCATTTATCATTGTATGGATGTGATGTTTCTGATTTAAGTATGTTGAGTAAGTTAGAAAATTTGGAAAATTTAGACATAGTAGGAACAAATGTTTCGGAAGCTAAGGATATACTAAATGTAAAGAAACTTAAAGTGTTATATATTGCAGATACTCCACTTGAAGAAAATGAGGAACAGTTAGCACTTATCTATCAGCAGTTTCCGGATATAGAGATTAGTAATTTTAACTGGAAAGAATATTGAGTTAAGTAGTTTAAATTTTGTAAGAAAAAGTAGAGAAGTAAAATGAAAAAGAAACTAATTGTAGGGGCTTGGATAATAGTTATTTTCTTATTTGGAGTTACCGTTATTCGACCGATTGTGTTGGATAATATGCGGAAAGTAAAATTTGAAGATGAAAAAATGGGATTTGTAATAAGAAGTTCCTCAGAAGTGAAATCAGAAGAGGAATTTCGAAAGAATAACTTAGAAGAAGTAACATATCTGGACATCAGATATCCTGGCCGCTATGACACGTTGGTGGATATAGAAAAATGTAAACAGTTAGAAAATTTAACAATCGGTCAGGTGGAATATGTAAAAGGAAAAGATATGAAGGATGAAGGATGGATTCAACAGATAGAAAAAGAATTGGATGGTATCATAAAAAGTTGTTCCCAAATAAATTCTTTGATGATTATAGGAGTTGAAGACCGTTTTGAGTTAGAAAACTTAGAGTTTTTAAAGAATGCCAAAAACTTAGAGGATTTAACGCTATTTTGTCAACCGGCAAAAGATTATTCAGCAATCTCAGAAATACCTCATTTGAGGGGGCTGTTTTTTAGAGGATGTAATATAGAAGAGCTAGATATGTTAGATGGTCTTACTGAACTAGAAAGTTTGTGGATAAAAGAATGTGATGTTTCGGAAGCGGGACAGATTGTAAACTTAAAATCTCTTAAATATTTAGACCTTGAGAATACACCGCTTGCTGGAAATTCAGAACAGTTAGAAATTATATTTGAAAATTGTCCTAATATAGAAATACTAAATTTATCTGTAAAAGAGGGGAAACTGAGTGATTTGAATTTCTTAAGAAATGCAGAGAATTTAAAGGAACTTGTATTGGTCAATCAATCGCTTACAGATTATTCGGCAATAGCAGAATGTTCAAAATTAAAGTATTTAACATTAGGCAGATGTAATATTTCTGATTTAAGCATGCTGAGTGGACTGGAAAATTTGGAAACTTTGGTCTTAACAGGGACTAATATTTCAGAAGCTAAGGATATATTGAGCATGAAAAATCTCAAAGAGTTGTATATTGCAGATACTCCATTGGCAGAGAATGAAGAACAACTAGCGCTGATTTATCAACAGTTCCCAGATATTGAGATTCAAAAATAGGGAGAAAAATAATGGAAGAGAAACAAGGAAAAAACACTTGGATAGTAATTATATTATTAATAGCGTTAGTGTTTGCTACCCCAACACTATTGGAATATGCCAGAAGAATGAAAGTTGAAAATGAGTGGGGTGGCAGAAAAATACTTATGTATGATGGTGTAGGAGTGGAAAAAATTCGCATCAATGAGTTGGATAAAGATGAGTGTTTAGGAAATGTATATACAGAAGAGCAGATGATAGAACTTTCAAGGGCATTCATGGGCGGTGCGTCGAAACAAGACATGGAGGTAGCCTGGGGTTCTGAAAATTATGATGTTTATTATGAACAGATATTTACAGTTTCAGAGCAAAGAGAACGTACTGTTAATATAGAAGAAGTAGAGAGAATTCTTAGTAAGGATTCTGAGAAAATTACCAATGAAGAATATGATGTACTTGCCTTAGCATATTTGTTGGCAGAAAAGGATGATTTAGATACTTTTTTTCTGTCGATGTTGAAAGAAAGGACAGACCATAATGAGTCATGGTATGCTTCATCAATGTATTACAAGGTCTATTCTGAGTGGGAGATAGATCACGAAAAAGTAGAACAGATAGGGGGAAGAGTTGCAGGTTATGAAAAAGGGTTGTTACGACTAATTTGGGAATATAGGGCAGAAGGAGATGAAGATACCATAGAAGATACTATAATAGAGTGCGATATACAGCGAGAACATGTTTTACAGCGTATGACTCTATTAGATGTTGTAAATCAAATGGGAACATTTGATGGCGAATATAAAGCAGAGAATCCGATATTAGCCATTGAGGAGACAGAGAACAGAGCATTGTTACTGAGACTTTGTGAGGGGGAGGCTGTTAGTGGCATAAAACCAACAGGTTCTACATTAAGGCAATCAACAGTTACAATTAGTCAAACTGAGTTTGGAATATTCGTTGATAGTTGGCAGATGAATTATTCAGAGTATGTGCTTAATGGTTATCTTGGCAGTAATACATCAAAAAAATATAAAAAATCAAAGAATTTGGAGCTGATTGAAAAACAATATCATGATATGGAGATGGCAATGTTGTACAGTGATTATGATTGTTGCGTGAACTATGTGGATTATAATCTGGCAGTAAATAGTACACATATGTTTTATCCCTATGAGGGCGAGCAAACGGAGTCAAAGATAAGGAGGATGAATAATAGTAATAAAAATGATCAAGCAGAAGATTATGGACGAGAAGAATTAGCAGAACTGTTAAGGAAGGAATTTCCAACAAATGGTTTGAGCGTAGAGATTGTTTTGACAAGACCAGATGATGTCATTAAGTTTATGAGGGGGTTATCTGGAAGGTCAGAAGATATTTATTTTGATATAATTGGCAATAAAATTAAAGAATAGACGGAAATACATAACGAAAAACTATAAAAATTCAACTGCCTGTGTTATACTTATACCCAAATAGCAGTAATGCAAAGAAAGAGGTACAGTATGGCACAGGCAGTTGTTACGTTAAAAAAAGGCGAAGGACGCACCTTAAAATCCGGTGGTGCGTGGATATATGACAATGAAATAGATTCTATTATGGGAAGTTTTGAGAATGGTGATATTGTAATTGTTCACGATTTTGACGGTTACCCCATGGGAAAAGGCTTTATCAATACCAATTCCAAAATCCGTATTCGCATGATGACTCGGAAAAAAGACCAAGAAATTGATGCAGAATTTATTAAAATGAGAGTAAGAAATGCATGGGAATATCGAAAGAAAACCGTAGATACCAGTTCCTGTCGTGTGATTTTCGGAGAGGCAGACTGGCTTCCGGGATTAGTAGTGGACAAGTTTGAGGATGTCTTGGTTATGCAGTCTCTTGCCCTTGGCATTGACCGTTTCAAGGAAGAAATTGCAAAGGATTTAAAGGAATGCATGGCAGAGGACGGAATCATTATTCGTGGTGTGTACGAGAGAAGTGATGCCAAAGTGCGTAAGCAAGAAGGCATGGAGCTGGTAAAAGGCTTTATCGGACCGGAATTTGATACCAAGGTTCAGATTGTAGAAAATGGTGTGAAATATTTCGTAGATGTAAAGGATGGACAAAAGACAGGATTTTTCCTAGACCAGAAGTATAATCGTCAGGCAATTCATCGTTTATGTAAAGGCGCAAAGGTATTAGATTGCTTTACCCATACCGGTTCCTTTGCACTGAATGCAGGAATTGCGGGGGCAGCAAGCGTATTAGGCGTAGATGCATCTCAACTTGCCGTAAATCAGGCAACGGAGAATGCAACTTTGAACGGTTTGGAGAAAACAGTACGCTTCGAGTGTCATGATGTATTTGAATTGCTTCCGGAATTGGAGCAAAAGGGAGAGAAGTTTGATGTGGTGATATTGGACCCACCTGCTTTTACAAAGTCCAGAAACTCCATTAAAAATGCAGTAAAAGGATATCGTGAAATCAATTTGCGCGGTATGAAGCTGGTACGTGACGGTGGCTATCTTGCTACTTGTTCCTGTTCGCATTTTATGGATTATGAATTATTTACAAAGACTTTGCATCAGGCAGCAGCTAACGTACATAAACGTCTGCGTCAGGTGGAATTTCGTACCCAGGCACCGGATCATCCGATTCTCTGGGCAGGAGAAGAAGAATCCTATTACTTGAAATTTTATATTTTCCAGGTATGTGAGGAGAAGTAAAAGAATGAATATTTTAACAGCAGAACATCTGACAAAAGCATATACAGCGGAACGAACCTTGCTATCCGATGCAGCCTTTAGTCTCCAAGAAGGGGAAAAGGTAGGTGTTATCGGTGTCAATGGAATGGGAAAGTCCACGTTGCTAAAAATTCTGGCAGGAGTGGAAGAACCGGATGCAGGAACTGTCATTATGGGAAACCATGTGAAGATGGCATACTTAGAGCAGACGCCGGTATTTGAGGATACTCTTACTATAATAAAGGCAGCATTGCGAGGATTAGACGAGCAGGATATGGTACTGGCAAGTGAGGCGAAGTCCATGCTGTACCAGCTTGGATTTACTGATACAGACCAGACGGTAAAACACTTGTCGGGAGGACAGAAAAAGCGGATTGCATTGGTGAATACTGTATTGCAGCCGGTAGAGATTCTTATTTTGGATGAGCCGACCAACCATTTGGATAACGAAATGTCTCAGTGGTTAGAGGATTTTTTGGTAAAGTTCAAAGGAGCTGTAGTAATGGTAACCCATGACCGATACTTTTTGGACAGAGTAGTAGACCGAATCGTAGAGGTAGAGCATGGCAGTATTTACAGTTATCCCGGAAGTTATGCAGACTATGTAGGACTGAAAATGCAACGACAGAACATGGAGTTGGCAAGTGAGCGCAAGCGAAAGAGTATTCTGAAAAAAGAATTGGCTTGGCTGGCAAGAGGAGCAAGAGCACGTTCCACCAAACAGAAGGCGCATATCCAGCGAATAGAAGATATGCTGGCGGCGGAAGGACCAATCGAAGAGTCTAATATAGAAATGACTTCCTTAGCTTCCCGTATGGGCAAAAAGACCATTGAATTAAATGGATTATGTAAGTCTTATGGAGAACGCAAGCTCATAGAGGATTTCACTTATATTTTCTTGAAACAGGACAGAATCGGAATTGTGGGGCCAAATGGCTGTGGAAAGTCTACGCTATTGAAGATAATAATGGGACAGATTATTCCGGATGCGGGAACAGTAGAAATAGGGGAAACCATAAAAATAGGATATTTTTCCCAGGACAATTCTCATATGGATGAGTCCATGAAAGCGATTGAATATGTAAAAGAAGTGGCAGAGTTCATTCAGACTCCGGATGGGAAAATCAGTGCTTCTGCATTGATGGAGCGTTTTTTATTTGACGGAACTATGCAGTGGACACCTATTGGCAAGTTGTCCGGAGGGGAACGCAGAAGATTGTATCTGATGCGTATCTTAATGGGAGCGCCTAATGTACTGATATTAGATGAGCCTACCAATGATTTGGATATCAAGACATTGACCATTTTGGAGGATTATCTGGATTCCTTCGATGGAATCGTTATTACCGTATCCCATGACCGTTATTTTCTGGAACGATTGGTAAAACGTATTTTTGCCTTTGAAGAAAATGGACATTTGCAGCAGTATGAGGGCGGTTATCTGGATTATATTCGGGCAAGACAGGAACGACAGGAAAAAAGCGGCTTAACAGGTGGAAATGGCACGGCAATCAAGAAAGCTGAAGATAAAGAGACACAGGTTGAAAACGGAACCAACGGAAAAGGAAAACCAAATTATTCTCCAAAGAAGTTAAAGTTCTCCTATAAAGAACAGCGGGAATATGAAACAATAGATGACGATATTGCAAATCTGGAATCCAAAATAGAGCAGTTGGATCAGGAGATTATAAAAAATGCCACCAACAGTGTGAAATTAAGAGAGCTAATGGCAGAAAAGGAAACAGCAGAGGTACAATTGGAAGAAAAAATGGACCGCTGGGTATATTTGAACGATTTGGCGGAACAGATAGAAGCGCAGAAATAAGAAACTAGTAGAAATAGGAAGTGAGAATTATGGCGAAGAAAAAAGAAATTAAGACCAATGCCATGCGTATTTTAGATAAAAATAAGATAAAATACGAAGTGCTTCAGTATGAGTGTGATGAATTTATTGATGGGCTTCATACTGCAGAAAAGACAGGAGCGCCGGTAGAACAGTCCTTCAAAACATTGGTGCTTCAGGGAAAGAGCAAACAGTATTATGTATTTGTACTGCCTATTGCAGAGGAGATTGATTTAAAACATGCAGCACGACTGGTGGAAGAAAAGTCAGTAGAAATGATACATGTAAAAGATATTACAGATATTACCGGGTATGTGCGGGGCGGTTGTAGTCCTCTCGGAATGAAGAAAAATTATCCTGTCATACTTCAGGAGGATGCCTGTAATTATGATAAAATCTATATCAGTGGAGGAAGAATCGGAACTACGTTGTGCCTGAATCCGCAGGATTTGATTCAGGTGACGGGAGCAAGAACCGGGGACTTTTTGGAAAACAAAGCATAAAAGCCTTTTCTTTTTCAAAAAATGGTATTATAATAGCGAGCGGGGAGCGGAGGCTCCCTTACTTGCGTTAGATGTAAAATGGTTTGAATAAGCATAGAAATGAGGAAATTTATGGCATATCAGATTATTACGGATGGTTCCTGTGATTTAGGAGTAGATATTCCAAGAGAAAATGGTATTCGAGTAGTACCTTTTTATGTAACCTTTGATGGACAGAACTATAAAAAGGAAATAGAAGAGGTGGGAGTAAGAACTTTTTATCAGGAGATGGTGGATCATCAAAATGTATTTCCAAAGTCTTCTTTACCGTCTGTACAGGATTATGCAGAGGTTTTTGAAGAATATGCAAAAGAGGGACTTGATATTATTTGCCTTTGTATTACCACTAAGTTCAGTGGTTCCTATAATTCTGCAAAAACTGCGGCAGAGATAACGAATGAGAATTATCCCGATATTCGGATTGAAGTAATAGATACAACTGTGAATACAGTGTTGCAGGGAATTTTAGTTCTAGAAGCAGTGCGTATGAAGAAAAATGGTTTGACTTTTGAAGAAAGCATAGAGCAGATTAATCGTATTAAGTCTACCGGACGTATTATTTTTACAGTAGGAAATTATGAGTACCTGATGCATGGCGGCAGAATAGGAAAGTTAATGGGTACCGCAGCTTCCACATTGGGAATTAAGCCTTTGATTATGCTAAGAGAGGGAGAAATCTTTCCTACCGGAATTACAAGAAATCGCACAAAGGCGAAGAAACGTCTGATTGAGCAGACAAAGGAATATTTTGAAAAGATTCAGGAATCGCCGGATGATTATCAGATTGTAGTAGGATATGGATATGATAGAGAGGAAGCAGTGGAATTTCGGGATGCATTGCTGGCTTCTTTAAAAACGTATTCTAATATTAATGATATTGATATTTACCAGATTGGAGCTACCATTGGAGTGCACACCGGTCCTTATCCAATTGGACTTGGATTAATAAGAAAATACGATAGATAAATAGTGGAGGAGTTATGCAGATTATTATTGTGGGTTGTGGAAATGTAGGAACAACCCTGACAGAGCAGTTAAGTAAGGAAGGTCATAATATTACCGTAGTGGATACCAATGCTGCAAAGGTAGAGGATATAGCAAATCGCTATGATGTAATGGGAATCGTGGGAAATGGTGCAAGTTTTTTGATTCAGAATGAAGCGGGAATTAATGAAGCAGATTTAATGATTGCAGTAACTACATCAGATGAACTGAATCTGTTGTGTTGTCTCATTGCAAAAAAAGCAGGAGATTGTCACACCATTGCCAGAGTGCGTAATCCAATTTATAACAAAGAAATTGCTTTTATTAAGGAAGAACTTGGATTATCGATGGTCATTAATCCGGAACAGGCAGCGGCCAATGAAATTGCGAGATTGTTAAAATTTCCTTCCGCCATTAAGGTGGATACCTTTGCAAAGGGAAAGGTGGAATTGCTGAAGTGTAAGTTAGGGGAAGATTCTCCTTTGGTAGGACGCCCACTAACTGACATATCTGCAAAACTTCATTGTGATGTATTGATTTGTACTGTAGAGCGTGGCGACGAAGCATTTATTCCTTCCGGAAACTTTGAATTGCAGGCGAAGGATGTTATTTCTGTGGTAGCTTCGCCTAAGAAAGCTAATGAATTTTTTAAGAAAATAGGAATGACCACCAATCGTATCAAGAATTGTATGATTGTCGGAGGTGGTGAAACTACTTATTATCTTGCACAGCAGCTTTTACCCATGGGTATTGAAGTGAAAATTATTGAGCAGAACAAGGAAAGATGTAATGAATTAAGTGAACTTTTACCACAGGCAATGATTATCTGCGGAGACGGGACAGAGCGAAATTTGCTTCATGAGGAGGGAATTGAAAAGACACAGGCATTTGTGGCTTGGACCAACTTGGATGAAGAGAATATTATGCTTACACTTTTCGCAAAGAGTATTTCTAAAGCTAAGAATGTAACAAAGGTACATCGTATTGAGTATGATGAGATTATTGAAGGGCTTGATTTGGGAAGTGTGCTGTATCCGAAAAATATTACTGCAGAGTATATTATTCAATATGTGCGTGCGATGCAGAACTCTATCGGAAGTAACATAGAGACGCTTTATCAGTTAATTGAAAATAAGGTAGAGGCATTGGAATTTAGAGTACATAATGAATCAGAATTAATAGGCATTCCACTAAAAGAACTGCAACTTAAGGATAATCTGTTGTTGGCATGCATTAATCGGCGGGGAAGAATTATTACTCCGGGCGGACAAGATACCATTGAGGTTGGAGATACGGTAATTGTAGTAACAACAAACCGTGGTTTCCATGACTTAAAGGATATTTTAAAATAGTCCGGGAAGGAATGGAGTAGAGGAATGAATTATTCAATTATCAGATATATTCTTTGCCGGGTGTTAGAATTTCAGGCATTGTTCTTATTGCTACCCTGTATTGTAGCAGTGTGCTACGGGGAAAAACAGGGATGGATATATCTTATGGTGGCAGCCGGATGTTTTTTGATTGGTGGATTGGGAAAACTGAAAAAGCCAAAAAGTACGGTCTTCTATGCACGAGAAGGTTTTGTAACAGTTTCATTAAGCTGGATTGTAATGAGTATTGTCGGTGCGTTACCTTTTTATTTCACAGGTGAATTTGCTACATATACAGATGCGCTATTTGAAACCATTTCAGGTTTTACTACAACGGGAGCAAGTATATTGAATGATGTAGAGGCGTTATCCCGGTGTACCCTGTTTTGGAGAAGTTTCACCCATTGGATTGGCGGCATGGGAGTGTTGGTTCTGATACTAGCGGTACTGCCTCTTGCCGGTGGCTACAATATGTACCTGATGCGTGCGGAAAGTCCGGGCCCAACAGTAGGAAAGCTGGTTCCGCGGGTTCGTCATACAGCAAGAATTTTGTATGAGATGTATGTTTTAATAACAATCGTTGAGATTATCACATTATTGATAGCAGGTATGCCCGTATTTGATTCTCTGACACTTTCCTTTGGTACGGCAGGTACTGGAGGATTTGGTCTGCTGAATACAGGAGCTGCAGAATATACCGCAACAGTACAGATTATTCTTACAGTATTTATGATACTCTTCGGTATTAATTTTAACGTATATTTTCTGATAAGAGCACGCAAGGGAAAGGCAGCATTCAAATGTGAAGAGATGCGATATTATCTCGGCATAATTGCAGTAGCTATTATTTTTATTACAATAAATGTAAAGGATCTTTTTGGAAATGTTTTGGAAGCGTTACGTCATGTGGCGTTCCAGGTAGCATCTATTATTACAACTACAGGATTTTCTACTACGGACTTTGATAAGTGGCCGGAATTTTCGAAGTTTATTCTGGTAGCCTTGATGTTTGTAGGAGCTTGCGCCGGAAGTACCGGTGGTGGAATCAAGGTATCCCGTGTGCTGATTATGGCAAAGCTTGCAAAAAATGAATTTTCTTATTTGATTCATCCGAAACGGGTGCGTCAGGTTTGCCTGGAAAAGCGTGTGATAACGAAGGAAACATTACGTTCCGTTTCCGTATTTTTTATTACATATGCAATGATTTATGCAGTTTCCGTATTGTTGATTTCGCTGGATAATCTGGATTTTACTACAAATTTTACAGCGGTAGCAGCTACTTTAAATAATATTGGACCGGGACTTGGAATGGTAGGACCAACTTCTAACTTTTCCGTATATTCAGACCCTGCAAAATATGTATTGATGTTTGATATGCTGGCAGGTCGTCTGGAATTATTCCCGATGCTGTTGTTATTTGCACCATCAACCTGGAAACGCAATTAAAAGAAGGAAGTGTTGTGATATGCGTCAGATGGAATTTAAAATGGAACGGACAGGCCTTTTAAAAGAGGGAGATATTTTACCTGTAACAGAGGGAAAACTGCCTACCTCTTATTATTATACTTTGGGAAAAGCATATGCCATGTCTGCGAATTATACTTTTAGTGAGAGACTTAAATCCAGAGAAGGAAAAGTAGTAAGTGTACATGAGACTCCAAAGGGCTTTTTTGTGACAGTAGAGTTTGACGAATAGGAAGGAACATATGGAAACAAGAGTTGCAATTATCGGAATTATTGTGGAAGAGGAATCCTCGGTAGATGAATTGAACCGGATTTTGCACGAATATGGAAAGTATATTATCGGCAGAATGGGAATCCCCTATCATAAAAAAGAAATTAATATTATCAGTATTGCAGTAGATGCGCCGCAGGATGTGATTAGTGCGCTTTCGGGAAAACTTGGAAAGTTACCGGGAGTCAGCAGTAAAACGGCGTATGCTAAGGTATAGGAGGAAACAATGGGATTAAACAGTACACCATCTGCAGACCGGGTACATATTGGTTTTTTTGGAAGAAGAAATGCAGGAAAGTCTAGTGTGGTCAATGCAGTGACGGGACAGGAACTGGCAGTGGTCTCTGAGGTAAAGGGAACCACGACCGATCCGGTGCAAAAGGCAATGGAGTTATTGCCAATTGGACCGGTAGTGATTATTGATACACCGGGAATTGACGATGAAGGCAGTCTGGGAGAACTTCGTGTCAGAAAAACGAAGCAGATTTTGAATAAAACAGATGTAGCTGTTTTGGTGGTAGATAAAACAGTAGGAATTACATCGGTAGAAGAGGAACTTATCGCAATTTTTCGGGAAAAAAAGATTCCCTATGTGATTGTTTTCAATAAACAGGATTTACGGGAAGGTAGTGTTCCCGATGAGGAATACTACATAGCGGTTAGCGCAAAAACAGGATTTCAGATAGAAGAGTTAAAAGAAAAGATAGGGAAACTTGCAGTGACGGAGGAGCCTAAACTTAAGATTGTGGGAGACATTATAAGTCCTTCCGATTTTGTTGTGTTAGTAGTACCTATCGATAAGGCAGCGCCGAAGGGCAGATTGATTCTTCCCCAACAGCAGACCATTCGTGATATCTTAGAGTCCGACGCAACTGCTATTGTGGTAAAGGAATACGAGCTTCGTGAGACCTTAGCACAATTAGGGAAAAAACCATCGTTGGTAATTACAGATAGTCAGGTGTTTGCGAAAGTCAGTGCAGATACGCCAAAAGATATTCCGCTTACTTCGTTTTCTATTTTATTTGCTAGATATAAGGGAAATCTTCAAACTGTGGTGCAAGGGGCGGCAGCCATTGAAACATTACAGGATGGCGATAAAGTGTTAATATCTGAGGGCTGTACCCATCACCGTCAATGTGATGATATTGGTTCCGTAAAGATTCCGAGATGGTTGAAGAATTATACAGGAAAAGAACTTCAGATAGAGTTGAGTTCCGGAACAGAGTTCCCGGAGGATTTATCGGAATATAAACTGATTATTCATTGTGGAGGATGTATGCTCAATGAACGGGAAATGAAGTATCGGTTGAAATGTGCCCAAGACCAGGATATACCGATTACCAATTATGGCATTGCCATTGCGTATATGCAAGGAATCTTAAAACGAAGCGTTGAGATATTTCCGCATATTCTGGCAGAATTGCCGGAAGAATAGAGGGCAGTGGAAATGGAGAAATTGTACGGAGAACAGACAAAACTGGCAGAAGAGAATTTTCGATTAGGAGCAAGAAAAGTCAATAAAGAATTGATTTATGCTATGGTAGAGGTGAAAAAAGCTGCTTCTATGACCTATCAGAAGTTATTGCCGGAGAAAAAAGAGTTGTATCAGGCCATGGAAACGGCATGTGACCTGGTGCTACAAGGAATAAAAAATGGACAGATAGAAGGAGTTCCTTATGCAGACGTTTTTGTTACAGATGCGTTACAGGGCGGAGCAGGAACTTCTACTCATATGAATGTGAATGAGGTGCTGGCAACTTTGACACAGAAAGAATTGTGTAAGTTGCATGGTGTAAGCGAACCGGGAGCGTCAGAGCAGGTGCATCCACTGGATGATGTGAACAGAGGCCAGTCCACCAATGACGTATATCCTACAGCACTTCGCATTGCGGCGATTCAGAAACTGCGGGAACTGAGTGAGGAATGCGCTAAACTTCAGACAGCATTACAGGAAAAAGAAAACCAGTATGATGGTGTGAAGAAGTTAGGGCGGACAGAATTGATGGATGCAGTGCCCATTACCTTGGGAATGGAGTTTGGTTCTTATGCCCAGTCAGTGGCAAGAGACCGTTGGAGACTCTATAAGGTGGAAGAACGTCTGCGGCAGACCAATCTGGGAGGAACAGCGGTAGGAACCGGTATCGGAAGCGACCATAAGTATCAGGCGCTGGTAATTGAATATTTGCGGGATATTACCGGAATCGGATTGGCGCGGTCGGAATATCCTATGGATATGACTCAGAATCAGGATGTATTTGTGGAAGTGTCCGGTTTGCTAAAGGCATTGGCAGTAAACTTGATGAAGATAGCAAACGACTTGCGCTTGATGAACAGTGGTCCGGATGGAGGATTTGGAGAAATACGCCTGGCAAAAATGCAGGCAGGAAGTACCATTATGCCGGGGAAGGTAAATCCGGTGATGACAGAGATGACCATGCAGGTTTCTATGAAAGTAATGGCAAATGACAGTGCCATTACCATGGCAGCAGCCCATGGGGAATTTGAACTGAATGCCTTTTTGCCGCTAATAGCAGATTGTTTGCTAGAAAGCTTGGAATTATTGACGAGTACAGTTCGGCTGTTTCGCGAGAAGTGTGTAAAAACGCTGGAGGCGCGGGAGGAACGCTGTAAGCGACTATTAGAAGGCTCCAATGCCTTTTTTACAGAATATACAAAAGAATTAGGTTACGATAAAGTAGCTAAGATGATTGAGGAGAAAATGTTATGGAAAAATTAGTACCAAAGCTGTTTACGACAATGAAAAATTACAGCAAAGAACAATTTGTAAAAGACGTAATTGCAGGAATTATTGTGGCAATCATTGCATTGCCATTATCGATTGCGTTGGCACTGGCATCCGGTGTGACACCGGAAAAGGGAATCTACACTGCGATTACAGCAGGTTTTGTAATTTCCTTTTTAGGAGGTTCCAGAGTTCAGATTGCAGGACCGACAGCGGCATTTGCAACGATTGTAGCAGGAATTGTGGCGAAAAACGGAATGGAAGGACTGATTGTAGCTACCGTTATGGCGGGTATTATCTTGATTCTCATGGGGCTATTACGTCTTGGAAATCTTATTAAATTCATTCCGTATACCATTACAACAGGTTTTACCAGCGGAATTGCAGTGACGATTCTAGTTGGGCAGATTAAGGATTTTTTAGGACTTACAGTAGTAACAAAAGAACCATTAATTGCCACAACTGATAAATTAAAAGCAGTATTTCAGTTTATTGATACCTTTAATTGGCAGGCTTTTTTGGTGGGAATGGTCTGTCTTGCAATTTTGATTTTCTGGCCGTATCTGCCGGGATTCTTCAAGAAGATTCCACCATCTTTAATTGCCGTTTTAGTAGGAATTGGTATGGTAAGCGGATTAGATATGAAGGTAAATACCATTGGTGATTTGTATGAAATATCCAGTAAACTTCCGGCATTTTCTGTACCATCATTCTCCTTTGGAATGGTACAAGAGGTACTTCCGGATGCATTTACTATTGCAATTTTAGCAGCAATTGAGTCTTTGTTGTCTTGCGTGGTAGCAGACAGTATGGTAAATGGACGTCATCGTTCCAACATGGAATTGATTGCACAGGGAGCAGGAAACATTACATCTGCACTGTTTGGTGGAATCCCGGCAACCGGAGCAATTGCCAGAACAGCAGCCAATGTAAAAAATGGTGGACGTACTCCGGTAGCAGGAATGGTGCATGCAGTAACATTATTATTGATTTTGGTAGTGTTAATGCCATATGCAGCGTTGATTCCAATGCCTGCAATAGCAGCAATTTTATTTATGGTAGCTTATAACATGAGTGAATGGAGAAAGTTCCTTCATTTGTTAAAAACTTCTCCAAAGAGCGATATTATCGTATTGGTTTCTACTTTTATATTGACTGTAGTATTCGATTTAGTAGTAGCGATTGAAGTTGGTATCGTATTGGCAGCTATGCTTTTCATGAAACGTATGAGCGACGAAACGGAAGTAGAAGGATGGAAATATGTGGATGAGGAAGATGATACCGATCCGGATAGTATTTCCTTAAGAGTTGTTCCGAAAGGAACTCTGGTATATGAAATCAGCGGACCACTTTTCTTCGGTGCTGCAGATAAGATTTTGAAGATTTCTTTAGAAGAAGCAGATCAGTGTCTGGTGCTTCGTATGCGAAGTGTAAATGCAATTGATGCAACAGCGATGCATTCTCTGGAGGAATTGTATGAACAGTGTAAGAAAAAGAATATTACATTAGTATTTTCTCATGTAAATGAGCAGCCAATGAAGGTAATGGAAAAGAGCAATTTTGTAGAACTGCTAGGAAGAGAAAACTTCTGTGTACATATTGATGATGCGTTAGAGCGTGCAAAGAAAGTGTGTGAAGGACAGGATTAAGTTTGATATAGGTGGAGGGGAAAAAGCATGGCAGAGCACATTCTGGTAGTAGATGATGAAAAAGAAGTAGCAGACTTATTGGAATTGTATTTATCCAATGAAGGATTTAAGGTTCATAAATTTTATAATGGAACAGACGCCTTGAAATGCGTAGAACAGCAAGAAATAGAACTGGCACTTTTAGACATTATGTTACCGGATATGGATGGATTTAAGCTTTGTCGTGAGATACGAAAAAATTATTTTTTCCCCATTATTATGTTGACTGCCAAAGTGGAGGATGTAGATAAAATCAATGGTCTGATGCAAGGGGCAGATGATTACATTACAAAACCGTTTAATCCATTAGAGGTAGTTGCGCGAGTGAAGACACAGTTACGGCGTTATCATAGCTATAATCAAGCAGGGGTAATGAAGGAAGAACTGGATATTCGCGGACTTATTATCAATAAAAGAACACATCAGTGTAGCCTGTATGGAAGGGAATTGGAACTGACACCCAGGGAGTTTTCTATTCTCTGGTATCTGTGTGAACATCAGGGACAGGTGGTTGCTTCCGAGGAACTTTTTGAAGCAGTATGGAAGGAAAAGTATCTAGATAGTAATAATACGGTAATGGCGCATGTGGGACGCATAAGAGAGAAAATGCAAGAGTCCTATCAGAACCATAAGTTTATAAAAACGGTTTGGGGGGTAGGTTATACCATTGAAAAATAAAGTGGATATCAAAAGAACAATCCTGAGCCGTTTTTTTGGAAAAATGTTTCGGGCAGGAGTTATCTATATTCTTGTGTTAATTGTAGGTCTATTTTGGGCAAAGTCCATGCTGGAAAGGCGCACCTGGCAGACGTGGGATACCTTTTATTGGCAGCTTCACTGGATACAGGACAATCAGGTGGTCTGTGTGGTGCTGCTGTTTCTGGCTGGGATTTTGCTTCTTGGAATTTTTTACTGGATTCGTCTGTTGAATTACTTTCAAAAGGTTATGGATGCAATGGAACAGATTCCTGCAGGAGAAAGTCAGATACATCTGCCGAAGGATTTAATAGAGGTAGAGTATTATATGAACCGGATTATAGGTGATATCCGGCGGAATGAGCAATTGGCACGGGAGGCAGAGCAACGAAAAAATGATCTTGTGGTATATCTCGCTCATGATTTGAAAACACCACTTACGTCTGTTATCGGTTACTTGACGTTACTGACGGAGGAACGACAGATTTCACCGGAACTACAAGAAAAATATTTGTCTATTTCATTGGAAAAAGCAGAACGCTTAGAAGAACTGATAAATGAATTTTTTGAAATTACCAGATTCAACCTGACACATTTGGAATTGGAGAAAACCAGTGTTTCCCTAAAAATGATGTTGGAGCAAATCGTATATGAGTTTCAGCCTATGTTGGCAGAAAAACAATTGACCTGTGAATTGGTAGTGGAGCCGGCTGATATGAAGTTTTTGTGTGATTCAGATAAGATGCAGCGGGTATTTGACAACCTTCTTCGTAATGCTGTATTTTACAGTGAAGAAAAAAGCGTTATTCATATTAAGGCAACACGACAGGATGAAAAAATCAAGATTCAGGTGAAGAATACCGGAACGGAGATTCCAAAAGAAAAACTGGAACGTATTTTTGAACAGTTTTTTCGGGTGGATAAAGCAAGAAGCAGTAGAGGTGGCGGAGCCGGTCTGGGACTTGCTATTGCAAAAGAAATTGTGGAGTTGCACCAGGGAAAAATATGGGCGGAGAGCCAACAGGGAAAGACATGCTTTTTTATAGAATTATATTCATAAAAACTTAAGAATTCTGCGAGAAAAAGCAGAAAAACAAAAATACTTCTTTTCTTATAATTAGTTCATAAAAGGTGAACAGTAAATAGGAAAGGAAGTATTTTTATGTCAACAACAAATCGTGTCTATCATACAGGAAGAAATAGTACAGCAGTTCGGAAAAGAAGGAGACGTAGACAGAGAATTCGCCGACTAAAACAAACGGTAGTGTGTATTGGAACAGTTTTTCTGATATGTGGTGGGATTATTTTGTTTGGGACAGACCGAATACAGGGGGTATGGAGAGGAGAAGAGGCACAGGCAAAGGAATTTTTGGAAAACCAGCAGAAAGAGGATTATCCACAAGAACTGTTAGAATTGTTGGAAAAGAATTCGGAAACCTATGATTTTGTAACCAGTTATCCGGAAAGAGATAAGTATATGGGAAAAGAGATTGATTTGACAGGTGAGATAAAGTCTGGAGAAGTGCCGTTGTTCTTGCAGTGGGACAGAAGATGGGGATATGATGACTATGGAAGTGAAATGATTGCACTGGCAGGATGTGGGCCTACCTGTATGTCAATGGCTTATACCTATCTTACGGGCGAAACTGATATGAACCCAAGAGAGATGGCAGAATTTGCAGAGGAAAATGGTTACAACACAGAGGCAGGGACAAGTTGGAGTTTTTTTACGGATGGTGCAGAGCAATTGGGGTTAAAAGGTGCAGAAATCGGGCTTGATGAAGCAAAGATGAAGGAAGTGTTGGATGAAGGAAAAGTGATTATTTGCAGTATGCGTCCGGGAGATTTTACTACCACAGGACATTTCATCTTGATTCGAGAATATGATAGAAAAGGTTTTCTGGTAAACGACCCCAATAGTAAAGAAAGAAGTAAACAGCACTGGGAATACGACGTTTTGTACTCGCAAATTAAATGTTTGTGGTCAATTGGGGGATAGGTGTGCTATACTGCATAGAGGATATCTTTGTTTGGAGGAAAAGTATGCAGTACAAAGCAGTAATTTTTGATTTTGATTATACATTGGGAGATTCTACGAACGGAATCATATTAAGCGCCAATTATGCACTGGAAAAAATGGGATATAAGCAGGCCGAAAGAGAAAGAATCCGTAAGACCATAGGGCTTTCACTGCCGGAAACTTATGTTGCATTGACCGGAGATAAGAAGCCGGAGAAGGGAGAAGAATTTCGTTCCTATTTCGTAGAAAAAGCAGACGAGATAATGACGGATAATTCCGAATTGTATCCGGATGCGAAAAAAGTTCTGGATTTTTTAAAACAAAATGGTATCAAGGTTGCGGTTGTAACCACCAAGTTTGATTACCGAATTGAAGGAATATTAGAAAAATGTCATGCAAAAGAATATGTAGAAATGATTGTAGGAGGCAATAATGTAGCAAATCCAAAGCCGGACCCGGAAGGCGTTCTTAAGGTGTTAAAGGAATGGAATTTGGACAAGTCGGAAGTGCTCTATGTGGGAGATAGTTTGGTGGATGCCAAGACGGCGGAGTGTGCGGGAGTTCCTTTTGCTGGTGTTACCACAGGAACTACAACAGTAGAAGATTTTAGGGATTATAATAGTATAGGGATATTTCAGAATCTTTCAGAATTAAAGTTTTAAGAGGCAAAGAAATGTATTTGATGATTGATAACTACGACTCGTATGTCTACAATCAGGTTTCCTATATGGAAGAATTAAATATGCAGACGCAAGTGGTTCGAAATGACAAAATTGATTGGGAAAAAATCAAGAGCGGAATAGACAAAAAAAGGTTAAAAGGTATTGTCATATCTCCGGGACCGAAACATCCCAGGGATTTTTCTTATTTGAAAGAAATGATTGAAAAAACTGCTGGTGAGATTCCGATTCTTGGAGTATGTTTGGGACATCAGATGATAGCAGATGTTTTCGGCGCTAAGGTGGATAGAGGAGAACGCCCAATGCATGGGAAAATTAGTAAGATAAAGCATTGCGGTAAGCATATCTTTAAAAATCTTCCGGAAACTTTTGGGGTTACCAGATATCATTCCTTGGTGGTGAGTGAACAAGATTTTCCCAAGGATTTGATGATTGATGCGAGAAGTGAGGATGGTGCCATTATGGGAATTAGTCATAAAAAATACCCCATTTATGGAATTCAATTTCATCCGGAGGCAGTGCTTACAGAATATGGGCATGAACTTTTAGAAAATTTTAAAGGAATATGTGAGGAACGAAGTAGATGTCAGCATATGTAAAAAAGTCCGATATTTTTGTATCTAGCCAGAAGTTGTTTGATGTGTTGTTCAGAGAAGAAGGAGCAGCGTTTTTAGATTCCTCTCTGGTGAATGAATTGGGACAATATTCTATGATTGCCATTCATCCATATTTAGAACTTAAGGAGATAGACGGACAGTTTTATAAAAACGGTGTATTGCAACAAGGTTCGATGGAACTTTGTTTGAAAGCATATTTGCAGAAAGAAAAAGAAGTCAATCGAACAGTTCTCCCCCTTGTGTCAGGAGGAATCGGATATTTTTCTTATGATTATGGGCGGAAGTTTGAAAAAATAAAGACCAGACACAGTAAAAAACTAGAACTTCCGGATGCATTGATTACATTCTATGATAATTTTATTATTGAAGATATAGAAAATAAGATATTGTATCTGATTGCCAATGGAAAGTTGGCAGCGCAAAAAGAGAGTGTGCAACGTTTAGAGGAATTGGTGAGACAATGCAATGAGGATAGAGCGTGTTTTACAAATAACGTTCTTGCGAAAGAGGAATTCGGAGGAGTAGATAAAAATTTTGAAAAACAGGAATACATTCAGGCAATTCAGGATGTGATAGAATATATCAAACAGGGACATATTTATGTAATGAATATGACGCAACAGCTTGAGATAGAAAGCAAAAAGCCACCCTATGAAGTATTTAAAGAATTGCAGAAAAAGAATCCGGCGCCATTTTCTGCATATCTAAGCGGAGAATATGGCGCTATCATCAGTGCTTCGCCGGAACGTTTTATCAAAATTAGAGACGGAAAAATTGAAACAAGGCCAATCAAAGGAACAAGAAAACGCGGAAGTACCACTCAAGAGGATCTTTTGCTTAAGGAAGAATTGCAGGATTCTGAAAAAGATAAGAGTGAGCTTCTTATGATTGTTGATTTGGAGAGAAATGACCTGAATCGTATTTGCTTGCCTGGCACAGTAAAGGTTTCTGAATTATTTAAAGTGGAGACTTACGCAACGGTATTTCATCTTGTTTCCAATGTAGAAGGAACACTGCGGCAAGACGTGGACTTTGTAGATGTACTTCGTGCAATGTTTCCGGGAGGCTCTATTACAGGGGCACCGAAAGTCAGAGCAATGGAAATTATTGACGAACTTGAACATGACCAAAGGGGGCTCTATACGGGAATTATTGGATATATTTCATTAAGCGGCGATTGCGAGTTTAATATTGCAATCCGAACCGCGGTCTATGACGATGAAAAATATCACATTGGCGTTGGCGGTGGTATTACTTACGAGTCAGATACAGAGTTTGAATATGAAGAAACGTTACAAAAAGGAAAGGCATTGATAGAAGCAATCCAGGGATGAAAAGGAAGGTTTATATGAATAAAAATAATACGTTAATTTTTGATGATGGCTATTGCTTTGGGATGGGGGGTTTTGAAACAATATCTGTTGAGAAAGGAACTCCTTTGTTTCTAAATTGGCATTTAGAACGGTTGGAGAAGGGATTGGGTATATTAGGGATTTCTAATGAGAATTTTAAGTGTCAGGTAAACGAAGCAGAGATTAGAAGATTTTTGGAAGAAAATCAGATGGAACACGGAGTATTGAAAATCATGGTGTCCGAGCGGAATATTCTTTTTACAAAAAGAGAAAATCCATATGATGAAACATCATTTGAAAAAGGATTTCGATTGGATGTAAGCCGTGTAATCAGAAACGAAACCTCGCCATTTACTTATATCAAATCCTTTCATCATGGAGACAATCTCTTGGAAAAAAGAAGATGTAAGAAAGCAGGGTATGACGAAACCTTATTTTTAAATAGTCAAAAGCAGATTACTGAGACGAGTGCAAGTAATATTTTTTTCGTAAAAGAAGGAAGGCTTTTTACACCGAAGATTTCTTGTGGATTGTTAGATGGAATTATGAGAAGGTACATACTTGAACACTACGAAGTGGAAGAAACAGAATTGTATTTGGAAGATTTGCAACAGTATGAAGAGGCTTTTTTGACAAATTCGCTGATGTGGACGATGCCGGTTGTATCCATCGGAGAACTGAAGTTTCCATCTCGTACATTTGCAAATAAAATACGGGAAAATATCTTGAATATAAAGTAAACAGTAAAAAACTCCGACAGGTAATACCTGCCGGAGTTTTGTTTTTCATTATCTTGTTGTCTTTACGGCAGCTTCCACAAATCCTTTAAACAATGGATGTGGTCTGTTTGGTCTGGACTTCAATTCCGGGTGAGCCTGAGTTGCAATGAACCATGGATGATCTGGAAGTTCAATCATCTCTACGATTCTTCCATCAGGAGAAAGTCCGCATAATTTTAAACCGTTTTCTGTCAGAGCTGCACGATAGTCATTGTTTACTTCGTAACGGTGACGATGTCTTTCCTCAATATTCTCTGTTCCGTATACGTCGCGAGCCTTTGAGGTTGTATCCAGAACACATGGGTAAGAACCAAGACGTAAGGTTCCGCCAATATCCTCTACACCATTCTGGTCTGGCATAAGAGCGATAACCGGATGAGTAGTTTGTGGATCTAATTCAATACTGTGTGCATCATGGAACTGGCAGACATGTCTTGCATATTCAATGATAGCAACCTGCATACCTAAGCATAAACCAAGGTATGGAACTTCATGTTCACGAGCATATTGTGCAGCAGTAATCATGCCTTCTACTCCACGGTCGCCAAAACCACCCGGAACAATGATACCCTGTGCAGTTCCTAATACTTCATCTACATTATCTTCATTTAATAATTCAGAATCCACCCATTTGATATTTACAGTAGCACGCTCTGCAATACCTCCATGTTTTAATGCCTCTACAACAGAAATGTAAGCGTCATGGAGCTGTGTGTATTTTCCTACCAAAGCAATTTCTACTTCTTTATTTGGATGACGTAATGCATCTACCATATCTGTCCAATCACTCAAATCCGGTTCCGGACAGTCAAGGTGGAGACATTCACAAGCGACCTGTGCTAAATGCTCTTTTTCCATAGCAAGTGGTGCTTCGTATAAATATTCCACATCGAGGTTCTGGAGAACATGTCCATTCGGTACATTACAGAATAAAGCAATTTTATCCTTCAATCCCTGATCCAGTTCGTGTTCGGAACGGCATACGATGATATCCGGCTGAATACCCATTCCCTGTAATTCCTTTACACTTGCCTGAGTGGGTTTGGTTTTCATTTCTCCTGAAGCATGAAGATACGGAATCAAAGTAACATGAATCAGAATTGCGTTCTCGCGTCCTACTTCGTGCTGGAACTGACGAATGGATTCTAAGAAAGGCTGGCTTTCGATATCTCCTACAGTTCCACCTACTTCAATAATAGCAATCTGTGTTTCTTCTGTGGTAAAGTCACGGTAAAAACGGCTCTTAATTTCATTCGTAATATGTGGAATTACCTGAACAGTTCCTCCGCCGTAGTCGCCACGACGTTCCTTCTGAAGTACAGACCAGTATACTTTACCGGTAGTTACATTAGAATTTTTATTCAGGCTTTCATCAATAAAACGTTCATAATGTCCTAAGTCCAAGTCAGTTTCTGCGCCGTCATCGGTAACAAAAACCTCACCATGTTGAATCGGGTTCATAGTTCCCGGATCAATGTTGATGTATGGATCGAATTTCTGCATGGTGACTTTGAATCCGCGGGCTTTTAACAAACGGCCCAGAGAAGCGGCTGTAATTCCCTTACCAAGTCCGGATACAACACCACCGGTGACAAAGACGTATTTTACGGGCATAGGTAGTTCCTCCTTTTATATGTGAAAGTTTTTTTGTTTACTCAATAACCAATATATTATACTACCATGTTTTCAAGAAATCTAGAACTTTTTGAAAAAACTTTTGGGAGTTAGGAAAAAAGTTTAGAAAAACTTAATAAATATGAAGAAAAGTTTAGGAAGAATATATTGATTTTCCATGAGAATAAACATATAATAATAAACGTATCGCGGATAGAAGATGCGGTATATTTAGGAGGAAATAAATGGAGAACAAAGGAAATAATAACAATAATGGCGGTGGTAATAACAACGGCGGAGGCAATAACAAGAATAATAAGAATGGAATGACAATTCTGATATTCTGTTTGACTGCAGTGTTGGTGCTATTTTTCGTAAGTATGCTGAATAGCTGTGTGAATAAGGCTTTGAATAAGGAGATTTCTTATTCCGATTTTATTGAAATGGTGGAAGCGGATGAGGTTGAAAGTGTAACCTTTGATAATGGGAAAATACAAATTACACCGAAAAGTAAATCGGAGACAGCAGCCGTTGCAAGAGTTACTTACTATACGGCACAGTTAAATGATGAGGATTTATTACCACTTTTGAAGAAACATAATGTAGATATGTCAGGAACCATAGAAGATGTATCTTCTGCAATTCTTTGGAATATGTTGAGTTATATTATCCCGTTGGCATTGGTTTGGATATTGCTTTACTTCTTAATTTTCCGCAAGATGGGAAGCGGAGGAATGATGGGAGTGGGAAAGACCACTGCCAAAGTATATGTAGAGAAGTCCACAGGAGTTACCTTTAAGGATGTAGCAGGACAGGACGAAGCTAAGGAGTCTTTGCAGGAAGTAGTAGACTTTTTGCATAATCCGAAGAAGTATACGGATATCGGAGCAAAGTTGCCGAAGGGAGCATTGCTTGTGGGACCGCCTGGAACAGGTAAGACACTTTTAGCAAAAGCAGTAGCCGGAGAGGCAAAAGTACCGTTCTTTTCTCTGGCAGGTTCTGACTTTGTGGAAATGTTCGTAGGTGTTGGTGCTTCTCGTGTGAGGGATTTGTTTAAAGAAGCACAGAAGCAGGCACCATGTATTATCTTTATAGATGAAATTGATGCTATCGGTAAGAGCCGTGACAGCCGTTATGGCGGAAATGATGAACGTGAACAGACATTAAATCAGCTCCTTGCAGAGATGGATGGATTTGATACCTCTAAGGGACTTTTGATTTTGGCAGCAACCAACCGTCCGGAAGTTTTGGACAAGGCATTGTTGCGTCCGGGACGTTTTGACCGTAGAATTATTGTGGACAAACCGGACTTAAAAGGAAGAGTAGAAACCCTTAAGGTACATGCCAAAAATGTGTTGATGGATGACAGTGTAGATTTGGAAGCGATTGCATTGGCAACTTCGGGTGCTGTTGGTTCTGACCTTGCTAATATGATTAACGAGGCGGCCATTAACGCAGTTAAGAGTGGAAGAAAATATGTAAATCAGGCAGATTTGTTTGAGTCTGTAGAGGTAGTTATCGCCGGTAAAGAAAAGAAAGACCGTATCATGGGACCTAAGGAAAAGAAAATGGTTGCATACCATGAAGTGGGTCATGCTTTGGTAACAGCATTGCAAAAGGACGCAGAGCCGGTTCAGAAGATTACAATTGTACCAAGAACTATGGGTGCATTAGGATATACCATGCAAGTACCGGAGGAAGAGAAGTTCCTTATGACGAAGAATGAGTTGATTGCTCATTTGGTTACTTACATGGGTGGACGTGCCGCAGAGGAAATTGTATTTGATTCTGTGACGACGGGAGCTTCTAATGATATTGAACAGGCAACTAAAATTGCAAGAGCTATGGTAACACAGTATGGTATGTCTGATAAGTTTGGTCTGATGGGATTGGTAACTATTGAAAATCAATATCTGGATGGACGTGCAAGTTTAAATTGTGGAGAAGAGACAGCAGCTCAGATTGACCAAGAGGTCATGAAGATTTTAAAAGAAAGCTATGACGAAGCAAAACGCCTTTTGACAGAGAATCGTGAGATTTTGGACGAGATTTCAGATTATCTGTATCAGCACGAGACTATTACGGGTAAGGAATTTATGAAGATATTCCGTAAGTTGAAAGGAATTCCGGAACCGGAGGAGAAGACTGACGCAGAAAAGGCGGCAGAAGAATTCCAGGCGGAGGAAAAGAAGGCAGAAGAAAGTGTGATTTATATGCCGCCTGTAGAAGTGCCGGCAGAGATAGAATTACCGAAAGACATAGAGTTGCCAAAAGAAGTAGAATTGCCAAAAGAAGTAGACATATTGGCAGAAGAAGTACAGACAGAGGCTGAAGTGCCAGTGGAACCAGTGAAAAAAGAATCTGAGAAAAAGCCTGTAGAGGAAGTTCAGAAAAAAGAGGTTTCGCCTAAGCCACAGGAAGATGAGGATTATCTGGATAAATTATTAAAAGGATTAAAATAATGTTTGATATTCAGGAAGAATTGAAAAAACTCCCACAGAAACCGGGAGTATATATCATGCATGATGCTGAGGACACGATTATTTATATTGGCAAGGCAATCAGCCTTCGAAATCGTGTCCGTCAGTATTTCCGTCCGAGCCATAATGAGGGAATTCGCAAGGATCAGATGGTAAAACAGATTGCAAGATTTGAATATATCATTACAGATTCCGAACTGGAGGCCTTGATTTTAGAATGTAATTTAATCAAAGAGCACCGGCCAAAATATAATACGATGTTACGGGATGACAAGTCATATCCCTATATTAGAGTGACCCTGGGAGAAGCTTTTCCCAGAGTCCTTTTTTCACATCAGATGAAAAAAGATAAGTCGCGTTACTTTGGACCTTATACCAGTGCGGGAGCGGTAAAGGATACCATAGAGCTTTTAAGGAAGATTTATCAATTGCGTACTTGCAACCGTTCTCTTCCAAGAGATACAGGTAAGGACAGACCCTGTCTTAACTATCATATTCATCAATGTATGGCACCTTGCCAGGGATATATCAGTCAGGAAGAGTATCGGAAACGGATTGACAAGGCAATTGAATTTTTGAATGGAAATTACCAGCCGGTACTGAAAGAGTTGGAAGAAAAGATGCAGCAGGCATCTGAAAATCTGGAATTTGAGAAAGCGATAGAATATCGTGAATTGCTAAACAGCGTAAAACAGGTAGCGCAGAAGCAGAAGATTACCAATTCCGATGGAGAGGATAAGGATATTATTGCTATGGCATCCGATGGAGAGGATGCGGTGGTACAAGTATTTTTTGTTCGTGACGGAAAGTTGATTGGTAGAGACCATTTTCATGTGCGGATTGGAAGCGAAGATACCGGAAGTCAGGTATTAGCAGAATTTTTGAAACAGTTTTATGCAGGTACACCATTTATTCCGAAGGAAATCATGTTGCAGGAAGAGATTGAAGAAACTGAGGTTATCAGTCAGTGGCTGACAGAAAAGCGTGGGCAGAAGGTGTACATTCGTGTGCCGAAAAAGGGAACAAAAGAAAAATTGGTAGAGTTAGCGGGAAAGAACGCTGCAATGGTACTGAGTCAGGATAAGGAAAAAATCAAACGAGAAGAGGGAAGAACGATTGGTGCCTTAAAGGAGATTGCAGGAATTTTGGGGATGGAACAGTTGAATCGGATTGAAGCATTCGATATTTCAAATATCAACGGTTTTGAAACGGTAGGTTCCATGATTGTTTATGAGAAAGGAAAGCCAAAGCGAAGCGATTATCGTAAGTTTAAGTTACGCACGGTGACAGGACCGGATGATTATGGCTCTATGTATGAAGTACTTACCAGAAGATTTACCCATGGCATGCGAGAGCAGGAAGAACGTAAGGAACGAAAGTTGGAACAGGAATACGGTAGCTTTACACGTTTCCCGGATTTGATCATGATGGACGGTGGTAAGGGACAGGTCAATGTGGCGTTAAAGGTATTAGATGAACTACGGTTGAATATTCCGGTATGTGGTATGGTAAAGGATGATAATCACAGAACCCGTGGGTTATACTATAATAATCAGGAGATTCCCATTGAAAAAAGCAGTGAAGGATTTAAACTGATTACCAGAGTACAGGATGAAGCACACAGATTTGCTATTGAGTATCATAGATCCTTGCGAAGTAAGGAACAGGTACATTCCGTATTGGATGATATTCCGGGCATTGGGCCGGCCAGACGAAAGGCTTTGATGCGGCGTTTTCTGTCCCTGGATGCTATACGGGAAGCAGATGTGGAGACATTGTCACAGGTGGATTCCATGAATGAACAGTCAGCGCGGGCAGTTTATGAATTTTTCCATTCTACAGATAGTTGAAGAAGCGTGTTTTCTATGATAAAATAGGAAATAAGAGCATAAATGTAATTCGGTAAAAAATACCAAGAAGGAGAAGCATATGGATGGTGTAAGTATAAAGAAAATTATTGATAAGATGAGTTTAAAATCCTATAATCCGGAAGTGGATGTAAAGGAGAGATATGTAACGATAGCCGATGTAAATCGTCCGGCGTTACAGCTGACAGGATATTTTGAGTACTTTGAGAAGAACAGAATTCAGATTATTGGTATGGTGGAATATACCTATTTGCAGAAGTTGAGTTCAGATGAAAAATTGAATGTATATAAAGAGTTCT
The DNA here is from genome assembly GCF_001940225.2 of Roseburia sp. 499. Taxonomy (NCBI): domain Bacteria; kingdom Bacillati; phylum Bacillota; class Clostridia; order Lachnospirales; family Lachnospiraceae; genus Roseburia; species Roseburia sp. 499. The sequence continues at coordinate 382,577 of NZ_CP135164.1, forward strand.
TTTCTTATGAGATTCCATGTGTAATTTTCTGTCGTAATCTGGAACCGGACGAAGAGTTGATAAGAATTGCAAGCGAAGCAAAGATACCGGTATTATCCACTGATTACGGAACTTCTACTTTTATGGCAGAGTTGATTTATTATCTGAGTGAAGAACTTGCACCATGTATTTCTATTCATGGTGTTTTGGTAGATGTATATGGTGAAGGACTTTTAATCACCGGTGAAAGCGGAATCGGAAAGAGCGAGGCTGCTCTGGAATTGATACGAAGAGGACATCGTCTGGTTAGTGATGATGTGGTAGAGATTCGTAAAATCAACGAACATACCTTGGTGGGAACAGCACCGGATATTACCCGTTACTTTATCGAACTGCGTGGTATCGGTATTATCGATGTGAAGACCCTGTTTGGTGTAGAATGTGTAAAAGAAAAACAGAATATTGACTTGGTTATTAAACTGGAAGACTGGAAGAAAGAAAATGAGTATGACCGTCTGGGATTGGAAGAAGAGTATACAGAATTCCTTGGCAATAAAGTAGTGTGCCATTCATTGCCAATCCGTCCGGGACGTAATCTGGCAGTTATATGTGAAACTGCAGCAGTAAATCACAGACAGAAAAAAATGGGATATAATGCTGCACAGGAATTATATCGCCGTGTGCAGGCAAATCTTCAGAAAGACGATGATGAAGAGTAAAAGTTAGTAATAGAATTGGAAAAGAGGAAATAAAAAATGGAAAGAAAGAATGCATGGGAAAAATATCCGGAAGGAAAAAGAGAAGAAGTATTTGCTTTTGCAGAAGGATATAAGAAGTTTATCTCCGATTGCAAGACAGAAAGAGAATGTGTTACTGAATTGGTAGCTCAGGCAAAGTCAGCTGGATTTGAGAATCTTGATGAGATCATTGCATCCGGGAAGACCTTGAAGACCGGAGATAAAGTATATGCAGAAAATATGGGAAAGATGTTGGCACTTTTTGTGATTGGTAAGCAGCCATTAGAAAAGGGAATGAATATTCTTGGAGCACATATCGATTCCCCGAGATTAGATTTAAAACAGAATCCATTATATGAAGACACCGATATGGCGTTATTAGATACTCACTATTATGGTGGTGTAAAGAAATACCAGTGGGTAACACTCCCGTTGGCACTTCATGGTGTTGTAGTAAAAAAAGACGGAACAGTAATCAATGTAAGCATTGGTGAAAAGGAAGAAGATCCGGTATTTGGTATTAGTGATTTGCTTGTTCATCTTGCAGGCGAGCAGATGGAGAAAAAGGCTGCCAAGGTTATCGAGGGAGAGCAGCTTGATGTATTGGTCGGAAGTATTCCGTTTTTAAGTGAAAAGGAAGAGGAAAAGACAAAAGATGCTGTAAAAGCAAATGTGTTAAACATTTTAAAAGAGCAATATAATATAGAAGAAGACGATTTCCTGTCAGCAGAAATTGAGGTAGTACCGGCTGGAAAAGCAAGAGATTATGGATTTGACCGTAGCATGATTATGGGATATGGTCATGATGATAGAGTATGTGCTTACCCATCTTTTGTGGCGACACTGGAAGTAGGAACCTGTGAAAAGACAAGCGTGTGTCTCTTAGTAGACAAGGAAGAGATTGGAAGCGTAGGAGCGACCGGTATGCAGTCTAAGTTCTTCTCTTATGCAGTAGCAGAAATCTTAGAGGCAATGGGTGGTTACAGTCAGATTGCATTTAATCGTGCAATGAGCAATTCCAAAGTACTTTCTTCAGATGTAAGTGCCGCATACGATCCTTTGTATGCTTCTGTTATGGAGAAAAAGAATGCAGCTTACTTTGGAAAAGGACTGGTATTTAATAAATATACCGGCTCCAGAGGAAAAGGTGGTTCCAATGACGCTAATCCGGAATATATAGCAGAATTACGGAGAATCATGGATGAAAACAATGTAGCATTCCAGACCTCTGAACTGGGAAAAGTAGATCAGGGTGGCGGTGGAACAATCGCTTATATTTTGGCAAACTATAATATGTCAGTTATTGACAGTGGTGTAGCAGTATTGAACATGCATGCTCCATGGGAAATCATTAGTAAAGTAGATATATATGAAGCAAAACGCGGTTACGCGGCATTTTTGAAAGAGGCATAAAGTGAATCCGACATTTTTAGAAACGTTACAGAAAATATTGGAAAAAGAACAATACAAAATCAATGAACCAATGAGCAGTCACATTACCTTCCGGGTGGGAGGTAATGCTGACTGCTATATAAAGCCGTCTATAAAGCAACTTCCACAGGTGCTGAAATTATGTCGACAGTTTGAAGTGCCATGCATGATTATTGGAAATGGCAGCAATCTGTTGGTAGGCGATAAGGGGGTTCGTGGTGTTGTAATTGAAATGGGAAAGTATGCAGATGAAGTTGCAATAGAAGGAAACAAAGTGACTGCAGAGGCAGGAGCTATGTTGGCAGCAGTAGCTAAGCAGGCAGCAAGAGCAGGACTTTCCGGAATGGAATTCGCATCTGGGATTCCGGGAACCATAGGCGGAGCAGTTGTAATGAATGCGGGTGCTTATGGTGGAGAAATGAAGGATATCATAACTTCAGTTACGGTGCTTACCAAAGATGGAGAACAGAAACAGCTTTCCTTAGAAGAATTAGAGCTGTCTTATCGGCATAGTTGTATTCCGGAAAATGATTACATCGTTCTAAAAGCAGAGTTACAGCTTTTTTCAGAAGCGAAAGAGAAAATAGAATCCAGAATGGAAGAATTGAAGACTCAGCGTGTTGCCAAACAACCTCTGGAATACCCTAGTGCAGGAAGCACTTTTAAACGACCGGAAGGATATTTTGCAGGAAAACTGATTGAAGATGCCGGATTGCGGGGATTTCAGGTGGGCGGAGCCCAGGTGTCAGAAAAGCATTGCGGATTTGTCATTAATAAGGACCACGCAACAGCAGCAGAGATTGATAATCTAATTAAAGAAGTGCAGGATAGAGTGGAACGAGAATTTGGTGTAAGACTGGAAACGGAAGTAAAGTACATCGGTGAGTTTTAGAGGAGGAAACGCAGTGAAGTTTGTGATTTTGACGGGAATGTCCGGGGCTGGGAAAAGTACCGCGTTGAAGATGCTGGAGGATATGGGATATTTTTGCGTAGACAATCTTCCTATTGCATTAATTGAGAAGTTTGCAGAACTTGCTAGTATGCCGAGTTCAGAAACACAGAAAGTAGCAGTTGGAATTGATATTAGAAGTGGTCAGCGTCTAGAAGGCTTGCAGGATGTTTTGGAACATCTGCGCGAAAAGGGAAAGCAATTTCAGATTCTTTATATGGATTCTACGGATGAAGTGTTGGTAAAACGTTATAAGGAGACAAGAAGAACACACCCATTGTCTGGCGGTGAACGGGTAGATAAGGGAATTGCCGAAGAACGTGTCCGCATGGAGTTTTTGAAAAAACAGGCGGATTACATTCTGGATACCAGTAATATGCTCACCAGAGAATTAAAAGCGGAGCTGGAGAAAATCTTCGTACAGGAGCAGAGTTATAAGAATCTTTTTATTACAATTGTTTCTTTTGGGTTCAAGTATGGAATTCCTACGGACTCTGATTTAGTATTTGACGTACGTTTTTTACCAAATCCTTATTATGTAGAAGGACTTCGGCCCAAAACCGGAAATGACAGAGAAATACAAGAATTTGTAATGAAGTATAAAGAAGCCAATGAATTTCTGGATAAGCTGGAGGATATGCTGAGATTTTTGATTCCGAACTATATTTCAGAAGGAAAGACGCAGTTAGTTATCAGCATTGGATGTACCGGAGGAAAACATCGTTCTGTAACGTTAGCGAATGAACTGTATCACAGACTGGAAAATGAAAAAGAATTTGGAATTAAGATTGAACACAGAGATATACAAAAGGATGCAATGAGGAGGAATTGACCATGTCTTTTTCCGGGGAAGTAAAAGAGGAATTGTCACGTCAATTTCAAAAGAGCAGACATTGCCAGATTGCAGAAATAGCAGCTATTCTTGGGTTTGAAGGAAGGTTGGAAGAAGAATCCGTATTGCGGGTTTATACAGAAAATCTGTCATTGGCAAGAAAATATTTTATGTTGATGAAGAAGACTTTTCATGCAGAGGTAAAGATTGCAGTAAGACAAAGTGGCTATCTTCCAAAAAGTCGTATTTTTGTGATTTCACTGACAAATCCTAAGGAAGTGAAAAAGGTACTTCAGGCTGTAAAGTGGCAGGATGAGAATGGAAAAGATAGTCGGGGGGAAGAATTGGTGCATCGTCTACTGGTGCAGAATAGCTGTTGTCGTAGAGCATTTATTCGAGGAGCATTTTTAAGTGCAGGTTCTATGAGTGACCCGGAGAAGTCGTATCATTTTGAAATTGTATGTACTACAGAAGCGAAGGCAACACAGTTGATGGAAATTATCAACAGTTTTGATATAGATGCTAAAACCGTACAGAGAAAAAAGAATTATGTTGTGTATGTAAAAGAAGGTGCCCAGATTGTAGATATGCTAAATATTATGGAAGCACATGTGGCACTGATGAATTTGGAGAATGTGCGTATTTTAAAGGAAATGCGTAATTCGGTTAACCGTCAGGTGAATTGTGAGACAGCCAATATAAATAAGACGGTAAATGCGGCTGTAAAGCAGATAGAGGATATCAATTATATTCGAGACACCGTAGGATTGGAAAGTTTGCCGGAAAATCTTCAGGCGATTGCAGAAGTGAGATTAAAATATCCGGAAGCGGCATTAAAAGAACTTGGAACTTTTTTGGAACCGGCAGTGGGGAAGTCGGGTGTGAATCACCGACTGCGTAAGCTATGTGAGATTGCAGAAGAGATGAGAGAAAAAGCAAAGGGATAAAGGAGTTTGAGGGTAGGAATGAAAAAGAAGAAGCTTTTATTTGTATTAAATCCTTTTTCGGGAAAAGGACAGATTAAGAACAAATTGTTGGATATTGTGGATATTTTTGTAAAAGGTGGCTATCAGGTTACGGTTCACACAACACAATGTCCACAGGATGCTATGAAACTGGTAGAAGAGAAAGCTGGAAAATATGACATGGTTGTGTGCAGCGGTGGCGATGGAACCTTAGATGAAACTGTAACCGGAATGATGCGCAGAGAGAAAAGAATTCCGATTGGTTATATCCCGGCTGGAAGCACCAATGATTTCGCAGGTTCTTTGAAAATACCAAAAAGGATGGAGAAAGCAGCCGAGGTAGCTGTCAAAGGAGTTCCGTTTTCTTGTGATATTGGAAGTTTTAATGGAGATTATTTTGTATACATAGCAGCTTTTGGCGCATTTACAGATGTATCTTATGCAACGAGCCAGGAACTTAAAAATCGTATTGGTCATGCAGCGTATATTCTGGAAGGATTGAAACGCTTACCTTCCCTACAGTCTTATCACATGAGGGTTGAATATGAAGACCGGGTCATTGAGGATGATTTTATTTATGGAATGGTAAGTAATTCTACTTCTGCCGGAGGATTTAAGAATATTACAGGGAAAGATGTAAAACTAGATGATGGAATGTTTGAGGTAACGCTGATTCGTATGCCGAAGAATCCGCTGGAATTGAATGCGATTATCGGAAGTCTTACCAGTAAGAAAGAAAATAAAGAGAATACAGATCTTATTTATAGTTTTAAGTCAGATAAACTGAAATTTATTTCTGAGATAGAAATACCATGGACATTGGATGGCGAATACGGTGGAAGTCATAGAGAAGTGGAAGTTCAGAACGAACAAGGAGCAGTCCAAATTATGGTAAAGGCCGATGCGAAATTTCTTCCGCAAAGCGCAAAAGAAGAAAGTATTGGACAAATTGTCTAAAATTTAACAAACTTAAGGATTAGATTTTGTAGTGTCAACTCTTTCTTTTTTTTCAAAAATAGAGTACACTATAAGATAGAGCGGGTTTCCGCAGAGTGGTTTCAATAATAAAGTAAATGGAGGAACAAATATGTTAGTATCAGCAGCAGAAATGTTAAAGAAAGCAAAAGCTGGCCATTATGCAGTAGGTCAGTTCAACATCAACAATTTAGAGTGGACAAAGTCTATCTTACTTACCGCACAGGAATTAAAGTCCCCAGTTATTTTAGGTGTATCTGAAGGTGCTGGAAAATATATGACAGGATATAAGACTGTTGTAGGTATGGTAAAAGGAATGATGGAAGAATTAAACATCACTGTACCAGTAGCACTTCACTTAGATCATGGTAGCTACGAAGGATGTTTGAAATGTGTAGAAGCAGGATTCTCTTCTATCATGTTTGATGGTTCTCATTATGCAATTGATGAAAATGTTGCAAAGACAACTGAATTGGTTAAGATTGCACATGAAAAAGGAATGTCTATCGAAGCAGAAGTAGGTTCTATCGGTGGAGAAGAAGATGGTGTTGTAGGAGCAGGAGAATGTGCTGATCCAAACGAATGTAAAGCAATCGCTGATCTTGGTGTAGATATGCTTGCAGCAGGTATTGGTAACATTCATGGTAAATATCCTGAAAACTGGGCTGGATTAAGCTTTGAAACATTAGATGCAGTTCAGCAGAAGACTGGAGATATGCCATTAGTACTTCATGGTGGTACAGGTATTCCAGAAGACATGATTAAGAAAGCAATTTCTTTAGGTGTAGCTAAAATCAACGTTAACACAGAATGCCAGTTAGCTTTCGCAGATGCTACCAGAAAATACATCGAAGCTGGAAAAGACTTAGAAGGAAAAGGATTTGACCCACGTAAGTTATTAGCTCCAGGTGCAGAAGCAATCAAAGCAACTGTAAAGGAAAAAATGGAACTGTTCGGTTCTGTAGGAAAAGCAGAATAAGAAGTAATAATTAACCAGCCTTTTCTTACCTAAGGTGAGAAAAGGCTGAAGTTGTTTTTGGCACTTTTTAAGTACGACCTACTTATTGTTGTTACTTTCAACAAAAGAAAGAAGAAAAAATGAGTAAATTTGTTTAAAGTGAAAAAAATAAATTTTTTCTAAAAATACTATTGATTTTTTCTAAAAAGTAGGGTATCTTAATACCAGACATAAAACAAACGTGTAGAACAAGGGTGTTCCAATAGGATTGGAATGCCCTTTTTTAATAAGTTTACATAACACGAAAGAAGTACATATTATAACTTAGGGGATTGCGTTTGTATGTTGAAGAATGAGAAAGAGAAAGGATGTAGAGAAATGAGTGAATTTTTGGATGTAGCAGAAATTTTTGGCGAAAATGTATTTAACGATACTGTTATGCAGGAACGTTTGCCAAAGAAAACCTACAAGAAGTTAAAAGAAGTAATCGAAGAAGGAAAGGAATTAGATCTTGAAACCGCAGATGTAGTTGCACATGAGATGAAAGAATGGGCAATTGAGAAAGGCGCTACTCACTATACTCACTGGTTTCAGCCACTGACCGGTGTGACTGCTGAAAAGCATGACTCCTTTATCACAGCTCCAATGCCAAACGGAAAAGTATTGATGAGCTTCTCCGGAAAAGAGTTAATTAAAGGAGAACCGGATGCATCTTCTTTCCCATCCGGAGGTTTAAGAGCAACTTTTGAAGCTAGAGGATATACAGCGTGGGATTGTACTTCACCAGCATTCGTAAGACAGGATGCAGCAGGAGCAACACTTTGTATTCCAACTGCTTTCTGTTCTTATACAGGAGAAGCACTTGACCAGAAGACACCATTGCTTCGTTCTATGGAAGCAATCAATGAGCAGTCCTTACGTCTGTTGAGATTATTTGGAAACACAACTTCTAAGAGAGTTACCCCATCTGTTGGACCGGAACAGGAATATTTCCTGGTAGACAGAGAGAAGTATTTAAAGAGAAAAGACTTGATTTTCACTGGACGTACTCTTTTCGGAGCAATGCCTCCAAAAGGACAGGAAATGGAAGATCATTACTTTGGAGCAATCCGTGAGCGTATTGCTGCATACATGAAGGATGTTAACAAAGAGTTATGGAAACTGGGTGTAAGTGCTAAGACACAGCATAATGAAGTTGCTCCGGCACAGCATGAGTTAGCTCCAATTTATGCAGAAGCAAATATTGCAGTAGACCACAACCAGTTAGTAATGGAAACATTAAAGAAAGTAGCAGGACGTCATGGATTAACTTGTCTGCTTCATGAGAAACCATTCGCAGGTGTAAATGGTTCCGGTAAGCACAATAACTGGTCTATTACAACAGATGATGGAATCAATCTGTTAGACCCAGGTAAGACACCACATGACAATATCCAGTTCTTATTAGTACTGACATGTATCTTAAAGGCTGTTGATAAGCATGCAGACTTACTTCGTGAATCCGCAGCAGATGTTGGAAATGATCACAGATTAGGAGCAAATGAAGCACCGCCAGCAATTATTTCTATATTCCTTGGAGAACAGTTGCAGGATGTATTATCTCAGTTAATCAGCACTGGTGAAGCAACCAGAAGCTTGAAGGGTGAAGTTCTTCAGACAGGTGTTAAGACATTACCAGACTTCATGAAAGATGCAACAGATCGTAACCGTACATCACCATTTGCTTTCACTGGAAATAAGTTTGAATTCCGTATGGTTGGTTCTAACGATTCTATCGCAGCACCAAATGTTGTATTAAATACTATTGTTGCAGAAGCATTTTCAGATGCATGCGATATTCTGGAAAAAGCAGATGACTTCGATATGGCAGTACATGATTTGATTAAAGAGCAGGCTACAGAGCATCAGAGAATCGTATTTAACGGAAACGGTTATTCTGATGAGTGGGTTGCAGAAGCAGAAAAACGTGGACTTCCAAACATCAAGTCTATGGTAGATGCAATTCCTGCATTAACTACAGATAAGGCAGTTGCAGTATTTGAAAAATTTGGCGTATTTACAAAAGCAGAATTAGAGTCTAGAGTAGAGATTCAGTACGAGAACTATGCAAAAGCAATTAACATTGAAGCACGTACTATGATCGATATGGCAGGAAAGCAGATTATTCCATCTGTTATCAAATATACAACTAGCCTTGCAAATTCTATCAACGCAGTTAAAGCAGCAAGCGATGCAGACGTAAGTGTTCAGACTGAATTGTTGACAGAGACATCTGATTTATTATCTGAAACTAAGGTTGCACTTGCAAAATTGATGGAAGCTACTGATAAGGCAGTTGCAATGGAAGAAGGCAGAGAACAGGCTGTATGCTACAGAGATGAAGTTAAGACAGCAATGGATGCATTGAGAGCCCCTGTTGACAAACTGGAAATGATTGTTGATAAAGAAATGTGGCCAATGCCATCTTATGGAGATTTAATCTTCGAAGTATAATAATCAGAAATACACTGGTAACCTCCTGTAAAAGGGAGGATGCCAGGTAACCGAAGTCACCTGGCATTATTATGAAAAAGTTTATTCGAAAAGTAATTTTTATTACTAGAGGTTATCATTTGTTATGAGTTTATTATATGGATAAGAAATGAAGTTTTCATGTTCACAAGATGAAAGATTTTTGAATGTATCATGAATAAATTGTGAACATAAAATAGGATAAAAATACGATACTTTTTTCGGACCACAAAGCGGTGGATAACGGGGAAAGTGTCGTTTTTTTTATGAATTTAATCGCTGGAAAAATTGCTAGTGATTATGAAGAAACGAGGAGGGATTCGTTATGACAGAAGAAGCAATTGTAAGTTTAATTAGTGAACATACCTTTGGTATTTGGTTTTTAATTGGTGCCGCACTGGTATTCTGGATGCAGGCAGGTTTTGCAATGGTAGAGGCAGGTTTCACCAGAGCAAAGAACTCAGGTAATATTTTAATGAAGAACCTAATGGACTTTTGTATTGGTACCGTAGTATTCATTTTAATTGGTTTTTCCCTTTTATTAGGTGAAGATTTAGCAGGATTCATCGGAAAACCGGGATTTGATATTTTTTCAGCTTATGCAGATTTTGATTTTTCAAATTTTGTATTTAACTTGGTATTCTGTGCAACCACAGCAACAATTGTATCAGGAGCTATGGCTGAAAGAACAAAGTTCTTATCTTATTGTATTTATTCCGGAGTGATTTCCGCGTTGATTTATCCGATTGAAGCACATTGGATTTGGGGCGGTGGCTGGTTAGCAGAATTAGGCTTCCACGATTTTGCGGGTTCCTGTGCAATTCATATGGTAGGTGGTGTTTCTGCACTTATCGGTGCTAAGATTCTTGGACCTCGTATTGGCAAATTTACAAAAGACAAGAATGGAAAAGTTACAAAAGTAAATGCATTCCCAGGACATAATCTTCCACTTGGAGCTTTAGGATGCTTTATTCTGTGGTTTGGATGGTATGGATTCAATGGTGCTGCTTGTACTAGCATTCCACAGTTAGGATCTGTATTCCTAACAACAACCATTGCGCCAGCAATTGCAACTGTAGTATGTATGGTTTTCACATGGGTAAGATATGGTAAGCCGGATGTTTCTATGTGTTTGAATGCGTCATTAGCTGGTCTGGTAGCAATTACAGCTCCTTGTGATGTGACAGATGCATTAGGCGCAGTAATTATTGGTGCTGTAGCAGGTGTGTTAGTAGTGTTTGGCGTATGGTTATTAGATTATAAATTACATATTGATGACCCAGTAGGTGCCGTAGCAGTTCATATGATGAATGGTATCTGGGGAACAATTGCAGTTGGATTATTTGCAACTACATCTGCTCCGGGAAATGATAGTGTAAAAGGATTATTCTATGGCGGTGGATTCGAACAGTTGGGAATTCAGTTGTTAGGTGTTGTATCAGTGGTAGCTTGGACTGCAGTTACAATTACCATTGTGTTCTTAGTGATTAAAGCAACAGTAGGATTACGTGTTACCGAAGAAGAGGAAATCGTTGGTCTGGATGCTATGGAACATGGATTGGCATCTGCATACTCCGGATTCAGTATCATGGATGTTTCTAATACTATGACAATGGATGTAAATGAAAACACCAATCTTGGTACTGCTGCATATGAAGAAGCTTCGGATGTTCAGAAGAATGCTGCTGTCAAAGTGGTTTCTGCTGTACCAAAGGATGCAACTGGTATGTACAAGGTTGTTATTATTGCTAAGTTATCACGTTACGATAAGCTGAGAAAGGCAATGAACGAATTAGGTGTAACAGGTATGACAGTAACTCAGGTTATGGGTTGTGGTATCCAGAGAGGTGCAGGCGAGAAATATCGTGGCGTTGAAATGGATGCAACCTTATTGCCAAAGGTTAAGGTTGAAGTTATTGTAGGTAATATTCCGGTAGATAAGGTAATTGAGACTGCTAAGAAGACTCTTTATACTGGACATATCGGTGATGGTAAGATTTTTGTATACGATGTTGCAAAAGTTGTTAAGGTTCGTACCGGTGAAGAAGATATGCAGGCTTTACTGGATGTGGAATAGGTATTATCTAATCCCCTTAGTTAGTATATACATCAACAGAGGGAGGGCTCGGAATTTTTCCGGGCTCTCTTTCTATATTCAATTACTTGCAATTTAGTAGGAAACATTATATGATAAAAGCAAGAAGAAGTACAGTGGGGGCAGTTTTATGAAAGATAGTGTTTTGTTTGTAAATCGCGACCAGGCTGAAATAAAAGAATTTTTGAATGCGATGCAGGATTATACTTTTGAAATTGATACAGCGGACAGTGGCTTGGAAGCGGCAGTTTTATTACGAAAGAAGAGCTATAAAGTAGTGATTACAGGGATGAATTTGTCCACATATGATGGAATGAAATTGCTTGCATATCTGAATGGACATTGTCCTTATACGGCGTGCATTGTTTATACAACAAGGATAGATTTGGCACAGTTACGGGTATTGGTAAACCAGAGAGAAGTATTTCGAATTTTTCTAAAACCTGTGAATTATCGTGGGGATTTTTATAATGCGATCAAAGATGGATTTGCTTATTATGACATCAGGGAAGCTGAGATGGAAGAACAGAAAATCCTAGAACAGAAACAGAGAAACAGAGAAGACACAGAAGTACAAGAGGTAGAATCACCGGATAAGATAGAATGGAATCAAATGAAAAGTTTCATACGCTCATTGGTGCCTTTGAGTGTGGAGAACTTTGATATTTCTTTATCAGAGGAAGAAAGGCAGATACTTACTACATATGAGCAAACGATATTAGACTATTATCTGCAAGAAGAGTATGAAGCGTGTGATAGTCTTGAGATGTTAAAAGCAAGGATAAAGCAAGAGTTTGTTTTAAATGAACAGCAACAGGTTGTAATAGAAACGAATCAAAAGCTAGTAAATTCCAAACCGGGATTCTATGAACAATTACATTTTATGATATGGTTGTTGCTAACGCAGATAGCGGAGATATCTGATACCTATAGTGTGAAAATAGAAATGGATTTTCAGATACCATTTCGACCGATGATTCGAATACAAGCGAGTACATCTCGAGAGGAATGGAAACGATATAAAGAAAAGAAAATTTGCCGGGAGCGTACAAAAGTAGTTACTTCTATTATGGAGTCGTTTGCAGAACGGTATAAAATGGAAATAACGGAGGATTCCATTATTTATCAGGTACAGATGAGAACAGAAGAACGAAAAAAAGTAAAATAAAAATTCCGTTGGAAAGAAGGAAAACATCTTTCCAACGGAATTTTTTAATTTTCACCAGTATGAGTAGGTGTGTTATTCGATGAATTATTGCCATCATCACTTGGAAGTTTGCTTTGGTCTGCGTTTGGTGTTGAACCATCCGTTTCTGAGTCATCCGTCTTAGAACCAGGTGATGGGTCTATTGAAGGAATCTGTGGAATAACGGAAGCTGCATTGTGTATAGTACACTGATTTTGCGTATCTGTTAATAGATATGGTCCGTCTTCTGTATCAGGGGAACCTCCAATAATGTAAACACTAGTCTGACGATTTTCGGCAGGACAGAATTCATTTGCCAACATACCGGAAATAGTACAGATTGTTGCACTAATATGATGATCACACACTTCTGTAGGTTCTGTGCCGGCAGCAAAGTATTCTGTTTCTACCATACTTCCTCTTGGATCACAGTCACAAAGTCCTTCTACGGCAAGTTTACCGGATTTTTTACATACGGTTGCAGTTACAATGCCATCCGGTTGTGTGAAGTCTTTATATTCCAATCCTTCGTGAATACGACTCATAACATTTTTCCAAAGAATTTTTGGAGTGTTGGTTTGTCCGGATTTGTTCTGTGGACTGTTATCGTCGTATCCGCACCATACGACACAAGTGTAATATGGCGTATAGCCGGCGAACAGAGCATCTCTGTTTTTAGTGGTAGTACCTGTTTTTCCGGCAATTGCCATACCGCTAAAGTTAGCGCGGCCACCAGTACCTGCAGTTACTACGTCCTTCATGGCATCTGTCAGTAGGAAAGCAGTGGTTTCTTTTAATACAGTATGGGTTTCCGGTGTGTTATCAATTAATACGTTTCCGTCATGGTCTAGGATACGTGTATAGAATCTTGGGCGCGTGTAAGTACCACCATCTGCAATAGTGGCATAAGCGGCAGTTAGTTCCAAATTGGTTACACCGTTCGTAATACCACCAAGTGCCAGAGATTGTACAATATCCTTCTGATCAAGAGTGGTAAAACCAAAGTTCTTCAGATAATCATATCCTACCTGCGGAGAAATATCAGTAAGTGTTTTTACTGTTACTACGTTAATAGACTTTGTAATGGCATATCTTATAGTGGTAAAGCCACGGTAGGTGCCATCGTAATTTCGAAGAGAGGTACCGTTAGAATAGGTAAACGGTGCATCATCCTGTACAGTGGCAAGGGTCATACCGGCAGTATCTAATGCAGGAGCATAGGCAGCTAGTACTTTGAAGGTAGAACCGGGCTGTCTTGTAGTGTCGGTAGCACGATTCAGTGTACGGCTTCCGGTTTTGTCGCCACGTCCTCCGACAATAGCTTTTACTTCACCAGTAGATTGGTCGATTACAGTCATAGCAGCCTGTGGCTGAAGTGTAAAGATGACAGATTCACCACCTTCAGGAATGGTGTCACCTTCACCCATAAGTTCAGCTTTGTAGGCATCAATAGCAGCCTGGGCTTCTTCCTGAGAAGAGAAGTTTATATCGTAGTCAGAATTAGAATTCTGATAATAAGAGAGCATAGTTTGTTCGCTATAGTTCTCTGTGGTTCCATCTGCTTTGTTTATTGTTAGACGATAGGAAAATGAATATTCCACATCCCCAGCGTAATTCTCAGGGTTATTTGCCTCTTCGTCGCAAATTTGCTGCATTGCCATATTTTGCGTAGATTCAATTGTAAGACCACCGTTGTAAATGGCTTTGTAAGCTTGTGTATCTGTATATCCTTTCTTTTCTACCAGATCCTGAACGACTTGATCAATCAATGCGTCTACGAAATAAGAATTAGGATCAGTTTCAGCATATTCTACATTTACCTGTTGAATACGGGAATAGACATCATCCGCAAGAGCTTCTTCGTACTCTTTATCTGTGATATAGCCCTGTTCCTTCATGTTTTTCAGAACCAGTTTCCGACGGTCTGCATTTTTATCAGGATGGCTGACCGGATTGTATGCAGAAGGATTCTTGGTGATTCCTGCAATTACGGCTGATTCAGAAAGCGTAAGCTCAGAAACATCTTTTCCAAAGTAACGGCGGGCAGCAGCTTGTACCCCCAAAGTATTTTGTCCGAGGTTAATGGAATTTAAATAGTTTTCCAATACCCAATCCTTGGACTTGACTTTTGTTAATTGTATGGCAAGATATTGTTCCTGGATTTTACGTTCTACTTTTTCGGACCAAGATTCATCTGTCCATCCATCAAATACATTATTTTTTAGAAGCTGCTGAGTAATGGTACTAGCACCCTGGGAAAAATGTCCGGTGGTGATTCCGGTAAAACCGGCACGGATAATTCCTTTGATGTCAATACCATTGTGTTCGTAGAAACGTTCATCTTCGATAGCAACGAAAGCATGCTGCATGTCTACGGGGATTTCATCCAGAGTGACATAAACACGGTTTGAACCGGATGCCACAAGGGTTGCAATTTCATTTCCCTGGTCATCCAATACCACAGAAAGATATCCGGTTGGTGTTGGATCAATATCGTCAATGTCAGGTGCGGCATCTATAATCCCCTTAAGGATTCCTATACCGGCACAGCCGCCAATAACCAACGCTGCTAAAAAACAAACAAGTAATGATTTACAGAATATTACCGTAAATTTCTTACGTATCAAGGTTCCGGTAGACGTAATCTGCTTGTCCTTCCGGGAAGCACCTTTTTTTCCATAATTCATAGTAAGCCTCCTTTATATATCCTCACTATTATAGCAAAAAAGCTATATGAAATAAAGCAAAAAATCCTTAAGATTCCCAGAAGAGAATTGCGTCATAATAGATAATATGGTACACTAAAAAGCAAATAAAGGAAGAAATACGGAGAAAATCAGATGGAAAACAAGCCATACAAGACCTTGTATGAGGGCGGCGTGGGAGAAATTGTCGAAAAGAAATCACGGTTTATTGCAACTGTGGAGAAAATAGATAATGAAGAAGAGGCATTGGCATTTATTGCAAAGATGAAGAAGCAGTATTGGGATGCAAGGCATAACTGTTATGCTTTTGTAGCAGGAAAAAATCATGAATTGCAACGTTGTAGTGATGATGGAGAACCCAACGGAACAGCAGGAAGACCGATGCTTGAAGTATTGTTGCGAGAGGATATTCATAATATTGTGGTAGTAGTTACCAGATATTTTGGCGGAACTCTGCTTGGAACGGGAGGATTGGTACGAGCTTATCAGAAATCTGTACAGGAAGGATTACGCAACAGCATTATTATAGAAAGAATGCAGGGACAACTTCTGGATATTCATACGGATTATAATGGAATAGGAAAAATACAATATATTGTTGCACAAGAAGGGATTTCTGTTTTGGATACAGAATATACCGATAAGGTAGTGGTAAAGTTAATTGTACCAATAGAAAAAATGCAAAAGTTGCAAGAAGCGGTGACGGAAGGAACCAATGGAAATGCAGTCTATCAGCTTGGAGAAATGGTGGAATTTGCATCAATTGAAGGAAAAATAAAAATTTTTTAAAAAAATTTGAAAAAAGGACTTGCATTTCTATAATATCTCATGTATAATACAACATGTTGAAAAAAACAGTGGCCCATCGCCAAACGGTAAGGCAACGGACTCTGACTCCGTCATCTCAAGGTTCGAATCCTTGTGGGCCAGCTTGAAACCATCACAGCATGTGATGGTTTTTTTATATCATAAGAAAGAGGATGTCTATGTATAGCTTTGAAAGCAAAGTACGTTACAGTGAAGTAGATAAAGAAGGAAAAATTACATTAAATGCTATATTGGATTATTTCCAGGATAGTAGTTTTTTTCATTCAGAAGAACTTGGTGTAGGGATAAAATTTTTAGCGGAACAGAAACTGGCCTGGGTATTATCTTCTTGGCAAGTTGAGATAAAACGATATCCTTTTTATGGAGAACATGTTAAAATAAGCACATGGCCTTACGATTTTAAGGGATTCTTCGGATTTCGTAATTTTACCATGGAAACGGATGAGGGAGAAATGTTGGCGTATGCTAATTCCATTTGGACGTTATTGGATTTAAGCAAGGGACGTCCTACGCGGTTAACAACAGAACTTATGGAAGCATATCAGTTGTCTCCAAAGTTTCCGATGAGTTGTGAATCACGAAAGATTGAACTACCGAAGGAAACACAGGCAAAAGAGCCGTTTCCGGTGCATAAGTATCATATCGATACGAATCAGCATGTGAATAATGGACGTTATGTAGGTATGGCACAGGAATATTTGCCGGAAGGAAAGAGAGTGTGGAAGATGCGTGCAGAATACCGGAAAGCAGCCGTATACGGAGATGTTATTCATCCCTATATTGCAGAAGATGGAGAGAAAACAATTGTGAATCTGGCAGATGGAGAGGAAAAACCCTATGCTATTATAGAATTGGAGGGAAGTAGATGATTCGCTTAGGAGAAAAACAGGAATTAACTGTAGTAAAAAAAGTAGAATTTGGTGTGTATCTTGCAGAAGCAGCGGGAGCCGAGGAAAGAGTATTGCTTCCGGGAAAGCGGGTGCCGGTAGGAATCAAAGAGGGAGATAAGATAGAGGTATTCGTTTATAAAGATTCCAGAGACCGAATTATTGCAACGACAGCAGAACCCAAGATAAAGATGGGAGAATATGCCGTTCTTAGAGTGGTGTCTGTACAGAAAATAGGAGCTTTTCTGGATTGGGGATTAGAAAAAGATTTATTTCTTCCATATAAAGAGCAGAGTGTGAAGGTGCGCGAAGGAGACGAGATTCTGGTTCGACTTTATATAGATAAGAGCAGTCGACTTTGTGCAAGTATGCGTGGATTGTATGAAATGCTTTCTACAGATTCACCTTATGAAGGTGGAGAAACAGTTCAGGGACGGGTGTATGAGTTCAGTAATAATTTTGGTGCATTTATTGCAGTGGATGACAAATATTCTGCACTGTTGCCAAAACATGAGGACCATAGTTATCTTAGAATTGGAGAAGTAGTGGAAGCTAAAATTGTGGAAGTGAAGCCGGATGGAAAGTTGACACTGACCATGCGGGATAAGGCATATTTACAGATGGAAGAGGATGCAAAACATGTACTGGAGATATTAGATCAGTATGCGGGCGTATTACCTTTTACGGATAAGGCTTCTCCGGAAATTATCATGCGTGAAACTCAGATGAGTAAAAATGCTTTTAAGAGAGCAGTGGGACGGTTATATCGCGAACATAAAATAGAAATTGTAAATCATTGTATCAGAAAGAAATAGGAGAGGATTATGACAGAGAGTAAGGGAGTAAACAGACTTTATTTTATCATTGTTGTGTTGTTTGTGGCAGCAAGTTTGATTATGGGACGGGTGATTCCGATAAAATTGCCTGTCTATGCATCCGTTTTAATAAGCCAAGCGGTAGTATTGGTGCCGGCACTTTTGTATTGTCGGATAAGAAAAATATCCATCAAGGAACTAATACCTTGTCGGAAAATTAGTTTTTCTACAGGAGTATTAGTAGTGGTTACTACTTATCTAATGTATCCGTTGATGATAGTATTAAATGCTGTAACACTTTTATTTACAAATTCAGGAACAGCATCTATGCAGAACGAAATGGCTAATTTTAGTCTGATTATTTCTACGTTATTGATTGCTGTGATACCGGCATGTGTAGAAGAGTTTGTATTTCGTGGGGTTTTGTTTCAGACTTATCGGAAGAAAAGAGTGTTTTCAGCAATTATGTTAAGTGCCTTTTTATTTGGATGTACACATATGAATCTGAATCAGTTTGCATATGCCACTGTTTTGGGAATATATCTGGCATTTTTAGTAGAAGGTACAGGAAGTATTCTAAGTTCCATTTTGGCTCATTTTACACTTAACTTTACAGGAGTATTGTTAACGCGAGTATTAAAACTAGTAAGTGGAAATCAGATGGTTTCCGAGATGCAGCAGACTGGAAAATTCGTACAGTATGGGGACGAATTTACCATAATGATGATATTTGGTATTTTAATCTGGTTTGTAATTGCGATTGGAACTACAACTGGAGCGATAGCAATTTATGTGTATATTTGTAAGAAAAATGGACGATTAGAACAAGTAAAGGCAGTTTTCCGAAAGAAAACCGATGAGAGGATGATTACGATTCCATTGATTTTGGCAGTGGCAGTAACGGTTGTGATTATGGTAAAATGTTTTTAACGAAGAAAGGACTGAGGAATCTTATGATATATGATGTTATTATTTTAGGAAGTGGTCCGGCGGGCTTAAGTGCTGCAATTTATGCACAAAGAGCGCGTTTAAATACATTAGTTGTGGAGGCAAAGCCTTTAAGCGGAGGACAGATTCTGGATACTTATGAAGTGGATAATTATCCTGGAATGCAAGGAACGAGTGGATTTGATTTAGGAATGAAGTTTCGCGAGCATGCAGATGCATTAGGGGTGGAGTTCTATACAGCTCAGGTTCAGCAAGTACGGATTGCAGGAAAGATAAAAGAAGTTGTGACTGATCAGGATACGCTTCAAGCGAAAAGTGTGATACTTGCCATGGGAGCAAATCATAGAAAGATTGGGGTACCGGGAGAAGAAGAACTGAGCGGTATGGGAGTCTCTTATTGTGCTACTTGCGATGGAGCGTTTTTTAAAGGGAAAACCGTTGCTGTTGTAGGGGGCGGAGATGTAGCTTTAGAGGATGCGTTGTTTTTAGCGAGAGCTTGTGAAAAAGTGTATCTTATTCATAGAAGGGATGAATTTAGGGGAGCAAAGATTCTGCAAGAGCAGGTGAAACAGAAAGAGAATATTGAGATTATCTGGAATGGGCAAGTAAAAGAGATTCAGGGAGAGAATAAGGTAGAAAAAATCATAGTGCATAATAATATAGAAGAAACAGATGCCGAATTGGAAGTGCAGGGGGTATTCATTGCAGTAGGAATTCAGCCAAATAGTGATGTGGTAAAGGAAATTGTTGCACTAGATGAACAGGGGTACGTGAAAGCGATGGAGGATACAGTAACCAGCCAACCGGGAATTTTTGCGGCAGGTGATATTCGAACAAAACAGCTTCGCCAGGTAATTACTGCGGCAGCAGATGGAGCGAATGCGGTTACTTCTGTGGAACGGTATCTGATAGAAGCATCTTTGTAGTTAATTTTTATATCAAATGTGTTTCTATGTTGTAACAAATTTGTAAAAAATAGGTTGACATAAGCATGCCCCTTTGTTATAATGGATTTCGTAATAAATTTGTAATAAATGTGTTGGAAGGCACATATAACAAAATGTATTATAATGGAGGGTAACATGAATAGAAATAGAATCAGAGTAGCAGCTTGTTGTTTGACAGCCACAGTTGTATTATCGAGCAGTTCTTTTGTATCTAATGCTGCACCAACAGCAGGTGCAGGAAACTTCGTTTCTACCGCATTAGCTACAGAAACTACAAATGATAACAGTACTGAAACAAGTGCTTCTGCAAACGCAGGTGTTTCTCAGACTTTTTCTCAATATTTAACACAGAAACCGACAGCAACAACCGTTGAGTCTGCAATTCAGGTAGTTCAGAATGAGACTCCTGTAGTAAAATCTGAATATGATGATATTGCGATTGCACAGGTTGATAATTATGTTAATGTTCGTTCTACTGCAAGCGAAGATGGCGAGGTAGTAGGTAAGTTATATAATAATTCAGCAGCAACTGTTCTTGCAACAGAGGGTGACTGGTATCAGATTCATTCCGGTAATGTAGAAGGTTACATTAAGGCAGAATTTCTTGTAGTTGGAGATGCAGAATTATCTAAGTCAGTTGGAACAAGAGTTGCTAAAGTAAATACTCAGACATTGAATGTTCGTAAGGAAGCAACAACAGAGGCAGGTATTTTAGGACAGGTACCAAATGGGGAAGAGCTTACTGTTGTGGAAGAGATTGATGGATGGACAAAGGTTTCTATTGAAGAAGGAGATGGATGGGTATCTAATGAATTTGTAGAGACAAGTACTCATTATACCACAGCAGAGTCTAAGGAAGAAGAAGAAGCTAGACTGAAGAAGGAAGAGGAAGAAAGACAGGCAGCAGCAGAAGCTGCAAGAAGAGCTTCAGAAAAATCTGGAAGTTCATCAGGAAATAGTTCTTCCGGAAGTAGTCGTACTTATAATCCACCAAGTGGAGGAAGTGGACAGGCAGTAGCAGATTATGCATGCCAGTTTATTGGTAATCCATATGTATATGGTGGTACAAGTTTGACAAATGGAGCAGATTGTTCCGGATTTGTAATGAGTGTATATGCAGCATTTGGTATTGGTTTACCACATTCTTCTAGTGGAATGAGAAGTGTTGGATATGAAGTAAGTCAGGATGCTATGCAGCCAGGCGATATTGTATGCTACAGTGGACATGTAGGAATTTATGTTGGTAATGGTACTATCGTTAATGCAAGTACAGAGGCAACAGGTATTAAGTACACAAATGCATATTATAGAAATATTATTACTGTTAGAAGAATTTTCTAAGAAATAATATAGAGAAGCGAAAGGGTGTCTTTTCTTATAAGTGTAACTTGTAGGAAGAGACCCCCTTTTTGATATCATAGGAAAGAGTATGAAGTTCTTATGATAGCCAAAAACGCTCCGACGCTCCGACGAATAGTAAATCAGCTGTGGATAAAATAATCAATTATCAGAATTGTTATACAGTTCATACATTTGAATTAAAAAGTCTTTTACTCCAAAGGAATAAAAAAAGACGGAGGAAAAACTCAGAAGCAAAATGCACAAAATTTCATAAAGGGTGAAAAAAATAACACAAAAGTATTAAAAAGTTATCCACATAAAAAAGTGCGGAAATATCGAAAAAAGTGAGTTATACACCAAGTTATACACATTATCCACATAAAAAAACGGGAAAAATGAGGTTTACATAGTGAAAAAACGGAACATTTGTTTTGTGAAGTTATTATAAAGTTGATAAAAATGAAAAAAAAAAGAAAAAACAGTTGACATTTCAAAAGACAAAAAAAAGAATTATCTGTCCGAAAATGTCAGTCTATTATGTAGAGTTATCTGTAAAAGCCATGGTTGAAAAATCTTCTGCTATTTGGTATACTTCTAAAGTGAATTTTAGTGCGGATAATAAAATCTAGGAAAAGACAGGTGTTATATGATAAAGAAGATTGAGATTCTTGGCATGAATCTGGATAACTATACAGTGCGGGAAGCGATGCTTCAGGTAGAAGTATATCTGACGAATGACACAATGAATACAATTGAAAATATTTCGATGGAGATGTTGGTAAAGGCTCAGAATGATGAAGAACTCAAAGAATGCATTGAACAGTTAGATCTTGCCATTATCAGTGAAAAAGAAATATTAAAAGCAGCGGGAGTGATGTCAGCACAGCGTATGCGTGAAACGGTGGAGAATGAATTTGCAAGAGAATTCATGAAACGTATTGTGCGGAATAATAAGACGGTATATTTGTTGGGAGATACCAGTGCGCAAATTGAAAAATTACAGGAATTTTTAACAGAAAAATATCCAAAACTAAAAATAAGCGGTTGGTATGCGTTGGAGAATTGTACCGGAGACTTTGATAATATTATTAATGAAATTAATATTGCAGAACCGGATGTGATTTTTTCTGTTCTACCTACGCCACAACAAGAATATTTCCTGAGGGATAATGTTGGAAAGTTTAATGCGAAGATATGGTATGGGCTAGGGCAAAATTATGCTCGGAAGCGCGGAGTGTCAGAGGTGGCAGAATTTGCAAAGAAACTAGTTCACAAGGGAATGCTTCATAGCATGCTGTCGCACTATAATAAAGATGAATGAGGAAAGCGTAATGGACAGTATTAGAAGTAACAAGAGAAGTATTGTAGAAGCATATATTAAGATTATTTTAGGAACCGGAATCATGGGACTTGCCATCAAGTGTATTTTTGATCCGATTAGTCTTGTGACGGGTGGATTTACCGGTGTAGCGATTTTGATTAAGAAATTAACAGGGACAGTTATCGATGGAGGAATTCCATTGTGGCTTACCAACCTTGCACTCAATATTCCGGTTTTTTTGGTTGCGTGGGGTGTGAAGGGGAAAAAATTCATTGGAAGGACAGCAGTTGCTACGGTGTTGCTTTCGGCATGGTTGTATGTAATTCCGCAGATTAATCTGGTAAATGGAGATTATATATTAGCGGCTATTTTTGGTGGTGTACTTACTGGTATTGGACTTGGTATGATTTTTTGGGCCAATGCTACTACCGGAGGAACTGATATGGTATCGGCGCTTATACAGATAAAACTAAAGCATTATTCTATTGCGCAGATATTGCAGGTGATGGACGGAATTATTGTGGTAATTGGGCTTTATGTATTTGGATTACAGCCTACCTTGTATGCGATTGTCACTATTTTTATTGTGTCTAAGGTAACGGATACTATGCTGGAAGGTATGAAGTTTTCAAAAGCAGCTTACATTATTACAGAGCAGTATGAAGAAGTGGCTCAAACAATTATGAAAGAATTGGATCGTGGAGTAACTGGGTTGGAAGCGCGTGGAATGTATTCCGGCGATAAGAAATGTATGTTATACTGTGTGGTTTCAAAAAAGGAAATTGTTTCTTTGAAGGAATTAGTTACTAGAATTGATCGAAATGCCTTTGTGATTGTAGGAGATGTTAGAGAGGTTTTGGGGGAAGGATTTATTGAATATAAGGGGAATTAATGCTGTTTTGTGAACTATGCATAGGACAAAAAAGCCTATTTTTTGAAAAAAAGGTTGAGGAAATGCATAAAAAATGCGTATTTCCTCTTTCTTTTTTTGTGGTTTTGCATTAAAATACAAGTTAGAGTATTTTGTTTTCCTCAGGAATTGCAGGAAAATTTGTGAAAGTTGCATATGAAAATATGCACAATGATAGAGGAAGAAACAGAAGAAGTGTAAGGAAAAGAAAAGGAGTGAAGCAAATGATTTCAAGTCAGATACTTCAGAATACCATTGAAGGATTAAAAGGAATCACTCGAATGGATTTATGTATTATCGATACGGAAGGAAAGGTACTAGCAACCACATTCCCGGATGGGGAGAATTATGTGACTGCTGCGATGGCATTTGTAGAATCGCCGGCAGACAGCCAGGTGGTTCAGGGATGCCAGTTTTTTAAGGTATTTGATGAGCATCAGTTGGAGTATGTATTGCTTGCTAATGGTGATAGCGAAGACGTGTACATGGTAGGAAAAATTGCAAGTTTCCAGATTCAGAATCTTTTGGTAGCATATAAAGAGCGTTTTGATAAAGATAACTTTGTAAAGAATCTGTTACTGGACAACCTGCTACTGGTAGATATTTACAATCGTGCCAAAAAGCTTCATATTGACACTGAGGCAAGAAGAGTGGTATTTATAGTAGAGACAAACCGTGAAAAGGATGGTAATGAACTGGAAAAGGTCAGAAGTCTTTTTGGCGGAAAGTCCAAAGATTTTATTACTGCTGTTGATGAGAAAAATATTATTGTAGTAAAGGAAGTTTTGGAGAATGAGGGATATCCTGAATTGAACAAGACAGCCGAAGTGATTTTGAATCTCTTCCGAACCAATGAAGAGTCTGATGTTCATATTGCTTATGGTACCATTGTAAATGAGATTAAAGAAGTATCCCGTTCTTATAAAGAAGCAAAAATGGCATTGGATGTAGGAAAGATTTTCTTTGAAGAACGTCATGTAATTGCATATTCGACTTTGGGAATCGGACGTTTAATTTATCAGTTGCCAATTCCGTTATGTAAGATGTTTATCAAAGAGATTTTTGACGGAAAATCTCCGGATGAATTTGATGAAGAAACATTGACTACGATTAATAAATTCTTCGAAAATAGCCTGAATGTTTCAGAGACATCCAGACAGTTGTATATCCATCGTAATACATTGGTATATCGATTGGATAAGTTACAGAAAAGTACTGGATTAGATCTTCGTGTATTTGAAGATGCTATTACCTTTAAAATTGCATTGATGGTAGTAAAATATATGAAGTATATGGAGTCTTTGGATTATTAAGTATTTTAGGAGGCTTTTATGATAACACTGGAAAATGTCAGTAAAGCATATTCAGCAGGAATTCCTGCATTGAATGATGTTAGTCTGCATATAGACCAGGGTGAGTTTGTCTTCGTGGTAGGAGATAGCGGCTCTGGAAAATCAACCTTAATTAAATTGTTATTAAAGGAACTAGAGCCTACAGATGGCAAGATTGTGATAAATAATCAAGAACTGGGAAGAATTCGTCATAGAGATGTTCCAAAGTTTCGTAGAAATGTTGGAGTTGTATTTCAGGATTTCCGTTTGCTGAAGGATAGAAATGTCTATGAAAATGTAGCATTTGCCCAGAGAGTAATCGGTACACCAACTAAAGTGATGAAGCGTAAAGTGCCGGCAGTATTGTCTATGGTAGGACTGGCGGCAAAGTACAAATCATTTCCAAAACAGATTTCAGGTGGAGAACAGCAGCGTGTTGCAATTGCCAGAGCTTTGGTAAATGAACCAAAGATTTTATTGGCAGATGAGCCTACCGGTAATCTGGATAACCGAAATGCATGGGAGATTATGAAACTTTTGGAAGAGATTAATCAGCGGGGAACTACGGTCCTGGTGGTTACGCATAATCTGGAGATTGTGAAAGCCATGAAAAAGCGGGTTATTACAATGAAGAAAGGCGTCGTCGTCAGCGATGAACGAATGGGTGACGAGGATGAGATTTAGTACATTTGTATATACTTTAAAGCAGGGTATTAAGAATATTTGGAGAAATAAAATGTTTTCTCTGGCATCGATAGCAACGATGTCAGCATGCATTTTCCTGTTTGGATTATTTTTTTCCATTGTGGTGAATTTTCAGAGTATTGTAAAGGAAGCCGAGTCAGGAGTGGCAGTCACAGTATTTTTTGAACAGGGACTGGGACAGGAACAGATTGACAATATTGGAACAGAAATAGATAAGCGTGTAGAAGTATCTAAGAAAAACTTTGTATCAGCAGAAGAAGCCTGGGAAGAATTCCAGAAGGATTATTTTGAAGGAAATGAGGATATGGCAGCTGGATTTGTAAATGATAATCCATTGGCAAATTCTGCACATTATGAGATTTATATGAATGACATTTCTATGCAGCAGTCATTGGTTACTTATCTGGAATCTTTGGATGGAGTAAGAGAGGTAAAGAGTTCAGATGTAGCAGCGAATACGTTATCTGATTTTAATCGTCTGATAGGATATATTTCAGCAGGGATTATTTTAATTCTTCTTTGCGTAGCAGTGTTTCTTATTAGTAATACGGTTACAGTAGGTATTGCAGTACGCCGAGAAGAAATTGCGATTATGAAGTTGATTGGTGCGACAGATTATTTTGTGCGTGCGCCATTTATTGTAGAAGGAATTCTAATTGGGCTCATTGGTTCAGCACTTCCGTTGGGAGTTCTGTATTTAATGTATCGGAACATTATTGTGTATATTGGGGACAAGTTCCATTGGCTCAGTAAAATAATGAACTTCCTTCCTGTAGATACGGTATTTTCTACCTTAGTACCGGTAGGATTGCTGTTGGGCGTAGGTATTGGATTTTTAGGAAGCCGTTTTACAATAAGAAAACATCTGAAGGTATAAGTAGGGAAAACTCGGTGGTGGATAGCTACCGAGTTGTTTTAAATGTGATGAAAGAGGAGTGCGGTATGAAAAGAAAAGAGAAAAGATGGACACATGCCACCTTACTTGCAATCGGAATGTCAGGTTTAGTTGCATTTTCCGGAGTTGGAAATGTTGCAGCAACAGGACTGTCTGAGGCGCAAAAGGAAAAGGAAAATCTGGAACAGGAATTAAAAGAAGCGCAGGAGATGATTGACAGTTTGAATGATTCGAAAGAAGACATGGAAGAGGCTGTCAAAGAGCTGGATGAAAAACTTCGCAATATTTCCAAACAGATTTCAGATTTGGAAAATCAGTTGAAGGAAAAGCAGGAGTCGATTGATGCAACGGAAGAGGAACTTGCAATAGCAGAGGAAGACCGACAACAGCAGTATGAGGATATGAAGTTGCGCATACAGTTTATGTATGAGAATCAAAATACTTCTGCATTGGAGAAATTGTTAACAGCTGGAAGTATCTCAGAATTTTTGAATAGTGCTGAATATATTGCTGAGATTTCACAATATGATCGCAATATGCTGTTAAAATATGAAGAGACTGTGGAAAATATTGCTAAGATGGAAGAAACGTTGAAAACAGAAATCAGTGAGCTGGAAGCTATGAAGCAGAAGGTAGAGGAAGAGCAGAAGGCAGTAGCGGCATTGGTACAGGAAAAGGAAGTAAAGCTTGCGGAAACCGAGGGAGAAATCGTAGATGCACAGAAGCTTGCAGAGGCCTATGAAGCTGAAATTGATGCTCAAAATGAAATTATAGCCCAAATTCAGGCGGCAGAGGAAGAGCGTATCCGACAGGAGCAAGAACAACAGGAACAGCAGCAACAGCAACAGAACCAGAATCAGCAAGATACAGATACGAATAATTCAGAGAATGATGATAATTCTGGTGGAAACTCAGAAAGTAACGAGGATAATGATGGAGAAGATAATGGACAGACAGAGGAACCTACGGTATCTGCTTTTACATGGCCATGTCCTTCGTCTAGAAGAGTAACTAGTGATTATGGTCCAAGAGAATCTCCTACAGCAGGGGCGTCCACTTATCACAAAGGAATCGATATTGGAGCAGCTTATGGAGCGGATATAGTAGCTGCAGCAGATGGAACGGTTATATTTGCAGGTTACTCTAATTCCGCTGGAAATTATGTCACCATCAGTCATGGTGGCGGATTGTATACCACATATATGCATTGTTCTTCGTTGTGCGTGTCTAAGGGACAGTCTGTATCTCGAGGGCAGGTAATTGCAAAGGTAGGAAGTACCGGAATTTCGACAGGAAACCATCTTCATTTTGGTGTAAGCTTAAATGGAAGCTATGTAAATCCATGGAATTATTTATAAAGAAGTAAAAGGAAAAGAGGAGAAGTATGGACACACAGAATTTTCAACCGGAACCGGATAAGTCACAATTTAGAAAAGGAATTTTGATAGGAATAGCTGGAACACTTTTGATTGTGATGCTCGTAGCAATAATGTTGGGAGCGTTCGAAAAGAAGGATGTACTTCCGGAAGAAATTAATCAGAGTAGCGTAGAGGATAGTAAAGAAGAGAGTACGCAGGATGTAATTTCCAATGAGGACGTACAAGAGAAGGCTGGAGAACTGGCAGATATACTAGATCAATATTATTACGAAGATATTGATGAAGATGCACTGGTGGAAGGAATGTATGCTGGTATGGTAGAGGGGGTAGGCGATCCCTATACCTGTTATTATACCGAGGATGAATATCAGTCACTGACAGAAACTACCAGTGGTACTTATTATGGAATTGGTGCTGTGTTAACACAGAATATGAATACAAATGTGGTGACAATTCTTCATGTATATCCGGGAACTCCGGCAGAAGAAGCAGGAGTAAGAGATGGCGATGTCATTGTGAAGGTAGATGATGTGGAAGGAGACAGTATGGAATTGTCTGAATTGGTAAAACACATCAAGGGAGAAGAAGGAACTACTGTGCATCTGCAGTTGTTGAGAGAAAAGGATTATCTGGAATTTGATGTAGAACGTCGGCAAATAGATATTCCAACAGTAGAATATCAGATGCTGGATGGAAACATAGGATTGATTCAGATTTCGGAATTTTCTGATAACACGCCAGATCAATTTGATGAAGCCATTAAGGAATTACAGAGTCAGGGAATGGAATCTATGATTGTAGATTTACGTGATAATCCGGGTGGAGTATTACAGTCAGTGTGTGCTATGCTAGATGAAATCCTACCGGAAGGAACCGTAGTATATACAGAAGATAAATATGGAAATCGTACTGATTATGATTCTGATGACTCTTGTCTGGAGATACCGATGGCTGTTTTGATTAATGAAAATAGTGCTAGTGCATCAGAGATTTTTGCAGGAGCAATTAAGGATTATGATTATGGAACCTTGATTGGAACCACTTCTTTTGGAAAAGGAATTGTCCAGAGTATTATTCCATTGGGGGATGGAAGTGCTATAAAGGTCACTATGGCAAAATACTTTACACCAAAAGGAAACTATATCCATGAAAAAGGAATTGAACCGGACATTGAACTGGAATATGAATATTTGGGTGATACTTCAGTAACATATGACCCAATGCAGGATAATCAGATTTTAAAGGCAATCGAAGTATTGAAGAATTAAAAAACATCAATAAGGAATTAAAAAATATCAATTGACTTTTTCGTGATACAGTGTTATATTTTTTCTCAAACAGAGAGTCAAATGCAATGAACAGGCATACGAACCTTAAGAAATTTCTTGCAGAGAGCTGTCGGATGGTGTGAGACAGTAGAAAACTTTTGGCGACATCCCCTGCAAGCAGTAAACTGAAACAGTAGTTAGAAGATAAAAAACATCAATCGAGGTACTGGATTAAGTTTCACCGGAGTCCCACCGTTACAGGGGAGCTTATTGATACAACAGTTGTTGTTGAGAGATAAGGCAGAGTGGTCAGTAAGAATGGCAAGCAAAGTGGTAACGCGGAAGAGTTTATAGAGCTTTCGTCTTTGGTAATAATACCGGAGGCGGGAGCTTTTTTATATCAGTAAGAAAGAACTTGAAAACGCTCCGCTAAGGATGCGTATAGCTGAGAGATGCAAAAGATTTTCTGTAAAAATAGAAGGAGTGAATATTATGAATGGTTTAGTAATTGTATTAATCGGAATCGTTGCATTAGGCGCAGGTTATGTGCTTTATGGGCGTTGGCTCGCAAAAAAATGGGGTCTTGATCCAAAGGCAGAGACTCCGGCAGTGAAATATGAAGATGGAGAAGATTTTGTACCATCCTCTAAGTTTACGGTATTTTCTCATCAGTTTTCTTCAATTGCAGGTGCAGGCCCTGTAACCGGACCAATCCTTGCATCTGTATTTGGATGGGTGCCGGTTCTTTTATGGCTCCTGATTGGAGGTTTATTTTTCGGAGCAGTACAGGACTTTGGAGCATTGTATGCATCTGTAAAGAATGAAGGAAAGTCCATGGGAATGATTATCGAGAAATATATCGGAAAAATGGGAAGAAAGTTATTTATGTTGTTTTGCTGGTTGTTTACTTTGTTAGTAATTGCAGCATTTACCGATATGGTGGCAGGAACTTTCAATGCTTATCCGGTAGATAATACACCTGTATTTGCCAATGGTGCAGCAGCTTCTGTATCTATGTTGTTCATTTTGGTAGCAGTAATCATGGGAGTAATCCTGAAAAAAGTTACAAATATGAATGAAATTGTAAAAGGTGTTATTGCAGTTGCACTTATTGTAGTTATGTTTGCAATTGGTATGAATCTTCCAATGTATGCAGGTAAAGATGTATGGGTTTACATAATTATGGCATATTTGTTCCTTGCATCTGTACTTCCAATGTGGTTACTGATGCAGCCAAGAGACTATATGACAACTTATATGCTTCTTGGTATGATTGGAGGAGCAGTTATTGGTGTATTAGTCGCACATCCTGCTATGAACTTGAATGCATTTAATGGATTTACACTTGTTGACGCTGCAACAGGAGCAAAATCTTATTTATTCCCAACATTGTTTGTAACCATTGCCTGTGGTGCGGTTTCCGGTTTCCATAGTTTGGTATCTTCCGGAACATCATCCAAGACAATCCGAAACGAAAAGGATATGCCGATGGTTGGATATGGAGCAATGGTAGTTGAATCTCTGCTTGGTATTGTTGCATTGGTAGTAGTTGGAGCAGTTGCTGTAAATGGAACAAAGCCAGAGGGAACACCATTCGCTATTTTCTCAGCTGGTGTTGCAGGATTCTTAGAAAAACTTGGTGTACCTGTAGAAGTGGCAACTGTATTTATGACCATGTGCGTATCTGCACTGGCATTGACCTCATTGGATTCTGTTGCAAGAATCGGAAGAATGTCCTTCCAGGAATTATTCTATGAAGATACTACCGATCCAGCAAAAATGGGAATTGTTCGTAAAGTACTGACAAATAAGTATTTTGCAACTATAATTACATTATTCTTTGGATGGTTGTTATGTAAGGGTGGATACAACAATGTATGGCCATTATTTGGTTCTGCAAACCAGTTACTTGCAGCATTAGTATTGATTGCACTTGCTGTATTCTTGAAGACAACCGGACGTACCGGATGGACCTTGTATATTCCAATGTTTGCAATGTTGGCAGTTACATTCACTGCATTAGTTCAGAAAACAATCGCGTTAGTAGGAAGCGTATCAAATGGAACAGCAACTTTCTTAGTAGAGGGGTTGCAGTTAATCATAGCGGTCCTGTTGATGGTGCTTGGTGTATTGGTAGCGGCAAGCTGTTTCCAGAAATTATTTAAGAAAAAAGAACAACAGGCAGCATAATTATATTGTATATTTAAAGAAGCATTTCCACAAAATAGTGCAGAAATGCTTCTTTTTCAATTAATTTTAGAGAAATTTTAACAATAGGAAAATGGAAAAATTTATGCTATAATCCCCAATGGTAATTTAACAATGTTTGCATGGAAGCATAGGAGAAAAAAATGGAAGAACAAACAAAAACAGTTCGAAAAGTAAGAAAATTTGACAGCAAGGATGCACAGAATAGAAAAGTAAATAATTTCTTGACCATTGGAATGACAGTATTTTATTTGATTGTGGCAGCAAATGTTTTGGTAGCATTTGAATCAGGAGTGCGTTCAGCAGGATATACAGGAATGATAGCTGTTCTCGTAACGGTTTTCAGTGCTATAAATTGGACGGTATATCTAAAAAGACCTTCTAGTAGTATGCTTAAGAACGTAGCATTGACGGGACTTTGTATTGTAGACCTATTTATTACATTCGCATTTGATAGTCAGTATCTCAAATATATGGTATTAATTCCATTTATTGGAGTAATCTTGTATTATCAGGAGAAGACAATTATTACGTTTTCTATTGCAATGTGTGTGATTAATATCATTAGCACAATAAATCATATGCAACATGAACAGATGACTGGTATGGAAAAAATAGAGAGTATTATGTCTCTGTTGACGATTGTGATTCTTTTGGGAATTACGTCTTATACAACGTATGTGGGACACAGATTTAATCATGATACCTTATATAATCTACGAGACGAAAGAGCCGCACAGAATGAAATGATGAAAAATGTTTTGGATACTGCCAGCAGGGTAAGGACTGAAGCTTTAAAGGCAAGTGAAGTAGTAGATAATCTTGATAATTCTACAGATGTAGTAAATACGGCTGTTTCAGAGATTTCTCAGAGTACATTAAGTACAGCAGAAAATATTCAGGAACAGACGATTATGACTCAGGCGATTCAAAATGCCATTGATAAGACAATTGAGTGTTCGGATCATATGGTTGAGGTAGCAGCAGCCTCCAGCAAGGCAGTTGCAGAGAATCTTGAGGTAATGAATAACATAAAACAGCAGTCTAAGAATATTGCAGATACCAATAAGAATGTGGCAGAAACAATGGGAAGACTGCAGGAAAAGACAGAAGAGGTAAGAAATATTGCAGATGTTATTTTTAACATTTCAAGTCAGACAAATCTGTTGGCGCTAAATGCTTCTATTGAAAGTGCGAGAGCAGGAGAAGCTGGAAGAGGATTTGCAGTAGTTGCAGATCAGATTCGAAATCTTGCAGAGGAAACAAGAAAAGAAACAGAAAGTATTGCAAAGATTTTAGAAGAATTAAATGTAAATGCATCTGAGGCAAAGCAGGCAGTAGATAATTCTGCTACAGCTACTGATTATCAGGATCAGTTGATAGAGAGTGCATCAGCTGGATTTGAAAATATTAATGATAATGCAAATAAGCTGATGGAAGATATCAGGGAAGTAGAAGGAATGTTAGCAGACCTGTCCACTTCTAATGGTAATATTGTAAATAGTGTTACTCAGCTTTCTGCTGCAACAGAGGAAGTAACAGCAAGTTCACAACAAGCACAGGAAATTAGTGAACAAAATAAAGAAGAAGCGGATAGAGCTAAGAGTGCATTGGATAATGTAATTCAGATTTCCCATGAATTAGACCAGTATATGGAAAAATAGAAGGAACGGGAATCGTAGCAGCATTGAAAGGTAAAAATAATTCGCACTAAATCATATGAAATTACTGTGGTTTTCTCTGTAATAAGGTAAAATAGAAGAAAAACTTTATCGCAGAGGTGCAAAATGAGCCGAGAGCAGGAAAGAATCAGAAAGAAACTTGAAAACAATCCCATTGCTGAATGTAATAAGATTCAGAACAGATTTTGTCCGGAACTATTTTCGATGTTCGGCAGAGTAAAAGATCCCCGTAATCAGAGTTACATTGATTATTCTTCAAGAGTCATGCTTGGAACTATGTACTATAAAAGTATTGCAGGGATTTCGAGCATGCAGGAAATGACAAGAACCTTTAATGATGAGAAAATCTGCAGAAATTTATACAGATTCATGGGAGAAGAAGTAAAAGATTATATGCCCCATGGTGTGACAGAAAATGAATTTCTGGAAAGATTAGATCCAAGGGAGTTAGAGAATGTTCAGCAGAATATCGTATATTCCATGATTCGTCGAAAGACCTTTGATAATGCCAAGGTGTTAAAGAAATGGCAGATTATTGTAGATGCAACCGAATTGGACGAAGGATACCAAAAGAAGAATGAGCATTATCTGAGCCGGTGTTACAACAGAGGCTCAGATAAAGAGTACATTAAGTATCACAGAAGCATACTTGAGGCAAAAATATACTTTGGAGAAAATCTTGTATGCAGTATTGCATCAGAAACAATAGAAAATTCGGAGAAATATATAAATCAAAGTGATGAAGCAGTAAAACAGGATTGCGAAAGTAAAGCTTTTGTAAGACTTGCTGCCAAAATCAAACAGAAATTCCCGAGGCTGCCAATTATCATTACGGCAGATGGACTGTATGTTACAAAAACAGTTTTACAGATATGTAAAGATTATCATTGGGATTACATTATCCGATATAAAGAAGGCTGCGCTTCATCAATAGCTAAAGAATACCGTGCACTTCCGGAAAAAGAAACAATTGGAACTGATATAGAGTATCAGAATAAAATCATGTTCAATGACTTTGACGTGAATCTAATCTATTATCGGGAAAGGTGGATTGTAAAAGGTGAAGAGAAAGAAAGAGAGTTTGCCTGGATTACAAGCATCGAGATTACGAAAAGTAATGCAAAAAAAATCGTACGTGCCGGACGTAACAGATGGAAAATAGAAAATCAGGGATTTAACCGCCAGAAGCATTGGCAGGGAGATATAGAGCACGCATGTAGTTGGAATGAGCGGGCACAGAAGAATCACTATCTGATGGAACAGATAGCGGATTTTGTGAAGCAGCTATATGAGTATTTCTATCTTGAAAAAAATGGAATAAAAAAGCTGCAAAAAAATATATCTCCTGAATTGTTAGCCAGCTTTGGACGGCAACTAACAGAAACAGAAGATATACCAGTTCAACTGAATAACTCAGTTCAAAACTGAATTAATTGTAGCAAAGAAGGTGATGCCTGCCAAGAGGAAAATGCAAAATTTATTCACAATTTTTTTTGACAGGAATTTG
This sequence comes from Roseburia sp. 499, assembly GCF_001940225.2. Lineage (NCBI taxonomy): Bacteria > Bacillati > Bacillota > Clostridia > Lachnospirales > Lachnospiraceae > Roseburia > Roseburia sp. 499. Next base: position 416,872 of record NZ_CP135164.1, read on the forward strand.
TGTAAGTATGCAATGTGGATAACTTAAGACATTTTCACACGAAATGTCGAAGATAAGCATTTTACGGAAATGGTAGGCTATAAAACAAATTTACCTTTCAATGCTGGAATCGTAGTCATAATCATTGACAAACACTGTAAAATGAGATACCATGAACAAAGAAATAAAATTACATAAAACGCAGAGGGACCGAATATTGGTTGAGAAGGTTAAAACCTGACTCTTGGAACCTGTCAGTTAATACTGTCGTAGGGAGCGGAATAGAGAGAAACGAAAAGTAAGAGACTTTACCGTGTACTACTGCGGTAAGGTCTTTTTTATATCAATAGGAAAGACTATTCGGTAAAAGAAAAGGAGAATAAAATGAGTACATACGCAACACAAATGGAAGCAGCCCGCAAAGGCATTGTGACAGAGGAATTAAAGAAAGTAGCAGAAAAGGAACTGATGACTGTAGAAGAATTGATGCCTTTAGTAGCAGAAGGAAAGGTAGCTATCTGTGCTAATAAGAATCATAAGTGCATCGACCCGGAAGGCGTTGGTTCTATGTTGAAAACTAAAATTAACGTAAACCTTGGAATTTCCAGAGACTGCAAGGACTATGATGTGGAAATGGAAAAGGTAATGGCAGCAGTAAATATGGGAGCTCATGCCATCATGGATTTATCTTCTCATGGAGATACTATTCCTTTCCGTAGAAAACTGACTTCTGAATGTCCGGCGATGATTGGAACTGTTCCGGTATATGATTCTGTGATTCATTATCAGAGAGACCTTGCAACCTTAACAGCAAAGGATTTCATTGATGTAGTACGTCTTCATGCAGAAGATGGTGTAGACTTCGTAACATTGCATTGTGGAATCACCAGAAAGACCATTGAACAGATCAAAAAGCATAAACGTAAAATGAACATTGTATCTCGTGGAGGTTCTTTGGTATTTGCATGGATGTGCATGACTGGAGAAGAGAATCCATTCTATGAATATTATGACGAAATTCTGGAAATCTGTCGTGAACACGACGTTACCATTTCTCTGGGAGATGCTTGTCGTCCGGGATGTTTAGCAGATGCATCTGATGTATGTCAGATTGAAGAATTAGTTCGATTAGGTGAATTGACCAAACGTGCATGGGCAAGAGATGTACAGGTTATGGTAGAAGGACCGGGACATATGCCAATGGATCAGATTGCTGCAAATATGAAGATTCAGCAGACTATTTGTATGGGAGCACCATTCTATGTATTAGGACCTCTTGTTACTGATATTGCACCGGGATATGACCACATCACCTCTGCTATCGGTGGAGCCATTGCAGCACAGAACGGAGCGGCATTCCTTTGTTATGTAACTCCGGCAGAGCATTTGGCACTTCCAAATGTAGAAGATGTAAAACAGGGAATTATTGCATCCAAAATTGCAGCTCATGCAGCGGACATTGCAAAAGGAGTACGCGGAGCAAGAGAAATTGATGATAAGATGGCAGATGCCCGTCGTGCCCTGGATTGGGAAGCACAGTGGGAATGTGCGATTGACCCGGAAACTGCAAAACAGATTCGTGATGACAGAAAGCCGGAACATGATGATACCTGTTCTATGTGTGGTAAGTTCTGCGCAGTCCGTAGTATGAACAAGGCATTATCAGGAGAATACATTGATATTTTGTAGGAGAAAACCATGAAGTTAAATATAAAAAAGCTAGCGTTGGCAGGAATGATGACAGCCCTTGGAGTAGCTCTTTCAGCATTTTCCATTCCGGTAGGAGCTTCTAAGTGTTTTCCGGTACAACATCTTTTGAATGTACTGGCAGGTGTATTTCTGGGACCGAGCTATGCATTAGGATTTTCCTTTTCTACGGCCCTGATTCGTAATCTGATTGGAACCGGAAGTCTGTTGGCATTTCCGGGAAGTATGGTAGGAGCTTTCTGCTGTGCTTTGGTTTACAAATATACCAAAAAGATTCCGTTGGCATTACTTGGAGAAGTGGTTGGTACGGGAATTTTAGGAGGTATGCTCTGCTATCCGGTGGCAAAATTACTGTTAGGAAATGCAGAGGCAGCTTTGTTTACTTATGTATTGCCATTTTTAATCAGTACCTTGGGAGGAAGTCTCATTGCAGCAGTGCTGTTGGGAATTTTATATAAGTCAAAAGCAATTCACTATTTAAATCAGATGATGGAATAGAAAAGAGGAGCTTATGGAGCCGGAAGAAATACAGGAGATTTTCCGAAAAATCAGAGAAAAACAACCATTGATACATATGATACCCAATACGGTGTCCGCGGCCCTTTGTGCAGATGGTCTGTCTGCGCTTGGGGCAAGACCGCTTATGGCGGTGGCACCGGAAGAAATGCAGGAGATTGTAGCTCAGGCAGACGGAGTTGTTATCAATTTGGGACAGCTTAACATGGAAAAAATAGAAGCAGTATCAGTGGCACTTAAGGCTGTGGTGGAAGAAAAGAAACCGGTAGTATTAGATCCGGTAGGATGTGGAGCTTCTAAATTCCGTTTACATACAATAAAGGAATTTTTGGAGATTCCTTGGACAGGTATTGTAAAGGGAAATCAGTCTGAAATATACAGTATACAACAGGGCGTTTTGACCCGGGAAGGCATTGATGCCAGACAGGAGAGAAACTTGTCAGAGACGGTGTCAAAAAATAGACTATTTTTAGTGAGCGGTGAAACAGACCGGATTCTGTGGAAAGGGAAAAGTGAGCCACTTTGGAAAAAGGAATCCCGAAAATATAATATTGTAGGAACCGGATGCCTCTTAGGGGCTGTGGTAGGAGCATGTTACAGTGTGGAGGCTAACCCACAGCGAGCGGCGCAAGCAGCAGCTATAGGAGTGATGTATGCATTGGAACAGGCAGATACGGCAGAGGGTTATGGTCAGGCAAAAGTAGCACTGTTAAATGTATTAGAACGGTTAGAAACGCAGGAATTTCTGGACTGGATGAAAGGAAAAGAAAAATGAAACGTTGGTTATATCTGATTGCAGATTTTTCCTATGGAGAAGAAAAGATAGAAGCAGCTTTAAAAGCAGGAGTAGATTATATCCAGCTTCGTGAGAAGAATATTTCTTCGGCAGAATATTTAAAACGTGCAAAAATATTGCGTAAAATGACAGACAAGTATCAGACAAAGTTTATTGTAAATGACCGTCTGGATATTGCAATGTTAAGCGAGGCAGATGGAGTGCATCTGGGACAGTCTGATGTTCCGGTAGCGGATGCCAGAAGGATTTTAGGTAAGGATAAAATTATTGGAGCAACTGCTAAGACAGTAGAGCAGGCAGTGCGGGCAGAGCAAGAAGGTGCAGACTATCTGGGAAGCGGCGCATGGTTTTTTACCTCTACGAAGAAGGATGCAGTTCCTATTGCAGAAGAAACTTATCGGGATATTTTGAGTGCTGTTGCTATTCCGAATGTGGCAGTAGGAGGAATTACTGCAGAAAACTGTGAAAAACCTTTAAGTTGCGGAGCGAATGGACTTGCCATATCAGCAGGAATCTTAGGAGCAGAAGATGTGGCGTCAGAGGTAAGGAAGCTGCGAGATATACTTGAGGAAGCATAGGAGGAAAAGCCATGAAAACAGTGCTTACCATAGCAGGAAGTGATTGCAGCGGAGGAGCCGGAATTCAGGCAGATTTGAAAACAATTACCGTACACGGACTATATGGAGAAAGTGTCATTACGGCACTGACTGCTCAAAATACTATGGGGGTAGCGGATGTAATGCCGGTGCCCCCGGAATTTTTAGAAGAACAGTTAGAGTGTATATTTTCAGATATTGTGCCGGATGCAGTAAAAATTGGAATGATACCGGGAGTGGAACAGATACAGGTGATTTGCCGTTGCTTTCAAAAATACCATCCGAGAAATATCGTGATAGATACGGTAATGGTTTCTACCAGTGGAAGGAACTTGATGGCGCCGGAAGCGATACAGTTTTATCAGAAAGAGTTACTACCTTTGGCGGATATTTATACCCCAAATATTCCAGAGGCAGAATTATTGACAGGGAAAAATATAAGTACCAGAGAAGAACGATGTGAGGCAGCCCAAGAACTTGCGAAACGTTATCAGGGAGCAGTTTTGTTAAAAGGGGGACATGATGAAAACCAGGCAGATGATTTGCTATTTGATAAGGGGAACGTGGTTTGGTTTCCACAGAAGCATATTGAAAATAAAAATACCCATGGAACGGGCTGTACTTTGTCTTCTGCTATTGCCTGTGGGTTGGCACAAGGTCTTACGATGGAAAAAAGTGTGAGAAGTGCCAAAGAGTACATTACCGGGGCCATTGCAGATGGCATGAATCTTGGAATGGGAAATGGTCCTTTGAATCATATGTATCGGATAAAAAAATAAAAAGTTTTAAATAATTTAGGGGTTGCGAATATCGTGGAAAGTGCGTTACAATAGGCAGAAAGGAAAGAAAGCAGATTAGTAACGAAAAAGGGGATTTCAAGATGAAACAGAAAATGATGGCTCTTTTTTTGGGGATTTGTCTGCTGTGTACTGCCTGTGCAGGAACGAATAAGCAGAAGACAGAGATAGAGACACCAGAGAATCAACAAGATGAATTGCAGGAAGGACAAGTTCAGCAAGGGGTGGTACCGGAAATTGTGTATACGGATTATTCGCAGGAACTTGCAGAGGAAGATACGGGTACTGTAGTACTGAAAGTAGAAGAGAATTGTCCGGTAGTTACTCTAAAAGGAAACGAAGAAGCACAAAATTTAATAAACCGAGTTTTTGAACAGCAGCATGCGAAAAATGAGACGAAAATAGAAAGTGAGTATAGTACAGCAGAGGATGATTTTTCGGGCTTGGAAGAAGAGGAGTTAGAGCTGTGGAACGTTCATTCTTATAGTTATCTATATGAAAATATGTATATGTCTTCTAAAATACTTAGTATGAAGGCGTCTCAAAGAGTGGAAAATGGAGAGGAACAGCCTTATCAGGATGTTGTGGCATATACGTTTTATGTGCCGGAAGGAAAGTTGCTGACGCTGTCTGATGTTTTTTCAGATGTAAGTATGGCAAGAATGATTGTAGAGCCGTATATACAAGAAACTGTAACTAGTGAGAAATATGCAAAGTATCTTCTGGAGGATTATGAGAGTTATGTGTCCGACATATTGACGGAGGATGATTTTTATTTGAGTGCTCAGGGATTGGTAATTATATGCAATACCAACCTGCTGACAGAATATGAGGCAGGGGTCATAGAAATTACAGTTCCCTATGAAGTGTTAAAAGATGTAATGAATGAACAATATCTGCCTTAGAATGGTGAAATGCACTGTTCTAAGGCAAGTTTAGTTGGAGGAAGAAAAATGGGCAAGTCACCGTTGACAACCTTGTGCTATGTGGAGAAAGATGGAAAATATCTAATGCTTCACAGAGTAAAAAAAGAGGTAGATGTCAATAAGGATAAATGGATTGGAATAGGTGGACATTTCGAGCAGGGAGAAAGTCCGGAGGAATGTCTGATTCGGGAAGCAAAGGAAGAAACAGGACTTACACTGACTAATTGGAGATTCCGCGGAATTGTAACCTTTCAGGCAGAAGGCTGGAATACAGAATATATGTGTTTGTACACAGCAGATGAATTTGAAGGAGAATTACAGGAATGTGACGAAGGAACGCTGGAATGGGTGGAAAAGGAAAAACTGACTTCTTTGAATCTCTGGGAGGGAGATAAGATTTTTCTGAAACTGTTGGCAGAGGAACATCCATTTTTCTCTTTAAAATTAAGCTATTCCGGGGATAGATTGATAGAAGCAGTATTAGATGGAAAAGCGATGGAACTCTTGGATATTCGAAGAGAAGATGGAAGCCTTACCGGAGAAGTGAGAGAGAGAAGTATTGCTCACGAAAACGGTGACCTCCATGGAACTTCCCATGTTTGGATTGTTCGTCGAGGAAAGACAGAGAACTGGGAAGTGCTGATGCAGAAGCGCAGTAAAAATAAAGATTCATTTCCCGGATGTTATGATATTTCTTCTGCGGGACATATTTCTTCCGGGTATGATTATCGAGAATCTGCATTGCGTGAGTTAGAAGAGGAACTGGGGATTTGTGCAGAGCCGGAGGATTTACAGTATGGATTTATGCATCTGGGATATGCGGAAGCTAATTTCTATGGAAAACCATTTAAAAATGCAGAAGTCAGCGCGGTTTACATATATGACAAGGAAGTTGATATAACGAAACTCAAATTGCAGGAAGAGGAAGTGGAATCTGTCTGTTGGATGGACTACGAAGTTGCTTTAAAAGAAATTCAAGAAGAAAACAGGCAAGGTAGTTATGAGAAATACTGTGTATTTCTGGATGAGTTCGAGCAGTTGGGACAATGGCTTAGAGAAAAGGAGTAAGTTCTTGGGCCCAATAGTTAGTCAGCTTTTCCAAGGACCAGGCAGCATTGGCGGGACTGGTAGAAGGAAGTTTTCGGATAGGACATCCGGTGGTTGCTAAGGTATATTTGTTATATAGTTCACAGGCTTTCGCACCATTTCCGAAGATGACAGAAATATTTGACTGATTTAGTAAAAGACGAATGTCAGTAGGAATCACATTTCGGATACTGCTATCGGAAGAACCAATAATTTCACAACTTTTAATCACATCCCAAATGGCGATGTGATGGGTAAGGAGCAGTTCTTTTTTCTCTGAAATAGAGGAAGGGACTGCTTCATTTGTAATATTGGCAAGCACTTTCCAAAATCGGTTTTGAGGATGACCGTAATAAAAATGTTGCTCTCTGGATTTAACAGAGGGCAGGGTTCCAAGAATAAGGATTTTAGAGTCATTGTTGAAAATTGGGTCAAATTCGTGTGTGATTTGTTGATAATCTGCCATGGTGTGATTCCTTTCTATAGTATTTAGAGTTATTGGGTAAGTTTATTGTACCACGTTTGTTACATAATTTATCTTACAAGAGGAAAAAAGTTGCGTATTTTTTTCTGGAAGTGTAGAATAAATTAGTATATGTTTGAGAGGAAAGATATTTATTTTATACGGCATTTTGAGACAGTGAAAGAGGTGTATAAAGAGAGTGAGATATTTTTGCGTGGATTATGAAAATGTAAAAGAAGAGGGGATGAATGGGATTGAAAAATTACTGGCCACTGATTGTGTGAAAATATATTATAGTAAAGATGCGGAGAAATTAACCTTTGGATTACATAGAAGAATTACGGAATCTAAGGCTCATATCGAATATATAAAAGTTATAAATTGCATAAAGAATGCTTTGGATTGCAAGATTGTCTTTGACTTGCAGGATAACGTCAAAAGTGAGAAGAATTCGGAATATTTTATTATTTCCAAGGATAAGGATTATGATAAATTTATAGAAGAACTGAAGGAAAAAGGCATTAAGGTAAAAAGGGTTTCAAAGATTTGTGATTATCAAGAGAAGGAGAAACATGAGCAGGTAATACGTTCTTTTTTTGGAAAAAATTTGCGAAAATATGAAGAAAAAAGGGAAGAAATCATTCAGGTGGTTTTGAAGTCAGAGACAAAGCAACAGTTAAATAATCAATTGCAACAATATTGCAGTAACAGCGAAGTAAAAGAAATACTAAATATTATGAAACCGCTTATAAAGGAGTTACCAGGTAGATAAAAAAATATTATTATTTTGGAGTAGGAAGGAAGAGTCATGGAAGAGTTTTTAATAAAGAATACGACAAGAGAACAAAGGGAGCAGATTGTAAAAGATTCCTTAGGATATTGTGATTTGGGATGTGACGAAGGTGGCGCAGCCTACGGATATGATATGTATCAGCCTTATATTGATGGGGAGAAAGAATTGGAAGAGATTACTCGGGAATTTCAGGCTTCATATATAAAAGATATGGAGAGAGAAGAAAGAGGCGGTTGTGGATTTGGAAGATTTTAGGAAATTATCTTAATGAATAACCTCCAATAGACGATATAGTATGTAACGAAGTATCAGAAATGGGGGAAAGTTAATGAATATTCAGGCATCACAAATATTAAAAAATGTTTTGGGAAAACAAGCACCGGGAAAAACGAAGACTTTTTTAGAGAAATTATCTAGTGCAATCAATAAGACAATAGATAAGGAGTCGAAAACAGATAGATTTGATATAGAATCTGTGCTAATGGAATATTTGGATCCAACAGCCGGAATGAGTGAAGATGAAAAAAAGGCATACGAAGAGCGGATTATGCAAAAGCTTCGCGCAGGTAAGAAGCTTACTGCAGAAGAGATGAATTATTTGCGAGCAAAGAATCCACAGTTGTATGCGCAGGCAGCCAGAGTACAGGCAATGCGTGAGAATTTGGAGAATCAATTAAAAAACTGTAGGTCCAAAGAAGAAGTAGAAAAAGTGTATGGAAATGCTATTTCTATGGTAGCCAAAGATGACCCTATGAAGGAAGCTATTGTGGCAGCTTATGATGATGTGATGAAGGAATTCAAGAAGACAGAACAGTACCAGGCATTGCCGGAAAAGGAAGAGGATGCAGAGACAACGGGTACAACGTATGGAGGTTCTGATATAAAGGAGAAGAGTGGGAATAATGTCTGTGTTGAAAATACTTGAAATGAGGAAAAGACATGGACAAAAAAGAACAGGAAAAGCAGAATCAAAAGCGATAGAAAGATAGGGCATGGCGGTTGTCATGCCCTAAAAATATGTAGTAAAGGGGAGGGGGGAGTGATATAATATGATTTGTATAAATTGAAAATGTAGTGGCGCTGTATCTTGTATTTTTGATGAAGAATGCCCTTATGGAGGTGACGATGTGGACATGAAAAAATTTCAAAAAGACACAGCATATTACCACCTTCCTGGTTTGTTTGAGTTTTATGAACTGTATCGTGCGTTTTTGCCATTATTCCGTGAGCATAGGGAATACTTTTATGATTGGTGCGATATAGGATCTATATATGGTGCTCCGGCAGATTGTATTTGGGGGGGAGGGCGTGTTGGGGGCGGAGAACAAGACCCACGAGAGGTCCTGACATTGATGCAGGAATGTGGGATTTCGGCTCGTCTGACATTTAGCAACTCGTTGCTTAGGAAGGAACACCTTTTGGACAAGAAGTGTAATGTCGTCTGCAACCTATTCGAAGAAAGCGAAGAAGTTCGAAATGGTGTTATTGTCCACTCGGATTTACTGTTAGACTATTTAAAGATGAATTATCCGGGGCTCTATTTTGTTTCTTCAACAACCAAGGTTCTGACGGATTTTCGCCAATTCTTGAATGAAGTGGAGCGGGATGATTTTCGTTATGTGGTGCCGGATTTTCGTTTAAACAAGGTTTTTGATAAATGGAATACGTTGTCCGGACTCCAGAAAGATAAAGTGGAATTCCTATGTAACGAATGCTGTTTTATTGGTTGTAAGGACAGGAAACTCTGTTACGAAGTTGTCAGTCGAAAAAACCTTGGAGAAAACTGTACTGACCACCACTGTGCCGCTCCTGATGCGAATGATGGATATTGTTTCTCTAAAGCAATGACAAATCCGGGTTTTATCGGCATAGATGATATTAAAAACATCTACTTACCAATGGGCTTTTCCAATTTCAAAATCGAAGGTCGAGGACTTGGTAGCGCCTTGATTCTGGAATTTTTGCTCTATTATATGACAAAGCCCGAGTATCATTTGCATGTTAGAGAAAAAATATATTTAGATAATATGTTAGATTTGTTTTGAGTAGCATAGGAATGGAAATTTAATATATGATGATTTAAAAGGAGTTACTATATGTCGATTTTTTCAAAAGCAATTTATAAAGATATAAAGTTGCCATTTTTTACCGATGTGTATTCAAATTGGAAACAGGACAGTGAAAGTGGTGTAATTAATATAGAGGCGTACGGGTGTGTGGATGGTGAAAAAAAGTATTTATATACAAGTTATATTTTGAAAGATGTAACCATGTATGACCGTGGCGACTATGAACAGATGATACAGTTATTGAAGGATTCAGTGGGAAAAGAAGTGGGCGTACGCTTGAAATATAAAAAAGAAAAACTGATTGATTTTACTTTGAATCTTGAGAGTCTGGTTCAGATTTATGGGGATGAGAGGTTTTTGGAGTTAGAACGTATTGGATGGGGAATTAATGATAAAAGTTGTAAGGATGTAGAACAATAGCAGGACTTGATAGAAATAAATGATAAAAATCGAAAGGAAACATCAAAAGTTATGGCAGTTGTAAGAAATAAGGGGAGAAGACTGAACGAGTACATAAAGGATTACATTGTTTTTGATATAGAGACCACAGGTTTCCGTCCGGGTCTGGATGAAATCATAGAAATATCAGCGGTAAAGGTGGAAAATAGCGAGATTATAGATACCTATTCTACTTTGGTAAGGCCATCGATTCGAATTCCTGCATCTGCCACGAGGGTGAATGGGATTACCAATGATATGGTGAGTGATGCACCGGAGATTAGAGAAGCGTTAGAAGGATTTATAGATTTTGTTGAAACCGGAATTTTAGTAGGACATAATATTCATAGTTTTGACACGAATTTTATCTATGATGCCGCCATGGAGGTATTTGGAGAGGGCATCTATAATGATTACATAGATACGCTGTATATGGCGAAAAGTTGCTTGCCACAGTTAAAGCATCATAAGTTGGGAGATATTTCAGAGTATTTTGGAATCAGTACGGAAGGTGCCCACCGAGCGCTGAATGACTGCGTGATGAACCAGAAGTGTTATGAAAAAATGGGACCTTTGCTGGAAGTGCAGATGCAGCAGGCGGTACCGAAAAAGAAAAAGCCGGTTCAGAAGATAGAAAAAGAACAGGCAGGAGAAATGTCAGCAGAACAGCTTTGGGCAGTGCTGGAAAATTCTTGCCCGGAGTGTGGTGGAATGCTGAAAAAAAGAAAAGGAAGATATGGAGAGTTTTGGGGATGTCAGAACTATCCAGGGTGTCGGTATACGAGAAAGGGATAGTATGAACAGGAAAAAGCGAATAGCATACGGTATAGTGACATTGTGTCTCCTAATAATAGAGGTGTTGATTGCGTTATTTGTACACGATAATTTCATACGTCCATATATAGGAGATGTACTAGTTGTAATTGTACTATATACATTTATAAGAATTTGGGTAGTAGAAAAATGCCGTTTGCTTCCAATATATATTTGTGTGTTTGCAGTTATAGTAGAAGTGTTGCAATATTTTGAAATTGTAAAGATACTTCATCTGGAGAATAATGCATTTTTTCGAATATTATTAGGTTCCGTTTTCGACGTAAAAGATATTGTGTGCTATGCTGTTGGTGGAATTATATTGTGTGGCTATGAAATTTTACTTGAACGAAGAAAAAAGAAAACAATGAAGAATAACTACGAAAGTATAGAGAGGAAATAGCATATGGGATGTTTAGGAAATTTGTTATGGTTTATATTCGGTGGTGCGCTTGGCGGATTAAGTTGGTGTCTTGCTGGATGCCTTTGGTGTATTACAATTGTGGGTATACCGGTGGGTGTGCAGTGTTTTAAAATTGCAGGTTTAACTTTCTTTCCTTTTGGAAAAGAAGTAGAGTATGGCGGTGGTGCCGGTTCATTTATATTGAATATCATTTGGTTGATTGTATCTGGATTAGTATTGGCATTAGAGCATTTGGTTTGGGGGATAATACTTTGTGTGACTATTGTGGGAATACCATTTGGCTTGCAGCATTTTAAATTGGCGAAGCTGGCATTGATGCCTTTTGGTACAGAAGTGAGGTAAAAAACAGTTAAAATTATGCTGTGGTAGTTTTGGGTTGTGATTCTACAAAGTTCTTGTTACAATGTGTTCGTAAGCATAATGATGCAACTTTAAACCGGTTACATGAGAAAGTCAGCAAGTTGAAGAATGACCGTAGATTGGAGGGATGCTACATGACAGTAGAGGAACTTTTAAAGGACAGAGAGCAGCAAGGTATGGAACGTGGTCTGGAACAAGGTATGGAACGTGGTCTGGAACAAGGTATGGAACGTGGTCTGGAACAAGGTATGGAACGTGGTCTGGACAGAATGGGACGGCTGTGCCATCTTATGAAGGACGACAACCGTCTGGAGGAATTTTTGGAGGCTGCTGAGAAACCAGAACTGAGAGAACGGTTATTTGCCGAATATGGGTTATAATTAATCTGATTATAGCTTCAAAACTGGCAGGGAAGGCCCTGCCAAATCTACACTTACAACATGAGAGAAGTTGTGTATTTCGTGTTGTATTCTAGAAAATGAAATAGTTATATTCTAACAAAACAAATCAATTTATTTATAACGAACAATAATATATGGCGGACTCTGTTTATTTAAATGTAGAATGATGCTTTATTGACGCTGAGGGATTCCAATGCTATTATCATAATAAATGAAAGTTATCCCTAAGGAGGTACATAAAGTGACTGAAACACAACAAAACATCATAACCAGAAGAAGCATCAGAAAGTACAAGCCGGACATGGTTCCAAAAGAAACCATAGACAGAATCATTCAAGCAGGTACTTACGCAGCGAACGGAAGAGGAAAACAGTCCCCAATCATTATCGCGGTTACCAATAAGGAGTTGAGAGACAAGTTATCCAAAATGAATGCTGAGATTATGGGAACTCCGGATACAGACCCATTCTATGGTGCGCCGGTAGTGTTAATTGTACTTGCAAATAAAGAAAGACCGACCTATCTCTATGATGGCAGTCTGGTAATGGGAAATCTAATGCTGGCAGCTCATGATGAGGGAATTGGAAGCTGTTGGATTCATCGGGCAAAAGAGGAGTTTGAAAGCCCGGAGGGCAAGGAAATTCTTAGAACACTAGGAATCGAAGGAGATTATGAAGGAATCGGACATTGTATTCTGGGATATGCAGATGGTGAAGAACCAGAGGCGGCACCAAGAAAAGAAGATTATGTGTATTATGTTGAATAAAGGTAAGGGAAACTCTAATTCTGTGTTTCCCTTACCATTCCATCCTCTTCAATTTCTATATTGACAGAAATATCCTCAAGGAACTGAAAAATCTGTTCCTGCTCTTGTGGATCTAAAACCCCGGTAGTACGACATTCAGATTGAATGGCAGGGATTACCTTCAATTCTAACTGCTGGCTGTCATCATCACCGGAAAAATGGAGTTGTAGGAGCATGGTATCCAGAGTTTTTTCATTAAACCAGAAATTTCCTAGGCTGTAAATAATGGGTTTCCCATTATAATATTCCATGCCCTGTAGGCAATGTGGATGAGCTCCGATGACAGCATCTGCTCCAGCGTCTAAATATTCTTTTCCGGTAGTAAGCTGCACATCTTCCAGGTCATAGCTATATTCTGTTCCCCAGTGGACATAGGCAATGACGAAGTCGGCATTTTCTTTGGCTTTCTGAATTTCCTGTAAAAATAATTCGGTATCATAGCAACGTAGAATTCCCGGTTCTGTTTCCGTGGCCTGTGGTGTCATTTTATTCTTTTCCGCACGGGAGGCAGCCACGAAAGCGATTGTTTTTCCGTCTACTGTCATATATACAGGTTGCATTGCCTCAGTTAGGGTATGCCCGGCTCCAACATATGGAATACCTGCATTATCAAGCGTATCGAAAGTATCAAGAAGTGCCTGTTTTCCATAATCATAAACATGGTTGTTAGCAAGTCCTACAAGGTCAACTCCCAGTTCTTTTAAAATTTCCACACGGGAAGGGTCAGCACGAAAGGTGTATGCCTTATTTTCCAGAGGGGCACCGCCGGTACTATAAGTAAATTCATTGTTCAGACACATAATATCAGCATCCTGCATGGTCTGAATCAAATCGGCAGAAATGCAGTCTTTGATACCATTTTCACAATCTTTATAATATTGAATCGGAAAATAATTTTCATCGAAGTTCACATCCCCGGCAAAACAGAGGGTGAAGTCGTAGGAATGCTTGTCTACAACGGGTTCTTCGGATTCTATCGTATCATCAATTACAATTTCATCCGTTACTGTAGTATTTTTCGACGTGGAAACATCTGACAATGTTTTTGTGGAAGAAGGTAATCTTTGGGAAAAAAGTAAACCCCCTACAATACCCAAAAGTGCAATAATAGCTATAATACAAAAAATAATGACTTTCTTTTTCTTCATAATAGTTTAGCTCCTTTATCTATTATTTTCATTCTAGCAAATTTCTATCTGACTGACCAGTGCAATGTAAGTTTAGATTAAGATTCAAAATAATCTTCTTGACAAATATCTTTTATCGCCTTATAATGACTAAAAATATAAAAATAGTCAAAAAGAAGGTGAAAGAATGCCAAAGACATACAGTGACGAAGAAAAGCAGGAAATAAGGCGAAAACTCCACAGGGAAGCCAACGATTGTCTACAGCACTATGGTGTGAAAAAGACCACAGTCGATGAGCTGGTGGCCCGGGTGGGAATTCCCAAGGGAACATTTTATTTGTTTTACAAGTCCAAGGAGTTGCTGCTGTTTGAAGTGATTCAGGAATATCATGAGAAAATCGAGCAGAATATGATAAAACAGTGTGAACAGCTTGGGCAGGCGTTAACCGTTGATTTACTTACGCAGATTATTGCGGAAGGAATTTTATCTGTGCAGAATTCTTGTCTAAAGACGTTGATGGTTCCGGAAGAGATGGAAACGTTGATACGAAAACTTCCCGATGAGGTAAAGGCAGAGCATTTGGAAGATGATGAGGATTTGATGTTAGAAATGCTGGGAAAATTACCGCTAAGAAATGCCCAGATAGATTACAAAGCATTTAGCGGTGCGTTCAGAGCCATATTTTTTTCCTGCATGTATCAGGATGAAATTGGAAAAGAAAATTTTTATGCCAGCATTAGTTTAATGATAAAAGGATTGCTTTTACAGCTTATCCAGTCAGGAGAAGAAAATGAATCAAACAAATAGTAAAGAAAAAAATATGATTGAAATGCACCAGGTGAATTTCAGTTACACAGAAAAACCATTTATAAAAAATATTGATTTTGTAGTGAAAAAGGGCGAGATATTTGGATTTCTCGGACCGTCCGGAGCCGGAAAAAGTACCTTGCAAAAAATTTTAACAGGATTACTACCAACCTATGAAGGCAGTGCAGTGGTAGCAGGTGTGGAATGTAAAAAACACGATAATACCTATTATGAAAAAATTGGCGTGGACTTTGAATTCCCAAGTGTATATGAAAAATTAACAGCCAGAGAAAATCTGAATTATTTTTCTTCCCTTTATAGCGGAGAGAAACGTGATATCAACGAATTACTGCGTCAGGTTGGATTAGAACATCATGGAGATAAGAGGATTTCTGAGTATTCCAAAGGAATGAAGTCGCGATTGAATTTTATCAAGGCGTTGGTACATGACCCGGAACTTTTATTTTTAGATGAACCTACCAGCGGACTGGATCCCAACAACGCAAGAATTATGAAGGACATGATATTAGAAGAAAAGGCAAAGGGAAAAACAATTATTCTGACTACCCACAATATGGCAGACGCCACAGAACTATGTGACAGAGTAGCATTTATCGTAAATGGAGAGATAAAGGCTTTGGACACACCTCATAACTTAATTATGGCACACGGAGCAGCAAAGGTATGCTATACCTATGCCGATGAAGATGGCAGGGAAAAACAGGGTGAAAGCCATTTGTCAGAGATTTCTAAGGATGAAGTTTTAAAGGAAAAGATGGAAAAGAATCAGATTACATCCATTCATAGCAGTGAACCTACTTTAGATGATATTTTTATGGAATTGACGGGGTACAAATTATGTTGAGATTATTATCTGTAGTCAAAGGCGACATCCGTTTTCAATGGAAATACGGATTCTATTATATTTATATTTTGCTAGTAATTCTATATCTGGGAATATTATCCCTACTATCCGGAGATGTAAAAGAGATTGTAGGGCATATCATGGTGTATTCAGATCCGGCAGCCATGGGAATGTTTTTTATGGGAGCAATTGTATTGTTGGAAAAAAGCCAGAGAGTATTAAACTCAATTGCAGTGTCTCCGGTATCTCCTATGGAATATATTTTAGGAAAGATGTGTTCCATTGGATTCATCTCATTACTGGTAGCGTTGATATTGTTAAGTTCCGTAGGAATTGAAAATTTTGCAATGGCAGTGTGGGGAATCGTGTCAGCCTCCTTTGTGTTTACATTATGCGGAATTATTGTGGGAACGAAAATCAACAGTCTGACAGGATATATTGTAGGAACGGTGCCCTTTGAAATCATAGGATTCTTACCACCCATTGCCAAGCGTATGGGATTGGTAAAAGACAATGTATGGCTTTTATTGCATCCGGGATGTGCACAAATGCAGTTATTAGAGGGAAATGCAGCGTACCTTGCAGTTTCCGTAACAAGCAGCATTCTGTGGGTGATAATTTTATTGATTATTGCAAAAAAAAGCGTGGAAAAAATGTTTCGGAGTGTGGGAGGTGTGAAGCTATGATGAAAAAAATATGGATTATGTTTCGGCAGATGTTAAAACAAATCAGCAGAGATTTGATGCTGATTATGGTCTGTATTGTTCCTGTAATCGCTGGTGTTCTTATGAAGTTTGCAATTCCTTTCTTGGAACATTTTGTATGTGATTATTTTCATCAGAGTGAGATCATTGCACCATACTATTATGTTTGTGACTGGCTGATTGCTATATTGCCGGGAATGATGTTTGCATTTGTTGGAGGTCTGGTGGCGCTTGGAGAAATAGATGATAAGATAGCAGGTTACATGGCAGTGACACCGGTAGGAAACATTGGATATCTGGTTTCATGTTTGGGAATTCCGTCCGTGATTTCCATGTTTGTAAGTGTAGTGTTGGTTCTTGTTTTTGGAATATCAGATATGAACATAGTAGATATTCTTGTTTTGTGCGCAGGTTCTTCCTTACTTGGAATCGTTACCGCGTTGCTGGTCATTGCGCTATCTACCAACAAAGTAGAGGGAATGGCAATCGGAAAACTGGCAGGTATCATTTCAGTTGGGATGTTCGTCCCCATTGTAATTTCTGTACCGGGACAGTATCTGGCAGGAGTTCTTCCGTCATTCTGGATAGGGAAATATTTGCTGGAGGGACATCTGATAAATTTACTTGGGTTTGTGGTGGCATATTTTATTTGGTTATATTTTTTAGTAAGAAAATATAAGAAAAAAGTGTGTTTATAGTGGAGGTAGAATATGATTGTAGATGGACATGCACATGCATGCGGAACTTTTTTGACTGTGGAAGAAATTGAAAAGAATTTGAATAAAAGTCAGGTAGATAAGGTTGTTTTAACACCGGGTGAGTTGGATAGTAAAACAGTTTATCATATTAAAAACAAGGCGGTCAAGAAACCATATGGTGACGTAGTAAGTGGGAATAATCGAATAACAAAGCTTATGATTCGAATGATAGGGGCTGTGCGTAAAATACCGGTGGGAAATGAGCGAGTTTACGAATTAAAACAACAACTTCCGGAACGGATACTACAAATGTACTGGGTTACCAAAGCGAATTATGGACAGATTGAACAGGACTATCAAAAGATGAAATTCGATGGAGTGAAGCTACACCAGTGCTGGGAATATTTTGATATAGAAAGTGATTGGTTTGAACGAGTAGTTCATTTTGCAAATGAAAAAGGTTTGCCGGTCTTTATTCATGTTTATTCTTTAAAAGAAATAAGGAAGTTAATCACTTATATAAAAAAGCATCCGGAAACTAAAATTATAGTTGCACATCTTTATGGAATGGAGTTGTTTGTAGAAGAAAATATGGAAAATTATGAAAACTTATATTTCGATATTTCCAATTGTTATTTTGTATCAAAGGAACGAATTGAAATGGCATATCAGAAATTTGGTAGAAATAAGCTTATGCTTGGTTCTGATACTCCATATGGTATAGAGTCGCTTGTGAATACTAAGGCATTAGTAGAATCACTTGCTATACCGCAAGAGGATAAAGTACGCATATTAGGAACAAATGCCATAGAGCTTTTTGGCATTCATGGAATATAAGTTAGAAAAGTATGTGTTGATATTGTCTTGACAATAGTACGAAAATGTACTGTGGAGGCATGAGGATGACAAACAGGGAACTGATGAATCAAATCAATTATTCATTAGGAATTATAGATTCAGCATATGCTGGTTGGGCGAAACAAATAGGTCTTAATTACAATTCGTTAATGATTATCTATGTGATGGCGGACTGTGAAGTGCGTACACAAAAGCAGATATGTGAAAGGTTGCATTTACCGAAGACTACTGTGCATAGTATTTTGCAGGATTTTATGGAAAAGGAGTATCTTATACTCGAAGTCAATAGGGAAAATAGAAAAGAGAAGATTATCCATTTTACAGATAAAGGAAAAGAATATTTTGATTCTGTTTTACAGCAGCTATATGAAGTTGAGGACAGGGTCATGGAGAAATTGGGTCATGATAATTGTAAATTGATAAGAGATGCAGTAGCGAAGTTTGGCGAGATAATGAGTGAGGAAATCCAAGGTTAGCATGATGAAGAAAATAATGATTATAGGTGGATACGGACAGGTAGGAAGTTATGTGTGTGATAACTTGCAGAAGCAAAACGTAGATTTTATTGTATCCGGACGAAGCTTAGAAAAATGTAAGCACTATGTAGAAAAAACAGGGTCTAATGCAGAATGCCGTTTGGTGGATGTGACAAAATGGATGGATTCTTATTTAGAAAACGTAGAGACAGTGGTCATGTGTTTGGAAATGAACAACATGGAGGTCTTAGAAGCTTGCATAAGGTGTGGGGTCAATTATGTAGATATCACACCAACCGGCTCAATGATTGAGCAATTTAAACGGAAAAAGGAAGAGATTGCAAAGGCCGGTATCGTAGTTTGCGTTGGAGTAGGAATAGCTCCGGGAGTAAGTAATGTTCTATGTGAAGCAATGGCAAGGAAATTTGATAATATAGAAACGATAAATAGCTATATTATGCTGGGAATTGGAGAATCTCATGGAAAAAATGCAGTTTCCTGGCTTGTTAATAATTTGAACGTGACTTATTACGAGAATTTGGATAGAAACCGTAAAGTGCAAAGTTTCTCAGAGGGCAGAAGTATTGTTTTAAGTGGTGAAAAAAAGAAACGTCGATTTGTTCGAATTGATATGGCAGATTGGCACATTATGAAAGAAAAGCATATGGATGCAAGTGTAAATTCCTGGTATGCCTATGATAAAAATAGTATTACCTTTTTGTTTGAGGGAATGCAGAAAATAGGATTATTAAAAATATTGAAGTATCCCAAGGTAAAGGCTTTCTTTATGAAAATGATGGGAATTAGTATGAAATTAATGAAAAAAATACACTTTGGGACAAACCAGTATGCAGTTATGGTAGAAATGAAAGGCACCATAAAGGGAAAAAGCGTTATAAAACGAGATATTGTTACCGGAAGAGAGAACAGTATCATTACGGCAAAGGTGTGCGCTCAGACAGCTCAAAAGGTAGGAGATATGTCAGCCGGATTTTATTATATGGATGAGTTGTTGGAACGAGAGCAGATTGGATAGAAGGAGTTTTTTATGACGAGAGTTCTAATTCTATATTACTCAGGAATAGGAAATACAAGGCTTATTGCAGAATATATGAGAAAGTATATGAGTAAGCAGGATGAGGTCGAGGTTGAACTATATTCTGTGGAACAGATACCGGAAGAGCAAGATTATAAAAAATTTGATGGATTAATAATAGGTTTTCCAACAATACATTGTAGTCCGGCAGAGAGGATTGTGAAGTATTTAGATTCGATAGATAAAATAAGTAAGAGCTTGCCGACATTTATCTATACGACCTGCGGAATGTATCAGGCAAACACGACAAGAATTTTTGCAAAAATGTGTAAGAAAAAGAATATGATACCTATTATGGATGTAGCATATCGGATGCCGGCAGTAGACGGAATGTTATTAACCGATAAATGGATTATTTTAGAGAAAAGTGAAAAGCGATTAAAAGAACGAATTGAACGAGGATGTACGGCCTTTTTGGAAAAAGTGAAAACAGAAAGTTGGAATATTCACATTCCAACTTTTAAGTGGTACAGTATACTTAATTATCTGAATAAACTAGTTGGAAAAAACTATGTATTTCCAATTTATCTTAATGCAGAAAAATGTATAGGTTGTAATAAATGTGTACAAAACTGTCCTAGTGTAGCATGGGAAAAATTATCATTAAAAAAGCAGAAGGGGCCAGCCAGAATATGGAAACCGTTTGAAATATAAGCATATTAGGTGTTAACGTGTGTTATTTTTTTCCCACTCCTCCACAGCAGGATCTTTCATATCTATCACACGGGACCATTCTTTGGTCTCCTCATTCTTCGCGGTTTCACATCGGTTTTGGTATAGGAAACGGGTAAGTTCATAGCAGCTTACCCATATTTCATTATTTCCCTCTTTCTGGGATTCATCAAAAATAAGCTGTAGTCCGAAGTGCAGATGAGGAGTATCGATGTTATTGACATTTTCTGTGGTGCTGTAACCGGTATGCCCCAAATAGCCGATGACATCTCCGGCGGTGACAACACTACCTTCCTTTAAGGACTTGCAGTAAGGAAAGTTCTGGCGCAGGTGTGCATAATAGTAGTAACGCTTTCCGTCAAAACTGCGAATCCCAAGTCTCCAGCCTCCGTACTGATTCCAGCCGATTGCCTCTACATAACCGGATTCCGTTGCAATCACGGGAGTGCCAATTTGGCCCATCATGTCATGTCCAAGGTGTTGCCTCTTATAGCCGTAAGAGCGGGAAACACCAAAGTCATCATAATCGGAATAAGGAAAATTTTTTGCAAGAGGAAGGAAGCCTTTTAAACCATATTTTTTTTCAAAAGTTTCGGAACCGGATGCGGTTTCAATCTCATACTCGCCCACTAGTCCACCTAAAACAGCATCATAAGCCTCATAATAGTAATCATAATATTTCATATCCTTTGTGAGGTCTTTTAATGTGGTTTCTTTGTTTGTCAACTTCTCTGCAATTTCAGACATATCTCCGGTTTTGTAATGACTGAAATCCCCGCCGTTTTGACAGGCTTTGTAGGAAAGAAGAGAAATCCAATCCAAATGGATTTCCTGACCGTAGGTATTCACATCATAATCGTAGGCATCCTGCATGGCTTCTTTGGTCACGTTAAAATCCACCCATTTGATAAAATCCTTTTTGGTATCATCTTCTTCAGAAACCAGACGATAGACCTCATTGGAAGAAGTGGATAAAATATCAGAAGAATCGTCGGATTTTTGTTCCACATATATTCCAATAAGAAGGACGAGTACGAATATTTCTATGAAAACAAGTTGTTGCATTTTTGATAATTTCATTGAATGGCTCCAAGGGTTACATCACCATATTCTATGAAGGAAAGAAAAAATATATGAAAAAATATAGTCAGCATCAAGCGGGAATGATATGATAAGAAAGAATGTGAAAAGAGAAAAGCAAGAAAGAGGTTTTCATATATGAAGTCATTAGTAATTGCCGAAAAACCAAGCGTAGGACGTGATATCGCAAGAGTTTTAGGATGTAAACAGGGAGGAAATGGATTTTTAGAAGGAAAGGACTATGTAGTCACCTGGGCACTGGGACACCTAATCGAGCTTGCAGATCCGGAAAGCTACGGCGATCAGTGGAAGGAATGGAAGTTGGAAACTTTGCCGATGCTACCGGAAAAACTTGAAATCCAAGTTATTAAAAAAACAGGACGCCAGTATCAGACAGTAAAGACACAGATGTATCGAAAAGACATTGGTGAAATTATCATAGCTACCGATGCAGGACGTGAGGGAGAATTAGTTGCCCGCTGGATTATCCAGAAGGCAGGCGTGAAGAAGCCGATGAAACGACTGTGGATTTCCTCTGTGACAGATAAGGCAATCCGGGAAGGTTTTGCACATCTGAAGGACGCAAGGGATTATCAGAAGTTGTATGAAGCGGCAGTAGCGAGAGCAGAAGCCGATTGGCTGGTAGGCTTGAATGCCACCAGAGCATTGACCGTAAAGCACAATGCCCAGCTTTCCTGCGGAAGGGTTCAGACGCCGACACTTGCTATGATTGCAAAAAGAGAAGCACAGATAAAATCTTTCAAGCCCAAGGAGTATTATGGACTCAAAATAAAGGGTGGCGGAGTTACCTGGAATTGGCGTTCCAAGAAAAATAACAGTACCAGCACTTTTTCAAAAGAGGAAATTGAAAAGGTGTTGGAACAGACCCGTAATGAAAAAGCAGTAGTAGAA
Source organism: Roseburia sp. 499 (assembly GCF_001940225.2). Classification (NCBI taxonomy): domain Bacteria; kingdom Bacillati; phylum Bacillota; class Clostridia; order Lachnospirales; family Lachnospiraceae; genus Roseburia; species Roseburia sp. 499. Next base: position 439,137 of record NZ_CP135164.1, read on the forward strand.
GAGGTAAAGAAAAAACAGCAGAAGTCCTATGCGCCACAGCTTTATGATTTGACAGCATTGCAGCAGGATGCCAACCGAATGTATGGATTTTCTGCAAAGCAGACCTTGGATTATATGCAGAGACTTTACGAGCATTACAAGGTAGTGACTTATCCAAGGACCGACTCCAGATATCTGACAGCGGATATTGTAGATACCTTAAAAGAGCGAGTAAAAGCATGTCAGAGCGGGGCTTATGCCCAGATATGCCGTCAACTGTTGAAAACACCGTTGACCGGAAACAAGTCCTTTGTCAATGACAGTAAAGTGTCTGACCATCATGCGATTATTCCTACAGAGCAAGGCATCAACATGAGTGAACTGGAATACGGCGAGCGAAAGATTTATGAATTGGTAGTGTCACGTTTCTTGGCAGTACTGCTTCCGCCATGTATTTATCAGCAGACCGAGGTAACAGCAGTCTGTGCAGGCGAGCGTTTTACGGTAAAAGGAAAAATCATGGAGCAGCCGGGCTGGCAGGAAATCAATATGCTGGGAGCTGCTACGGAAGAATCAGAAGAAGATAGTGAAGAAAAATTCACGGAGAACATGCCGGAATTTAATGAAGGTCAGCAGATTGTTTTTACAGATGGAAAAATAACTGCCGGAAAGACAAAGCCACCGGTGCCATTTACAGAAGCAACTCTTTTGGCTGCCATGGAAAATCCTGTTGCCTATATGGAAAGCAACGATAAAGAACTGAAAAAGACATTAGGAGAAACGGGCGGTCTTGGAACCGTTGCTACCAGAGCGGATATTATTGAAAAATTGTTTAACAGTTTCATGATAGAAAAACGGGAGCAGTATATCCATCTGACCTCCAAGGGAAGACAGGTGTTGGAACTGGCACCGGAAGGACTGACTTCTCCGGAATTGACAGCCAGATGGGAGCAGGAACTTTCGGATATAGCAAAAGGAAAAGCAAAGAAAAAAGACTTTGAAGCAGAAATTCGAAATTACACCGTGGACATTGTAAAGGACATCACAGTATCTGCTAAGACCTATCGTCATGACAACCTTACCAACAAGAAGTGTCCGGAATGTGGCAAACTTATGTTGGAGGTAAATCACAAAAACGGTCGTATGCTGGTATGTCAGGACAGAGAGTGTGGCTATCGGAAAACCTTGTCCAGAGTGACCAATGCTCGTTGTCCGCAGTGTCATAAGAAGATGGAGATGGTGGGAGAAGGAGAAAATAAGCGCTTCACCTGTGTGTGTGGTTATCGGGAAAAACTGTCCGCCTTTGAAAAGAGAAAAAAAGAAAGTGGTGGCGGAGTATCCAAAAAAGACGTCAACAAGTATATGAATAAGATGAAGAAAGAAGCAAAAGAGCCAGTGAATAATGCATTTGCAGAGGCGTTTGCGAAGATAAAACTGTAATAACATAAAAGGCATAATCAATCCATCCCCCTCATACATTATAAAAAAACAATGTATGAGGGATTCTTTTGAAAGGATACATAGAAGAGCGAGCTATCAATATCGCCAATTATATAATCGAGGAAAATGCCACCGTGCGCCAGACTGCAAAGAAGTTCGGTATCAGTAAAAGTACTGTACATGTGGAGGTAACAATAGGGAACGGTTAAAAGGGAAGGTTGTTTGGGTAGTTGAATAGGGATAGATTAGGGCACCCTCAAGTGGAAACTTGAGGGTGTTTTTGGTATAATTGGATAAAATGATTGATTTATAGAATGAAATTGTGAGAGAAAAAGGAAAAGGAGTACTGATTATGACAGATAAGAAGCAAGAACGCAATATCTTAGTAATTGGAAACGGCTTTGATTTATACCACTGTTTGCCAACTAGATATATTGATTTTATTAATGTTGTAAATAGGTTGATGGAATTGGACAATGAGCAACGACTTCAAAGGTGTTCCTATATAAATTATATGTTTGGCAAGGGAAGTCCGCTATATAGCGATGAGCATATTAAAAAGTGTTATCAAATTCATAGCAATGGAATGAAAAGTGTCGAATTACAGATGCAAAGAATTGAACGTTTGGTTGAAATATCAAGGGATAATGTTTGGATAAAATATTTTTTGAAGATGTGTAATCAAAATATAGGATGGATTGATTTTGAAAAAGAGATGGCACAAGTAATAAATGCTATAACAAATTTCTTTGAGTGTGTATCAGGTAATGAAAATTGTTTCTTACAAAAAGGAATACATATTGATGAGAATGTATTATCAAGAAGTGATATAGATATTTTGATGAGGGTTCCTTTTTACGAAGAAGTAGAAGAACGGTTAAAAGTAAAAGATGAGTTTTATGTAAAAGGTATTGAAAGAGAAAAAATTGTAAGAATAGATGAAGCAAAGATTATACATATGCTGGAAGACAATTTAGAGGAATTGGCAGAGGCATTATGTATATATTTAGAGCAGTTTGTACAAAGTATTGCGATAGATAGAAGCTCGGATAATCCGCTTTTTTACAAGATTGATGAAGTTATTAATTTTAATTATACAGATACATATTCTAGGTTGTATTCGAATGATACAAAAGTTTTTTACGTTCATGGCAGTATGAACGAGATTGAAAATGGAATTGTATTAGGTGTTAATGCAGATAAAAGAGACCAAAATAGCAACATGGATTTACGGTTTGTAAAGTTTAAAAAGTACTATCAACGTATTCAAAAAGAGACTTCATTTCGAATTGGAAAGATGTTAAATGAAAACTATATAAATCACCTTCATATTGTAGGACATTCTCTGGATGTCACAGATAAGGATATATTGACGGGATTAATGTTATTTGAGAATACAACAACTACTATATACTTTCATTCAAATGCTGCTAAGAAAGAGCAAATTGAAAAACTAATACTTTTGTTTGGGAAAGACAAGCTTGAGGAATTGCTTAATGATGAAAAGATAGAATTTCAGAAATTGCAAGAATTTAATGTGCGTGATTCACAAGATACTGGTGTTGAAGAGTATGAGTTGTATGAGGATGATTATTTTGAATATAGTATGCAACGTGACTGCAGAATCATTGAAGAAGAAAAATTTGCTGGGACTATTTTGTGTGGGAACGAAATAGTAACGGTAGGAGTACGAGAAGAAGGTGGCTTAGGATATGCAGAAATGGAAATAGTAGATTATTTCTTGTGGCGTGTTGAGTGTTTCAATCATAGTGGAAAATACAATGGTGTGGGAGTGGCAGATAAGTTTTTTAATGATAATCGATATGGTCCAGTTAGTGTGAGTATCAAATATTTGCTGCCAGAAGGTGTTGAACGAGATATTTCGGAGGAAGAACTAATAGAATTGTTGAATGCGGAGTTTAAATGTAATCCGATCTTTGTTGATGAGGTGCAGTTCGAAGTTATCTAACTGATGCCTTTAGCATAGAATCGCTGTTTTGTTATCAATCCACATGTGATTCAAGCAAGTCAAAGGTTGGGAGTTATTTCTGCAGAAGAAGCATAGTTATCGAATGTTCAAATAAATCTTGCTGAAAGATGGAAAGAGTTACTTGAGGGTACAGATTTAGCACCTATTGATGTTAATACACCAATATGGTTATGGAGTAGAGGAAAATTTGAGGTTGATATTAGTGTATGAAACGATAGGAGAATAAAATTGTGTGCGTCCATCTGAACGTGGCAAAGGTTATGCAAAAGAAATGCTTCGATTAAATATACAAAATGCAAAAGCAATGGGAATTGAGAAGCTTCTTGTCACTTGCGATGTTAATAATACAGCAAGTGAAAAAAACATTCTTGCTAATGGCGGAGTTTATGAGAATACCATAGATGTAGACGGAAGTAAGATGAAAAGATATTGGATTTTTAATGATTAGATGGTAGAGGTCAGTAAAACTAATCACTACTATAAAAGGAGAAGATATGCCATTAATGATGAAAGGTGGTCCTATGTCAAGATTTAGCACAAATTAAAATGAGAAGTTCTGCCAGCTAAGCTGCCGGCAGTAATTTCGCCCTCTCATACAGTTTTTCAAATTCATCAGGAGACACATAGTCACAGTGACTATGTATTCTGACGGTGTTATAAAAGGTTTCAATGTATTCAAAGACAAGCGAATAAGCATGCTTGTAGTTTCGAATATGAAATCTGTTAAGCCATTCTCTTTTAATCAGGGAATGGAAGGATTCAATGCAGGCATTGTCATAAGGGTAGCCCTTGTGAGAATAACTACGCTGCATATTTTCTGTGGCTTCACGCCATGCGTTAGAAACATACTGGCTGCCACGGTCTGAATGTATAATCAAAGGCAAATCGGTATTTCGAACAGCCTTTGCTTTATTGATTGTTTCAATTACGGAAGATACTTCCATAGTGTCAGAGAGCGTCCATGCAATAATCTTTCTGGCAAATAAGTCCATAACGCAATTAAGATAGACAAATCCATCCTGTGTCCAGATATAAGTGATATCGGTGCACCAGACAGCGTTAGGACGTTCAGGGTTGAACTGCTCATTCAGGATGTTATGGAGTTCACTGCTAAAATCAGAGTCTCTGGTAGTAGTGGTCCAAGGCTTGACCCATTGAGCTTTTATACCCATTTCGCGCATATATTTACCTACAGTACGCTCTGCAATGGTTTCGCCAGATTTGCGAAGTTCCTGTGTTATTTTAGGAGCGCCGTAATTCTGTTTAGAATCATCATAGATTTTCTGGATTTCCTTTTTGACAGATTCTTTTCGCTGTCGAGTAGGAGAGAGCTTACGGTTTAGAAAGGCTCTGTATCCAGAACGAGACACGCCTAAAAATTTCAGCATTCCAGAAGTAGAGACGCGGCGTTTAGTAACTTTAGATGCCTCTACCTTTGCAGAAACTTCTGTATAGATAGCTTCTGTCAGTCTTTGCCCAGAATGCTGATGGCTTTTTTTAACACATCGAGCGCATCCTGAGCATCACGAAGCTCCCGTTTCAGACGAGCGATTTCCTTTTCTTCGTCAGAGGCATAGTTTCCGGATCCTCTAACTGGGATGTCGCCATCAGAGTCTCTATATTGAGCTTCCCACCTGGCTAAGGTGCTAACACCTATTCCGAGATTCTTGGCACATTCAGCCTGAGTGAGATCAGGGTGTTCCTTACGATAGTTGACAGCATCCAACTTGAACTGCTTAGTGTGTTGTTTTCTTGGCATAATGAGTACCTCCTCTTGGTATTATATAATATTTTCAAGGGAATATCTCATTTTATTTTGTACTAATTAGATGCTAACACTAAGGTGTATATTTGGACAATATGGAAGAACGGTCATATGAAGTGGAAACGACATATCAGTTGAAATATTATATTTCATCAGCACTTATATCCATAAACCAAATATTGCAGCCATGCAATGAGAATATTAAGGTGTTTGATAGCGAAATTCAATATTATCGTTACTATGTAGATGGTCTGTTTTATTTTTTGGGACTGATTAACGATAGATTTATATGTAAATATAATAAATCGGATGATTTAAGTCGGAAAAAGATAGAGAGGATAGAGTCGAACAGAAACAACTATCATTTTTCGGAAGAAGAGTATACTGTTTATAGTGGTTCAGTTGTCAAGACAAAAATCTAAGACTTTTATAATGAACTGATATCCATGGTTAGAGGAAGATGGCTTCTCCTCAGTGACAGTCTCCAATTAAGCAGCATTCTTAGCAGCGTCATATAGCATAGCCGGATAGTATACAGATGCTGGAGGAACATTACCGATTGCAGAATGGCAACGCTCAAAGTTGTACTTATGAATATAAGCAGCGATAGCCTGACGTGCTTCTTTGATATTTTTCCATTCGGTAAGATATGCTTCTTCGTACTTGAATGTACGGAACCAGCGTTCAATCATGATGTTATCAGCCCAACGGCTTTTTCCATCCATGCTTTGCTTGATTTTGTTTGTTTTAAGAAAATCCTTGTATTTTTGACTGGTAAATTGGCATCCTTGATCTGAGTTAAGGATTTCTGGTTTTGCAACTTTAAATGCTTTTTCACATGCTTCTATGCAGGCACGTGTATCCAAAGTGTCATCCAGTTCCCAGCCTACGATACAACGGCTATGCCAATCTATAATGGCTGTTAAATACAAGAAACCATGCTTCATTGGAATATATGTAATGTCAATTGACCATGCCTGGTTAGGGCGGTCTATGATGGCATTTCTAAGTAAATATGGAACAACCTGTGCCTGTTTCAAGCGTTTTGAAAGATTTGGCTTTGGATATACTGGGTTAATACCCATTTCATCCATGTATCTACGTGCTTTGCGTCTGCCAACTTTATATCCATGTTGTTTAAGCTGGGAAGATATCTGTCTGGCACCCCATGTTGGATTATCCGTGTGAAGCCGATCTATGATTCGTTTACATTCAAATTCTTCATCAGAAATAGGCGTTCCTTTGTAATAAATACTTGTCCTGTTAATGCTGGCAAGCATCGCAACAACAGAAACCGGAAGATTGCTTTCCTTATTCTTCGAATGGTTTTTTACTAAATTTACTCTCGTAGTCAGGTCCAAGCAATTCTTCAGATTTTTTTTTGAGCCAATCCACCTGCATGGTGAGTTGACCGACCTTTTTTGCATATTCAGCTTTTTCCTTACGCTCTGATGCAAGCTTTTCCTTGATATTTTCTTCTCTTTTGTCATCAAAAACAACAGAAGCATTGTCCAGAAATTCTTTCTTCCAGTTACGGAGTAAGTTTGGCTGAATATCATTTTCGGTAGCTATTGTATTTATATCTTTTTCACCTTTAAGCACTTCCAATACGAGTTTTGCTTTGAACTGAGCTGTAAAATTTCTTCTTGTACGAGACATAATTTTTCCTTCTTTCTGATTGATAATAAGAGTATATCAAATTCATTAAGATTTGTCTCAGGAAGTGTCTTAAATTATGATACCATTATAGTTTTGAGTAACAAAATGCCAAGAAATATTATAGAACATCTTGATGAGAGAAATGTAAAAACAGTAATGCAAAGTAGGGGGGTTGGCGGATTTAATGTCTTTTTTGAAGATAGCGACCCTGCAATGATAAATGAGATAACTTCCAATAGGAATTTTTACCCGTATAATCTTGATTTGGTTAACAAAAAAGTTCTATTTTATAATATTCAGTCAAAAGAAGGAGAGGTAAACGAATTCGAAATTGATATAATAGAAATGCAAAGTGAGTTGAAGAAGCTTGAACAAAGCGTGAATGAATTTTCAACATTTATGAAATGTTAGAAAGAGGTTGCTATGAAAGGAAAACTATTAGATGAAATCATAAATCATTATTTGAATTCTAGTAGATTCAATGGATTGCCAATTTACAATATCGATGATTATGATATTGATTCAATTGTAGAACTAATTAATGAGGGAATGATAGAGGCTATTTCTGAATGTGATGTATTAAATCCGCATATTAAAGGCTTTGATTTAAAATTATCTAAAGAACATCAGATTGAGAGTGCTAAAAATTTGAATTCTCATACTTGTTTTTACCCAACAGATAAAGCATTACAGACAATAGAATTAGATTATAAGCGTCCATATACGGCTCTTATGCAAACTGGAAAAGCGCAGTTTGATATTATTTTTTTCGACGTTGAGATTTTAGAAAGATATAATAACAATCCTAAGTATTTAATTATGGATAATGGATATAGAGGCTGTATAACAGTTAAAGATGAGTATTACAATGAAACGGAAGAAAGTGAATACATTAAAGATTATGGGATGGCGTATATTGATGGAGATAAACTAAATAGGGCAATAGGTGTATTTGTAATTGATTTGGCAAGGTTGTCGCCACGTATTCAAATGCTGTGGAAAGGATTTGAATTAGAAAATCAGGAAGAGTGCAAAATTAATTCGGGATTTATTGAAAACTTGATAGAAGGAAGATGGGTAAATCAGCATTGGATTTTTCACGCATTGTTGGATGAAATGAAGATTATTAACAAACAGTGTGAATCGTTGGAACTTCCTAAAATGTTTTCACACATATATGGTACAGATTATACTGAAATGCCAGAAGGTTACAGAAGTATTATGTTACCTACATTAAAAAATTATTATGATTTTGTTTTAGTAATGGAAAAATTGGTGGTACATAACATCTCTTATAAAATCTTTCAAAAAGATTCTTTGTACATTTCTAAAATCGAACGAAAGGACGAACAAGGAAAAGATAAAGGAAGTATAGCAATGCTTCAAGAATGGTTGAAAAAGAATGTGAGGGCAAATTTTGACATGGACGAGGTTATTATTAATCCTCTGAAAAACATTAGAAAAATCAGACAGGTGCCAGCACATGAATTGACAAATAATAAGTATGATTTAGAGGTGTATGAGAAACAAAGGGTGTTAATGGAAGATACCTATGAAGCAATAAGAGCAATAAGAATGTTGTTTATGGGACATCCAATGGCTAAAAGTGTAAAAATACCAAAGCATTTATTGGAAGGAAGAAATATAGTTTTCTATTAGCAATGATTTTTGGATTAGGCATTAAATGAAATAGTACACCGGTGAAATTCGAATATGATGTAATTTCAATGTTTTTCAATGGCATTAGTACATTATTGTCCTAAGGATTTTTTAATGTACATTACTACAGAGCATGTCCTAAAGTCGCTTTTGGTCCCCGGGACCAAAGGTGTACAAACATGGGGCATAGGGATGCCATAAAGCAAACGACATAGAAGTTTGGAAGTGTCAGCCGAGTTGACAATGCAACTTTAGGCGTATCCTGCTCTCCTTTATTTAGTAATAATGTCAATGGTCATGACACTTGACCAAAACGTTAAAAACCGCATAAAATCAAGGAATGTTAGAGGTCAATGTGATTGACCTCTATTTTTGCGTGGTCAACTGCCTTGACACATTTTGTCAATGCGATTGACCATATTTTTTTCAAAATATATTGCATAAAATTTGTAATCAACTTTTTCGAACCCTAAGTACTTAATGAGAAACGAAAATAGGTCTAACCTGAGAACCAATCTCATAGTATTGAAAAAGAAAGACAAGCAAGAGAAGGAGGTGGAGATTCCGCTTGAAACAAAGAAAATTGAATTATCGCTTTCATAATCCGAATTCGGCGGAAGATACCGCTGACTTCTTGTGTAAACTTTTGATTGAAGCAAATGCAGGCAAGGTAGAACGTGCTATAGAAGAAGCTGCATCAAAATGTGCAGAGGAGAGTGAATACATAGCAGAACCGGGGGATATAGAAACGGTGGAGGAACCGGTGAGCATAAGACGTAGAAGAGCAAGGTAGGGATGCCTTGCTTTTTCTATAAAAAGAAAATGAAATACTTAAAACATATTTTCAGAACAAAATATGAGATAAAATCTCAAATATATGTTGCAAAAAGAGAAAAACGGGATATAATAAAAATAGAATGGAGGGTAAAAAGATATGTTATGTCAATTTACTGTGAAGAATTACAAGAGTATAAGAGATGAAGTGACCTTTGATATGCAGGCAGCAGCAATCTCAGAGCATGAAGATAGAATAATCAAAGACCAGGATGGTGAGATGTATTTACCGGTGTCTGCCATTTACGGTCCTAATGGTGGAGGAAAATCCAATGTTCTAGCAGCGTTGCACACATTGGTTGCAAAAATTCTGCGCCCGTTATATGCGACAGAAGACAACGAAGATAAGGTTCTCTTACAAAAAAGAATTATCGTTGAGCCATTTGCTTTTTCAGATAGCAAAAATGAACCAACAGAGTTTGAACTGTTTTTCCGTACAGAGTCTGCAGAGTACAGATATATCTTGCATGTGAAGCGTGATGTGGTTGTATATGAGAGCTTGGACAGAGTGAAGCTTGAGACTGGAAGACGATCAGCATTGTATACAAGAGATGATAAAGGGATTGTTTTAAAAGGGGCATTTGCGAAACTGAAAGTCAGTGATGATTTATCTAAGACACTTACCTTGCTTTCCTACTTGGGTATCGCCTATAAGGGAAATACAGTAGTTAAGGATGTATTGAATTGGTTCGAGTATGGCGTGGATTTCTTGAATTATGGTAATCCTATTCAGGAGCTTAGAATGGCAATATCCACATCAGAAGATGTGAAACAGTTGATGCTTGAAATGATTCAGGAAATGGATTTGGACATCGTTGATTTCAGAGTGGAAGAAAAGGAAAACGATAGGATAGAAGTATTCACAAAGCATTGCGTAGATGATGTGGAAACAGAAATTAGTTTAACTGATGAATCCAGTGGAACAAGGAAGTTATTTGGTCTGCTTCCGTTTATAGCGGCAAGTTTGCTTGATGGAACTGTGCTTGTAATTGATGAATTGGATGCGAAGATTCATCCGGTGTTGTTGCGCCATATTATCATGATGTTTAATGATATGAACATCAACAGACATAAAGCACAACTGATATTCACATCCCACGATTTGTCTACCATGAATAGTGAAGTGTTCCGCAGAGATGAGATTTGGTTTGTGGCAAAGGGAAATGCACAAAATTCCAAACTATACTCGCTGGTAGAGTTCAAGAATGAAAAAGGTGAGTCTGTCAGAAAGGATGCAAAGTTCGATAAGCAGTATCTTGAAGGTAAGTACGGTGCTGACCCGTACCTCAGAAGAATTATAGATTGGGGGAAAGTCAATGCCTAAAAAAGCAGGAATGGAGAAGTGGAAAAAGAAACGTCGTCAAGAATACTTGGAGATGAAACAATATAGATATTATATTTTCTGTGAGGGCCAGCAGACAGAACCATTATATTTTGCCGCTTTCAAGAAATTGATTGAGGAAAATCCAATCTATAAGGATATGGTCTTGATAGAGATTGAACCTTGTCAGGCAGAAACTATGCGAGTAATCGGCATGGCAGAGGAATATGTAAAGAAAAATAAAATCAAAAAGGGGCAAATTTGGTGTGTTTACGATAAAGACAGTTTTCCACCAGAACGATTCAATGGTGTTGTAGAACGCGCAGAGAGTTTGAACAAAGAGAATCCAGAATTGCAATATCATACTGCATGGAGTAACGAGTGTATTGAGTTTTGGTTTCTGCTTCACTTTGCATATTATACGGCAAACAATCACAGAGATGATTATAAGGTGTTTTTGAATGAGAAGTTCAAGGAACTTGGAATTGGAAAGTACCAGAAGAATATGAAGGATATCTTTGAGATTCTGATGGAGTATGGTAATCCCAAACTGGCAATTCGATATGCAAAGCGAATTATGAAAGACGGAGCAGGTAAAACACCGACAGAGATTGCACCGGGAACCAAGGTGTATGAGTTGGTAGAGGAACTGGCGAAGTATTTGCCGGAGGAAGTACGAGAGCGGTTCACTAGTTAGTATGGAAGGATTAAGATGGATATTGATACAATTAAGAAGCTCATACAAGAGTTTTTTCAAGAAGGAACAGTTACAATAGTTGGCTCGGGACTTTCTTTAGCAGAAGGAATTCCAGGGATGGGGGAATTGGCAAAAGAGCTTCAAGCTAAAGTGCCTGGAATGTTATCTACATTAGAAGACGAGAAAAATTGGGATGCTATTTCTAATGACTTAATGAGTGGAGTTGGGTTAGAACAAGCTTTGCATAATACTAAGCCTAATTCCACAGTTGAGGAATGCATTAGAAAAAATACAGCGCTATATATTGGAGAAGCAGAGAAAAGTCTTTTTGAGGATATCGTAAGAAAAGGGAAGCAACTTCGATTTTCGGAATATTTACAGCGATTCAATATAAGAAATCAAGGTTTAGTAGTCATTACGACGAATTATGACCGCTTGATTGAGTACGCATGTGAAGTTAATGATATAATGACAGATACTCTTTTTGTGGGAAAATATATATCACGTTTTAAGCCAGATAAAAGTAAGTATGCTTCGTGTATAGGCGTGCAACGAAAAAACGGGAAAGGACAGAAATTATTGTATTCTCCTATGGTAACAGTTTTGAAACCACATGGTTGTTTAAGCTGGCACCTAATTAATGGAATTCCGCATTCAATACCTAATTGTTCTGTCGAGGATAGTTTAATAATTACTCCGGGATTAAATAAATATCGCGAAGGTTATAGTGTTCCCTTTGATACACATCGAGCAAAAGCAAATGAAGAAATTGATAGGGCACAAAGGTATGTTATTATCGGGTATGGTTTTGGAGATGACCATTTAGAAACACATTTAATACAGCAATTGCGTACGGGAAAACCAACGCTTATTTTTACGCACTCCCTTTCTGCAAATGCTGAAAAAATAGTAAAAGAATGTAGCGGAATTACAGCGTTTTGTCACGTGAACAGTAATGATACGAGAGTTCTAAATGCAAAAGGTGAGAGCATTTTGTCTGGTGTAAATCTGTGGGATTTACATGAAATGATAAAGGAGGTATTTTAATGACAAGTTTGTTAGATTTTAAAGAAAACGATATGTTGGGAAGAGTAACACATGTTGATACAGAGCAAATTATAATCGAGATTGAAAATGCAACAGTCATGAATAAAATATGTGTTGGAAATCTTGTAGCGATAGAAACAGCAAAACAACATGAGAAATTAATTGCGCTAATTGATAAGGTGACTCGAAAGTATATTGACAATTATGTAGAGGAAGATGATGAGGTTGATGAGATGATGGTATCATCGGCTGATTACATAAAGGTAAGTATAATTGGAACATATCATGCGGTATATGGATCTGCGCACGATTTATTTAAAAGAGGCGTTGAAACCTTTCCTCAAATCGAAAGTAAGTGCTATGGTATCTCGGGTCAAAATCTTCAGAATTTTATGAACATTCTGGGAAAGGATATTGATGCAGATAAACGTTTAAAGATAGGTTCATTTATGATGGATACGGCAGCTGATGCGGTGTTAGACGGTAACAAATTTTTTCAGAGACATGCGGCTGTGTTGGGTAGCACAGGTTCGGGAAAAAGTTGGTGTATTGCAAATATATTGGAAAAGGCAAGTGTGCTGAAATATACCAACATTATTGTATTTGACATGCATGGTGAATACAAAAGTTTAGCAGAAGGAAGTGATCCCATTGCACAACGTTTTAGAATTGCAGGCCCCGGGGATTTAGAAGTGACGAAACCAGATGTGTTGTTTCTGCCATATTGGTTGTTGAATCGAGAGGAACTATTGTCAATGATATTGGATAGAAGTGACTCAAATGCACCAAATCAGGCATCACGCTTTACACTTCATATCAGAAATTTAAAAGAAGAAACTTTAAAGAAGGAAGGAAAAACAGATACTCTTAAAACGTTTACAGTAGATTCACCTATTCCATTTTTAATAAGTGAATTGATACAAAAACTTATAGTTGACGATACGACTAAAGGAGTTGGAAAGAATGGAGCTGCTGTAAAAGGTGAATGGGAAGGAAAACTTACGCGTTTTATTTCCAGATTGGAAACCAAGATAGAAGATAAAACATATGGATTTATGTTCCAACCTACAGATGAAGCGCAGAAATATGATTGGCTGGAAATGATTTTTTGTAAATTACTAGGTTATACGGATGGTGAAAAAGGAATTAAGATAATAGATTTTTCAGAAGTCCCATCGGATGTATTGCCAGTTGTAACAGGAACATTGGCAAGATTGTTGTATGATGTACAATTTTGGATGAACCCAGAAAAACGTACTCCGTTTACGATTATTTGTGATGAAGCACATTTATATTTACCAGTAAAAGAAGATGCGGACTCTGTACAAAAGCAAGCATTATATAATTTTGAAAGAATCGCTAAAGAAGGTAGAAAATACGGAGTTTCAATTCTTCCGGTTAGTCAAAGACCAGCAGATGTAAGCAAAACTATTCTGAGTCAGTGTAACAACTTTATTGTATTAAGACTGACAAACGAAAGAGACAAAGGGGTTATCAAGAACCTTTTGCCAGATGCTTTAAAGAGTACAATAGAGTTTTTACCATTGTTGGATGTTGGCGAAGCTTTGGTGGTGGGTGATGCAATATTGCTTCCGAGTAAAATAGTGTTAGACAAACCATCTGACGCACACAAACCTATCAGTGCAACCAGAAATTTCTGGGATGAATGGGATAGTAAAGAACCAGATAATGATGCGATTGGAGAAGCGATAGAAGCGTTGAGAAAGCAATGTAGAGTATAAGGAGCTTCCTGTATAATTAAAAATGTAGAGGATTCCAAGAAAGAAGGTTGAGAAAAAAATACCTCAGTGTAAAATAAGATTACTGACTTTGCACGGTTAGTAAAAAATCTTATTAAACAGAGAGGTATCTAAAATGAAGTATAACACACAAAACAGTAAAATTGCATCAATAACAGAAAAAACTTTGATTGTTGGTATTGATGTTGGTAGTCAAGTGCATTATGCAAGAGCATTTGATTGGCGTAATTATGAGTATTCAAGAAAACCATTTGCATTCAGCAATGATGAAGAAGGTTTTATGGCGTTTAAGAACTGGATGGATGAAATTGCTGAAAATCACGACAAAGAGGTAGTGCTCCCAGGCATGGAGCCTACAGGACACTACTGGTTTGGTTTAGGAATGTTTCTACAAAACTTAGGAATGCGCCCGGTGCATGTGAATCCACATCATGTAAAAAAATCAAAGGAATTGGATGACAATAATCCGAACAAGAATGATCGAAAAGATCCGAAGACAATTGCTGCGTTGGTAAACGAAGGAAGATTTTCCTATCCATATATTCCATCAGGAATTTATGCGGAAATAAGAAATCTTTCAAATTTAAGATTCCAGACACAGGAAGAAATAACTCGAATCAAAAATCGAATTGCACGTTGGTTTAGCATTTACTTTCCAGAATACAAGGATGTTTATGGGAATCTTGATGCCGTAAGTGGAATGATGATTTTAAAGCAGGCACCATTGCCGGGGGATATCGTAAGACTTGGAGTTGATGGAGTGAATAAAATATGGCGAGATGCGAAGCTGAGAGCAGTAGGAATTAAGAGGGCAAAGACCCTGGTAAATAAAGCAGAGCATAGTATCGGAAGTCAAGAAGCACCAGAAGCAGCAAGAGTAGAACTTCAGATTTTGCTTGGTGATTATGAAATGTATACTTGTCGAATGAATGATTTGATGCAGACAATAGAAGAAAAACTGTATGAGATTCCATATATAGATAAACTCTTGGAGATAAAAGGGATTGGTATGATAACAATCTGTGGATTTATTGCAGAGGTTGGAGATATAAGACGTTTTGACAATCCAAAGCAGTTACAGAAGTTGGCCGGATATGCAATCGTTAGCAATGATTCAGGAAAGCATAACGGAGAAAGTCATATCAGTTATCGTGGAAGAAAAAGGCTGCGCTATGTTTTATATGAAGCGGCAATATCGTTAATAGGAAAGAATGCAGAGTTTAAGGAAATCCATAATTATTATAGAACAAGAGAACGGAATCCATTGAAGAAAATGCAGTCGGTAATAGCGGTTGCGTGTAAGGTAATACGTATATTTTATACGATATTAACCAAGGGTGTTGCATATGACGGAACGAAAATGCTTGAAGATATACAGCGTCCGGCATTGGCACTGAATTAAAAGAAACACAGAAACCCAAGCTTGTTATCGCGGTTGAACAAAGCAATTAGGAAAGGATTGTTTTGCTCAGCCACGATAAGGGCTGACAAGAATAAAAGCTGAGTAATCGGCAAAAGTGGAAATGAGAGGTAAACGTCCGCCGCAAGGTGCTTTCATAGAAACAGTCAGTAACAAAATTTACAAAGTATGAGCCAGTAGTCGGCAGGAATATTTTCCAGAGGGCATGACCCTGCAAAGGAGCTAAGCTGACACCCTGGTTATGGATAGGTGGAACGAAGGAAGTGAGGACTCTCCAAAATGTGAGATGATCCTGGTAGACATGGGAGGTACATCACCATAGAGGGACGGGTATACACAAGGCCATTTAAAACGAAACAATCGAGACGTTTTAATTCGTGTACCCAGAAACCACTATTTTTGCACCAGATGCAGAGAAATATCCATGATGATGGCTCGTTTTACTGAGAAACAATTTAAACAAATCCCTTATTTTAAGGGAAAAAAGACTTGACTATATAGGGAGGAAGAAAGATGATAGATTTACATGATAGTCATGGAAAACATATAGCAAATTTTGTGAATGGTCAGCTGCACGATACACATGGTAGGAATATAGGGCATTTTTTAGAGCGAGAAGGTATTTTCATTGATATGCATGGAAGGTATTTGGGAGAGATAGTTGACAAAAATAGATTACTTTATAGAAATAACTCTCCTTATAAGTCGGTGTCGTTTGGCGTATATGGAAACTATGGGAATGTAGGGAATTATGGAAATTACGGAAATATAGGAAGTTGTTCTTATGGTGGATACTCGGATGTGACTATAAAGTAAGCCAATGGAAAGGAGATTAATATGCCGTATGTAGCAAAGCCTAAACCCTGCTATATGGATCAATTTGAGTTTTATAAAGTGATTGATGGAAGAAAAGTGTATAGAGGTAATGGTAGATTATATTCGTGGGATGAGAAGCATGGAGAAATAGAGGTGTTTAATAAGCGGGGTTGGCATTTGGGTGCACTAGACGCAGAAACAGGAGAATTGATTAAGCCTGCACGCAAGGATAGGAGGTTAAGTGATGTATAAGAATTTTGTTTTAGATTGTCTTGAAGAGGGGCTGTTTGTTGATGAAGTAGATGATTATGTAGAATACTGGCATACTCACGAGACGAATGTATCGTTATGTGAATTTTTAGGATTTACAGATGAAGAATATCGCGATTGGTTGATATATGGAAATGATGTAGTGAGAGATATCCTTTATTGTAGAAGACATACTATAAACTATAATGATTATATCAATATGACTAAAGGAGATAAAATTGCTGCCAGATCATATAATTTGGAGGAAGTAAAGAAGTATAAAAAAGATGGAGAATAAAGAGAAACAAGTTAGAAAAATTGCACAAAGAGTTATGGCGAAGTATAAGCTACATCCGCCTATTGATATGGCGGGGATTATTCAAGACAAGGGAATAACTTGTGTTGAAGAAAATCTTGGAACGAACGCAGATGGCTATTCTGATTTAAAGGATTCTGATTTAAAGATAGTGTTAAACTCTGCTATTCAGTATGAGCCAAGAAAGCGCTTTACTTTGGCTCATGAATTAGGTCACATATTTATTAGCTGGCATAGTGATGTTACACTGTGTGTAACGGATAATGAGTATTCAGAACATAACAAATTAGATATTCAAGAACATGAAGCAAATGTATTTGCATCCGAGATATTGATGCCGACAGAATGGGTAAAAGAGATGTTGACTAGGAATGGAAATAGAAGCTTGGAATATAATGTTAAACAACTTTGTAACATCGCGAATACATCTATTATGGCATGCTTTTATGCGTTGGAAAATGCAATGAAGTCGGGCAATGTAATCGTTGTTAGTAGAGAAATGTTTTTTCCTAAGAAATTTATATCCGATAGAAGAATGGCTTTGTACTTTCAAGGATATGATGAATATGATGTTTGGGATAATCTGTGTCTTTACAAAGAAGAGTTCGAAATTGGAAATTATCAAGTATGCCATTATGTTTTTCCTGAATGTCCATCATTGGAACAGATTGAAATTGCATTTAGAACAAAGGAAAATGTAGTGAATGCGCTTGAATTTATATTTGGTAATAATTTTAGTGCATGGTGTTGTTGGATGGGGGCTGTATTAAATCAAATTTCTCAGATATATAATGCCTATTTGTTTGCTGAAAATAAGTGTGTGAAACATTATAAAAATGAAAAGTCTCTTATGCAATTATATCACAGTGATAAACAAGATTTAACGGATGAATGTGAATTGTTTGAGTATGATTTCTATGATGTGGATTTTGGAAATGGCTGGACAATGATATTGATTAAAGAACCGTATTATGCGATTAAAGAGAAAATTTCTTAGTAAGCGCCTCATAGTCAGTACATAGAACTTGACCAACAAATTTGAGAAAATAGACATAACAAATTTACTTTTGTATAAAAAGTTGAGGCTCAACTTTTTATACTTGATTGGAGGTATTGTCTATGAATTCTCAAACTTCGCTCATCGCACGCAACGTCCGATTAAAGGAATGGGCATCAATGGTACAAGAGTGCAATGCCAGACCGGCAGGAATGACAGTTGGCGAGTGGTGTGATAATCATTCGATTACTAAATGTGATTATTATTATCGTATGCGGGCTGTACGAAAGGCCTGTCTTGAAGTTATTCCTGAAAGCATTGCCCAACAGGCTATCGTACCTGTTCCTATGGAAGTAATGGCTCCGGATGGTAATCCATCTATCCCCGATAATTCCAAAGAAACATCAGCATTAGAACTTGAAATCAATGGAGTTACAATTAGAATAACCGAAGAAACATCTACAGCTCTTCTGGCGAAAGTCCTTGGGGTGGTTGCTCATGTTAAATGACGCTACCTGTTTCAAACAAGTGTATATCGTTTGTGGCTACACCGACCTGAGATCCGGTATAGATACACTGGCTTCCATAATTGATCAGAAAACGGGAAACAATCCATATGTCCCTGATACCCTGTATCTTTTCTGCGGACGCAAATCTGATCGCATCAAAGGACTTGTATGGGAAAAGGATGGATTCCTTCTCCTGTACAAACGCCTGGAACAAGGCAGGTTTATCTGGCCTCGGAACGAAGCTGAAGTAAAAGCTTTGACTCCCCAGCAGTTCCGCTGGCTTATGGAAGGCCTGACAACGGAACCCAAGAAGTCTGTCCGTCCGGTTGAACCACCGGAATTCATGGCATGATATTTGTGCAAAAGGCTGAAATTTTTGAGCCGGTTTTACTCCATAAAATCTCTGAATCTGCACTATCTGTAAGTCCAATAAACTGCATTATAAGCACGCATAATTGTCTCTATGCAGTTGTTATTTATATCAATCATTTCAAAAGGCCAGAATTATAAGTCCTTATATCCGTCTTACAAAGTCTTGTAACTATAGGCATTATGACGGAAGTTGAAATGAGAGATATTCGCATGTTTTGTCCATATCTGCTATAATAGAGCCATCAGAAAAGAGGTTCAATATGGCGATGGAATATACAGAAGAACAACTGAATAACTTTGATAAGGCTACGCTTGTTCAGCTATTCCTTGTACAGCAGTCGCAGCTGAAAGACATTGATCAGAAGCTACAGTTGCTATTGGAGCAGGTCGCTGTATTAAACAGCAACCGCTTCGGCAGATCTTCCGAAAAGCTGGATACAGAAAATCAGATCCGGTTTATGGAAGTCGATGGAAATATCATCTACTTCAACGAAGCAGAAGCGGTTGCTTCACTTGGTGAAGAGGCTCTGGATGATGAAGATGTTCCGGAAAAGTTGCGTTCAAAAAAGACCAAAGGAAAACGTACTGCTGATATAAGGAACCTTCCTGTCATTCCTATTGAACATAAGATGACCGTGGAAGAACTGGTTGCCGAGTTTGGCGAGGACGGATGGTATCAGCTGGATGATGAAATCTACAACCGCTATCGTTTCACACCTATGAAGGTGGAGCTTGAACAACATCATGTCGGTGTATATAAATCAAAAAAGGATAATCATTTCAAAAAGGCGGATCATCCTGCTTATCTGTTAAGAAATAGTCTGGTGTCTCCATCCTTACTTGCCGGCATCTGGAATGCAAAGTATGTAAATGCGGCACCTCTGTACCGTCAGGAACAGGAATTTCAAAGGATGGGACTTGCCATTGACCGGACAGATATGGCCCGGTGGACCATCCAATGTGCTGAGAGATATCTCTCTATCCTGTATGATTATCTGCATGAGAAACTTTATGATTATCATGTGCTTCAGGCAGATGAAACACCGGTACGGGTCACAAAAGAAAACCGAACCGAAGGCTCCAGACATTATATGTGGGTGTACCGTACAGGAGCTACATATCCTGGGAAACAAATCGTCCTATACGAGTATCAGCCCACCCGTAATGCAAGCCATCCCAGGGAGTTCTTAAAGAACTTTAAAGGAGTGTGTGTAACGGATGGCTATCAGGTCTATCACACGATTGAAAAGGAACGAGAAGACCTACGGATTGCCGGGTGTTGGGCACATGCAAGGCGACGATTCGATGAGGCTGTAAAAGCTTTACCGAAAGCGAACCAGAAATCATCACTTGCATATCTGGCACTCAAGCAGATTCAAGCGATTTATCGCGAGGACAACACGTTAAAGGACAGAAGTCCTGAGGAACGTCAACAACATCGCCAGCTGACAGTTAAGCCACTGGTTGATGCCTATTTTGCGTGGATTAGCCAAAACCTGTTAAAGGTTCCGGCCAAGAGCAAGACTGCAAATGGGTTTGCTTATTCCCTCAATCAGGAAAAGTACCTTAGATATTTCCTGGAGGATGGTGAAGTTCCACTAGATAACAATGCTGCAGAACAGACAATCCGTCCGTTCTGCGTTGGCAAGAAAAACTGGGTAATGATTGATACAATCGCCGGAGCGGAATCCAGCGCAATTATCTATAGTATCGCTGAAACGGCCAAGGCCAATAACCTGAAGCCTTATAATTATTTTGAATATCTTTTGACAGAAATCCCAAAACACATGGATGACCGTGATGTAAGTTTCTGTGAAAATCTGCTTCCATGGTCAGAAAAACTGCCAGAGGAATGCAGAAAATAATTTTTAAATAACGCCGCTCTTCGGAGCGGCTACCTATGTGGGAGTACCCACTATGAGGCGTTTACATTTCTTATGCTGATAGTAGAATACTGATTAAGGAAATTCTGAGTGAACTGTATACGGAAGAGAGGAATATAAAGAAAGCTAGCTATAGAATTAATGGGATTATTGGTTCGGCATTAAGCCATAGAGAAGCAATGACTAAAGAAGAAATCTATAATTTGTTGAGTATAAAATTAAGACGACGTGATATAACAGAATTTGTATTGCATAGAGAGTTTGAAAAATTTGTATATTCCAAATCAGTAGAAAAAAGTTCGTAAAAATTAGATATATTGATTATGCGATGTTTTGCAAGATATTATCGGATTCTATACGATAGTGTCTTGCTTTTTACGTTTTAAAGGGTATAATAGTTGTAACAGAACGCAACAACTCTAACAGAAAGGTTGATAAAAATGAACATCGCAGCATATTGCCGAGTTTCCACAGATAAAGAAGACCAACTCAACAGCTTAGAGACCCAGAAAGAGTTCTTCTTAGAATATACAAAACGTACAGGGGACAACCTTATTAAATTATATGCAGATGAAGGTATTTCCGGAACCAAAATCAAAAATCGTAAGGAATTCCAGCGTATGCTTGCAGACGCTGAAAAAGGCTTATTTGATATGGTTGTGGTAAAGGATATCTCTCGATTTGCCAGAAATACCGTTGATTTACTTCAGAGTGTCCGTAAACTAAAAGCACTTGGTATCGAGACACAGTTTCTTACCGCAAATATGACAAGTATGGGTAACAGCGAGTTTGTACTAACAATTTTTGGTGCATTAGCCCAAGAGGAAAGTGCGAACACATCTAAGCGTATCAAATTTGGTAAGAAGATGAATGCGGAAAAAGGTCGAGTGCCAAACATTGTTTATGGATACGATAAGACCATCGGTGACTATTTCAATCTATCCATCAATGAAGAGGAAGCAAAGGTTATCCGTCAGATGTATAAGTGGTATACAGAAGAAGGCTTTGGCGGAGCGAAAATTGCCAACATGCTTAACGAGCGTGGCGTCAAAACAAAACGAGGAAATAACTGGAGCCAGAATTCAATCTGTCGTATTCTGACCAACGAGATATATACCGGTAAGATTATTAACGGCAAAGAAGAAATTGCGGATTTTCTGACCGGCCAGAGAAAAGAAAAAGATGAGTCTGAATGGTTGGTGACTGTCCGTCCGGAACTTCGTATTATTGATGATGAAACCTTTGATAGGGCTCAGGAGATTTTGAGAGGTCGTCATGACTCTTTTAAACTAACTCATGAACGTCAGAGCAACAAGTATTTGTTCTCTACCCTGATTAAGTGCAAGGACTGCGGTTGGTCTTTCCGTAGAACTGTCCGTCAGTATAAGAATACCTATGTACGATGGGTATGCTCCGGTCACAATGGTCGTGGTGCGGATAGCTGCCCGAATGCAGTGACGGTGGATGAGGAAGAACTGATTCAGGTATTACAGGAGTACTTCCAGGATGTACTCAGCAAAAAGAAAAAAGTAATCGACCATGTGATCAAGGAATTCCAACGTGTTTACAAGGCAAAAGATGAAAATATCGAGTATGAAAAGGAACTGAACGCAGAACTGAACAAGCTACGCAAGTCCCGTGAAAAATATATGGACATGTATACCGATGATTTGATTTCCAGAGAGGAATTAAATGAGAAAATCGGTGGAATGAGAAAAGAGATTGATAGATTGGAAAACGAATTGAAGATGGTGTCCTATCATCTGACAAAAGGAGAGCAGTTAGAGGCGATTCTTAACAGTACCTTTAAGCAGATGGAGGATATTACAGATGTTCATGAAATGACCAACACTCAGCTTAAACGCCTGATTCAGAAAATCGAAGTGGACAAGGATGGTAATGTAGATATTTACCTGCGCCTTATTGGAGACCTGGGGCTGGACGAAACCGTGCTGATTGATGATGAAACAACCAAAGACGAGACCGTTCCAAATCGTACCAACCGCACATAAGGATGTAACAGAGCGTCTTGTCCAGATTAATCCAACCCTTGCAAAAGAAGCACGAAAGGTTCTGGACGTGAATAAACAGGAACGTCATATTCGTGGGGGACTTGCTACAAGAGAAAAATATCTGCATCAGCATATGTAAAATGCAATTGAAAATTGACAACTATGTAACAATATGATAATATACATCAAGAAAACTGATTAAAATTATCACTATACAGTACGAAAGATGTATGTTATCATAAGACCCATGAAAAGCAAAGAAGAGGAATAGTAGCTGTAAAGGAACTTACAGAGAGCCATCGGTGGTGGAAGATGGCAGGGACGATGCAGTGAACTGGCCTTGGAGCCTCCGGCTGAAGTATATAGTAGGCTGAGACGGGTTCTCCCGTTACAGAGATAAGCATGGAAGTGCTGATGAGTGCATGGAAACATGAAGTAGAGTGGTACCGCGCAGGATTTTATATCTTTCGTCTCTATTGTCCGTTTCGGATAGTAGGAACGGAAGATTTTTTATATCATAGGAATGGCTTCCTATGATATAAAAAAGCGTTCCGCTAAAGATCGCAGCTCGCGGAGAAGAATTTAGTCGTAAACGACACCGCTCGCGCGCGGCGAATTCCGCAAGCGGAATTCTTTTTTACATTAATAGATTTTTTAGCATCAAAGTTTGGAGGATTGGAAATGAAGAACTACGAAAAGTATGAACGACAGTATTTTATGCCACCAGAAGTAACTTATGATTGGGTGAAAAAAGAATACATTACAGAAGCACCGATTTGGTGTAGTGTAGATTTGCGTGATGGAAATCAGGCATTAATCGAGCCTATGAGTCTGGAAGAAAAACTGGAATTTTTCCAACTCTTAGTAGACGTAGGATTCAAGGAAATCGAAGTAGGATTTCCGGCAGCTTCCGATACAGAATACAATTTTATGCGTGCATTGATTGAACGAAACATGATACCGGATGATGTTACTGTTCAGGTACTGACTCAGGCAAGAGAGCACATTATTCGTAAAACTTTTGAAGCAGTAAAGGGTGCGCCTCATGCAGTGGTACATCTTTACAATTCTACTTCTCTTGCACAGCGTGAACAGGTATTTAAGAAGAGCAAAGAAGAGATAAAGCAGATTGCCGTTGATGGAGCAATTCTTTTGAAAAAACTGGCAGATGAAACAGAAGGAAACTTTACCTTCGAATATAGCCCGGAAAGTTTTTCCGGAACAGAAGTAGATTATGCATTAGATGTCTGCAATGCAGTACTTGATGTATGGCAGCCAACTGCAGATAATAAGGCAATTATCAATTTGCCAACTACCGTAGAAAATGCAATGCCTCATGTTTTTGCAGGACAAGTAGAGTACATGAGCAAGAACATGAAATATCGTGAAAATGTAGTACTTTCCCTTCATCCGCACAACGACCGTGGTGTAGGTATCTGTGATGCAGAGTTTGGTATTTTAGCAGGAGCAGACCGTATCGAAGGAACTTTGTTTGGAAACGGAGAGCGTACCGGAAACGTAGACATCGTAACACTTGCCATGAATATGTTTTCACATGGAGTTGATCCAAAGCTTGACTTTACAGATATGTCAAAAATTGTAGAAGTCTATGAGAGATGTACCAGAATGCAGGTTTCTCCACGTCAGCCATATGCCGGAGAACTGGTATTTACTGCATTTTCCGGGTCCCATCAGGATGCTATTGCAAAGGGAATGGCATGCAGAGAAAAGAATCCGGATGGAAAATGGACGGTACCATATCTGCCAATCGACCCGAAGGATGTGGGACGTACTTATGATTCTGACGTTATTCGTATTAACAGTCAGTCCGGAAAGGGCGGCGTTGCTTATATTCTGAAACAGAATTATGGAATGACTATTCCTGATAAAATGCGTGAAGAAGTGGGCTATACAGTAAAAGGAGTTTCTGACAGACGTCATATGGAACTTTCTCCACAACTGGTTTACCAGATTTTTGAGGAGCACTATGTCAATGATATGCCATATTTCCAGATTGCAGAGTGTCATTTCAAGCAGGTTGATGGAATCATGGCAGAGGCAACCATTTCTCATGGTGGACAGGTGCGTACGGTAGCAGGAAATGGAAATGGACGTTTAGATGCGGTAAGTAACGCTTTGAAGCAGTATTTCAACGTAAGCTATGAATTGTCCGTATATGAAGAACACTCCATGTCTACCGGTTCTTCCGCAAAGGCAGTAACCTATGTGGGAATCAGCTGTAACGGAAAGATGTACTGGGGCGTTGGTATTGATGAAGATATTATTAAGTCCTCTATCGCAGCACTTTGCGTAGCAGTAAATAAATTGGATGCGGTAAAACAGTTAGACCAGTGCAGAGATGAGCGTTTGAATGAAATCATGAACTACATTCAGGAAAACTATCTGACTGTAACCTTGGAAGAACTGACAGAGCAGATGCATTTATCTAAACCGTATCTGTCAAAGTATATCAAGGAAAAGTCAGGAAAGACCTTTGGAGAAATTGTAAAATCCGTGCGAATGAAAAAGGCACGTACCCTTCTGAAAAATACAAGCATGACGGTGGAAAACATTGCCGATAGCGTAGGGTACCAAAACGTGGAGCATTTTAACCGCTTGTTTAAGAAAAAATATGGAATGACACCGGTACAGTATCGCAATAGCAAACAGGATGTGAAATAGAAAAGTTCGGGTTTCCGAACTTTTCCCCTTGTAAATACACGATTCCTCCTATATAATAGGGAAAGATAGAAATAAGTTGTAGGAGGAAAGAACTTTGAATAAAGAGACAGTAATCGTTCTTGACTTTGGCGGACAGTACAATCAGTTGATTGCACGTCGTGTGCGTGAATGTAATGTCTACTGTGAAGTAAAGCCATATACAATGAGTCTGGATGAAATCAAAGCAATGAATCCAAAGGGAATTATTTTTACCGGCGGACCGAACAGTGTTTATGATGAAACATCTCCTCATTATCAGAAGGAAATCTTTGAGTTGGGTATTCCAATTCTTGGAATCTGCTATGGTTCACAGTTGATGGCATATACTTTAGGCGGAACAGTAGAGACAGCTCCTGTCAGTGAGTATGGTCATACGGAAGTAGAAATAGACAACACAGATGTGATTTTTGAAGGAGTATCTTCAAAAACAGTTTGCTGGATGAGTCATACGGATTATATTGCAAAGGCACCGGAAGGATTTAAGGTAACAGCACATACTCCGGTTTGCCCGGTAGCAGCTATGGCATGTCCGGAGCGAAAATTATATGCAACTCAGTTTCACCCGGAAGTAATGCATACTCAGGAAGGAATGAAAATGCTCAGCAATTTCGTTTACAAGGTATGTGGATGTACCGGTGACTGGAAGATGGATTCCTTTGTGGAAACTACCATTCAGAGCCTTCGTGAGAAAATCGGAAACGGTAAGGTGCTGTGTGCATTGTCCGGTGGTGTAGACTCTTCTGTTGCAGCAGTTTTACTTTCAAAGGCAATCGGAAAGCAGTTGACTTGTGTATTCGTAGATCATGGTCTGCTTCGCAAAAACGAAGGAGATGAGGTGGAGGCTGTATTTGGACAAAACGGACCTTATGAGCTGAACTTTATCCGTGTAAATGCACAGCAGCGTTATTATGATAAATTAAAGGGCGTAACAGAGCCGGAAGAAAAACGTAAGATTATTGGTGCGGAATTTATCCGTGTTTTTGAAGAAGAAGCGAAGAAAATCGGAGCTGTGGACTATCTGGTACAGGGAACCATTTATCCGGACGTTATCGAGTCAGGACTTGGAAAATCCGCAGTTATCAAGTCTCACCACAACGTGGGAGGACTTCCGGACGTAGTTGATTTCAAGGAAATCATCGAGCCGCTTCGTATGCTTTTCAAGGATGAAGTAAGAAAAGCAGGATTAGAACTTGGTATTCCGGAATATCTGGTATTCCGTCAGCCATTCCCAGGACCGGGACTTGGTATCCGTATCATCGGAGAAGTAACGGAAGAAAAGGTAAAAATCGTGCAGGATGCAGATGCTATCTACCGCGAGGAGATTGCAAAGGCAGGACTGGACAAGCAGTTAGGACAGTATTTTGCAGCACTTACTAATATGCGTTCTGTAGGAGTTATGGGAGATTTTAGAACTTATGACTATGCAGTAGCACTTAGAGCAGTAAATACTTCTGACTTCATGACAGCAGAAGCAGCACAGATTCCGTGGAAAGTGCTGAGCAAGGTGACAAATAGAATTGTGAATGAAGTGAAAGGGGTTAACCGCGTATTTTATGATTGTACGGGAAAACCACCTGGAACGATTGAGTTTGAATAATTTTCAAAAGCTCGCAAAAGCCTATAAAATGGGCATTTGCGAGCTTGTTTTTTGCCGTTTGGTACTATAATGGTACTAAAGTGAGCTGTGCATGAATAGAAAATTGATGGCTTGGAATGCTTGCATTCCATAGACAGCAAGTTTCTATTCATATAGGGCGAACGCCCTCCATCGAGATGAAGCGAAGCGGAATCGAGATGGTGCACAGCGGATGATAAGCAATATGCTTTACGCATGCGGCCATGTGATTTTCCACTCAAAGTATTCATTTGGAGAAATATCTCCATTATTTAATTTCGTTTTCATTTCACACCAGTCTGACAAAAAGTCATTTACCAATCCATATTCAAAAGTTAATGCAACGGGTGCACCTGCGCAGTCATAATCATCTTCGTTATAAGTTGGTTTTGCTGTTTCAGAAGGCTTTGAAGGTGTCATTGCAGTTAAGTGAATCAGATTACCTGGTGCAGTGTACTCAGGAAATCTTGTCCCTTTTCCTCGTGCAGGAAGAGAAGAGGCACTTTCCTCGAGCCAGAAGAGTGTTTCGATAATATCTTCCGCAGCACCTAAACTGTAGTCAGAGATTGCTTTGTAATTACAGTGCAATGCGTCGGCAAGCTTTTGAATCATATCATCACCGGGAATGCGGGCACCGGTTTCGTATTGAGAGATACGGACAGACATATTTTTTCCCTCAAAACCGAGAGCACCACCCAGGTCATCCATTGTCATTTTGCGGAATACCCGTATTTTCTTTATTCTTTCACCTATTGTCATAGTGTAGTTCCCTCCATTTAGATGTGTTATGGACTTTTAAGGAGAGTATAACACGAAAAAAATGAAAAGGGAAGTTTTTCTATACAAAAACATTAGAAAAACTTCTTGACAATTCAATATGATATGGTATAGAATAATCACAATCTATTTATCTATACTATATAGTATTGAAAAAATGAATGAGCGATATCGGAAATCTAACAGACATTTGCCAAGACCTTTCAAGAAGCGAGCGAATGAAGACACTCCCCTAAGTGGACTGAATACCTCGAGCAGGAGCGGGCGGTATTATCTGAAATAATCTTTCGGGTAATGAGGCTGGTTGGAACACCGGCAGAGCCGATATGAGAACGCCAACATTTTTGAATGCTATGGAATGTGAACAGTTGGACGGAAAAATCTGATTACAATTCCTACGGACAAATACATAATACAGAATTTATGCAGCAGTTATTGTGACTGTATCATAAATCTCTGTATTTAAACACAGGAAGAAGGGAGGCGCAGTGCATGAACGAGAAGTTTTTAAAAGTAGATGATGTGATGCAGATACTGGGCATTTCAAAATCGGCTGCTTATAACATTATGCGACAGTTGAATAACGAACTGAAAGAAAAAGGCTATGCAGTTATTCGTGGCAAGATTAGTCGTAAGTATTTTGAAGAGCGATTTTATGGAATGACAGAAGCTGTATAACAGCAAAAAATATTAGTACACAAAGCCGGTGGGACTTAAGATGTCCTATCGGCAATAGGAAAAGGAGATGATGAGTATGCCAGCATATAAGGATAGTAAGACTGGTACTTGGTTTGTCAAATTCTATTGCAAGGACTGGACTGGGGATAATAAGCAAATAAAGAAAAGAGGATTTGCAACAAAGAGGGAAGCTTTGGATTATGAGCGTAACTATAAGATTCGTCAGGAAAATAATCTGGATATGACATTCGGAGAGTTCTGGAAGTTATATACAGAAGATGTGAAGAATCGGGTTAAGCTCAATACCTGGCTTACCAAGGAACACATTGTGGAGACAAAAATCTTACCGTACTTCAAAAATCTGAAGATGAATGAGATTACAGCAGGAGATGTGAGAAAGTGGCAGAACGAGATGGTAGGATTTCGATATGAAAATGGTGAGAGTTATTCTCAGACTTACAGAAAAACCATGCATAATACGCTGAGTGCGATTTTTAACCATGCCTGCAGGTTTTATAATCTAAAATCAAACCCGGCGAGACAGGCAGGAAACATGGGAAAAGAGGAAAATAAAGAAATGCTTTTCTGGACTACCGAGGAGTACAAAAAGTTTTCTGATGCAATCGTGGATAAGCCTATATCATTTTATGCATTTGAAATGTTGTATTGGACTGGAATGAGACTTGGTGAGTTGCTAGCTCTTACAACGGAGGATTTTGATTTTGATAAGAATACAGTCCGTATCAATAAATCGTATCAGAGGTTGCAGGGGCAGGATTTTATTACAACACCCAAGACTCCAAAAAGCAATCGAACGATAAAACTTCCTAAGTTTTTGTCGGAGGAGATGCAGGATTATTTTGCAATGCTTTATGATCAGGAACCTACAGAAAGAATCTTTCAGGTGACAAAAAGTTTTCTTCACCACGAGATGGAGAGAGGCTCAAAGCTTGCAGGAGTAAAGAAGATTCGAATCCATGATCTTCGTCACAGTCACATTTCACATTTGATTGACCTTGGATTTTCAGCTGTGGCAATCGCTGACAGAGTTGGTCATGAGAGTATAGATATCACGTATCGCTACTCGCATTTGTTCCCGTCAAAGCAGGTGGCTATGGCAGATAAATTGGATGAGGTCAACGCAAGCTATGAAGATGGTGTGCAAGATGAAGTTGTGGAAGATGTTGAGGTAAATAAGGTTATTGAAGAAAAAGTAACGTCGGAAGAATCAATCGAGAACGATAATAAGATTCTTAATATACAAAAGTATCTTGCAGGATAAAAACAAGGGGATGTGATGGCATCCCATGGGTAGGAGATGAATCAAATGAGCGAAAAGAGATTAGATGCAAAAAACAGATGGAGAAATGTAGTGGTGGCGTTTCGTATGTCACCGGAGGAGGCACAGGAACTTAATGTGAAAGTTGCGTTGAGTGGTCTTTCCAAGCAGGACTATATTATACAGTGCTTATTAAAGCACGAAGTGAGAGTGGTTGCGGGAAAGAAAGTCGCAAGAAAAATGGAAATGTATCTTGAAGCGATGCTGGAAGAATTGCAGTTTTTGCAGGATGAAAATATGAGCGACATTGATTTTGATGAGATGCTCATGCCATTGAAGCATATTTTAACTATTTTAAAAGAAACGGACTAGAAAGGATTGGTGGTTATATGAATACAACAGAAACTGACGAAATGACATTTTTTGAAAGGAATGGAATCAGGTACGAACAGAGAGGAGATTTTTTATATCCTGTTCTTGGAGCATGTGATAATGCAACAATTA
Organism: Roseburia sp. 499; assembly: GCF_001940225.2. Classification (NCBI taxonomy): domain Bacteria; kingdom Bacillati; phylum Bacillota; class Clostridia; order Lachnospirales; family Lachnospiraceae; genus Roseburia; species Roseburia sp. 499. Next base: position 469,436 of record NZ_CP135164.1, read on the forward strand.
CAGGTGTTGGCAAGTATGGAACACTGTGGATGACATGGTTGTTTGAGTTGGACAGAAGACTCCATCGTAAGTATCTGTTAGAGGGAACATTGATTGAAAAAGCTATGGAATTTCAGGAGTATGCCTGTGAACTTGAGAATGAAATAATTAATGCGACAGGAATTTCACTTGGCTCAACAGATGATTATTTGTCGGTGCTTGTGCAGCAGAGACAGAAATGGGAAGTGGCACAGGAAATAATTACCCACGATGGACGTGTTGCAATTATGAAAAATAAAGAGCTTCGTGAAAAAGAAATAAAGAAGAGATTGGAGGAAGCGTTATATGAGAGAGCTTAGAATTGACGGAACTTTGATTTTGGCTGTGGATCATGGTTATGGAAATATAAAAACAGCTAATACAGTATTCAGTAATGGATTTGTGGAGAGAGATACAGAGCCGGTAATGAGTACTGATTATTTGTATTATGGTGGCAAATATTACGTGCTGGATCAGGGTCATAAAAATTATACGAAAGACAAAGTGATGGATAATGATTTTTACATCCTCACTGTTGCGGCAATTGCAAAGGAACTGTACTTGAGGAATGTTAGATGTGAGAAAATTCATCTAGCAGTGGGAGTTCCGCTTAAATGGATGGATTCACAAAAGGAGTCATTTCAGGCATATATGCTTCAAAATTCTGAAATTAGATTTGTATATAAAGGCAGAATATTTGAAGTGGAAATTGCAGGTTGTAGTGTTATGCCACAATGTTATGCTGCGGTTGCAGAACTTCTGCCAGAATTTAAAGGTTTGAACATGATTGTAGACATTGGGAATGGAACGATGAATGCAATGTTCTTACAAGATGGAAGACCGGTAGAAAATAAAATGTGGACGGAATTGTTTGGAGTACGTCAGTGTGCTTTGAAAATCCATCAGACGTTATTAGATAAGTTTCAGGAAGATGTGCCAGATTCAATCATCAACACATTTCTAATGAATCGTATGGCAGATATTGATCCCGAATATGAATATTGGATGGAGGCAACAGCAAAGGAGTATGTGAGGGAGTTGACTGCAAAAATATTTGATTTTGGATACAACGAAAAGACAATGAAAATGTATGTCTTGGGCGGAGGAGCAAAGCTTTTGGAACATTTCAGCACATTTGACAGAAGCAGAATCACATTCAACTTTGACATCAATGCAAATGCAAAGGGCTATGAGTATTTCTGTTATGTAGCCTTGAAAAAGAAGAAACTTGGAATAGCCGGATAACTGAGAAGTGAGGGCAGGTGAGACAATGAAGAAGAAAGAACAGAAAATTGTCAGATTCTATTCAGATAATCCTGAGCATCAAAAGGCGTTTGACATTCTTCAGAAGATTAATGCTGAAAAACATTCTTCCATACAGGATTTCATAATTTCAGCAATCAATCTTCTTGGGGGTATGGAACTAAATGAAGAATGTCCGACAGTTGACAGGAAGGATTGGGAAGAACCGCTCATTGAAAGAATAGCTGGAGCAGTTGAAACGATCATTGATGAAAAGCTTCCTCAGATTATTGCATCGTACCTTATTGGAATTCAAACAGGTCAAACTTCAAATCCTTTGCCTGCTTCACATGCTTCTGGTTTACCAGCGACAAATATGATGTCTGATGCTGAAAGAGTAGCAAAAGAAGGCGGCGAGATTAAAAATGGCATGGAAAAAGATGTTGAAGCAAATGACATGCTGGATTTGGATAGTTTTTTCTCGTGATAGCATGGCTGCTATCACAATCAGGTGAAATGATATCAAAACCGGCACTTATGATAGCGAAGAAAACTGAAATGGTGTAGTGCTATCAAAAAGTGCCAGAAAGATATCAATATCATAATATCTGCTATCAAGTGTGATAGCAGTAAAATATATCGGGTGCAGGTGCTCCTGCCAAGACGAAAAAAAGATGTAAACGCTGATGGCGTTTATATATTTTTCGGGAAAAGGTCCGACCTTTTCCGCATCTTGCAAAACCAGTGAACACTACGAATTTCATGCTTGCATGAGAATGAGTAGTGTGAACGCCAAACACACCGAGCATAAAATGCGAGGTGCAAAACCTATAAGCAAAGCTTTTTGAAAGGATGAAAGAGCAATGGGACAGATAAAAAGAAATTGGTTTAAGACAATATTTTTAAGACACGAAAGGGGATTTGATTATGGCAGATGGAAAGAGAAGATACAAGTCTGATAGGAAAGACTATAAGATTTCGGTGAAACTGTCGGAGAAGGATATGGATATTCTGGATGCAGCAGTTAGAAAAAGTGGAAAGACAGTAAGTGAATATGTGCGGGAATTGATTCGGTTAGGTGGAAATGTTGATTTTCGATATCCAGAGGACAGGGCAAGAGTTATCAGGATTTTTTCTGGTATCGCAAATAATATCAATCAGGCGGTCAGACTTGGAAATACACAAGGAGAACTGTATTTCAGCGATATTGATAAGTTGCAGAGAAGTCTTGATGAAATCAAAATCTTATTCAGGGAGGTGCTGGAGACATGGCGATTACAAAGATCCTGAATATTAAGGAATCAAAAGGCAGAAATCCGGCATCGCATCTGGAAAATGCTTTGCAGTATATCCAAAATCCTGACAAGACGGAAGAATGTGTTTTGGTGGGCAGTATCAACTGCCTGCCGGATACTGCATTTGAGCAAATGGTAGAAACAAAGAATATATTTCACAAGACAGGTAACAGACAAGGATATCATGTGATTATTTCGTTTTCTCCGGAGGAGAAAGTTACGGCAGAACAGGCAATGTATGTATTGGAACATTTTGCGAAGGATGTACTTGGGGATGATTATGAAGCTGTATTTGCGGTTCATACAGACAGGGAACACATGCATGGACATTTGATATGGAACAGTGTGAGTGTAACAACTGGAAAAAAATATAATTCGCCAAAAGGAAACTGGAAGAATCATTTGCAACCGATTACCAATAAGTATTGCAAAGAGCTTGGGCTTGGTATTATTCCGGCAGAATACAGTAAGAAACCAAAGAACATCAGCAGGGATAAATGGGAAAAAGAAATGTCAATGAAAGAAATTATCCTGCGTGACGCACAGATGTGTGCTTATGCCGCCGGAGATGTGGAACACTTCAAATATCTGATGAGAAGACTGGGCTATATATTTAAGTCAGGTGTGTGGATGGAGGTGCTGGCTCCAGGATATAGATATTATCACAGTCTTGCAAAAATGGATGAAATGTTTTCAGAGAATAAGATTAGATATTATGTGGATATGCCTTGGATGGTGCATCCACATTTTTATTCTAAGAATATTCGGTATTTGAAATGCGCAAATCTATCAGAATTTCAGAAGAAATACTATGCCAAGATGTATCGACTTCGTATGGTGGAGCAGAACAGGTTCAAAGTCAATGCAGTAAAATACGCAGAGGATTTGAAAAGGTTTCATCAGTTGCAGGATGAGTATTTGATGCTGGTGGATAACAATATCAGAGACTTTTCTGATTTGCTGGATTATAGAAGTGAACAGGAAAAGAAAATGAAGGAGATTGATGACAGGCAGCATGAGATTTATAGGCTTAGTTCCGGTAAAAAGAGAGCAATCAAGACGGACGAACAGTATCGAGATTATCAGTTGTGGCATATGGTTATGCAGAAGAAATTGGATGTATTAAAGCAACAGAAGAAAGAGGCTAAAAAGCAGATTGGTCTGGTGGATATGGCGATAAAGGAAAATCTGTATACTGCGTATCATGATGTGCCGGAGATAGAAGAACTGGTTGATGATAATGAGATTGTGATACCTCAGATGGAAGAAGCGGTGGCTTGTAAGGTACAAACAGAAGAGGTTCATGCAGTGGAAGTGGAAGGAGCGGATGTAGGCGTTTCTGTTGTAGATACAATGCATTGGGAGAAAAAACAGGAAAAGGACGCTTCGGAAGATGTGTGTGTTGATGCCTTAGAGTATATCGAAAAGGCGAGGGATGGTGAAACTACTATTGATGTGCCTGTACAGAAATATTGTGGAGCTGATTTGAAAGAATTATACGAAAATAATACAGAGGATATGTATCGCAGTAACTCGGAGCCTGCAATGGACATGGAAGAGGTGGTGACTGAGACGAATGTAAAAGATAAATCATTTTATTCGTATGCAGATTATCATGTCAGTTCTGATGAGGAGAAGATACGAATGGCAGGCGTTAATGAAAACGATGATGTACTTGCAGTATATGAGAAACTTAATAGCTTCTTTAAGCAAATTGGTCACGAAGCTGATTTTGACAGGCTTTATGAGGAATCAAAGCGTTTAGTAGATGTTGTTAAAAAGAATGTTGTGGCAGATAAGGCAGAAAAGGTAGCAAGAGAACTTTTGGCTTGTGGTCCATATAAGTACCTTAAAACTTCTGTGAAAGCAAATGCTTTTATGTTCGATGTAAGTGATGCTAGTGGTAATTTGAAACTATTTATGAGTGTACTGGATAAATTGGGTGTGAAACTTGATGGGGATCAACTGTACGAGGAGTATCAGAAGATTTATGAGGAGACAGTAAGCGGGAATGAGAGGCATGAGATGGAACAGGAGAAGCAGTGGAGTAGAGGCAGAGGGAGATAGTTCCTCTGTCTATTTCATGAACTATTATGACGGTTTTGGATTACATTATTGAAGAGAAAGAAGAGGTACAAAAAGCAGGTACAAAAAGCAATCCATAGAAAATAGACATACTTAGTAATACTCTATGTTTCGAGAACTCAAAAGTTATAATTGTAAATATGAAAGATAGATGATATAATTATTTTTGAGAAAAAAGGACTATTTGGCGTGATAAATCGGAGGAAAGAACATGTCAGAAAATCAGGTGAAAATATCTTATAAGCCCTTATGGAAACTATTGATTGATAGGGATATGACGAAAACTGAATTAAGAAAAAGAACACAAATTGCACCAAGCACATTTACGAAGATGAATAATGATCAGCAGGTATCGTTGGATATACTGGCGAGGATATGTGTTGAATTAAAATGTGGGTTTGATGATATTGTGAGGATTGAGTCCGAAGAATAGAAAAAAGTATGGAAAGAGAGGCTTTATTGTGGCGGATAAGAACAATGCAAATATAGGATTTGAAAAAGAAATATGGGATGCAGCGTGTGTGCTTTGGGGACATATTCCGGCAGCAGAGTACAGAAAAGTTATTATTGGACTTATTTTCTTAAGATACATATCAGCGGCATTTGATAAAAGATATAAAGAACTAGTAGAAGAGGGCGATGGTTTCGAGGATGATATAGATGCATATACTATGGAAAATGTTTTCTTTGTACCAGAGGAAGCAAGATGGTCAACTATAGCATCTGCAGCTCATACTCCGGAAATTGGAATTGTGATTGATAATGCTATGAAGGCTATTGAGGCAGACAATAAAAGTTTGAAAGATGTTCTTCCAAAGAATTATGCTAGTCCAGATTTGGATAAAAGAATCCTAGGTGATGTTGTTGATATATTTACAAATAGTATTGATATGACTGATACGGAAGCAAATGAAGATTTGCTTGGAAGAACATATGAGTATTGTATTGCACAGTTTGCCGAAAAAGAAGGTGCAAGTGGCGGAGAATTTTACACTCCTTCAAGTATAGTAAAAACATTGGTTGAAATCTTAAAACCATTTGAAAACTGTCGTGTATATGACCCTTGTTGTGGTTCAGGTGGAATGTTTGTACAGAGTGCAAAGTTCATTCAAGCACATAATGGAAAAAGGGGAGCAATTTCTGTATATGGACAGGAAGCGAATGCTGATACATGGAAAATGGCAAAAATGAATATGGCAATCAGAGGCATAGATGCTAACTTTGGACCATATCAGGCAGATACATTTACGAATGATTGGCATAAGACTTTAAAAGCAGATTTTATACTTGCGAATCCTCCATTCAACTATCATCCATGGAATCAAGAAAGGTTGGTAGATGATCCACGTTGGAAATATGGTCTGCCACCAGCTGGGAATGCCAACTATGCATGGATTCAGCATATGATTCATCACTTGGCACCGAACGGAAAGATAGGATTGGTACTTGCAAATGGGGCATTATCTACACAAACAAGTGGAGAAGGAGAGATTCGTAAGAAGATAATTGAAGATGATAAAATTGAAGGTATTATTGCGATGCCTACGCAGCTTTTCTATAGTGTAACTATTCCGGTAACTTTGTGGTTTATTACAGATAACAAAAAACAGAAGGGAAAAATATTATTTATAGATGCTCGTAATATGGGGCATATGGTAGACAGAAAACATAGAGATCTGGATGATGAAAAAGATATTAAATTATTGGCAGACACTTTTGAAGCATTTCAGAATGGAACATTGGAGGAGAAAAAAGGCTTCTGTGCAATAGCAACGATAGAGGATATCGCTAAACAGGATTATATTCTTACTCCGGGACGATATGTTGGGATTGCAGAACAGGAAGATGATGGAGAACCATTTGAGGAAAAGATGGGAAGGCTTACATCAGAACTGTCGGATATGTTTGCTAAGTCCCACGAACTTGAAGAAGAAATTCGCAGAAAGTTAGGCGCAATAGGATATGAAATCAAATGATAAAAGATATATTTTGATATTTGATACCAATATATTACATCAATCATATCAAAGTCATGCCGATTTTACTTCATTTTCACTTAATTCTGCATTTGAGAGTGTTATTGAAATGATTAATCAGCTTGATATATATGAAAATGTCGAAATTGCGATTCCTGCTGTTGTTTGGAATGAATTAAAGAAACAAATTGTAGAAGCTCATGAGAAAAGAATTGTTGAATTTGAAAAATGGAAGTTTCCCGAATATGCAGTCAAACGTTTGCCATTAGGGGATTACAGTGTTTATATAGACAGGCAAATAGATGAATACAAGAAGTCTATCTCAAGAGGAATTAATAAAATAATTGAATTGCCTATTCCGAAAGAGAAGTGTTTTGGGAGAATAGTTACACGTGCATTTGAAAAAGAGGCACCGTTTGAAGGAAAAGAGAAGAATTCAGATAAGGGATTTAAGGATGTCCTAATTTGGGAAAGCATTTTGGAATTGGCAGAAAAAAATCCAAAATCAGAGTTTATTTTCTATTCACAAGATAAAGGGTTTAAGGAGCAATTAGTTGCTGAGTTTACAGGTCTATTTCCAGATGCTGTTATTGATATATGTTCAAAGAGAGAAGAAGTAAAAGAACAGTTGCAAATTTGGGCAAAAGATATAGATGCGTATTCTTATTTGCCGATTCAGGAAGCAGGAGATTATCAGGAATTCAATGATTGGGTTACTTCAGGTGATTTTACTATTCAACTGATTGATCACGATTTTGGTATTGTAGAAAAAAGTAGATTAATCAAAAGTACATCTATTCATTTGATTGGATATGAAAATGTAGAAATATCTGATGAAAAGGAAAATGTAACGATGTATTCGTTTGATACAAAATTAGAAATTCGGTACATCTTTTATGATGGTGCATCAACAGAGGAGATTATTGACGTTCATGTTGAAGTGGAATACCTTCTTGATGAAATTTTTAGTATTATAGATGTTTATAAAATAAATGAGTCAGAGTACGAAAGTGAGGGATGAACGATATGTCCACTATATGGCGAATGGAAAAATTAAGTGTCTGTATAGAGATTAATCCAAGAGAAGCACTGAATAAAGGTGTATTGGCAAAAAAAGTTGGAATGGATAAGTTACAACCATTTTGTAGAGATATAAGCGAATATGAAATAACTGAATATTCCGGTGGAGTAAAATTTCGTAATCGGGATACAGTAATGGCACGTATTACACCTTGTTTAGAGAATGGTAAGACGGCAATGATTAGTATACTTGATGAAAATGAAGTGGGCTTCGGTTCGACAGAGTATATTGTATTCAGAGCTAAGGAAGGTGTAACAGACCCATATTATGTTTTTTATTTGGTTTGTAGTCCAATGGTTAGAGATATTGCTATCAAATCTATGGTAGGATCTTCAGGACGCCAGCGAGTACAAACGGATGTTGTACAAAATATTGAAATACCATTTCCTGATCTTGAAATACAAACAAGAATATCATCAATATTAAAATTATTAGATGATAAAATTAGCATAAATAATGAGATAAACAATAATTTAGCGGCTTAAAGGTCGATGTCTGAAACATCAAGCTCGCCGGACATCAGACGAGGCAACAGAGAGTCTCTGATTTCTGTTAATCGCTTTGATTCTCTTGTTTTGGATAGAATCATAGAAAATATAGGTTTTATAATTCCGTCAAACTCATTCAGTACTTCATCTGTCGGTAAGTTGGTGGGATAATTCTTTAGAATATCCGTTTTCAGGTTTGTAAATACACTGCCATTGCCAAGTGCAATCAAATTATCTCGAATGTGTTTGAAATACAGATATAAGTATTCGTTTGAAAACTTGGACGACGGAAAATATAGCCACCCATCGTGTATGCAAGTATCTATGTCAAGAATTTTGGGCAAACCGGGTGTGGCGCTATTTGATAAAACTAAACTTCCTGCTTTGAGAAAAACAGTTTTTTTCAAACCATCTTCAATGATGTATTCCTTGATTTCATTGATGAATGGGGAACTTATATTTGTTGCATCGGATATTTTCAACCAATGCAACCCACTATCGGATAAGAAATTTTGAATGGGGCGAGGTGAACCGCCACGCTTTATTTCAACAAAATCGCCAAGAACGCCATTTTTCCAAGTCGTTGGAACTTGTCTGTCAAATGGTTCATAGTCAATGAACCACAATTTGAAAAGTGCCATTGCTTGCTGCTCTAAATTATTGTTTAACAGAAAGGATGTTTATATGGACTTGAAAAATGAAATATTAGATGAATTCAAAAAAATACCGACGGATGTAAAATCTCGTCTTGTCGAGCAAAAAGAAGATAATGATGAGTATTCATTTAATTCTGGTTATCAACTGTGCCTAATCAAAACATTAGACCTCTTAATTGATTCAAAATTAAAAAATGATGAAATCACTGCACTTTTGCAAAAACATTTTGATTTGCGATTGAGCGAGGTTGAAAATATGATAAGAACAGCCCAAAATAGAAAAGCACGAAACAAAAAATAAAAACAGATAATACTTCTACCAACGGCAGAAGTTATAACAAGAACTGCCGTTGCATGTCGTTCTCTAAGAATTATTCAAAGGAGAATTGACTGTGAAACAAGATTTAATCAAAGATGTTATCCAGGGAATGTTACCTTTTCTGAATAACGCACAAAATGAGAAGTTGCAGGAGGTTTTACAATATTCCCTTGCAAAGTATGAGGTAACCGAGAAGCAAAACCAAGAGAATAACGCGAAGCAGAACTATGTGGAGCTGTTCTTATCGGCAAAGCGAATTGAGGGCTGTTCCGAGAAATCTCTTAGATACTATAAGGCAACTATTGAAGCGATGCTCGATGAGCTGAACAAAGATGTTAAGCACATTGTAACGGACGACATTCGTGGATACCTGACCGAGTATCAGGAAAAGAAGAAGTCAAGCAAGGTTACGATAGACAATATCCGTCGTATCTTGTCCAGCTTTTTCTCTTGGCTGGAGGACGAAGATTACATACTGAAAAGTCCTGTCAGACGAATACACAGAGTAAAGACTGGCACAAACATAAAGGAAACTTATTCCGATGAAGCGTTGGAACTTATGAGGGATAACTGCACGGAACTGAGAGACTTGGCAATTATAGATATGCTGGCTTCAACGGGGATGCGTGTCGGAGAAATGGTGCTGCTTAACCGAAATGATATTGATTTCAATGAGAGAGAATGTATCGTATTTGGTAAAGGCAGCAAGGAACGAGTGGTCTATTTTGACGCTCGAACAAAGATACATTTGCAGAATTACTTAGAGAGCAGAACGGACGATAATCCGGCGCTATTCGTGTCGTTGAAATCGCCGCACGAAAGGCTGAAAATCGGCGGAGTTGAGGTTCGTTTGCGTGAATTTGGAAAGCAATTAGGGCTGCAAAAAGTACACCCGCACAAGTTCAGGCGTACACTTGCAACAATGGCAATAGATAAAGGAATGCCCATAGAACAGTTACAACAGCTCTTGGGGCATAGGAAAATAGATACGACCTTGCAGTACGCAATGGTCAAACAGAGCAATGTTAAGATTGCTCACAGAAAATACATTGGATAGAGAGGATAACGATTATGGCTGAATGGAATGAATACACAGTTGCAGATGTGATTTCTACTGTGATTGATTATAGAGGAAAGACACCTAAAAAGTTGGGCGGAGATTGGAGTGAGTCAGGATACAGAGCATTATCCGCCAAAAACATCAAAACAGGAAAGATTGTTCAGCCGGATAGTATTAGATATGTTTCAGAGGAAATGTATAGATGCTGGATGAAGGAAGAGGTTCAAAAGGGAGATATTTTAATAACTTCCGAAGCGCCATTTGGTCAAATTTATTATTGGGATAGTGACGAAAAAATTGTTTTGAGTCAAAGATTATTTGCAGTAAGGGTTAATAACACCTTTTATCCAAAATACATTTACTTTTATATGACATCATCATTCTTTCAAGCAGAACTTGATGGTAGAGCTACAGGAACAACTGTTGTTGGTCTGCGACAGCCTGAATTATTAAAATGCAAGATTTATGCACCTGACTATCAAGAACAAAAAAGAATTGCAGATACATTATGGTGTATAGAACAAAAAATAAATAATAATGAATTGATAAACAATAATTTAGAGCAGCAAGCTCAGGCAATTTATCATCAAATGTTCATCGAAAACCGAAATTCGAACTGGAAAGAAGGAAATCTTTCTGATTTAGTTTCAGTAAAATACGGCAAAGACCATAAAAAACTTGATGATGGTTGTTATCCAGTATATGGTTCTGGCGGCATAATGCGATATGTAGAGAAGCCACTTTATACTGGTGAATCTGTCCTTATCCCCCGTAAAGGTACACTGAACAATGTTATGTATGTTAATGGTGCATTTTGGTCGGTGGATACAATGTTCTACACCGAAATGCTTCGTCCTAATATTGCAAAATTTGTGTATCACTTTGTAAAAGGCAAAGACCTTGCTTCTCTGAATGCCGGCTCTGCTGTGCCAAGTATGACAACCAACATTCTAAATGCAATGCAGTTATATATTCCCGACGATGTAACACTGTGCATTTTTGAAGAAACGGTTGCACCAATGTATTCTCAAATGCAGGAAAATGAAAAGCAATCGGTAAATCTTGCAAAACTTCGAGATACATTACTTCCTCGTCTGATGTCCGGCGAACTTGATGTCTCCGATATTGAGCTTTAAGCCACTAAATTATTGTTTACCATTTTTACAGAAAGGATATAAGATATGGAGATTAACGAAAAATTAGAACATTTAACAGAGACGCAAATTGAAGAAGTTGTTACTATGTATATGGATAAATCAATCAAAATATCGGATATACTTAGTAAATATAATATAGATGTAAAACCTGGGGGATTATTGAAGATTTTACCACCAGTAAGAACTAATGATGTATGCGTGATTTGTGGAGAGTTCTTGTATAAAAATATAGAAGCAAGAACTGCGTATTCGTATAGTGGTGAACAGAGTGATAGGTTTTGTTTGAATTGTGGTCACAAAGAGTATGCAAATAATGGGTGGAGAAGAAAAAAGTGCGATTGTAATGGTTGTAAAGCTATTGAGATGATGGAGTATGAGCGCAAGAAAAAAGAAATCAGAAAAACATATGAAAAAGAAAATGATAGAATCGATTTTGCAGAATTAATTCTTGCAGATCAGGTTAAATTAATATATTTGTTGTTCAATAATTCGTTTCATAATACTTCACAGATTGCACCAATGGAAGTGAAAGAAAATTGGATCGAATATATTAATCGGATGGTTGAAATCAAAGCAATATCCGTTTCACCAGAAAGTGAAGTAAAAGCTTTTTGCGAAGAGGATTTTCCGAACAAGTATTATGTTGCTAAGGTTCATTATGATGTAAATGTTATTATTGATGAAGCAACATTGCACAAAATGAATAAAAATACTTATTTCTTGGAATGCAATGAGGACGAGGAATTAATTACATTATTTAAAGAATATATATACAATGATTTGATAATAAAATTTGAAGAGATGTTGGAAGCTAGAAGACTTCAATTGCATATTTCCGAGAATGCTAATAATAGGTTTATTGAATTGATAGACAAAATAAGCTATACGCAAATATTAGCTTTGTGTAATCGTGTTGCTGTATTTTTCTCAGATAAAGTTTTGATTGGAGATATGACAAAGAGTGTTGCGAAAAATGCGGCATTGTTGAATGTTTCAAAGTTTTATGATAGAGCAGTGGAATCGGAATGGACTTTGAATCATGCTGAAATTGATTATGTAGGTAGAGAATTAAGATTCTTCATTGAGAAGGTATTGAATAAAGATATTACAATATTGAAGGACGTAGCTTCAGTAGAAAATTTGAAAAATTGGAGTAAACGAGAAATAGATTATAGTAAAAGAATTGGCTATGCAGAAGATTAGTGAGGTGATACACATGTCCACAACATTTACAGAAGCAGATTACGAAAATTCCATAATAGAGTTATTCCAAAATATGGGATACCAATATGTTTACGGACCAGATATCGAACGAGATTTCTACAGTCCATTATACAAGGATGTACTTATGGAATACATACATAGACTAAATCCTTCTCTACCAGAGGAGGCTATTTCTGATGCAATGTACAAGTTACAAAATTATGAAAATGGAGACCTTGTACAGAAAAATGAAGTGTTTATGGACTATATTCAGCATGGCATTCCTGTAAGATATACGGCAGATGGAGAACTGTGTTCTTCATTGGCATACATAGTGGATTATAAAAATGTGGACAATAACTCTTTTATCGTAGCAAATCAGTGGACATTTATTGAAAATAGCAACAAGAGACCGGATATCATCTTGTTTATAAACGGGCTTCCGGTTGTTCTTATAGAATTGAAATCACCTTCCAGAGAAGAAACAGATGCATCAGAAGGTTATTTGCAGATTAGAAATTACATCCATGAGATTCCTTCTATGTTTATCTATAATTGTATTAGCGTTATTAGCGATCAGTTGACATCGAAGGCAGGTACAATTACTTCGGGTGAAGACCGTTTTATGGAATGGAAAACGAAAGATGGGAATTATGAGAATACGCAGTATGCTCAGTTTGATACATTTTTTGAAGGTATGTTTGACAGAGCAAGATTGCTCGATATTATCAAAAACTTTATCTGTTTTTCAGATGAGGGATTGAAGAAGTACAAGATACTAGCGGGATATCACCAGTATTTTGCGGTAAATAAGGCTGTTCAGATGGCAAAAAAGGCGACAGTTACAGATGGAAAAGGTGGTGTTTTCTGGCATACACAGGGCTCTGGAAAATCTTTATCAATGGTATTTTATGCTCATTTGTTGCAGGAGGCATTGGACAGCCCGACTATAGTTGTAATTACGGATAGAAATGATTTGGATGATCAGCTTTTTGGGCAGTTTGCAAAATGTAGTTCATTTTTGAGACAGGTTCCAGTTCATGCAACATGCAGAAAACTAGGACCAAGTTCAACGAAGGATGATATTGGATTAAAGGATTGGCTGAATGGCAGACAAGCTAATGGAATTATATTTACCACAATGCAGAAGTTTGAAGAATCAGAAGAACCATTATCTGAAAGACGCAACATTATTGTAATGGCGGATGAGGCTCATCGTGGACAATATGGTTTAAAAGAAAAAATAAAAATGGTAGAAAATGAAGATGGAGAAAAAGAGGCTAAGATTGTAACAGGAACAGCCAGGATTATTAGAAATTGCCTTCCAAATGCTACATATGTGGGATTTACAGGTACGCCTATATCTATGAAAGATAGGAGTACAAGAGAAGTCTTTGGAGAGTATATTGATATATATGATATGACGCAGGCGGTTGAAGATGGAGCTACAAGACCAGTTTATTACGAAAGCAGAGTTATCAAGTTAAAGCTGGATGAAGCAACACTCAAATTGATTGATGCAGAATATGATTTAATGGCATCAAATGCAGATGCAGAGGTTGTAGAAAAGAGTAAAAAACAATTAGGACAAATGGAGGCAATCCTTGGTAATGACAAGACAATAGACTCATTAGTATGTGATATTTTAGATCATTATGACAACAATAGAGCTAATCTGCTTACAGGAAAAGCTATGATTGTTGCATATTCACGCTCTATTGCTATGAAAATATATAAGAGAATTTTGGAACTTCGACCGACATGGACAGAAAAAGTCGGGGTTGTTATGACTGATAGCAACAAAGATCCAGAAGCATGGAAAGAGATTATTGGAAATAAACGTCACAAGGATGAGATGGCTAAGAAGTTCAAGGACAATGATAGTCCACTCAAAATTGCGATAGTAGTTGATATGTGGCTTACAGGATTTGATGTGCCATCACTTGCTACAATGTATGTTTATAAACCTATGAAGGGTTATAATCTTATGCAGGCAATAGCCAGAGTAAATCGAGTCTTTAAAGATAAGGAAGGTGGACTTGTTGTTGACTATGTAGGTATTGCATCTGCACTCAAAGAGGCAATGAATGATTATACTTCACGTGATAAGAAAAACTATGGAGATACTGATGTTGCGAAGGTTGCATATCCGAAATTCTTAGAAAAACTTTCAATATGTCAGGATTTCTTCCATGGATATGATTATTCTAAGTTTATGACAGGCTCAGATTTGGAAAGATCAAAAGCCATTAGCGGAGGCGTAAACTTTATAGTTGGTGTTAATAAAGAAAAAGAAAGAACAGAGTTCTTAAAGGAAGCACTACTTTTAAAACAGGCACTGTCATTATGTTCATCAATGGTAGAGGAATCACTTCGCGTCGAAGCCGCCTTTTTCGAATCTGTCAGAGTACTTGTAATGCGACTTATGAATCAGGGACAGGGAAAGAAAATATCCCTTCCAGAAATGAACGCCAGAATAAATGAATTGCTAAAGGCAAGTATAAAGAGTGATGGTGTAATCAATCTGTTCTCTGATGTATCGCAAAATTTCTCACTCTTTGATCCGAAGTTTTTAGAAGAAATATCAAAGATGAAAGAGAAAAACCTCGCAGTGGAATTACTAAAAAAACTGATTGCAGAGCAGGTTCAAATATATCGAAGAACTAATGTTGTAAAGTCTGAAAAGTTTAGTGAAATCATCCAGCAAACCATGAATAGATATCTTAATGGTATGCTTACGAATGAACAGGTAATAGAAGAACTTCTGAATTTGGCTAAGCAGATTGCAGCAGCAAAGGAGGAAGGAGATAAGCTGGGCCTTACAGCGGATGAATTGGCATTCTATGATGCTCTTACAAAACCGCAGGCTATTAAGGACTTTTATGAAAACGAAGAACTTATAGCAATTACTAAGGAGCTAGCTGACACACTTCGTAAAAATCGTACAATCGACTGGCAAAAGCGTGATTCAGCACGGGCTAAAATGCGGATGATGATTAAGAAACTACTAAAAAAACATAAATATCCACCAGAAGGCATGGATGACGCAGTACAGACTGTTATGACTCAATGTGAACTTTGGACGGATAACAATGACATGGGACGAGAAGAAAATGTAGTGGATTTTCATAGCAGTGTCTCCTATGTGAATGAGGATAGAAGTACGATGATGGTAGCTGAGTCACAGACGAAATACGGACAAGAATAGGAGGAATGAGCATTGGATGCGACAAAGGGAAATATATATTCAATACTAAATGGGAATAAGCAGTTTCTGATTCCGGTATATCAGCGTTATTATAGCTGGGATATTGAACAGTGCAGAAGACTTTGGAATGATATTGTTGACATGCAGAAAAAGAATAAGCAGGGACATTTTGTAGGTTCCATTGTTAATATCGCAGAACAGGCGATGCCAACAGGAGTTCAGAAATATATGATTATTGATGGACAGCAGAGAATGACAACATTGACTTTGCTATTGATAGCACTTAGAGATTATGCAATAAATCATCCAGAGGATACCAGCATTAATTCTCGCCGAATAGATAATATGTTGTTAAAAAATGAATATGAAAATGGCGATGAAAGATACAAATTGTTATTAACAGAGAATGATAGAGATATTCTTATAAGATTGGTAGAGAAAAAACCGATACCTGAAAATACTGTGTCACGTTTGTTGATAAATCATAGATTTTTTGTAGAGCAAATAGAGAAGAACGAGTTGAAGCCGGCAGAAATTTATGAATCTATAGGAAAGTTACAGATAGTAAATATAACATTAGATAGAGCTGTGGATGATGCACAGGCAATTTTTGAAAGCCTGAATTCTACTGGTAAAGAACTATCAGAATCAGATTTGATCCGAAATTATATATTGATGGGACTGGAAAATGACGAGCAGAGTTATGTATATGAACATTTTTGGAGACCAATGGAGTTAATGTTTGAGTATGAAAAACAAGACTCTGTTATGGATAAATTTTTCCGTGACTATCTTACAATGAAGTTAACTAGAATTCCCAAAATAGACAAGGTATATGAAGAATTTAAATTGTATCATGTGAACTGCGAATTCTCATCAGTTCGTGATTTGTGTGAAGATTTATTAAAATATGCAAAATATTATACAGATATGGTTTTTGCTAGAAGTTCAAATCCTGTAATTAAAAATTTGTATGTGGATGTGAATGATCTGCGAATGGAAGTTGCATTCCCGTTTTTACTTAAAGTACATAATGATTGTTCAGAGGGACTTATTACAGAAGAGAATTTTATTGAAATACTTAAGATGTGCATAAGCTATGTTTTTAGAAGAAATATCTGTGATATTCCAACAAACTCTTTAAATAAGACATTTGCTACTTTGCGGAATGAGATAAAGCAAGATGATTATATGAATTCCATTAAAGCGTTCTTTGTTTTACGAGATGATTATAAACAGTTCCCGGATGATGATAAATTTGAAGCTGCATTTGTTTCAAGAGATATATATAATATGCGTTCAAGGAACTATATATTAAGCCATCTGGAAAATTATAATAATAAGGCTCCGATTATAATTGAGAATTACACCATTGAGCATATTATGCCACAGAATGCTAATCCTAATGATGAATGGAAGCAAGAATTGGGACCAAATTGGAAGGATGTGCAGAAAAAATATCTTCATACAATAGGAAATCTCACGCTTACGGCTTATAATTCTGAAATGAGCGATAAACCATTTATGGTAAAAATGGAGATGGAAGGTGGATTTAAGGAAAGCGCCTTACGATTAAATTCATATCTCGTGAAATTGTCGGGATGGAATGAAAATCATATTAAAGAGAGAGCGAAATTATTATCGGATAAAGCAAAGGAAGTATGGGAGTATCCTAAAATATCAGAAGAAGAACTTGCACCATACTGTGTGGAAGAAAAGCCGACACAGAAGTATTCATTGGATACATATGATATTAATGTGTTTACAAAGACATTATTTGAAGTATTAGATAAGCGAATTATGAATCTTTCCTCAGATGTAAAGAGGGAATATAAGAAATTGTATATAGCTTATAAATTGGATACGAACTTTGTAGATGTGGTTGTACAGAAGCAGAGATTAAGAATATCTGTGAATATGAAGTTTTCAGAAATTCATGATCCTAAAGGCATCTGCAAGGATATTACTGGTCTTGGACGATGGGGTAATGGTGATGTCGAGTTATTTATGGAGCATACATCAGATGTAGACAATGTTATGGAGATAATTGAGCAATCGTATAGGATGCAGGCAGAATAGAAATTTTTTGCCAAGAGATTATTACAGGTTGCAAATATATCACTTTGCCTTATAGAAGTGGCTATAAGGGTATTATGTATTCTATGTCAAGAACGTTCTTGACCAGAATTAATATCGTACAATTGATAATGTAAATGATTATATTGTCCATTGTATGACCTCCTGTTACCAGTGAATTATAGTAGCTGTTAATATTATTATACAATACATCGTATTTGGAGGATGGTAGAGTTCCTTGTGAAAACAAGGTCCAATTGATTTTAATGCTTACTGATATTAGATATCTACCGGTCGTTACTCAGTAAGCTTTTAGGAGAAAAATGAGTAGAAAAATATATAAAGATAAATATTATACGCACTTAGATGTCAAGAAAAATCATAAGGACTATCAGCAAAGAGTCCAGAATATTAATTGGGTCAGTAGACATGGCTTTTATCCATTTATTCATTTTAAAATGGATTGCAGTAAATACACTGTTATTGAAAATGGAAAAAAAGATATTAAGCCAAAGGAAAGAGATATATATTATGCTGCACATATTGACAGATTTATATATGAGTATTATGGAAACCGTCTTAATAACAGATACAATGAGTATATGAAATCAAATGGGATAAGCCGTGTTTCAACAGCTTATAGAAATTGTACACCAGGAAAATGTAATATTGATTTTGCAAAAGAAGTATTTGAATATATTGTAAAATGTGAATCGGCTTACATTTTTGTGGGTGACTTCAGCCAATTTTTTGATAACCTTGACCATAAATATTTAAAAGAAAAAATAAAATGTGTAATCAACGAGGAGTCATTAGATGCTGCTGATTATGCTATTTACAAAAATATTACGAAGTTTACATATATTGAAGCTGATGATATAGAGTCTGAGAAGGGTTTGCTGAGAAGAGATATGCGAGGTATGGATAAGTATTTTGAAACAGATGAATTTCATGAGTTTAAGAAAAATCATCTTCGCAAGAACCTTAAAGATTATCAGATTCCACAAGGTTCATCTATAAGTGCTGTATATGCTAATGTTTATATGATAGATTTTGATAAAAAAATAAATGACTTTATCACTTCACAGAAAGGGATGTATAGAAGATATTGTGATGATATTATAATTGTTGTTCCTATGACACAAGAAGATGTAAAAGGAAAAAATGAGGAGATTGCTAAATTTATTTACAGTACCAGAGATGGCATTCCTAATTTAGAATTAAACGAGGATAAAACTGAACATTTTTTCTACGATAATGGAATTATAGAAAAGATAAAGGGGAAAAGTAATCTTATTAATTATCTTGGCTTTACATTTGATGGAAAAACTGTTCGGATAAGAGATAAGAGTTTGTTTAAGTTTTATTGTAGAGCATATAGAAAAATAAAAAAAGTAAAAGAGAATACTGATGAAAAGTCTTTTAATGCAGGAAAGAAAGCAATTTATCATTCATATACACATTTAGGTGCAAGCAAGTATTCTAAAGACCATGGGAATTTTCTTACATATGCTTATAAGGCAGATGAAATATTTAGTCAGAGTAAACTGCTTGTTAGCGATATTAGGAATCAAGTGAAAAAACACTGGTATAAGATTGACAGTAAGTTAAAGGAGTAAATAGATTAGAACATGGAGGAGTGATTCTACAGATGAGTAATAGATTGAAATATGATATTAAAGAAAAATATGGTTATGAATTAAATGAGATCAGTAATAAATTAAATCAGCTTGAGGCTGGTAGAATATATGAAAATGGTGGATCAAAAATGGACGGAAGTCTGGCTACAAATATAAAACAACTTCGTAAAATGATAGGTGAATTATTATTAAAAATACAGAATGGTAAGGATGGAACAGATGATGAAATAGCAAAGCTGTTTATAAATAAAGATTATTAATGATGGAGAATTAGAGAAGATTATGAATTGGGTAGATGTTTTAGTTGTAGGATTGCTGTATTTCATAATAAGTATGATGTTTAGTCTAAGATACTATTGCAATACAACGGTTTTTATCCCGATAATATCTCATTTTAGATCAAGATTAGTCCAAGATTAGTCCAAGGTAGAAAGGAAGTGATATTTATGGACATAAAGCAGCTAATTGGTGAAACCACAGATTACGACAAAAAGCTTGCACTTGAAGAGAAGAAACCTAAAAGCTGGTGCAAGAGTATCAGTGCATTTGCCAATTGTTTTGGTGGCAAGTTGATATTTGGTGTATCGAATGATAATGAGTTGGTGGGGCTTGCAGATGCTGAAGGTGATGCCGAGAAAATTAGCGAAGCAATAAAAACACATTTGAATCCAATACCGGAGTTTAAGTTGTATTTTGAAAAAGATGGCGAAAAGATTTTTGTTATTGTGGAAGTTATGAAAGGGCAGCAGACACCATACTATTATGAAGGTGATGGACAACTCATTGCATTTATGCGTATAGGAAATGAAAGCGTTCCGACAACTCCTTCACGGCTAAGAGAATTGGTGCTTCGTGGTAGCGGCGAAAGTTACGATAGTCTGAAATCAAGATATGATTTTGATAATATGTCCTTTACAAAATTAAAATCAGTATATAAACAGAGAACGGGGAATACATTTGAAGATACAGATTATGAATCTTTCGGACTGATTGATGAAAGAGGAAATCTAACGAATGCTGGAGCACTTCTGGCAGATGAATCACCGGTACGTCATTCCAGATTGTTTTGTACAAGATGGAATGGACTTACTAAAGCCTCGGGAATAGTGGATGCACTTGATGATAAGGAATATACTGGCAGTCTTGTCACATTGTTGCAGGCGGGGACTGATTTTGTGAGAAATAATTCCAAGAAAGCATGGCGTAAGGTTGGTGACAGAAGAATTGAAATGCCTGATTATCCAGATAGAGCAGTGCTTGAAGGTGTAGTAAATGCATTGATTCATAGAAACTATATGGAGATAGGTAGTGAAGTCCATATAGATATGTTTGATGATAGAATTGAAATATATTCACCTGGCGGAATGGTAAGTGGAATATCTCTAGAGGGAAAGGATTTGTCAAAAATCCCGTCAAAGCGAAGAAATCCGATATTAGCTGATATATTTAGCCGTTTAAAATATATGGAGCGTAGAGGTAGTGGATTTAAGAAGATATTGGCAGATTATGAGGGACAAGTAGAATTTGATGAAACCAAGATGCCGGTCTTTGAGGCGGATAATGATGAGTTTACATTGATTTTGTATAATTTGAATTATGGTTCTAATTATGCAACACATGCAAACGAAGAGAAAATTCAAGGTGATACCCAAGATGATACCCAAGATGATACTCAAGGTGATACCCAAGATGATACTCAAGAAAAAATCATCAAAATGATAAAGGAAAATCCGCAAGTATCAACGGCAGATATGGCAAAGGAATTGAAAATTGGAATTGCAACAGTAAAACGAAAAATCAAAAAAATGTCTAATGTATCATATGTCGGAAGTGGTTACAGTGGACACTGGGAGATTAACGAATAGAAAGTGCATTATATTATTCAAGTTATGAAAAGAGAAAAATAGTTTTTGAGCTAAATTAGTTCAAGTAATTATATTTTAGTCCAAGATGAAAGAAGAAAATGCTGATAAACAGAGGTTTTTCTTCTTGAACTAAAGATAAAATTAGCTCAAGAGTGAAACAAATAAGTCGAAGAAAAAATATTAGAAATGTGTGAATCAGGTGGCATCTAAGAGTATTCTGGAGTTAGTCTCAAAGAAGTCTCATGAGATTTGAGACTTGTTGAGACTAGCATGAGACTGAGGAGGTTTAAAATCATGGACATAAGCAAAAAAGATTGGAAATTATTTCGAGAAAGATTATCAGACTGGCAGGAAAACTATATGAAAGGTCTTGTCAAAGAGTATGTGGATTTTCTGAATGATGATACAAAGCATGCATCAGAGAAATTCTGGGAACTGGAAAAGCGGATAAAGGAAGATAAGCATCATCCTGGAGTTATTATGGAGATGAGCAAGTCAGAGGCAATATGGGATATCGTTCGTCTTATAAGACTGAAGGTGATTACATATGATGATTTATCAGAATTCAGTGACGAATTGCAACAGGAAGTAAAAAGAATACTTGAGATAAGCAGGTGATACACGTGGAGATAGGTGCAACAAAAGCAGTTCAAGAACGATTAAAAACAACAAAGATTGATGAAATAAAGGGTGCTTCACTTGTGTTTTGCTGGGATACACATTTGACGAAAATAAAAGGAAGAAATGTCCTGTTTATTGTAAATGCCAGCAATCGCTACACAATAGCAATGACCGATATCGAACCAAGAAATTGGAAGTATTATACATTGTATATCAGCCGTGTGATTCATGGTGTGATGCAGGAAATGGGATATTCTGAAGAACAGATAGCACAATATTTTAAGATGTCAGGCGATATGATTGTGACAAAGACACATGGGAAGAAATCGGTTGGCGGAATTAATAGAATGGTAATGGATGCTCAGTATTTTGATAAGAAACTGGAGAAAGATACAAAATACCAGTGGGAACTGAGCGAGTATCTTAACAGAGATATTTGTCAGCCTGAGGGATTCGATGCATATGGATATCCAAGTGAGCTTTTTAAATTAGACATGGAACGCATTGGAATTGTGCCTAAGAGAAATCCAGCAAAGGTGATTGATTTCAGCCAATACATAGAAAATAATCGTGGTACTACTGATTAGTACCACAAAACTTTTTGTTGCAGAAACAGCAGTTTGAGATTATAATTTCCATAGGTGAACTTGCAAACCAACAGACGATTATTCTCTGAATAGTCAATTGACCTGCAAGCCACCGGAACTACACACAATAAAGACAAAAAATAGCTGGTACTGGATTGGTACTAAAAGTGTGTGAAACGAAAAATAATGTGTGGAAAAACCGTTATTTTCAAAATTGTACGGTATAGAAAATAAACCAAAACGAATCAAAATCACATCAAACTTTGCGAGTTTGAATAGTAGCCACAAGTCTTGGAATCCGCTAAATAAGCGGCTTCCGAGGCTTTTCTTTTTACTCTGCTACTATTTTGCTACTAATCGCAACTACTCTCAATTACTCTATTTCACATTGTTTTTGATAGCAAATTATAGAATTATGTATTGTGCAGACGAATCTGCACATTGGTTACATGACTTTTCTTTGAGGCATCGGGATAATGTTTCCGGATGTCTTTTCTTTTGGCATTGGTCCATATGGAAGTGATGGAATTGTGGTATCTGCACTATCTGGTGATACATCATCCATATCATATGAAATACCCATTGTCTCCAGTAGCACATTCCTTGCAGGTGGCTCTGGCGATGGAGTATTTTCTGCTCCTGCACCAAGCTGTTCCAGATTACTGACAAGCTCCTGCTGTTTATGTGGAAACAGATGGGAGTAGGTATTCAGGGTTGTGGATACCTTTTCGTGTCCAAGTCTGTCAGCAAGTACCAGTGCATCACAGCCCTGATTGATAAGTAAACTGGCGTGGGAGTGGCGGATATCGTGGATTCTGATACGCTTCACACCAGTAATCCTACAACCTCTGTCCATCTCGTGGGATAGATAAGATTTTGTAATCGGAAACAACCTTTCTTGCGGGTCAAGCATATATCTTGAGTCCATATATTCCTGAAGTTCCTTGCAAAGAAAATCCGGAATGGGAACCTTTCGCTTGAAGCATCTGAGGATGACTATCGGGAAAAGTTGGAACAGATAAAACTTCAAAAGAAGGATATCCGGGATAAGTTAAAAGCGGTAGTCAGATGTCTTGAA
Source organism: Roseburia sp. 499 (assembly GCF_001940225.2). Lineage (NCBI taxonomy): Bacteria > Bacillati > Bacillota > Clostridia > Lachnospirales > Lachnospiraceae > Roseburia > Roseburia sp. 499. Next base: position 493,091 of record NZ_CP135164.1, read on the forward strand.
CGGGATGGAAGTCTCAAGGACGCAGAATTGGAACTTCGCATACCGGTTGATGAACTGGATGATATTGCAGAGATGTATAAGGTGGAAGTGCCGGAGAATCCGTATCGGGTGCAGAAAGCGGAAACGACTGCGGATCCCGTTGCGGAAACGGATATGGAAGAGAACTGTAAGAGGGAAGATATAGCTGAAGCTGTTTCTGAGGATATTATAGCAGAATGTCTGGACGCAAGCAGAATGGAACTGTTAGAAGAACCAGTAAACGAGTATGCAGAAATTGTGGAGACTAGAGAAGATGCATCTTTTGTAGAATTGAATACAATGACAAAAACTTATGATTTTATATCACAAGGATATCTGTAAATGTGGAGTCTGTGGTGGAAAGCTTCTATCAACCAGACTTCATGGGAACTATGCACTTACAGGATAAACGAATTTAACTAAATAAGTTTGCAAAACCCTTCTGAACAAGAGGGTCTATTTGTCATGCAGTGAACCCGAAAAAACCACTGAGAAATAAATATACTGATTTTCAAAATCAGAAGTTTTTGGTAGAATCAAGGGAAAGGGAACAATTGAAAATCCATAGCACATCGGCTAATCTGACGCGACCTGGTTCAATTGGTGAAAACCGGTGTGCAGTCCAGAGGAATGGGCAGATACCGCTAAAAGTGTAGTCTGCTTTTTCCTCTGTCCTGACGCCGATTGTTCACGTATTAATTTGTTTAACTCTTATACATCATATCAGAAAAACAAACGGATGACTACCCCTAGTATTTTAGCCTTTAAGCCTATTTAGATATTCTTCCAACTCATCAATCGCTTCATACAGTAGCTTGGCAGTTAAAAAAAGCTAAGTCATTGTAAACTACTTCTTCATCTGTGCTGACCATGTTCTGAATAATTGCTGCTGCACCTTTAACTTTATCAATAGACACTTGCATATTTACGCTCCCCCTCTCATCCAAGTAGGTGTATGTTACCTCTCATTTTCACTTTGTCAAGAAAATGTTTTAAGGCATCAGTACCCCAAAGCACCTCAAAATATCCTGAACAGACTGACACACAGCAACTACAGGTACTGGATGCACTAAATCAAACACATAGGTTACAAGGTCTACAAGATTACTTTAGCTATGGTTATTGGTATAAGTTTACGAAAAAGAATGTGACGAAAGAAAATGCAATTATGCGGAACAGGTGTTGCAATGGGGAATGCGATTGATGAAGTGAAAACTAAAGCGGATATCGTTATAGGCTCAAATGATGAAAATGGTATTGCTGATTTCGTTTTACATTTGAAGCTTACAACATAGTTGTAAGCTTCAAAAAGATAATCCGTTATTTTTCCAATTCCAAATGTGTTTTTGTCCAAGTGTTATGTGGCAAGCCTTTTCTCTTTACAATGCTGTTCATCAAGATGATAAATACAATTGGAAAGTAAATAATACAAGCTAATGTAAGGATTGCTCTATCTAAGTGAGATGCACTGGTTGCCATATACGAATTAGCAGTGCTTCCTATCAGAATGATTGAAATAAGAACGATAGTAGGTTCATATAAGTATAAAACAACATTTCTAAATAATAAGTCTTTGAAAGTCACTTTTTCCTGACCTTCCTTATCACTTACAATTTTCACTTTTACAAGTGCATTTCCGATAGTTTGCTTTTTCCAATGCTTGGGAAGAACAATAAAGTACAAAACAAGAAGAATAAGTTTGGGTAATTGTACTTGGAAATAATCCGAAAAAATGAATCTTTCAAAATAACGGTATGCAATATAGTTTACTCCTAAATTGATGAAAACACATACAATCCAGTCAACCGAGAATGCAGTGAATGTACGTACAATGCCAAGCTTTTCCCCTCTTTGAGCAGCAATTTCATCCATGTCTTCAATTGATGGTAAATATTTCATGAGTAGAGGTGCAACCCAGAATCCTATCATACATCCTAAGGTATTGTTCATCAGATCATCAATGTCAGGGCAGCGAAAGGCGTAAGGATAAATACCCCATACTCCGGAAAGCTGTGTCATTTCATAGAAAAGACTTACCAGAAACCCCAATCCAATAGCTTTTTTCCAGGAAACTCTAAAATAATATCTAAGGTAAAATCCCAGAGGTACCTGCATAATAATGTTTGCAATAATCTGGAATAACATTGCTGATGTAAGTAAATTTTTCCAATTTGTTATAAGAAACCATGTACTAGTGTCAGATGCAACAAAACCGGCATGATTCATAGCGGATTGAATGTTGTTAAATAGGTGATGATTAAAAGGTACAGGTTTTCTATTCAAAACCTCTTGAATTGTAGGCAGAGGTAGAAGTGTTAGAAAGAATGCACACATCATATAAAATACAAATGAAAAAATAACTGTAGCACGCATAATGGATAATCCGTTATATTTTCGATAATTCCACACGAGAAATGGTATTGTTATGATGCAAACAACAAGTGGGAATATGGTTACAGCAGTAATAATTGGGAAGGTATAGTTAGAAATATGTGATAGCATATATTAGCCTCCATGTTCTTTCATATTTTCCTCAAAAAATAAATTGTAAACAAGAGCCGCCAACACGTTTACAAAAATATCGTAAATACCAGAGGTGGATTCTCCGTTTACAAATTCAAACGAGAGGGAATTGACCTATGATTGTCGTATTCTTAAATGCATAATACATCAAAAAAAGATGTTTGTATATATGACGGTGTGAAATTTTTTCTGTAAATTTAGATCTTCTATGATAATTGATGCGGCTTGACAGCAGTTTACTGCGGTTAAGCCGTTGTCTATTTAATAGCAAAAACAAGCTGGTATGTCAAGAGCGCCCAGTGAAATCTGGGCGTATATTTACTCTTGATATTCCAGCTTTTATTGCTATATCAGCATTCTGTCAGGGTACATAATCTCTAATTCCCCTCGAACTTTACCCCAGTTTCGGATTGGCATTGTCCACTTCTTTGCAATTTCAAAAGTTCCCAAGTATAGTGCCTTCATCAATGCTTGAGAGCTTGGAAATACGCTGCGCTGTTTGTTCAATCTACGATAACAAGAATTCAGAGATTCAATGGCATTAGTAGTGTAAAATGCGGTACGAACATCCTTGGAAAACTTGAAAATTGGGGAGATTGCATCCCAATTTTCATGCCAGCGATTCATTGCACTTGGATACTGGTCAGACCATTTCTTCGTTACAGATTCTAACTGCTTTCTAGCGGATTCTTCGTTTGCAGCGGTGTAGATTGTTTTTAGATCTTTAGCAAAAGCCTTCATATCCTTGTTTGCGACATATTTAAGGGTATTTCTTACCATATGCACTATGCAACGCTGTTGCTCTGTCTTAGGAAATGCTGTAGAGATTGCATCTTTAATTCCAGTTAATCCATCAGAGCAGAGAATGAGAATGTCTTGGACTCCTCGATTCTTTAGGCTATTCAGTACAGACAACCAATACTTACTACTTTCATTTTCGCCTACAACAATGCTTAGAACGTCTTTCATAAATGAGTCCGGTATTATGGTGTTGTGTAAAGCTTGTGATAGGTATTTGGAGTTGCTGAGGGATGATGGTCAAGAACATGATGATTTTAGATTTTTGTAAAGAAGCAAAATCTGTACCGGAAATTATGGAAAAATTTGGATTTGAAAGCAGAACAAGCTTTAGAAGAAAATATTTAAATGATTTGGTCGAGAATGGAAAGTTAAAAATGACTATGCCTGATAAACCTAAGAGTAAAAATCAAAAGTATTATTCGTAAGAGGATTTCAGAACCACAAGTGTCCTTGTGGTTCTGATAAAAAATACAAAGTGTGTTGTATGGGAACAAAGAAAGAATTGATGAATCATTACATCGTACATATAAAAAAGAAAGAAGCAAGTGAAAATAGGTTCGTAGGTACCTTCGGTACATGGAAGTAAGCGCAATCGTTGATAGGCTCACATACAAGGCTTATCTGATTGATATGGAAGGCGATTCCTACAGATTCCGTGAAACTTTGCGGAGCAATGGAACCGATTTCGAAACAGTCGTTAAATAGTAACTGCATCTGTGGCAGTAATGCTGCAGGTGCCAAACTTGGTCAAAAGTGACCTAGTTTTCAATGAGCGGTTGACCGAATTTTCGGTTGACATATACAAGTTGTATAGAAAATAGTAATCCTGGTCAGAATAAGACCGCATCTTATTTTAGCTTGACAAATAATTCGGTCATGGCTAAAATAAGATTATATCAAATTTTAGCCGTGAGGTAATATGCAATGAAATATATAAAAAGAGATTTGGAAGAGAAGATAGAAGCTTTATCAAAGGAATATGCCTGTATTCTTATTACCGGACCAAGACAAGTAGGTAAGACAACAATGCTAAAAAACTTAATGGATGAAGAACGAGAGTATGTAACATTAGATGATTTAGAAGAACGAAGACTTGCCAAAACAGAACCGGCACTATTTATGCAGATGCATAAAATGCCAATTTTTATTGATGAAGTTCAATATGCACCAGAACTCTTTTCGTATATCAAGATTGAAATTGATAAAGGAGCAACTCCAGGCTCTTTTTGGCTAACAGGTTCACAGGCATTTAAAATGATGGATTTAGCACAAGAATCATTAGCGGGAAGAGTGGCAGTGCTTCATATGCCATCATTATCGCAGCATGAGATTTATGGAAGCGGAAGTGCGGATGTATTTTCGGTTGATTTGGAATCTTTAAAGAATAGAAAAGCAAAAGGAATGCAGACAGATGTTTCAGGGATGTATGAAAGAATCTGGCGAGGTTCTATGCCAGGACTTGTAAGTGGTAAATATTCTGAAAGAGATATTTTTTATAGTAGTTACCTTCAGACATACATTGATAGAGATGTATCAGAATTAGTGAAGCTTACAGATAAATTTCAGTTTCAGGATTTTATAAGAGCTGCAGCATGTCGGGTAGGACAATTACTGAATGTACATGATATTGCTTCTGATGTTGGTGTTTCGGATGACACTGCAAAGAGATGGCTGGGAGTTTTGGAAAAATCGGATATTATTTTCTATCTGAGACCATATTCTAATAATTTATTAAAGCGAACAATAAAAACACCGAAACTGTATTTTTTTGATACAGGGCTTGTAGCGTATTTAACTAAATATACGAGCCCTTCTATTTTAGAAAATGGAGCACTTAATGGGGCGATACTAGAAAACTATACAGTATCAGAATTGCTGAAAACATATCAGAATTGTGCAAAAGAGTGTTTACTCTGGTATTATCGTGACAAAGAGAGTAATGAAATTGATATGGTTATTGAAAGCGATGGTCAATTGCATCCGTTAGAGATAAAAAAATCAGCAAATCCGGGAAGTGAATTAATAGGAGCATTTGAAATATTGGATAAAGGAGCAATACCAAGAGGAAAGGGAGCAGTCCTTTGTATGCGTCCGGAATTGTCGGCTATTAATAGTGAGAATTACATTGTTCCGATATGGATGATTTAGATTATAGATGATAATACTGCTAAAAAATAAGATTTTGAGAGGTTCAAAATGTTCAATGTAATTGCTGAAAATTTTTTTGTACCATTAGCATCTCCAAATAAACTTGTATATTGGGAATGTATATGTAAGCTGTTTAGTGTTATGGATAATCAGCTTTCTTTTGGTATAGAAAGAGAAGCTCTGGTAGAGGAACTGCAATATTATTTTGAACAGAACAATGCGGCGTCTATTGTAGAAGAGGATATAGAATCAGATGACAGTAGAAGTAAGGCAAACTGGATGCTGCGACGACTGGAGTTTTACGGATGGATTGAAATAGAAACAGATAAAAGTTATATCCAAAAGGTAAATTTTAAGGAATATGCTGTTAAGGTAATAAAAACATTGACAGAGATTGAGACAGGGAAGCAGATTGAGTATCAGGGGTATATTTATACCATATATAGTCTGTTACGCAGCAGTACAGACAATCCCGGCATTGTACTTTTGCAGATACTGGAAAATACAGATTTACTTGTTACAGGTTTGAAGAATCTGAATTCCAGCATAAAACATTATATTGATGAGCTTACAAAGCATAAAACAGTGGCAGAAATCATGAATGCTCTTTTTAACGATTATATTACAAATATTGTTGATAAAGCCTATCATAGACTGTTGACTTCAGATAATGTGTCAAAATTCCGTCCGGAAATTATTGAACGTCTGGAAAGTAAAAGCAGAAGCAAAGCATATGTGGAAAGAGCATGTGCGGATATTGCAGGGATACAGGAAATATCTGTAGAAGAGGCAGAAGAGAGAGTGTATCATTATATTCGCCAAATTATAGATGCATTTCAGAATATGGATGATATTTTAATGGAAATTAATCAGAAGAATACACAATACCAGAGAGCTGCAATTAATCGTGCAAAGTTTCTTCTTACAGGAAGTGAAGATGTAAGGGGGCAGTTGAAAGAACTTCTGATTGGTATAAATGAAAGAATGAATGAAGAAAGTATGGAAATGAATGGAATTTATAGAATAGATTTTTTGGACGAACTGGTGAGAATTTACAGTACATCAGTACTGGATGAAAAATCATTCTATTCCCCAATAGAGGGAAGAAAGGAATTTCAACCATCACAGATTGATGATGGAGTAGTGGATTTAGAACTTCGTCAAGAAAAGCTTCAAAGGATGATGGAGAAGATGCAGCGTGTATTGAATCCTGAAAAAATCAATAATTATATAAAAAAACATATGGGAGAAAACAGGCAGATATATGCGTCAAAACTTCCCATGGAGACTACGGAGGATTTTGTAAAGGTTATTTATGTACGTTTATATGGGCAAAGAAAAAATATGCAATATACAATAGATATACAGGATGAAATAGAGATAAATGGGTATCGTTTTAAGGATTTTAAGATAACACTGAAATAAGAGAGGAAAAAAGATGGAATTTTTGGAAGGAATGCTTCAACGTGATAAAGATGAATTTACAAGAATATGTAACAGGCTTCTGAGTAACTGCTTTTTATGTAAAGGCAATTCAGTGACACGTGCAGATTACTATTTTGTATTGAAATATAAAGAAAAATTTTCTGCTTATCTGTCTGTGTTGGGGTATCGTCTAGAAATCAATGAAGAGTATGGTATTGTACAGCTTACAAATCCGCAAAATTATAACCGTTATAATCTGAAATTATTTGAATCCATTTTACTGCTGATATTAAGAATACTGTTTGATGAGAAAAAGCGGGAATTATCTGTTAGTGATGAAGTGATTATAAATATAGGAGATATTCACGACAAATTTTTAAGCCTTAAAATTCGGGAAAAAATGATTGATAAAACAACATTGCGGAACGCGCTTAGTGCTTTTCGTAGATTTCAGATTATTGAGACATTGGATAAGGATTTGAGTAAAGAGGATTCAAGAATTATCATTTTTGATTCTATATTAATGGCAGTCAGGGTAGAAGACATTCGGCAGGCATACGATAAACTTGAAAACTATAGGAAGGGAACAAAAACAGATGAAGAAGTTGACGAGAGTGAAGCTGATTAATTGGCATAGATTTACCAATAATACGATTGACATAGGCGATTCCACATTGATTTCGGGAGAAAATGGTGCCGGTAAATCTACACTGTTAGATGCTATCCAGTTTGTTGTTACCTGTTCTGCAAATTACTTTAATAAAGCAGCTCATGAAAATGGAAAGAGAAAGCTGACTGGATATATACGTTGCAAGACCGGAAGGGAGAATAGGCCGTATGAGCGTATTGGTGAAATTAGTGCTCATGTTGCATTGGAATTTTATGAAGAAAAGAAGCAACGTTATTTTATTGTAGGTGCAGTCATTGATTCAGCCTCTGAAGGACAGGAAAAATGGGCACGATACTTAATGGATGGAGTACAGATTGAAGAAGACATGTTTTTTTCGGATAAGACACCGAAATCTATAGCCCAGTTCCGTACTGCTAATGCAAAGCACATTAAAACCTGGTGCACAACAGATAAGGATGCTAAGGTGATGATAAAAAATCGATTCGGCAGGATTGAGGATAAATTTTTCCGTCTGATACCAAAAGCAATGGCTTTCCGACCAATTGATGATATCAAAGACTTTGTATATTCTTATGTGCTGGACGAGAAAGAGGTAAATATTGATATACTGAGAGAAAATGTGAGATCATATCAAGACTTACAACGCACATTGGAAAACGTAAAAATAAGAATTGGAAGATTGGACAAGATTGAGCGCTACCATGAACAGGTACAGGATGGTATGGAAAAAGACAGCATGTATGAATATTTTCTTGCAAGAGCAGAAGCTGACATCATAGAGGAAGATATTTCTAAGTTGCAGCATGAGGTAAGTGCAGATACCTATCGGTTAAAGGAAAGTGATACAAAGATTATAGCTTTGGCAAAGGAGAAAAAAGAGAAGCAGGAAATACGAGACAATTTAAGAGCAGAGTTAGCACAGGATAAGGACTTTATTGCCAGAGACGAATTGAAGAAAAAAATGGAACGTCTGGAAGAAAGAAAAGCTGAACTGGAAGATGAGAAAAGACATTTACAGAAAAGTATGCGGGATGCTGCAAAGCAGGCAAGTGAACTGCTTAAGGTGACAGATGTTGATGCATGTGTGCAAAAGTATAAAGAGTATCTGGATTGTGGAGAAAACATAGAAGAAATGGCAGAATTTAAGCAGACATTGCAAGATGTAATTGCTTATAAAACAAAAATGTACGAAAAAGTTCAGATGAAAAAGGCAGAAGTAAGCATCAGCATTAATCAGGCAGATGCAGAAAGAAATGAGCTGGAGAAAACCATTGAAAGGTTGGAGAAAAAGAAGTTTTCCTATCCCGTGGATGTGGAACGTGTTATGGATGCAATTAAGGAGGAATTTGTCCGAATAGGAAGAACACCGGAACCGAAGGTTCTGTGTGAGTGGCTTGATATCACAGATGACACATGGAGAAATGCGGTGGAAGGTTATCTGAATACACAGAGGTTTTATATTTTGGTGGAACCGGAAAATTTTGATATTGCACTAGGTACATACGACCGTCTTAGAAAAGAAAAAAAGGCATATGGTGTCGGGGTGATTAATGCGCAGAAGCTGGAAGAATATGATACCGCTCCGGAAGGTTCATTGGCCACAGTTGTGATTTCGCCCAATAAGCATGCGAAAAGGTTTATTAATATGGTGTTAGGAAAAGTCCATATGTGTGAGCATTACAATGAACTGAAGAAATATACAACCTCAGTAACAAAGGAATGCATGAAATATCAGAATCATGTAGCAAGTGCCATAAAGCCGGCTATTTACGAAACACCTTTTATTGGAAAAAATGCAATCAAGGTTCAGTTGGAACAGGCATTGAGGAAGAAAGATACTTTGATGGAACGACTGAACAAGCTGCAGGAACAAAAAAGACAGTTGGATTATGTTATGGAACCGTTGTCTGTCAATGCAGATACGGATATTAAGTATAGAGTGGATGTATTGGCTGAAATACGGTCTGTTAAGAATGAGATAGAGAAGTGCAAAATAAATATTGCAACTTTGGAGAAGAACTCTAATATGATACAAAAGCAGATTCAACTGACTACATTGGAAGAGTTACTTAGAGAGTTAGAAGAAGAATTTGTAAAAATCAATCAAAAAATTGGCTCCATAAAGGAACGGATTCGAAAAACGAAAGAAGAGATTTCTAAAAAACAGGAAAAGGGAGCAGAGCAAAAAGCTTTTTATATTGAATTAGGAGCAAAAGCGGGCAATGAGATTATTTCATGGAATCGTGATTATGATAAGCAGACCACAGATAAAGCATTAGAACAGTTCCGAGATAATTTTGCACGGAGAAAAAAGGCGAATCTTACAATTGTAGAAAAGAGCCAGAGGGATATGGAAAAAGTCATGGTGGAATATAAGACAGCCCATGATTTTGGTGCAGCACCTACCATGGAGGGGTATCCCGACTTTGCAGCAGAATATGATAAATTAAAAAATTCGGAGTTGTTGACCTATGAAGAAAAGGTTGAGTCGGCGAGAAAAGCAGCAGAAGAAGAGTTTAGAGAACAGTTTTTGTCAAAACTCCAAGAAAATATGAAAGTTGCCCAGGGCGAGTTTAAAGAACTAAATAAGGCATTGAATGACATTGTTTTCAGTAATGAAAAGTATGAGTTTATCTTTATGCCAAGTAAGCGGTATCGTCAGTATTATGAAATGATTATGGATGATTTTAATGCAATGCAGGGAGAATCTATTTTCAGCGGTATTTTTCATGAAAACCATAAAGAAGTCATTGAGGAACTGTTTGAAAAACTTGCATTGGATAATGAGAATAATGTAAAGGTATTGGATGAGTTCACAGATTATAGAACATATATGGATTATGATATTAAAATTATTCACAGTGATGGAAATTATTCTTTTTATTCTAAGGTTTGCGAAGAAAAGAGTGGAGGAGAAACACAGACACCATTCTATGTAACAGTGGCTGCGTCCTTTGTGCAGTTATATAAGAACAATATAGGCGGAGATGCAGTGGGATTGGTGATGTTTGACGAAGCATTTAATAATATGGATGATGAGAGAATTGGTGGAGTACTTGAATTTTTACGACGTCTTCCGCTTCAGATTATTATTGCTGCACCGCCGGATAAAATACAGTATATTAGCCCTTTTGTAGAAGAAACATTGCTTGTTATGACAGATGAAAAGACAAGCTTTGCAGAGAGGTATTATAATGGTGCAATATGAAAAGAGAGTACTCAATGCTCTTTTGGATTCTTATGAGAACAGCCTTTTATTTACAGGAGAAAATAAGGTGAAAATCAGCATAGATTTTCCATTTACAAAAAAGAAGATGCCAGAGTATTTTGATGAAAGTTCCTATGAATATGAAAAGATACATATTTCCATGAAAGAACTTGAAAAAAAGGGGTTTCTGGAAATTATTTGGAAAAAGGGCAAAGAAAATCATATCATATCAAAGGTTATCTTGAAAATAGAAAATTTAGAGCAGATTTATGCATATACAAAGAGAGCTTCTAAATCAGACTTGATTGTGAAAAATCTTAAGCTACTTAGAGAATATCAGAAAAAGTATGATACTCCGGTATGCTTGGAACTGAGTGAATATTTGATAGAACGAATTGAAAAAAATCAGTCTGTAAAAGAATATATCGACCTTGCAAAGGGTAAGGAAACAGAAATGTTGTTTAAAGGAATTTTTGCAGTAGAGGCGAATAAAAGACAGTATTATATTCGGGAATTTTCTATAGAAGTATTTCATGATACGAAGGTTTTTGAACAAATTATTGGAAAAGTTGTCAAGGCTCTTCGGAATTTTAGTGACGGATTTGAAGAAAAAGAAACATCGGAAGTATTGGCGGAATATGGGATATATCATACTCCAAACTATGTTTATTTCAAAGGAGATATCAGATTGATGGTTTGCCAGGAAGAGTACAACATTGGCTCACTGAAACAGGGAATTGGAATTTCCGGTGAGGATTTGTCGGCAGTCAGGTTTCTGGATATGGCAGCAGTTCATCAGGTGATTACAATAGAAAATCTTACCACGTTCTTTCGCTGGAAGGAACCGGAAAGTCTGATTATTTATTTGGGAGGTTATCACAATGCGGTTCGACGCGAACTTTTGAAATCAGTGTATGAGGCACTGCCTGAGGCAAAATATTATCATTTTGGTGATATAGACGCGGGAGGATTTGAAATATATCGTGATTTATGCGAAAAAACGAGAATACCTTTTAACATGTATAGAATGAATCTGGCGATTTTACAGAAATATCAAAAATATGGTAAACCACTGAAAGAAAATGACAGGGTGCGTTTGAATAAAATGTTAAATGGTCCACTAGGAAAAATGGAAGGATTTTGCGAAATGGTACAATATATGCTAGAGAACAATGTGAAGCTGGAGCAGGAATGTATCTTGCAGAAGGATACCTAAGCGGAGGGAGCAATAGCATGAAAACCAAAAGCGCATAAGGACTCTGGTAACCTTGACAGCCATCACAGAAAAAGCTAATATTGAATCAGCAAAGATAGAAACACAGTTCCGGTTGGTAGTCCGGACGTATTCAATGTTTTGAATATCAGTAGCCCTCCCTCCTTGGGTCGTCCATTCTTTGTGTATGATACAAACAGAAATTAAGGAGGGATTGTCATGGACAAAGAATCGGGAACATTAACAGTATTTTTTCAGGAGCCATTTTGGATAGGCGTTTTTGAACGGATAACGGAAGAAGGCTTATCCGTATGTAAGGTTACCTTTGGGGCAGAACCCAAAGACTATGAGGTGGCTGAGTTTATCTTAAAAAATTACTACCGGTTACGATTTAGTCCGGCTGTGGCAACTGAGGTAAAAGAAACAAAGCGGAATCCGAAAAGAGTACACCGACAGGTGCGCAAGCAAATGCAGGAAAACGGTATAGGTACAAAATCGCAGCAAGCTTTGAAATTACAGCAGGAGCAGATGAAAACGGAACGCAGGTCCGTAAGCCGGGAACAACGGGAAGCGGAGAAACTGCGGAAGTTTGAACTGAAACAGCAAAAAAAGAAAGAGAAGCATCGGGGCAGGTAATACCTGCCCCGACTTCGTATAGATTATAAGAAATTTTCACATGTCATTACATTTGCAAATCTTGGATGCAAAGAAGCCATATATACATGTTGAACGACTTTAGCGGAAAGTTTTTCACCGTTTTGCTCTAAGTCCTTGGTTGCACAGGCGTCTGAAATAAGTGTAATATTATAGCCCAGTTCTTTTGCAGCACGGACAGTTGTGTCAATACACATATGTGTCATCATCCCACATATCACCAATTCTGTGATAGAATCCTTTTCCAATTCTGCCTGTAAAGATGTCTCGAAAAAGCTATTTGGAGAATGTTTTATAATAACCTTTTCAGAAGCGAGGGGCGTAATAGAATTATGAATATTTACACCGTCAGTATCAGGAACAAAGAAGGAAGCAGTTTTATCTGCAATATGCTGAACATAGTAAACAGGAAGGTCGTTTTTTCTAAAATAAGATAGTAATGCTTCTATGTTTTCTAATGCCGGTTCCGGTTGGTAGAGTTCGCATTTCCCATTTGGAAAATAATCATTTTGAACATCAATAATTAATAATGCTTTTTTCATTTTTTCAGTCCTTTCTGTAATCTGTGACGATAGGTTCTGAAAAAATGATACAAGAAAAGAAATGGGATGTAAATTACTTACTTTTTTGTGTATAGGAGCGGTTCATAACAAATTCCTTTTTTATCTAGGATATCAGTCATTCCGTGTTCTACCATATATTCCACGCCTATTTCCTGCATGATTTTGATGGCAGATAACATTTTTTCACCCCGTGCAGTGAGGAAATATTCGACCTTTAGGGGAAAACCGTCATAAGAATTCTTATCAGCCATTCCGAATTGTTTTAGTTCATTCAACTGTTCCAATAACATTTTTTCACTGATTCCGTTGATCGTGTGATGGAGGTCAGAGAAAGAGCATGCTCCGTTTCTGAGTTGAAAAATAATGATGGTTTTCCATTTTCCCCTTATGATATCATGGACTAATTCTAAAGGGCAGGTATAGTTTTGGCGTAGTTTCATTTCTTAAATAGCCTCCTGTGTGATTCGTTAATATAGCAGTATTCTAGCATAGTGAAATTTGTTTTGCAAAAATATCAAACATGACATACATTTGTCGTGTTTTTTGAGTTATGATATAATAAAAACAATAGGAGAGAATATATGGAATTTATAAAACTTACCCCGGAAAATCTTGAAAAAGAGCATATCTGTTGTGCTATTTCTAACAACAAAGATTGTCAAGTATCCTCAAAGAAAGCATGGCTTTCTGAGCGTATGCAGGAAGGGCTAGTATTTCTAAAAGCAAATGTGCGTGGCAAATGCTTTATTGAATATCTGCCGGCAGAATATGCATGGGCACCAATCGAAGCACCTAATTATATGTACATAGACTGTCTCTGGATTGCCGGACAATTTAAGGGACAGGGAATTTCTAATGAACTGTTGGAAGCCTGTATTCAGGATAGCAAGCAGAAAGGAAAGAGCGGGCTTGTAATCTTATCTTCCGACAAGAAACGGTCCTATCTATCCGATAAAAAATTCCTTTTACATAAAGGATTTCAAATGGCGGATAAGGCAGAACCGTATTTTGAACTAATGTATCTGCCATTTGAGGAGAATGCACCGGTGCCACGGATGAAAGATACAGCAAAAAAGGCACAAGTCAGTCAAAAGGGTTTTGTACTTTACTATACCAATCAATGTCCTTTTACTGCAAAATATGTGCCAATGATTGAACAATGTGCAGAGGAAAAAAATCTACCGTTTACGAGTATTAAGATAGAAAGTTGCAGTGAAGCACAGAGTGTTCCGGTTCCATTTACCACATATGCTCTTTTTTATGACGGAAAATTTGTAACCCATGAGAATTTATCCGTAAAGAAGTTTGAAGCGTTGGTAGAAAAATTATTTTCTGAATAGCAGGTAGGAGTGCCTATGAAAATTGATCGCCTAATTGGAATTTTATCCATCTTGTTGCAGCAGAAACAAGTAACAGCACCATATTTAGCAGAGCGTTTTGAAGTATCCAGACGTACGATTAACAGAGATATCGAAGATTTGTGCAAAGCCGGTATTCCGGTAGTGACCCAGCAGGGCGTAAATGGTGGTATCTCCATTATGGAAGGATATAAAATTGACCGTACCCTTTTGACGTCCACAGACCTGCAGGCAATTTTTGCGGGATTGCGTAGCTTGGATAGTGTAAGCGGAACAAATCGTTATGGTCAGCTTATGGAAAAATTATCTGTTGGTGCGTCTAATGTGATACCGGGAGATCAACATATTTTGATAGACTTGGCCTCTTGGAATAAAGAGTCATTGGCCCCCAAAATTGAAATAATTCATGGAGCAATAGAGCGTCAGGAGTTACTTTCATTTACCTATTTTTCACCTAAGGAAGAGAGTGAAAGAGAGATAGAGCCGTATCATCTGGTGTTTCAGTGGTCAAGCTGGTATGTCTGGGGATGGTGTAGAAAACGATGCGACTTTCGTTTGTTTAAACTGAATCGAATCACCCATTTGCACTATAGTGGGAAAACATTTGAGAAACGAAAAGTTCCCATGCCGGATTTGTCAGCAGAAAAGGTTTTTCCGCATAAATTGCAGGTCAAGGCTATATTTGCACCGGAATGCAAGTGGCGGTTGATAGAGGAATTTGGAAGTGGCAGCTTTACAGAGCAGCCGGATGGAAATTTGTTGTTTACCGTTGGATTTACGGACCGCGAAAATTTGCTTAGCTGGATGCTTACCTTTGGTGATAAAGCGGAATTATTGGAGCCGGTTGAAGTAAGGGAAGAACTTTTGCGAATTGGAGAGGCAATTCAGAAAAAATATAAATAAGAAAAAACATGACATATAGTTGTCGTGATTTTGGTGTTAGGATATCTGTGTTAGAATAAAGAAAACGGAGGAAGTAAAGATGCGATTAGATGGATTTGGAATTTTTGTAAAGGATATGCAGAATATGATACGGTTTTACCGTGATGTATTGGGATTCGAGATAAAGGAAAGCGAAGATGCCGATAATGTTTATTTGGAAAAGGATGGGACATTGTTTCTTTTTTTCGGAAGAAATGATTTTGAAAAAATGACAAGTAGAAAATATCAATATGTGGAGGGAATCAATGGTCATTTTGAAATTGCGCTAGGTGTAGAAAACTATGATGCAGTAGATAAAACATATGAGGAAGTGGTAGCAAAGGGGGCCAAGCCGATTCTACCACCGGAAACTGAGCCATGGGGACAGCGTACCTGTTATGTAGCTGACCCGGAAGGAAATTTGGTAGAGATTGGTTCATTTGCAAATTGAGTGAAAAAGAAGAAACAGAATGAGAATAGGCGAAGTAGGTTTATTTAGAGAGTTTTCACATATAGGAGGTTTGTAAAGTATGAAATATGAATGGATTGATGAGTTTCTTTTAGCCAAAAAAGGAGTCTCGAAGGATTTGAAAAAAGAATGGAACTGGATACGTTATCAGATAGAAGACAAGATGTTTGCGGCGATTTGTTTGGATGACCAAGATAAGCCTTATTATATCACATTAAAATTAGAACCGTCAGAGGGAGATTTCCTTCGTCAGCAATACGAAGATATTATACCGGGATATTATATGAATAAAGTCCATTGGAATTCTGTCAAAGCCGACGGAAATGTGCCGGATGAGTTACTAAAGGATATGCTGGATAAGTCTTATCAATTAGTTTTAAAGGGATTTAGCAAAAAGAAGCAATTACAGATATTGGGGGAATCATAATATGTCATTTGATTACAAAAAGGAATATAAAGAATACTATATGCCACCGAAAAAACCAACCATCGTAACCGTACCTAAAATGAACTATATCGCAGTTCGGGGGCAGGGGAATCCGAACGAGGAGGATGGAGAATACAAGCAGGCAATCGGTCTTTTGTATGGAATAGCCTTTACCATTAAGATGAGCTATAAGGGAAGTCATAAGATTGATGGTTATTTTTCCTATGTGGTACCGCCATTAGAAGGACTCTGGTGGCAAGAGGGTGTAGCCGGAATTGACTATACCCACAAGGAAAATTTTCAATGGATTTCCATGATAAGACTTCCGGACTTTGTAAAAAAAGAAGACTTTGAATGGGCAGTTGCAGAAGCTACAAAAAAGAAAAAAATGGATTATTCAAAAGTAGAATTTTTTACATATGAGGAAGGTTTGTGTGTACAATGTATGCATATCGGTTCTTATGATAACGAGCCGGCAACCATAGAGGCAATGGAACAGATGGCAAAGGAAAATGGTTATGAAATAGATATCTCGAAAGAACGTTTTCACCATGAAATCTATTTAAGCGACCCAAGAAGGGCAGCAGAAGAAAAGTTAAAGACAGTAGTCCGTCATCCGATAAAATAGCAAAGCTTATATATGCAATAGAATGTTTTCAGGAGATAGTAAACTTTTTCTTGCTATTTCCTGAAAAATGTGTATGATAAGAATATACCAAAATTCACAAATGAAAAGCATATCAGGAATTCCCAATACTCTTTATCAGAGTAGCATATCAGTGAGAGTTCCTATCGTTCCATTTCAGGAACAAAATCCAATATATTTTAATCAAAGGCAATAACAGAAAAACAAGGGAGGAAATGAATGGGAGAAAAAGATAATAAGACGTTGGAATATTTTAAGGACAGCCGACGTTTTGCGGATTTAATTAATGCCAGATTTTTCAAAGGAAAAGAGGTAGTAAAGCCGGAAAATCTGCAGGATGCAGACAAGGAACTGATTTATCCATGGACACAGAACGGGGAAAAGGTCTTGCGTGATAATGTAATGAAATGGATGGGAAACACTTTACTTGCCATATTTGTAACGGAGCATCAGAGTAAGGTAGATTACCATATGGTGTTTCGGATTATGTTGGGGGAAAGTTTGGCATATCAGCGTCAATGGAACAAAAAGAAAAAAGAACATCGTAAACAAGGAGATTTAAAGACAGGATCTGAGTTGCTATCAGGGATGAAGAAAGAAGAAAAGTTTTGTCCTGTGCTTTCGCTAGTAGTTTATTATGGAAAAGAGCCTTATGACGGGGCTACCAATTTACGCGAAATGCTAGAGTGGACAGAAGAAACAAATGAGCTTGCAAAATATATACCGGATTATCAGATTAATGTATTTGATTATCACAATCAGAAAAATTTTGGGGAATTTCACACAGAACTCCAACTATTATTTGAATTTCTGAGGTATGCGTCAGACAAAGATGCCTTGAAGAAATTGCTTGCAGACCGGAAAAAAGATTATTATAATGTAGACAACGAGACATATCAGATGATAGCAATGCTGACAAATTCAAAGGAACTTTTAGAATATAGTGAAGAGCATGAAAACGAGGAGGGAAAGGATATGTGTCAGGCAATTAAAGAAATGATTGAGGATGGAAGAGCAGAAGGAATAGCAGAGGGAATAGCACAAGATAAAATAAATGTTGCAAAAAATCTGCTTGATATTCTTTCAGATGAGGTAATCGCAGAAAAGGTTGGGCTGGATATTGAGGTAGTGCGTGAACTGAGAAAGTAATGGAAGAGAATGATGATGTTGAGCCATAGATAGAAAATTCCTAAATGTTATTAGGATAAGAAATAAAACGAAAGAGCGGTATGTAGAAATACATATTTTGCTCTTTTTTTCTTGACAAAAATTGAATATTGATTTATAGTAATGACATATAAATGAACAAATGAACATACATTCAAATAAAAACAAAGGAGAAACGAGATTATGAATAAATATCAAATCGCAGGACTTATTCTATTAGCAATTTATTATGCCGCATATTTTATTAAAATGATAGGACAGCGGAAAAAGGGGATTCAGACCCGCCAACTTGGAGTAGGAAAAAAAGCAAAGAGAACGGTGATGATAGAAAAAACGTTACAGGTTGTTTCTGTTCTTACTGTAATTGTAGAACTGGCAAGCGTAATAATTAATACAGGAGATAGTACATCAACAGCACTTCGACTGACGGGGCTTGGAATAGCAGCACTGGGAACCGTGACATTTATCACTGCTATGCTGACTATGCAGGATAGTTGGCGTGCAGGAATTCCCGAAAAGGATAGTACCAGCCTTGTTACCCGCGGAATCTATCGCATAAGCAGAAATCCGGTATTTCTAGGGTTTGACTTGATATATATTGGAATAGGCATCTCATTTTTCAATATTATATTACTTGTGGTAAGTATAGTGGGAATTGTGATGATGCACCTGCAAATTTTAGAGGAAGAGAAGTTTTTGGTTGAAGCGTTTGGAACAGGGTATGAAGAGTACAGGAAACAAGTCGGAAGATATTTTATCTGGATATAGAAGGGGGCATGGAAAATGACTGGAAATGCATTATATGCACGAATTGCAAAAGTATATGACCTTTTAGATATGACCTATTTTCGTAAAGAGGAAAGTAGTCCAAGAATTGCTGTATCACGTCAGATAGAGGATGGGGACCGAGTTCTTGATATCTGTACCGGAACAGCTACAACAGCCATTAAGGTTGCAAAGGAGAGAAAAAAGGCGGCTATAGCCGGCATAGACCGTTCCAAAGAAATGCTTCAAATTGCCAGGAAAAAAATAGAGTCAGAGCAGATAAAAAATATAAAATTGTATCAAATGGATGCCACCAAGTTGAAAATCCCGGACAAAAGCTTTGACAAAGTTCTGATTTCACTGGTGTTGCATGAGGTAGAAGAAAAACTTGCAGAGAATATCATACTAGAGGTAAGAAGGGTTTTGAAGGATAACGGAAGGCTGATAGTGACAGAATGGAACAAACCTGAAAAACTCATCCAGAGACTATTATTTTTTCCGATTTCCATTGTAGAACCGAAACCATATCGAAGCTTTATAAAGAAAGATATGAAAGCATATTTTAGAAAATACGGTCTGGAAATGGAACATATGATTATGTGTGATTATACAAAGGTTATGGTGTTAAGAAAAATAAAGTAGTTAAGATAGTAAAAAGCACAGAAGATTGATAACGATCTTCTGTGCTTCTTTATAGGAAATTGCGTCCTGTTAAGGATACGATTAATCATCCAAATAAGAATCCAAGAATTCAGGAAACCACATAGAGATTTCACGTTTTGCATGCTCTACAGAGTCAGAGCCATGTACCGTGTTGTCGGTTTTTCCATGTCCGTATTTATAACGGACGGTTCCTTCAGCTGCTTCGGAAGGATCTGTGGCACCATTTACCCCTCTGACGGTATTTACGGCATCTTCTCCCTCTAAAATCATGGCAACCAGAGGACTTCTGGAAATAAAGTCAACCAATTCCTGATAAAAAGGCTTGTCTTTTAAATCGATATAGTGCTGACGTGCGAATTCTTTATTCACCTTAATCATTTTAAGTGCAACAATTTTAAGTCCAGCCTTTTCATACATATCAAGGATTTCTCCTACATGATTTGCTTCTACCCCGTCTGGTTTTACCAGTGCTAATGTCTTTTCTACCATAAAAACGCCTCCTAATTTTGTCTTGTATTAATAATATACCATAAAAATTGATTTTTGTAACTAAAATTGTGAAAAATATATAAAATTATTCGGAAAATTCTCCTTCTTGCAATAGCCAGTTTGCACGAAACAGTCGCATAATTTGCCAATAACTCATCCCTCTTAATTTATATTCCTGTACCAATCCAAATTTGCCATGAATACTGCGCACATCTTCAAACCATACTTCGTGAGTTAGCCCGTCTTGAATATAGGTAAAAAAGGGGGATTGGGCAACCGTGTCAAATTGAATTTCCACACCTTGTGCAATGGCAATCTGTACAGCTTCTATATTACCGATGCTTTGAGCCTTGGAAGTGCCACGGACAAAGGGAAGTGTCCAGTCATAACCGTAGTTTGGAATTCCCAGATTGATTTTTTCAGCAGGAATTTTTGTTAAGGCGTATTCCACTACCTCCCGTACCTTGTTCAGTGGGGCAACAGCCATGGGCGGTCCATAAGTATATCCCCATTCATAAGTCATGAGTAGCACATAGTCCGCAGCTTCTCCTAATAGTGCATAGTCTTTTCCTTCGTAGAGTACGCCGGCTTGTGTATCTGAAGTTTTGGGAGCAAGTGCTACAGATACAGGATAGCCCAGTGTATTGATGGCAGCTCGTACTTCGGATACAAAGGTTGCAAAGGGAATTCGGTCTTCTGCAAGAATGTATTCAAAGTCAACATCCACGCCTTCAAATTCCCGTTCTGTTACTTGGTCTACCAATTCAGCAATTAGTCTTGCCTTTGCGGTTTCATTATTGATTACCTGTGTAATGAGAGCGTTGCTGAACATGCCATCCGGACCTAATGGTGTTAGTGTCAGAATAGGCGCTACACCGTAGTTTTTTGCAAGAGTAATCATAAAGGTGTCATCTAGCGTTGGAGGAATTAACTCACCTTCCGTTGTAAATCCATAAGAAAAAATAAAAAGGTCCGTTAGATAAGGTAGTGTTTGTTCCAATACCCAACGACTGATAAAGGGATAGGCATATCCGCCGGAATAAGCAGAGCGACCAGAGTCTGATACCAGAATATCCTCAGAAGTCAGTGTATAAGAGGCATCCGCCAGTAACAAAGAAGCACCGATTGCAAGGGCATAGGGATATGGAATCTGATTGTCATAGGCGATATCATTTGCAGAAATGTTATAACGGTCAGCAATGCTATCAAGTGTATCTCCGGGACGAACCGTATAAATGACCATAAGAAGCCACCTTTTAAAAGTGTTTCTATATTTTATGAAAAAGAAAAATATCTGTGTGTAAAATCCGTTTCATTCAGTCATAATTTTCTGCCTGTCCTCATATTCTGTCATAGAAAACAAGGACAACTGTAGAGACGATGGAGTGGAGGAAACTATGACAGAACCAAGAAAAAACAACGAGGAAAATATACGGGGAAGGAATGTGTTAGAGGATGAACAGCATAAGTCTATCGTTACCTGCTTTTTAGAACAGCTGAATGATCCTCTTATTTTCATATTGTTTGTGGCAGCAGCCATTTCTATGCTGCTAAAAGAATTTAGTGATATGATGATTATTTTAGCAGTGATTCTGGTAAACGCTGTCATCGGAGTAATTCAGGAAGGAAAAGCCCAGAAGGCGTTAGAAGCGTTAAAAGAAATGACCAGTCCAAGAGCAGTTGTGAAAAGGGCGGGGCATATCCAAGAGATAGCAGCAGCAGATTTAATACCGGGAGATATTGTATGTCTGGAAGCAGGGCGACAAGTACCGGCGGATTTACAGTTGACTTCAGCAGTGAACTTAAAAATCGAAGAAGCGGCACTTACCGGAGAATCTCTTCCGGTGCTTAAGGATATTCAAAAAGATAACAAGGCGTATATGTCCACCAATGTTACATATGGCAGAGGTGAGGGCGTAGTAACGGCAATCGGTATGGATACGGAGATAGGAAAGATTGCACGAATGATTCAGAATGCGCCTGTGGAAACCACACCTTTGCAGAAACGTCTGGCAGACCTTGGAAAAGTATTAAGTGGTGTTTCTGTATTCCTATGTGTTTTACTATTTTTGATTGCGGTATTACAGAAACGTGACATTATGGAAATGCTGATTACGGCTATTTCTCTTGCAGTGGCAGCAGTACCGGAGGGGCTTCCGGCGATTGTCACCATGGTATTGGCGTTAAGTGTATCAAGAATGGTAAGGGTAAATACCATTGTAAAACGTTTGCCAAGCGTAGAGACACTTGGTTGCGTCAGTGTTGTGTGTTCCGATAAGACCGGAACGCTAACCCAGAACCGTATGACGGTAACACGGTGTTATACCGATGGAAGAGTCTGTGAGACTAATGCATTACATAGTGCGCAGGATAAGGATTTTTTGTATGGATTTACTTTGTGTAATGATGCCTCTTTGTTGGAAGGAAGTCGTATTGGAGACCCGACAGAACTGGCATTGCTGGATATGGGAGCCGCCTTTGGGATTGTGCGTGAAGAACTGGAACAGCGGATGCCAAGAAAAAATGAAATATCCTTTGATTCTGCACGAAAAATGATGTCGACCCTTCATCAAGAGGGTGGAAAGTACCTTTCTTATACGAAAGGGTCCCCAGATGAAGTTTTAGAGCGGTGCAGTTACATTCGAATCAATGGAAAAGACCTGCCTATGAGCCGAGTGCATCGGGAAAAAATACAAAAGACTTTAAAAGAATTTACAGGGGATGCTTTGCGTGTGCTGGCATTAGGTATGCGTACCGGAGTAAGCGGATTAAAGGAAGAAGAACTGATTTTTATTGGCATGGCAGGTATGGCAGATCCGGTTCGCCCGGAAGCAGGAAAGGCAGTAGAAGAATTTCGCCATGCAGGGGTCAGAACAATTATGATTACGGGAGACCGTAGTGATACTGCCTTTGCCATCGCAAAAGAGCTTGGCATTGCAGAAAAACCGGAGCAATGCATGACCGGAGAGGAACTTCAGAAATTGGGTAAGTCTACATTGCAAAAAAGGCTGCCCAATGTGCGGGTTTTTGCTCATGTGTCACCAGAGCATAAAGTACGAATTGTTTCTGCCTTGAAAGAACAGGGGGAAATTGTTGCCATGACAGGAGATGGGGTTAATGATGCCCCATCCCTTAAGGCGGCAGATGTGGGAATAGCCATGGGAATGGCTGGAACGGATGTAGCAAAAAATGCAGCAGATATTGTGCTGACGGATGACAATTTTGCTACCATTACCAAAGCCATTGCCCAGGGAAGAAGTATCTATGAAAACATTAAAAAGTCTGTATTGTTTTTGTTGTCTTCTAATTTTGGAGAAATCATAACCATGCTTGCGGCAGTAGCAATGGGATTGGCGGCCCCTCTAAAACCAAGCCATATTCTGTGGATTAATCTGATTACAGATTCTCTTCCTGCATTGGCATTAGGGGTAGATGAAGAGGATAGTAGAAATTATATGAATCGACCACCTCGTGGAAAATCGGAAAGCCTGTTTGCAGGTGGGGGATTAAGTTGTACTGTTTTCTATGGGGCATTGATTGCGATGATCAGTACGGTAGCATTTCTACACTTGCCAATACAAATTATGCTTTCGCAGAATATGGAGTTTAGTCTGGCAAATTTAAGACTTTTGTTTTTGAATCAGGAAATGTTAAGCAGATGCCAGACTTATGCCTTTACGGTACTTGGAATGTCACAGTTGTTTCATGCCATTGGAATGCGGGATGTGGAGCGTTCCCTGTTTACGATTAATCACTTGAAAAACAAGCTGATGATAGCAGCTTTTGCTATTGGAATCGGATTGCAACTGCTGGTAACAGAAATTCCTTATTTTGTAACGGCTTTTGGTACCTGTGCTCTATCAGGAAATGAATGGATAAAGCTTCTTGTATTAGCAGCAATGCCGCTTTTGGCCCATGAGTTGCTGATTGTTTTTTCAGGGAATGGCTCAAAAAAGCTTCAAGAAAGCCAGGAATATTAAAAGTGCACCACTGACCCAGCAGAGATTTTTCTGCACATGGCAGGAGAGCTTTTTACCAAGAAAACTACCACAAAGAATGGCAAGAATTCCCATAAAAAAAGAAGCGGCAATGGCGGCTGGAATGCAGGAAGGGGGTAAGGCAGCACCAATTCCGGCAGCTGCACTGTCGATAGAAAGGGCGAAACCGAGAGAAACAGCCTCTACCGGGGAGAGCAGTTTATCTCGGTCTTTGTCTGCTTTGTCCGCCTGGTCGCAACAGGAACGGTCAAAAAGTTTTGCTATTCCCAGTAGGAGTAGCACAAGAAAACTGATATGGCAGGTTTGACTTGGCGTAAGAAGTCCGGTTAAGAGATTTCCTGTTAACAAGGAAAAGGCAAGGATAAGGCTGGAGATAGAAGCGAGAATACTAAGGGAGGAAAACGGAATTCGGGTACGGCTGACGCCATAGGCGAAACCGGCGGCAAAAGCATCTATAGATAAAGCTGTTACCAGCAGGAAAATTTCTAAAATAAATTCTAACATCATATGTCACCGAATATATTGTTTCTTTAAGGTATTCCGTTTGGAATGTCCATGTTCCCTGAAAAAGGCGAAATAGCAACAAAAAAGCGGAAAAAATATTGAAATTTATCTTCAATATTTTTATAATAAAACTATATAGTAGACAGAAGTATATTTGAATTATCATGCATAGGAGGAAGCAATATGAAGTCATTTATTGGAGTGGGGACAGGAAATGCAAAAAATGCTGTGCAGGAAGC
Source organism: Roseburia sp. 499 (assembly GCF_001940225.2). NCBI lineage: Bacteria > Bacillati > Bacillota > Clostridia > Lachnospirales > Lachnospiraceae > Roseburia > Roseburia sp. 499. The sequence continues at coordinate 517,921 of NZ_CP135164.1, forward strand.
AACTCGAGGATTAGATTCACCGGAGGCAATTATTTTTATTGCACCTTTTGATATAATGGGAGAGGTTGCTGCGTTGTTGAAAGAGCAGTATCCGCAGACGCCATCGATAGGAACAATAGGAACAAAACTTGTGAATGGACAGGTAAGTGATAAGAATGTGTCGGTTTTAGGTTTATTTTCCGATGCGAAAATAAGATGTGGAGTAATCGAACATATCAGTGAGTGTCCGGTTACATCTATAAGGGAAGTTGAGAAAAAGATTGCAGAGGTATCGGCGGGAAGAGAAGATACGGTATGTATTGAATACTGTACCGGAGAAGAGGAAAAACTGGTAACTACTTTTACATCCTGTTTGGAAAAAAAGGGTATTCAGTTGGCAGGAGGAACTGTTTTCGGAGTACCGGAAGGAGAGGAGCCTGTAGTAGCATATAACGGAAAGCTTTATAAGAATGCCTGTGTATATGCAATTATTAAGAATACAACCGGAAGAGTAAAGGTTTATAAAGAAAATATCTATAAGAAACAGCCGTCCAATATTCATCATTTTGCAACCAAGGTTGATACTTCAAGAAAGGCATTGATAGAACTGGATGGAAAACCAGCAGCAGAGGTTTATAGCAGAGAACTTGAAATACCAAAGGAAAAAATTGTAGATAACGTACTGAAGAATCCAATGGGACGTGCGGTAGGGGAAGAAGTATTTATTTCTTCTATGATGAGCATGGAGCCAAATGGAGCATTAGTGAACTATAAGCGTATTAACAAGAATGACTGTATTTATTTTCTGGCGTTGGGGGATTATCAGGAGATAGAGCGTGAGACCAGAGAACAGATTAAAGGGGATATGAGACAAGTTTCACTGGTATTGTCTATTGACTGTATTTACCGATATTTGCTTTATGATGGAGAAGGATATTTCACTACCTATGCAAAGGATATGGCATCTCTTGGAAATCACATGGGAGTTGTTGGCGGTGGAGAACAGTATAATAACCAGCATGTAAATCAGACTATGGTATGTGCTGTGTTTGAATAGGAGGAACAATATGTTTGGAAAGAAAAAGACAGAAGAAAGACAGGAAGTAAGAAGTGAATTCCAGGCGAGAAAAAGAGGAAAGATACGGGAATATTTAGACTCCATGTCATATCTGAGTAAATTTGTAATAGAGAAAAAAGAAGCTTTGGTAGAGGAAGAGGCTAAGGCAGTAAGTGAGATTGACAAGGTGAAAGATTCCTATAATGAAGTAATTGAGAATAATGCAAAGGTCAGTGAATCTATTGATGCGTTTGAAACAGAGTTTGCAAGAATTGGAGAAATGTCCGGAGAGTTTAAAGGTGTGATTCAGAATGTTACAGAGGTATCTCGTGGGGCATTACAGGATATTCAAGATTTAAAGGATAGCTCTACCAAGGTGGAAGGACAGTTTGAAGAAATTGCAAAAATATATGATGAATTTCAGCAGAGATTTGATGAAATCAAGGCAACTATGATGAATATTGTAGGGGTTGCAAATCAGACGAATCTTCTGGCATTGAATGCATCTATTGAAGCGGCGCGAGCAGGGGAGCATGGAAAGGGATTTGCGGTAGTTGCAGATGAGGTCACTAGTCTTTCCATTGGAATCAAAGAACTGGTCGGTGATGTAAATAAAAGTATGGAAGGACTTCAGGTAAGTTCCGAGAAGCTTACCAAATCCTTAGAGGATGCCAAAGAAGCTTTAAATATGTCAAAAGAGCAGATGAACAATACAGAGAATATATTTAACGAGATTAATGAATCTGTTTCCGGTGTGGAAGATGTTCAGCAAGGAATTAACGAAGTGGTAGAGCGTTGTTCCGGTCAGGTGACAGATATCCAGCGCGATATGGAGTCTTATGAAAATCAGTATGGACAGGTTATGGTAAATATCGATGGATTAAAGAGCCTTATGACACAGAAGGGATTCATTTATGAAGATATTACTAATATGATGGAGCAGGCGGAACCATTAATCCAGAAAATATCCGCTGAAGTGGAGTAGTATGCAGATTACATATCCGGATTATTATAAAAAATTTTCCTGTACGGCAGATAAGTGTAAAGACACTTGCTGTGCGGGATGGGGGATTGTAATAGATGACAATACCTTAAAGAAATATCGTCGGGTAAAAGGCGCATTTGGCAAGCGTCTGCGGCAGGAAATTGACTGGAGGGAAAAGTCTTTCTGTCAAAATGCAGGCAGATGCGCTTTTTTGAACCATCAGAATCTTTGTGATATTTATACAGAATTAGGAGAACAGGCATTTTGTGACACCTGTCGACGTTATCCAAGACATATAGAAGAGTTTGAGAATCTGCGAGAGATTTCCTTATCGCTTTCCTGTCCGGAAGTGGCTGAGATTATACTAAGCTGTCAGGAAAAGGTACGTTTTCTGACGAAGGAAAAGAAAGGCGCAGAGGAGACGTATGAAGAATTTGACTTCTTCTTGTTTGATAAGTTAATGGATGCCAGAAGTTTTATTTTGGAGGTATTACAGAATCGTGACTATTCGATAGAACATAGAATAGGAATTGTGCTTGGCTTTACTCATGACCTACAAAGGAGAATTCGTAATCAGGAAATTTTTCAAATAGATGAGTTGATTGAGAAATATCAGACTAAGGGTGCTTTAGAGCGGATGCAAAGAGAATTAGAAAGTTATCGGGAAAGTACCAGAGAAAAGATTCTTCTAATGGATGAGATGATGGAAGCATTGAACCGACTGGAAGTGTTAAATCAGCAATTCCCCGCGTGGGTACAAGAGTCCAGACGAATTTTGTATGAGCGGGGAAATATCTGGTATCAGTCTCAAATGCAATTTTTTCGAGAAAAAGTACCAGAGTATCGAATCATTTTAGAACAATTAATGGTGTACTTTGTATTTACCTATTTTTGCGGAGCGGTATATGATGAAAATGCCTATACCAAGATGAAAATGGCAGTAATAAGTACGCTGTTTCTTCGAGAATGGATGATGGCGGTCTGGATAAAAAAAGGAAAACAGCTGGAGTTTTCCGAAATTGTGGAGCTTAGTTATCGTTACTCCAGGGAATTGGAGCATTCTGATTTGAATCTAAACACCATGGAAGAAATGTTAGGGAAAGATTCGCTGTTTTCTATGAAAAATTTGTTTACTGTTCTTATGAATTAAGCTTGCTCTAATTCCTTCTTTTTTATCCCCATTATAAAACTTTTGTGTTAAAATAGCGATAGATATTTTGAAAAGGGGGAAGAACATGAAAGAAAAGCTATATACCATTCCCATTCAGGATGCATTTTCGAAAGACTGTGAGTGTCCGGTCTGTGAAATGTATCGTAAACTTGAGGAAAATGCCATCAACTATAACATTGGTCCCGGAGCCAGTTATATGGAGGAGGACATACGGGAGCAAAGCGACAAAGAGGGATTTTGCCAAAAACATTTAAAACTGTTATATGAATATAATAATAAGCTGGGACTTGCTATGATGTTGAAGACTCATATGGATCGCACCATAAAGGAACTGGAAAAGTTCTCGAAGACTTCTCTGCCTCAGCCGAATTCTATGTTTAAGAAAAAGGAAGTGCAGTCTCATCCGATTACAGATTATATTGCAAAGTCAGAAGAGGAATGTTTTGTGTGCGGTTATATCAATCAGACCTTTGAAAGCTATATTATGACCATATTTTATTTGTACGAGAGAGAGGAAGAATTTAGAGAACAGTTTGCTTCCTCTAAGGGATTTTGTATCAATCACTATAAGATTCTGTTTGAACAGGCGCCAAGATATTTAAATAAGAAGTATCTGGAAACATTTTTAAACACATTAAATCAGATATTTATGGAGAACTTTAAGCGTGTAAGAGATGATTTGGAATGGTTTATCCGAAAGAATGATTACCGTTATAAGGAGGAGCCATGGAAGAACGGAAGAGACGCATTGCCACGAGCATTGACGAAAGTGGGGAGTATCTGGAACGGAGAAGAATAGTGTGATATCATATATTATTAAGATAGGGAAGTTACAGGAGGCTTACAATGATTAATCAGATGTACAAAGATATGTTAAACGGAAAATCTATTATCAGACAGCAGTCTGAGTTCGCAACAGAATTAGGAAAAAAAATCGGATATGAAAATGTATTTGATTATAGTCTTGGAAATCCAAGTGTTCCGGTGCATGAAGCATATACGAAAACCATGCATCATTTACTGGACACCTTAAGTCCTGCAGAATTGCATGGTTACAGCCCATCTCTGGGAAATACAGAAGTACGTACCAAGGTGGCGGCAAGTCTGAAGCAGAGATTTGGTCTGGATTATGAAACAAAGCATATTTTCATGACCAGCGGAGCAGCAGGTGCACTTGCTCATGCATTGCGTTGTGTGACTCAGCCGGGAGATGAAGTCATTACCTTTGCACCATTCTTTCCGGAATATTGTGAATATGTGGGAAAGACGGGAGCAGTTCTTAAAGTGGTACCGGCGAATACAAAAGATTTCCAGATTAATTTTGAAGCGTTTGAAGAGATGATGAATGAGAAGGTCCAGGCAGTTTTGATTAATACACCGAATAATCCGTCTGGTATTGCTTACTCAGAAGAAACGATTCTTAAGCTGACAGAAATTATGGATAAAAAACAGAAGGAATATGGACATGACATCTTCCTTATCAGCGACGAACCTTATCGTGAAATTGTATTTGATGGAAAAGCAAGCGTTTATCCAAGTAAATACTATGATAATTCACTTTCCTGTTATTCCTTCTCCAAGAGTCTTAGTCTTCCGGGAGAAAGAATTGGTTACATTGCGGTTAATCCGAAAGCAACAGATGCGGATATCATTGCGGTAATCTGTGGTCAGATTAGCCGTGGAATCGGTCACAATTGTCCTTCTTCCAGTGTACAGCTTGCGGTGGCAGAAGTATTGGATAAGACCAGTGATTTATCTGTTTATGAGGAAAATATGAATCTTATTTATGATGAACTGGTAAAACTGGGATTTACAGTAGTAAGGCCGGGGGGAACCTTCTATATCTTTCCGAAAGCGTTGGAAGAGGATGCAAATGCATTTTGCATGAAAGCAAGAAAATATAATTTGATTTTAGTGCCAAGTGACAGCTTTGGAGTGCCGGGGTATTTCAGAATGTCATATTGCATTGATACCGAGAAGGTAGTACGTAGCTTAAAGGCGTTGGAGCAGTTTGTAAAAGAAGAGTACGGAGTGAAATAGAAAATTGTGATTATAAAAAACAGCGTGAATTAGATTTTGAGTGCTAATTCACGCTGTTTTATGTTTATGTACGATTAGTCTTCTACTAATGCAGCAGTAATAATTGCCATAGAATAAACTTCTTCCGCATTGCATCCACGGGATAAGTCATTGATAGGAGCATTCAGTCCTAACAAGATTGGTCCGTATGCATCGAAGTTACCAAGACGCTGTGCAATCTTGTATCCAATGTTACCAGCGTTGATATCTGGGAATACAAATACATTTGCATGACCTGCAACTTCATTGCCAGGGCATTTTGTCTTTGCAACACGAGGAGATACGGCAGCATCGAACTGTAATTCTCCGGAAATTGGAAGATCAGGTCTTAATGCTTTTGCTTTTTCAGCCGCATTACGCATCTTATCTACATCTTCGCCTTTTCCGGAACCAAGAGTAGAATAGCTTAAGAAAGCAACTTTCGGATCGATACCGAAAATTTTACCACAGTCAGCAGCTTCGGAAGCGATTTCTGCTAATTCATCTTCGTTTGGCTTAATATTGATTGCGCAATCAGCCATTGCCAGTACTTCATTTTCACCGGTTGCAGATGGACGTACCAGAATAAAACAGGAAGATACAATGTTGTGTCCGGGTTTCGTTTTTATTAACTGTAAAGCAGGACGAACAGTATCAGCGGTAGAGTAGGTTGCACCACCTAATAAAGAGTCAGCAACACCCATCTTTACCAACATGGTTCCAAAGTAATTTCCCTGCTTTAAGATTTTGCGAGCTTCCTCAGGCTGTACATTCTTGCTCTTACGAAGTTCGCAGAACAAGTCTACCATTTCATCCATTTTTTCATAATTTTCCGGGTCAATGATTTGAGCGCCACGGATATTGTAACCTAAGTCTTCGCCAGCCTTTTCCACTACTTCAGGTTTACCAATTAAGATTGGTGTTAAGAAGTTAGATGCCAACAGACGAGAAGCTGCTTCTAAGATTCGTGGGTCAGATCCTTCTGTGAAAACAATTTTTTTGGGGCTCTTTTTTAGTTTATCAATCATCATGCCAAAGCCTTGCATATTCATAGTAACTTTCCTCCTAATTCTAAAGAATTATTTTTACTCTAAATATAATTTACCACGTTTCAAATTTTTTTCAACGGATAGAGTGTACAAAAAGAAGAACAGAAGCCCATTTTTTTGTTTTTTTTTGAAAACAGTTCTTCTTATTGAGAAAAATAAGCGAATATAATTTTTTGTTTTCATAAAGGGTGGAATATGGTATTATAGTAATAGTTTTTCTACATGCTGTAAAAATAAATCACATGACGTAGAGATGAAAACTACATGGTGCGGTTGACAATACCGCTATGCGATGATAGAATAGAGTGATTGAAAAAGAGGATGCTATGGAAAAGGAACAAAAAGTAATTTATTATAGTGATGAATTGAATGATGAGTTTTCCGGTGATAACATTGTAACGAAGCGAATTGACGGGGAATATCGGTATACCAGAAATAGAGTTCTGGATAAGATTTGTCATATATTTTTTTACCGTATTATAGCAATACCACTGGCATTTTTGTATATGAAGATTCATTTTCGTCATAAAATAGTTAATAGGAAAGTATTAAAGCAGATGCGTGGAAAGAGATGTTACATATATGGAAACCACACACATTTTTTAGCAGATGCGTTAATTCCTACAATGGTTAGTTTTCCTAAGAAAATTTCAGTTATTGTGCATCCGAATAATGTATCCATGCCCGTGTTGGGAAGAATTACACCTTATTTGGGAGCGTTGCCTCTTCCGGATGAGAAGCAGGCATGTAAGCACTTTGTAGAAGCAATAGGTCAGATTATGAAAAAAAATGGATGGATTATGATATATCCGGAGGCACATATTTGGCCTTTTTATACAGATATAAGGCCGTTCAAGGACACCTCTTTCCGATATCCGGTACAGTATCAGACACCTGTTTTTAGTTTGACAAACACTTATCAGAAGAGACGTTTTTCAAAGAATCCTCGGATTGTTACATATATTGATGGACCTTTTTATCCGGACCGGACAAAAGTATCAAAGGAACAAAAATTACAACTGAGGAATCAAGTGTATGAAAGTATGAAGGAAAGAGCGAAGCAAAATAATGTGGAGCTTGTCAGATATATAAAGGTAGAAAAGAAAAAGGAAGAAAAAGATGATTAATATACTTTTTTCAGGAAATGCAGGAGTATTTGATGGAATATTGACGTGCATGTTGTCTATATTTAAAAGGACGGACACCAAAGAGCCGTTTCGTTTCTTTGTATATACCATGGATGTGACTAGAATCAAGCCGGAGTATCAGGCAATTAGCGACAGGCAGATAGCATTTTTAAATGAAATAGCACAAGAATATAATTTGGAAAATAAGGTAATTAAGGTAGATGTGAAAGAGTTGTATGAGAGGGAATTTGGTGGGTGTCCTAACGAGCAAGCCTATTGTTCTCCTTATACGTTGCTCCGTCTGTTTGCGGATATAGTGGAAGGAATGCCGGATAAGCTGTTATATCTGGATGTAGATATTTTGTTTAACAGAGATATCACGCTTTTATATGAAATAGATGTTTCGGGATATGAGTATGCAGCAGCAAGAGACCATTATGGGAAATATTTACTCAATCCTAATTATATCAATGCGGGAGTGTTACTCTTTAATATGGAAAAAATAAGAGAAACCGGATTGCTGGAAAAGTCAAGGAAGCTGATTAAAGAGAAAAAACTGACTTTTGCAGATCAGAGTGCAGTTTACCGGAGTACCACAAAAAAGAAAATGCTGCCTCAGAGGTTTAACGATCAGAAATTTTTACATAAACACACCGTGGTAAGGCATTTTTCAAAAAGACTATTTTATCTGCCTTATCCTCATACTGCAAATGTCAAACAGTGGAAGGTAAGTGATATTCATAGGATATTCCGGTACTATGTGTTTGATGATATTTTATTTGAGTATATTTATTTGAAGAAAAAATACGAAAAGGAATGGATGGGAGATTACAAATGAACAGTAATAAAATAATACCAATATTTTTTGCATGTGATGATAATTTTGTAAAATATACGATGGTATCCATGCGTTCTATCATGGATAATGCATCTAGAGATTACAAGTATGTGGTACACATTTTGAATACAAATATTAGTGATGAAATGAAAAAAGCTGTTATGGATATGACAGAGGAAAATTTTGAAATTCGTTTTGAGGATGTGACAGGTTATTTGACGTCTATTAGTGACAAACTGCCTCTTCGAGATTATTATTCCAAGACAACGTATTTCAGAATGTTTATTGCAGAGATGTTTCCGGAATATGAGAAGGCAATCTATATTGATAGCGATACCATAGTGAATGGGGATATTTCAGAACTGTATCTTCATGACTTGAAGGATAACTATGTAGGAGCAGCAAATGAACAGGTAATGATTCAGGAAAACGTATATGGAGAGTATGTGGAAAAAGTGCTGGGAATTGACAGATACCATTATTTCAATGCGGGACTTCTGTTGATTAACTGTGAACAGTTCCGAAAAAATCATGTGTTAGACCAGTTTGTTGACTTGCTTCATACCTATAATTTTGTAGTTACGCAGGATGAGGATTATCTGAATCTTATCTGTAAAGATAGGGTGCTGTGGTTAGAACAACCATGGAACACAGAGGTGTTTGGTGAAATTGCTTATCCGGAAAGTGAATTTAAGATGATTCATTATATTATGGTTTCTAAGCCATGGCACTATGAAGGAGCAAAGTATTCCGAACATTTTTGGCGCTATGCGAAAGAAACAGCTGTTTATGATGAAATTAAAGAAGTGCTTGCTAATTATACAGATGAACAGCGAGAAGAGGATGCAGCTTCCTGTGACCGGTTGCTTCAGATGGCAAAAGATGAAATTGCAAAGGAAAACAATTATCTGAATTTGTTAAAGAGAGGACAGTTAAAGTCAAAGGAACGTTTGGAGGTATTGGATAAAATCGCAAAGTTGGAGCGAGAAGGAAGATTTGACGAGGATGTGGAGGAAGATCCACCAACCCGTGAACTTCAGCCGGAGGAAATTGATTATCTGCGAAAAAAGGTGAAAAGTAAGATAAAGACAAGACTTACTTATAAAGTTGCAAGAAAGTTTATGAATCATTTGCTTGATAGTAAACAGTTAATTATCAAGGAAATAAAAGGGATTGAGAATTTCTGTAACTTAGAAAGTGGAGCAATTATTACCTGTAATCATTTTAATGCATATGACAGTTTTGCAATGCAGATTGCGTATGAGAGTTCCGGGCATAAAAAGAGAAAGTTTTATCGTGTAATTCGAGAAGGAAATTATACGAACTTTCCGGGCTTCTATGGAATGCTTATGAGAAATTGTAATACATTTCCGTTGAGTTCTAATTTCAAAACCATGGAGAAATTTATGAAATCCATGGATATTGTATTACAGAAAGGAAATTTTGTATTGATTTATCCGGAGCAGAGTATGTGGTGGAATTACAGAAAGCCGAAGCCATTGAAAAAGGGTGCGTATACCTTTGCAGCAAGAAACAATGTACCGGTACTACCATGTTTTATTACCATGGAGGACAGTGATATTCTTGGAGAAGATGGTTTTTATGTACAAGAATATACAATCCATATCGGAGAGCCAATTTATCCTGATAAAAATAAATCAAGGGCTGAAAATGTAGAAGAAATGCGCCAGAAAAACGCAGACCTCTGGAAAAAGATATATGAGGAAAATTATAAAGAAGAATTGAGATACAGTTGTAATGCATAACTAAATTCCGCACTGTGATGCCCCCAGAAGTTAGATTTTAGAATTTGACTTTTGGGGGCATTTCACTTGCCCGCAAACTCTTTTTTATAATAATTTTATACTTTTTTTATTGTATTATGGATGAGAATCTGTTTATAATGAAACCAGAACTGACCAGTCGGTCGGGAAAATACGAAACAGAAAAAAGTATGAAAAACGGAGGATGAAAGGTAATGTCAAGATTCAGTGTGAAGAAGCCCTATACCGTAATTGTAGGGATTGTGCTGGTAATTATACTTGGTATTGTATCATTGAGTAAAATGAGTACAGATTTATTGCCAAGTATGAATATGCCCTATGCAATTGTAATCACAAGTTATGCCGGAGCCAGTCCGGAACAGGTGGAACGTGTGGTAACGGAGCCGGTAGAAAGTGCTATGGCAAGTACTTCGAATATTAAAAATATTAGTTCACGTTCTGCGAATAACATGTCCATGGTTATTCTGGAGTTTGAGCAGACCGCAAATATGGATTCCGTTACCGTAGAGATGCGGGAAAGTCTGGATCAGATTAAGGGATATTGGCCGGACGAAGTGGGAAATCCTATTATTATGAAGATTAATCCGGACATGATGCCGATTATGATTGCGGCAGTAGATGTGGAAGGAATGGATACCCTTGCGTTAAGCGACTATACAAATGATGAGTTGATTGCAGAACTGGAAAGCGTTGAGGGAGTTGCTTCGGTGTCTGCTACCGGTACCATTGAAGAGTCGATTCAAGTTACCTTAAAGCAAGATAAAATAGATGCGATAAATGAAAAGATTGTGGCATCTTTGGATGAAAAATTTTCTGATGCAGAAAGCCAGATGGATTCTGCAAAAAATGAGATAGAAAGTGGAAAAGATAAGCTCTCCAGTGGTCAGGATGAAATGGCAGGGCAGATCAGTGATGCTCAAAATCAGTTAAATGACAAGAAACTGGAGTTGATCCAAACAGAGGCAGATTTAAATGTTAAGTTAGCAGAATTACAGCAGACCAAAAGTAGCACAGAAGCTGGAATTGCTGCGTTGCAAGAAGCACAGCAACAGGTGCAGACTCTGATTGGTACGAAGAGTCAGTTGACTGCCGCAATTACAGGTATGCAGCAGGCAGGGCAGGATACTACAGAACTAGAAGCAAACCTGGCTCAACTAGAAGCAGGTCTGGTAGCAGTTAAGGGGCAGATGGCGGCACAGGAAGGAAGCACGTTATCTGTAAATGCTTCCGATGAAGAACTGACAGCATATATTGCATCTGCTCTTACACAGGCACAACAGGGACTGATACAGATTAACGGTGGAATTGTTACCATACAGACAGCCCTTGAAAATATTGCAGCCGGAAAAACAACCATTAATGAAACACTTGCCACATTGAATGAAAGCCAGATTGCAGGTGTGATTGAAATGGGAAGTGCTTCTGCACAGTTAGCAGGTGGAGAACAGAAGTTAGAAGAATCCCAGAAGGAATTTGAGAATCAAAAAGAAGAGGCATATGATTCTGCAGATTTAAATAATATTCTTACCATGGATACGTTAAGCGGAATACTGACTGCACAGAACTTCTCTATGCCGGCAGGTTATATTAACGAAAATGGTGTTCAGTACATGGTTCGCGTAGGAGATGCTGTTGACAGTATAGATGCATTAAAGGACATGGTATTGATGGACCTTGGCATGGATGGTGTGGATACCATACATTTATCTGATGTAGCTGAGATTGAGGTAGTAGATGATTCTACAGAGTCTTATGCAAAGGTAGATGGGAATGCGGGAGTTATGCTTTCTATCGAAAAACAGACCGGATATTCTACCGGAGATGTAACAGACCGTGTGTATGATAAGATTGAATCTATGCAGAAAAGTAACAAGGACCTGCATGTATCTGTTTTGATGGATCAGGGAATTTACATTGATATGATTGTAGATTCTGTATTAAATAATATGATTTATGGAGCAATATTGGCAGTTATTATTCTGATGTTGTTCTTAAAGGATATTAAGCCAACATTGGTAATTGCTGTATCCATTCCGATTTCTGTTATTTTTGCAATCGTGTTGATGTATTTCAGCGGAGTTACTCTGAATATGATTTCCTTATCCGGTCTGGCATTGGGAATTGGTATGCTGGTGGACAACTCTATAGTAGTAATTGAAAATATTTATCGTATGAGAAGTGAAGGAGTACCGGCAAGAAAAGCGGCAGTCGAGGGAGCAAAGCAGGTAAGCGGTGCGATAGCAGCTTCTACATTGACTACCATATGTGTATTCGCACCAATTGTATTTACAGAAGGAATCACAAGACAGTTATTTGTTGATATGGGACTGACCATTGCCTATGCATTGTTGGCAAGTTTGATTGTAGCCTTGACCTTTGTACCAATGATGGGCTCTAAAATATTGAAAAAGACAAAGGATATCAAGCATCCGTGGTTTGACAAATTCCAGGATGTATATGGAAAAGTACTAGGAAAATTGTTATATGTAAAACCATTGGTACTGCTGGTAATGGTAGCTTTATTGGTAGTAAGTGCGTATGCTTCTGTTTCTAAGGGAACAGCTTTCTTCCCGGATATGGAAAGTACACAGATGACAGTAACCATAACGCCACCGGATGATTATGAGTTTGAAGAAATCTGTGAATTGGCAGATAAAGTAACTGAGAAGATTCAAGAAATTGAAGATGTGGAATCCATAGGAGCCATGGCAGGCGGCGGAAACATGATATCAATGGGTGACAGCAGTGATGATCAGGTGACTTTATACCTGATTTTGAAGGAAGATAAAAAACACAGCAATGAGGAAATTGCAGCAATGGTTACGGAAAAGACCAAGGATATGGATGGAGAAATTGCTGCCAATGCATCCTCCATGGATATGACATCTATGATGGGAGAAGGACTTTCTATTCAGATAAAGGGAAGGGATTTGGATACTTTACAGAGTATTGCAAAGGATGTAGCTGAAATTGTAGAAAAGGTAGAAGGAACGGCAGAGGTATCAGATGGTCTGGAAGAAACTACACCGGAGTTTCGAGTTACCGTTGATAAGGAAAAAGCCGCAAAATATGGAATGACAGTAGCACAGATTTACCAGCTGGTGTATGCACAAATGGAAAATACAACAGCAGATGCTACCATTTCTACAGATATTAAGGATTATGATGTATATCTGGAATCAGTAGAACAGAGTACCGCAAGTATTGACAGTATTAAAAATCTGACCTTTACTTATACAGATAAGGAAACCGGTGATGAAACGGAAATTCCGCTCGGTGATGTGGCAGAATTTGAGGAAACCGAAGGCTTAAGTACCATTAGCCGTGATGGACAGCAGCGTTATATTAATGTTACAGCAGCTATTGCAGATGGTTATAATGTAGGTTTAGTGGGAAGTGATGTAAAAGAAGCTATAGAAAAATATGAGTGCCCAGAGGGATATTCCATGAAAATGGAAGGAGAAGACGAGATGATTAATGAGTCAATGGAACAGTTGATGCTAATGCTGATACTTGCCGTTGCGTTTATCTATCTCATAATGGTAGCACAGTTCCAGTCATTAAAGGCGCCATTTATTATCCTGTTTACGATTCCACTGGCATTGACCGGAGGATTCTTGGCATTGTTCGTTACCAATAATGAAATTAGTATCATTGCCATGATTGGATTTATTATGCTGGCAGGTATTATTGTAAATAATGGTATTGTGATGGTAGACTATATTAATCAGCTTCGGCGAGCAGGAATGGAGAAAAAGGAAGCAATCATTGCAGCAGGAAAAGCTCGTATCCGTCCTATTTTGATGACAGCAATGACTACTATTTTAGCAATGTCCACTACTGCATTCGGAAGTGATATGGGTTCAGATATGTCCAGACCTATGGCAATCGTAACTATCGGTGGTATGATATATGGAACACTGATGACATTGGTAGTAGTGCCATGTATTTATGACTTATTCTATAGTAATAAGAGTATGGTAGAGGAAGAGATATAATGGGAAGTGTAATGGAAAGTTATGAAAAAGAACCTTGGGCGGAGGAATATCCGCCTAAGGTAAAGGCAATGTTTGAGGCCGTATTGGAACTGTTTGAATCTGGAAGGGGACTAAGTAGCCTGACTGTATCTGAAATTACCGCAAAGGCAGGTATCGGAAAAGGAACAGCATATGAGTATTTTTCCAGCAAAGAAGAGATTATTGCCGGTGCCTTAAATTATGAAGCCAAAAAGCATATAAAAATAGTAAACAATCTGATAGAAGAGGAACGTAACTTTAGAGAAATCCTAATGACAGGATTCGATATTATGGATTCTGTTTTTGAAAAACAAAGAGGTTTTGCTTTAATTCTTAGAATTGTTCGCGATGATACCATAAATGGCGGAAATGTGCTGACAGAAATAGAAAAGCATAAGTGTAACTTTGATATGGTAAAAGATATGATAAATCGAGTTGCGGAAATTGCAAGAAAAGAAAACCTAATTCGAGAAACAGATGAGTATAGAGTACAAAGCGCCATTATCTCTCAAGTGGCAGAATATGCTATTTTTGTTATGCATCAGAGAGTGTATCAGGACATAGATAAACAGGTGGCAAAGGAAACAGCGTATGAAAATATATTGAAGATGTTGAATTAAAAAAGAAAAAAACTTGACAATTCAAAACTTACCTCTTAATATATAAAATATATTTTAAAAGGTAGTGAGAAAGAGGAGTACACAACCACCCTTGAAAGAGAGAATGGTTCACCGGCTGAAAGACCGTTTAAAGTAGGAGTTGTGGAAGGTAGCTTTTGAACCGGAAGGCTGAATTTGCAGTAGGCTTTCACGATTAATCCCCGTTACAGGATAAGAGATATGTATTACTTGTAGTGCATAAATAAAGGTGGTACCGCGAATTTTCGCCCTTTACTGGATTTCCAGTAAAGGGCGTTTTTAGTTTAAGAAGAAAAGGAGAGAACAACATGAGCAAAGAACTTGCAAAGACCTATGATCCAAAAGACATAGAAGACCGTCTCTATCAGAAATGGGAAGAGAATAAATATTTCCACGCAGAAGTGGACAGAAGTAAGAAACCATTTACGATTATGATGCCTCCACCAAACATTACCGGACAGCTTCACATGGGCCACGCATTGGATAACACCATGCAGGATATTTTAATCCGTTATAAGAGAATGCAAGGCTACAATGCGTTGTGGCAACCGGGAACTGACCATGCTGCCATTGCAACAGAAGTAAAGGTGATTCAGTCACTGAAGGAACAGGGAATTGATAAGGTAGAACTTGGAAGAGAAGGATTTTTAGAGAAAGCCTGGGAGTGGAGAGAAGAATACGGTGGACGTATTGTAAAACAGTTGCGCAAAATGGGTTCTTCTGCTGATTGGGACAGAGAGCGTTTTACTATGGACGAAGGATGTTCCAAAGCAGTACAGGAAGTATTTATTAAATTATATGAAAAAGGATATATTTACAAAGGTTCTCGTATTGTAAACTGGTGTCCGGTATGTAAGACGTCTATTTCAGATGCAGAGGTGGAACATGAAGAAAAGGACGGATTTTTCTGGCATATTAACTATCCGGTAAAGGGAGAAGAAGGAAGATTCGTAGAAATCGCAACCACTAGACCGGAAACATTATTAGGTGATACTGCAGTAGCAGTAAATCCGGATGATGAAAGATACAAGGATATTGTAGGAAAAACATTGATTCTGCCATTAGTAGGAAGAGAGATTCCGGTTGTTGCGGATAGTTATGTAGATAAAGAATTCGGAACCGGATGTGTTAAGATTACACCGGCTCATGACCCTAACGACTTTGAAGTTGGAAAACGTCATAATCTGCCGGAAATTAATGTATTAAATGATGATGCTACTATCAACAAAAATGGCGGAAAATACGAAGGTATGGATCGTTACGAAGCCAGAAAGCTTATAGTAAAAGAATTAGAGGAGCAGGGCTTATTAGTAAAGGTAGTACCACATTCTCATCATGTAGGAACTCATGACAGATGTAAAACAACGGTAGAGCCAATGATAAAGCAGCAGTGGTTCGTAAAAATGGATGAGTTGATTAAGCCGGCAGTAGAGGCAGTAAAAAATGGTGACATCAAATTACTTCCGGAGCGTATGGATAAGACATATTTCAACTGGACAGACAATATTCGCGACTGGTGTATTTCCAGACAGCTGTGGTGGGGACATCGAATTCCGGCATATTACTGTGATGAGTGTGGTGAATTTGTGGTAGCAAGAGAGAATCCGGGTAAGTGTCCAAAATGTGGATGTACGCATATGACACAGGATCCGGATACATTGGATACATGGTTTTCTTCTGCACTGTGGCCTTTCGCTACATTAGGATGGCCGGACAAAACAGAGGACCTTGACTACTTCTATCCAAATGATGTACTGGTAACCGGATACGACATTATTTTCTTCTGGGTTATTCGTATGATTTTCTCAGGTTATGAGCAGATGGGAGAAGCACCATTTAAGACAGTATTGTTCCATGGTCTGGTAAGGGACTCCGAGGGACGTAAGATGAGTAAATCTCTTGGAAACGGTATTGACCCATTAGAGGTAATTGATAAATACGGTGCAGATGCCTTAAGACTTACGCTGATTACCGGAAATGCGCCGGGAAATGATATGCGTTTCTACTGGGAGCGTGTAGAGGCATCTCGTAACTTTGCAAATAAGGTATGGAATGCATCCCGTTTCATTATGATGAATATCGGAGATGAAAAATTAACAGCACCATCTCTGGATGCACTTGCACCGGAGGATAAGTGGATTTTATCCCGTGTCAATACTTTGGCAAAAGATGTTACAGAAAACATGGATAAATTCGAACTGGGAATTGCAGTTCAGAAGGTATATGATTTTATATGGGATGAATTCTGTGATTGGTATATTGAAATTGCAAAGACCAGAACCTTCAAAAAGGAAGAAGACCCGGAATCTGCAAAGGTTGCAATGTGGACATTAAAGACTGTATTGATTCAGGGATTGAAACTGCTTCATCCGTATATGCCATTTATTACAGAGGAAATCTTCTGTACTCTGCAGGATGAGGAAGAGACCATTATGTTATCCAAGTGGCCGGAATATACTGAAGAGTGGAATTTTCCAGCAGAGGAAGAGGCAGTAGAGCATGTGAAGGATTTGGTAAAGGGAATCCGTAATACCAGAACTGCCATGGAAGTTCCGCCAAGCAGAAAGGCAAAAGTATTCATTGTTACAGAAGATAAAATACTTCAGGATACTTTTGAGAGCATGAAGAGTGCCTATGCTGTGCTTGCAAGTGCCAGTGAAATTATGGTACAGGCAGATAAGGATGGAATTGGTGAAGATGCAGTATCTGTTGTAATTCCGGGAGCAGTAGTATATCTGCCATTAGAAGATTTGGTAGATTTTGAAAAAGAAAAGGAACGTCTGCTGAAAGAAAAAGACAAGCTGGCGAAAGAATTGGCACGTTCTAAGGGAATGCTTTCCAACGAGAAGTTTTTAAGCAAGGCACCGGAAGCAAAAGTAAAGGAAGAAAAAGACAAGCTGGCAAAATATGAGCAGATGATGGCTCAGGTAGAAGAGCGTCTGGCACAGATGAAATAGTTGATATAGAGACAAAAGGAACCGTTATATGAGAAAAAATCATATGCGGTTTCTTTTTTTGCTGACAATATTCGTCAAAATATTACAAAATGATTGAAAAACCTCTTGAAAATTGGTAATATAAGATATATAACCTTATTTTACTAGTAAACGTGATAGGAGGGAAACAGATGGCAGCATCAAAAGAGCCACAGGTAAAAATCAGTGAAGACGAAATGCAGGCATTTCTTTATATAGCGGATGAAATAAAAGATGATTATGACAATGAGGAAGCTGTCCGTCGGTTTTTAAGTGAAAAGGGAGTTAACTCTGGCATCATAGAGGAAAATTTGAGAGAGTTGCTGGAGAAACAATTGTATGGCCGAGAGATACTTATTGCGGAGGGAACACAGCCGCAAAACGGCGTAGACGGATATTATGAATATAAATTTAATTTAGATTATAGTAAGAAGCCAAAGATACGTCCGGATGGAACGGTAGATTATTGGAGTATCAAAATGTTGGAAACAGTAGAGGAAGGCCAGGTCATTGCAGTATACCATAAGGCATATCAGGGAACAGATGGTATGAATGTAAAGGGCAAAATTGTATTGGCAAAACGTGGAAGAGACCAGGTACCTTTACGAGGAAAAGGATTTGAACGTTCTGAAGATGGAAACATTTATACGGCGTTAGTCAATGGAAAAATTGAAATGATGAATGGCAGAATCACGATACTTCCGGTTTATGAAGTAAGTGGTGATGTAGACTTGTCTGTTGGAAATATTGACTTCAGAGGAGACGTAATTATTCATGGAGGTGTTTGTTCCGGAGTCAGTATCAAGGCAACAGGAACCATCACCATTGACGGTATTGTAGAGGGCGCACAAATTGAGGCAGGCAAGGACGTGGTATTAAGAAGCGGTGTCATGGGCGCATCCAGAGCAAGTATTACTAGCCGAGGAAATATTACCGCAAAGTTTTTTGAGTATACCAGAGTGCATGCCAATGGTTCTATTCAGGCGGATGTATTTTTAAACTGCAAGGTTTCCTGCGGCGGAAGTATTCTTCTGGATGGGAAAAAAGCAAGTATCGTCGGCGGAGACGTATGGGCAATAGAGAGTATTTCTGTAGATACTTTAGGAAGTGACGGAGAGGTAAAGACAAAGGTTCGAATCGGAAATGATGCAGCTGTTATGCGTCGTATCTCTGTTTTAAAGAATAAGATAGAAGTAGAACAGGAGAACTTGAGTAAAATCGAAGAGGGATTGAAGGTTTTACAGGATGTGAAGAATGATCCACGTCGGACTGAGTTATTACGTGTAAAGATTCGTGACAGTGCATTGTTGGCAGACGATACAGCAGAGTTGAATAAGTTGGAAAATCAGATAGAACGTGCACGGGGCGGAAATATTTCCGTGAAAGGTAAGGTATATCCAGGAGTATGTGTAGAGATGGATGAGTTACGCGTTGTTGTACGAGAAGAACAGGAACGGTTAGAATTTGTCAAAAATCCAGATAAGATTGTGATGTGTCAGTTAGAGTCATAAGAAACTGTCGAAAAAACAATACAAAATATGCTTGCATAAAATCACCACTTCTTTATAATTAGAAGTGGTGATTTTTTATGAGAACATACGAAGAGATAATAGAAGCAATAGCGGAGATACCGAAGTTTACAACGAAGCATCCGTTAGCACATACAAAGGCTTTTTTAGAGCGTCTGGGGAATCCTCAGAATCAGTTTAAAGTGATACATGTAGCTGGTAGTAATGGCAAGGGAAGTGTTTGTGCGTGCATTGCCAGTGTTTTGGGAAAAAGTGGAAAACGCACCGGATTGTTTATTTCCCCGCATTTGGTGGATATAGAAGAGCGGTTCGTGATAGACGGGAAGCAATGTGCCAGAGAGGATTTTGTTCAGGCAGTAGAAATTGTTCAATCAGTAGTAAAACAGATGGAACAGGAAGGGATTCCGCATCCATCTTATTTTGAATACCTTTTTGCTGTGGGAATGGTGATTTTTCAGAAAAAAAACGTAGAGTATGCAGTATTAGAGACGGGGCTTGGAGGAAGATTGGATGCTACTAACGTGATAGAACATCCATTGCTCACTGTAATTACATCCATCAGCTTGGAACATACAGAGATTTTAGGAGATACCATCGAAAAAATAGCAGCAGAAAAGGCAGGTATTTTGAAGCCGGGAGTTCCTATCGTATATGATGCTTCCAATGAAAAGGCAGCGGAGGTAATTAAGCAGCGGGCAGAACAGTTGAATTGTAAAAGGTTTCCGGTATATCCGGAGAAAATTAAAATTTTATTAAACACTGGGAAAAAGATTGATTTTTCCTATGAATCTAGGTATGATGTTACTGAAGTGCAAATTCCCTTTGGAGCACCTTATCAGGCAAGGAATGCTGCAGTAGCATTAATGGCCGCAAATTGTCTTCAGGAAACAGAAAATATTTCAAATGAAGCAATTCGTGAAGGAATGTGCAAAGTACAGTGGAAGGGAAGAATGCAGGAAGCGCAAGAGGATATTTATTTTGATGGTGCACATAATGCAGACGGTATTCAGTGCTTTTTGCAGGCGGTGAAGGAGATTTCCAAAGAACCGGCTATTTTGCTCTTTTCCATGGTGCAGGAAAAGGATTATAATAAGGCAATCAGAGAATTATTGACTGATGGAAAATGGGAGAAGATTTTTGTGACGACTATTTCCGATGCCAGAGGAATTCCTGCAAAAAAATTAAAACAGGTGTTTGAACAGGAAGCACTTGCAACGAATCAGAATATACAGATAACAGAGATAGATTATGTAGAGAAAGCCTTTGCAGAGGCAGTGAAAGCGAAAAAGAAAGGGCAGAAGCTGTTTTGTGCAGGGTCATTGTATCTCATTGGAGAATTAGAACAGCTAACAGGAGGTATGAAAGATGCTTAATTTTGAAGAAGAATTGAAGAAGTTTAAACCAAGTCTTGAAGTGGAAGAGGCTGAGGATGCGATATATGACAGAGACCTTACCGATATGACGGATATTATGCAGGAAATTATCAAAGAAGCAAGAGAACAAAGATAGACGAGACGGTGAGGAAGGTAAATATGGATTCTTATAACAAAATTATTCGTATATCCAATTTGTTATACAATATTGGATTGGAAAAGGCAAAGGTACGTGACTTGTCCGGAGCAGCAGAGAGTTTGCGGAAGAGTTTACGTTTTTATAAAGCAAATATACAAGCAAGAAACTTATTGGGATTGGTGTATTTTGAAATGGGAGAAACGGTTGACGCCTTAAGTGAATGGGTAATTAGCCGTAGTCTTCAGCCGGAAGATAATATTGCAGAGCAATATTTGGAATCGATTCAGTCCAATCGGGCGAAATTGAATACAATCAATCAGACCATAAAGAAATATAATCAGGCATTGCTCTATTGTCAGCAGGGAAGTCAGGATTTAGCGATTATACAGTTGAAAAAAGTGCTTTCGTTAAATCCGAATCTGATAAAGGGACATCAATTATTAGCACTTCTTTATATGCAGGTGGGAAGATTTGACCAAGCAAAAAAGGAGCTGCGTGCAGCAGGCAGAATAGATGCTAATAATACCCTTACTTTGCGTTACTTAAAGGAGGTAAATCTACAGCTTCATGGAGAACAGCCTTCACAGAAGAATAGTCGTAAAGAGAAGGAAGAACAGATTGCATATCAAAGCGGGAATGAGACGATTATTCAGCCGGCTAATTTTAAAGATAATTCGGGAATTATGACAATTCTTAATATTGTCATAGGAATTGTGATAGGTGTAGCCATTACCTTTTTCCTGATTATGCCAAGTATTCGGCAGAATGCAACTTCAGATGCCAAGAAGTCTGAGGTAGAAGCGAATAATAACTTGAGTACTAAGAACCAGGAGATTAAGAAGTTAGAGAGTCAGATAGAGGATTTGAATAACCAGATTGCAAGTTTGCAACAGAAGGAAGAGGCAGCGCAGCAGGTAACAAATACCTATGATAAGTTGATAGAAGGATATCATGCATTTGCGCAGGAGGATATGGAAGGCGCAGGAAATGTGTTGGCAGAGGTAAATCCGGACTTATTATCAGAGAGTGCACGGAATGTTTACAATGAAGTAAATGGGAAGGTAAACGAGCAGTATATTGCAAGTGTGTACGAAAAGGGTGAAAGTGCGTATAATAACCAGAATTACGAGGAAGCAGTGGCAGAGTTGGAAAAGGTAGTACAGATAGAAGAAGATTATGATGATGGAAATGCAATCTATTATCTGGCTCAGTCTTATCGTAAACTGGAAGATACAGAAAATGCTAAGAAGTATTATCAGAGAATGGTAGAACTTCATCCGGGAACGGAAAGAGCCAGAACTTCTCAGAACTATTTGGATGAAATGTCTGAGGAGCCTGCAACAGAAGAATAAAAATTTCAGAAACATACAAAAGACGTCATGAAGAGTGATTCATGGCGTCTTTTTTTATCAATGCAAGAAAGGAAGAAAAATATGGAACATAAGTATGAAAGAGATTATGGGTGTCTGATTTTGAAAATGCCCAGAGAACTGGATCATCACCAAGCGGAATTTTTGAAAGAGGAGGCAGATGGCTTGATTATGAAGTATCCCGTACGAAGTCTGGTATTTGATTTTTCAGATACGCAGTTTATGGACAGTTCCGGAATTGGAGTAATTATAGGAAGATGCAAAAATGTACGGTTTTCCGGTGGGTATGTAAAGGCAGTTCATTTAAATGAACAGATTCAGAGAATTTTTAAATTATCCGGATTAATGAAAATTATAGAAATTGACAAATAGAGGGATCGTAAGGAGGATTATATGGAATATTTAAAGAATGAAATGAAGATGGAATTTCAAGCAGTATCTTCCAACGAAGGATTTGCAAGAGTGGCAGTGGGGGCTTTTATTGCAGAATTGAATCCTACGGTGGACGAGCTTGCAGATATAAAAACTGCGGTCAGTGAAGCGGTAACGAATTGTATTATTCATGGATATGAACAAAGGGGGGGGAGTATCTGGATTCAATGTCGAATCGAAGGAAATCAAATAGAAATATCCGTTACTGATACCGGAAGAGGTATTCGGGATGTAGAACAGGCGAAAGAACCATTGTTTACAACGAAACCGGAGTTGGAACGTTCCGGGATGGGATTTGCATTTATGGAGGCATTTATGGACGAGCTAGAGGTATTGTCCAAATTAGGAGAAGGAACTTGTGTGATAATGCGTAAAACCATAGGACAGGGGTGAAGGAGTGGAGCTGCTGAAAGAGAAGCCAGAACAGAAAAAGTCCAAGGATGAACAGGTGAAGGAACTGCTAGAACTGGCTCACAGCGGAGATAAAGTTGCAAGAGATACTATGGTAAAAGAAAATATAGGATTAATCTGGAGCATTGTGCGAAGATTTTCCAATCGTGGATATGAAGTGGAGGATTTGTTTCAAATTGGAAGTATAGGATTAATGAAAGCCATTGATAAGTTTGATACTTCATTTGAGGTAAAGTTTTCCACTTATGCCGTACCTATGATAACAGGAGAAATCAAACGTTTCCTAAGGGATGATGGGTTGATTAAGGTAAGCCGAAGCCTGAAAGAAAATGGAGCAAAGGTAAAACAGGCAAGAGAACGGCTTCAGGCAGAACGAGGACGGGATGTTACCCTGCAGGAACTGGCAGAAGAGACTGGGATAGAACGAGAAGAAATTGTTATGGCATTAGAGGCAAATGGAGAAGTAGAATCTATTTATAAGACCTATGCCCCGGAAGATGGAAAGGAAACTTGTCTGGCAGACCGACTTCCGCAGGAAAAGGACAGCCATGAAGTACTTATTAATCACATGCTATTAGAGCAACTGTTAGAAGAACTGGAGGTAGAAGAGCGACAATTAATAAAAATGCGTTATTTTGAAGAGTGTACTCAGATGCAGGTGGCAGAGGCAATGGGAATTAGTCAGGTGCAGGTGAGCCGGATGGAGAAAAAAATTCTGCTGTCCATGCGCAAAAAGTTATAAAAAGAAATAAAAAGAAACGTATAAATACGAAAAGTCATGGCATACTACTTTCGAAAGAATGAAAAAGGAAGTGAGTAAATGAGCCATACAAAAATTTATCGATTATGCCTTCTATCAGTGGTGATACTTACCATTATAGGAGGTATTTTTTATTATGTTAATTATGTAGAAAACGAGACAGCGATAAGAGAAGGAACGTTGGTGCAGAATCAGGAGTGGGTAGAATATGGCATCTAATTCAGATACATTGTATATAAAAATTGAGCAGAACGTTCTGGTAAAAGAACCAAATGTTGTTTTAAAAGATATTGCAAAAATCACATCCACCAATCGAGAAATGGTAAATAAGCTAAAGACCATGAAGGTATATCAGTTTCATACACCGGCAAATCAGGATAAGAAGAAAAAGCAGAGTGAAGTTTTTTCCATTTTGAAGATTATTGAACTCATTGGAAAAGAATATCCCAATGTAGATATTCAGAATATGGGAGAAAAAGATTTTATTATAGAGTATGAGCCGGTTCCGGAAATAAAGTGGAAACAATGTTTTAAGGTTGCTATCTTATGTGTATTTACTTTTTTTGGTTCTGCATTTACCATTATGACTTTTAATAATGACGTAGGGGTGGGGGAGGTTTTTTTGGATTTCTATCAACAGGTAATGGGAAGACCTTCCGATGGTTTTACTATTTTGGAAATAAGCTATGCAATAGGTCTTTCTCTTGGAATTTTGATATTTTTTAATCATATGGGACGAAAGAAGATTACTCATGATCCGACTCCGATTCAGGTGGAAATGCGTACTTATGAAAAGGATATAGACACTACTTTTATACAAAACTGTGGCAGAAAAGGAACGAACAATGATGTGGATTAAAGAAGTGTTTTTGGCACTTGTCGGACTGGCATCCGGTTTCGCAGTGTCAGCAGGTGTATTCGCATTTATCATATCGGTAGGTGTAATTCCGAGAATGATTGGAAAGACCCAGACGGTGAAAGATGTCCTGATTTATGAGACAATCATTTTACTAGGTGGAACCTTTGGAAATCTGTTTTCTCTGTTTCAATGGAATGTACCGTTGGGAATACCCTTATTGGTGCTGTTCGGAGTATCTGCCGGAGTATTTACCGGGTGTCTGGCAGTGGCATTGGCAGAGATTTTAAATTCCTTTCCCATTATGTTTCGAAGGTTGCGGATTAAGGAAGGACTTGGATGGATGCTATTTTTTATGGCGATGGGAAAGACCTTTGGTTCGTTATATTTTTATGCAAATCATATGCAGAAATTCTAGAAAAGAAAGTGAGAAAATAAAATGGCACAGGAAACTATGGCACAAAAAGAAAAGAAAAATCAAGCGTATAATGAGTATGTAAAACAGGTGACACCGACTCATTCACTGCCCGCAAATATGGCAAAGGCATTTGTGTTAGGAGGAATCATTTGCGTAATCGGGCAGTTCATTTTAAATATAGCAATGAATCAATTTGGGTTAGACAAGGAAACCGCGGGAAGTTGGTGCAGTATGATTCTGGTATTGAGTAGCGTTATTCTGACGGGATGTAACATCTATCCATCATTGGCAAACTGGGGGGGCGCAGGGGCATTGGTTCCGATTACCGGATTTGCCAATTCCGTGGCGGCACCGGCGATTGAGTTCCAGAAAGAAGGGCAGGTATTCGGAATCGGATGTAAGATTTTTACCATTGCAGGACCGGTCATTTTATATGGAATCTTTACCAGTTGGGCCTTGGGACTGATTTATTGGATTGGAAAGTGTATTGGATGGGTCTAATTTCATATTGACAGTTAAAAAAATAAGTACCTATAATTATGATAGGTACTCATTTTTTATAACGAAAGGAGGAGAAGGTATGGAAGGGAACAGCCATGGGGAAAATTGGGAAAAGTTTTGTCAGTTCATAGAGGTTTTGAATCCATGTATGGATGATTATTTGTATATATTTGATATAAGAGAAGATTTTTATGCGATATCATCTGGGGCATTGAAACGATTTAAGATATCGGCTGCTCAATTTCATAATGTGTCGGAAGGACTTCGAGAGTTTGTTTATGCAGAAGATATTGATATGCTTTTAGAAGATTTGGCACTGATGATTTCGGGGGAAAAGGATTTTCATAATCTTCAATATCGTTGGCTGGGGCCGGATGGGAAACCTATCTGGATTAATTGTCGTGGACGTATTATAAAGGATACCGATGGAAAGCCTGAGTTCATGATTGGTTGTATAAATGAAATTGGGGCAAAACAGAAAGCGGATAACACCAGTGGACTTTTGGGGGAATCCAGTCTTATGTCCTATGTGAGGGAAGTAGGTCCCCGTGTGCCAGAGGGGTATATTCTTCGTATTGGTATTGATAATTTCAAAGAAATTAATGAAAATAAAGGAATTGAATATGGAGATATGATCCTGCGAAAGACAGCAGAGTGTATCGAAGGGGTAATCCAGCCTGGGCAGAAGTTATATCGGATGGTGGCAGACGAATTTATGGTTATAGACTTTCAGGGTGGAAGTACTAAAAAGGCTCATAAATTGTATAAGAAGATTTGTCAGAAAGTGGAAGAGTTTATTGAACAAAATCACTATGAAGCAGTTTATACTGTTTCAGGAGGCATATTAAGTTGTAGCCAGATACAGGATGAGTCTTTTTCTTCTATTATGAAATTGTCGGAGTTTGCACTGAATGAGGCAAAACGGAAGGGAAAAAATAGGTCTTATATTTTTGATGAAAGAGATTATAAGGAATTTCTGCGGAAAAAGGAACTATTGAGCGAGATGCGCTATGCTATATATGATGATTACAAAGGATTTGAAGTGCATTTTCAGCCGATTGTGGATGCGAAAATAGGAAAATTGGCAAGTGCAGAGACTTTGCTTCGTTTTCATTCAGAAGTGACCGGAGCGGTTTCGCCGGTAGAATTTATACCACTTCTGGAAGAAACCGGATTGATTATACCGGTAGGAAGGTGGGTATTAGAGCAGGCTTGTTCCAGATGTAGAGAGATTCAAAAATACATACCGGATTTTAGGGTTAGTGTAAATCTTTCGTATGTTCAGGTAAAAAAGAGCAACGTTTTAAAAGAAATTACCAGTATGATAGAGAAGTATGAACTGAATCCCCGTAATCTTATTGTTGAATTGACAGAAAGCGGATTTCTGGAGTCGGATTCTAATTTTCGAAAACTTTGTGATGGATTGAAAGAAAGTGGTGTTGCGCTTGCTTTGGATGATTTTGGAACAGGATATTCCAATTTCCATTATCTTTATGATTTAGGTCCGAATATTATTAAGATAGACCGCTCCTTTACCGTAAAGGCTTTACAAAACGACTATGAGCATGGTTTGTTGGAGCATATTATTCAGATGATTCACAGCATTGAACTTCGTATCTGTATAGAAGGAATAGAGACAGAGGAAGAATTAGCGAAAATCAATAAATTGGAACCGGACTATATTCAGGGCTATTTCTTTGGACGGCCTTGTCCTTATGAGACATTTTATGAAAATCATGTCAAGGTAGCAGAAGTAGAAGAATAGTTGACAACCCGAAATATCAGTGCTACAATAGGACAAAATTAAAGGTAGGTATATGAAATGCAGAATATTCAGTTGAGAAAACTGAACAGGGACGACGATTAACAGCGTTTGCAGTTGTGACATAATCACAGGTGCAAGCGCTCTTAGTGTTGTACCTGTGTGGGATAGAAAGGGAGAACCACATTGGTAAGTTTATCAGTGAGGTTCTTTTTTTATACAATAAATCCCTTGTCACATTATACCAAGAAGGGTGGTGATACTATGTGGCATAAAGACGATGCCGGCATGGATTATAGCGTAAGACCTTAGAAATTGAGAATAGATTAGGAGGAATTACGCAAATGAAAGAGTTAAAAAATCACATTGGAGAAACTATTAAGATACATGGAAGTATTTATAAAATACGAAGAATGAGTGGGTTTGCATTCGTTCTATTACGCACCAAACGCGAAGTGGTACAGTGTGTGTATAGTGAGGCGTTTTCTGATTTTCAAATGGAAGAATTGCAGGAAGAAAGTTGTGTGATTGTAACTGCACAGGTGGTGGAAGAGGAACGTTCCAGAACCGGATGGGAGCTTCGAATGAAGGAACTTCGGATACTATCCAGACCGGAAGAGGAAAGTCCCATTGTAATCAATCAGAAGAAGGTAGATACTTCTATAGAGAATTTATTGGACTATCGCCCGATTACGTTACGAAATGAAAAGCAAAGAGCAATTTTTAAAATTCAGGCAGGAATTTGTCAAGGATTCCGAAGATTTTTGGAAGAACAGGAATTTACAGAAATCCATACACCTAAAATTGTATCGGAGGGAGCAGAAGGCGGGGCAAATATTTTTCAAATGAATTATTTTGGAAAGGAAGCTTATTTGGCGCAAAGCCCACAGTTTTATAAACAGATGATGGTTGGCGTATTTGAACGTGTATTTGAAATAGCTCCTGTATTTCGGGCAGAAAAACACGATACGGCAAGACATTTAAATGAATATACCGGTGTAGATTTTGAAATGGGATATATCGAAAGTTTTGAAGAGATTATGGAAATGGAGACGGCGATGATTCAGTATGCTTTTTCTTATCTAAAAGAAAATTATGCGCACGAATTAGAATTGTGGAAGGTACAGGTGCCGGAAATCAAAAAGATTCCTTCCATTAAGTTTCAGGAAGCAAAGGAACTGGTAGCAAAAACTTATGCAAGAAAAATCAGAGATTATGAGGACTTTGAACCGGAAGAAGAACGATTGCTGGGTGAAATTATGAAGGAACGGACAGGGAGTGATTTTGTATTTGTAACACATTATCCTACCAAGAAGCGTCCGTTTTATGCTATGGAGAATCCGGAAAATCCACAGGAGACCTTAAGCTTTGACCTGTTGTTCCGTGGTTTGGAAGTAACTACTGGTGGGCAGAGAATTCACAACTATAAGGAGCAGGTGGCAAAAATGCAGAGTAGAGGAATGGATGTCAGTGCATTTGAAAGTTACTTGATGATACATCGCTATGGAATGCCACCTCATGGTGGACTGGGAATGGGGCTGGAACGTTTTACAGCACAGCTACTAGGCTTTTCTAATGTAAGATATGCCGCTATGTTTCCGAGAGATATTCATCGGGTAACCCCCTAGAAAGCCGAGGAAGGTATGGAAGTATCACTTGTTTTATGATATGATGTGAAGAATAAGAACAAATCCGAGGAAAAGTATGAGAATTGCAATTTGTGATGATGAAGTGGCACAATTAAAGTTATTAGAGTCCTATGTGAAAAAATGGGAGAAGGAACAGAAGGAAGTAGTAGAAGTCTGCAAGTATGAGCGGGCAGAACACTTTTTATTTCAATGGGAAGAGCAGCAGAATATGGACATTCTGCTGCTCGATATTGAAATGCCGGGTATGGATGGTATGACCATGGCAAAAAAGCTGCGTGAAAAGAAAGATAGTATCCAAATTATTTTTATTTCCGGGAATTCCGAGTATGCTTTAGAAGGATATGAGGTAGAACCGGTAACATATTTATTGAAACCTGTAAGCAGTGAGAAACTTTATGCAGCTTTAAACAGAGCGGTGGAACGTATAGGAAGGACAGAACCCGTGCTATTGGTGGAGGAAGCTGGTGGAAAGGTTCGCATTCCGGTAAAAGAAATTTTGTATCTGGAAAGTGAAGGACATGATACCATGATAAAAACTGAAAATGGTATCTTTCGCTGTAAAAAGGGAATTCAGGAAATGGAACAGATGCTTGCAGATGTGGGGGCGGGAACAAGGGGTGGATTTTGCAGAATTCATCGTTCTTATTTGATTTCTATGGGGGCTGTGCTTCGAATTACACGTAAGGAAGTAGAACTGCAGGATTATACCAGACTTCCAATTGCAAGAGGAAAATGGGAAATGGTGAATCAGGCATATTTGGCTTATTATCGCAGGGAAATGGAGAAAATGAATGAATAACCTGTTTTTTCAATGTGGATGTCTGGTATTGTATTTATATTATTGTTACCAAATAGATCAAATAGAAAAAGGAAAGGGAAAACTGGCAGTAGTTTTAGGAATAGTATCTGGAATAGTGGTTGCTTTTTCTTACTGGAATATTCCGGAACTTGGTTGGTTTTTCATCACGGGAACGATTCTTTTATACCTTTTGTTTTATGGAGAAGAAGCATTCCGAAGTGTTTTTGGAAAGGCAGCAATGTTGGGGATATTGGTGGTGGTGTCTGAGTTTGTTATTTTACGAACAAAATGGGTGAGTGAATTCACAGTGGGAAGTGTACTTTTGTGGATAAGCTTTTTATTATTAGCAGGACATCGTGGATATTTGAATGCGATATCAGGTATACTTACTGCAATAATTTATGGAATTATTGTGTGGTTAACGTGCTTTCAGTCTGAAAATGCATGGATATATTTAACTTTGGCAACGTTGATTTTTGGCGTTTTGGAAATGACGCTATATCACTATCAGAAGGGATACGAGACACAGACCAGAGATTTTCAACAGAATGTTTTGCTACAGCAGTATGATGAAATAAAAAATATTTATATGAATATGCGCGGCTGGCGTCATGATTATCACAATCATATTCAGGTAATAAAGGCACAGATGGCATTGCAGGAGTGGGAAGAGGCAAAACAATATTTGGATGAATTGGAGCAGGATTTGGAGCGGGTAGATACTTATGTGAAGTCAGGAAATCTTATGATAGATGCGATTTTAAACAGCAAACTGACATTGGCAGAACACAAGAGAATTGCGGTAAACTGCAAGGCACAGGTGTCGGAAGAGCTGGAAATTGCAGATGTGGATTTGTGTGTAATTCTGGGGAATTTATTAGATAATGCCTTGGAGGCATGTGATCTGATACCGATAGAAAAGAGGTTCTTGCGCATATATTGTGTGGTAAATGGGAAACAGTTTTATTTATCCATTCAAAATTCTGCAAAAGAAGATCCGGACTTTAATGAACGCAATTATATTACCAATAAACGTGGAGAACATGGATTTGGGATGCGCCGGGTGAAGCTGCTGGTAGATAAATATCAGGGATATCTGAATCTTCAAAATGAACCGGGGATTTTTGCAACAGAGGTAACATTACCTTTAGGAAAATTGCAATCCGTGTAAAAAATATGACATTTCGTGCAGGAATTTCCATATGTGGAGATTCCTGTATTATTATATGGGGAGTAAAAGAAGGAGGAAAGAAAAATGGCGGAAAAGACATATTCATTGTGGAATCATATCAGATATTTCATGCGTTATTTTCATAAATATGAGGGTTATGGAATATATCCCGTTGCCGTATTGTACATTTTTTGCAGTGTAATGAATCCATTCTTAGGAATGGCATTTGCCAGTGCAGCAGTAAAACGGCTTACGATGGAGAATGTGACAAAAGCGCTGATTTTTATTGTAGGATATGTGTTGTTGCTTCAGGCAGTAGAAATGGGAGAGGTACTTGGGAGTGAAAAGGTATACGGAAAGTTCTTTTTATTCCGCATTGACTTTGCAGTGGAATATGAGAAACATTGTCTAGAAATGGATTATCAGGCCATGGAAAGTGATGAGGGACAGAAAAAGCAACAGGCAGGACTAAGGAATATCTGGGCTGGAAACAATGTGGGAATGGAGGCAGTACTGAGGAATGTTCCTATACTAATTAAAAACGTCCTGGGGCTGATTTTATATGGAATTCTGGTAGGGGGACAGAATATTTATATTTTGTTATATCTGTTTTTAACGGCATTTTTAGTGTGTGGACTGACCTGGAAAAATGGAAAACGTCACATGAGACTTTTGAAAGAAGAGCATAAATATGAGAAAAAGCAGACATATCTTTTTCGGGAAATTGTAAATCCCAAAAATGGAAAAGATATTCATATGTATCATGCGGAAGGGTGGTTTTTGGATTCGCTGAAAAAGATACATGGACAGATTATGGCAGTGATTCACAGAATACGAATGGGTTATTTTGGAGTGGACGTGTGTCAGGTACTATTAGCAGTTTTAAGAGATGGTCTGGCTTATGGATATTTTATTTATCAGATGCAACAGGGAAACATAACAGTAGCACAGTTACTATTATATCTTGGTGTGGTAGCGGGATTTTCTAATTGGATGGAACAGATATTTAATTGCATTCACGAAATGATTGAAAATAAACCGGTACTGGATAATTATCGTGATTTTATGGAATATGGAACAGAAAAGGAAGATGGGAAAGAGAGTAAAGTACAGGAAGGAATTCCGCATGAAGTTCGGTTGGAACATGTAAGCTTTACCTATCCGGGGAATGAAACACCGGCAATAGATGATATCAGCCTTACAATCTCCTCAGAGGAAAAACTGGCGCTGGTGGGAATGAACGGTGCAGGAAAGAGTACACTGATAAAATTAATCTGCGGACTCTACAAACCACAAAAAGGAAAAATATATCTGGATGGGGTTGATATTGAAACGATTCCAAAAGAAACCTATTTTAAAGAGTTTGCAGTGGTATTTCAGGAGGTCTTTTCCTTTGCGTTTTCACTGGAGGAAAATGTAAGCTGTCAGACAAAAGAGGAACAAGATGAACACAGAATAAGAGAGTGTTTAGAACAGGCAGAATTACTGGAAAGAGTAGAACGTATGCCGGCAAAGGCAAAAACAATTCTGGGAAAAGAACTGAGTCAAGAAGGAGTTGTGTTATCCGGTGGAGAAATGCAGAAATTAATGCTTGCAAGAGCTCTTTACAAGGATGCGCCCATTGTAATCTTAGATGAACCTACAGCCGCTTTAGATCCTATTACGGAGAGTAAAATGTATGAGAAATATTATTCATTTACAGAAGAGAAAATGAGCATTTTTATTTCTCACCGTTTAAGTTCTACACGGTTTTGCAACAGAATACTGTTTTTGCAGGATGGAAAAATTAAAGAGGAAGGAACTCATGAAAGTCTGATGGAACAAAAGGGCGCGTATGCACAAATGTTTCAGGTACAGGCACATTATTATCAGGAACAGGAGGCGCAGGCATGAAAAAACATTTTGCATATCAGAAGCAGGGAATGGAATTTTTGAAAATTGCATGGCGGCTAGATCATTCCGTTATTCCGGTTGGAATACTGTTGAGCTTGGTTGAAATTCTGCAAATCTATCTTGGATTATTTCTTTCAGCAGAGATTATTGATGAGTTATTGCAGAAAGATTATCAGGGCGGAATGATTTATGCAGGAATTTTAGTGGGAGCGAATCTCTTGTTAGGAGTTGGAAAAGCTTGGCTTACCATGCAGCGAAAAGAGCGGAATGAGTCCATAGATATGGCGTTTACGGAAATGATACGTGAAAAAGTATTGCATCTGGATTATGAATCTATGGAAGATGCAGATAAAATAGGAAATGTAAAGGCTGCTGAATTGAAAATGCGTTTTCAGGGAGGAATGGCGTCTTTGTTACTCTATTATCAGCAGGGCCTTTCTATTTTACTTAATATGGTTGCCTCTGTGATATTGATTGTAATATTATGTTTTTCGGTTCCGAAAAAAGGAAATGCATTCGTGCATTTTATTGGTCAGATTCCGGTATCCGTAGTTTTATTGTGTATGGTTCTTGGCGGAATCGGGATTTTCTTAAACAGAGTTATGGTAAATATGAACCGGAAATTTCAGGAGATTTCAGAGAAACATCCGGAAGCAGAAAAAGAACTGGCATATATTATAGAGGATATTATCACAAAATATGAGGCAGGAAAAGTAATTCGTCTGTTTGCCATGAAATCGATGATTATGGAGAATATTAAAAACAAGGGAAAAGAACAAAATAAATTGTTTACGGATATGATGGAATGGTATTTTAATATGAAGGCATTGCAGGGAGGAATGGGATGCGTATTTCGTGCTTTTTCCTATTTTCTGGTTAGTGTGAAAGTTCTGGCGGGGGCAGTCAGTATCGGTTCTTTTACAAAATATGCCGGAGCATTGGTACAGTTTGGACAGTCGGTATCACAGCTTTTAGAGTTAGAACCTCAGATTAAGCAGATTTGTATGGGAATGGAGTACTTTTTAGAATTTCTTAAGCTTCCGAATATGCGTGAAACAGGAAGTATTCCAATTGAGAAACGCTTGGACAATGAATATGAATTAGAATTTCATGATGTAAGTTTTCGATATCCGGGAACAGATGAGATGATTTTAAATCATGTAAATTGTAAGATTGCATTAAAAGAGAAAATGGCGGTAGTAGGAAGAAACGGAGCAGGAAAGACCACGTTTATTAAGCTTTTGTGTCGTCTGTATGATCCCACAGAAGGCTATATTACATTAAATGGTGTAGATATTCGAAAGTATGACTATAAAGAGTATATGAGTATATTTGGTGTAGTATTCCAGGATTATAGTTTGTTTGCGTTTTCAGTAGGGGAAAATGTAGCTACAGAAAATGCCATAAATCCTGAGAAAGTGTGGAAGTGTCTGGAAAAGGCTGGGGTAAAAGATGTAGTAGAACAGATGCCAAAAGGATTGGATACACCTTTATATCATTATGAAGAGGAAGGGGTAGAAGTCAGTGGTGGTGAGGCACAGAAAATTGCCATTGCAAGAGCACTTTATAAGGATGCACCATTTGTGATTTTGGATGAACCAACGGCGGCTTTAGATCCCATCAGTGAGTATGAAATTTATAAACGATTTGATGAGATGGTAGAGGATAAAACCAGTATTTATATTTCTCATCGAATGAGTAGTTGCCGGTTCTGCAATGATATTCTGGTTTTTGAACAGGGGAAAATTGTAGAGAGGGGAAGTCATGAACAGTTATTAAAACAGGATGGTTGTTATACAAAATTATGGAATGCGCAGGCAAAATATTACGCCTGAAAACTGTCGCGGGAAGCATGGAAAACATTTCCTAAGTTTTTAAAAAATATTAATTAACCTGAATTATTCACGGATCAGTATCTGAACCAATAAATTTACCGTGAATCAAAAAATCTAATCCTTGCCGTAACAACTTCTCTCAAATCACCTGCAAAAGGGTATAAAATACCTATGGAAAATTTCAGAGCAGTTATCGAGCTGTCAAGGTTCGTTAATAGTTGCTATTCCAGCTGTATACTAAGCTTGCTGATATTTGACAGAGTTTCATAAAACTCATTCTTGTAAGGACAGCTACTACACAGCTTGAATGTTATATATCTTGCTGAATGAACTGCTTTCGCAGCAATCTTCAGCAGTTTTAAACGGACGGTATCAATGCGTTGCTTTCGCATATTTGCTGATAACGCCAATCGTCTAAACCAATTAAATATGTTATACGCAAGAGCGTGTACCTGAAGCCTGTTGGCATTTACCATTCTGGTATGACTGCTTACGGAAGCGAAATCAAAACCGGATTTGCTTTCTTTGATGAAGTTTTCCATCAGTCCTCTTTTGCAGTAAAATTTGATGAGATACTCTGGTGAGGAATCCATGTTTGTGACAATAAATGTGTACATGTAAATCATCTGGTTCTCTGGCTTTTCAACCTTGCAGACCACGCGCCTTTCATAAGGCCATGAACCTGCTTTGTACATGAATTCACCATAAACTACCGCATAATCAACTTTGTTATTCCTTGTTATCTCATCAAGTTCATCCACAAGATGGGATGCTTTTTCACGGAGAATTCCATTCTCTTTCAGCCGGATAACATAGCTTGTGCCATTTTCCTCACACTGCGTATAAAGATCAGGCGTAGCGAAACCGCTGTCACCACGAAGCAGAATACGGATTGCCGGATAATCGTTCAGGTATTCATCAAGTATCGGCTGCAGGAAGTCAACCACTCCGGTACAGGAATACTGTGTTCCATCACGAAGCTGGATTTTAATCAGATCCCCGGTCATTCCATCATAACAGACAAGCGGATGGTATCCATTACTCTGATAGTGGAAGTTAAAGGCTTTTCCTTCCTGTTTACCATATGCATCAAGAAGAGTGGAATCAAGATCCAGAATAACAGCCTGTGGCATCTGGATACTGTAGATTTTCTTTCTCAGCATTCTGCCAATAGTAAGGAACTGGTTTAAGGTATCTTCATCCGTACGGTTAAAAAATCTTGATACCGTAGGTTGTGATGCAAGGGCATCTTTTTCAAGTACAGACTTGAATACAGGATCATTTGTAAGTTCATCGGAAGCATCATCTTCGAAATAACCGGCAATGATCATATATATCATCTGGAGCAGATTTTTCTGATCCGTATGATATCTGAATAATGCAGAATCATTGGTCTTGAAAGCTTTGTCAAAAAGCTTATCAATACCAAGTTTGCTTACGAATTCTTTGATAAGAAGTAAGCCTGCATCGGAGGACAAATCACCTCCGTCAAAATTTATTTTAATTTGTCTATTGCTTTCAAGAGATAAGGTGTTTACAATACTCATAAAGGGCTCCTTTTGGGTTATGATTTAAGATTCGACACCTTAATTTTACCACATTTGGATGCTCTTTTTTTATTCACTTAATAAGTGAAAAGCAATATTCAGTTAAAATACAGTAACAATGTGGCTTTCAGCCACTTTCACGGCACAACCGTGAATAAATCAGGATTAAGTATTTGTAAAACTTTGATTGCTTTTCTTTCACGTTCATAATATGATATAGAAAGAACCGAATGAAACAGGGGGAAGGGATTGTGAATGAAAAAGAACAGATACATAAGAGTAGGGAACGGAAGAAGCGGAAACAAAGAGAACAACAGATAAAAATAGGAATTGAAGTTCTTGCAGTAGTGTTAGTTATTGGATTTGCATTAGCTATAAAATGCTGTATGGGTGATAAGAAAGATCCTGAAAAAGATGTAATAGAAACCGCTGTAGTGCAGGAGAAATCTGAGAAAGTGGAAGAAAAGAAAAGGCAGCAGATTTTGGCTGAGGCAGACAGAATAGCAGCCGGATATGATTATGACAAGGCAATTGCACTGATACAGTCTTATAGTGAATATGAGACATATCAGGAACTGACAGAAGCTATTTCCAGATATTCTGCGGCGAAGGCAGAATGTGTTCCGGTTAATATAGACGAAGTAACACATATTTTCTATCACTCGTTGGTGGTAGACCCGCAGCGAGCATTTGCGAATCAGGACAGTGACCGACAGGCAAAGGGAAATAATCAGTGGATGACCACGATAGATGAGTTTAATAAGATTACCCAAAACATGTATGATGAGGGCTATGTATTGGTAAACCTTCATGATATTGCACAGCAGACGGTAGATGAGAATGGAAACGTGCATTTTTCACAGGGAACGATTTTACTTCCACCGGGGAAAAAGGCATATGTATTATCTGTAGATGACTTATCCTACTACCATTGTTATGATAACTATGGATTTGCTTCTAGGATGGTTTTGGATGAGAATGGAAAACCGAAATGTGAGTACATACAGGCAGATGGAACAACAGTGGTAGGAGATTATGATATTGTACCATTGCTGGATAAGTTCATGGAAGAACATCCAGATGGAGCTTATCGTGGTGCAAGAGGAACCATTGCTTTAACCGGATATAATGGAGTATTAGGATATCGTACGGATATTAGTTATGAGACGCGTCCGGCAGATATTTATAAAGATAAATTAAAATGGTTAGAAAATCATCCTGAATTTAACCTTGAAGAAGAACGGGCAAGAGCGAAGGAAGTTGCTGATGCAATGAAGGCAGAGGGATGGTCTTTTGCAAGTCATACCTGGGGGCATTTGAAAGTGGCCTCTATCTCATTGGAACAGTTACAAGCCGACACAACACGTTGGAAGGAAAATATTGAGCCGATTGTGGGAAGTACAGATACGATTATCTTTGCTCATGGAGAAGATTTAGGTGACTGGAAGGATTATGATCAAAATAATGCGAAATTTCAATATTTGAAGTCTCAAGGTTATAACTTCTTCTGTAATGTAGATTCGCGTCAGTATGGAGTGCAGATCAGAGATAATTATGTAAGGCAGACCAGAAGAAATATAGATGGTTATCGTTTGTATCAGAATGTCATTGGAAATGAAAATAATTTATCGGATTTATTTAATGCGGCGGAGATATTAGATCCGAGTCGGCCGCCGGTAAAACCTTTATAATTGCGAAGGAATAGTGCATATCACTTTTAGGTGAAATGCGCTATTTCTTTTTTTAAACATAAAATTCTGATTTTTGCAAAGACTATAAAAAGACTATGGAAATCAGGAGGAAATATTATGTCGCAAATGATTGGGACGCAAAGCATCCAGTTTGACCAAGCTCCTTATGTGCAAAGTAGTGCAAGTATTGTAGGAACGAAGGAGGGCGAAGGACCACTGGGAAAGCTTTTTGATGTAATTGGCGAGGATGATAAGTTCGGGGAAGAAACATGGGAAGAAGCGGAGAGTACATTGCAAAAGGAAGCTGCAACTCTGGCTTTGGGAAAAGCCAATTTGAAAAAGGAGGATGTTCGTTATATTTTTGGCGGTGACCTATTGGGGCAGAATATCGCTACCACTTTTGGAATCATGGAATTGAATATTCCATTATTTGGGTTATATGGAGCCTGTTCTACTGCGGGAGAGTCTTTGTCTCTGGCAGCCATGGCGGTAGCGGCAGGATATGGAGAAAATGTGCTGGCAGTTACTTCCAGCCACTTCGCCAGTGCGGAAAAACAGTTTCGTTTTCCCTTGGAGTATGCCAATCAAAGACCCTTATCAGCTACCTGGACGGTTACAGGAAGTGGTGCCTTTATACTTGGAACAAAGCGAAGTCACATACGGATTACCGGAATTACTACAGGAAAAGTTGTAGATTACGGAGTAAAAGATTCTATGAATATGGGAGCGGCTATGGCACCGGCGGCCTGCGATACCATTTATCAGAATCTGATAGACTTTAAGCGGCAGCCAGAGGATTATGACAAGATTATTACCGGAGATTTGGGTACAGTAGGACAGGAAATTTTATTTGATTTATTAAAGAAAAAAGGTTTTGATATTGCCAAAGTCCATATGGATTGTGGAATTGAGATTTTTGACAGCGAAACGCAGAATACCAATGCAGGAGGAAGCGGCTGTGGCTGCTCTGCTGTGACTTTGAGTGCTCTGATTTTGCCAAAACTGCAAAAAGGAACATATAAGCGAGTACTATTTGTGCCTACCGGAGCCTTGCTGTCTACGGTAAGCTTTAATGAAGGACAGAGTGTACCGGGAATTGCTCACGGAGTAGTTCTGGAGTATGCCGGATAGGAGGAAAATGATGGATTATATAAACGCATTCTGGGTTGGAGGACTTATTTGTGCTCTGGTTCAGATTTTAATGGAAAAGACCAAGTTGCTACCGGGAAGAATTATGGTGTTGCTGGTATGCGCAGGGGCGGTGCTGGGTGCAATTCAGATTTATGAACCTTTTCAAAAGTTTGCCGGAGCCGGAGCAAGTGTCCCACTTTTGGGGTTTGGAAATGTACTTTGGAAAGGGATTCAGAAGGCAGTAGATTCCGATGGATTTATAGGAATTTTTATGGGGGGATTTACTGCCAGTGCAGTAGGAATTTCAGCAGCATTGGTTTTTGCTTATCTTGCAAGTCTTGTGTTCCAACCTAAAATGAAAAAATAAAAGAAAAAAGGGAAGAATGTATAAATAAAGGGGAAAGAGTTCATATTAATAGGGACAAAATTATAAATAAAGAAGGAGATTTTATTATGAAACAGTTAAAAAAGATTCTGGTATTATCTACAATGGTACTGGCAATGTCCGGCATAACAGCTTGTGGAACGAATACAACAAATGACAACGGAACAACAAATGGAAATGGAACCGTAAATGATAATGAAACCACAAACGGCAATGGTACAACAAATGACAACGGAACAACAAATGGAAACGGAACAACAAATGGCAATGATGGTGTGATAAATGATGTGGGAAATGACATTATTGATGGTGTGGAAGATATTGGAAACGATGTAGAAAATGGAGTGAATGATATTACAAATGGTAATGGAAACAACAATAATGATGTAACCAATGGAACAGATACCAATGGTATAACAAATAATAACAATAGAGCAAACCCATAAAGAATACAGATAAAATGGGCTATGACTTTGCGATATTAAAATCGTTAAAGCCATAGCCCATTCTTGCTATATGTGTATATTATTCATCTATACTATAGTTTGGAGCTTCTTTGGTAATGTGAATGTCATGTGGATGACTTTCTTTTAAAGAAGCAGCGGAAATTTTAACGAACTGTCCGTTTTCCTTTAATGCTTCAATGGTAGGAGTACCACAGTATCCCATACCGGAACGAAGACCACCAACTAACTGGAATATAGTATCTTCTACACTTCCTTTATATGCAACACGACCTTCTACACCTTCTGGTACAAGTTTTTTTGCATCCTGCTGGAAGTAACGGTCTTTGGAACCATTTTCCATAGCAGCAAGAGAGCCCATACCACGATATACTTTGTATTTTCTTCCCTGATATAATTCAAAGGTTCCCGGGCTTTCATCGCATCCTGCAAACATGCTACCCATCATACATACGTTAGCACCGGCAGCGATAGCCTTGGTCATATCTCCGGAATATTTGATACCACCGTCTGCGATAATAGGGATGCCATATTCCTTGGCTACTGCGTAGCAGTCCATAATAGCTGTAACCTGTGGAACACCAATACCTGCAACTACACGAGTAGTACAGATGGAACCAGGTCCGATACCTACTTTTACTGCATCTGCGCCGGCTTCAATTAAAGCCTTAGTAGCAGCTCCGGTAGCAATATTTCCGGCAATTACCTGTAAGTCAGGATATGCAGCTTTGATTTTCTTTACTGCTTCTATGATATTTTTGGAGTGACCGTGAGCAGAGTCTACAACGATAACGTCAACCTTTGCTTTTACCAGTGCATCTACACGGTCCATCATATTAGCGGTAATACCAACACCTGCACCACAGAGAAGTCTTCCCTGTTCGTCTTTCGCGGACTGTGGATATTTAATCTGCTTCTCAATATCCTTGATAGTAATTAATCCCTTTAAATTGAAGTTATCATCTACGATAGGTAATTTCTCTACTCTTGCTTTTGCAAGAATTTCTTTTGCTTCTTCTAAGGTAATGCCTTCTTTTGCAGTTACTAATCCGTCAGAAGTCATGCATTCTTTAATCTGTTTGGAGTAGTCTTCCTCAAACTTCAGGTCACGGTTTGTAATGATACCAACCAATTTACCATTTTCAGTAATTGGAACACCAGAGATACGGAATTTTCCCATCAGATCATCAGCATCCTGTAATGTATGCTCTGGAGAAAGAGAAAATGGATCTGTGATAACGCCATTTTCAGAACGTTTTACCTTATCAACTTCCTCAGCCTGTGCCTCGATGGACATATTTTTGTGAATAATTCCAATACCACCCTGACGTGCCATAGCAATTGCCATTCTGTGTTCAGTAACTGTGTCCATGCTGGCGCTCATCATAGGAATATTTAACTTAATTTTCTTTGTTAAATTGGTAGAAAGGTCTACCATATTCTGTGTATGTTCTGAGTATGCAGGAACTAATAAGACATCGTCAAATGTAATTCCTTCGCCGATAATTTTACCCATTTTTTTTCCTCACTTTCTTTATCATTGCTTTTGCTGTTATTCCCTCGATTTTAACAAAAAGGAGCGAAACTGTCAATGACTGACGGACACTTATAATAAAAAATATTTATCATTTTTACTACTAAATAAGTAAAGAAATACTTATGATTGCAAAAATATGCAGCGGGAAAGAGATTTTATATTTTCATTTTTTATAGATTGTGTTATTTTAATAAGGAAACAATAGGATGACAGCATAAGGAGTTTGAAGATGGAATTTCGACCATGCATAGATATTCATAATGGAAAAGTGAAACAGATTGTAGGAGGGAGTCTGCGAGATGAAGGGAATCAAGCAGAAGAAAATTTTGTATCTGAGCAGGATGCTTCCTTTTTTGCAAGATTATATCAGAAA
The DNA here is from genome assembly GCF_001940225.2 of Roseburia sp. 499. Taxonomy (NCBI): domain Bacteria; kingdom Bacillati; phylum Bacillota; class Clostridia; order Lachnospirales; family Lachnospiraceae; genus Roseburia; species Roseburia sp. 499. Next base: position 559,624 of record NZ_CP135164.1, read on the forward strand.
TATGGGATAAAGGGAGGACATATTATACTTCTGAATCCTGCAGGAAGTGAATATTATAATGATACCAAGAAGCAGGCTATAAGTGCTTTGAAGGCTTATCCGGGAGGAATGCAGATTGGTGGCGGAATTACGGCAGATAATGCAGCGGAGTTCCTGGAGGTAGGAGCCAGTCATGTTATTGTTACTTCCTATGTATTTAAAAATGGGATAATTAATTACGAGAATTTAGAAAAATTAGTGAAGATTACAGGAAAAGAACATCTGGTGCTGGATTTAAGTTGCCGGAAGCGGGAAGATGGATATTATATCGTAACGGACCGTTGGCAGAAATTTACCGAAGAGAAGGTGACAGAGGAACTTCTGGAAAGATTATCTGTGTATGCAGATGAGTTTCTGGTGCATGCAGTAGATGTAGAGGGGAAAGCTGCCGGAATTGAAAAGGAACTGGCGGAACTGTTAGGAAACTGGCAGAAGCTCCCGATTACTTATGCCGGAGGAGTAGGAAGCATGGAAGATCTTCGACAATTGCAAGAATTGGGAAAAAACAGATTAAATGTAACGGTTGGAAGTGCACTTGATTTGTTTGGGGGAGATATGGAATTCGAAAAAGTATTATCCATTTGTGGAATTGACAAATGATAAAACCGTTGTTATTATCAGAAACAGAAGAAAGAAAAGGAGTGTTACGTCATGAGTAAGTATACGAAACAGGACATCATGCAGATGGTAGAGGACGAAGATGTGGAATTTATTCGACTTCAGTTTACGGATATGTTTGGCACATTGAAGAATGTGGCTATTACCAAAAGCCAGTTGGAAAAGGCGTTGAATAATCAGTGTATGTTTGATGGTTCCTCTATAGAGGGATTTGTGAGAATTGAAGAATCGGATATGTATTTGTATCCGGATTTAGATACGTTTGTAATTTTTCCATGGCGTCCTCAGCAGGGAAAGGTTGCAAGAATTATCTGTGACATTTATCGTCCGGATGGAAAACCTTTTGAAGGAGACCCAAGGTATATTTTGAGAAGAACCATTGCAGAAGCAGCAGAATTGGGATATCAGTTCAATGTAGGACCGGAATGTGAATTTTTCCTGTTCCATACAGATGATGAAGGAAGACCTACCACAATTTCTCATGAACGTGCAGGATACTTTGATTTAGGACCGGTAGATCTTGGGGAAAATGCCAGACGTGACATGGTGTTGACACTGGAGGATATGGGATTTGAAATCGAGGCGTCCCATCATGAAGCAGCTCCGGCGCAGCATGAGATTGATTTTAAATATGATGAAGCAATGCGTACTGCAGATAATATTATGACATTTAAGTTAGCAGTAAAAACTATTGCAAAACGTTTTGGACTGTTTGCAAGTTTTATGCCAAAGCCAAAGCAGGGAATCAATGGTTCAGGAATGCATATAAATGTTTCTGTTTCTAAGGATGGAAAGAATATTTTTGCTGATCCATCGGATGAACTTGGATTAAGTCAAGAGGCATATTATTTTATCGGCGGAATCATGAAGCATATGAAAGGAATGACAGCTATTACGAATCCGCTGATTAACTCTTATAAGCGTTTGATTCCGGGATTTGAAGCACCTGTTTATATTGCGTGGTCTGGAACAAACAGAAGTCCTTTGATTCGTATTCCGGCGGCTCGTGGCGAGGGAACCCGTGTAGAGTTACGTAGTCCGGATTCAGCAGCGAATCCGTATCTTGCTCTTGCAGTATGTCTTGCGGCAGGATTAGATGGAATTAAGAACAAGATAATGCCTCCAAAACCAGTGAATGGTAATGTTTTTGATATGACAGCAGAGGAAATGGAAGCATTGAATATTCAGGCACTTCCTGCTGATTTAAACGAGGCAATAGAAGAATTAGAAAAGGACAATTTTATCCAGGAAGTATTGGGAAACCACGCTTCACAGAAGTATGCGGAAGCAAAACGTGAGGAATGGGCGGCATACCGACAGCAGATTACAGATTGGGAAATTGACGAGTATCTTTATAAAATATAATTCCATGGAGGAATTGTCTTGATTAACGTAATAGTAGCATTTCCCAAAATTGAAAACGGGAAAAGTATTAAAAACATTCTGATAAAAAGTGGGTTTCAGGTTGGTTCAGTATGTGTAACGGGTGCTCAGGTTTTGCAGAATACCGATATGTTGGGGGATGGTATTGTGGTATGTGGGTACCGCTTGCAGGACATGTTATATACGGAATTACATGAATATCTGCCACCACATTTTCAAATGCTTATGGTGGCAGCCCCAAATTTGTGTGAAGAGAGAGAAGTAGAGGATATTGTGTGTCTTTCCATGCCGCTTAAGGTACATGAATTGGTTAGTACAATGGAAATGATGGTGTACACCATGGAGCGGCAACGTAAAAAACGAAAGTCCGCACCGAAAGCACGCAGTCAAGAAGAAAAACAGCTTATTCAGCAGGCAAAGGAATTGCTGATGGTGAGAAATAATATGACAGAAGAAGAAGCTCACCGCTATATGCAAAAGACAAGTATGGATAGCGGAACAGGACTGACGGAGACTGCTCAGATGATTTTGAGCATGCTTAGTTGAAGAGCAGAGAAGGAAAGGAAGGTGACAGCGTGAAATTTACGAAGATGCATGGAATTGGAAATGATTATGTATATGTAAACTGCTTTGAGGAAGAAGTAAAGAATCCTGCGAAGGTTTCAAAGTATGTTAGTGATCGGCATTTTGGAATTGGGTCGGATGGATTGATTCTGATAAAACCATCTATAGTAGCAGATTTTAAAATGGACATGTATAATGCAGATGGTTCCCAGGGAGAAATGTGTGGAAATGGTATCCGATGTGTAGCAAAGTATGTATATGACTACGGGCTTACCAATAAGGAAAATATTAGTGTAGAGACATTGGCAGGAATCAAACATCTGGAACTTACCGTCGAAAATGGCAAGGTGGCGTTGGTAAAGGTTAACATGGGTTCGCCGGAGTTAGTACCGGAAAAAATCCCGGTAGTGGCAGAGGGAGAACGTGCCATTGATGTGCCGTTAGAGGTAAAGGGAAAGTCTTATCAGATGAATGGTGTTTCTATGGGGAATCCTCATTGTGTTATTTTTATGGAAGAAGATGTACGAAATCTAGACCTAGAAGCAATAGGACCGGATTTTGAGAATCATGAGCGTTTTCCAAAACGAATCAATACAGAGTTTGTGAATGTATTGGACAACCAGACTTTACGGATGCGTGTCTGGGAACGTGGAAGTGGTGAAACCCTTGCTTGTGGAACCGGAGCATGTGCAACTGCAGTAGCAGCTGTGTTAAATGGATTGGTTCAAAAGGAGGTTACCGTGAAGCTTTTGGGCGGTGACTTAAAAATACAGTGGGATGGCGGTGAGTCGCCGGTTTATATGACCGGTCCTGCAACTACCGTATTTGACGGCATTGTTGAATTGCCCGATGGAATAGAATAAAATAAACAGCCGATAGGCAGAAAGAGGAGTAAGATGTACAAGATTAATGACAACTATCAGAAGTTACCAGGCAGCTATTTATTTAGTACCATTGCAAAAAAAGTGAATGCTTTTACAGCAGCGAATCCGGATAAAAACATTATTCGTCTGGGAATTGGTGATGTAACACAACCAATTGCACCAGCAATCATTGATGCACTGCATAAGGCAGTAGACGAGATGGGAAGTGCAGAAACTTTCCATGGATATGCACCGGACTTAGGATATGAATTTTTAAGAAATGCAATTGTAGAAAATGATTATAAATCCAGAGGTTGCGATATTTCTGCAGACGAAATTTTTGTTTCTGATGGAGCAAAGAGTGATTCTGCTAACATTCAGGAAATCTTTTCTGTAGATAACAGAATTGCCGTATGCGACCCTGTCTACCCGGTATATGTAGATTCTAATGTAATGGCAGGAAGAACCGGTGTATATGACCCGGAAAAAGAGACATGGAGCAATGTGATTTATATGCCATGTACCAAGGAAAACGGATTTGTACCGGAATTTCCAAAAGAAACACCGGATATGATTTATCTGTGCTTCCCAAACAATCCTACCGGAACCACAATTACAAAGGCTCAGTTACAGGAATGGGTTGATTATGCAAATAAAGTTGGCGCAGTAATTCTTTATGATGCTGCTTATGAAGCATATATTTCTGAAAGTGATGTAGCACACTCTATTTACGAGTGTGAAGGAGCAAGAACTTGTGCTATCGAGTTAAAGAGTTTCTCTAAGAATGCAGGATTTACCGGAGTTCGTCTTGGATACACTGTAGTTCCTAAGGACTTAAAATGTGGAGATGTTTCCTTAAATGCAATGTGGGCACGCCGTCATGGTACTAAATTTAACGGAGCACCTTATATTGTACAGAGAGCCGGAGAAGCAACTTATTCAACGGAAGGAAAGGCTCAGTTAAAAGAGCAGGTTGCTTATTATATGAAGAATGCAGCAACCATTAAGACCGGACTTCAGGATGCAGGATTTACTGTATTTGGTGGAGTAAATGCACCATATATCTGGTTAAAGACACCGGACAAGATGACCTCATGGGAATTCTTTGATTACTTATTGGAAAATGCTAATGTAGTAGGAACTCCAGGTTCAGGATTCGGACCAAGCGGAGAAGGATACTTTAGACTGACTGCATTTGGTACTTATGAAAATACAGTCGCAGCAATTGAGCGAATTAAAAAGTTATAAGAAAAATGTCGTCAGTTCCGTTATGGAACTGGCGACATTTAATATTACTCCTGACCCATCTCATTTAAAATCTGTCGTTTCATATCGTATAATTTATCTGACAAGTCCACATATACTTTGTGTGGATTTACAAAACGTTTTGTCTCATTCCAGAGTGTTTCTTTTTCTTTATCACAGTATTTTTGAATTTCCATGACTTTCGGAGAATGATAGACACAGGTTCCTTGGTCAAATATCTTTACCAGAAGCTCACGCATGGAATAGGTACCTGCTTTTAACAGAGTTTTTTTCCAGGGTTCATGTGGGTCAAAAATCCTCAAATCTTTATTGGTATCAAATGTTTCATCAGCCAGACAAATTAAATCAGCTTTTATCTTGTGAGAATCCTCTTCATAAATGCGGTAAACGGTTTTGTTTCCTGGATTGGTAACTTTTTCCGTGTTTTCGGAAAGCTTAATTTTAGGAATGAACTCTCCTTGTTCATTTTGGATAGCAGCAAGCTTATATACACCGCCGAAGGCAGGGCAATCCTTAGAGGTAATCAAGTGAGTTCCGACTCCCCAGGAAGTAATGGTAGCTCCCTGGTTTTTCAGACTTTCAATTAGGTATTCGTCAAGGTCATTGGAAGCCGAGATAACAGCATCAGGGAATCCGGCGTCATCTAACATTTTACGAGCTTTTTTGGATAGGTAAGCAAGGTCGCCGCTATCCATACGGATACCATAGAAGGTAAGCGGAATGCCGGCCTCACGCATTTCGGTAAAGACACGAATAGCATTAGGAATACCGGATTTTAAGGTGTCATAGGTATCCACCAGAAGAATGCAAGCTGAGGGATACAGAGTTGCATAGTTTTTAAAGGCAGTATATTCATCCGGGAAACTCATAATCCAGCTGTGGGCATGGGTTCCTTTGACCGGTACATCAAATAGTTGTCCACAGAGGACATTAGAGGTTCCACAGCATCCGCCAATGACGGCAGCTCTGGCTCCATAGGTACCGGAGTCTGGTCCCTGAGCACGACGGAGGCCAAATTCCATAACACCATCGCCCTGAGCAGCATAGCAGACCCTGGCAGCTTTGGTGGCAATCAGACTTTGGTGATTTAAAATATTTAAAATAGCAGTTTCTACCAACTGGGCTTCCATAATAGGAGCCACTACTTTAATCAATGGCTCTCTTGGAAAAATAACAGTACCTTCCGGAATGGCGTAGATATCACCGGAAAAATGAAAATTACTTAGATATTCCAGAAAATCATCGTCAAAAATACCAAGTCCTCGTAAATAGGAAATATCATCTTCATCAAAGTGAAGATTTTCAATATAGTCAATTACCTGTTCCAGTCCGGCACAGATGGCATAGCCGCCGTTGCATGGATTATTGCGGTAAAAAGCATCAAAAACAACAACTTCACGATTTTTAGTTTTAAAATACCCCTGCATCATTGTCAGTTCATAGAGGTCTGTCAATAATGTCAAATTTAATGTACTCATAATAACTCCTTTCAGAATAGGTGACCTTTGCTTAGTCACAATATATCACATTTCCCTAAAATTTTACAGTGTGCATGGGTGATTTATTTGCAATTTCTAATCTAGAATGCTTTTCAATTAGGTAAAAATGTGATATTCTTTATTATTGAGTATAACCATTTATAGTATTTATTTACAAGCGACTATAATGGAAACTAGAAAAGAAAGGTAAAGTAGAATGAAGAAAAAATTAGTAATACTATTGGCAGCTGTAGGTACCTTATCTATATTGGGAGGGTGCGGAAGTGACAAAAAGAGTACAACAGAATACGATGCATCTGATTATGTGACGCTTGGAGATTACAAAGGAATGGAAGTGAAAATGGATTCCAATTATGAAGTAACAGATGAGGATGTAAAAAACTATATAGAAACAACTGTATTTAATATGTATCCCGCATATGAAGATTCAGATAAGACTACAGTAGAAAATGGGGATTTTGTAAACATTGATTATGAGGGATTAAAGGATGGAGTAGCTTTTGACGGAGGTACTGCGCAAGGAACAGTTCTTGAAATCGGTTCCAATACTTTTATTGATGGATTTGAATCTGGTTTGATCGGGGCAAATGTAGGAGATACAGTTGCTTTAAATCTTACATTTCCGGAGAATTATCAGAGTACAGATTTAGCAGGACAGGCTGTGGTATTCAATGTAACCGTTAATAAAATCGTGAACAAGGTAGATATGACCTATGAGACTATAACAGATCAGTATGTAATTGATAATTTTAGCTCATGGGGATATGAAACAGTACAGGATTTAAAGGACGGAATAAAGGAACAACTGACACAGAGTAATGAATCTGGTAAAGAACAAGATACTCAGACTGCTGTGATAGAGAAGTTGCAGGAAATATGTACCGTAAATAGTCTTCCGGATGGAGTATTAGACGAAAGAGTGAAAGAATACAAAGAAGAGATGGAAAAGTCTTTAAAGGAAGACTATAATATGGGCATAGAAGAGTATCTGACTGCGATAAATCAAACACAGGAAGAATTTGATACAGAGATTACAGACTATATGAAACAGAATCTGGAGATGGAATTGATTCTGACGGCCATTGCGGATAAGGAAAAAATTGAAGTAGATGAAGAAGGATATAAGGAGTATATTAATAGCATAATCAGTAGTGGAAACTATGAGAGCGAAGATGCTTTGATGGAAGAATACGGCGAAGACTATGTGAAATCGGTCTATCGTAATAATAAGGCTATGGATATGATAAGAGAGAATGCGGTAGTTACTTATGGTGATTCTGCAGCAGAATAAAAATGGAATAGGAGAAAAATTATGGAACTGATTAATATCAGAGATTTATATAGAAAAAAAGAAGATTATCTGGAAAAAGAGGTACAAATTGGCGGATGGGTCAGAAGCATCCGTAATTCCAAAAATTTTGGATTTATTGTGGTAAACGATGGTACTTTTTTTGAACCGTTGCAGGTAGTGTACCATGATGGACTTGAGAATTTTGCAGAGATTGAAAAGTTAAATGTAGGGGCGGCTATTATTGTAAAAGGAAAACTGGTAGCCACACCGGAGGCAAAACAGCCATTTGAAATACAGGCAGATGAGGTTTTGATTGAGGGTCAATCTACACCGGATTATCCGCTTCAGAAAAAGAGACACAGTTTTGAATATTTAAGAACGGTTTCTCATTTAAGACCACGTACCAATACTTTTGAGGCAGTTTTTAGAGTACGTTCCCTGATTGCTTATGCCATTCATAAGTTTTTTCAGGAGAGAGACTTTGTATATGTGCATACGCCATTGATTACCGGAAGCGACTGTGAAGGAGCAGGAGAGATGTTTCAGGTTACTACTATGGATTTAAAGAATATTCCGAAGAATCCGGATGGTACGGTAGATTATAGTCAGGACTTTTTCAATAAGCCGACAAACCTTACTGTAAGTGGACAGTTGAACGGTGAGAGCTATGCCATGGCATTTAAAAATATTTATACCTTTGGACCAACCTTCCGTGCGGAAAATTCCAATACTACGCGACATGCAGCAGAGTTTTGGATGATTGAGCCTGAAATTGCATTTGCAGATTTGGAAGATGATATGATATTGGCAGAAAGTATGCTGAAATATGTAATTAATTATGTGTTGGAAAATGCACCGGAGGAGATGCAGTTCTTTAATAGCTTTGTAGATAAGGGGCTGTTGGAACGTCTGAATCATGTAGTAAATTCTGAATTTGCCCGTGTTACTTATACGGAAGCAGTGGAAATCTTAGAAAAGCATAACGACAAATTTGATTATAAGGTAAGTTGGGGTTGTGACTTACAGACAGAACATGAACGTTATTTGACAGAAGAGATATATAAGAGACCTGTATTTGTTACAGATTATCCAAAGGAAATCAAGGCATTTTATATGAAATTGAATCCGGATGGAAAGACAGTGGCAGCAGTGGATTGTCTAGTACCGGGAATTGGCGAAATAATCGGGGGTAGCCAGAGAGAGGATGATTACGACAAGCTGTGTCAGCGTATGGATGATTTGGGATTGAACAAGGAAGATTACGATTTTTATCTGGATCTTAGAAAATATGGTTCAGCCAGACATGCTGGATTTGGGCTTGGATTTGAGCGTTGTGTCATGTACTTGACAGGAATGAGTAATATTCGTGATGTTATTCCATTTCCAAGAACTGTAAATAATTGTGAATTATAGTACTAATTTCACAGAATCATAAAAAAACAACATAATATCATAAAAAAATAATATCGTTCTTTGATATATCAAGATATAATGTTATTAGGGGAAAAAGAAAGGTAACAAAGGAGAAGGAGGAAGCGGTGTGAGGGAGAAATATTTAAACTATGTTGATAGTTTTATACACACATTGATTTCCGGTATTGGGAGAAAAAGAAATAACTATCTTGCAATCAAACATTATAATAGATTTGATATTCTGCCAGAAGATATTGGGAAGATTCAAGAACAATATCCGGAAATTTATGTGTTTTATCACAGTTTTTATGAAAATGACATGCCAGATGCCTATGAACCATTTCTAACACTGATAAAAGAACTTTACAAACAGAATTCGAAAGGAATGACAGTAAAAGAATTTCTGGAAGAATGTGGTGTTTATAGTCAGCAGAGAGAATTGATTCAGTCCTATATGGAAACTGGAATCTGTCAGAGACAGGAAGAAGTAATCCTAAGTGAAGTGTCTTATGAACAGGAACGTATGGTGGATTCTCTAATTAAGGTAATGTTGTACTGTTCTCGTAGAAGACCGTTTTTGCTTGTACTGAATGGATTTCATCTGGCTGGAAGTTCTACGGTTACATTGATGAAACATCTTTTTGAGTATGATGAAAATGAGAACTTTTGTGCACTTTTGGCATATAATAGTCTTCATACAGTGCCGGCATATATGGCTACGGTATGGGATGAATATACAGAACTGTTAGAGGAAAATGGATGTGTCATCAATGGAGAAATGATGATGAATCAAGGTGCGGCAGAAGAGGAAGCTGCAGTATTTCATTTTGAGGCAAATCATATCTCACAGTATTTGAAGCAGCTTCACAATATGTATGAAACATTGGATTTGGAACAGGCGAAGTATTATCTTCAGATTCTTTATCGTAAGATTGAGATGGAAAATCTTTATCTGAAGGAAACAGATAAGTTCCAGGTTTTAGAGTTGTACGCAAGAGTGTCCATATTGGCAGACGATATTCCTAATGCGTTAATGGTTTGTGAGAATCTGCAAAGTGTGAAGTGGCAGCATGAGCAGCAGGAAGGCGAGTATCTGTATTATTATCTTCTTGGGATGACACAGATGTATAGTGGAAATTTAAAAGAAGCTATTTCCTGTGCGAAGAAATGTAGTGAGAGTGCCGAATCCATGAAAAATGATTTCTATGGATTTAAAGCACAACTATTAGAGGTTATGGCAAGGATGTCCGGATGGCATAATATTCTATTTTGTGCCAATGATGTGGAAATTGAGCCGGAATTTTTAGAGAAAGCCGAAGAATATAAGTATTGGAATCATTTGGCGTATACATATATATATGCCTATGATAATTCAAAAGAATTGTTCCAGGGAACTACCGGAATTGAAGAACGTCTGGTCCATTATCGGAAGGGCTTGGAGTTAGCGAAAAAAATAGATAATCAGTATCTGTTAGTAGAGGCTTATCGAAAAAATATTATGATAGCCTCAGTACATGGATTGTTTGAGATATCAGATTACTACTATTATAAGTGGAAGGACCTGGTAAAAGAAAGCGACCCATTTGCCATGGCAAATATTTACAACGGATTAGGATACAATAGTTGTGCTATGGAAAAGTATGAAAAGGCGAATGAGTGCTATAATAAGGCATTAAAATTGTTCTACGATTTGGAACGGGTAGATTATATGGGGGAAACCTTCTATAATATGGCCTTGAACTGCCTTTTAGCAGAAGATTTTGAGTCTGCTTATACATATTTAAAATTATGTCTTAAGATTGTCCAGAAAAAGAAGTTGAACGACCTTCGTGTATGCAATATTTCCAAGTTGTTCGGACTGTTGGCACTATGTAGTTTTCGGTTGAATATGATATATAATGCGAAGGTTTACTTAAAGAGTAATAAACAGTTCCTGAGTCACATTCTAGAAAAGGATCAAGAGGCAATAAAGAATAATATCGACCCTTCTTTTACGCTGTGTGATGATGATATTTTCCTGAGCTTTTATGTAGAAGGATTGATTGATACAGAGGAAGAACTGTATGAAGAAGCGTTGAAATGCTATGAAGCGGCGGATATTTATGCAGAGCGTTCGAAAGGTTTTCAGTTTTTCAGTTATATTCAGTTTCATGTTGCAAAGGCGAATCTTTATAACAAAATGGAGAAGCTGGAACAGGCACGGGAAGAATTAGAGTTAGCACTTGATTATGCCAAAAAACATAAAAACGTTCAAAAAGCAATTCAACTTCAGAATATATTAGAAGGAAAGAATAGTATTACAAATCGTTATGATTTGAAACTTCAAAAGCTTACGATAGAAGAAATTACGCAGGTAATTAAGCAGGCTGGAATTGTGCGAGATTATCAGGACATGAAAAGGCAGATGGATTTTCTTACCATCTGGCAGAAAATCATTGCCATAGATGGTAAGGAACGGGCAGAACTGGTAGAGAATGCATTGAGTGTATTTTCTATAAATGCTAATTTGGATGGAATTATTTTCATTAAGTATTATAATGGCAAACCACAGATTCTATATGAAAATACTCCAATTCCATTAAGTGACAAGATGCTTCCTATACTAGAAAAATACTTTACCAGACATAGAAGTGGATTTGTTACTTCTAAGTTGCAGGCAAATTACAATGAGTATCACCGTGTAATCTCTTTGTTTGGCGCAAGTAAGGTATGTTCTATGCTTTGTACGCCGTTTTATGTAAATGAAAAGTTGGACAGTATTTTTGTTACCTACATATTGATGAAAGATAACTGGAGTTCACCAATCAACCGATATATGTTGGATGAAAGTGATTATAATATGTATACACTGGTGTTCCAACAACTTTTGGATGCGTTAGCAAAGTTGGAGAATAATAAAAAGATTCAGAAGATAAATGCAAAATTGGAACATTCGGCAATAACCGATTTCCTAACGGGATTGTACAATAGGGATGGATTTTTCCAAAACATAGAGAATATGTTGGACATTTGTTTAAAAGAAAAGCATGGTTTGGATATGGCATTGATTTATCTGGATTTGGATAACTTCAAGTATTATAATGATACCTTTGGACATGATGTAGGAGATATGGTCTTAAAAGAAATTGCAGCCATCTTGAAGAAGGTATCTAGGAGTAATGGATTTGCTACCAGATTTGGTGGTGATGAATTCTTGGTTGTTCTTTTGAGTGCGGAACGTGAAAGTACAGAGAGAATCGTAAAACAGATTAGGAAAAAGATTCAGGAAGCACAGAGTTTTATCCCAATGATTGAAGAGTTTTTGGGAGAAAAGGTAGAAGTACCGGAAAACAAAAAAGTTTCCTGCTCCATGGGAATTGTATTGCGTGAGAATATTCAAAAGAAGCAGGAATTTGGTGAAATTATAAAAGAAGCAGATCAGGCTTTATATACAATAAAGCGAACTACGAAAAACGATTATCGTTTTGCAGATTAAAAATTATTGTGGCGTGTTTTTCATCATCTCCGCAATGGCATTCATAAATAAAGTGTGGATGCTGTTGTGGAGATTTTCACCAAGAAGATGAAAATGATCTTTTGGAATGATTCCACCGGCCATAGAAGGATGACCACCGCCACTTCCCAGCCCATTTAAGGTATGAGCAATCAGATTACCTGCATGAATACGATTTTCTTCACTTCTAATGGAAAAACGGATTCCATCTGTCTGCATTGCATATACAATTGCAATATCTACAACATCCAAAGATAGAATAAAATCAGAAATAATGGCAATTAATGCCTGTGCACAGTTAAATGGAATATACGCAAATCCGGTGCGGTCATAGATGCGGATGTTCTGAATAGCAGCACCATAAGCACGAAGGTCATTAAATTCCATAGTATTAGAGTACATATGAGTGACCAGATTCCAGTCTGCCAGTGGGAATAAAAAAGAGAGCATGTCCGTATCCAAACGGGTAGTGCCACGGGTAAAGTCTGCTGTGTCCATTTTGATACCATAGGCAAGAGCTGCTGCGCACGCTGGTGACATAGGAGTTTTCGTGTCATAGTAATAAGAGGCTATAATGGAGGCACAGGCACCAACAAGACGAATGTCACTGTATTCATAATTATATGGGAAAAAAGTAGGGTGATGATCGATACATGCTATTTCCTCACCAATAAAGTCAGTTACATTGCTGTTTTTTTTCTGGGAATCTACCAGTATGATAAAATCGGATTCTTTCATATGAGAAAGTTCTGTTTTGGAGAACATAGTGATGCCAAACGTATCTAACATTTTTTTAGAACTTAGGCGATCGATTCGTCCATCATAGCATAAAGAAGATTCAATACCATAATAGTTTAAGAACTGCTGCAGACCGAATGCACTGGAAATAGCATCCGGGTCCGGAAAGTTATGTGTCTGAATAAAAACAGTATGATTTTTTAAAATAGAAACCAATGCTAATGGATCCATAAAAAGCCCCTTTCCCTACCCAATATAGTTGTTTATATCTTAGCATAATTCCTTGAAAAAGTCATTACATTTTGCTATGATGCAAGTGCGGTAAATCATAATAGAAAAGGAAGTATAATGTGAACAAAAATTATAAATTAACCATACAATATGACGGAACCCGTTATAAGGGTTGGCAAAGCCAGAAGAGTACGGATATTACCATTCAAGGGAAGTTGAACGCTGTTTTTTCTCAAATGGAGGGAAAAGAGGTAGAATTACAGGGATCAGGCAGAACAGATGCGGGAGTGCATGCCGTAGGGCAGGTTGCAAGTGTGCATTTAGCAGTTGATATGACGATTCCACAGATGTTGGCGTATGTAAATCACTATCTACCGGAAGATATTGGAGTGGTGGAAATGGAGGAAGTGCCGGAGCGGTTTCATGCGCGACTTTCTGCAAAACAAAAGACATATATGTATCGAATTTTTAATAGCAATATGCCAAATGTATTTGAACGAAAATGGATGTATACGATAGAAGAACCTTTGGATTTGGCAGCCATGAAGAGGGCAGCAGCTTGTTTAGAGGGAACTCATGATTTTGCGGCGTTTTGTACAAATCATAGTAAAAAGAAGTCTACAGTGCGTACCATTTACAAGATTGATATTTTACAAAAAGGGCAGGAAGTGGATGTCTGTATAACCGGAAATGGATTTCTTCATAACATGGTGCGAATTATAGTAGGCACTCTGGTGGAAGCAGGAATGAAGAAACGAAAGCCAGAAGAGATAGGAGAAATTTTATCAAATAAAAAGAGAGAAAATGCAGGGATTACAATGCCGGCAAAGGGATTGACTTTGCAGAGCGTAGAGTATTAGAAGAATAGGAAAAATGAATAGAAATGGAAAAATGGTATGTAGCTGCCAAAAGGGCAGATTTTAAAGAAATTGCAGGGCGGTTCGGTATTGACCAGGTAACAGCAAGAATTATACGAAACCGAGATATTGTAGAAGAAAGTGAAATAGAGAAATATTTGAATGGAACAGTTGCGGACTTGTATTCGCCGGAAAAAATGAAGGATATGCAAAAGGCCGTTTCCATTTTGAAAGAGAAAATAGCAGAAAAGAAGAAAATCAGGATTATTGGAGATTACGATATTGACGGTGTACAGTCCGTTTATATTTTGTATTCTGCACTAAAAAAGTTAGGCGGAAGCGTAGATTATGCCATACCGGATCGAATTGCAGATGGATACGGTGTAAATAACCGATTGATAGAGAAGGCAAAAGAGGATGGTGTAGATACAATATTGACTTGTGATAATGGAATAGCAGCAACGGAAGCGTTGGCATTAGCAAAACAGTTTGGTATGACCGTTATTATTACAGATCATCATGAGGTGCCCTATGAAGAAAATGAAATGGGAGAAAAAAGATATTTTTTGCCGGAGGCAGATGCGATTGTAAATCCCAAGCAGGAGGATTGCCCTTATCCAAATAAATGTCTGTGTGGAGCAGCTGTAGCTTTTAAACTGGTTCAAGTGTTATACCAGGCAGAGGGGCAAAAAGAATCTGAAGCTATGGAGTTTCTGGAAAATGCGGCATTTGCAACGGTAGGAGATGTGATGGATTTATCGGGAGAGAACCGTATTATTGTCAAAGAGGGATTAAAGAGATTGAATCAGACCTCCAATTATGGAATGCGGGCATTAACAGCAAAAAATAATATCGAACCAGGTACGATTAAGTCCTACCATATAGGGTTTGTGTTAGGTCCTTGTCTGAATGCCAGTGGGCGTTTGGATACGGCAAAGAGGGCATTGGAACTTCTATTAGCTTCCAACGAAGCGGAAGCAGCAAGTTGTGCGGCGGATTTATATGACTTGAATGCAAGTAGAAAGGAATTGACAGAGGCAGGAGTAGAACAGGCGAAAGAGCAGGTGGAACAGTCTGACATAAAAAAGGATAAAGTGCTGGTTATTTATCTGCCGGAGTGTCATGAAAGTTTGGCAGGAATTATTGCAGGCAGAATTCGGGAACAGTATAACCGTCCCGTATTTGTGCTGACAAAAGGGGAAGAAGGAGTGAAGGGCTCCGGGCGCTCCATTGAAAGTTATTCTATGTATGATGAAATGGTAAAGTGCAGCAACTTGTTCACAAAATTCGGGGGGCATCCTATGGCAGCAGGGCTTTCTATGCCAGAGGAAAATGTGGAGGTTTTTCGGCGCCAGATAAATGAAAAGGCTTCACTTACAGAAGAAGATTTGTTGCCTAAGATTATGATAGATGTACCTATGCCATTGGATTACATATCGAAGGAATTGATTGAAGAATTGAAAATACTAGAGCCTTTTGGAAAAGCAAATGAAAAGCCGGTGTTTGCAGACAAAAATATACGGATATTGTCTATGCGGATATTTGGGAAAAATCAAAATGTATGCAAGATGAGGGTCGAAAGCCAGGGAGGAACAAAAATAGATGCTGTATATTTTGGTGATGCAGAGAAAATGATTTCCTACTACAGAGAAAAATGTGGGGAACAGGAGATGAGAGCGTCTTTTGTATATTATCCGGAAGTTAATGAGTATAATGGTAGGGAAAGTTTACAAATAATCGTGAAGAATTATTGCTGATTTCAGGAAAATGGTGTTATACTTACATAGGAAGATTGTAGAAAGGGGCAGGCAAATGTTTGGTGGACGAAAGAAACAGGATGAGACAAGAGAATTAGAAAAAGAACTGTTATCCAGACAGGTGATGTTGGATCGCTATTCTCAAGTGTTTGCAGAGATTACAGCAAAACAGCGGGATACAGATGAAAGGCTGGACACTTTAAAAAATAGTCAGGAGAAGATGGATCAGCAGTTGACAAGAGTAATAGATGCGGTAAATTGTGCGTCAGATCATACAGAGGAGCAACGACAGAAAAATAGCAGGATTCAGGAAGAAGTACGTAGAATTTCAAGTGGCTTGGAACAGTCTGAAACTTGTTATTGGAAGATTGTGGAAGAATTGAAGCAGCAGAAGGAGAATATGCTGGAAACGGTAGAACAGAATAAGCACTTTACAGCCCCGGCAGAGTTCTTAAGTAAAGTTCCTACAGAACTGCAGGAAGAATTAAAAGGCATTACGGCTCGTATAGAGGAATTGGATGATATGGGTAGGCAGATGGGAGTTCTTTCCTTGAATGCAGCCATTGAAGCAGGACGTATGGGAGAAAGCGGGAAAGAATTTGTGGCAGCGGCAGAAGAGGTACGGGAACTGGCAGGGCAATATCAGCAGATGACAGCTTCTTTTCAGGAGGCAATCGTAAAAATAAATGAAAAGTTAGAGGAAACTCAAAACCAGGTAGTACATTTAAATGGCTTGTTAAAGGATAATAATGTACGCATGGGAAAGACTACAAAAGAATTTGCAGATAGTATATATCGGATGGAACATTCAGACATACAGAATTTTAGTCCGGAAGTAAAACAACTAGAAGAGGAGATTACAGGTACTGCAGCAAAAGAAGAGGAGTTGGTAAGACAGTATGCATTAGCAACTGACGCCATGGAACAGGCAGGCGAAAGCTTTATGAAACAGCAGGATGCTTTGGAACGGCTAAAGGATGGACAGGAGGAAATCAGAGAGCAGATTAAGGCTGCTAAGTTGGAAATGGCAGAAAAATAAGGTGAGAAAGGATAGGCGAGGCGATGAAAAAGAGTACATTTGAATTTTTATCTGCAGACAGGGGAACCAAAATTCATGCTGTAAAATGGGAACCGGATACAGGGAAGATGAAAGGTATTCTCCAGATTACTCATGGAATGGTGGAATATGTAGAACGCTATGATGCCTTTGCAGAATATATGACCCAAAAGGAGTTTATGGTAGTAGGACATGACCATCTGGGACATGGTGCTTCTGTTGCATCACACGAATATTGGGGATATTTTGCACCGAAGAATGGAAGTGATATTCTAATAGAGGATATGAATACACTGCGTACTATGATCCAGAAGGAATATCCGGATATTCCCTATTTTATGTTGGGACACAGTATGGGGTCATTTCTTCTGAGAAAGTACCTTTCAAAATACGGACAGAATCTTTGGGGAGCCATTATTATGGGAACAGGAAGCCAGCCGGATAAGGCGGTACAGTTTGGAAAAGGGGTGTGCAAGTTTCTGGCATTTTTCCGAGGATGGAATCATCGAAGCAAACTGGTAAACAATCTGGCGTTTTCAGGGAATAATAAGCGATTTGAAGCGGAAGGAACTAACGCATGGCTTACAAAGGATAAGGATATGGTAAAGACTTATAACAGCGAAGCAAGATGTACCTTTATCTTTACCTTGAATGGTTTTTATAACCTTTTCGATACCATTCATTACATAAATCAACCGGAAAACATTGATGCAATTCCCAAAGAACTGCCTTTATTTTTTGTGGCAGGAGAAGATGATCCGGTTGGAAATTATGGCGCAGGAGTCAAAGAAGCTTATGAGACATATGAAAAGGCGGGGATAGAGGATATTACATGGAAGCTTTATCCTACCGATCGTCATGAGATTTTAAATGAACTTGACAGAGAAAAAGTATATGAAGACATCTATGCATGGATGAAGGTGCATATAGAATTAGCATAAAGACAGAAAGTGAGGACAACATGAAAAATCATATCAAACAGTGGATAAGTTTATGTCTGGCAGGAGTGATGATATTTACATCTTCAATAAGTGTACAGGCAACAGAGACAGCAGAGACACAGGAAAATACAGAGACACAGGGAGAACCTGCAAATCAGGAAGAAGCAGAAACAGAGCAAGCTGTACAGGAGCAAGCAGAAACTCAAGAAGAAGCAAAGGATGTTCAGACAGACACTTCAACGAATAACGAAACAACGACGGAACAGCCAACAGATACCAAGGAAGAGGAAACAAATGCGGGTAACAGTGTAGATACCGGAGCATTAGAACAGCAGGGTGAGGTAACGGAGCCTATTACAAAAGAGGATAAACCATATCTTGCATTGGGCGCTAATTTGACTGCACAGCAACAGGCAACTGTTTTAGAACTTCTTGGAATCAATCCGGCAGAACTTGATGAATATGACGTAATTTATGTAACCAATGAGGAAGAACATAAGTATCTGGGAGAATACGTTTCTTCAGATAAAATTGGAACCAAGTCGTTGTCTTCTGTTCTTGTAGTAAAAAGAGAAGAAGGACATGGAATCAATATTACCACAAAGAATATTTCTTACTGTACCATTGGTATGTATAAAAATGCGTTAATAACTGCAGGTATCACAGATGCAGACATTATCGTTGCAGGTCCGACACCAATTTCCGGTACAGCAGCATTGGTAGGGGCACTGAAGGCTTATTCTGTTATGACCGGCGAAGAAGTATCCGAGGAAAGCATGGATGCGGCATTGAACGAATTAGTGTTGACCGGTGATATTGCACAGATTGTAGGGGACTCTGAAAAGGCAGAAGAGTTGTTAGCATATTTGAAGCAAGTTATCATTGAAAAGGGTCTGGATTCTGAAAAAGAGATTCAAGAGGCAATAGAGGACGCGTGTGAGGAGTTTGATATTACTCTGTCACAGGATGAAATTGATCAATTGATTTCTTTGTTGATGAAGATTAAAGATTTGGATTTGGATTTAGATACGATTATGAGCCAGGCACAATCCTTATATGATAAGTTAGAATCTATGGATGCCGGAGGATTTCTTGATAGAGTAATTGAATTCTTCCAGTCTATTATAGATTTCTTTAAGAATTTGTTTTAGCGTTTGAGACGATTGAAATGGTAAGGAAAACCCTCTTATTTATTAGTTTAAAAGCTGATAAATAAGAGGGTCTTTCATTGATAAAAATCTACTTATAGAACAGCAGGGTCTTTTACACCATTTAGTTCAAAGGCACGGCGACGATCAATACAGGTACCGCAGGTACCACAAGGCTGTTCTTCACCGGCATAACAGCTCCAAGTTAATTCGTAAGGGACATGCAGACGCAGACCTTCTTTGACAATCTGGGCTTTGTTTTTGCCAATAAAGGGAGCAACTAATTGAATTTGCTTTCCGGAACCTTCAAATACAGCTTTGTTCATAGCTGTAAAGAAGTCTTCGCTACAGTCAGGATAGGCGTTTCCGGCAGCGTCATCTCTGTGAGCTCCGTAATAAATATAAGAGCAATGTTTTGACAGACCAATGCTTGCAGCTGCTGAAAGAAACAAACCATTTCGAAACGGCACATAGGTAGATACCGGTTTTCCGTCAGAAACCTTCAGTTGTTCCTCATAGGATTCATGTGGAATATCTGTGTTTGAATGAGTAAGCAGGGAACAATTGCTAAAGTTAAACATAGCTGACAAGTCAAGCTCCATACCAGTGATACCATAATAAGAAAGAATTTTCTTGGCAGCTTCAATTTCCTTTTGGTGCTTTTGACCGTAGAAGATGCTTAAGGCTTCTACGTTTTCTTGCCCAAATCGTTCTATGGCTAGTGCAAGACAAGTGGTACTGTCAACGCCGCCGCTGAATAATATTAATGCTTTTTCCATTATCTGTTATCCACCTTTTCCGGGTACATATCATGTTCACACAGACGTCTAAATGCCACATCTTCCCATTTTGTATTTCTTTTTCCATAATTACAGTAGGGGTCAATGGAAATACCGCCTCTTGGAGTGAATTTCCCCCAAACTTCTATGTATTTTGGTTCCATCAGTTTGATTAAATCTTTCATAATAATATTTACACAGTCTTCGTGAAAATCGCCGTGATTACGGAAACTGAATAAATAAAGCTTTAAGGACTTGCTTTCCACCATTTTTTTGTCCGGAATATAGGAAATATAGATGGTGGCAAAGTCAGGTTGTCCGGTAATCGGGCAAAGACTGGTAAATTCGGGACAGTTAAACTTTACAAAATAGTCATTGTCCGGATGTTTGTTGGGAAACCATTCTAACAGTTCCGGTGCATAATCGTCCGGATATTTTACCTTTTGATTTCCAAGCATAGTGACGGTTTCAAGTTCTTCTTTGTTTCTTCCGGTACTCATAAAATATCTCCTTGTTGTGTTAATTTTAAAAATTGTTTTTCAAATAATAAAACGATTGCAGTTCCACAGATTGCAGGTACAATCTGACCGATGCAAAGGCTTACTGCAAGTGCTGGATAGGGGAGATGCAGCAAGTAAGAAAGCCAGATGGGTACGCAAAGTCCCGGGATGAATGTGATTGGTAATACGATGAAAAGTTTGGGTAAATGGAAATTGCGTATTAGTACAATAATACCGGATGTTACAATTCCTACCAGACAGCCGCCAATCATATCGGGAAGTCCCAGACCGCCAAAAAGTGTATTTGCTATAAAGTTTGCAAGACCAAGGGGTAAAACTAAGAACGGACAAAAATAAGATAGTGCATACATAGATGTTGCAATTCTAATCTGGTATGCGCCAAAAGAAAAACTTTGTGTAAAGTAAAGTGTTACAATATAAAGGGCCATAACCATGGCCGATATCGTAAGCTTTTGTGTTTTGGAAAACTCTCTTTTATTCATAATGTCCACCTCCAATGTTTCACAACGATACAATTAATCATAGTTACAGTAATTGTCGTCCCTAGTTTTGATTTGGGGCATGTGTAAAAAACGCATGACCCGGACAGGATGGTTTCGAACTGTCCACATTAAAAGGTTTGCTACTGCATTATAAAATATTCGCCCTGTAAAAGCAAGAGAAACTTTTACAGGGCGAGAAGATTAAATTCTTCTTTTTAAAAAAGCAATCAGCTTATCAAATTGTAATCCATGGTTTTGCATTTCTTGAACTTTTAAACGGTTTTCTTCATTGAATCCAACTAGAATATTGTGATTTGCTTCTGCAAGGTAATCCATAATACCATCAATATCAGATTTCATGTTTTTCGGACACTGAATATACAGGTATTTGTTTGCCGTGATATGCAGTGTATAGGAAATGCTGAAGTGATACCAAAGGAATTTGTGCAATGTGGAGTGCTTGTATATCCATATCATTTCCTGAATTGGAACAATGGCAGTTCCATAATTAGCAAGTTCAATAAAATAATGCTCTGTAATAAACATATCTTCAGTAGCCAACTGTGGTAAGGTAGCCAATTCTTCTTCTGCTTGTGCCAATAGGACAGAAGGCTTGCCGAAGCGTGAAAGCTGACGGCATGGTGGAGAAAGAACCGGGAAAAAGATATAAAGCGTATCTAAAACCAGTCGAATCAGAGCATAAAGTCCTGTTAAAAAATAAACAACCATAAGTGTAGTACTTGGAATGGACTTAAAGGCTGGTTCGCTGATAATGTAAGGGCTGATTTTGCTGGAAATACCCTTAGAAGTCCAGTTCAAATCGTCTGCCAGAGAATCTAACAGAGTGTGAAAGGCTTTGTTTCCGGAAAGAACTCGTCCACGTATGTGAGCAGCTTCTATCTTGGGAAGTCCTTCTTCACAGGTTTTTGGAGATAACAGAACAATGACACATTTATCATCCCACATGGTGTAATAGTAATAGCCTGTTTTCTGTCCAAGAAGGGTGTTTGTATATCCGGTAAAATATAAATCCTTCAAATTAGTCTGAACATAAGAATCTTTTTGTCTCTGATGTTTACTTAAGTCGGAAACACTGGTGATTTTCTGTGGGAACAAAAGATGGTGTAAAGGTAAAATAATCCACAAAATCAACAGAATTACCAGATAAATAATAGGAGACAACAGTCTTCTTTTATATACGTTTTTAATATGTTTTGATATATAGTGGTCGTAATTTTCAGTCATAGAAACTCCTATATTTTAATGATAACCATAGTATACGGTTTTTGATGAAAATAATCAAGGGAGTTTGGGAAATGTAACAGAATGTTAGTGTATAATTTTTATTGGCAAGAAAATCGGGTGAAATAGTTATGTAAACCTAAAAAGGAAGCAGAGATAAAAATCCCTACTTCCCAATCATACAGTTTTTCTTTATGATGTTAATTGTCGAGAAAAACACGTAAAGGAGACTGTATGATGAAATCTATTGTAGAGGAAAAATCAGTAACATTCAAGGAGTTAGAGAAGAAAATTTTTGCATATGTCTGTGATGTTGCAGTAGAGATGACCCAGATTATACTGGAGGATTATGACAGAGAGCTTCATGACAGCCGTGACACAAAGAAATACAGAGATAAAGGCTGTCGTACCACTACCATAAAAACAGTATATGGAAATGTAACA
The DNA here is from genome assembly GCF_001940225.2 of Roseburia sp. 499. Classification (NCBI taxonomy): domain Bacteria; kingdom Bacillati; phylum Bacillota; class Clostridia; order Lachnospirales; family Lachnospiraceae; genus Roseburia; species Roseburia sp. 499. The sequence goes on from NZ_CP135164.1 coordinate 582,250, forward strand.
TATGACCGTCATGTTTACCAGACGGAGGACGAAGAAGGTCACAAGGCATATGTGTATCTTTTGGATGAAGCAGTGAAAATGGATAAGATAGGTCTGATATCTACTAATTTAGCAGAAAAGATAGCGTCCTGTGTGACAGAAAATCCATACCGTGTAACGGCAGATATCATATCCAGTACAAGTGGTCAGACAATCAGTCACGGAGGAGCATGGAAACTGGTACAAAAGCTTGGAGAACGCGTCAGCGAGGAGGAAAAACTACAGGTAAAAAAGATGAATGCAGATGAAGCAGAAGGAACCCGTGAGATCAAAGTACTTTTTGAGGAAATGGACGGTGTATGGCTGCGTCTGCAGGGAAAAGACCATAAATCAATCGCAAAGCAGGAAATGAAAGTGGCAACGATTTATGAAGGATGGGAAAAAGAAGATAAATCCGGAAGCCGTCTGTGTGGAAAGAAAGTCATTGCGGGAATGGAAAAAAGCAATGAATTTCACGAAAAACGTGAGGCACAGATCAGGAGCATCTATCGTGCAGACGAAATAGAATACCGTATACTGAACGGAGACGGAGGAAGTTGGATCAAAGACCCATATGAACCAGAGACGGTGTTTCAGCTGGACCGCTTCCACATCCGCCAGGAAATAAAGAGGAAACTGAATTGGGACAAAGAAGCTGCCAGAGAAGTGGAAAAATTATTTGAAGAAGAAAAGATGGATGAGATGCTGGAATATATCCGTATATATGCAGACAGTGTGGATACAGGAGATGAGAAAGACAGCCGTGCAAAAAAAGCGAGGGAACTGTATCAGTATCTGAACAACAACAAAGAGGGGTTGATTCCATACCAGAAACGGAATATCAAGCTTCCGGAACCGCCGGAAGGAATGAGGTACGGAAATATGGGAGTACAGGAGAACCAGAACTGTACAGTGATTACAATACGGATGAAAGGTAACAGGAAACGCTGGTCAGTGAATGGAGCGAATAACATGGCGAAACTGCTTTACCGGAAAGAAAACAAAGAATTAGTAGAAACAGTAAACAGATATGCAGAAACACTGATTTTTAACATCAGAATGTCAGAAATCATCACAACGTTGAGTGCAGCAAAAGCACCGAAGAAAGATGGAAAAGGGAATTCGTATGTGGATGTGATAAATATGCATGTACCGCTTCGTGATACAATACAGACAGCTTCAAGAAGAGTTTTTGCAAAAGCACTTTTATAAAAAAACTAAAGAATTAACATTTAGAAAAATTGAATGGAAAGTTGCCAATAAAATGTTGACACAAACTAACAGAATCGTAAACTTGATTTTTTAGGATAAACTTGTTAGTATTAGTTACATAGCGCATATAGGTGACGGACAGAAGAAATGGAGGAAGAGTTTATGAAAGCGAAACGGAAGATAAGTAAGGGGACTGTGATTATTGCGATTACAATTCTTTTGCTCGCAGTAGGAATTGGTTTTATTGTATACAGTTTTATGGAGATGCGAAGATATCAGGAATTTACACTGGTAATGTCATATGATATGGAATCACCGGAGGTTACCAATCGAGTAGAATATGAAGGGAAAAGTATTTCTGTGACAGCACAGAACTTAAAGAGTGTGGAATATTATCTGACGAATGATGAGCATAAGAGTCATGTGACTGGTGTGAAGAAGGGAGAATGTATCAAAATCCAATTTATTCGCGGAAATGGAGCAATTTCCAATGTAAAGATATATGAAACAAATCGTGATTATCTTTACTTGGAATATAGCAGTGAACAGGGTGAATGGAATTATTATATCGGTGGTGATAACTTTGAAAATATAAAAAAGGCCGTCAGCCCGGAAGGGAAACAGGAACCAAATACAGTGTTAAAGCATTAAGGTAGGAGTAAGAATGGAAGCATATACGGGTTTTGCAGAAGTGTATGATATGTTTATGGATAACGTTCCCTATGAGGAATGGAATACATATCTGACAGGATTGTTAAAAGAATATGGAATTGAGGACGGATTAGTACTGGAGTTAGGTTGCGGTACAGGTAAGATGACCCGTTTGTTGGCAAAGTCCGGATATGATATGATTGGTGTGGATAATTCGGAAGAAATGCTTCGGATTGCCATGGAGGCTGGAGAAGAAGACGAGGGAATCCTTTATTTGCTTCAGGACATGCGGGAATTTGAATTGTACGGGACTGTAAGAGCAGTAGTCAGTATATGCGATTCCATGAATTATATTTTAGAGGAAGAAGACTTATTGGAAGTATTTCGACTGGTAAATAATTATCTTGACCCGGGCGGTATATTTATTTTTGATATGAATACTATATACAAGTATAGGGAATTGCTGGGTGAGACTACGATTTGTGAGAATCGGGAAGAGGGAAGTTTTATCTGGGATAACTATTATGATGAAGAAGAGCAGATAAATCAATATGATTTAACTCTTTTTATAAAAGAAGAAAAAGAACTGTACCGAAAGTACGAAGAAACCCATTTTCAGCGAGCATATGAAGTGGAAACCGTACAAAGGCTGTTAGAGGAGGCTGGCATGGAGTTTGTAGCAGCATATGATGCATTTACCCATGACGGTATTCGGGAAGACAGTGAGCGTATTTATATGATAGCAAGAGAGAAAGGAAAAAAGCATGAGTGATTATATTGTAAGAGCAACCGCAGCAGAGAATCAGATTAGAGCCTTTGCCATTACATCAAAGGAGTTAGTGGAACAATCCAGAATTTATCACAATACAAGCCCGATTATAACGGCGGCTTTAGGAAGACTGTTGACAGGAGGCGCCATGATGGGAGCCATGATGAAGGGAGAGAAGGATGTACTGACCCTTCAGATTAAGTGTAGTGGTCCGGCAAAGGGATTGACTGTAACAGCGGATTCCAAAGGAAATGTAAAAGGCTATCCACAGGTGCCGGATGTGATGTTGCCACCAAATGCCAAGGGAAAATTGGATGTAGGCGGAGCGATTGATTTAGGTGTCTTAAGTGTTATCAAAGATATGGGATTGAAAGAACCTTATGTAGGACAGGTGCAGTTACAGACCGGGGAAATCGGAGATGATTTGACCTACTATTTTGCAACTTCCGAACAGGTACCATCTGCGGTAGGACTAGGTGTTTTAATGAATAAGGATAATACAGTAAAACAGGCAGGTGGATTTATTATCCAGTTAATGCCTTTTACCGATGATGAAATTATTGACAGATTAGAGAAAAAGGTGGCAGAAGTAACTTCTGTAACAGATTTGCTGGAACAGGGAGCGACACCGGAAAGTCTGTTGGAACAGATTTTGGGAGAATTTGGTCTGGAAATTAACGAGACTATGCCGGTACAGTATCATTGTGATTGTTCTAAGGAACGTGTTACCAGAGCGATTGCAAGTATTGGAAGAAAAGATATTCAGGAAATGATTGATGATAATGAACCAATTGAGGTAAACTGTCAATTCTGTGATAAGCACTATGTATTTACCACGGAAGATTTAAAGGAGATTATAAAGTGAGAGACGGGTATATAAAAGTAGCGGCCGTTACGCCTAAGGTTCGAGTGGCAGACCCTGCATATAATGGACAAGTGATTTTTGAAAAAATAAGAGAAGCAGAAGAAAAAAGAGCGGTAGTTGTAGTATTTCCAGAACTTTGCATTACCGGTTATAGCTGTGGAGACTTGTTTTTACAGGAAACTCTTTTGAAAAGTGCAAAAGAAGAGCTTTTAAAGATTGCAGCAGACACCAATGGAAAGAATATGCTGGTATTTGTTGGACTTCCAATATCCTGGAATGGGAATCTTTATAATGTGGCGGCAGCCTTATGTCAGGGAAGAATTTTGGGATTGGTGCCAAAGACGCATATTCCGAATTACAATGAGTTTTATGAAGCACGCCATTTTGCAAAGGGGATGGAAGAACCGGTAGAGGTACGTCTTACAGAGGAGATTACGGTACCTATGGGAAGTCATCTTCTGTTTTCACCGGAATCCATGCCGGAATTAAAGGTAGGAGCAGAAATTTGTGAGGATGTATGGGTGGCGAATCCACCAAGTATTTCTCATGCGTTGGCAGGAGCAAATTTAATCGTGAATTTGTCAGCAAGTGATGAAATCACAGGAAAAGATATTTATCGGGAAAGTCTGATTACCGGGCAGTCTGCAAGGCTGTTGTGTGGTTATGTGTATGCCAGTGCAGGCGAAGGAGAATCTACGCAGGATGTGGTGTATTCCGCACACAATATGATTGCAGAAAACGGAAGCCTTCTGGCATCTGCAAAGCGGTTCTGTAATGAATCGGTGTATTCTGAAATTGATATCCAAAAGATTAACGCAGAGCGAAGAAGAATGTCTACTTTTGAAGGAAACCCCGGAACTTACCGAGAAGTTATATTTCCGTTAAAATTGGAAGAGACGACTTTAACACGATTTGTTGACCCGGCACCTTTCGTACCCGGCAGATTAGAAGAAAGACAAAAGCGTTGTGAAGAGATTTTGATGCTTCAGTCCATGGGACTGAAAAAACGTCTGGAACACACCGGATGCAAATGCGCTGTTATTGGAATTTCCGGAGGTCTGGATTCTACGTTGGCTTTATTGGTGACCGTAAAGGCATTTGATATGGCAGGAATCGACCGTAAGGGGATTAAGGCAGTGACGATGCCGGGATTCGGAACGACAGACCGTACTTATGATAATGCAGTAAATCTAATTAAGTGCCTGAATGCAGATTTTCTGGAAGTGGATATTAAAGATGCGGTAAGGGTTCATTTCAGAGACATTGGACAAGAGGAAAGCTGTCATGATGTGACCTATGAAAATGGTCAGGCAAGAGAACGTACTCAGATTCTTATGGACATTGCAAATAAAGAGAATGGTATGGTAATTGGAACCGGCGATATGTCGGAACTGGCATTAGGTTGGGCAACTTATAATGGAGATCATATGTCCATGTATGGGGTAAATGTTTCTGTACCAAAGACATTGGTGCGGCATCTGGTGCAGTATTATGCAGATACCTGTCAGGAAGAAAAGTTAGAGGAAATCTTGTTAGATGTATTGGATACACCGGTAAGTCCTGAATTACTTCCACCGGAAGAAGGAAAAATTTCACAGAAGACAGAGGATATTGTGGGGCCTTATGAGCTTCATGACTTTTTCCTGTATCATATGTTGCGTTCCGGTTTTGGACCAAAGAAAATATATCGTCTTGCATTGAAGGCATTTGAAGGAACTTACGAAAAGGATGTTATTTTAAAATGGTTGAAAATCTTTGTAAGACGCTTCTTTTCTCAGCAATTCAAGCGTTCCTGCTTACCGGATGGTCCAAAGGTCGGTACGGTAGCAGTATCTCCAAGAGGAGATTTGCGTATGCCAAGTGATGCCAGCGGAAATGTCTGGTTGGCACAGTTAGCAGAATTAGAGAATTTATAAAGATTTTATAAATTCTTTCCTGTTTGTTAATTGAAATTTTTTCCCAAAGGATTAGAATAGTATTCAGAAAATATTTTATCCTTTGGGAGTTTTTGTATGTTTGGATATATTATTGTAAATAAACAGGAAATGAAATTTAAGGAATTTGATTTGTATCAGTCTTATTATTGTGGATTTTGTCAGAAACTGAAGGAGAGATATGGAAAGCGCGGTCAGTTGACTTTAAGCTATGATATGACCTTTGTAATATTACTTTTGACGAGTTTATATGAGACGGATACGAAGCAGAGTGCGTGCAAATGTATTGCGCATCCTTTTGAAAAGCATCCCACCAGAAGCAATGAGTTTACAGAATATGCAGCAGATATGAATCTGTTATTATCCTATTATAAGTGTATGGATGATTGGCAGGATGAGCATAAGGTAAATAAGAGACTTATGGCGGGTGCCCTGCATGGACGGTGTAAACGGATTGCAGAGAAATACCCTCATAAGGCAGAGGTCATGAAAGAGATGCTATCCAAGATTCAAGAGTGCGAGACCAAAAATTCAACGGATATCGATGAGGTTGCCGGATATTTTGGTGAAATCATGAGTGAGATTTTCGCATGGCGTGAAGATGAATGGGCAAAGGAACTCAGACGTATGGGATTTTTCCTTGGAAAGTTCATTTATTTGATGGATGCCTATGAAGATTTAGAGAAGGATAGAAAAAAGGGGAATTATAATCCGTTTTTCCAATGGGAACAGCAAGAGGATTTTGAAGAAAATGCGGGAAAGATTCTGACTATGATGATGGCAGAATGTTCCAAGAGTTTTGAACGGCTTCCTATTGTAGATAATACAGAGATTTTGAGAAATATTTTATATTCAGGTGTCTGGTGTCGTTATGAAATGGTAAAAAATAAGAGACAACAGCAGAAAGTAGAGAAAAATATACCAGCGTAAAGCGGAAAGGAATTTATATGTATGATCCATATGCGGTGCTTGGAGTAAGCAGAAATGCTACAGATGAAGAGATAAAAAAGGCATACCGCGCATTAAGTAGAAAATATCATCCTGATGCCAATATTAACAATCCGAATAAGGAACAGGCAGAAGAGAAGTTTAAGGAGATTCAGCAGGCATACCAGCAGATTATGTATGAGAAAGAGCATGGAACTTCTGGTGGTTATGGGCAAAATGGATATGGACAGAGTAGCTATGGTGGGCAGTCTTCTCAATACGGCGGTGGAAGTTATTGGGATTTTGGCGGTTTTGGAGACTTTTTCGGTGGTTTTGGAGGCAATCAGGGACAAAGTAGAACCAGTGGAACGGATGAAGAAAGTACCTATAAACAGGCTGCGGCAAATTATATTCGAAGTGGACATTATAAGGAAGCGTTGAATGTGCTTAACAGTATGAACAAGAGGGATGCCCATTGGTATTATTTAAGTGCCATTGCCAATTCCGGAATGGGAAATAATGTTGCGGCATTAGAATATGCGGAAAAGGCAATGCAGATGGAGCCGGGGAATCAGGAATATCGACAGCTGTATGCACAACTTCAGAACGGTGGAAGTTGGTATCAGGGACAACGACAGAATTATGGAAGTGGCATGGGCGGAAGCGGAAGCTTTTGTATGAAACTCTGTATCGCAAATCTGATTTGCAACATGTGTTGTGGAGGCGGCGGTTTATGCTGCGGTGGAATGCCTTATAGATATTATTGATAATGAAACGAGGTCTTTGATTATGGATTATATGGTAGTTTATTCCAGTAGGACGGGGAATACCAAGCAGATTGCCAGAGAGATTTTTAGTGCATTGCCTGGAATGTCTAAGGATATGCAGAGCATAGAGGAGTATACCGGAAAGGATGCGGATACATTTTTTGTGGGTTTCTGGACAAATCGTGGAAGCTGTGATATGTCTGTGATAGATCTTATTTCGGAACTTCACGGAAAAAAGATTGCACTATTCGGAACCTGTGGTTTTGGTGGAGATGTAAATTATTACAAGGCCATTGAGCAGAAAGTCAGTGTATGGATACCTGATGACTGTGAATATCTTGGCACGTTCATGTGTCAGGGAAAGATGCCAATGCAGGTGAGAGAGAAGTACGAAATCCCTATGGAAGATCCAACGCAAGAAACATGGCGTAAAAAGATGCTACAGAATTTTGATGAAGCGTTGTTTCATCCCAATGAAACAGATTTTGAGAATGCAAGAGTATTTGTAAATAAGACATTAGAATAGATAGGATATTAAAATGATAAGAATACCACTGAATCGTGTAAGACGGTTCAGTGGTATTTTTAAGGTTAAGTTAAGAAAATAATTGTTGACAAATAATATTATACGATGTATAGTATTGATTAAGAAATAGTAATACATTTCAAATAGTAATGTACAATAAATAATATTTCATAAGGATAAGGAGTGATGGCATGGTATTTAATACAGGTGCAGCTCTTCTGGATGCCATTGTACTGGCAGTTGTTTGCAAGGAAGAGGAAGGCACATATGGCTACAAAATCACCCAGGATGTCCGGCAGGCAATCGAGGTATCCGAGTCCACATTATATCCCGTATTACGGCGACTTCAAAAGGATGATTGTCTTGAGGCATATGATGTAGAATGTGGCGGAAGAAATCGTAGGTACTATAAGATAACGGAAAGAGGAGTTGTCCAGTTGGATATGTACCGGACAGAGTGGAAAAATTATTCTTCTAAAATTACAATGTTATTTTCGGAAGGAGAGTCGGCATGAGCAGAGAAGAATTTATGAAGCAATTAGAAAACTTATTAAGTGATGTATCAGAAGAAGAAAAGAAAGAAGCGCTGGATTATTATTACAGCTACTTCGAAGATGCAGGGGAAGAAAATGAGGAAAGAATCCTAAGAGAATTGGAATCCCCGGAGAAGGTGGCACAGACCATTAAGGCAGATTTGGGAATGGGAAAAGGTGAAGAAAGCGAAGCTGGAACCTATACAGAGCAGGGATATCAGGATGAACGTTTTACAGAGAAACAAGAGATGGGAGTTCGGAATGAATCTTCTGCAAAACAGGAAAACAATGATAGAGCAGGAAAAATTGTACTGATTGTAATTATAGCGATACTTACCAGCCCAATTTGGGTTGGCGCAGTTGGAGGTCTCTTTGGAGGAGCATTGGGGCTTGCAGGCGGATTACTCGGAATTGCAATAGCAGCGATTGCAATAGCAGGTTCTTTGTATATTGCAGGTGCGGCAGTAACGGGTGTTGCAATTAGCCAGTTAGTAGTTGGTAATGTTGCAGCAGGAACTGCATTAGGTGGCGCAGGATTTTTAATATTTGCATTGGCAATATTGGCAACCATAGGTTGTGTTTGGCTTTACGGTAGATTTTTACCATGGTTGATAAAAGGAATTATATCATTATTTAGAAGAGCATTTTCTGGAAGGGGGAAAGCAGAATGAAGAAATTTACAAAAGGAGCATTGATTATAGCATTAGTATTTATGGTTTTTGGCTTTACCTTATGTGCAGTAGGTGCCGGAATAGGATTTCATTATTCCTCCATTCCGGAAATGATAAGTAAAGGTGTGTTTCAACTAAATTTTGGCAATTGGAGTGAGCACTGGAATAATGCATGGAGTTGGAATAATTGGGATGATGACTGGGAATCCTGGATTGATGGAACTACGGAAAAATATGATTTTTCTACGGACGAATGTGCTGATATTCAGAATTTAAAACTCATTGGAGAGTGTGGCACTATAGAAGTAGAGGAAGCGAAGGAAAATCAGGGAATTCATGTAGAAGTAACATATCGAAAAGCGAATACAAAACGCAAGGTTAATGTAGAAAAGAATGGAACTACTTTAGAAATTGAAGATAAGAGTTCATGGGGATTGGTAAATAATGATAATGTACACATAAGCATACAGATTCCGAAAAATATGGAATTTGAGAAAGTGGAGTTAGAGAATTCAGCAGGAGAGATTACATTGAATCATGCTTTAAATGCAAAAGAGTGTAGTGTAGTAGTAGGGGCAGGAGAATGTGTAATTAACAAAGATTTACAAGTGTCTGGAAAATTATATGCAGAAGTGGACGCCGGAGAAATTGATTTTGCTAAAGTAAGTGCAGAAAAAATAGAGTTAAATGCAGGAGTTGGAGAAATTGATATAGAGTATGCCAGTGCGGATGAAGTATTTTTGGATTGTGGTGTCGGAAGCTTAAGTGTGACATTAGCAGGTACAGAAGAAGATTATAGTTATAGCATTGACTGTGGAGTTGGTGATGTTGAAATTGGTCACAGTAGTTATAGCGGTCTCGGAACAACAAAGAATATCTCAGGCGGTAGCAAGAAGGTAGAGATTGACTGTGGAGTTGGCGAAGTTAGTGTAGAATTTAAAAAATAAGGAGATGAGAATATGGAACCAAAGAGATTATTTAAGTCAAGAACAAACAGAGTATTTTGCGGAGTATGCGGAGGAATAGGAGAATATTTTAATATAGACCCAACTATCATTCGCTTGCTGTTCGTATTGTTAGGATGTACAACAACCGGAATTATTGCATATATCGTTGCAGCGATCATTATGCCGGAGCAGATTTAAGCAGCTCCATGAAAAGGGTGTTCCTTAAGTCATTTATGACTTTGGGGGCACCTTTAATAAATTTCATATATATTTTTTATCTAAACTATGACATAATGATGTCATAGTTTGTTTGTTATTATGGGGAAGAAAAGGAGGACATATGAAAATCGATCGTCTCATGGGAATTACGATTTATCTATTAAGACATGGAAAAACATCAGCACAAAGGCTGGCAGAAGAGTTTGAAGTGTCGAGCAGAACAATTATGCGGGATATGGATACCTTGTGTCAGGCGGGAATTCCTATTCAATCCACTTGTGGCATAGAGGGAGGATATAAGATTCTGGATACTTATATTCTGGAAAAACAGATGGCAGATGGTCAGGATTATGAATTTATCTTGACGGCGCTGAAAGGCCTTGCCAGTGCCTATGCAGATAAAAGTATACAAAAAACCATAGATAAAATAGAGTTACTTTCCGGTAATGGGGAAAATACACTCAATTTAGATTTTAGTGTAGCCCATGAAAATAGAGAAATCAATGAAAAAATTAAGGTATTAGAGGAAGCCGTCAGGAAAAAGAGAATTGTACAATTCCAGTATACAAACAATTCGAATGAAGGAAAGGAAGTACAGACAGAGCCGGTTGGTGTCGTTTATAAATGGTATAACTGGTATCTGATAGGATATTCCGAAAAATATATGGATTATTGCATGTACAAGCTGGTGAGAATGGAACAGCTTATCATGACCGGAAGACAGAATACCCAAGAACATTCCTTAAGAAAAGCACTTGCGCAGATGGAACATACAGAAGGGAAAGAATCCGCACAGGAGACGATTGAAATAAAGCTTTTAGGAAAATCCCATATTAAGGCAAAATGTAAGGAATATCTAAATGGAAAAGTAACAAAAGAATATGAAAATGGAGATTTTGAATTTTGTTTTCATGTACCAGAAAAAGAATTTTTCTGGTATGGTGTGGTACTTTCTTTTGGAAATGCAGCTAAGATATTGGAACCTCAGAGTGTGGCAGAACGTATCACCACGATTTGTCGAGAAATACTGGAAATCTATAGTAGTTGACAAAAGAAGTAATATTTAAGAAATGATAGTGTATAGAAAAAACGGAGGAAAACAAGATGAGTAATGTATATGAAACATGTCCGGTATTGGAAAATGAACAGTTTTTATTAAGACTTGTAGAAGAAAATGATGTAAAGGATTTGGTCAAAGTATATAGCGACAAAAATGCTTTGCCTTTTTTTAACAGTGATAACTGTGCTGGAGATAATTTCTATTATCCAACAGAAGAAAGAATGCTGGAAGCAATTAAATATTGGTTAATGGAATATTCCAATAAAGGGTTTGTACGGTTTACAATTGTTGATAAAACAAAGCAAGAGGCAGTAGGAACCATTGAACTGTTCCATCGTATATCAGAGGATTACTATAATAATTGTGGGATTTTAAGATTAGATTTGAGAAGTGATTATGAGAATTATGAGGTGATTGAAAATATCTTATCTGTTATCATTGCTCCGGCATATGAAATGTTTGATTGTAGTATGATTGCTACCAAAGCACCAATATATGCAATAGAAAGAATAGATGCATTAAAAAATAGAGGATTTGAGAAGTCAGAGGAACCTTTGGTAGGAGGACATGATGGAAAACAATATTATGATTATTGGATGGAGGAGATAGCGTGAAATTGAGGGAAGAATATACATGCCCTTTAGAACTGGTGCATGACATGATAAGAGGAAAGTGGAAAACTATTATTTTGTGGCGACTGAGATTAGGACCGACTTCTCTTGCAAAACTTGAAAGAGACATTGAGGGAATTACACAAAAAATGCTGTTAGAGCAGTTGAAAGAACTAATAGATTATGGATTTGTGGAAAAGAAGATATATGAAGGATACCCACTTCGTGTAGAATATTTTCTTACGGAAGATATGGAGATGGAGTAATTTTAGATAAGTTTGGTGTGAGGGGAACATCATTTAATGAAAATGGTATTCCTGATTGTTCTCTGCCATTTCGGGTAGAGGATTTACCGGAAAATACAAAGTCACTGGCATTGGTATTAGAAGATAAGGATGCATATCCGGTGACAGGAGGATTTGCATGGATACACTGGTTGGCAGCGGATATCACTCGATGGGAGTTAAAGGAAAATGAAAGCCGGACGGCAAAGGATTTCGTGCAGGGATGTAACAGTTGGTCTAGTATACAGGGAGGAGAGCAGTCAAAGGAATTGTGTTGCTACTATGGAGGAATGACACCACCGGATAAAGATCATCTGTATGAACTTCATGTATTTGCATTGGATAGAATATTAGGATTACAGCAAGGATTTTACATGAATGAATTGTTTCATGCCATGGAAGGACATATTCTAGATAGTTTTACTTTGAAGGGAATATACAAAAAACTGTAGGGTTTGAGATAAATTGAATTTGCGGGAAAAGGAGAAGTTAAGATGAATATAGATGAACAATTTAATTTAGTTGCAAAGGAATATGATGTTAATCGAAAAAAATTTATACCATGCTTTGATGAGTTTTATGAGGAGACCACAAATTTTATAGCATCTAACATTATTCAGCCAAAAAGAATATTAGATTTGGGTGCAGGAACAGGTCTTTTATCTTATTTTTGGTATCAATATTTTAAAGAGTCTGAATATGTTCTTGCAGACATTGCCAGCGAGATGTTAGAGGTTGCAAGAAAACGATTTGATGGCTTGGAAAATGTAGATTATCAGATTTTGGATTATTCGAAAGAATTTCCTATAGAGGAATTTGATATTATTATTTCAGCATTATCCATTCATCATTTAGAAGATAAGGATAAAAAGGATTTATTTTTGCGTATTTATGATAAACTTCCTGACGGCGGCGTGTTTATTAACTATGATCAATTCTGTGCCGGTTCGGCGGAAATGAATGTATGGTTCGATTCATTTTGGGAGAATCATTTGGAAAAAAGTGGTCTGTCTGAACTTGATTTAGAAAAGTGGCAGCAACGAAGAAAACTAGATAGGGAATGCTCTCTTGAAGAAGAAATAGAAATGCTTCGAAAAAGTGGATTCAGGGAAGTAAATTGTGTTTATTCGTATCAGAAATTTTCTGTGATTGTTGCAATGAAATAAATGAAAAGTTTAATGGGACCTTTCTTCTGTTCATATCAGAAATTGTATGTTATGATAAACGATAAGAACAAAATCGGAGGTACATATCAGTGGAACTTCGCGGACTTATTATTTCCCTACAAGAACTAAATATTGCAAAGGAAGATGACCCGGAACGTTTTGTCATGGAAGATGGTCTGACAGAGCTTTTGGATGGACTTTATCGTCATAATGTGCAGATTATTAACATAGATATGTTTCAGGCAGATAATGCGGAAAAGCTAAAGGTAATTCTGGAACTTCACAAGTTGAAGGAAGAGGAATGTCTCATGATAGCTGCAACAGGGAAAACACTACGGATAATAGAAAAAATGAATATAGCAAGTATTGGATATCTGAATCCTATTTGTCGAAAACAGGACTTATCTCAGGCAGAAGTGTTGGTAGAAGGCTTTGATGAGGTGGATTTTTTCTTTTTGGAGCGGATTTATCAGAGAAAACATGGAATTCCATGGACTGTCATTGAAACAGACCGATGCTTCCTTAGGGAAATGACCATGGAGGATTTGGATGCATTGTATCAGTTGTATGAAGAACCGGAAATTACCAGATATATGGAAGGTCTGTATGAAGATAGGGAGAAAGAGGAAGAATATACCAGAGCATATATTAACAACATGTATCGCTTTTATGGATATGGCATGTGGTTAGTGATTGAGAAAGAAACAGGAAAAATCATTGGAAGAGCGGGGCTTAATAATGTGGATATTCATGGAGAACCGGCATTGGAAATGGGATATATGGTAGGAAAGCCATATCAGAATCAGGGATATGCTACAGAGGTTTGCGAAGGAATTTTGCAGTTTGCAGCAGAGGCAACAGAGTTTAAAATGATAAATTGTCTCATTCAAAAAGAGAATGTAAAATCTGTGCATCTTATTGAAAAACTGGATTTTACATGGGAGGAAGAATTAGAAATTCAGGAAAAGACCATGCAAAGATACACGAAAACATTGCATTTTTAGACAAAATTACTTATAATAGTGAGAAAACCCATAAAGTAAAGATGGAGAAGTGCAAATGGAAGACAAAAACAGAATTCAGTTAGAAGAACAAGAAGAAATTGCAATGCAGACCGAGCATATCAAGCCAACCAAGGAGTTTGTTAGTCCGGAAAGCTTATATGATGAGCTGATTGCAAGCGTAAAACGGTATCATCCGTCTACGGATATTTCTTTAATTGAAAAAGCATATAAGATTGCAGACGCAGCTCATGAGGGCCAGGTGCGAAAATCGGGTGAAGCATATATTATTCACCCTCTTTGTGTTGCTATCATTTTAGCTGAACTGGAATTGGATAAAGAGACCATTGTAGCAGGAATTCTCCATGATGTAGTAGAAGATACGGTAATGACGGAACAGGAAATTGCCGCTGAATTTAGCGAAGAAGTAGCACTTTTGGTAGATGGTGTTACAAAGTTAGGACAGTTGTCTTATGATGCAGATAAGGTAGAAGTTCAGGCAGAAAATCTTCGTAAGATGTTTCTTGCTATGGCGAAGGATATTCGTGTTATTCTGATTAAGCTGGCAGACCGTCTTCATAATATGCGTACTTTGAAGTATATGAAGCCGGAGAAACAGAAGGAAAAGGCAAGAGAGACCATGGATATCTATGCGCCGATAGCACAGCGTCTTGGTATCTCTAAAATTAAGATAGAATTAGATGACTTGTCTTTGAAATATTTAGAGCCGGAAGCATATTATGATTTAGTGGAAAAAGTTGCTATTCGTAAAAATGTCCGGGAAGAATATATTCAGCAGTTAGTAGAGGAAGTAAAAAAGCATATTGAAGGTGCGGGAATCGAAGCGAAGATAGATGGACGTGCAAAGCATTTTTTCAGTATCTATAAGAAGATGGTAAATCAGGATAAAACCCTAGATCAGATTTATGACCTGTTTGCAATTCGTATTATTGTAAATTCAGTTAAGGATTGTTATGCAGCACTTGGTGTGATTCATGAGATGTATAAGCCGATTCCGGGACGTTTCAAGGATTATATAGCCATGCCAAAGCCAAATATGTACCAGTCACTGCATACTACATTGATTGGACCTACCGGACAGCCTTTTGAGATACAGATTCGTACCGTTGAGATGCATCGTACCGCAGAGTATGGTATTGCCGCCCATTGGAAGTACAAGGAGGCAGCCAATAACGGTGGTGTGGTTTCTACTACAAAGTCGGAAGAAGAGAAGTTAAGCTGGTTAAGACAGATTCTGGAATGGCAGAGAGATATGTCCGATAACAAGGAATTTATGAGTTTGCTTAAGAGTGACCTTGACCTGTTTTCGGATACGGTATTCTGTTTTACGCCATCCGGAGATGTAAAGAATCTTCCAAATGGTTCTAATCCAATTGACTTTGCTTATAGTATCCACTCAGCAGTAGGAAATAAAATGGTTGGTGCTAAGGTAAATGGTAAGCTGGTAAATATTGATTATGTGATTCAGAATGGTGATCGTATTGAGGTATTGACTTCTCAGAATTCCAAGGGACCAAGTCGTGACTGGTTGAATATTGTAAAGAGTACTCAGGCGAAGAACAAAATTAATCAATGGTTCCGTAGCGAGTTCAAAGAAGAAAATATTTCCAAAGGAAAAGATGTAATTCTTCAGTATTGTAAGTCTAAGGGAATCAATTGGCCAGACTTGAATCAACCGAAATATCAGAGCCGTATTATGCGAAAATATGGTTTCCGTGATTGGGAATCTGCATTAGCAGCAGTGGGACATGGTGGTTTAAAGGAAGGTCAGATTATCAATAAGATGCTGGAGTATTACCAGGCTGACCATAAAGCTGCCATTACCGACGAAGATATTTTGGAAAGCATAGGAAATGGAAGTGCGGTAGCAGGACCGGCAGAGGGAAAGGAAAAGGGCAAAAAAGGTAAGTCAAAGAGCGGAATTGTCGTAAGAGGAATTGACGATATGGCAGTACGTTTTTCCCGTTGTTGTGCGCCGGTACCGGGAGACGAGATTGTAGGTTTTGTTACCAGAGGACGAGGAATTTCTATTCATCGTACGGATTGTATCAATATTATAAATCTTTCTGATATGGATCGTGGACGTTTGATTGAAGCAGAGTGGCAGAATACAGAAGGTGAAAATGGACGTTACATGGCAGAAATTAAGATATATGGTAATAACCGTACCGGACTTCTGGTAGATATTACCAAGATATTTACGGAGCGTCAGATAGACATCAATTCTGTTCATTCCTCTACCAGTAAGCAGGGAATTGCCACAATTACCGTAGCATTTGGAACAAAAGGAAAAGAAGAATTGAATTCACTGGTAGATAAGATTCGACAGGTAGAAAGTGTAATTGATATAGAAAGAACAAGAGGTTAATTCATGACAGAAATAAAAGTAGAAAGCTATGTGGTAAGTGACTTTGGAACGAACTGTTATTTTGTGATTAATACAGAGACAAAGGAAACGTTGATTGTAGACCCGGGCGATAATGCAACTATGCTTGCTGCTAAGATAGAAGACGAGCAGTTGAAACCGGTGGCAATTCTCCTTACACATGGACATCTGGATCATGCCAGTGCAGCAGAGGAGCTTGCCAAAAAGTTTGAGGTTAAGATTTATGCGCATGAAGCAGAAAAGGAGACATTAGAAGACTCTCGTATGAATCTGACAGCTGCTTTTGGAGCGGCAAAAGTATTTCATGCAGATGTGTTTTTGAAGGATGATGAGATTCTCGAATTGATTGGATGTAAGATAAAGGTTCTGTTTACACCGGGCCATACACCGGGAGGATGTTGTTATTACTTTAACGACCAAAGAATCCTTTTCAGCGGAGATACATTATTCTGTGAATCAGTAGGAAGAACGGATTTCCCGGGAGGAAGCAGTTCCACTCTGATTCGCTCTATTCGTGAAAAACTTCTGAATCTTTCCGATGATATTAAAGTATATCCGGGTCATATGGCACAGACCAGCATCGGTACCGAGAAAATGTATAATCCATTTATATAATAGTAACAGTTCAGCCATAGGAGGGCTTAGAGATGAATCATGCTTGCATGAATGAGAATCTAAGTCCTGCTATGAGCGGAACGCCTGTTTATGAGCAAACTTAGCTGCAACGCAGCGGGAAAGCATCGCAGATGAGGGTTTGCGAATGGCGTGGGCTGAACTGTTACAAATTTTTAAAATTATGTAGAAATATGTGGGAAAGAAATTTATGATAACGGTTAGTTTAAATGAGGCAAATTTTGAATACGATATTCATTCTCTGGTGAAAGCTTTTTATGGAAAAGAGGATGTAAAAGTATTTGCGGATAAAGAAAAAATAAAAGAATTGGAAGAAGAAAAGACACCTCTGTTTCATATGGAGGTTTCTTATATTTCAAGAGAAGAATCTGAGGAACCGGAGGATAAAATCCGATTTGAAATATGGAAGCCGGAAGCGGAAGGCAGTAAGAAACAAGCTGAGACAGAGGTTAGTGCTGATTTTTCCAATCGCAAGGAAACAAAAAATCGCTTGAAGCAGTCTTTGTATCAGATGCTTAAGGAATACACCGGACAAGAGTTGCCTTGGGGAACTCTGACTGGCATTCGCCCGACGAAAATTCCTATGGCGATGTTAGAAGAAGGAAAGTCAAAGGAAGAGATTCGCCGGTATATGAAAGAGACCTATTATGCTTCCGATATAAAAACAGATTTGAGTATTGATATTGCGGAACGTGAACTGGAATTATTAAAAAAGATTGATTATGAAAATGGGTATAGTCTTTATATAGGAATTCCTTTTTGTCCAAGTATTTGTTTGTATTGTTCTTTTTCCTCTTCTCCGATTGGAATGTGGAAAGATAAGGTAGAGGAATATCTGGATGCATTGGAAAAGGAAATTGCATATACGGCAGAATCTTGCAAGGACAAGGTGCTTAATACCATTTATATTGGTGGTGGAACACCTACAACCCTGACGGCGGAACAGTTGGACAGACTGCTGACAAAGGTAGAAGAAAGTTTTGACTTTTCAGGACTTCTGGAATATACCGTAGAAGCAGGCAGACCGGATAGCATTACAAGAGAAAAACTTGCAGTATTAAGAAAACATGATATTTCAAGGATTTCCATTAATCCGCAGACCATGAAGCAGGAAACACTGGATTTTATCGGAAGACACCATACGGTACAGCAGACAGTGGAAAGTTTCAATATGGCGCGGGAACTGGGATTTGATAATATCAATATGGACTTAATTGTAGGACTTCCGGAAGAGCGAATCGAAGATGTACGGGAAACCATGGAACAGATAAAGAAGTTAAATCCGGACAACCTGACGGTACATTCTCTTGCAATTAAGCGGGCAGCCAAGCTTCGAATGTTCCGAGACGAGCATGCAGATATGCATATTTATAATAGTTGGGAAACCATAGATATGACAGCAGAATATGCAAAAGAGATGGGGATGGAGCCCTATTATCTGTATCGTCAAAAGAATATGGCAGGTAACTTCGAGAATGTAGGATATGCTACGCCAGGAAAAGCAGGAATCTATAATATCTTGATTATGGAGGAAAAACAGTCTATAATGGCACTTGGCGCAGGTGCATCCACAAAGTATGTACTTGACCATGGAAAACGCATTGAGCGTGTGGAAAATGTAAAGGATATTAAAAATTATCTGGAACGAATTGATGAAATGATAGATAGAAAGAGAAAAATGGAGGAAAAGTTATGGCATTAGCAAAAAAGCCGGTAAATGGCATGAAAGATATTCTGCCGGAGGAAATGCAGATTCGTGATTATGTAATGAGTGTGATTAAGGAGACTTATCGCAGCTTCGGATTCACTCAGATTGAAACACCGTGCATGGAGAACATTGGAAACTTAAGTAGTAAGCAGGGTGGAGAGAATGAAAAACTGATTTTTAAGGTATTAAAAAGAGGAGAAAAACTGAATCTGGAAACAGCGAAAGAAGAATCAGATGTAGTGGATTTTGGAATGCGTTATGATTTGACCTTGCCTTTGACAAGATTTTATTCCAACAATGCAAATGACCTTCCTTCTCCATTTAAGGCATTGCAGATGGGAAATGTATGGCGTGCAGACCGTCCACAGAGAGGACGTTATCGTCAGTTCATGCAGTGTGATATTGATATTTTGGGCGAGCCAAGCAATCTTGCAGAAATTGAATTAATTCTTGCAACCACCACCACACTTGGAAAGTTAGGCTTCAAAAATTTCCAAATTCGCATTAATGAGAGAAGAATTCTGAAAGCTATGGCATCTTATAGTGGATTTTCAGAAGAGTCATTTGATACAGTATTCATTATTTTAGATAAGATGGATAAGATAGGTCTTGAAGGCGTCGCAGAGGAATTGGAAAAGGAAGGATTCGCAAAAGAGTCTATCGATAAGTATTTAGGGCTTTTCAAAGGCGTAGAGGATGCAGAAGACGGAATCGCATATCTTGCGAAAGAGCTGGAAGGATTCTTGGAGCCGGATGTAGAACAGAATTTACAGGAAATTGTATCCAGTGTAACTGCTACAAAAACAGCAGATTTTGAATTAGTATTTGATCCAACACTAGTACGAGGAATGTCTTATTATACAGGAACAATTTTTGAAATCGCAATGCCGGAGTTTGGAGGAAGCTGCGGAGGCGGCGGACGCTATGACAAGATGATTGGAAACTTTACCGGAAAAGATGTTCCTGCTTGTGGATTTTCCATCGGATTTGAGAGAATCGTGCTGTTGCTGATGGAAAGCGGATTTAAGATTCCTGGTCAGGCACAGAAGAAGGCGTATTTAATTGAAAAGGGGTATCCGGGAGAAAAACTTTGTGACGTAATTGGTCAGGCACAGGAAGAACGTAAAAATGGTGTTCAGGTGCTGGTAGTTCGTATGAACAAGAATAAGAAGTTCCAGAAGGAACAGCTTACCAAAGAGGGATATACAGAATTTGTAGAATTTTTCAAATAAAAGGAGGAAAACATCATGGCAGAATCCATGAAAGGGTTACACAGAACCCACAGATGTACCGAAGTGTCCAATGCAAATATCGGCGAAAAAGTAACCGTTATGGGCTGGGTACAGAAAAGAAGAAATTTAGGAAGTCTTATTTTCATAGATTTAAGAGACCGTTCCGGAATCTTACAGCTTGTATTTGACGAGCCAAAGGTAGGAAGTGAAGGATTTGCAAAAGCAGAGACCTTAAGAAGTGAATTTGTTATCGCTGTAACAGGTACAGTTCAGAAGAGAGCAGCGGCAGTCAATGAGAACTTAAAAACAGGTGATATCGAAGTAATTGCAGAGGATATTCGTGTCTTATCTGAATCAGAAACACCGCCTTTCCCAATCGAAGAAAATTCTCAGACAAAGGAAGACTTAAGACTACGTTATCGTTATCTGGACTTAAGAAGACCGGATATTCAAAGAAATATTATGATGAAGAGCAAGGTTTCCATGCTGCTTCGTAAGTTCATGGAGAAGGAAGGATTCCTTGAAATTGAAACACCAATGCTGACAAAATCCACACCGGAGGGAGCAAGAGATTATCTTGTACCAAGCCGTGTGCATCCGGGAAACTTCTATGCATTGCCACAGTCTCCGCAGTTGTTTAAGCAGTTGTTGATGTGTTCCGGTTATGATCGTTATTTCCAGATTGCAAGATGTTTCCGTGATGAAGATTTGCGTGCAGACCGTCAGCCGGAATTTACACAGGCAGATATGGAGCTGTCCTTTGTAGATGTAGATGATGTCATTGAAGTAAATGAGCGTCTGTTACAGTATGTATTTAAAGAAGCAATCGGTATTGATGTTCAGCTTCCAATTCCAAGAATGACTTGGCAGGAAGCTATGGATCGTTTTGGTTCCGATAAGCCGGATACCCGTTTCGGCATGGAACTGGTAAATGTATCTGAAGTAGTAAAAGGATGCGGTTTCGGTGTGTTTACCGGAGCATTAGAAAACGGTGGCTCTGTTCGTGGTATCAATGCCAAAGGACAGGGAGCAATGCCTCGTAAAAAAATCGACAAACTGGTAGAGTTTGCAAAAGGCTATGGCGCTAAGGGATTGGCTTATCTTGCAGTAAATGAAGATGGTACTTACAAGTCCTCTTTTGCAAAATTCATGACAGAAGAAGAGTTGAAAGCATTAGTAGAAAAAATGGAAGGCGAACCGGGCGACTTACTGTTGTTTGCAGCAGATAAGAATAAGGTTGTCTGGGATGTATTAGGTGCATTACGTCTGGAACTTGGAAAAGAACTGGGCTTAATGGATAAGAATAAATACAACTTCCTGTGGGTAACAGAATTCCCATTATTAGAGTGGTCTGATGAAGAAAACCGTTTTATGGCAATGCATCATCCGTTTACTATGCCAATGGAAGAAGACTGGGACAAAATTGATTCCGATCCGGGTGCAGTGCGAGCAAAGGCATATGATATCGTACTGAATGGTACAGAAATGGGTGGTGGTTCTGTTCGTATTCATCAGGATGATATTCAGGAAAAAATGTTAGAGGTACTTGGATTTACTAAGGAACGTGCTCATGAGCAGTTCGGATTCCTGTTAGATGCATTTAAGTTCGGTGTACCACCTCATGCAGGATTGGCATATGGATTAGACCGTATGGTAATGTTGATGTTACAGTGCGAATCTATTCGTGACGTTATCGCGTTCCCGAAGGTAAAGGATGCTTCCTGTCTTATGACAGATGCACCAAATGTGGTGGATGAAAAGCAGTTAGAGGAACTGTCTATTAAAGTAGATGTAAAAAATGAAGAAGAATAAATAAGAGATGTAGCCCCAGCAAGTTTAGAAAATTTGTTGGGGTTTCTTCGTAGAGTATGAAAACAAAAAAATGTAATGACAATACGAATGCGGTGTAGTATAATATAATGAACAGAACACATGTTTGCTAGAAACGGATTTCATAAAGTATGAGGAGCGCAAACACATGCATAACATCCACCCAAAGTCAATCTTATCTCCAAAAAACGGAATGAATCTCTATCGTGGCTGTACGCACGGCTGCATTTATTGTGATGCCAGAAGTACCTGTTATCAGATGGATCATGTTTTTGAAGATATTGCAGTAAAGATAGATGCACCGGAGTTGTTAGAACAGGCATTGCGCCGGAAACGAAATAAATGCATGATAGGAACCGGAGCTATGAGTGACCCTTATCTTCATGCGGAAAAAGATTTAAAATTAACTAGACGTTGTTTGGAATTAATTGAGGAATATGGTTTTGGACTTGCCATTCAGACAAAGTCTGACCTGATATTGCGCGACTTGGACTTACTAAAGCGCATCAATCAGAAGACAAAATGTGTCGTTCAGATGACACTTACTACTTATGATGAAGATTTGTGTAAAATAGTAGAGCCGAATGTCTGCACCACAAAACGGCGGGCAGAAGTGTTGAATATTTTAAGAGATGAGGGAATACCAACTATCTGTTGGATGACGCCCATCTTGCCTTTTATCAATGATACGGAAGAAAATATTCGAGGAATTTTGAATTACTGTGCGGAAGCAAAGGTTTACGGCATTATGCAGTTCGGGATTGGTGTGACGCTTCGCGATGGAGACAGACAGTATTTTTACAATAAGTTGGATAAACATTTTCCGGGAATAAAAGAAAAATACATAGAGAAGTATGGAAATGCATATGAACTGCCTTCGCCGAATCAACCACATTTATTGAAAGTTTTAGCAGAAGAATGTAAAAAACACCATATGGTTTACGATGCAGGAGCATTATTTCAATATATGGCTCAGTTTGAGGACAAGCAGGCAGGGGAGCAATTGACATTGTTTTAATGATAGAAGAATTGAGGCAGGAAAATGATTTTAAGTGTCAGTAGACGAACCGATATTCCCAATTACTATTCAGAATGGTTTTTTAATCGTATTAAGGAAGGATATCTCTATGTGAGAAATCCAATGAACTTTCATCAGATTAGTAAAATTTCTCTAAGTCCGGAGCTTGTGGACTGTATTGTATTCTGGACAAAGAACCCAAAGCCCATGCTAAATAGGCTTATAGAGTTAAAGGACTATCATTATTATTTTCAATTTACCCTTACCGGATATGGAAAGAACATAGAACCCAATGTTCCACATAAGAAAAAAGAAATGATACCTATATTCCAAGAACTGTCTGAGAGAATCGGAAGTGAACGGGTTGTCTGGCGGTATGACCCAATATTGCTGACAGAGCGATATACGACGGAATATCATATAAAAGCCTTTGAGGAAATTGTTAGAGAACTGGAGGGGTATACTAAGAAGGTTGTGATTAGTTTTGTGGATATGTATGACAAAATGAAGCACAAGGGTGTATATTTTAATGAAATGAAAGAGGAAGAATGTCGTTTTCTTGCAGAGAAGATGTCAGAAATTGCAAGGGCGCATCATATGGAAATCGCTTCTTGTGCAGAAAAGATAGACCTAAGAGAGTGCGGAGTAAAACATAACAGTTGTATCGATAAAGAATTGATTGAGGAAATAATCGGATGTCAGTTGAATGTGAATAAAGACAAAAATCAGAGAGAAGCGTGTGGATGTGTGGAAAGTATTGAGGTGGGCACCTATGATACCTGTCTGAATGGCTGCCAATATTGCTACGCAAATCGAAGTGAACAGAGGATAAAAAACATCATAAGTCATTATAATCCGCTTTCTCCATTGTTATGTGGTGAAATAACGGAAGGAGATAAAATAACAGAGCGAAAGGTGAAGTCCTTTCGGGAAGAGCAACTGAGCCTGTTTTAAAGGAGGAAATCATATGAATCGTTATCACTATAAATTTCCCATTGGAACGGTATGTATAGAAGAGGAAAATCATTTCATTACAGGCTTGTATATGGATTCGAATATAGAAGAAAATGAAAAGGAAACAGAATTGCTGCAAGAGGCATATCAGCAGTTAAAGGAATATTTTTCAGGAAACAGAAAAACTTTTGATTTGCCAATACATCTGGAAGGAACGGAATTCCAGAAAAAGGTCTGGGCAGCATTGCAGACTATTCCTTATGGGGCGACGCGTACTTATGGAGAAATTGCAGAGCAGATAGGGAAGCATAAGGCATCCCGGGCAGTAGGTGGAGCAAATCATAACAATCCGATAATGATTATTGTTCCCTGTCACAGAGTAATAGGAGTGAATGGTTCATTGGTGGGATTTGGTGGTGGATTGGATATGAAGAAGTATCTCTTGGAACTGGAAAAAAGAAAAAACTAAGAAATGCGGATATTGCACTTCTTAGTTTTTGGTGTTCCATACACTGTCTCCTTATCTTGCGTTGTCATATTCCAAAAGACGGATATAGTGGTTCGCTTCTCGAAGTACATGGTCTGCAAGAAGAGGCAAAATAATAGAATCAATTTTACAATTTAAAATATCTTCCGCACCGGCTTCTTTGAATTCACGGTATTTTAAGGTTTCTTTTAGAGACTGTTCAGTTAATTCAGTAGCTACAGCATCCTGGCATCGTGCCTGCTCTAAAAGTTCACAATATTCTTTGGAAAAGTTGTCTGCAGTATCAATGAGCTGTTCTTCACAAGGGTCTAACAAGCCACGAATAAACAAGGCGTGTTCCATCATAATCTGATTCCAGAAGTCTTCTGTTTTTCGTAAGTTTTTGTAAGAAGGGCGTTTGTTTTGCATTAATTCTTCGATAGTAGCCCGATACAATTTTGCTTCCCGTAAGATATGCTTAATCAGCAGCGGATAATTTGTGGTAAAAAGTCTGCAATTACCGACTTCTCTTAAAATACTTTCCTTAAAATCAATCAAACCATTTAGCAGGCGGAATGCTCGCTCATTTAGTCTTTGAACAAGTGGAACCAATCGCCGAAAGTCCTGCCTGCTGCATATAGGGCGGAGATTCTGCGCGGCAACAGAAAGTTCACTGTCGATGGGAACGCCACTTAATGCAGCGGTTCGTTTTTCTGCCGGAATAGTAAATCTGGTTACTAATTCATCGGATTCTGTTACACAACGATTGATGCGTCCATCACTAATGCTTAAGGCATCGCGAAGCAGGTTTTCAAACTGTTTTCGGAACCAGTCAGCCTTTTTTATCCATTCTTCTTCCTTGCAGGGGAATCCTGCTTCCAGAAAAAGAGCATGCTCTCGCATGATGCGTGCAAAAAATAAATGGGTTTCTATAGATAAAATTACAAAATTTTCCATATTCTCTCATATCTTTTCTTTTTATAGTCTTTATAGTATATGCGGATTTCTATTTTTGTGCTATACTCAGAAAGGACGTAAAACGCCTATTTTAGCGGTATGCAACCGCAAGTTTACATGAAAATCTTCAAAAGCAACAAAGAATATATAGACGTTACATAGGTGCTATCTTATGATAAGGACACCAGAAGCGCAGAAGGAAAATAAAATAATAGAAAGAAAAGGTGGAGAAAATATGAGTTTATTAGGAGAGAATTTACAATTTTATCGAAAAAGAGAAAATATGACCCAGGAGCAGTTGGCAGATAAGTTAGAAGTGTCCAGACAAACAATTTCGAAATGGGAAGCAGGAACTTCTTATCCTGAGATGGAAAAGCTTCTACAATTATGTGATTTGTTTTCCTGTACCATGGATACATTGATGCGGGAGGATGCAAGTAAAGCGGAAGTAGAAGACAGTGAAAATTATGATTGTCATATGGAAAAACGAAGAAAACATATTACGTTGGGTGTGATTTTAATCATTACGGCAGTGGCGCTGTATGAACTCCTGGCTGGATTTGGTGTGATGGAGGTAATAGCAGATACCGCTTTTTTGGCAGTTGTCATTGTAGGAGTTCTGGTGCTTGTGGTAGCAGGTATGCAGCATGAAAATTTCAGAAAGAAACACCCGGTCATTCCGGAATTTTATTCGAAAGAAGAGAAAGAGAAGTTTGATGAAAAGTTTCCGATTCGTGTTGCAACCGGAATTGGAACAATTTTACTTGGATTCTTAATTGGTATGAATGGGGAGAATTTCCCAATGGTAGCGGGAATGACAGAGGATTTCTATTATGGCATCTTTATGATTTTTGTGGCAGCCGGAGTAGGAGTTCTGGTTCACACCGGAATCGGGAAAGAAAAGTATGATATTGCAGCCTATAACAAGGAAAAGGAAAATGAGGAAAAAAATGATAATAAAGTAGGGATTTGGTGCGGTTGTATTATGCTGTTAGCTACCATTGGCTATTGTATCACCGGATTTTGCTTTGAATTGTGGCATATTAATTGGGTGATATATGTGGTAAGTGCTTTGTTATGTGGGATTGTAGCTTTGATTTTGAGCGGACAAAAGAAGGATTAAGAAAGGAATAAGGAATCGATGCGACACAATATATTAAAAAACAAATATTATCTTTATCTGACTGAATTTTTTGCGGGAATGTCGGTGATGGCTGTAGAACTAGGTGCAAGCAGGCTGCTTGCACCTTATTTCAGTTCTTCACAGATTGTCTGGACTATCATTATTGGAACGATTATGATAGCTATGGCGCTGGGAAATGTTTGGGGTGGTAGACGCGCAGATAAGGACCCAAATCCAGACAAGTTGTATCTAAGGCTAATAGTATCGGCTGTGTGGATTGCAGCGATTCCTTTGCTGGGAAAATATGTAATTCTGGGAATTTCAGGAATTCTGGTAATAACTGTAAACACGAATTTTCTGATTTGGGCAGCCTTTTTGGCATGCATGGTGATATTCGTATTTCCACTGTTCTTGTTGGGAACGGTTACCCCTTCTTTGGTAAAATACACTGTAGATAGTCTGGAAGATAGCGGAAAAACAGTAGGAACCCTTGGCGCTTTTAATACGATTGGAAGTATTATTGGAACTTTTCTTCCTACCTTTGTTACCATTCCGGCAGTGGGAACAGCCGTTACTTTTTTGATTTTTTCGGGAATTTTGCTGGTGCTTGCTTTGGTTTATTTTATCAGTACCAGAGCAAAGAAGTTACATTGTGTAATAGGTGTGGCATTGTTTCTGGTATGCAGTATTTTGGGGAATTCCAC
Organism: Roseburia sp. 499; assembly: GCF_001940225.2. Taxonomy (NCBI): domain Bacteria; kingdom Bacillati; phylum Bacillota; class Clostridia; order Lachnospirales; family Lachnospiraceae; genus Roseburia; species Roseburia sp. 499. The sequence continues at coordinate 609,443 of NZ_CP135164.1, forward strand.
CAGTTTTGCTTTCTGGGAGGATGATTTGGTATATGAGGGAGAATCCATTTACAATTATCTTCAGGTAAAGGAGGATGAGGAGAATGTGATTCTTTCTACCAATGTTTTGTTTGGGGTTCAGTCTATTTTGAAAAAGAATCAGGAGCTTACCGGGATGTACTATGATTACGCGCTTGCTGCACCGGTGATGGCGAAATTGGAAGAAAAAGAGAATCCGCAGGTTCTGATTCTTGGAATGGGAACCGGAACCTTCGCCAGGCAATGCAGGAATTATTTTGGCGAAGTGTCCATAGAAGGTGTTGAGATTGATGAAAAAATAACCAACCTTGCATATGAATGTTTTGAACTGCCGGAGGATATTCCGGTTATTACTTACGATGGAAGAGCGTACCTTGGAGCTGTCGATAAAAAATATGATGTGATTATGGTAGATGCTTATCAGGACATCACCATTCCCTTTCAGATGTCTACCAAAGAATTTTTTACTATGGTAAAGGAACATTTGAAGGAAGATGGCATTATGGTAGTGAATATGAACATGCATACGGAAAAGGAAGGAAATATCAATCAGTATCTTTCTGATACCATAGCAGTTGTATTTCCCGAGGTATATACGGTGGATGTGGCAGGTTCCACCAATCGCGAGCTGTTTGCATCCGTGGATGGAAATATCATGGAGTGCCTGAAGACAGGAACAGAAGGACTTGAGAGTAGTGAGTTAAAGGAAATGATGCAGCAGGTGGCAGAAAATATGCAATGTTATGAAAAGGGAGATTATCTGCTGACAGACGATAAAGCGCCGGTAGAACTTCTGGGGATGCAGGTTATAGATGAACTGATTCAGGGGGAACTTGGATATTATAAGGAAATTTTCGAGGAAGAGGGAGTACAAGGGCTTTTAAACAGAATAGAATAATACCACTAAAATTCTTGACATTTATAGAGACTAGCTATAAAATATGAAAATATGCAATACAGAGACTGACGTATCATGGAATGGAGGTGTGCAGAATGAAAAAAGTAAGTAAGTTGATAGCTATAATGGCGATGATATGCCTGTTGGCAGGAATGCTTTTTTCTTATGATTATATCATTGAAAATGCACACCATCATTGTTCTGGCGAGGACTGCCCTATCTGTATGGAGATAGAAGCAGCCGTTCATTTTGTTTCCAGTCTTCGTGTTATTCTTATGCTGTCATTTGTTATGGCAGTTCTTTGTGTATTCACACGGGTAGTTACGTCTGTGGGAAATCATGCTGGCGTAAAAAAAACCCTGATTACCCTAAAGGTAGAATTACTGAATTGACTTTATAATCTAAAACTAGGTTCCAACTAAAGTTGGTTTTTTTTTGTGTACATTTTTTTAGATTATGGAGGTTTTATTTCAATGAAGAAAAATAGAATATTAACATGTTGTTTTGCTCTTGTTTTATGCATAGGGCTTCTTGCAGGTTGCGGTAAAAGTGCGTCTGGTGATGCGAAAACAGAAGAAGTGACTACAGATAAAATTAGTGTTGTATGCACCACATTTCCACAGTATGACTGGGTAAAAGAAATGATTGGGGATGAAGCAGAAAAATTTGAGCTCACATTGCTTTTGGATAATGGGGTGGATTTGCATAATTATCAGCCCACAGCAGAAGATATTGCGAAAATTGGTTCAGCAGATGTATTTATTTATGTAGGCGGAGAATCGGACCAGTGGGTGGATGATGCATTAAAAGAAGCAACAAATAAAGATATGAAGGTTATTAATTTATTGGAAGTTATGGGGGATAAAGTAAAAGAAGAGGAAGTAGTAGAAGGTATGCAGGCCGAAGAGGAAGAAGGAGAAGAAGGAGAAGAGGAAGAAGAGACGGAATATGACGAACATATATGGTTATCATTGAAGAATGCCAGTGTTTTAGTTCCTGCAATTTCTGACGTGCTTCAGACCGTGGATACAGAGGATGCGGAGAAAATTGCAGAGAACTGTGATGCTTATGTTCAGAAGCTGAGTGAGTTGGACAAAGAGTATGAACAGATGGTACAGAGTGCAACACATAAAACAGTAATATTCGCAGATCGCTTTCCGTTCCGTTATTTGGTTGATGATTATAGTCTTGATTATTATGCTGCATTTGTAGGATGTAGTGCGGAAACAGAGGCAAGTTTTGAGACAGTTACATTTCTTGCAGGAAAAGTAGACGAGTGTCAGGTGCCAGCTATTTTAGTAATTGAAAATTCAAATCAAAAGATTGCTGAGGCCGTAAAGGAGAATACTACTGGAAAAAATCAGGAAATTTTAGTAATGGATTCCCTGCAGTCTGTTACAAATGATGACATAAGTGACGGATTTAATTATCTGAAGGCAATGCAGGACAATCTTGATGTTTTGAAACAGGCTTTGAATTAGGAGGAAGGAATGATGGCATACATTACCTGTAATGATTTAAACCTTGGATACGATGGGAAGCGGATTGTGACGAATTTGAATTTCAAAGTGTGTAAGGGAGACTATCTTTGTGTTGTAGGAGAGAATGGGGTGGGAAAAAGTACTCTTATAAAAACATTATTGCATCTGCAGGATGCAGTAAGCGGCGAAATCATTATGGGTGATGGCTTGATGCCGTATGAAATTGGTTATCTTCCACAGCAGACAGTAGTGCAAAAAGATTTTCCGGCTACGGTATGGGAAATTGTATTATCAGGTACATTAGCAAAGTGTGGAAAAAGCCCCTTTTATAGAAAAGAACAAAAAGATTTGGCTACGGAAAAAATGAAGGAAATGGGGATTTGGGAACTGCGGAAAAAATGTTATCGGAATCTTTCGGGGGGACAACAGCAGCGAACCCTTTTAGCAAGAGCATTATGCGCCACAAGCAAACTAATCTTGTTGGATGAACCGGTTAGTGGTCTCGACCCACGGGTAACCATGGAACTTTATCAGACAATTAAGAAACTGAATGAAGAAGGAACTTCTGTTATTATGGTGTCGCATGATATACAGGCGATAGAGTATGCGACGCATATTCTTCATATCGATAAGGATGATTCTTTTTACGGGGAAAAGAGTGAATACTTGAAAAACGATAAATGGCAGTTGTTTCAGAAGGTGAGAGGTGATAGAGCATGAGTGGTATGATTGATAAAATTCAGTTTTATATGGCCTATCCGTTTGTAAGGTATGCATTGATTGTAGGAGTTTTGATAGCGCTTTGTTCTTCGCTGTTAGGAGTAACGTTGGTGTTGAAGCGGTTTTCCTTTATTGGAGATGGACTTTCACATGTGGCATTTGGAGCGATGGCAATTGCAACTGTTTTTAAACTTGCAAATGATACGATTTTTATTATGCCTGTTACAGTAATTGCGGCAATATTACTTTTAAGGACAGGGCAGAATTCTAATCTGAAGGGAGATGCTGCGATTGCCATGCTTTCGGTGGGAGCATTGGCAATCGGTTATATGGTGCTGAATCTGTTTTCTACCTCTGCCAATATTTCAGGAGATGTATGTTCAACGCTCTTTGGCTCCACCTCTATTTTGACCCTAACTATGGGAGAGGTGAAGCTCTGCGTTGTGATGTCTGTTATTGTAGTTGTGTTTTACTGTTTATTTTATAATCGGATTTTTGCAGTAACGTTTGATGAAAATTTTACGAAGGCAGTGGGAAAAAATGCAGAAGTGTACAATCTGATGATAGCAGTTATTACAGCAGTAATTATTGTGCTTGCTATGAATTTAGTGGGTTCATTGCTTATTTCAGCATTGATTGTTTTTCCGGCGTTGTCCGCTATGCGGGTGGTACATGGGTTTAAAGGTGTTGTCATCTATGCAGCTGTTCTTTCAGTAGTTGCTGCATTGGTTGGTATTTTGGTATCCATATTGTTTTCAACGCCAGTTGGCTCCACCATTGTTACGATTGACATATTGGTCTTTGGTGTGAACTGTATCATCGGAAAGGTCTTTGGGAGGTAGTTATATATGAAGTATAGAAAAAAAGCATTTTTAATACTTGGAATTCTTCTGATTGCCGTTGGGTGTGGGAAAAAGGAAAGCAGTCCGGTGGAAAATAATGTATCGGAAGAAACTCCTGAAGAGACAGAGAAAGTGGAAGAGCAGGAACAGGAGAATACCATTGATTATGATCTTACGACGATGGGAAGTGATATGGTCTATGCCACGGTGTATCAGTTTATGATGAGTCCCGATGATTATATTGGGAAAACAATTCGAATGGAAGGCAGTTATTCTGCCACATGGTATGAGCCTACTGCGAAATATTATCATTATTGTATTATACAGGATGCAATGGCCTGTTGTGCACAAGGAATGGAGTTCGTATGGGATGATGGAAGTCATGTTTATCCGGATGAATATCCACAGGAGAATGCAAAGATTGTTGTGACTGGTGTATTTGAGACTTATCGGGAAGAAGGAGATAGTAATTTATACTGTAGGTTAAAAGATGCTACCATGGAGGTGGAATAAAGCATACTATTCAAAAACAGGAGAGACAGCTTGAATGGAGTGTAGCCATTTAGGCTGTCTCTTCTGCTTTTCTTGACAGGCTAGTAATTACTAGTTATAATTAAGGCTAGTAAACACTAGCCAACAAGAAAGGAAGAATGATTATGGATACATTTCAGTTAGAAGAATATTTAACAAGAGGAGTTGAAAATATTGTAAAGGGGGCGATAAAAGCCACCTTAAAAAATCCGAAAGAAAGTGCGTTCATCGGGAAATTTATGCTTGCTGCCAAGAAGGCAGCTCTGGTGCGAAAAGAAAATGAAGAAAGAGGAATGCATATTCCACCATTTTTAATTGCAAGTATTACCAGTAGTTGTAATTTACATTGTGCAGGGTGCTATGCAAGAAGTAATCAGTCCTGTCATGACGGTGTAGGGGAAAATCAAATGTCAGGGGAAGAGTGGAATCGTATTTTTACAGAAGCGAAGGAATTGGGAATTAGTTTTATCCTTTTGGCAGGGGGAGAACCTTTGATGCGAAGGGATGTTTTGGAGCAGGCGGTGAAACATCCTCAGATAGTATTTCCTGTATTTACCAATGGAACTATGTTGGACGCATCATACATAAATTTATTGGATAAAAACAGAAATGTGATACCTGTATTAAGTATAGAGGGAGAGAAAGAAGAAACAGACAGACGGCGCGGAGAAGGGGTTTATCAAAAATTAGAAGAGGCTATGTCGAAGTTACAGGATAAAAATTTGTTGTTTGGAGCATCCATTACAGTAACAACAGAAAATGTGGAGAAGGTGACTAGCACAGCTTATGTTAAAAAATTACAGGAAAAGGGATGCAAGTTGGTGATTTTCGTAGAATATGTTCCTGTAAATGTGCAGACAAAACACTTGGCATTAGGAGAAAAAGAACGTACCATAATGGAAAAAAGTATAGGAAAAATGCGAGAGGAAGAAATGGATATGATATTTCTTTCCTTTCCGGGGGATGAAAAGTCTTCCGGAGGTTGTTTGGCAGCCGGTAGAGGATTTTTTCATATCAACTCAAAGGGCGGAGCAGAGCCGTGTCCTTTTTCTCCATATTCTGATACCAATATTCGAGGAAAGAGCCTAAAGGATGCATTGCAATCCCCATTATTTTTTAAATTGCAGAAAAATGCCTGCATGGAACAGGAGCATATCGGCGGATGTGTACTTTTTGAACAGGAAGAAAAGGTAAAACAATTAGCAGGAGGTGTAGAATGACTACCAAGGAACGGATTATAGACGAGTCCTTAACATTGTTTTCAGAAAAGGGGTTTAGCGGAGTAAGTGTAAAAAAAATTGCAGAAGCGGTAGGCATTAAAGATAGTTCTTTGTATAAGCATTTTTCCAGTAAACAGGAAATCTTTGATACTATATTGGAAGAGATGACCCGAAGAATGGATGAATTGACTGAAGTGCTTCATATTGCAGATGCTACGAAGGAGGACGCAGCACCTTATTTTGCTAATCTGACTATTGAGCAATTAGTAGAGTTATCTAAAAAGGTATTTCTATTTTATCTGAAGGATGAATTTGCGGCGAGATTTCGAAGAATGCTTACGATTGAACAGTATCATGATTCTGAGATTTCAACATTATATAAAAAAATTTTTACAAGGGATAGTATTGAATATCAGACCCTTCTTTTTTCACAATTGATTCAGGGGGGAGTATTTGGTAAGGAAGACCCGGAACTCATGGCAATGAATTTTTATGCGCTCATTTTTCTTTTGATAACCAGATATGATAATGAAACGGAAAAGGAAGAAGAGGCTTTGGAAATTTTGGAAAAGCATGTAAGAGAGTTTTCCAGAATTTATAAAAAATGATATTTTTCGAAACAGGTTGAGTTTTCTTAGACAAGTCTATATAATAGATGAGTATAATACCTATTAAAATAATAGGGAAAAGAGTAGGAAGATGAGATACCATGGAAAATATAGATATAACTTGTGAAGAGTTAAGAAAACTGGAAAAAGACACCTATGTGTTAGTAGATATCCGAGATGAATCGGCAGTAAATTATGGGACTTTGCCGGAGGCAATTCACATTCCGCAGGAGCAACTGACAGCAGAAAATACAAAGTTGCCGAAAGAAAAAAAACTTGTCCTTTATTGTACAAAAGGAATTTTCAGTAAAGAAAAAGCGGAAGAATTGTGTGAAGCAGGATACCAAGCATACAGCCTGACAGGCGGTTATACTGGTTGGTTGTTAGCACATATGAAGGAAACGGAGAAGAGAGAGGAACATTCTGCAGAGGAAATTGAAAAGAGCATCCGCAAGAAGTTTCATAAACAGTTATTTTCTAGATTTGCCAAAGCGGTTCGGGATTATGAACTGGTGCAGGAGGGAGACAAGATTGCAGTCTGCATTTCCGGTGGGAAGGACTCTATGTTGATGGCAAAGTTGTTTCAGGAGTTAAAAAAGCATAATAAAGTGTCATTTGAGTTGGAGTTTTTAGTGATGGACCCTGGTTACAGTGAGGCAAATCGTCAGGTAATTGAGAACAATGCCAAGCGGATGAATATTCCAATTACTGTGTTTGAGTCAGATATTTTCGATGCAGTATATGATATAGAAAAGTCACCTTGTTATCTGTGCGCCCGGATGCGAAGAGGTCATTTATATAATAAGGCAAAGGAACTGGGATGCAATAAAATTGCATTAGGACACCATTATGATGATGTGATTGAGACTATTTTAATGGGAATGCTTTATGGAGCACAGGTACAGACCATGATGCCGAAGCTTCATAGCACTAATTTTGAAGGGATGGAATTGATTCGTCCTATGTATTACATTCGGGAAGATGATATTAAGCATTGGCGAGATTATAATGACCTTCATTTTATCCAATGTGCCTGCCGGTTTACAGACACTTGTACTACCTGTGATCCGGATGGACGGAGTGTATCAAAGCGCATGGAAGTGAAAAACATGATAGCAGAGATGAAGAAAATCAATCCTTTTGTAGAAAGTAATATTTTTAAAAGCGTGGAAAATGTAAACTTAAGCACCGTAATTGCATATAAAAAAGATGGTGTGAAGCATCATTTCCTTGAGGAGTACGAATAAAAAATTTATGGGAGGATTTATGGGAAAAAGTATAGATATGGCATTAATCATACAGCAGCTGGAATTAATGGTAAGAATTGTACTGGCAGGAATCTGCGGAGGAGCGATTGGATATGAACGCGAGAGCCGTAAAAAGACAGCCGGACTGCGTACCCATGTAATTGTGGCAGTATCTTCTGCCTTAATGATTGTGTTATCGAAATATGGTTTTGATGATGTATTAGGACAGTATGTCAGATTAGATCCTTCTCGAATTGCAGCAGGAACCGTTACTGCAATTGGATTTCTAGGTTCGGGAATTATCTTTTCCAGAAATAAAAATGTAAGCGGAGTAACAACTTCTGCCGGAATCTGGGCAACTCTTGGAGTAGGAATGGCAGTAGGTGCCGGCATGTATGTCATTGGAATTGCCACTACGTTTATTGTGGTATTGGTAGAGATATTTATTGGGCGAGGCGGTAAGCTTTCTCATATTATGAAGCAAGTGTATCAAATTGAGATAGAGTATACGCCATCAGCGGAAAATGATATGAAAATAGCAGAGATTGTAAAGAACGAATTGGAATCTAGTTATAAATGCAAAATTTTGAGATTTCAGACCAGGCGGAAAGAAGGAAATATCCGATTGGAACTGATGGTACGGACCGCCAAGGGAAGTGAACTGATACGGTTGGCAAAACTGGCGGAGGAATACCCGGAGATTGAAAAAATTTCAATATAAGGAGAGTGCATATGCTGGATAAAATATCAGAACAGGCATTTTTTATATATGATAGAGATTTGGAATATATTTTGGGCGCGCAGGAATTGCTCAAACCTTTGAATCGGAATAAAACTGTTGCTGAAGTATTAGAGGAACCGGAAAGTGACAAATATTTAGTACTGAAAGAGGTTTATCAGGGATTTGGAGAAGAAATCTGGGGTGGAATCCTTGAGCCTATGGAAGAAATGGTGGAACAAGGAGTTTCCCTAGCATCGTATGAAAATTATCTAAAGCATATGGAAAAGCAGAAATTTTTAAGTAAATTTCTGCAGTTGCCACAGGAAGAAATCCAACAAGCTCTGGAGTCTTCTGCAAATTTAATGAAATTCTATCAAAATCATCAGGAGCGTTTCTCAAATTATTTATCGGTAGAAAGATTGTTTGAAAAGACAGAATGGTTTCTGGAAGAATTTTTTTCTTTTGTAAGGGAATTAAAAACGGAGAAGGCGGAAAAATTTTTGCATGAAAAAGAAGAAATCATTAATCAGTGGAAAGGGGAAGTGGTAAAGGAATTAAAAAGAGAGGACCCTTTAGCCTATTCTGAAAAATTGATGGAGAAGAGCTTTTACCGTAGAGGGCCTTATGAAAAATATTTTTTTATGCCGTCATTTTTTATCCCTGTATTGTGTTGCAGATGGTTTGGAAAAAATCAGATTCTGATATTTGATGCCATACGGATTCACGAACGCGGGTATGAGGTTCCGCAACAGTTGAAAATGCTTTCCGATAATGCTAGATTTCGGATTTTAAAATTATTAAAGGAAAATGGACACTTAAGTGGAATTGAAATTGCTGAGAAAATGAATTTGGCTACGTCGACGGTATCACATCATATGACGCAGATGAAAAATTGTGGACTGGTGCATGAAGAGCCGGTGAAGAATACGAAGTATTTTAGTTTAAATGAAGTTAGTATAAAAAATTGCATACAGGTGTTGCAGGAAACATTTTTGTGATGAAAGAGAGGACAGAACGTTCTCTCTTTTTTTACGTTATAGGAAACATCTTGACAATCCCAATAAATTCCATTATCATCTAATTCGATAGAGATAGAATTTTATAAGGAGGAAATTATGAAAAATGTAATTGAAGTACAGGATTTAAAACGTGAATATGTGACAAAGAAAGGTTGGATTCATCCTAAGACAACCAGAGTCACAGCTGTGGATGGAATTTCATTTCAAGTAAAACAAGGAGAGATATTTGGTCTGTTAGGTGAAAATGGAGCCGGAAAAACAACAACAATTAAGATGCTGATTACATTATTGGCACCTACGGGAGGAGTGTGCAAGGTATTGGGATATGATACCTTTGGACAGGAGAAAAATGTGCGTTCCAGAATAAACTTCATTTTTGGTGGAGAAATGGGAGTATATCGAAGATTATCAGCAAGGGATAATTTATTGTATTTTGCAGGGCTTTATAAATTAGAGAAAAAGGAGGCAGAAAGACGGGTAGAAAAGTTGCTGGAATTGGTAGATTTGAAAGAAGATAGTGAGCGTCTGGTGGAAACCTATTCCAAGGGAATGATTCAGAGACTACAGATTGCAAGAGGACTCATTAATGATCCTGAAATTATCTTTATGGATGAACCAACAATAGGATTAGACCCGGTAGGCGCGAAAATGCTTCGTGATATTATAAGGAAACTGAAAGCATCCGGAAAGACGATTCTGCTTACTACGCACTATATGTATGAAGCAGATGAACTTTGTGACAGAATTGCCATATTAAATCATGGAAAAATTTTGGCATTGGATACACCGGAGGGCTTGAAAAAGAGCTACGGAGAAAAGGGAGAAGAAACTACATTAGAGGATGTATTTTTGAAGTTGGCGGGAAAAGGAGAGAAATAAAATTGATGAAAAGTATGAAACAAACAATGAATGTAATCTGGATGACTATGAAACTTCAGATGAAGCAGTCTTTTGCACGCCCTATGTTCCGATTCTGTTTATTGATAAATCCGGTAGTAAACACAATTTTTCTTTACGAAATGTTTCTAAATAGCGGTGAAGATAATTTTATGGCATATGTAGTTTTAGGAGCCGGACTTATGGGGCTTTGGTGCTGTATTTGTTTTTCTTCAGCAGGAGACATTAATCGAGAGCGTTTTTCAGGAACGTTGCCACTGATTTATGTAGCACCGGAAGGATTTGGAACAATTATATTTGGAAAAATATGTGGAAATACATTGATATCATTATTAAGTTTTGGAATTTCCTATGGAACGGCATTTTTGTTGACGGGAAAATCTATCACAATACAGTATCCGGTAAAGTTTCTGTTTGCTTTTCTCACGGCTGTAACCTGTTTTGTGATTGTGTCATTATGTGTAGCCTATTTTCTTATGCTATCACGAAAGACAGAATTATATATGAATTTATTGGAAATACCGTTTGAATTGCTTTGTGGATTTGTTTTCCCGATTGAGATACTGCCGAAATGGATTCAGTACATATCAAATCTGCTGGCACCTACATGGGCAGTGCGTATTTTAAAAGAAAGTATAGCAAAGAATAACATGGAAAAAGAAACCGTATATTATTTGATTCTTGGAGTGGAAGTTTTGATTTTAGTTGCGATTGCGGTAATCCTTTATCGATGGATGGACAGAAGCATAAGAAAAAAAGCAACATTGGAGGTAAGTTAAATGAAACGTTTTTTAAAACAATCATGGCTGGATTTTAAGGGGCAAAGAGCAGCATTTTCGCTGGAAGAATTTGCATTGATGGAGACAATGTATCCTTTTGTGACTATGGTTTTCTATTGTCTTGTGGCAGGATATGCATTCCGAACAACGAATCTTAGCAGATGGGTAGTAGGAAATGCTTTTTTACTATGCACCAATACCTGTGTGTTTTCGTTAGGAAGTTGCTTTATGGGAGAACGATATTATGGAAGAATTCGTTCCATTATAACAGCACCGATTTCTAAGTTAGAAGTCATTCTGGAAAAGGGATTTTTTCCATGTATGATATGTATTATAACTACATTTGTTGGATTTGGAGCGGGAAGTATCGTATTTCATGTAAACTGGTCGGGAGTTAACATAGGTCTGTTTTTGGTGATTCTATTAATTGGTATGGCGTCAGCAGCGGGCTTTGGATTATTTTTAGCAACTCTTGGACTCATTTCGAATCAGATGCATTTGATTTTAAATCTGGTGGCCAATTTATTGGTTATATTCTGTGGGGCGAATTTTCCAATCAGTCAGTTGCCGGCAGCAGGACAGTTGATATCAAAATTGTTGCCCCTTACAAGAAGTATTGAAGCATCACAATTGTTATTAGAAGGGAAAATAGCATTTGAGCAAGTGCTTTCCTTATTGCTTGGCGAATTAGGAGTAGGAGCGGTATATGTGATATTAGCATTTTGCGTAGTAAAAAGTGCAGAAAGAGTTGCAATACGGAAGGGGACGTTGGAGTTATTTTGAGAATTTGAGATGAAAGTATAAAAGCGAAGGATTACATCTTGGTCTGTAATTCTTCGCTTTTTATCTACGCTAGTAGGGATAGAATCAATTACTCAGCATCGCCTGTTTCTGATAAACTACCGAGATAATCATTGACTGCACTTAAGTCTATTTCAGTGCTGGTAGGATTTTCTGCTTTCTGTGATTGATAAAAATTATATCCGGAATAGCCAATCCATCCTACGATAACAACACATAGAATAGTTCCAACAACAGAACCAATAGCCTTTTTGATTTTTTCGCGCTTCATGATTTTCTTACGGTTTGCTTTTTCTTCTTTATAGCGGTCTACTTTTTCCTGACTCATAGTAATTCTCCTTGTCCTTATGTAATGATTATAGTATACACTATTTCTGTGAAAAAATCTTGAAAATTTTTAAAATTAGAGAAAAACCAGAAAAAAGTTCAAGAAAAGGAGAAAAAACGAGGTTTCATGTGGTCTGTTTTTATGATAGAATAGCAAGTAAGTATATTAGAAGGAGCAAAATAATGAGTTTAGCAGATAAGATTTTCATTGATATGTGTCAAGATATAATAGAAAATGGAACCAGTACAGAGGGAGAAAAGGTGCGGCCTCACTGGGAAGATGGAACAAGTGCGTATACGATTAAGAAGTTTGGTGTGGTAAATCGCTATGACTTATCCAAAGAATTTCCGGCAATTACTTTGAGAAAAACAGCAATTAAGAGCTGTACGGATGAGATGCTTTGGATTTGGCAACAGAAGTCTAATAATATCAATGACCTTCATAGCCATGTGTGGGATGAGTGGGCAGATGAGACAGGTTCTATCGGAAAGGCATACGGCTATCAGATGGGTGTGAAGCATCAGTATAAGGAAGGCATGATGGATCAGGTAGACCGAGTGATTTATGATCTGAAGAACAATCCTTTCAGCCGTCGTATTATGACAAATATTTATGTCCATCAGGATTTACATGAAATGCATTTATACCCTTGCGCATACAGTATGACTTTTAACGTCACCCAGAAACCGGGGCAGGATAAGTTAGTGCTAAATGCTATTTTAAATCAGCGTTCTCAGGACGTTCTGGCAGCAAATAACTGGAATGTATGCCAGTATGCTGTATTAGTGCATATGCTGGCTCAGGTATGTGATATGGAAGTGGGAGAATTGGTACATGTGATTGCAGATGCACACATTTATGACCGTCATATTCCGCTGGTGAAGGAATTGATTAGCAGAGAGACACATCCGGCACCAACCTTCTGGTTGAATCCGGAAATCAAAGATTTCTATAAGTTTACCAGAAATGATGTGCGTTTGGACAATTATGTGACCGGACCACAGATTGAAAATATTCCAATAGCTGTTTAAAAATAGGAGGACACAACATGAATTTAATCGCAGCAGTAGACAAGAATTGGGCAATCGGATTGAACAACAAGTTGTTGGTGAGTATTCCGGAGGATATGAAATTTTTCCGTACGACCACCACGGGCAAGGTCGTTGCCATGGGAAGAAAGACACTGGAGAGTTTTCCAAATGGGCAGCCGTTGAAAAATCGAGTCAACATTGTATTGACATCCGATAAAAACTATAAAGTGAAGGATGCTATTATTGTACATTCCATGGAGGAAATGTTAGAGGAATTAAAGAAATACAACAGTGAAGATATATATGTCATCGGTGGCGAGAGTATTTATCGCCAGATGGTGGATTTGTGTGATGTGGCACATATTACAAAAATCGATTATGAATATGAAGCAGATGCTTATTTCCCAAATCTGGATGAAAAGGAAGAATGGGAAATTACTGCAGACAGTGAAGAACAGACATATTTTGACTTGGAATTTTATTTCCTGAAGTATGAGAAAAAGAAGAAGTAGGATATGGAAAATTTTATTTTTAGTATTAATGTGACAATGCCAATCTTCCTGGTAATGGTACTGGGTTGGTTCTTAAAGCAGATTGGTATGTTGAATGATAATTTTGTAACAGTAGCGAATAAGTTCAATTTTCAGGTGACACTGCCCTTTTTGTTATTTAGGGATCTTTCTTCCGTGGATATCAAAGCAGTATTTGATTTGAAATATGTGTTGTTTTGTGCTATTGCAAGTTCCATTTGTTTCTGGGTAATTTGGGGTGGTACAAAGTTGTTCATGAAGGACAAGTCTATGACAGGTGCTTTTGTACAGGCATCATTTCGAAGTAGTGCGGCGGTAATGGGGCTTGCATTCATCCAGAATCTATATGGACAATCTGCAATGGGGCCTTTAATGATAATTGGAGCGGTGCCCCTTTATAACATTTATTCTGTAATTGTTTTGACATTTGAGGCACAGGGCAGTGAGGAAAGTAGCCAGAAAAATAAAATAAAGGAAGCTTGTATTAATATTTTAAAAAATCCGATTATTATTGCAATTTTCTTAGGATTGGTGGTATCTCTTCTGGAAATTGATTTTCCGGTGCTGGTGGATAAAACAGTGAATAATGTGGCACAGATGGCAACACCATTGGCATTAATTGCATTAGGAGCTGGTTTTGAAGGAAGAAAGGCATTGGGAAAGATTAAGCCTACACTTGTAGCTTCCTTTATAAAATTGATTGCACAGGCTGCAATATTTTTACCAATCGCAGCCTGGATGGGATTTGATGGAGAAAAAATGATTGCGTTGATTGTAATGCTGGCAGCTCCAACAACTCCAAGTTGCTATATTATGGCAAAAAATATGGATAATGATGGCGTGCTGACCGCAAGTATCGTGGTGACAACTACATTACTTGCAGCATTTACCCTGACAGGATGGATTTTCTTATTAAAAACAATGGGATTGATATAGGATGAGGTGAAAAATATGGCGATGGATATAACCGGCAGAAAATTATTTGTAAAAGCATTATTAGAAGAGGGCGTTGATACAGTCTTCGGATATCCGGGCGGGATGGTAACAGATATTTTGGATGAGCTTTATAAACATGAAGAGATTGAACTGGTGTTGCCCAGACATGAGCAGGGGTTGATTCATGAAGCAGAAGGTTATGCCAAGGCAACCGGGCGGGTTGGAGTTTGTATTGTAACCAGTGGTCCGGGTGCTACCAATATCATGACAGGTTTGGCAGATGCTTATTCTGATAGTATACCGTTGGTATGTATCACTGGACAGGTTCCCTTGAATCTCATTGGAAATGATGCTTTTCAGGAAGTGGATATTGTTGGTATGACAAGAAGCATTACAAAGTATGGAGTAACTGTTCGTGATAGAAAAGACCTTGGAAAAATCTTAAAAATGGCATTTCATATCGCAAGTACAGGAAGACCGGGACCGGTGCTTATTGATTTACCGAAAGATATTCAGACCCAGATGGGACCGGCAGAATATCCAGAACATGTAAACATTCGTGGTTATAAACCAAATGAAAGTGTACATATTGGTCAGTTAAAAAAAGGTTATAAGTTATTGAAGTCTGCAGAAAAGCCGTTGTTTTTAATCGGTGGCGGTGTAAATATTGCCAAGGCAAATGATAAGTTGTTAGAGCTGGTAGAAAAGACGAAAGTTCCGGTAGTTACTACTATTATGGGAAAAGGAGCCATTCCTACTACTCATCCGTATTATATCGGAAACAGCGGAATGCATGGGAGATATGCTGCCAATATGGCAGTCAGTGAATGTGATGTGCTCTTTTCCATTGGAACCAGATTTAATGACCGTATTACCGGAGATTTGAATGAGTTTGCGCCGAAGGCACAGATTGTCCATGTAGATGTAGATACTGCATCTATTTCCAGAAATGTAGTAGTAGATGTTCCAATTGTAGCTGATGCAGGACTTGCTATTGAAAAGATGTTGGAGTGGGCTGAGCCACAGAAGACGGATAAGTGGATTGCACAGATTAAGGAATGGGATAAAGAAAATCCATTGGAAATGCGCAGAGACCATGGTATGACACCACAGATGATAATGGAGCATATCAATGAGCAGTTTGAAGAGGGAATTATTGTAACGGATGTAGGGCAGCATCAGATGTGGGCGACCCAGTACATAGAATTAAATGAGAAAAAGAAGTTTATTACTTCCGGTGGACTTGGAACCATGGGATTTGGTTTCCCGGCTGCTATCGGAGCTAAGATTGGATGTCCGGATAAAGAAGTTATCTGTATTAGCGGTGATGGCGGTATGCAGATGAATATTCAGGAACTGGCAACTGCCATGGTACAGGATGCTCATGTGATTGTATGTGTATTTAATAACTATTATCTTGGAATGGTACGCCAGATGCAGCAGCTTTTCTACGGAAAGCGTTATGAAGCCACCTGTTTAAGACGCAGAAAGAATTGTCCGAAGGACTGTAAAGGACCGAATCCTGCCTGTCCACCTTATGAACCGGATTTTGTAAAACTGGCAGAAAGCTACGGTGCAACGGGAATGCGTGTAACGAAGGAAGAAGAGATAGCACCGGCATTTGAACAGGCAAAAAAAGTAAGTGGACCGGTAATTATTGAATTTATGATAGCAACGGAAGAAATTGTACTGCCCATGGTAAAGAGCGGAAATCCCATGAGCGAAATGATTTTGAAGTAAGGAGGGAAGGACATGAAAAAGAGATGGATTGCATTATATGTGGAAAATGAAGTGGGTGTCCTTGCCAAGGTATCCGGTCTTTTTTCCGGAAAATCTTATAATTTACAGAGCCTCACAGTGGGAACTACGGAGGATGAAACTGTGTCTCGTATGACAATTTGTGTTGCTAGTGATGATGTGACTTTTGAGCAGATTAAAAAGCAGTTGAATCGTATGGTAGAGGTTATTAAAGTTATGGACCTCACAAATGTGCCGACGCATATGAAGGAGATTCTGTTTGCTAAGATTAAAAATTGTTCTCAAGAGGACAAGACAGAGGCATTCCAGATTGCACAGGTATTTCATGTAGAGGTATCGGATATCGGAAGTGACAGCGTATTGCTGGAATGTAAGCTGACAGAGCGCCGGAATAATGAACTGATTGCTTTGTTGAAGAGTAGATTTAAACATGTTGAGGTGGTTCGTGGCGGTGCAGTAGCTATCGAGTCTATTAGTACCTCTTGTGCAGGAAAGACGGAGTATGACCGGAAATAGGAGAAATTAAAATGGTATTACTTATTGTTGACACACAGGAGATGATTGTAACAAAGCAGTTGTATCAATATGAAAAATTTATTCAGAATGTGAAAAAAGCAATTGAAACAGCAAGAGAAAATGATGTAGAGGTTGTCTATATTCGGCACGATGATGGATTTGAATTAACAAAAGGTGTAGATGGATTTGAAATATACGAAGAATTTGCACCAAAGCAAGGAGAAAAAATATTTGATAAGCATGTGAATAGTGCGTTCAAGGAGTCTGGACTGCTTGAATATCTTAGCGCTAAGAACGAGAAAAGTGTTATGCTTGCAGGATTACAAACAGACTATTGTATCGATGCAACTGTAAAATGTGGTTTTGAACATGGATTTGAGATGTTGATTCCGGCATATTGTAATACCACGGTGGATAATGAATTTATGTCAGGAGAAAAAACATATCAGTATTACAATGAAAAAATGTGGCATGGGCGTTATGCAAAATGCATGAGTTTAGAAGAAGCGCTAGCAGTTATGAAGAACTGATGTCCGGGAAAAGAATTTAGCTTGTGCTCTTTTGGGGAATATGATATTCTTGTCCCAGAGTGAAGTTTAGAGGTAAAGGTAACAAAATACAAAAGAAAAATTTAGCGGGAATAAAGAACACTAATAAAAATGGAATGAAAGGAGGGATAAGAGCGATGTTGAATGCAAAAGATTTATGTGCAATCCGAGAAGTTATGCAAGAAGTTATGCGAGAAGAAATTGCAGAATCAGAAGAACGAATGACAGGAAAAATTGCAGAATCAGAAGAGCGAATGCAAGGAGCAATGAGAGGAGCAATCGCAGAATCAGAAGAGCGAATGCAAGGAGCAATGAGAGGAGCAATCGCGGAATCAGAAGAACGAATGATAGGAAAAATTGCAGAATCAGAAGAGCGAATGCAAGGAGCAATGAGAGGAGCAATCGCAGAATCAGAAGAGCGAATGCAAGGAGCAATGAGAGGAGCAATCGCGGAATCAGAAGAACGAATGATAGAAAAAATTGCAGAATCAGAAGAACGAATGATAGGAAAAATTGCAGAATCAGAAGAACGAATGATAGGAAAAATTGCAGAATCAGAAGAGCGAATGACAGGAAAAATCGCAGAATCAGAAGAGCAAACAAGAGGCTATATTGATAGTCGGGTAACGGAAAGCGAAAACTTGATTTTGAAGTATGTTGATGATACCAGAACTACTCTTGAAAATAAGATTCAGATGGTACAGGATAATCTCAATGAAATTACCCAGTATTATAGGATTAAGCGACTAGAAGATGAAAACATAAGTTATTTGATTAGGAAGACTGGAGAACTAGACATTCGTGTAGAAAAATTGGAAAAGATTGCTGGAAAAACAGCATAAAACAGAGGAAGAAAGCAAAATTGATAGATTTTATCAATTTTGCTTTCTTATATCATGTATCATAGGAAAGATGCAGCTTATCTTGCCAAAATTTCTATGATTTCACCTACATACATGGTATGTGGATTTTCTCCATTATCACCGGTATACCATTTTTCTTTTATTTCAGGGTCGATGAAGTGAGCTTCTTCAATTGGAACAGCAGCCATCTTTTTGCAAAGTACCACAAAATTTCCTTCGTCTATGTAAGGAATACCATCTTTATAATCCAAATTGAGTCCGGAAGTTTTGAATTTATCCTCCTGACGTCCGGATACGACACCGAAGTATTTTAAATCATTTTTGTATTTGGAGTCAAAAAAGGTGCAGGAAAAAGTATTTCCATTGTCGATGAATTCTTTCGTATAACGTTTTTCACGAACAAAGATAAATGCTACATTTTTCCCCCAAAGGACGCCAAGTCCACCCCAGCTGGCAGTCATGGCATTTGCTTTTTTTTCATCCCCCGAGGCAATCAGCATCCACTCAGTTCCAATTTTGGTAAATGGATTGAACTCTAAAAGTTCCACAGGATATGGTTGAAATTGATGCATAGTCATTCTCCCTTTCTATAATCGTAATCTATTATCATAAGTATACAACATTTCTAAAAAAATTCCTATAACAGTTTCAGAATTTCTTAAGAAAAACGTAGAATGAAATTCAAGATTTTTTCATAAACTAGTAGTATTATGACGTAGTAAACGTGAAGAGGTCTTTGGAGGAAAGTACAATGAGAAGAAAGAAAGACGAATTTGACAGTATAAATAAAACGAAAAGCAATGGAAAATTAGTAGTGGTAACTGTTGCAGTTCTGGCAATTTGTATTACAGGATTCATGTGTGCAAAGAAATTGCAGATGGATGAGAGATATATATCTTTAAAAAATGCACAGGAATGTAGAATGGAGGAAATTTTTAACGGGTAGTTGCATAAAATATCAATAAATGCATAGTATCAGAGGTATTTATGAATCAAAGATTGCGTGCAGCTCAGATGAACCATGTAGATATGGGAAAGCTAAGGGTTGAGGCTACGTCAGCAGTAGGAAGGCTCCCAGTAGATAATGCCAAAGTAACTCTTTCTTATACAGCAGAACCGGGAAGTACGTTGGAGGAGCTAACAACAAATTCTAATGGACAGACAGAAGAAGTGTCAATTGCAGCTCCACCATTGGAATATAGTATGGAGCCGAATCAGCCACAACCTTACGCTGAATATACGATACATGTAGAAGCAGAAGGGTATCGTCCGGTTAATGTGGATGGAATGGACGTATTTTCAGGTCAGACTGCCTTACAGGAAGTGAAGATGGAGCCATTAGAGGTGTCGGAACCGGATTTGAAAAATATTGTGATTCCGGCGCATACGTTGTTTGGAGATTATCCCCCTAAAATTGCAGAGGATGAGATAAAGCCTGTGAATGAGAGTGGCGAAATTGTTTTAAGTAGGGTGGTGATACCGGAATATGTGGTTGTACATGATGGAACACCGGGGGACTCTACTGCAAGTGATTATTATGTAAGATATCGCGATTATATTAAAAATGTAGCTTCAAGTGAGATTTATGCTACCTGGCCGGAATCCACCATAACAGCTAATATTTTAGCAATTATGTCCTTTACATTGAATCGTGTATACACAGAGTGGTAGGGGAAACGCCACTCATTCGTGGTTGTCGTTCCCTTATCCTCAATGAACTTGTTATAAAAATGACTGGGAAAAATTCTTACGAGATTGAATATTACTAGAATGTTGGACAAGCAGTAAAAAGGCAGGTACGAAATCAATCGTGCCTGCCAAAATTGTAAGTACTTAATCTAAACTTTTGCCGAATGTGCTTCGGACAATATCACTTAAAAGTGAGGGCTTTTCTTTTCCTCTATTAAATTGTAGCATATTGATTTTTCAAAAGCAATGGATGAAATTATTACAATCCCAACAATTCTTTTTTCTTTGTATTGAATTCATCTTCTGAAATAATGCCTTCATCTAACAGTTGTTTGAACTTTCGTACCTCCTCAAATGCATCTGGTTTACTTTGTTGAGTAACTTGTTCGACCATTTTTCTTACTTGTTCCTCCTGCTGTATTTTTTGCATTTCTAATTTTTTTTGTTCAGCTTGAGCTATCGCCATTTGGGTTTCTTTATCAGCATTAGCAATCAATTCATTTATTGTGTTTTTAATTGCTTCTACTTGTTGCCTGATTTTTTTGCTTTCAAATGGTATCGAATTATTAAAGAAGAAATACTCACAACTATATGATTGCTTTGAAGAAACACCTTTCGGAATAAACTTTAAATATCCATTTGATGTATTGGAACTGCTGTAAATTTCAACACCTGCCATATTTCTAAGGTCTATTCGCCTTTCACCTACAGAAATCAATTGTCCAACATTTTTATGTCGTTCTCGTGACTTCTTTTCTGAGTTTTTTTCTTTTTCCTGCTGGTTTAATGTTGCTGATATTGCGACACCGATACCAGTTTGTACCAGTTTTCCAGACATCAATCCTTTTACAAGATTGCGTTTATCATCTGATGAAATCAATGTATCGTCATCATCGTCATCATCTTCAAAGTCAGAAAACATATTTTCTAACTCCGCTTTCTTACTCTCGTTTTTAGTAGTAATAATGCAATATGTAGAAAATACCTTTAGTGATTGTCCTGCCTTACCTTTGATAGCAGTAATAAATCCTGCATTGATATACTCGTCAAAAAAACGTGTTATTTCTGCAATTATCCCTTGTGGCATATTATTTGCAGTTGCTTTTTGAAGTGCGTCATTCTTCTGATTTATCAATTCATCCATTGATAAAAACTCCCTATTGTTCCACATTGAAACATTTGCTAATGAACTACAGTTTTTGCATAAAACAACATTTCCAAAAGTTGTAGTAAGTAATGCTGTTTTTCCACACGACATACATTTAGCCATAACTTCTTCCTCCGTTAATATATAATGATTTGTGCAAATGTATTTACACTATAATAGATTGTGCAATTTTCGCGAAGTTGTATTATTTATTACAAACTACCCAATATTTTATCATAAACAGCAATATTTCACAATCAATCATGCCTCATAACATAGAAACATCGAATTTTTTATCTTAGATATGATGTAATAGATGTATCAATCCTATTATGCCCCAAGGCTTGCGATACCACATACACAGTATCACGCTCAAAGACATTTCCCTCTCTATCCCTATAAAGGTCACCTTTCACTTTTTCATGTCTTGCAGGATAGAAAGATAAATATTCATCCCTTAATGCTTTATTGTCTGTAAGTGTGTGATATAGTTCTTGTGCATACTCCCTACGCAATCCATGTATGTCTATTTCTTTTGGTATATGTTCAAAGAGTTTTGTCTTTCCGCTTTCTCTCGCACGTTCAAAGATTTGTTTTACTTCATCTACCTTAGATGGAAGAATAGGAGCAAGACGGTCACGACCACCTTTACTTTGTTTTATGTCAAGAAAATATTTGCCATCCCTCTCAACCAGACTATTGATATTCAATGTTTTCAAATCACACCTACGACAGCCTGTAGCCGTAGCCACAGTAAATATATCGGCATATTTACCAGTTCTGCTTATATGCTTATCATTAAATGTTTCTTCACGACTACGCTTCACATCTCCATTGTGGCGAATCGGCAAGGGCACTTCGATATTATGACCGTATATCATTCCAAGTGCAGAACGCTCCATTTTAAGCGTATAAACCGATTTTCCATCTTCTAAGCGTGTTTCTATGTATTCTCTTGCGTAACGCTCTGTATCGGCTAATTTGCCATATCTAACGCCTTTTTCAGCGAGCCACTTCCCATATTCACGACCGACTTTATTGTATGTATCATAAGTGCTGAAGGAATAGATTTTATAAGTGCTTTTACCGAAACTTGTTTCTCTTTCAATTTTATCTAAATGCTTGCTTTCTCCGAAAGCTATCTTATCCGCTAATGCGGAATGTATTTGATTTGATATAGTCTTTCTTCCCATTATCAGACCTCCGATTTTAATATTTGTTAAACCCGAATAATCGGTGGTAGGCTTTTTTGACCTGCTTGCCCTTGCAGGCTTTTATTTTTCTCTCTATGATAAAATGCCAATAGGCACATTGCTAAATTGTTATAATGGAAAACTTATGAAACACTATACTAAGAATATCCGTAACAGGATATATCAGAAATACTTACATCTATATTATACAGCACAGATATTCTAAATCAAAGTTATGTAGGCTTATAATCGTTTACATACTACATATTTATGTGTATGTAACCATATAAGCTATATGGGGGCGGTATTACCTACAAGTCAAAGCATTGCAATTCATTACCAGTCATTACCTTTCAATATCTTTCCTTTCCAAGCAAATCATTACAAGACAATACAGAACATTACATATCACTACCAGTCATTACATTATAAGAGTATATTATGAGTAGGTGCTTGTTCCGTACGGAATATATGTCGGGAAAAGCAGGACACCCAGAAGAGTGTCCCATGATTATTAGTTGAACGGTAATCCGTCATAATAGCTATCATTAAAACCTGTATTATAATGTTGTTCAATATTACTTTGAGGAATACTGCTTTGTTGTGTACTGTTGGCTGAATTTGTATCAGTAGTAGGTTTATTCTGTTTGTTCTTGCTGTTTCTGTCACGAGCTCTTTTAGCTTGTAGCATTTCCCAGTTGTAAATTTGTTGAACATCTGTAAGATATTCAATTCCATCATGCTGAAAGTTATGTATAATTTTATTATCAAGAAGCGTCGTGATAATTGAAGAGCTGTCGTTCTCTGATACTCCCCAAAGTGTCAATCGTTCTAAAATATCTTCCTTTGTATCATTATCCCATAGCACATACCAACCATTGTGACACATTCGTTCTCTTAGATACATATATACAACCAGTACCTTGTTGTTTGCTTTTACTAACTTACGAAAGATTGAATTATTAAACACTTCAACCTCTAACGTGATATAGTCCATGTCTTGTGCATAGCAGACACCTTTTTCAGATTTGACAGGGTGTTTCTTCTGCAATTCTTCCATAATTCCATCATCAATCATTTTGCGACGTTCTATCTTCATAATTTTGTACCTCCTTATTTAGCGTTCATACCAGAAGAAAATAACTGCGTCTGCTGGTGTTCCAAACGAATCAATATGTTTTTCTGCGTGAATTACAATAGAGCCATCATATACAGTATTTCCAAAAGGACTGTCATAACTTCCGTATTCATGCCCTAAAGAAATGTATTCTTCATCTTCATAGAAGTTTCCATAATCACCACTTACAAATCGGTCTATTGCTGAAATAATAGCGTTATACCATTCGTTTGTATCATCATTTTCAAGTACCAAGAGCATACCAGAGCTAAAGGCAAATATACCATTTGATTCTGTAAAGAACGGTCTTTTTTCTGGTATGATTTGTTTAATGTAATCATAATCCATATATACTCCTTTCTAATAGCAAGTTTACAATTAACCACTTTTTGTGAGCTTGCTATATTCTAAAAAATATATCCCCCCTTTTGAGAGGATATATTAATATTACTACAAGCTTTTGAATTTGTCAACCACTTTTTGTGTGTTGACTTATTTCATCTCATTTCATCCAAGTATTGAAGTATTTCATCACATTGCGTATAAAAGTCTGTTGGAGCATTTCCAGAAGCAACCCATTCATCAAATCCATTTATCAAATCGGTATCATATCGTTTGGTACATCTTGCAAGCTCTTTACGACCTCCCTCGGCTTTCAAGACAAGTCGCTTATAATCAACTGGGAATATCATTGGTACTTTACAATGAATACAAGCCATTTCAAGACTACCTTTTTTCTCATACCAATGTATCAGCTTATCAAAGTTTTCTGGAACAGGTCTGTTCCTCTTTACTAAGGTAGATATATTATATTTCTGGTCGAACAACTCTAACTCTTTCTTATAATTAACTGTTTGCTCATAGTTGTCCGCTTTCATATGAAAGCCATTTTTACTGAATCCAGACATTGAAACCGCTGTTTTCTCTGGTATTTTGAATAGTTCATAGAGCCAAAAGGCCACACGAAAAGCCATACTATAATCTTTTCCAATACGACCACGACTGTCTGGGATATCGCCATCTTCCAATCGTGCTACAAGGTCAAAAGCTCGGTCATACTCTGATTTTGTGCGAGGTTTAAAGCCGAAATCAAATGTACTAAATTCTGATAATGAACTTTCTCGTGTATAGTCTGGAAAGAGAACACCTATGTTCTTTTCTCTAAATATCTTGTAATACTTCTTAATGTTTGCCACATTTCCAAAGGCACTAAGAGAATTGATGATAAGCACAGTATTGAAAGGTTTAAAGGGCTGTTCATCAGACTGCTTAATTATGCTGTCCAGTTTAAAGAACATTCCGTCTCTGGCACTTGTAATCACATCTACTTGTAATGTAGTCTCTGGATTGAAAGACATATTGTTTTCTATAATGTCATAGGTAGGTGTAACAGCGTCCTCTGATACATAAACGAACATATTCTTCATGGTCTTTACTATATCCAAGTAGTCAGCATATAACCTTGTATTCTCAAAGTTTTTCTTTAATTCGTCTTTGGTGTGACCTGTTCGCAAGCTGGCATACCCGTAAATCTTCATATCTGTAATATCCATGCGTAAACTCCTTTCCTACAAGTCTACATATATTATATAGTCTGCGTTTTAAAAAGTCAACCTATAAAAAGTGGTTGACAAAATCAATGTGCAATGATATGATAGTCATACCATATAAAGTGGTTATCAATCAAAAGGAGGTTGAAATATCAAGGAAAGGAGTTGATGTCCATGGTAAATACAATGACCGAATGTGACAAGCTCCGAAAGAATACTATTGTAGTAAATGGTATTAGGGAGCTTGCCATGAAAGAAGCAACAGTCTATCAGAAAAAAGAGATTAAATGCGAGGGAATGAAAGTATATGTGGAATTTCCAGAGCCGACAGAATGTGATAATCAGATTAAGAAAGAGGTTAAGGATATTCTTACTAATGCTTTACAGGAACAAATGAAAAAAATCTCTTAATATAAAAGCGGGGATGTTTTCCCTGCTTCACAGAAAGGAGCGTGAAGAATAATGCAAAGAAAAAGAGTTCGTATTCTACTTCGAGTAAGCTCTAATCAACAGTTGGAAGCAGATGGAGACTTGAGCGTACAAAGACAATTAGTAACAGAATATGTAACAAGCCATAGTGAATGGGTTCTTGATAGTAAAGAATACTTTGAAGGAAGCAACAGTGGTTATAAAAATGCTGTATCGGATAGAGATATTCTCAGGGAAATCTACAAAGACGCAGAAGCCAAAGAGTTTGACATATTAGTTGTATATAAAGATGACCGACTTGGCAGACGTATGTGGGAAATTGGTGGGTATGTAATGTCGTTAAAAAGTTTAGGAGTTGATATATATACTGTCAAAGATGGCTGTATTTCTCCCGAATCGGATGATATTATGGGACAAATGGTTCTTGCGTTACGATATGGTAATGCACAGAAATCAAGCTCCGACACAGGACAAAGAGTAAAGGACACCGCACAGAAGCTAGTACAGAAAGGAAAATTCATGGGTGGTTCTGCTCCGTTTGGATATACCCTTGAATATTCTGGAGAAATTAGTAAGCATGGACGAGCTTTAAAACATCTGGTTATTGTTCCAGAGCAAGCCGAGGTTGTAAAGCATATTTATCATTTATCTAATGATAAAGAATATGGTTCAGCTAAAATTGCAAAAGAATTAAATACAGAAGAAAAATACAAGGCACTTGCTCCGAATGATGTATGGAAAAGTGGTACTGTTACATCTATTCTTACTAATCCTATTTACGCAGGACATACAGCTTATAAACGACGAGAACGCAAGAATGGAAAGTATCGTAGACTGGATAGTGACGAATGGGTGTTATCAGCTGAACCAAATGATAATATTACAATCATTGATGGAAATACATGGAACAAAGTGCAGGAAAAACGGAAAAAACGTGGCGATAAATATACAAAGAAATTAGAGAACAAAGATGTTACAGTTATTAGGAGGAACGATGGTATGTTAGCCTTAGTTGATGTTTTGCATTGCGGTTATTGTGGGTGTAAAATGGTAAATGGAAGCAGATATAATTACTGGACAATTAAAGCAACTGGAGAACGAAGAACGAAGCAAATTCCTATATACAAATGTCAGAACGCATGGCAAGGAGTACCGCACGATAAAACGAAGCAACACCGAGCCGATAAGATTGAACCGATTGTTTTTGAAGCTCTTGCAAAATATATTGGCAAGCTACAAAAAAATGAAAATGTATTTGAACAAATTCAAGCTAACCAGAATACCGAGAAAAAGGCTCTTGAAAAAATAGTTGCTAAAGAAA
This sequence comes from Roseburia sp. 499, assembly GCF_001940225.2. Classification (NCBI taxonomy): domain Bacteria; kingdom Bacillati; phylum Bacillota; class Clostridia; order Lachnospirales; family Lachnospiraceae; genus Roseburia; species Roseburia sp. 499. Next base: position 636,181 of record NZ_CP135164.1, read on the forward strand.
AGCTGGAACTTGCAAAGATACAACAAAAAATTGATGTAATGGAAAGCAATATACCCAATGCAATGTTGGGAGAATATCCACTCTCTCTTGAAGAACTGGTTGCTATCATCAATAAGCATAAGGAACAATTAAAAGCACAGCAGGAAGTAATCCGACAAAAAGAAGCTGATTTGAATAGTGTTTCTGTCAATGTAAATGAATGGCAGGAACTTAGGAGTCAGATACCGACATGGCAGGAAGTTTTTATGAATGCCGATACAGCAACCAAACGAGTACTGGTTGATAAACTGATTGAGCGTATTGATATTACAAAAGATGATATTGTAATCCGCTTCAAAATCAATATCAATGATTTTTTTCAGCAACCCCGAATCAGTGATGGTTTCGGGGTACCGAAATAAGGGATATGATTTTACTATAACTTCTTCTACTGCATATGATCATAAGTGGATGTATGGAAGAAATTACTTTGAGAGTATTTCCAGAGTAGTGGACGAGATATTTGCAAATTATTTATCAAGACCAAATGTAAAGCAGCCCATTTTGACCCAATATTGTGATGGGGAACGAGTTACCTGTCCGAATTGGATGAGTCAATGGGGGTCTAAGTATTTAGGAGACCAAAATTACGCCCCGATTGAAATTATACGATATTATTATGGAGATGATATGTATATTAATGAGGCAGAAGAGATTTCAGGGGTGCCGGCATCCTGGCCGGGAGAAGATTTAACCATTGGTTCTAGTGGAAACAAGGTGCGTCAGATGCAGGAACAGTTGAATCGTATTGCACAGGTATATACTTCTATTCCGAGAGTTGCCACCGATGGTTCGTATGGACCGGCTACAGCGGAAGCAGTAAGGCAGTTCCAGTCTATATTTGGACTTCCGGCAACAGGAGTTGTAGATTATCCGACTTGGTATAAAATATCGGAGATTTATGTTGGTGTTACCAGAATTGCAGAACTTTATTGAGATAAGTTAAGAAAGTGCAGAAATCTAGAAAGAGAGAATCACAAATTGAATGTGAAACTCTCTTTTTTTAGTGCGAAAAATGTAGGATAAAAGGAATGTTTTTGTACACTTATAGGTTGCTTTTTTTATGATGTGAAAGTATAATTAAAATAATAGAAGAAGAAAGAAAAACTAGGGGAAAGGCTGAGAATTATGAGAAAATTATACAAAAGGTGCAGTGCTATCGGAATGCTGATACTGGTATTATTTTTTGCAGTGTTTCCAATACAAGTTACTGCGGAGAACCAACAAAATACAGGAAAAGAAGTAAAAGTAGGATATGTCCCATATGACCATATGATTAAAGTGGATAAAGAAGGAAACTACTATGGCTATGGGGTTGCTTACCTAAATGAATTAGCAAAAATAACCGGTTGGACTTACAAATTTGTTGAGGTTAGTGAGAATGACCGGATAGAAAAGTTGTTGAATGGCGACATTGATTTGTTATGTAGTATACATAAAGATTGCGAACAAAAGGATCAATTGTTATTTTGTAGAGAAACAACTGTATTAGAGTATGGAATGTTGGCAACCGTGGAAGATAACACTGAGATTTTTTTTGATGATTTTCAGCATATTAATGGGAAAAAAATCGGAATCAATGTTAATGCTGATTTAGAGAATGCATTAATTCGTTATGCCAGTGAAAACGGAATCTCTTATGAACCAGTTTATTTTGAAGACCTGGAGAGTATGCAGGAGGCGTTAAAGAGTAAAACGATAGATATTATGTTGGTATCTAGCCTTCGAGATATAGAGAATATTAAGTATGTAGGAAAGACGTATTCGGTACCGGAATATTTTACGGTAAGTAAAAATAATCCGGAATTAATGGATGAATTGAATAAGGCAGATCTTGAATTGAAAAGAGAACGTCCTTTTTATATTTCCGGGTTACATGAGAGTTTTTATGGTGTACCTTACGAAAAATTGACAGGAATTACAAGAGAAGAGTATGAGTTCATTTTGCGAAAGGAACCTATAAAAGTAGTATGCGATGCGGGGAGCTGTCCGATAGGATACGTAGATGAAACAACTGGGAAGTATTCCGGAATCTATGCCGATTTGCTAGAGGTGATTTCAAAGGAAAGCGGATTGGAGTTTGAATATATTCCTCTTGAGAATTATGAAGAAGCATGGGAAATGATAGCAAATGGTGAGGCAGATATTATAGCTGGAAGTTATGCAAATAATACTTTGAGAAAAGAGTATAATATGACTTTTACAGAAAGCTACTTTGATATGGAATATTCTATTGTAGCGCAGTGGTCAAAAGAGATACCGGAAAATCCTACGGTTGCTATTCCTATAGGGTATGTAGGCATTCAGACATATATTAGAGAAAATGAGCCCAATTGGGAGATTCGAACATATGATGATGCCGAGACTTGTCTGAAGGCAGTAGAAAGTAATGATACGGATTTAGCACTGATAAATTCCATTTTTTTACAGACGGTTCTTAATTTGAATAATTATGATGATTTAAGAGTGATTCCGAATATATCAAGTAATATTCCGATTTGCATTGGAATAGGAATGAAGAATGAGAATGCGGAAATATTGCAAAGTATTTTAAATAAGGCAATTTTCCAAATACCGGAAGACCAGATTTTAAAATGTATCTCCGAAAATACGATAAATGCGCAATATACGCTTACTGTTAAAGAGATTATTGTAAATGCTATTCCTTATATTATGATGGTTTTGTTGGTCATAGTACTATTTGTAATATTGATTATATCTAAACGTGAAAAACATTATCGTCATTTGGCATTGACAGATTCTGTGACCGGATTATGGAACGATGTGAAATTTTATAAAGAAACACAGGAAATATTAGATAGGAATCCGGATAAAGCATATCTGCTGATTACGCTTGATATTAATAAGTTCAAATTTATAAATAATGACTTTGGGTCTTACGCCGGAGACAGGATACTTACAGTGCTTGGAAAAAGAATACAAGATGTCTTTGGGGGAGTTGGATATTATGCTCGAGGAACAGCAGATATTTTTATGATACTGATGGAGGAAAAGGACTATCGGGAGGAAATGCTGAATCCTTTGAAAAAGGAGATATATTTTGATAATGGAGGAAAGCGTCAGTACTACAAGATTACAATAAAATCTGGAATACGATTGATTCATGCCGGAGAAAAGCGAAAAGATGTAAAACGGTATGTAGATCAGGCTTCCTTGGCAAGGAAAAGTATAAAGGAAATTGCAGATGAGAGTGTTGCTTATTATGATGAAAAGATGAAAGAGAATATTGCAAAGGATATTGCCATTGAAAATAAGATGGAAGCAGCACTGGAAAATGGAGAATTTCAAGTTTACCTGCAACCGAAGTATTATCTTCCAACGGGAGAAATTATTGGGGCTGAAGCTTTAGTGAGATGGATAGAGCAAGATGGCAAGATGGTATGGCCGGATCAGTTCATTCCTTTATTTGAAAGAAATGGATTCATCATAAATGTTGATTTTTATGTGTATGAGCAGGTGTTAAAGAAAATGGCAACTTGGAGGGAGGAAGGACGTAAGTTAATTTGTGTATCGGTGAATGTTTCAAGAGTACATATAAGGACGTATGACTTTTTTATAAAGCTAAATAAGTTAATGGAAAAATATGATATTCCGAAAGAGTATTTTGAATTGGAATTGACAGAAACCATTATGGGTGGGGATCAAAGCATTACCAGAGATTTTGTAAGAGAGTGTAAAAGGGAAGGCTACCATGTTTCTATTGATGATTTTGGCAGTGGTTATTCTTCTTTGAATCTGCTAAAAGATTTGCCTGTAGATATTTTAAAGATCGATAAAGGATTCTTGGATGAAACAGCAGAGTCTCAGCGAAGCAGTATCATTGTGCAACAGGTAGTAGAAATGGCAAAGAAAATGGAAATCGGAACTTTGTGTGAAGGGGTGGAAACATCAGAGCAGGCAGACTTTTTGAAAGGAATTGGTTGCGATATGGCACAAGGATATTTGTATTCAAAACCGATTCCGATGGATGAATTTGAAAAATTAATTTAATTTCCGGAAAAAGGTATTATTAAGGTGACGAAATATGTGGATATTTTTTGCCGCAGGCTCCGCAGTGTTTGCCGGAGCGACTGCGATTCTTGCAAAGGTTGGAGTAAAAAATACGGATTCTGATGTGGCGACAGCACTACGAACTCTTGTAGTGCTGTTGTTTTCGTGGCTTATGGTGTTCGTAACAGATTCTTATATTCCACTGGAATCCGTATCTGAGAAGAATTTGTTATTACTGGTATTATCGGGAATTGCAACGGGAGCATCTTGGCTTTGCTATTTTAAGGCATTGCAGTTAGGTGATGTAAATAAGGTAACTCCTATTGATAAGACAAGTACAGTACTTACTATGATATTGGCATTTTTCTTTTTGGGAGAATCCCTTACGATGGTTATGTTCATTGGAATGGTGGGGATATTGACAGGAACCATGCTGATGATAGAAAAGAAAGAGGTAACTGACAGGCAGAAGGAAAAAGGAAATTCTCTTTGGCTGATATATGCAGTACTTTCCGCAGTATTTGCCAGTCTGACATCCATCCTTGGAAAATTGGGAATGGAAGGGATTCCGTCCAATTATGGAACAGCAGTGCGCACCTGTGTGGTGCTTGTAATGGCATGGATTGTGGTTTTTCTTCAGAAGAAACAGGCAAAGGTAAGAGGAATCGAAAAGAAAAGTTGGATATTTCTGGTGTTTTCAGGAGTTACAACCGGACTGTCCTGGCTCTGCTATTACCGAGCACTTCAAGAAGGACCTGCCAGCATCGTAGTACCCATTGATAAGTTAAGTGTATTGATTACCATAGTTTTTGCAAGAATATTTTTGAAGGAAAAGTTGACGAAAAAAGCAGTGGTTGGACTGATGGTGTTGGTAGCAGGAACACTGGTGCTTCTACTATAGAAAAAACTGATTAGATGAATATAAAAATAATATTGACAATAATAAAATGATGTGTATAATGAAATGTGTAAAGTGATTAGATAGGTATAAAAACGGGGAAATAGAAAAGAGGAATAAAAATGGAAAAAAAAGATAAATTTGTGGAATATTTAACAAAGGAAAAAAATCAATGTATCGAGAAGGAAAAGAAGTTGCTCGCAGAGGAACGGAAGGACGAAGCAAATCTTTGCAAGGTAGAAGCCAATATTTATGATATTTTTGGAACCCTCTATCGGGTATCTTTGCAAGAAGCAGAGAAGGCTGGTGGCGATGATACAAAGGCTGAAGAGATGTTTTTGCAAAAGGCAAAGTCAGTGCCTGCCAATTGGAAGAAATCCTATGAAATTGCCAAGGAGCATCAGGATGCTCAGAAGATTTTGATAGAAGAAACAAAGCTTGCAGTGGTGGAGCGGATTATGGCAGAATATCAGAGACTATAGGAGAGTGAATATATGACAGAATCAGAGGCGATTAAGCTATTTAAGTGTTTGGCAGATAAGTCAAGACTTCAGATATTAAAGTCGTTGATGCAAGAGGACATGTATGTGGAACGATTGGCGGAACGGTTGAATTTGACACCGCCTACCATTTCCTTTCATCTAAAAAAATTAGAGGATGCCGGAGCTGTGGAGTCTTATAAAGACCAGTATTATATGATGTATTCTCTGAAAAAAGATGTATTTATGACAAATATTATAGATATCATCCGGGAAGAGTCTTCCGAGTCTAAGCAGCAGCAGGAGCGAGAGGAAGCATATCGGAGAAAGGTAATAGAGGCTTTTTTTGAATATGGAAAGTTAAAGTCAATTCCTGCACAGCGAAAAAAGGAACGAATCGTTCTGGAAGAAATTGCAAAGTCCTTTGAAAAAGGGAAAAAATATACAGAGCGAGAAGTCAATATTTTGATTGCAGATTTTAATGATGATTTTTGTACCATTCGCCGGGATATGATAGCAGAGAATATCTTGGAGAGAGATAAGGCGAATTATTGGTTGGCGGAGGAGTAGAATAAACGAATAGGTCAAATAAAAAGAATTAGCACTCACCTCTTGACAGTGCTAACAAAAAGTAGTATTGTTATAACAAACATAGAACAATACTACTTTTTGTTGTGATATGAAAAACTATTTTGAGCAATAATAACATCAGGAGGGAAGGAGGTACCCTTATGAATATTCAGAAGTTTACACAAAAGTCAATCGAAGCCATCAATGGATGTGAGAAATTAGCCTATGAATACGGCAATCAGGAAATCGAACAGGAACATTTGCTGGTGTCCTTGCTGACCCAGGAGGACGGTCTTATTCCAAAGTTGATTGAGAAGATGGAAATTAATAAGGAACATTTCACACAGAATGCCATTACGCATCTGGAAAAGCGTGTGAAGGTTTCCGGTGGACAGGTCTATATGGGACAGAACCTGAATAAGGTATTGATTAGTGCTGAAGATGAGGCGAAAAAAATGGGAGACGAATATGTTTCCGTAGAGCATTTGTTTTTAACTCTATTAAAATACCCAAATCAGGCAATGAAGGAAATTTTCAAGGAATATGGAATCACCAGAGATCGTTTTTTGCAGGCATTGGCAACGGTACGAGGCAATCAGAAGGTAGTATCTGATAACCCGGAGGCTACTTATGATACCCTGGAGAAGTATGGCTATGATATGGTGGAACGCGCCAGAGATCAGAAATTGGATCCGGTTATCGGACGTGACAGTGAGATTCGTAATGTAGTTCGTATCTTGTCTCGTAAGACAAAGAATAACCCAGTGCTGATAGGTGAGCCTGGTGTTGGTAAGACAGCTGTGGTAGAAGGGCTTGCACAACGTATTGTTCGTGGTGACGTGCCGGAAGGCTTGAAGGACAAGAAGTTGTTTGCACTAGATATGGGAGCGTTAGTAGCAGGAGCCAAGTATCGTGGTGAATTTGAAGAGCGTTTGAAGGCAGTATTGGATGAAATAAAAAATAGTGACGGACAGATTATTCTGTTTATTGATGAACTTCATACCATTGTTGGTGCCGGAAAGACAGATGGAGCCATGGATGCAGGTCAGCTCTTGAAGCCAATGCTTGCTCGTGGTGAATTGCACTGTATTGGAGCTACTACTTTAGATGAATACCGTGAATATATTGAAAAGGATGCAGCTTTGGAGCGAAGATTCCAGCCGGTACATGTGGATGAGCCTACGGTAGAAGATACCATTTCTATCCTTCGTGGTTTAAAAGACCGCTACGAAGTGTTCCATGGGGTTAAGATTACAGATGGCGCGCTGGTATCTGCAGCAGTGCTGTCCAACCGTTACATCAGTGACCGTTTCCTGCCGGATAAGGCAATCGATTTAGTGGATGAAGCATGTGCGTTGATAAAGACAGAACTGGATTCCATGCCTACCGAACTAGATGAACTTCAGCGTAAGGTGATGCAAATGGAAATTGAAGAAGCAGCATTGAAAAAGGAAGGAGATCGTTTAAGTAAAGATCGACTGGAAACTTTACAGAAAGAACTTGCTGAGTTAAAGAACGAGTTCCAGAACAAAAAAGCACAGTGGGATAATGAGAAGAAGTCCGTAGAAAAGGTACAGAAGCTGAGAGAAGAAATAGAGGGAATCAATGCAGAAATTGCTAAGGCACAGCAGAGTTATGATTTGGAAAAGGCAGCAGAACTGCAATATGGAAAACTGCCACAGCTTCAGAAACAGTTAGAAATTGAAGAGGAACAGGTACGAAAGAAAGACTTAAGTCTGGTACATGAAAATGTCAGTGAAGAAGAAATTGCAAGAATTATTTCCAGATGGACAGGAATTCCGGTAGCAAAGCTGACCGAAAGTGAACGAAATAAAACATTGCATCTGGATGAAGAACTGCATAAACGTGTCATCGGACAGGACGAAGGCGTTACCAAGGTAACAGAAGCCATCATTCGCTCGAAAGCGGGAATCAAAGACCCGACCAAACCAATCGGTTCTTTCCTATTTTTAGGACCTACTGGAGTTGGTAAGACAGAACTGGCCAAGGCGTTGGCAGCCAGTCTTTTTGATGATGAAAATAACATGGTGCGTATTGATATGAGTGAGTACATGGAGAAATATTCTGTGTCTCGTTTAATCGGAGCACCTCCAGGATATGTAGGATATGAAGAAGGTGGACAGCTGACGGAAGCAGTACGAAGAAAACCTTATTCCGTTGTATTGTTTGATGAGGTGGAAAAGGCACATCCGGATGTATTTAATGTATTGCTCCAGGTATTGGACGATGGACGAATTACGGATTCTCAAGGCCGTACGGTTGACTTTAAGAACACAATCCTGATTATGACATCCAACCTTGGTTCATCTTATCTGCTTGAGGGAATTGATGAGAACGGTGATATTAAGCCGGATGCAGAAGAAGCAGCAATGAATGAATTGCGTGGCAACTTCCGACCGGAGTTCTTGAACCGTCTGGATGAGATTATCATGTTCAAGCCACTGACGAAGAACAACATCGGCGGTATCATTCATTTATTGATGGCTGATTTGAATAAGCGTCTGGTAGAACGAGAAATCTCAGTGGAATTAACATCACAGGCAGAGCAGTTTATTGTAGATAATGGTTATGATCCGGTATATGGTGCAAGACCTTTGAAACGTTATCTGCAAAAGACTGTAGAGACCTTGGCAGCAAAGCTAATTTTGGCAGACCAAGTGGGAGCAGGAGATACCATTCTTATAGATGTGGAGAATGGAGCGTTAAAAGCGGAATGTAAGGGAAAGGCATAACAATAGTAAGCAAAATAAAAAGCAGACATGGGCAAAGAATTGTCTATGTTTGCTTTTTTTTGTACGAAGATCATAAGCTGAAATTCAAAACATGACAAAAGTCACATCACATTTCATTTCTTTTTTCACTACCAACCTTCTCCCACAATTGGTATCATGTATACATAGGAAAAACACTGGTGACATTCTTGAACGATAAGAAACGGAGAGGATTAAGATATGGAAGAAATTATATTAAGAACAACAGATTTGACTAAAAAGTATGGAAGCAAGGTAGTTGTGGACAGTCTAAATCTTGAAATTAAAAAGGGAGAAATTTTTGGACTTTTGGGACCAAATGGAGCAGGAAAGAGTACCACCATGAACATGATTTGCTCCATTACAAAACCTACAGCGGGTAAGATAGAGCTGTTGGGAAAGGATCCGTGGAAGCAGAAAAAGGAAGTAATTCAAAGAATTGGGTACATTCCACAGGAACTTGCAATACATGGAAATTTGAAAGCATGGGAAAATGTGGAGTTATTTACTTCTTTGTATGGGATAAAGGGAGAAGAATTGCGACAGTCAGTGGATAAGTCGTTGGAATATGTAGGGCTTTCTGAAAGACGCAGCGAATTTGCCAAAAACTTTTCCGGTGGTATGAAGCGCAGATTAAATATAGCCTGTGCCATCGGGCATCAACCGGAATTGTTGATTTTTGATGAACCTACGGTAGGAATTGATCCACAGTCTAGAAATTTTATTTTAGAGAAGATTAAGGAATCCAATCAGAATGGAGCTACTGTTATCTATACTAGCCATTATATGGAGGAAGTAGAAGCAATCTGTACCAGAATTGCTATTATGGATAACGGTAAAATGATAGCCTGTGGAACCAGTCAGGAACTGAAACAGATGGTAGCCGATGGAAACGAAGAAATTACCTTAGAAGAAGTATTTCTTACCTTGACGGGAAAGAAACTGAGAGATTACGCAGAATAGTGGGGGAATGCAGGATGATAAGATATTTGATAAAGAACAATTTTAAGCTGATGCTGCGAAATAAATGGGTTCTTGCATGTATGCTGATTGGTCCTATTCTGACAATCGCAATGTTATCCAGTGCTTTTGAAGATATGATGTCTTCTTATGAAAATGTAGAAGAATTTAAGGTGGGATATCGTGTAAGCGAGAAGAGTGTGTTCGCAGACAGTATAGAAGAAATCACGGATGCAGGAAAAACTGCTGGGATTCAATTCGCAAATTATCCGGATGGAGACCCGGAAAGTTTAATGGCACAAAATGACCTTGCAGGATTTCTTGTATTTGATGGAGAAGAATATACCCTGTATGAAAGTGCAGATTATGAAACAGAGGGACAAACACTGGAATATTTTATGGTGCAGGTGGAAAAACAGGCAGCAAGACAGATAGAAAACAATATGTTCCCACAAGGAGAAGAGGAAAACATAACCTTGCCGATACAGGAATTGGAGTTTATGCCGGCAATAGATTCCAAGGATTATTATGGAATCATAGAGGTAGTGTATTTTATCTGGTGTGGAATTGTAAGTGTGGCAGGAGTATTATCCAGTGAGAAGAAAAACGGAATCAGCAAACGATTTCAAGTGGCAGCTATGTCTGAGACCAAATTGTATTTTTCCAGGTGGATTCCGGCGGTACTGACAACGATTTGTCAAATAGCGGCTACCATTTTCTTAGCCACAGTTCTCTTTGGAATTTCCTGGGGAAATATTCCTTTGACGGTTGTAGTACTATTGGTTACTGTTATGGGAGCAATGGCATTTGGACTGCTTTTGTATGCTATTTGTAGGAATCTTGCAGTAACCATTGTAGCGTTGTTTACGTTGGTATGGTTTATGGGATTTTTTGGAGGAAGTTTTGAGACCTATATGTTTTCGTCTATGCCGGATTCTATGAAAAATTTATCTCCTATTTATCATGTAAATCGTGCCTTGGTGGAATATTCCTGTATGGGGAAAAGTGATTATACCATAAGCTGTATTCTATATATGATTGGAATTACCATTGTATGTACGGTACTGGCAGTATTGATTAATACCATAAGAAAGAAGGGAAGAGCATGAATCATTTTTTAGAATTATTAAAAATAAATATGAAACTGTTATTAAGGAATAAAGGATTTTTGTTTTTCCTTTTGGTAACGCCAATTGTATCAATGATTATTATGAATATTCATACCGATTCTTCTTTTTATGAAGAAGCAAATGAGGAAAGAATGATAAGAGAGATTTCAGAAGAAGAAAAGGTGGTGTACCTGAATGATTGGTCATCATATTCAGTAAAGGTTTATGATGCGGCAGAAACTGAACTGTCAGAATATCTGTTGGAGGAACTGTCAGATACAGGAATGTTTTCCATTTACAGACAGGATGCAAAGGAAATGCCGGAAACTGAGGTCTTAGAGCAGTCAAAAAAGGATGCAATGAATGACCGAATCGGTACCATTTTATATATAAAACCAGACTTTAATGAAGGTGTTATGAATGGAAATTGGGAGGATGCAGTACGATTCTATCAGGTATCAGAAGATGAGAGATGGGAATTGTGGGAAGAATCATTTACCAACGAACTTGTTTCCATTTATCAGGCAGCACAAGGCATAGGAGCGGAAGAAGACCAGATTTTGTCAGTTCTTCAGGGAATCAAGGAGAATATGCCTGCGAAGAAAGTGGTTTCCGTGGATGGAAAGAATGAAATTGCTTTGAGTAGAGAGCAGAATGAAAAAAAGAGTCTTGCGGGCTATGCCTATGCCGTAATTACGCTGGGATTTTTGTTCTGCGGTGTATGTATTGCATATACAGTGATTGAAGAACGGGATAATAAAGTGTATACTAGAATTATGCTTTCCAAAGTGGGAAGATACGAATATCTGCTGTCAAAGCTTGTAATGTCGATTTTGATTTCAATATTGCAGACAGGTGTAATGGCAGTGGGGATGTTTGTAGTAAGAGATATGGACTTTGGCATTGCAAAGCCAGGTTTCCTGCTTTTCATATTGTTACTAGGACTTATTTTTAATGTGCTGAGTATGGCAGTAGGTATCTTAATTGGAGATGTAATGGGTGCGAATTATGCGGTATTTGCCATTTGGACAGTTTCCGCATTACTGGCAGGTCTGTACTTCTCAATTGAAGGCTCCTCTGCGGTGATAAAATGTCTTTCCTATTTGACGCCGCAGCGTTGGTTCATGAAGGGAACGGAAATGTTAATGGTAGGAGACCAGACCGCCTATCCGATGATATTATGTATCACTTTGGCTTATCTGATTGTAATATTATGTGTAGGTGTGGTAGGGTTAAAAATGAAAGAGAGTGAAGCATGACAGAGCAGATTCGGGAGAATTATTTTCTGGCAGTGAAAATGTTACTAATGCTGGTAAGTGAAATATATTTACTGGTGATACAGTTTGGGCAGGCAGGAGCATCCGGTGAGATGCTCCTGCTCTTGGCGTTGTTTTTGGGATTTTTTGTAGGAGAGGAATTGCTGAAAAACAGACTGAGGCTTCTTTTTCTGGTGTTGTTGGCAGCAGAATTGTTTTTCCTAATGAATCTGTATGGAGAATCGTTTTTATTGTTGGGAATTTTGTTGGCATATGAGTTTGTTTCTTATATGAAATTCAGATTTCGTCAAGCTGGTTCTGTTATCTGGTATTTTTTTCCTATACTGATTGCATGGATTCCTACACAAAATGATATGTTTGCACAAGTGGCAGTTGCACTGCTTGCAGGAATTATATATATCCAGCATGATTTTATTGTAACCTCTTATCGGAAAGAGATAAAAGAAAATTCTTTGTCTGAGCAGCATTTAAAGAGGAATATGAATCGGCAGGAACATGAGCTTCGCGAGGAATTGAATCGTGGACTTTTGGTGGCAGAAAATCAAATGCTGGAGGAAAAGACGAGATTATCACAGACTCTTCACGATAAGCTGGGACATAATATCAATGGTTCTATTTATCAGTTAGAGGCAGTGAAAGTGTTATTGGAAAAAGACCCGGAAACCAGCAAAAAGATGGTTCAGGCAGTGATTGACCAGTTACGAACCGGAATGGATGAAATTCGAAGTATTCTAAGAAGAGAGCGACCGGAAAAGTACAAACTGGCTATTTTACAGTTACAGCGATTGTGCGAAGAGTGTGAAAACATAGGAATTCATGCAGAGCTGGTGACAAAAGGAGATTTGGCAGAGGTACCGGAAAAATATCTGGAAATTGTATTGGATAATGCCTGTGAAGCAATATCTAATGCACTGAAATATGCACACTGTACTAAGATAGAGATAACAATTGTTGTAATGAACAAGATACTGCGTTGTACAATTTCGGACAACGGTGTCGGGTGCAGTGAGGTGGTAGACGGTATGGGAATTGCCGGCATGAGGCGGCGAATGCGCAGCGTAAATGGAATTCTGGACTTTAATACAGAAGCGGGATTTTCTATTAATATGCTATTGCCTATGAAGGAATAGGAGCGCAAGTTCGGTACGGAAGATGGGAAGGGTGAAAGAAACATGGAAAAGATAAAAGTGATTATTGCAGATGACAGTGATTTTGTGCGGGATGGTATGCGCATTATTTTAAGTGTAGACGAGGAATTTCAGGTGCTTGGATGTGCGGCGAATGGAAAAGAAGCTATTGAATTAGCAGAAAAGACACCGCCAGATGTTTTTTTAATGGATATTCAGATGCCTGAAATGGATGGAATAGAAGCAACAAAAAATATTGTAGAATGTGGTCTGGGAAAGGTATTGATTCTGACAACCTTTGATGATTATAATCTGGTGCAGCAGGCACTCAAATGTGGCGCTAAGGGGTATCTCATTAAAAACCATACCCCGGAACATTTAAAGCAGATGATAAAGTCGGTCTATCACGGAACTGCTGTGATGGAGGAAGGTTTTTTGGAGAATCTGGCACAGGAAACAGGAAGGAAGACAACTGGCTTTAGTGAATCTGGTTACACTGCAAGAGAATTGGATATTATTCGGGCCGTTGCTGATGGACTTTCCAATAAAGAGATTGCCAATAAATTGTTCCTAAGTGAAGGAACGGTAAAGAATTATATTACCGCTATTTTGGCAAAAGAGAATCTATCTCATCGGACTGCATTGGCAGTTTATTATTTGACGGGAAAGAAAACATGAGGATTTTTTAGATTTATGCCAAAAGTTGTATAGGAGGAATCTGCTATGATAGTAAAAATTATATTGTGTGTTTGTATATTACCGTTATTACCGATTATGTATTTTCTGTTTGTCGTAATGGGAAAAGAACAGAACCATGCATTATTTGGCATTACTTTATGGCAGGATGCCCTAAAAGAGGAACGTGTGCAGAATCTTGTGCAGGATTACAAGAAGCAGTTAAAGAGAATGATACTTTTTCTGTTTTTGGTACAGTTTCTGGCATATCTGCCTAAGTATTTTTCTATTGTAATGATATTATGGATGATTTGGCTGTTTGCAGCAATTGCATTACCTTTTATTCCTTATATCAGAGCAAATAAAAAGATGAGGACATATAAGGCAGAATATCAAATTGAGCATAACGAGAAACCGCAGAACAGTACATATGTGGATATGACGGCAACTATAGAGGAAAAAACGAAGTATTTTTGGAAATCTACATTAATTGCATGTATTACAGGATTTATTCCGGCAGTTCTGGCGGTGATTCTGGATAAGACAGTAAAAGCTCCGGCAGCACCGGAACTTTGGGTGACGGAGATAGTATTACTAAGTATGGCGTTGGTGGGAGTAATTTGTTTTTGGGTATTGCATTATTATAACCAACAACCAGTAACAGCATATACAACAGACAGTGATGTGAATATTCAGTTTTCCAGGGTGAAAAAATATCAGTGGTGCAGATGTTTTGGTAATCTTACATGGCTGAATGTTATTTTTACGGGACTGATATTGGCAGGATTTTATCTGGATAGTGCATATATGACAGGATTTTTGATTATTATATGTATGTTGTATTGCGTGATTCCTATGGTATTGGTAGGTGTAAGCTACCATGTTGTTCAAAAACAGAAGGAGAAGCTGTTAGAAAGTAGAGAACTGATTTTATCAGAAGATGATGAAAACTGGATTTGGGGTCTGTTTTACTATAATAAGAATGACAGTCGTTTCTGGGTAGATAAAAAAGTAGGGATTGGTTTTACCACGAATATGGCGAAGCCGGCAGCAATGTTATTAACCGTTGGCATTCTTGTTTTAACCGTTGTGCTTTGTATAGGTGCAGGAGTAT
This sequence comes from Roseburia sp. 499, assembly GCF_001940225.2. NCBI lineage: Bacteria > Bacillati > Bacillota > Clostridia > Lachnospirales > Lachnospiraceae > Roseburia > Roseburia sp. 499. The sequence goes on from NZ_CP135164.1 coordinate 651,211, forward strand.
TTTGTGCGGTAGAGGAATTTACTCCGGTAAAGCTAGAATATGAAAATCAGCAGATTACAGCAGTCCATTGGAAAGAGGAATATCAGATTCACAAAAATGCTATTAAGTCTATCACATTATTAGATGAGATTCCGTCTATGTCAAAGAGCAATGGAACAGGGATGGATACAGTATACAAGGGAACTTTTTTTAGCAGGGAATATGATAGAAGATTTAAAGTATGCTTAAATCCACAGGCAGAACCGGTGATAATGATTGAGACAACAGATGGAACATGGTACTTGTTTGGGGATAGTGATTCAGAAAAAACAGAAGAAATATATGAGGAATTAATGGAGTAAGAAAAAGAAGTCGTCACTGTGACGGCTTCCTTTCTTTAGCTTCAATTTGATAGAATACAGATTATTACATGAAAAATGTTTGAAACTTTTCATAAGGATAGATATCTCCACCCTTTACTAGTTCATCTTCTCTGACCTTCAAGAAATCCACTACACTAACGATTTTATGCCCACAAGTTTGACATTGGAATAGAAACATCTTATACATTCTGCGCATGAACTAATATATCACAAAATGCATCTGCCTTTGAAATTCCTTCAAGTACTTCCTGAGACTTTAAACTATACATATTGCGTGAAGTAAAGGTTGGGATTCGTACCTTCTTATTGTTGTAATAAAACTCAAAGTATACATATCTAGTACCACCCAAAGGTCCTTTTATGTAGCTCGATTTGATGTTTGTAATATCTTTCGCTGATACCATCTGGAATTCATAAGGATTCTGGTATGAAACATAGGCAATTCTGCCTGCACTTTCATCAATTCGAATGATTGCACTGGCAGTAAACGAACCATCTGTAACAAATGTGCTATAATTTTGGAATTTTTCCTATTGTGAATGTTTTTCCATTGTCTTTTTTGCAATACTTCCTGTAATGATATTGCCAAAAAAGCCGTAACATAATAGTAATACAAATAGTATCATGACTGTAAGTATCTCTGCAGCATATACAATGTCCACAGGGTCCATAAAAAAGCTAATGAGAAAACCGGCAATCACACTTATGCCTAAAATAATAGCTCCCTGAATTAATAAAAATTTTGCATTGAATTTTTTCATATCTCTGCCCCTCCGTTTATATAATTTAGTTAACGAATGCATTTTAGCATTACGAAAAGGATAAGTCAACTGACGAATGCGTTGAGAGGCAGGAATATATTATGAATAGAATTGGTAGGAAGAAGTTATGGCAGAAGTTGTTGCTTTTGGATATCATCTGCATTGTGCTTTTGCTAGGGGGAGTTTCTTATCAGAAAATAGAGTTGCAGACAAGAGAAACTGTAAACACAATACAGGAAAAGAAAAAGGTTGCACTTACGTTTGATGATGGTCCACATCCGGTCTATACTCCCGAAATGTTGGATGTGTTAAAAGAAAAAAATGTAAAGGCAACCTTTTTTCTCTTGGGAGAGCAGGTAGAGAAATATCCGGATATTGTAAAAAGAATGAGTGAGGAAGGTCACTTAATTGGAAATCATTCTTATAAGCATGAACAACTCAGTAAGCTTTCTAGTGTACAGGCATGTACACAGGTAAACCGGACCAATGAACTGATTTATTCCGTTACAGGAAAATACCCGGAATATTTGCGACCTCCTTTTGGAGATTGGAAGGATAGATTGGACTGCGAAGTAAATATGATAGAGGTATTATGGGATGTAGATACCTTGGACTGGTCCAGTAAGAATAAGGATAAAGTAGTAAATAAGGTAGTGACGAACGTAGAAGAAGGTGATATTATTTTAATGCATGACAGTTACGAAAGTACAGTATCGGCAACAAAAGAAATCATTGATATTTTACAAAAGGATGGATACGAATTCGTGACGGTAGATGAGTTGATTATGGAATAGATACAGGAAGTGAGGAAATCATGGATTTATTTGATTATATGCGGGAACAGAATCAGGAAAAGGAGTCCCCTCTTGCAAGTCGCCTGCGTCCGGTAAAATTAGAAGAAGTAGTAGGGCAGCAGCATATCATAGGAAAGGATAAACTACTTTATCGTGCCATTAAAGCGGATAAGTTAAGTTCTGTTATTTTCTATGGACCTCCTGGAACCGGCAAGACAACATTGGCAAAGGTCATTGCCAATACTACCAGTGCAGAGTTTACTCAGATAAATGCCACATCTGCAGGAAAAAAGGATATGGAAGAAGTAGTAGAGCAGGCGAAAAATAATCAGGGAATGTATGGAAAAAAGACGATTCTATTTATAGATGAAATTCATCGTTTCAACAAGGGACAGCAGGATTACCTACTTCCTTTTGTAGAGGATGGAACTATTATTTTGATTGGAGCTACTACAGAAAATCCTTACTTTGAGGTGAACGGGGCGTTGCTTTCAAGGTCTGTGGTATTTGAACTGAAACCTTTGACAAAAGAAGACATCAAGACAATTCTAACGCGTGCTGTGACGGATAGGGAAAAGGGAATGGGTTCCTATGATGCAGTATTAGAAGAAGATGCATTAGATTTTCTGGCGGATATTTCGAATGGAGATGCCAGAGCCGCACTTACAGCAATAGAACTTGGAGTGCTTACGACTCCAAGGGGAGAGGACGGAAAGATACATATTACACTGGAGGTGGCAGAGGAATGTATCCAGAAGCGGGTAGTGCGTTATGACAAAACAGGGGACAACCATTACGATACCGTTTCAGCTTTTATTAAAAGTATGCGTGGTTCGGACCCGGATGCAGCAGTGTATTATCTGGCTAGAATGTTGTATGCAGGGGAAGATATTAAGTTCATTGCAAGAAGGATTATGATTTGTGCCTCGGAAGATGTAGGAAATGCAGACCCAAATGCATTGACGGTAGCAGTAAGTGCAGCTCAGGCTGTAGAGCGGGTAGGAATGCCGGAAGCTCAGATTATATTGGCGCAGGCGGTGACTTATGTAGCTTGTGCACCTAAGAGTAATGCCTCTTGCATGGCAGTATTTGATGCGATGGACACAGTGCGCAATACCAAGACTGCACCAATTCCGGTACATTTACAGGATGCTCATTATAAGGGCGCACAGAAATTAGGACATGGCGATGGATATCTGTATGCACATGATTATCCGAATCACTATGTGAAGCAACAGTATTTGCCAGACGGACTGACAGATTGTCATTTTTATGAGCCAACGGAAAACGGGTATGAGAAGAATATCAAAGAGCACCTTCGTTTTTTGAAGGAAAATTCGTAGTTTTAGTAAAATTGTATAGTCCGCACCACACGAACAAATGTAAATTTGTGAAAGAAAATGCTTTACAAATCATATACGGATAGTGCATAATATAAAAAGTTGCAGTTAAGCTACGAGTCGTTCAAGGTGCATACGCAGTGAACGCATTTGATAAATATGAGACAGAAGTTTTAGGAGGATTTTGAAATGCAGTCATATCAGGAGATGAGCAAGGAAGAATTATTACAGGAGAAAGCAAGTCTGGAAGCAGCATATAAGAGTTATGCTCAGAGCGGATTGAAATTGGACATGTCAAGAGGAAAGCCATCTGCAGAGCAGTTAGATATATCCATGGGAATGATGGATGTTTTAAATAGCAATACAGACTTAAGCTGTGAAGACGGAACTGATTGTCGTAATTACGGTGTATTAGACGGTATTCAGGAAGCAAAAGTGCTGTTAGGCGACATGATTGAATGTCATCCGGATAATATCATTATTTATGGAAATTCCAGTCTGAATATCATGTATGACTGTATTGCACGTTCTATGACACATGGTGTAATGGGAAATACTCCATGGTGTAAGTTAGACAAAGTAAAATTCTTATGTCCGGTTCCGGGATATGACAGACATTTTGCAATCACAGAGTATTTTGGAATTGAAATGATTAACGTGCCAATGCTTCCAACCGGACCGGATATGGATATGGTAGAAGAACTGGTAAGCAAGGATGAAGCGATTAAGGGTATCTGGTGTGTACCGAAATATTCTAATCCACAGGGAATTACCTATTCTGATGAAACAGTACGTCGTTTCGCAAGATTGAAACCGGCTGCAAAGGATTTCCGTATCTATTGGGATAATGCATATGGTGTACATCACTTATATGATATTGATCAGGACAGCTTGATTGAGATTTTGGCAGAATGTAAGCGTGCCGGTAATCCGGATATGGTATATAAGTTCTGTTCTACTTCTAAGATTAGCTTCCCGGGTTCCGGTGTAGCAGCAATCGCAACTTCTGCAAATAACTTGGAAGATATTAAAAAACAGATGAAAGTAGCAACCATCGGACATGATAAGGTAAATCAGTTGCGTCATGTAAGATTCTTCAAGGATATTCACGGAATGGAAGAACACATGAAGAAACATGCAGCAATCTTAAGACCAAAGTTCGAGATGATTATCAATACTTTTAATGAAGAATTAGCAGGACGTGAAGTTGGAAGCTGGATTGCACCAAAGGGAGGATACTTCATCTCCTTCGAAGCACTGGAAGGATGTGCTAAGGCAATCGTAGCTAAGGCAAAGAAAGCAGGCGTTACTATGACACCGGCAGGAGCACCTTATCCATATGGAAAAGATCCGAAAGACAGTACTATCCGTATCGCACCTTCTTATCCAACCATAGAGGATTTGAAGAAGGCAACAGATATTTTTGTTACCTGTGTAAAATTGGTAAGTATTGAAAAGATTTTAGAGAGCAAGTAAGAGAAAATTTTCCAAGAGCTATTGTACCGTTAGTGTATGATAGCTCTTTTTTTCTGCGGTGTAGGAATAGGTTAGCTGGTTGACAAAAACACAAGGATGTATTATTGTATTAAATAAATAATACAATAATGAGTGTGGAGGGAAATAGAATGGAAGCTATTGTAGTTGTGATATTTATGGTTGTGGCGTATTTTGTAATCAGTAATTACAACCGTATCCAGTGGGAAAAAAAGAAGCGAAGGGAAATAAGAGAAAGATTTGGAAAAAAACCGGAACATAAGGAGAAGGATACAAAAAAAATTCGACTTTATCTGGATAACCGGAAGGAAGAGGCTAATGTAGATGATATTACATGGAAAGATTTGTCCATGGATGAAATATACTGGCGTATTAATAACTGTGTCAGTTCTGCCGGAGAGCAGATTCTGTATGATACTATGCATAATACAGAAAAGTCTGAGGAAGAATTGGAAAAATTGGAGAAGTCTGTGCAGTACTTTTCAGAAAATGAAGAAGAGAGAAATCGGGCATTGGAGTATTTGCAGCAGATAGGGAAAAAGGAAGCTTCTTATTATATTTTTCCCTATATGGAGTCGATTGAAGAAAGTAAAATAGGATGGAAAAATGTATATAGAATTTTACAGATTTTACCAATTTGTTTCTTAATTGGGTTTTTGACATCTAGGAATATAGTTTTTGCAGGATTTCTTGCAGGAAATATTATTCTTAATGTCGTAATATATGCAGCAATGAAAATGCGCTATGAAACAAATCTTGCAATGCTTGGAACATTAGGTTCTGTGTTAAAGGTAGGAAAAGCGCTGAATAAGTTGGAGTGTGAAGAAGAGTTTTGTCATAGTCTGAAAGAACCTCTGCAGATTTTAGGGAAAATTGGGAAAACGATTGAAAGGATGCAGTCGGTAAGAGATTCGATGATGTCAACGGAGTTTGGAGTTTTGGGCGATTATCTTCTGGGGGCGACACTGTGGCACCTGACCGCATATGATAAGAGCATTGATATGCTTGTTCGATATCAGAAAGAATATATTGAAATTTTTGAAGCAATTGGTAACATTGATATGGTTATCAGTATCGCATCCTTTCGAAAGAGCATTGATTTCTATACTACTCCGGAGTTTTGGGAGAAAAGAGAGATTCAACTGGAAGAAGCTTATCATCCGTTAATTGAAGAACCGGTATGTAATTCTATGGTTTGGAGAAGAAATTGTATTATTACAGGATCCAATGCTTCTGGAAAATCCACATTTATTAAAGCTGTAGCAGTAAATGCAATTTTAGCACAGACCATTCACACCTGTATGGCAAAGAAAATGCAAATGCCGCATGCTGACGTTGTTACTTCTATGGCAGTTCAGGATGATATTATGGCAGGAGACAGTTATTTTATCAAAGAAATCAAGTATCTAAAACGAATGTTAGAACAATTGAATGCAGACAGATGTACCATTTGTATTGTTGATGAGATTTTAAGAGGAACCAATACCAGAGAAAGAATTGCAGCATCAGAGGCGATTCTGGAGTATCTGACAAAGGAAAATTGTCTGGTTATGGTAGCATCTCATGATCAGGAACTTACGTTATTGCTTCAAGAGCAATATGATAACTATCATTTTAGCGAAAAGATAGGAGAACAGGACATTGAATTTGATTACAAATTATATTCGGGACCAGCTACTTCACAGAATGCAATACGGTTGTTAGAATATGTAGGTTTTCCTAAAAAAATTATTGCAGATGCAAAAGTGAATGCGCAGATTTAAAAATGAAAAGTTTATAAAATATGGTAAAAATTGAACTTTTTCACCTAAAATATGATATAATGTACATAAAAGTAATCAGCAGTGCTTTTATGTGCATTGCAAGTTTTATGAACACAAAGGTGGAAAGAAGGAAAAGAAATGGACACACCTGTTACATTTAATGAAGATGTAGATAGTTGGAAAACAGTTATGTTTTTATATAATTCAGCTTTAAAAGAAGTTGGAACAAAGCTTGAGATTTTAAATGATGAATTTCAGCATGTACATAGGTATAATCCTATTGAATATATTAAGTCAAGAATTAAGTCTCCGGAGAGTATTGTAAAGAAGTTAAAACGTTCCGGATATGAAAGTACGATTGATAATATGGTTACTCATGTAAATGATATAGCGGGAATTCGTATTGTATGTTCTTTTACATCTGACATTTATAGATTAGCAGAAATGATTGGAAAGCAAAATGACCTTACGGTAGTTTCTGTTAAGGATTATATCAAGAATCCAAAGGATAGTGGATATAAGAGTTATCATATGTTGGTAACCGTACCAATTTTCTTGTCAGACCGAGTGGTGGATACCAAGGTTGAGATTCAGATAAGAACCATTGCAATGGATTTCTGGGCAAGTCTCGAACATAAGATATACTATAAGTTTGAAGGAAATGCGCCGGAGTATATCAGTCGTGATTTAAGAGAATGTGCGGGAATTGTATCTATGTTGGATGCAAAGATGCTTTCATTGAACGAAGCGATTCTTCAGGCAAAGGAAGCACAGGAAGAGACACAATAGAATAATCAGTTTGCTAAGGGGGTCCTTTTAGGAGCCCCTTATTTAGAGCATAGGAGAAAAGGGTATGAAAATAAGTATTTTAACGGAAAATACAGTATATAAGAGAGGGTTTATCGGAGAACATGGATTGTCGCTATTGATAGAAACAGAAGGCAAAAGATTTCTGTTTGATACGGGGCAGACAAGAGTATTTGTAAGAAATGCCAGGACTTTGAAAGAAGATTTGACAGAACTTGACGGCATTGTTTTAAGCCATGGACATTATGACCATTGTGGTGGATTGGGAAATTGGATAGAAGAGGAAGCAAAGATGTTGTCCTGTCCGGTATATGTCAATTACCGGGCATTTGAAAAGAAATATACGAAGAATCTCAAAAATAATGAGATGCGTTATATTGGTATTGATTGGGAACCGGAAGTGTGTGGAGAACAGTTAACATTAATACAAGAAAGAAAAAAGCAAATAGCAGAAAATGTTTTTTTATTGTCAGAAATTCCATATTGTGTTCCATTTGAACCGAAGCCGAAAGTGTTCTATCAAGATGAGTTAGGAACAATTTTGGATAATATGGCAGATGAACAGATTATGGTAATTAGGGAAGAAAAAGGACTTTATGTATTTGCAGGGTGTGCACATCCGGGGATTATAAATTGTCTTTCCTATGTAAAGGAAAGTTTTCCGGGAGAGCGTATTTATGGGATTTTTGCCGGAATGCATTTAAAAGGTTGTGCCAAAGAGCGTCTGGAAATGACGATTCAGGAATTGAAAAAAATAAATGCAGAAATTATTGTACCGATGCATTGTACCGGAATCCTTGGGATTGCGGCAATAAAAGAGCAACTGGGAGATAATTGTATCTTAGCAGAGGCAGGAAAAGTAATTAATGTATAAAAATAGGAGATAGAAGATGGAAAACAGGCAAGATAGCAAAAGAATTCTAAATCTGGCTATATCCACAGGAGAAGTATTACTGAAAAATGGAGGAGAAATCTACCGTGTGCAAGAAACGGTGGGACGTATTCTGGAAGCATATGGAATAGAAGATTACAATGTATTTGTAGTTACCAATGGCATATTTGCAACGGTTCATGAAAAGGAAGAGGATGCCAGTAGTATGGTACGGTATGTGACCATTGGGGAGGTAAATCTTCAGATGATAGAAGACATCAATCAGTTGTCTCGTGAAATATGCGAAGGAACATGTGATTTGGAACAGGCATATGAGCGGTTAGAAAACTATAAAAGGAAGAAACGGCCGGCAGGATGGGTACGAATTCTGGCATGTGGTATGGGTGGAGCCAGTTTTTGCTATTTGTTCGGAGGAAGACCTTATGATAGCGCTATCTCATTTCTTTTAGGGATGCTTTTGGAGATTTTTTTGCTTACTGCCTCAAAGCATCATACATCTAAGTTTATTTTAAATATCATAGGAAGTGTCATTGTAACAGCAGGAAGTTTGGTGTTATATATGGCAGGAACGGGAATCTGGTTTGATAAGGTTATTATTGGGGGAATTATTCCTCTGGTGCCGGGAGTGGCATTGACTACGGCGATTCGTGACCTATTTGGAGGGGATTACCTTTCCGGTAGTATTCGATTGATTGACGCTCTCTTAACTGCGATGTGTATTGCTATCGGCGTGGGTGCTGCAATCAAGGTATTTCAATTTGTAACAGGAGGTGCCGTATTTTTATGATAGATCAGATTATAGTATCTATGTTGGCAACGCTAGCATTTGTTATTTTATTTAATGCACCCAAAAAAGAGTATATTTTTTGCGCGATTACGGGATGTGTAGGGTGGATGTCATACCTGCTGTTTTTAAATATGGGAGCAGGTGTTGTAATGGCGTCTCTTTGGGCTACCGTGATTTTGACGTTATTGGCGCGCATTTTATCTGCGATACGAAAAACACCTGTTACCATTTTTCTGGTGACAGGTATCTTTACTTTAGTACCGGGAGCAGGAATTTATTATGCTTCCTACTATTTGATTATGAATGATTTGGCACAGTTTACTGCCAAAGGAATAGAAACCTTTAAGATAGCAGGGGCAATGGTACTTGGAATTGTGTTTGGACTTGCATTGCCCCAGAGTTGGTTCAACCAACTTGGAAAATTAACGGAGAAAAAAAGCAATAACCATACAAATGACTAATGTAATTAGTGCCGAACCAATTACACACAGTATATTCTGGTAAGGACGTTTTACACGTTCATAACCTTTTTCTGATTCAGACAGTTTTTTGCCTTCTGAGAAAGCAACAATTTCTTTATAAGTCTGGATGTCATGTGCTTTTTTCTGTTTTTCAATTCGGAGGGCATAATACATAGTAATGATAAATAGTAATGCCCATATTCCTATTCCGATAAAATCTAAGAAAAGGAATAGAGGAATTGCTGATACTACAACTCCTAATAATAAGAAACTAAAAATGGCACCATCATGATTAAATTGTTTTACGTCCTCTGCTTTAATTTGTTCTTTCATTTCTTCCAAATCTCCTTTTACTAGAATATCAAGAGAGGTATCAAAAAGAGAACTTAGCAATAAAAGACTTTTGATGTCTGGATAATTCTTATCATTTTCCCAGTTTGAAATTGTCTGGCGTGTTACGAATATTTTTTCTGCCAAATCATCCTGTGATAAATTTAATTCAAGTCTGTACTTTTTTATTTGTTTGCCAATTTCCATCTTGTATCTCTCCTTGGTTGTATTCTATTATAGGGAGTTTGTTTTTGCTATCAAAACTGTTTTACATTGCCTATTTTCGGGCATGTCAAAAGTATTTTACACTTCGCATTTCCAGAAATATGCGCTATAAGGAGGCAGTTCACTTCCGCCACCAAAGTCATGTTTTTCTCCGGTAATCAAATCAACAGCAGTACCACATCCGGCATCAAAATGGGCTGTATAAGCTTCGCTGTCTGCATTGATGGCAACCAGAACACGTTCCTTTTCTGTTTTTCGTTCAAAAATGCATTGCTTATTTGTTAATACAACGGAGCGGAAAGAACCGTAATTTAAAGCATCAGATGATTTTTTCGCAGTAGCGAGTTTGGCAATCCAGTCAGTCAGTTCGTTCCATTCCGGTTTTTCTATTGCTGGACGAAGAGCGGGATCGCCCTGACTCTTGTCGCCTTCCAGTCCCCATTCACTGCCGTAGTAGACACAAGGAATGCCCGGCATACCGAAACACAAAGCATAAATCAGTGGAAGATGTGATTTGTTGGTCAAAATACTTGCAACACGAGAAACATCATGGTTATCTACGAAACTCAAAAGATGTTTTCCTCTATAAATAGTCCAGTCTTCCGGGCCGAATTGACGTAGCAGAGAGTGGTTGATTTCAAACATGTTCATGGAGTTGAAACTGGAGTAAAGACCTTTGTAACACTCATAGTTGGTAGCAGAGTGGAGCATCTGGTCGTTCATCAACTGATTGTAGTCTCCATGGAGCATTTCCCCAACCAGGAAAAAGTCTTGTTTTAAGCTGTCACAATGGTTTCTCAGTCTGCGGACGAAGTCATGGTCAAGGCAGTATGCCACATCCAGACGAAGTCCATCAATATCCCAGTTATTTACCCAGAAGGTAACACTGTCCAGAAGGTAACCGATGACTTCTTCATTTCTAAGATTTAATTTTACGAGGTCATAATTGCCCTCCCAGCCTTCATACCAAAGGCCGTCATTGTAGTTAGAATTGCCGTTAAAGTCAATGTGAAACCAGTCTTTGTAAGGTGAAGATTCACGATTTTTTACGACATCCTGAAAAGCGAAAAATCCACGTCCGGCATGGTTGAAAACACCGTCCAGAACAACGCGTATGCCAGCTTCGTGTAGTGCATCACAAACTTCCTTGAAATCATCATTCGTTCCGAGACGGGTATCTAACTTCTGATAATCTCTGGCATTGTAGCCATGGGTATCAGATTCGATAAGCGGAGAAAAATAAATGGCATCAATGCCTAATTTTTCCATATGAGGAATCCAATCCTTGATTTTTAGAATTCGATGTTCCAAAACTCCATCATTTTCAAAGGGAGCACCACATAGTCCTAAAGGATAAATCTGATAAAAAACACTTTCATAAGCCCACATAATTTTCACAATCCTTTCTGTTCGCAGTATTGCTGCGACTATTTACTCATATCTTTTGATTTTTTTGTACATGCTCTTTGTGCTGAAATAACAGCGTTTCGTAAGCCCTTTTCTTCTAAGACAGCAACCGCTTCAATGGTAGTTCCGGCAGGGGAGCATACGGCATCCTTCAGTGCTCCCGGATGAGTTCCGGTTTCTAAGACCATTTTAGCAGAACCAAGAACTGACTGTGCTGCGAACTTGTACGCTTGCGCTCTTGGCATACCGTCAGCGACAGCAGCATCTGCCATAGCTTCAATAAACATATAGACATAGGCAGGAGAGGAGCCGGATACACCGGTTACGACATCCATCAAAGATTCTTTCACAACTTCACATTTTCCAAAACTGTTAAAAATGTCGATGGCAGTAGAAAGTTCTTCTTCTGTTACATTATCATTGACGCAAAGTGCGCTCATAGCTTCGCTTACCAGTGCCGGTGTGTTTGGCATAGTACGAATTAGTTTGATTGGGTGTCCAAACAGGGATTCAATGGTAGCAATCGGCTGTCCGGCAGCGATAGAGATGATTAGGGCATCTTTTTTCACTTTGTCTTTGATTTGTGGAATTACTTCCGGAAAAAGAAATGGTTTTACCGCCAGGAAAAGAATATCTGCTGTTTCAGCAGCTTTTCCGTTATCCTGAGTGGTATGTATTCCGAAACGTTCCGCCAGAGAAGAACAGGTTGCGGTTGTTTTGGCAGTGGCAGTAATCTGGTCCTTTGATGCGAGTCCGGAGTTGATAATGCCTCCGATGATGGCGCTTGCCATATTTCCGCCACCAATAAAAGTAATGTTCTGATTCATAATGGAGCCTCCTATTTTGTAAAAAAATAACTAATAATATCATAGCAATAGTAAAAGAATTGTGCAAGAGGTAAAAAAAGAAGGTATCTCGACTCGAAAGCGAGATACCTTCCAAAGTAATCATAACTTATTAGAAATCTGTTAAATCAGCAGCTCTTCTCTCTAAGAAAGCAGTCATACCTTCTGTCTTATCATGAGTAGAGCAGGTAATACCAAACAAGTTAGCTTCCATTTCAACAGCGTTCTTGATATCCATGTCGTATCCGTTGTTGATAGCAGCCTTTGCGATAGATACAGCGTAGCTTCCTTTAGAAATAATCTTAGCAGCCATTTTCTTAGCAGTATCCATCAGTTCTTCCTTAGCAACAACTTTGTTTACCAGACCGATTCTGTATGCTTCGTTTGCATCGATGTTGTCACATGTGAAGATTAATTCCTTAGCACGTCCCATTCCTACCAGACGAGCAAGTCTCTGAGTTCCACCGAATCCTGGGATAATTCCAAGACCTGTTTCAGGCTGTGCGAAAGTTGCGTTGTCAGCTGCGATACGGATATCACATGCCATAGCGATTTCACATCCACCGCCTAAAGCGAATCCGTTAACAGCAGCGATAGTTACCTGACGCATATTCATTAATTTGAAGAATGGTTCAGCAGCTCTCATACCGAAAGCACGTGCTTCAGCAGCGGAGAAGTTCACCATTTCAGCGATGTCAGCACCAGCTACGAAAGATTTGTATGGGTTATCCTTTTTGTCAGGACCACCTGTTAAAATAACAACTTTAACGTCGTCTCTAGCTTCAATTTCAGATAATACAGTATTCAATTCATCCAGAGTTTCACTGTTTAATGCATTTAATGCACCAGGTCTGCTGATAGTAAGGACAGCAATTTCGTTTTCCACTTCTAACTTTAAGTTATTCATGTGTAAACCTCCTAATAAAATATGTAGTTTAATTGTTCACGGATTGCCCGAAAATATAGGACAAAACATAATTTAACTATATAACTTTGATAAAAATTTGTCAATATCTGGGGCAGATATTTTCAGGACATTTGACTTTATTATGATAAAGAATTATAATGATGAAGTTATATGCGAGGGAAGATATAAATATTAAATAATTAAGAGGGTTCAATGTCTATTGTTCAATAGATGGCTAATTCTGCAAAATATCAAAATGAAACGAAGAAAAATTATTGACCTTGCATAGTGTAGTAAAAAGAGTGGGTGAAACCCTGCAATATAGCAAGGAGGCATGAGGATGAATGAAAGAGAAATTGTGCGCAAAATAAAAGAGTATGAGAATAAGATTAGCGATTTGAGTGATGAAAAAAATCACCTGATTAATGTAATTGATGAATTAGATACTTCGAGGATTAGTATTAGAGCTAGAAAAGAGAATATGGAGGGAGTATTTTGTAATCGAGTTGCAAGTTTTGAAAAGTTATCGGTATATCGCAGCAGAGGTGTAACTAAGATTTCAGAAAAAATGAAAGAATATAATTCTATTTATTCTAGTAGCTCTTATGTATGGAAAGCGATTCAAACAATTCAAAATTTGATTGATGATATTAACAGAAATGTAGAGAAAAGAATGGATAGGGTTTCGGAAATTGATTCTTATATACAACGGTACGAAGAAAAAATTAGGATATTGAAACAGAAAAAAGCAAGAATGGAAGGGTGATATTATGCAAGGAATGGCATTTACAGCAGCAACAACATACAATTTAAAGCTTCAGGAGGATGAATATGAGAAATTGATGACTTTGTATAGTGAGTTGGGAGATTTAGTGGATGAAAAAATGGAAACGTATATAAAATTTCTTAGTGAAATGACCAATGAATCCATTGTAAAAGGAGCATTGCATGACAAATTACAGATATTTTTAGAGGCAGTACAGTTATATCAAAACACATTTAGTAATACGTGCAAAGAAGTAGTAAGCAAACTTGAACAATTTATCATTAGTATTGATGAGCTGGATGAAGATATATATGGAGCTGGTTGCAATACAATTCGGTAGAAGGGAATAGAGCATGTTGGACAAAATCAATATAAAACTGGATAAATACAATGAAGTGCTAAATAAGTATAAAGGGATAGAATCTATGGAAAATATCAATAATAAAATAAAAGAAATAGAAAATGTATTGATAGAGAGTACGGGTGAAAGTGCTGAAGTGATATCAGAAACAAATGAAATGTTGCAAATGGTAATAGATATGATTTCTGTATTGTTTAGTAATACATACGAAACGTTAAGCAGTTCATACCAGGAATATGCATATATGGATAATGTTGAAAAGACCAGATGGGATGTAATGACTGAACAGGTAAAATAGAAGAATGTGTTGTAAATATTTGTAAATAGAAATGAGGAAGAGGAATGGGAGTTTTAAAAGATTTTTCACAAGAGGCATATGATGAGATTAAAGAGTGCATAAAAAGTAATGATGAATGGGCGGTTATTGATTTCTTTTCAGATATAGTAAATTATGAGAATTTGGACTACGATAATTATTATCCGGAACTAAAACAATATGCCGAGAAGTATGTGGAACAGAATAATATAACCCAAAGTGAATTGGATACTATATTTCTGAGTGTAAATGCGCAAGATGAAGTCTGTGAAAAACGATTTCAAGATGAAAAGGTGGAGTTTGAGAGTTTTTACAATGGGATAAAAGCACTTGCGGGACTTATAGATAAAAAATCTCTTAATGGAGAAAATATAACTACTTTGTCAACAGCAGAATTTCAAGATAAAGTACAGGGAAATATGAATGCTGTTAGAGAACAATTAATTAGCTATTATGCAAACTCTTATTATACAGTATGCGAAAACGAAACGATTATATTTGACTGGTCAGCCATACAGTATGCGATGCGCAAGGATTTAAATCAATTATCAGAGGAGGAGCTGATTGCATTATCAACAGTATTTTTTCAACTTTATTCTGAAGACGAAGAAACCAATTTAGCTAATATTGAAGAAATGTTGCGTGCTGGTTACGGAAAAGTTGATATGGAAGATTGGTCTTTAGAAAATTATACTACTCTTGACTGGGAACATATTTGTCATGGCGTAGGTCTGACAGACACATTTATTGCGGCATTTTCATTGTATAATGAGGAGGTTAATGCCGTTGACTATCAGACTATAATGACAGATAGATGTAGTGAAGATGAGGAAAGAAAAAAATTATCACGGTATTTTCAAAATCAATTTGCAATGTCTTCATTATTTGCAACCTTTATAAAGAACAATGCCACCATAAATGTTCCTTATGGCGAAGAACATAATAATTTTGTATTGCATTGCGACGAGGTGAATGGAACGTTGAAATCAGTATATGTTTGCTTGAAAGATATACCGATTGATATATCCTATATAAGTTTGGGAAATTATAAGGATGGTTCTTATGCGTATGATGTTACAGTAGAAAGTGGACGAACGAATGATGGTACATATATGGGAGAAAAGGACATAAATAAATTCCAGGTATATGGAATGGTTGATTATAGTAATATTTCAAAGGTTTTTGATTGGAGTACGACTGAAACATTCTCTTGTTGGTTTGAGTCAGAGAAGGACGAAGTATGCAGCAATGAAGAAATTTTTAAAAATAAAGGTGAAGGAATTGCCTGGGATAAGATAAAGGGAAATGCAATAGAATATATTGGAGGGAATTTGGCAAAGGCGACTCCGATAATTAATCTTGGGTGTGAGTTACTTGGAGATTGGTATGATAATCGTCAAGCAGAGGCGCATAATGCAACGATTGATGCTAGAATAGCTCAAGGATGGGAGCAGAATGAGTATAAATCAGAATTAATGGATTTAGCAAATAAGTGTTGTATCAACATGCAGGTAACATGTCAAAACGGAGAGTTTTATTTGGAGAGATATTCTATAAATGAGGGGGATTCGTATAATGGATTAACGAAGAACTTAGAGGATTATAATGCAGGAGTGAGTAAGAACTTTAAGTTAACAATAGGAGATATCGAGGCATATCTTAACGGAAGTACAGAAAAAGAAAATCTTATTGAAAAATATTTATCAAATTTTAATCCAAATTAGATGTAACAATGGAAGGAAGAGAGGAATGAAAAAGAAAAAAATAATCTGCATCACACTGGCTGTTATCGTCATCGCATGCATAGCAGGATATATTATTATTGGTCAGATAAAAAAGAAAGAAGCAGAAGCTGCAAAAGCAAATTTCATTGAGATTCCAGTGGGAATTGAGGTAAATGTAGAGGTAGGTGAAGATGGCAAATTGAAGAAAGATGCTGTTGATTTGGTGAAACTTATCAGTATTGACAAGTTGGATGAGAGTAATTATAAAGAAGTTGCAGCCCTTGTAAATAGTTCTGTAAATATTGAGAAACTGGAATTAAATTTGCATAGTGGATATGAAGTGGATATGAAGTATCTGTCCTATTTCAATCTAGCGAATAAGGAGTTAGATGTAACTATTGGGGGATATGATGAGAGAAGTCTCCAAGAGTTAATAGAGATAAAGCAGATAGGAACACTTGAAATTTATCCTAAAGATTATAATTATAATTCGAATGCTACCTATAATTTAAACTGTAATCAATTATCAAATGTAAGAACATTGGAATTATACTCTCTGATAGTCAATGAAAAAAGTGGAATTAATACAATGACAAGGTTACAAACGCTAAATATGACTCAATGTGAGGTTAACGGATTTGGAGACTGTTCCGGAATGGATGCATTGGAGAAGATTGAGATGATTGGTGTATCTGGTGAGGACTTCACAGGAATCGCCAATGCACCAAATGAAATGGAATTTTATATTGAAATGAGTGGGATTGAACAGAAAGCATGGGATAGTTTAAGAACATCAAAAATAGCATTGCTTACAATTAAAGATACTTCCATAGAGAGTTTTGAGTTTACAGAAGATATGGATGTATTAAAGAAGCTAAATTATTATTTTGATGAGGAATGTGCAGATCTTTCAAAACTACAGAAATTGGATTATATTTCTCTTTTTTCAGATGAGATAAAGCAGGAACATGCAGATATGTTAAGTCAGTTAACCAATATAAAGGGAATAGGGTTGAACGGAAATATTCTTATAGAAGATTATTCAGGGATACAGAAGTTACCACAGATAAAAGAAGTAACTATATATACAGAAAGCGATGTGCCTTTAGCAGCACTGGGAAATATGCCACAACTGGAAAAACTTTATCTAGCTAAAGGTAAAGTAGATAACATATCGATGTTAGGGAACTTGACAAAATTGAAAGTCTTGGATGTTTCTGAAACAGAGGTGAGTGATATATCAGTGTTAAGTAACATGCCGGATTTAGAAGAACTATATATAGACGATACAGAAGTAAGTGATATATCAGTGTTGAGCAATCTGACAAAGTTAAAAGTATTAAATATTTCTGGTACAGAAGTAAGTGATATATCAGTGTTAAATAATAAGACAGAACTTAAGGAATTAAGAGTTATAGATACAAGAATAAGTGATATATCAGTATTGAGTAGTCTAGATGATTTAGAGATACTATATATGAACGGAACAGAGGTAAGTGATATCTCTGCTATTAGTAATGCAACTAAAATGCGGAAGTTAGTAATAAGTGGGACAAAAGTAAGTGATATTTCGATGGTAAATGAGATGACAGCATTGGAAGAGTTGAGGATTAACGAAACAAATGTAAGTGACATATCTGTCCTAAGAAATAATACACAACTTAGGGTGCTAGATATGGATGACACTGAAGTAAGAGATATTTCTGTATTGGCAAATATGAGCAAATTGAAACGTCTGTATATAGAGCAAACGAAAATAAGTGACCTTTCAGCGATTTCAAACTGTGCCGAATTGGAAGTACTGGTTATTAGTGGAACATCAATAACCGATTTGTCTCCACTTGCAAAATTAAAAAATTTAGATAGCGTGTATGCAAAAAATGTACAAGTAAAGGATTGGTCACCTGTTCAGCATGTGAGAATAGTGGACATTCAATAATAGGATTTGTATTTAGAAAAAAGGGAAGACTAAAAGGAAGAAGGATGAAAAAGAAAAAAGTAATATGCATCACACTGGCTGTTATCGTCATCGCATGCATAGCAGGATATATTATTGTTGGTCAGATAAAAAAGAAAGAAGCAGAAGCTGCAAAAGCTAACATTATCGAGATTCCGGAAGGAATCGCAGTGGATATAGGCAGATCATATGAAAGAGGCCAATTGAAAAAAGAATTAGTCGGATTGGTGAAACTTATAAGTATTAATAAGTTGGATAAAAGTAATTATAAAGAAGTTGCAGCCCTTGTAAATAGTTCTGTTAATCTCAAGAAACTGGAATTGAACCTAGGTAGTGAGTATGAGCTTGATATGAAGTATCTGTCCTATTTCAATCTAGCGGATAAAGAGATTGATGTGGATATTTATGGATATGATGGAAGAAGTATTCAGGAGCTTGCAGAGATAAAACAGATAAAAAAGCTCTATATCTCGCCGGAAAACTGGGATGTATCCGAGCCAGATGCAAATGTCTTAGATTGTAATCAATTATCAAATGTAAAAACATTGGAGTTAGACTCTCTGGTAGTCAATGAAAAGAGCGGAATTAATACAATGACAGGATTACAAAAGCTAACTATGACGCAGTGCAGGGTTAACGGATTTGGAGACTGTTCCGGAATGGATGCGTTGGAGAAGATTGAAATGCATGGTGTATTTGGTGAAGATTTCACAGGAATTGCCAATGCACCAAAGGAAATGGAAATGTATATTGAAATGAGCGGGATTGAACAAAAAGCATGGGATAGTTTAAAAGCATCAAAAGTAACAGTTCTTACTATTAAAAATATGTCCATAGAGAATTTTGAGTTTACGGAAGGTATAGATGACTTAAAGAAGCTGAATTATTATTTTGAAAAGGAGTGTGCAGATCTTTCAAATCTACAAAAATTGGAGTATATTTCTCTTTTTTCTGATGAGATAAAACAGGAACATGCAGATATGTTAAGTCAGTTAACCAATATAAAAGGAATAGAGCTGAACGGAAATATTCTTATAGAAGATTACTCAGGAATACAGAAGTTACCAAAAATAAAAGAAGTTGCGATATATACAGACTACGATGTGCCTATGGAAGCACTGGGAAATATGCCACAATTGGAAAAACTTTATCTAGCTAAAAGTAAAGTGGATAACATATCAATGTTAGGGAACTTGACAAAATTGAAAGTCTTGGATATTTCTGAAACAGCGGTAAGTGATATATCGGTGTTGAGTAATATGCCGGAGTTAGAAGAACTATATATAAATGACACACAAGTGAGTGATATATCTGCACTTAGCAATTTAACAAAGATTAAGATATTAGAAGCGAAGTCAACCCAAATAAATGATATATCAGCTCTAAGTAAACTAACTGACTTGGAGAAGGTGAATCTGTATGAAACGGAGATAAATGATATATCAGCACTTAGTAATGCCGTCCTGATGAAAGAATTATCTTTAGGTGGAACGGATGTGAGAGATATTACGGTGTTAAAAAATATGATGGCGTTGGAAGTGTTGTATATCGGAGGGACGAATGTGAATGACATATCAGTCTTAAAAAATCATACACAATTCAGAATATTAGATATTGATGACACAAAAGTAAATGATATTTCCGTATTGGCTGATATGAGCAAATTGGTACGTTTGTATGCAGAACGAACCAAAATAGAAAATCTGTCAGTGATCTCTAATTTGACAGAATTGGAGTTTTTGTATATAAATGAAACTAATATAAGTGATTTGTCTCCACTTGCCAATCTGAACAAGTTGGAAATTTTGTATATTAGCGGAACGAAAATAAAGGATTTGTTTCCGCTTGCAAACTTGAAAAAATTAGATGTTGTAACAGCAGATGATGTTGAAGTAAAGGATTGGTCGCCGGTTTATCATGTGAGAAGGATAAATACTAATCAAGATTTGTATTTAGAGAAAAAAGAAGACTAAAAAGGAAATACTTATGGGAAGAAAACTCAGAACATAAAAGTTTTGGAGTTCCCATAAGTTTTTTTTTTCGCAAGTAGCGACGAGTATAAGGGTAAACGCCTCATAGTGGGTACTCACACATAGGTAGCCACTCCGAAGAGCGGCGTTATTTAAAAATTATTTTCTGCATTCCTCTGGCAGTTTTTCTGACCATGGAAGCAGATTTTCACAGAAACTTACATCACGGTCATCCATGTGTTTTGGGATTTCTGTCAAAAGATATTCAAAATAATTATAAGGCTTCAGGTTATTGGCCTTGGCCGTTTCAGCGATACTATAGATAATTGCGCTGGATTCCGCTCCGGCGATTGTATCAATCATTACCCAGTTTTTCTTGCCAACGCAGAACGGACGGATTGTCTGTTCTGCAGCATTGTTATCTAGTGGAACTTCACCATCCTCCAGGAAATATCTAAGGTACTTTTCCTGATTGAGGGAATAAGCAAACCCATTTGCAGTCTTGCTCTTGGCCGGAACCTTTAACAGGTTTTGGCTAATCCACGCAAAATAGGCATCAACCAGTGGCTTAACTGTCAGCTGGCGATGTTGTTGACGTTCCTCAGGACTTCTGTCCTTTAACGTGTTGTCCTCGCGATAAATCGCTTGAATCTGCTTGAGTGCCAGATATGCAAGTGATGATTTCTGGTTCGCTTTCGGTAAAGCTTTTACAGCCTCATCGAATCGTCGCCTTGCATGTGCCCAACACCCGGCAATCCGTAGGTCTTCTCGTTCCTTTTCAATCGTGTGATAGACCTGATAGCCATCCGTTACACACACTCCTTTAAAGTTCTTTAAGAACTCCCTGGGATGGCTTGCATTACGGGTGGGCTGATACTCGTATAGGACGATTTGTTTCCCAGGATATGTAGCTCCTGTACGGTACACCCACATATAATGTCTGGAGCCTTCGGTTCGGTTTTCTTTTGTGACCCGTACCGGTGTTTCATCTGCCTGAAGCACATGATAATCATAAAGTTTCTCATGCAGATAATCATACAGGATAGAGAGATATCTCTCAGCACATTGGATGGTCCACCGGGCCATATCTGTCCGGTCAATGGCAAGTCCCATCCTTTGAAATTCCTGTTCCTGACGGTACAGAGGTGCCGCATTTACATACTTTGCATTCCAGATGCCGGCAAGTAAGGATGGAGACACCAGACTATTTCTTAACAGATAAGCAGGATGATCCGCCTTTTTGAAATGATTATCCTTTTTTGATTTATATACACCGACATGATGTTGTTCAAGCTCCACCTTCATAGGTGTGAAACGATAGCGGTTGTAGATTTCATCATCCAGCTGATACCATCCGTCCTCGCCAAACTCGGCAACCAGTTCTTCCACGGTCATCTTATGTTCAATAGGAATGACAGGAAGGTTCCTTATATCAGCAGTACGTTTTCCTTTGGTCTTTTTTGAACGCAACTTTTCCGGAACATCTTCATCATCCAGAGCCTCTTCACCAAGTGAAGCAACCGCTTCTGCTTCGTTGAAGTAGATGATATTTCCATCGACTTCCATAAACCGGATCTGATTTTCTGTATCCAGCTTTTCGGAAGATCTGCCGAAGCGGTTGCTGTTTAATACAGCGACCTGCTCCAATAGCAACTGTAGCTTCTGATCAATGTCTTTCAGCTGCGACTGCTGTACAAGGAATAGCTGAACAAGCGTAGCCTTATCAAAGTTATTCAGTTGTTCTTCTGTATATTCCATCGCCATATTGAACCTCTTTTCTGATGGCTCTATTATAGCAGATATGGACAAAACATGCGAATATCTCTCATTTCAACTTCCGTCATAATGCCTATAGTTACAAGACTTTGTAAGACGGATATAAGGACTTATAATTCTGGCCTTTTGAAATGATTGATATAAATAACAACTGCATAGAGACAATTATGCGTGCTTATAATGCAGTTTATTGGACTTACAGATAGTGCAGATTCAGAGATTTTATGGAGTAAAACCGGCTCAAAAATTTCAGCCTTTTGCACAAATATCATGCCATGAATTCCGGTGGTTCAACCGGACGGACAGACTTCTTGGGTTCCGTTGTCAGGCCTTCCATAAGCCAGCGGAACTGCTGGGGAGTCAAAGCTTTTACTTCAGCTTCGTTCCGAGGCCAGATAAACCTGCCTTGTTCCAGGCGTTTGTACAGGAGAAGGAATCCATCCTTTTCCCATACAAGTCCTTTGATGCGATCAGATTTGCGTCCGCAGAAAAGATACAGGGTATCAGGGACATATGGATTGTTTCCCGTTTTCTGATCAATTATGGAAGCCAGTGTATCTATACCGGATCTCAGGTCGGTGTAGCCACAAACGATATACACTTGTTTGAAACAGGTAGCGTCATTTAACATGAGCAACCACCCCAAGGACTTTCGCCAGAAGAGCTGTAGATGTTTCTTCGGTTATTCTAATTGTAACTCCATTGATTTCAAGTTCTAATGCTGATGTTTCTTTGGAATTATCGGGGATAGATGGATTACCATCCGGAGCCATTACTTCCATAGGAACAGGTACGATAGCCTGTTGGGCAATGCTTTCAGGAATAACTTCAAGACAGGCCTTTCGTACAGCCCGCATACGATAATAATAATCACATTTAGTAATCGAATGATTATCACACCACTCGCCAACTGTCATTCCTGCCGGTCTGGCATTGCACTCTTGTACCATTGATGCCCATTCCTTTAATCGGACGTTGCGTGCGATGAGCGAAGTTTGAGAATTCATAGACAATACCTCCAATCAAGTATAAAAAGTTGAGCCTCAACTTTTTATACAAAAGTAAATTTGTTATGTCTATTTTCTCAAATTTGTTGGTCAAGTTCTATGTACTGACTATGAGGCGCTTACTTTGACAAGAACATTTCTTGTAGTATAATTGTTTTGAAAATAAGTTCTTTTTAGAACTGTTTTTGCTAGAACTAAAAGAAAAGGAGAAAATATCATGAATACAACAGACTTTCTGGTGAATATTCGGCGTACGATAAAGCTTCATGAAAGTATGCTAAAGGAAATTTGTGAGAAACATCAGTTGACGTTGATAGAAGCAAATATCATTAGTTTTTTGCATAATAATCCCCAAAAGGATACTGCAGGTGATATTGTGGAGTTGCGTATGTTGTCTAAGGGAAATGTTTCGGGAGCGGTGGAAAGTCTGATTCAGAAGTCACTTTTGCAACGAAAACCGGATTTGGAGGATCGTCGGAAGATACATTTGTTGTTATTGCCAAAAGCGAAGGTTATTACAGATGAGGTGGAAGCGTGTAAGAAACAATTTCAGAAAGAGATTTTTTTGGGGATGTCTGAACAGGAGAAAAAACAGTTCGAGGAATTGAACAGGCTTGTTATGGAAAATACTAAAAATGCCATGAAAAGGAGAGAAAATAAATGAGTGACAACAAGGATTTCTTAGGAAAAGAGCCAGTCGGGAAATTATTATTGAAACTGGCATTACCAACAGTAGCAGCACAGATTATAAATATGCTCTATAACATTGTTGACCGTATTTATATAGGACATATTCCGAAGGTAGGGGCTTTGGCATTGACGGGAGTGGGAGTATGCATGCCTCTGATTATGATTGTGACAGCATTTGCATCTTTAGTCGGGAATGGAGGAGCACCTCGGGCTTCTATTTTTATGGGAAAAGGAGAAAAGGAATCTGCCGAAAGGACATTGGGAAATTGTTTTATGTTGCAGATTTTGATTTCTGTGATTCTGACGGCTGTATTACTCATAGGAAATCGAAGTTTTCTCCTGGCTTTCGGAGCAAGTGAGAATACGATTGATTATGCAACCAATTACATGAATATATATGCGATAGGAACCATTTTTGTTCAGCTTACATTGGGAATGAATGCATTTATTACGGCACAGGGATTTGCAAAGACAGGTATGTTGTCAGTAGCAATTGGTGCGGGAATCAATATTGCATTGGATCCGGTATTTATTTTTGGTCTGCATATGGGCGTTCAGGGAGCAGCTTTGGCAACAGTTATTTCACAAGCATGTTCCTGTATCTGGGTATTATGTTTTTTATTTGGGAAAAAAACCATTTTAAAAATTCGAAAAGAAAATTTATGGTTACAGTCAAAAATAATTTTACCATGTCTGGCACTTGGTCTGGCAACTTTTATTATGCAGGCAAGTGAAAGCATTATTTCACTATGCTTTAATTCTTCGTTGCTTAAGTACGGAGGCGATATAGCAGTAGGCGCTATGACAATTTTAACGAGTGTCATGCAGTTTGCGATGCTTCCTTTGCAGGGAGCAGGACAGGGGGCCCAGCCTATTATCAGTTATAATTATGGAGCAAAAAATCCGGAGCGTGTGAAGGCTGCTTACTGGCTTTTATTAAAGGTAAGTATTGTCTATGCGGTGGCACTTTGGCTGTGTGTTATGATTTTTCCACAAGGATTTGCTGCCATGTTTACCACAGACGTAGCACTATTGGAATTTACAAAAAAGGCATTACGCGTTTACATGGCATGTATGTTTTTGTTTGGTATTCAGGTGGCATGCCAGATGACGTTTACTTCAATTGGAAATGCCAAAGCATCGATTGTGGTTGCTGTTATGCGTAAGTTTATTTTGTTGATACCACTGATTTACATTGTGCCTCAAATCTGGCATTCGAATCAGACTATGGCAGTGTATTTGGCAGAGCCAATTGCAGACTTTTTTGCAGTATCATTTACCGTGATTTTATTCCGGTCTCAGTTTAAGAAGGCATTGGAGCAAATAGGGCGATAAGTACGTTGAGTCTATTTTCATAAAAATGATAAAACATAAACTTGACACTGTTAAGATTGGGTGATAGTATGAAGTTAACGGTGTTAAGTTTATGCGAAAGGATTATTTTTATGAAAAGAGGAAGGAAGAATACCATCAAGCCCTTCGTGGATGAGCAGGGGAATGTTTTAGAAGGAAGTATTGCAGAAAAAATATTCATTGATGTAAATGGGGAAAAGAATGGTATGATTATTCGTGGAAAGAGTAAGGACAATCCCGTATTACTATTTATCTCCGGAGGACCGGGTGTTCCCCAATATTGGTTGAATGAGTATTATGATAATAAGTTGGAAGATTATTTTACTGTTTGTTGGTGGGATTATTATGGAGAAGGGTTATCTTATGATTCCAAGATAGAGAAAGAAGAGATTACCTTAGAAAGATTGGAAACAGATGCGGTTACTGTTACGGAATATCTCAAGGAAAGATTTTCAAAAGACAAAATATATCTGATGGCGCATTCCGGTGGTACGCCCCTTGGAGTGGCATTGGCGAAGAATCATCCGGAACTTTTTTATTGCTACTTTTCTATGGGGCAAGTGGTCCAAAATGGATATGACAGATATACCTATGGCTATCAGTTTATGAAGAAAATTTTTGAAGAGACAGGAAATACAAAGGCGATGCGTAAGATGAATTCTTTGGTAGAGGTGGCAGAAGATGGTTCTGTTACACCGAAAAATCCGGATACGATTCATGCAAAATGGGAAAGTGTATTGTTAGCAGCCGGATGCGGAACGACCAGAGAAATGCGTTCGGATGCATTTGAAATCTTTTTCCCACAAATGCAAGCAGAGTGTTATACTTTCAAAGAAAAAATAAATTACTGGCGGGGAAAAATACTTTGTACAGGTTCGCCGTATCATAAGTTTTACGTCGGTTCAAAAGAAAAAATAGAGTTTGATATACCGGTCTATTTTTTCAACGGATACTATGATTATACCTGTCCGACGCCGATGGTAGAAACGTTTTATGAAAATATTTCCGCACCGGATAAGGGGCTTTATATTTTTGAAGATTCTGCCCATAGTCCATTGTGGGAAGAAAATGAAGCTATGCTTAACATAATGCGTGAAAGGATTTCGAATGAATCCTGATTATTCATTCGAAAGGATCTGATAGATATCATTTTTCCAATTACCATCATAGATTACATTTTCCTGTGTTGCGATCAAGGCAGCACCTTGAACAGTTGCCCACATATTTATCATTTTTCGCAGCATTGATTCTTTTGAAACATTCGTCTGTTCTAAGAGGGCTATGGCATATCTGCGGAATAATTGATAAGGGGGATAGATATTTTCGCTATCCTCTAGGGAAAGATGGATTTGCAGATAAGGGGTAAAAAATAGAAAACGGAAGTAGTTTGGGTGTTCAATAAAAAAGTGAATATATGCTTCTCCCATTTTAAGGATTGCCTCTGGTGATCCTTCTTTTTCCTTTTTTATAGATGATTCTAACACCAGCATAAATTGTTCTGTTACATGTTGTTGCATAGCATGAATCAATGCCTCTTTACTCTCAAAGTGAGCGTAGGGAGCCGCCTGGCTGACATTGCATTTAGCAGCTACTTTGCGAAGAGATAAACCTTCTTCACCAAATGCATTGATTATTTCAATTCCGGCTTCAATTAAAGCTACTTTCAGATTTCCGTGGTGATATTTTTTATTTGCCAAGATATTCCCTCCTGAAGTTTTTACTATACTATAAACTTGTATCTTAACGGTGTCAAGAATTATAAAATATTTTTAAAACCGGTTGACAAAATCCAATGTTGGATATATAATAAGTCCAACATTGGATAAAGAGGTAGGAATAAATGATACGCGGAATTATATTGTACTATTTGAATATCAAGCCGACACACGGTTATGAGATACAACAATTCATTCATCTGTCTGGAATTGACCAGTGGACGCGCATACAGTCAGGCTCTATCTATTATGCACTTACAAAATTGGAGAAAGAGAAAAATATTGCGGTATTGCGTGAAGAACGTACCGGCTCCAGGGTGCGAAAGATATACCGAATTACGGAACAGGGAAAGGAAACACTTCAGAAGGAAATGCAGCAAGAACTGGCGACCCCTCTATTTCAAGTTGGTTCGTCTAAGTTTATTACTGCTCCAATTCTTTCAAGTCTTTCTGAAGAAGAGATGGAAAAAATTCTTTCAAAACATATTAAGGAGCTGCAGGAATTGCAGGAATACTGGGAAATCTGGAGTGAGAAGAAGAATACAGAAGACAAGTATGGACTGACGAAACTTAGTTTTCAAATGTCTATCGATTCTATAAAACAGCAGATAGCGTGGCATAAGGAGTTATTGCAACACCTTGATTATTACAAGAAAGAAGCCATGGCAATGGAAAGCATGATAGCATCCTTTGATGCGGATAGTATCAAGGAATTGGAGGAGTCTTCCGGAAAAGAAGAACAGTTAGAGTTGTTAAATAGTATTAAAAATGCAGTAACAGAAAATCCGGAACAGGCATTGGAGAATATCAATTTATTGATGCAGCAGATAAAAAATCAGAACTAAAAGCATGGAAACCTTGAATGGTTTCCAATACTTTTAAAATAAATATCCAACATTGGATAAACAAGATTAAGTATCAGAAAGGAAGAAAGAGATGGAAAAAAGACAGTTAAGAGTGGACAAACTTACAAAATACTTTGATAACAAGGAGGTGGTAAAGGGGATTTCATTTGAAGTAAAGGAGGGAGAGATGATAGGTTTTCTCGGTGCAAATGGTGCAGGAAAGACCACAAGTATACGAATGATAACAGGGTTATTAAAACGTGATGGAGGAGAGATTACTTATCATGGAGCCGGAATAGAAAAGAATTATAAGGCTTATCAGCGCGAGATTGGAGTGGTTCCACAGGATATTGCTCTTTATAATGATATGAATGCTTATGACAATGTTAAGTTTTTTTGTTCCCTGTATGGATTTAAGGGAAAGGAATTGGCAGCAAGAGTGGAAGAGGCTCTTCGTTTTGTGGGGTTGTGGGAACATCGAAAGGAATCTCCGAAGAAATATTCAGGAGGAATGAAACGTAGATTAAATATTGCCTGTGCTATAGCTCATACGCCGAAGCTCTTAATTATGGATGAGCCGACGGTCGGAATTGACCCCCAATCAAGAAATCATATCATGGAGGCAATACGAGAGTTGAACAGAAGGGGAGCAACGGTTATTTATGTATCTCATTACATGGAAGAGATAGAAACATTATGTGACCGGATTATTCTGATGGATCATGGAAGTATCATAGAGGATTGCAGTAAAGAGGCGTTAAAGGAAAAATATGCAAAGAAGGGCCTGCGAAATCTGGAAGATATATTTTTGGATATTACCGGAACAGAGCTCAGAGATGAGGTGAATTAGAATGGCAGCATTTATGGCAGAGTTAAAAATGAATATCAGGCGGCGGCTGTGTGACGGATTTGCAGTAGGTTATAATATTGTTTTTCCGGTAATTATGATAGGTGTGCTTGGTGTATTATGTCGTAATTTTTCCCATGGTGGAATCAGTAGTTATCAATATTATACCGTTGTAATGGTTCCGTTCTGTACAGTAATGGCATTGATTACAGCAGCATATGCAGGAAAAGATGATGCATATGCAAAGACTGCGGAACGTGTCTTACTGTCCCCCATTTCCGTAGGAGAGCTTGTGGCAGCAAAAATAATATCATGTACCTTTGTAATTTTTTTCTGTAGTATTGTGACCTTTGTTGGAGCAGCTTTTGTTACCGGAATAGACCTTTACGGGATTGGGAAAATCATACTGTTGTATCTGGGATTAGCCTATGCTACAACAGCATTGGGAACTTGTATCGGACTTGGAATGAAGAACTTTATGGTGGTAAAAAATGTGATAAATATTCCAATCTGTCTTTTGGGAATTTTAGGAGGTGTATTTTTCCCAATGGGAACCTTTCATAAGTTTGGTCAGATGGCAATAAATTTGTCTCCATTCTATTGGATAGACAGGAGCATTTTTCTTATGCTGTATGACAGAAAAAGTGAGAGTATTTTGTTTGTTAGCGGAGTCCTGTTCTTAGCAGGAATTGTATGTAGTCTGTTAGCCGTATGCACATTTCAGAAAGGAGAGTATTGTAATGGCAGTTTACCAGGTTATGAACAATAATTTGAAGAGAGTTTTTCAAAATAAAATGACATACATATGGATGCTTGTAATTCCTATTGCTATTGGTCTGTTTGGAATATTTGGTTATAGAATCACAGAAAAGAGTATTCGAGTAGGAATCATTGAGAATCAAGGAAATGCAGAGATATTGGAAAAACTGGGAAAATTGGAGAATATTCAATATCAGATAGCAGATAAAGATACGATTCATACCGAGCAGATTATGGGAAAATACCAGTATGTCATAGATATAGATGAAATAGAGAAAGCGAATGCTGTAATAAATGAGCTTGAAAAAGTCACAGAAGCAAGCGAGAATACCAATCCGTTATCAGCATCAGCGCGAATGGCAGCTATGCTGATGACGGCATATATGGTCATTGCCACACTATATGCGGCAAAAGTAATTCAGGACAGAGATATGGGAGTCATTGAGCGTTTTTGTCTGGCCGGGGAAAAGAGACTTAGTTATTTTGGGGGATATGTGGTATCCACAGTAGTGATTGTAGGAATACAGATAGGAATCGCATTTCTTTTGCTGTCAGTGTTGGACAAGGATTTTTTACCTGATATGAGAATAAAATTGCTGGCAGCAGTTATGATTACAGGAATCACTACCCTATATGGTGTAATTCATGCATTTTTATACAAAAAGGAGATGACAGCGAATATTATGTCTTCCTCTGTGGCAATTTTATTGTCAATATTAGGAGGAACCTTTGTAGCAGTGGAAAAAATGCCAATGGTACTTCAACAGATAAGCTTAATCAGCCCTGTTCGGTGGCTTTTGGAAATAATAGGGTAAGAGATATTTACCCTATTGATTCCAAAAATTCAAATACCGTATCATAATATGTTTTCGGGTCCTTATCTACGGATTGTGCATGTCCTGCACCCGGAACAATCAGCAGTTCCTTTTCTCCATCGGCGGCCTCATACAGTTCATATGCCATATCCACCGGAACCATGTCATCTTCTTCCCCGTGGATAATGAGAACCGGAAGGTTGGTCTTTTTTACAGCCTCAAGTGCAGAGGCATCTTTTAAGTCATAACCACCCCGGAGTTGAAGTACCAGATTCATACTGTCTAATAGAGGAAAAGAAGGAAGCCCGAACCAATCCTTCATCTGTTTGGCGAACATGCTGTAAGCATCTGTGTAGGCACAGTCACTGACGATAGCAGATACCTGGGAAGGAAGAGTTTCACCGGACATCATTAAGGCACAGGAAGCTCCCATGGATTGTCCGTGAATGATGATTTCAGCCTCCGGGTCACGGGCAAGGATTTCGTTTAGCCAGAGCATGTTGTCTAGTCGGTCTGTCCATCCCATACCGATAAAGTCTCCTTCACTTTCTCCGCTACAGCGCATATCGGGTACCAGTGCATGATAGCCTCTTTGGACATACTGGCAGGCAATGGGGTAAAGTTCCTCTTTCCAACCTGTATAACCGTGAAGGAGCAGCACCCACTTATGGCTTTCTTCTTCAGGAGAAAAAGTAACGGCTTTGAACAAGTAATCATCTTCTGAAGTAAGACTGAGCTTTTCGTAGGAAGCTGTTTCTAACCATTCTTTTGTCTCCTGTATGGCAGCAGCATGATTATTCTGAATATCGCTGGTTTGCACCAGAGCTTTTACAGCAGTCTCCGTCACTTCTTCGAAGGCCTCTGTTTTTTCCATAAAAGAAGGAACCAGTGCCAGACTTACGGCAAAATAGCATATTGTCCAATGTAATATAAAAAGAAGAAGTAAGATAACCAGTAATATGTTTCGACATTTTTTCATATGTATCAGCTCCTGTTACGAAATGCAGTTGGTGTGCAGTCATATTTTCTCTTGAATAATCGATTAAAATAGGAAAGATTGTCAAATCCTGTTTCAGCAGCTATATTTACAATAGAATCGGACGATGAAATAAGAAGCCTTGCTGCCATGGTAAGCCGATAATCATTCAAGTAGTCCGTAAAAGAAACGGCCATATTATTCTTAAAAAACTTCATAAAATGTGATTGGGAAAATCCACAGATTTCTGCAGCATCCGCAACGGAAATTTTGTCACTGTAATTAGTTTCTACATATTTTAATATATCCTTTAGGCGGTCAAGAGACTTGTTCTGGTGACTGGGTAAAGGTTTCTTTATAAAAGAATTTAAGGCGTAGAAAAAGGTAAATAATTGCCCTTTAATAGCAAGCTCATAGCCGGGGGCGAAGGATTTACAAATATTGTCCATAGTATCCAGGCAGTTTGAAAGAATCGGGTAAACAGAAGAATCCGGGGTATAGTGGTTCCAGATGCCAATCTGACGCTGAAGTAAAGGTTGAAAGAATTTTTCCGTACAAGTATCTCCTTGAACTGCCATCAACATATTAAGTTGAAAAATGATATTTTCGTACTCCATGGATTGTTCTTCAAATTGTTCAATGGAATGAAGCTGTCCGGGAGGGACTACGATAATATCACCTTGATTTGCCACAATAGGAGCAAGATCCACCGTGATGCGTCCTTGTCCTTTCTTTATATATATAATTTCCATATCATTATGCCAATGAGCGGGAACCAATGGAAAGTCCAGTGGAATACTGCAAAGATAAATGTTAAATGGAAAATCTGCTAATCCGTGGGACTTAATCTCCTGTGTGTTTTCATATTCTAATATGTTCAAATAAATCGCTCCTTTTAAATTTGAATGTACCCATATTAAATGATATTGCGTTTAAGATGATAGTATTGTACTATATTATGCTATCATATTGCAAGAAAAATGAAAAAAATAAGGCTATAATGTACCCATAAGATAAAAAAAGAACACAAGACCCAGCGTCTTAAATTATCAATTTATTATTCTAGGAGGATAAAAATGAAGGTAAAAGAATTACTGGAAAAACAGTGTGGTAAGACAGTTGCTCAGTGCAGCAATGAAGAACTTTACTACGGATTACTTGCAGTAGTAAAAGAGTTAGCAAAAGAAAAAGAAAGCAATGCAGGAAAGAAGAAAATTTATTATATTTCCGCAGAATTCTTAATCGGAAAATTATTATCCAATAACTTGATTAACTTAGGAATTTATGATGAAGTTGCTGAACTTTTTGCTGAAAATGGAAAAGACATCAACTTAATCGAGCAGGTTGAGCCGGAACCATCTTTAGGAAATGGTGGATTAGGACGTCTTGCAGCATGTTTCTTAGACTCCATGGCAACTCTTGGATTAAACGGAGACGGTATCGGATTAAACTACCACTTCGGATTATTCTTACAGAAATTTGAAGATCGTTTACAGAAAGAAAACAAGAATCCTTGGATCGAAGAGCAGAGCTGGCTTACAAAGACTGATGTAACATATCCGGTACAGTTCGGTGGATTTACAGTACAGTCCAGAATGTATGACTTAGATGTAACAGGATTTGAAAACAGAACCAACAAATTACATTTATTTGATATTGAAACAATCGATGAAAGCTTAGTAGGAGATGGAATCGATTTCGATAAAGAAGACATTAAGAAGAACTTGACATTATTCTTATATCCGGATGATTCTGATGATGCAGGAAGATTATTACGTGTATACCAGCAGTACTTCATGGTAAGCAACGGAGCTCGTTTAATCCTTGCAGAAGCAGAAGCAAAAGGATGTAACTTACATGACTTAGCAGATTATGCAACTATCCAGATTAACGATACACACCCAAGTATGGTAATTCCTGAGTTGATTCGTCTGTTAATGGAAAGAGGAATCCGTATGGATGAGGCTATTGAAATTGTTTCTAAGACTTGTGCATACACCAACCATACTATCCTTGCAGAAGCATTGGAAAAATGGCCAATGGATTACCTCAACAAGGCAGTTCCACAGTTAATGCCAATCATTCGTGAATTAGATACAAGAGTAAAAGAAAAATTCAGCGATAAGTCTGTAGCAATCATCGATGATGAGAATCGTGTACACATGGCACATATGGATATCCACTACGGATACAGTGTAAACGGTGTTGCATACTTGCATACTGAGATTTTGAAGAAGAACGAATTAAACAACTTCTACAAAATCTACCCAGAAAAGTTCAACAACAAGACAAATGGTATTACATTCCGTCGTTGGTTAATGCATTGTAACAAAGGCTTAAGCCATTACTTAGATGATACTATCGGAACAAGCTGGCACAAGAATGCAGATGATCTTGAAAAATTATTAGCATTCAAGGATGATGATGCAGTATTAAACAAATTACTGGAAATCAAGAATGACAATAAGAAAGCATTAGCAGCTTACTTAAAGGAAACTCAGGGATTAGATATTGATCCGAATTCTATCTTTGATATTCAGATTAAGCGTCTCCATGAGTACAAACGTCAGCAGATGAATGCATTATATGTAATTCATAAATATCTGGATATTAAGAAAGGTAATAAGCCAAGCACACCAATCACTGTTATCTTTGGTGCAAAGGCAGCTCCGGCTTACATTATTGCAAAAGACATCATTCATTTGATTTTATGCTTACAGGAAGTAATCAACAACGATCCAGAAGTAAGCCCATACTTAAAGGTTGTTATGGTAGAAAACTACAACGTAACTAAGGCTGAGAAGTTAATTCCAGCATGTGATATTTCCGAGCAGATTTCCTTAGCTTCTAAGGAGGCATCCGGAACAGGTAACATGAAGTTCATGTTAAACGGAGCACTTACTCTGGGAACTATGGACGGAGCTAACGTAGAAATTGCAGACTTAGTAGGCGAAGACAACATCTACATCTTCGGTGAATCTTCTGATACTGTAATTGAGCACTATGAGAAAGCAGATTATGTATCTAAGAAATTCTACGAAGAAGACGAAGACATCAAGGAAGCTGTTGATTTCATCGTAAGTGATACTTTATTAAAGGTTGGACATAAAGAAAATCTGGAAAGACTTTACAACGAGTTACTGAACAAAGACTGGTTCATGACTCTGTTAGACTACAAGTCTTATGCAGCTAAGAAAGAAGAAATCTACAAGGATTACGAAGACCGCAAGACATGGGCTAAGAAGATGCTTGTAAATACTGCAAAAGCAGGATTCTTCTCTTCTGACAGAACTATCGCAGAGTACGATAAGGATATCTGGAAATTAAACTAATTTCTAAAAAATGATATAAGTGAAAGAGGATACCTTTTATAAGCCACAAAAGGCATAAGAGGTATCCTTTTTCTTTACACAAATAAAAGAATATGATATTTTTGTTTGTGTAAAGTAACGAAAGAAAATAGGTATATAGGAGAATATGAAATATAAAAATGTAATAACCGGAAAGTTTAAAAGCCGTCCGAACCGTTTTATTGCTATGGTTGAGATTGACGGAAAAATAGAAAAATGTCATGTGAAAAATACCGGAAGATGTAAAGAATTATTACTCTCGGATGCAGAAGTATATCTGGAAAAGGGGGATAATCCGAATCGAAAAACAGCTTATGACTTAGTTGGTGTGAAAAAGGGAGAACGAATGATCAATATGGACTCTCAAGCTCCAAACAAGGCAGTAAAAGAATGGTTAGAAAAAGAAGTATATTTCAAACATATAACATACCTAAAACCCGAATGTAAATATGGAAACTCCAGGATAGATTTTTATTTGGAAACAGCTGAAGGACGGAAAATATTCATAGAAGTAAAGGGTGTTACCTTGGAAGAAAATGGTATTGCCAGATTCCCGGATGCTCCTACAGAACGGGGAATTAAGCATATTCAGGAGCTGCAGGAGGCGGTGACAGATGGATATGAAGCATATATTTTATTCGTTATCCAGATGAAGGAAATCCTGCATTTTGAACCCAATGACAGAACGCATAAGGCATTTGGTGATGCATTGCGGGAAGCGGCAGAACATGGAGTTGGAGTTCTTGCGTATGAATGTGTGGTGACAAGGGAGAGTATGTGTCTGGATGAGGCAGTCAGAGTCTATTTATAATTATTTTTGACCATTGATTTTTTTACCCTCAGATGATATAGTTTTATCACACCGAAAGGGCTTTTACATAGGATACCAACACAAGCAGAAGAAGGAGGGATAGGATGACAGATAGTGAAAAACTGGACGTAATCATTTCTACGTTGAATGAGCATACGGCAATATTGAATGAGCATTCCGCAATATTAAATGAGCATACAGCGATATTGAATGAGCATTCCACTATGTTGAAAAAACATGATGAAGAAATTTCCTCCATGAAGTTCCTGCTTGAAAATGAAATGCGAGTAAATATTCAGAGGGTAGCTGAAGGGCATTTAGACCTTTCCAGAAATCTACATGAGTTCGTACAGTTAAGGAGTGAATTGCTGTTGCTGTCAGTTATGGTCAGACAGTTAGAATCCGATATGCGTGAGGTAAAACAGAAGATTTCATAAGCAATACAAAAAAACATCCTGTTAGCGTTTCCTAACAGGATGTTCTTTTTGTATTGAGTTATGCCTCTTCCTCTTCTTCATTTAAATTCTCAGGAAGCTTCATAAATATTTTATTAATACGATTTTTTTCCATGTCTTCTACCCGAAGGAAAACACCTTCCGAGGTAGTGGCACATTCGCCTACGGTAGGCAGATGGTCTAAAAGACCAATCATATATCCACCAATAGAATCATAATCTTCAGATTCCCAACCTAGTTCCAAGGTAGAGCATAAGTCCTCCAGATTCATAGAACCCTGTACCATATATTCATAATCATTAATTTGCTGAATCGGATCTTCTTCATCCATATCGTATTCGTCACGGATTTCACCAACGATTTCCTCTAATAGGTCTTCTAATGTAATAAGACCGGCAGTAGCACCGTATTCATCCAGTACGATGGCAATATTAATGGAAGATTTCTTCATTTCCACCAGAAGTTCTGCTGTGCTCTTGTGTTCATAGGTATAGTAAGGTTTTCTTAAAATATCCCGAACAGAAAAGCTGTCCTTATCTTCATAGAGTAGCAAATCCTTCATGTTAATGATACCAATGACATTGTCTGTAGAGTCTTCATAAACCGGAAGACGGGTAAATTTGTCTTCACGGAAAATATCAATTAACTCCTGATATGTACTGTTGATATCTGCAAAGGTCATGTCAATTCGGGGAACCATAACTTCCTTTGCCTGAGCATCACCAAAATCGAATACATTGTTAATCATTTCACGTTCTTCTGTTTCAATAACGCCTTCTTCATGGCTTACATCCACAATGGTACGAAGCTCATCTTCTGTCATGGTATTCTGTGCTTTGCTTGCATCTACACGAAGCAGTTTCAAAAGTCCCATGGCCAACCAGTTGACAATAAATATTATCGGGGTCAGTACCTTCATGAGAAAACAAATAACTCCTGCATAGGAAAGTGCGATGCTGTCGGCATGAATCGTAGCAAGTGTTTTTGGAGATATTTCACCAAAAATCAGTACCAGTAATGTTAATACACCGGTTGCGATTCCTGCTCCTGCGCTTCCGAATGCTTTCGTTGCCAGGGTAGTTGCGATGGAAGATGCAGAAATATTTACCAGATTGTTTCCAATCAAAATGGCAGAAAGCATCTTACCAGAGTTGTCAGTTATTTCCAAAACTTTTTTTGCCCGTTTATTTCCCTCATCCGCCAAAGTTCGAAGACGTATTTTATTTGAGGTAGTTAAGGCAGTTTCCGCAGAAGAAAAAAATGCGGATAACATTAATAATATGACTAAAACTATTAGCTGTATGACGTCACTTGTGTCCAAGTACATCTCTCCTTTCAATACATAAATATAACGGAAAGTAGTGCTATTTGCAAGGTTTTCAGAAAAAATTCAGAAATTATATGAAATTTTTACCGGATGGGAATAGGAAGAAAGCGGAAAGAATATGATAAAATAGAATGATTTGAAATATGAGGAAAAGGAAATGGAAAAGGGAAATATCAAGCAAACATGGGGATTATCCATACTAAAGATATTGCTACTTATGTATATGATTACAGGGATTCTTTTAGTGATTTTGGCAGGACTGCTCTATAAACTGCAACTGAGTGAGAGTGTGGTGTCGGCAGGTGTGGTAATTATCTATGTGGTATCCGGATTTTTAGGAGGTTTTGTTGCAGGAAAAATTATGAAAACCAGAAAATTTTTATGGGGAATGGTGTTAGGTGGGTGCTATTTCTTCATTCTTGTAGTTGGTTCTATTGCCTTCCAACATGGCATTGGAATGGAAATAAGTAGAATTTTCACTACTTTCATATTGTGTATTGCATCAGGAATGATTGGAGGGATGGCAAGTTAAAGGAGAGGATATTAATCCCCTCCGGGTCCATCCTTTCGAGGGCGACTGCTTTCCGGTAGTGGCTCTGTTGGTTCTACAGCACGGTTCGTACAGTATCGACTGTCGGACTCTTTGTTCTTGGGTAAATCAACTTCTGGAATATTTCCGTCATCATAGACATTTTTGGTATCTTTCATATCGTATTTGTCCTTTCTAAGAAAAATAACTCTAAAAAATATCATAATTAGAGTTCCCTGTATTTTAAAAAATATGTCCACGATTAAGATTTTTTTAAGATTTTCATTGAGTTTTCTTTTCGGAATGCCTATTATAATTACAGATGTAAAACGTAAGAAGGCAAGGAGTAACAAAGTGATGGAACAACAGACAATTCTGGTAGTAGATGATAATAAGGAAATTGTATTTTCCCTGGGGAAACTTCTGGAATATGAGGGATACCGTATTTTAAAGGCATATGACGGAATAGAGGCATTGGATGTATTGCAGGAGGAAACGGTAGACTTAATACTGCTGGATGTAATGATGCCGCGACTAAACGGATTGTCCGCCTTGATGAAGATACGGGAAAATAACAAGATTCCGGTAATTATACTGTCTGCGAAAACAGAGGAAAGTGATAAGGTGTCAGGACTTGTGATGGGAGCGGATGACTATATTGAAAAGCCTTATAATCCGGCAGAGCTGACTGCGAGAGTAGCGGCACAGTTAAGACGTTATCATACCTGGGGTGGGGGTGCACCTAAGGCAGAGGAAGACCGTTTGGTGAATGGCGGTGTAGTTCTGGACAGGCAGACAAAGACAGCAGAAGTTGACGGGGAGGAAGTGAAGCTGACGGCTACAGAGTATCGGATACTGGAATTGTTGATGGAGCATCCGGGGCAAGTATTTTCCGCAGAGCAGATTTATGAAAAAGTCTGGAAGGAAATAGCGAATTATGCAGTGGAAAATACGGTAATGGTACATATTCGTCACATTCGTGAAAAAATTGAGATTAATCCGAAAAAACCAAAATATGTAAAGGTGGTGTGGGGCATTGGATACAAAATGGAAAAATATTAAGAAGATATGTGAGATGCGCAAAAATAGTAAGGTGAGAATTGGACTTGCTGTGGTATGTGGTGGACTGGGGATAAAGCTACTGATTTATCTTTGGCAGGAGTATTATAAGTTACTAAGTGAGGCTGCATGGTTTGCAGGAAGTATTGTGAATGTGTTGCTGGGAATTACATTGATTAATGTAATAAAATGTATCATGGATAAGCGATACAAAGAATGGGATTCATTTATAGAGGATTTTTATCAAAGATGGCAGAAGGAATGGAAAAAACAACAGAAGATAGTGATTGGTTGTGGTGTAGGGGCTGGAATTATAGCAGTTTTTCTTTTCAAAATCATTATTCTTAATCCGGAAAGATATTATTGGTATGGTGGAAATTATAGTGTGGGATATATGACCATTGCAATAGTTTTCATACAGTTCATAGTGGCAGAAGCTACAGTAATCCATTATATGAATCAAATGTTGAATCATCATGTGGCGGATATGGAAGCCATTGTACAGAAGAATGTGCAGGAAGCTATGGAAACTACTATTCGTAGTGAGAGGATGAAAGTAGATTTGATTTCAAATGTTTCCCATGATTTAAAAACGCCTCTGACTTCAATGGTAGGGTATATCGAATTGATAAAAAAGGAAGAAATGAGTGATATCGTTTCTGATTATGTAGAAGTGTTGGGAAATAAGGCACAGAAGTTAAAAGAAATGATAGACAGTCTTTTTGATTTAGCCAAGACCAGCAGCGGTAATATCAAGCTTAATATGGAGCAACTGGAATTAAATCGCCTTGTGGAACAGGTGCATGCTGATATGGAGGATAAGTTTAAAGAAACTAATCGAGAATTGGTTATGGATTTGACAGAGGAGAAAACGGCATTTACTTCAGATAGTAGTTATATGTATCGTGTGTGTCAGAACCTTATGGAGAATGCATTGAAATACTCTGCAGAACATACCAGAATCTTTTTTAAGACCGCAAAAGTACAGGAAAATGGAAGAGAAATGGTACGGTTTGAAGTGACGAATACAGCGAACTACCCAATGAATTTTACAAAAGAAAAAATTGTAGAGCGATTTGCAAGAGGAGATGAAGCCAGAACCACGGAGGGAAACGGATTGGGACTTGCTATTGTAAGTACCTATACCTCAGCTTTGGGAGGAATCTTTGATGTGAACATTGATTGTGACCAGTTCAAGGCAACGGTAGAGTTTCCGGTGTAGGTACAATTCCAACATGATTTTGTGCACATAAAAATACTTATGGGAAGTTACAGATATTTTTCATTCTGATTTTCTTTCAGATTTGGCAAGTGTAAACCTAAAGCACTTTTGTGCATGTCTTATATTGCATTTGCAGGAAATGTATTTTCCTAAATTCGTTGTCTGAGGTTTTTCCTTCTTCTGCAAAGAACCTGATACAAAAAATTGGATTTTCATATGAACCCACACTTATGGTTCTTCTAGACAGCAGCAACAAGAATGTTCAATTCGGGTATGCCAAAAGAACTCGGACAGATACACATTCAAGACAATGTTTCTCTGTCCTCAGACATCTTTCTGGCATACTCATTCATTCTTTTATGCTGCTGTAAGAAGAACACAAAGTGTTCAACATATGAAAATCCAATTTTTTGTATTCAGGTTCGGTTGCATGAAGGGAAAAACCGAGTTTCGAATTAGGGAAATTAATATCATTCCTGCAAATGCAATATTTAGACATGCTAAAAAGTGTGTCTGGCTTTACACGTTCAAATCTGAATAAAATCAGAAATAGAAAAGATGTGACTTCCCATAAGTATTTTTATTGGTACGAAAATCATGTTGGAATCGTGACAGACAGTAAGAAAATACAAAAAATACTTTGCAATCCGTAGCAAGTATGATATAATAATCCTAGTTTTTTCGGGATTAAGCTCGAAGTGTACACATTTAATAGAAAGGAAGTATTTCTTATGAAACACGTAAAAACATTAAATACAAGAAAATTACAGAACACAGTTAAAAAAGGCGGATGCGGTGAATGCCAGACTTCTTGTCAGTCTGCATGCAAGACTTCTTGTACAGTAGGAAATCAGAGCTGCGAGAATAAATAAGTTTATAGAAAAAGAATAAAAACACAGAGGAAAGACCGTTCGTGGTAGCGAGCGGTCATTTGTGCGTTTTAATAGAAAGAGAGGAACTGCAATGGTTCACCAGTATAAGAACAATGGATACAATATTGTGCTGGATGTAAACAGTGGGGCGGTACATGTTGTAGATGATGTGATGTATGATGTTATTCCGATGTTTGAAGAGCATAAAAAGGAAGAGATTGTACATAGTTTAAAGGGAAAGTATAAGGAAGCTGATATTGAGGAAGCTTGGGAAGAAGTCAAAGAATTAGCTGAGGATGATCAGTTATTTACAAAGGATGAATATGAAGGCTATATTGACCAGTTTAAGACCAGACCTACCGTAGTAAAGGCATTGTGTCTGCATATTGCCCATGATTGTAATCTTGCCTGTCGCTATTGCTTTGCGGAAGAAGGAGAGTATCATGGTAGAAGAGAACTGATGACTTTCGAAGTTGGTAAGGCAGCATTGGATTTTTTAATTGCTAATTCCGGGAATCGTCGGAATCTGGAGGTAGACTTTTTCGGTGGAGAACCACTGATGAACTTCGATGTGGTAAAACAGTTGGTAGCATACGGAAGAGAGCAGGAGAAAATTCATAATAAGAACTTCCGATTCACGCTGACAACCAATGGCGTATTATTGAATGATGACATCATGGAGTTTGCCAATAAAGAGATGGGCAATGTGGTATTGAGCATTGATGGAAGAAAAGAAGTTCATGATTATATGCGTCCATTCCGTAAAGGGGCCGGAAGCTATGACTTAATTGTGCCTAAGTTCCAGAAGTTTGCAGAGAGCAGAAATCAGGATAAGTATTATGTAAGAGGAACTTTTACACACAATAATCTGGACTTTTCAAAGGATGTATTGCATTTGGCTGATTTGGGATTTAAACAGATTTCCGTAGAGCCGGTAGTGGCACAACCTACAGAAGACTATGCATTAAAAGAAGAAGATTTACCACAGCTTTTCGAGGAATATGATAAGCTGGCAGTGGAAATGATAAAAAGACATAAAGAAGGAAAAGATTTCAACTTTTTCCATTTTATGATAGATTTAGAAGGTGGTCCATGTGTGGCAAAGAGATTGTCCGGATGCGGTTCAGGAACGGAGTATCTTGCA
This sequence comes from Roseburia sp. 499, assembly GCF_001940225.2. Lineage (NCBI taxonomy): Bacteria > Bacillati > Bacillota > Clostridia > Lachnospirales > Lachnospiraceae > Roseburia > Roseburia sp. 499. Next base: position 693,032 of record NZ_CP135164.1, read on the forward strand.
GTAACACCATGGGGAGATTTTTATCCTTGCCACCAGTTTGTAGGAAATGAAAAGTTTCTGATGGGAAATGTATACGATGGCATTAAGAACACGGAATTGCAGAGTGAATTTAAGTGTTGCAACGTATATGCGAAGGAAAAGTGTAAAAACTGTTTTGCAAGATTTTATTGCAGTGGCGGTTGTGCTGCGAATTCCTATAATTTCCATGGAAGCATTACAGATGCTTACGATATTGGATGTGAGCTTGAGAAGAAACGTGTAGAATGTGCTATTATGATAAAAGCTGCATTGGCAGATGAAGCATAATTGATAACGCATAGAGAATAACACAAGAGAGGAAGAACTATCATGAAGAAAAGCAGAGCTATGGGGATTCTGGTTCTGATTCTGGCAATTTTGGCAGGTATGACTTGGTATGCCGGAACCATTATCTCGACTGTCGGTGTTGGAGAAAATCGTAACATCAAATTAGGCCTTGATTTAGCAGGTGGTGTCAGCATTACCTACGAGGCAGTAGAAGAAAAACCATCCGCCGAAGACATGAAAGACACTGTTTATAAGTTGCAAAAACGTGTGGAAAAGTATAGCACGGAGGCAAGTGTATATCAGGAAGGTTCCAATCGTATCAGTATTGAGATACCGGGAGTTTCTGATGCCAATACCATTTTAGAGGAAATGGGAAAACCGGGTTCCTTAGAATTTCAGACATCTGCCGGGGAAACAATCTTAGACGGAAACGATATTAAGGATGCTCAGCCGGAGACTTACACAGACGAGCAGGGAAGAAGACAGAATGTAGTATCCCTGACTCTGACGGAAGAAGGAACGAAAAAGTTTGCGGAAGCGACAGAAGCAAATCTGGGAAAACAGATTCCGATTGTATATGATGGTGAAACTATTAGTAGTCCAAACGTACAGTCAGTAATTTCTGATGGAAATGCACAGATTACCGGAATGGAGAGCTATGAAGCAGCTGATGAATTGGCTTCTACCATTCGTATTGGTTCCCTTTCCTTGGAACTTGAAGAATTGAACTCAAAAGTTGTAGGTGCACAGCTTGGAACTTCTGCAATGTCCAGTAGTTTATTGGCAGCAGCCATTGGTCTGGCAGTAGTGATTTTGTTTATGATTGTAATGTATCGTATACAGGGATTTGCATCCGGTATTGCATTGATTTTATATTCTGCATTGATGGTATGGGCATTATGGATTTTCGACATTACTCTGACCTTACCTGGTATTGCAGGTATTATTCTTTCCATTGGTATGGCAGTTGATGCAAATGTTATTATCTTTGCCAGAATACAGGAAGAAATTGCAGCCGGAAAAGCTGTAGGTACAGCGATGAAGATTGGTTATGACAAGGCATTGTCAGCTATTGTAGATGGTAATGTTACGACTTTAATTGCAGCAGTAGTATTAGGACTGAGAGGTTCCGGTCCTGTGAAGGGATTTGCTTATACCTTAGGAATTGGTATTGTATTATCCATGTTTACTGCATTGGTAGTAACCAGATGGCTGATGAAATGCTTCTATGCACTAGGTGCGAAAAGTGAAAAACTTTATGGTAAGAAGCCGGAAAGAAAAACCATCAATTTTCTTGGAAAACGAGCAGTTTTCTTTACAGTATCAATTGCATTGATAGCAGCCGGATTTATTGGAATGGGTGTGCATAATGCAAATGGAAACAAGGTATTAAATTTCAGTCTTGATTTTGTAGGTGGAACTTCTACAACAGCAGAGTTCTCAAAAGAATATTCTATTGCAGAGATTGATAAGGAAATTGTTCCGGTAATTGAAAACCTGACCGGAGATAAAAACGTTCAGACTCAGAAGATTAAGGAGTCTAACCAGATTGTAATTAAGACACGTTCTTTGAATTTAGAAGAACGTGAAGCATTAAATGATACATTAGCAGAAAAGTTTGGGGTAGATAAAGAAACCATTACTTCTGAAAATATCAGTTCAACTATCAGCTCCGAAATGAAGTCTGATGCAGTCTGGGCAGTAGCAATCGCAACTATCTGTATGTTGATATATATATGGTTCCGGTTTAAAGATATTCGCTTTGCAGGAAGTGCAGTATTGGCACTGGTACATGACGTATTAGTAGTGCTTGCCTTCTATGCAGTTGCAAGAGTTTCTGTTGGAAATACTTTTATAGCATGTATGCTGACGATTGTAGGTTACTCTGTTAATGCAACAATTGTTATCTTTGACCGTATTCGTGAGAACTTGCCGGTTTTACGCGACCAGAATGAAGAGAACTTATTGGAAGTGGCGAACAAAAGTATTACACAGACATTGTCCAGAAGTATTAATACCTCTCTGACAACCTTTGTCATGGTTGCGCTTCTGTTTGTTTTAGGAGTAAATTCTGTGAAAGAATTTGCATTACCTCTGATGGTTGGTATCATCTGCGGTACTTATTCTTCTATATGTATTACGGGAGCGTTATGGTATACCTTCCGAGTAAAGTTTAAGAAAAAAGAAAAATAATAAGGTAGAAATAGAAAAAGAGAAGCATTAGCTTCTCTTTTTTTAGTATTAAATCGTTTTATTCCGTTTCGCTTGCTTCAGTCTTATCCACACCGGCCCACTGATCAAATTTCTTCATAACAGCATCGTAGGTTTTCTGAGAAATTTCCGGTAACTCTCTGCCCCATGATTTGGTAGCAGCTTTAAAACCTTTTTCGAAGGCAGCACGCATGGATTCAGCTTTCTCTGGGTCATCGCCCACCAGAGCTTTTGCAAATTCAATAATGCGGTCAGAAGTCTGTTCTACGCCCCAGTAACCGTCTTCTGCAATATCAGCCTGCGCCTGCGCTTTTACTTCCGGAGTAACGGTGTAATCACCACTTGCCAGGAATTTCCACATATCGTCAACTTGACCGATTTTTATGCCCTGTTGAGACATCATTTTTTCAACCAGACTCTTTAATTGAGAAGTTCTTGCATCAGCATCTGCTTTCAGGCGAGCAACAACATCTTCCTTGGCATAGATTGTTTTGGAAGAGGTATCCGTACCTTTTTCATAAACGACTCCGGTATCTTTTTCACTTGATTTAGAGTCGGTAGAAGTTGATTTTGTGTAAGTTTTGGTATTAGTTGCTGCAGTATAAGCAGCTGCATTAGTAACACTGTTTACGTTCATAGTAACCCTCCTTGGAAAAAATCAATGGGTATCCATACCCGTTTTTACTATTCTTGTATTTTCTATCGGCAGGAAAATGGAGAAAATTAATAGCTTAATGATTGACTTTTTATATAAAAAATGTTTAACTAGTAAGTAGTATGTATACAAAATACAGGAGAAAAACAATGTATGAAATGAGACTCAGGGCACTGGCAAAAATAAATCTGGGACTGGATGTTATTCGAAGAAGAGAAGATGGCTATCATGAGGTGAAAATGATTATGCAGACCATCCGGCTCTATGATCGGATTACCATTAAAAAAACGAAAAATCAAAAGATACAGGTGAAGACAAACTTGTTCTATTTGCCGGAAAATGAGAATAATCTGGTATATAAGGCAGCGAAGTTGCTTATGGATGAATTTCAGATACAGCAGGGTGTGCAAATTGATTTGCAGAAGTTTATTCCGGTTGCAGCGGGTATGGCAGGAGGAAGTTCAGATGCAGCGGCTGTATTGTATGGAATGAATCGAATGTTCCGGTTAGGTTTGTCCACAGAAGAATTAATGCAGAGAGGAGTAAAGATTGGTGCAGATGTTCCTTATTGTATTATGAGAGGAACAGCTTTGGCAGAGGGAATAGGAGAGGAATTAACAGAACTTATGCCGGCACCGGAGTGTAAGGTATTAATTGCGAAACCGCCCATTAGTGTATCTACCAAGTTTGTGTACGAGAATTTGAGGTTGGATGAGAATACAAAACATCCGGACATCGATCTTTTGGTACAGGATATTGAAAGGGGAAGTCTTAAGGATATGGCGGCACATATGGGAAATGTGTTGGAAAGTGTTACTATCCCAAATTATCCGGTAATTGCTGAGATTAAGGAACAGATGATAAATGATGGGGCATTAAATGCCATGATGAGTGGAAGCGGTCCTACTGTATTTGGTTTGTTTGAGGACAAGGAAAAAGCAGAATATGCGTATCACCGGATGCGGGAAGGAAATCTTGCAAAACAGGTGTATTTAACGGAAATATACAATAACAGGAGGTAGACCATGGCTGATAAATTGGAATTAAACATGAATGCGTATTTGCCCTTGCGTGATGTAGTATTCAATACATTGCGTGAAGCAATTTTAAAGGGAGAATTAAAACCGGGAGAACGACTGATGGAGTTACAGTTAGCTTCTAAGCTTGGTGTCAGCAGAACACCAATCCGTGAAGCAATTCGTATGTTGGAATTGGAAGGGCTTGCAGTAACGGTACCAAGAAAGGGTGCGGAAGTTGCACGAATGACAGAGAAGGATATGGAAGATGTGCTTCAAATTCGTAAGGCATTGGATGAACTTGCGGTAGGTCTTGCGTGTGATAATATTCAGGAGTCTGATTTGGAAAAATTGCAGGTGGCATTGAAGAACTTTGAAGCAAGTACCAGAAGTCATGATGTAAAAAGGATTGCACAGGCAGATGTAGAGTTTCATGATGTGATTTATCAGGCTGCGAATAATCCCAAACTAGTAAACATGCTAAATAATCTGCGGGAACAGATGTATCGTTATCGTGTGGAGTATTTAAAGAGTGAAGAGAGCTATCCAACGCTGATTCAGGAACATGAAAAGATTTTTGATTGTTTGAAGAGAAAAGACAGAGATGAAGTGATACGAGTTATGAGTTATCATGTGGTAAATCAGGAAATGATGGTAAAAAATATTATTCGGGAACAAGAGTAAACCGTTGTGGTTTCTTACATATTTCTTGAATAAACAAGAAAAATCTGGGAAAAATAGAAAAAAGAGAAAGAAAAAGAATTCCTATCATAGGGATTCTTTTTTTACGCTATAAGATATAAATGAAAGAAGGTGAAGTATTATGCCCAAAAAGATTACCACAAGGCTAGAGGAAAACATTCGAAATTATGAAGAACTGTTCTCGGATTGTGCTGACATTAAGAAAAGACGAATTAAGGTGGGACAGCATTTAAAAAAGGAATGCTATATTGCCTACATTGAAGTGGCGGTCAGTGGTACGGATTGGAAGGAGTCAGCCATTGGAAAGCTGTTAAATACATTACGGGAGCTACCTGAGGAAGAATTAGCCTCTTATGTAAGAAGCAATACATGGGATATATCAGATTCGGAGCCGTTTGAGACTATCGAAGATGCAGCTCAGGGTATGTTGACAGGAGATGTTATTTTCTTTTTAGAGGGTTATGAACGGGCATTGAAGATTCCGGATCAGGGATATCCTGGAAGAGGTGTATATGAAGTAGAGTCAGAAAAAGTAATACGGGGCTCTAATGAGGGATTTTCAGAGTCTATCAAGCTTAATACAGCATTAATCCGAAAGCGTTTGCGCAGTCCTCATGTCAAGGTAAAGGAAAGCTTTGCGGGGAGAAGAACACATACCAATGTGGATTTAGTCTATATGAAGGATTTGATTTATCCGGGAATGTTAGAAGAAATTGAAAAGCGTTTGCAGGAGTTTGAGATAGATGGAACATTGGACAGTGGGATTATTGAACAGTTGACGGAAAAAAGGAAATATTCTCCATTCCCGCAGTTTCAGACCACTCAGAGACCGGATAGGGCAGCTATGGCAATTTTAGAGGGAAGGATTGTGTTGCTTTCGGATAATTCGCCTGTGGCGCTGATACTTCCGGCAACCTACAACACCTTTATTCAGACCAGTGATGATTATTACAGTCGTTGGGAGATTGCTTCTTTTACCAGAATATTGAGATATGTAGCCTCTTTTCTTGCCATGACATTTCCGGGGCTTTATCTTGCTATGACTAATTTCCATACCCAGATTTTGCCCACAGACTTATTGCTTTCCTTAGCAGCAGCAAGGCAGGGAGTACCGTTTCCGGCGGTAGTGGAGGTTCTTTTGATGGAGTTGGCATTTGAATTGCTTCGAGAGGCAGGAGTACGACTTCCGGGAGCCAATGGAAATACCATTGGAATTGTGGGAGGATTGATTATCGGTCAGGCGGCAGTGGATGCAAATATTGTAAGTCCCATTGTAGTAATTGTAGTGGCATTGACTGCCCTTTGTTCCTTTGCTGTACCTAACGAAGAATTTGCTACGGCATTTCGAATCTTGAAGTTTGCATTTATTCTGGTGTGTGGCTATCTTGGTTTCTTCGGATTTTTGCTTGGAATTATGGCAGTACTGATTCATTTGTCTCATTTGGAGAGCTTTGGAATTCCATATTTGTCTCCTTTTGTGGGGGCGGATTTGAACGGATATCAGGATGAACGAGATACTTTTTTACGTCTCCCTCTGAAGTTCTTGAAAAAAAGACCGGTTTATACCAGGAATGGAGCAAGAACCAGACTAAAAATAAAGTAAGGCGGAAAAATATGTTTGCAGATAATTGGAAAATTTCGTTACGCCAGATAAGCAGATTGATAATCTTAGATTTATTTGGACTAAGCAGTCTGGTATTACCCGGAATTCTTGCGGATATGACGGGAGCAGACGGTATTTTTTGCCTGCTTCTTGGAATGTGCGGCGGGCTTTTAATGTTGGGACTAATACAAGGAAATTTAAAGTTCATGCAGGAAAGTTATTATGAATACATGAAAGAAAATATAGGACAATTTCTGGCGGATATTTTCATGGTATTCTATCTTATGTATTTCATCGTACTGGCAGGATATGTGGTATATCAAATGGACGTGCTTATCTTATCATGGTTACTGCCGGAGGGGGCTTACTGGATGGTAGAACTTTGGGTGTTGTTATTGGCAGGCTATGGAACCTTTCGAGGAATTGAAGGACGGGCAAGAATTTATGAGATTCTGTTCTGGTTTCTGGGAATCCCCTTGATTATTATGCTTGGATTTGCAGCGACTTCTGTAAATACAGATTATTGGACACCAATTTTCTACTCAGATGGAAAACTTTATATGGAAAATAGTTTTACTGTGTGGAGTTTTCTGTTGCCTTTGGCAGGAATCTTGTTCTTAAAACCATTCGCAGGAAAAACGGAAAAATTGGCAGTGTGCGGAAAACGGGCAGTGATTACCGTAACGTTGGTAAATGTAGTAATTTATTTGATTTTGATAGGGAATTTTGGACAGAATACCGTGCAGATATTAAAACGTCCCATAATTACCTTAATGAGTATGATAAATTTGCCGGGAGGTTTTTTCCCAAGACAAGATGTGACCATGACAGCAGTTTGGTTCTTTGCGCTGTTTGCTTTGCTCCATACGGGAGTATTTCAGGGAACGTTGATTCTAAAAGAGTTATGCCACGAAACTAAGACAAATTATAGTATGGTGGCAGTTTTAGTATTGATATTTTTTACCGGAAACAGCTTTATGAAGAATCACTTTATGGAGAATATCTTTGAATCATATCAGCGGTGGATTGCATTACCGGGAATGTTTGGAATTTTGCTGTTGGTGCCTATTATCTGTCATGTGCGAACATATTTCAAAAAAAGGAAGGGAGGAAGAAAGCGGTGCGAAAACGTATAGCAGCGTTTAGTATGGCAGTAAGCATTAGTATGCTGTGTGGTTGTGATTCTGTAGAGCTGGAGCAACGCAGTTTCCCACTAGCAATGGGGATTGATGTGCAAACTGAGCAGCCGGAAGAAAAGTTGGTGGTGAGCTTTGATTTTCCGGATTTAAAACAAATTTCTGAAAAAAGTAAAACTTCCGATACTCCTATGGAATTTTCTCTTGAGGGAAAAGACCTGTATCATGTAGAAAAGTCTTATGAAAATAATACCAATCGTATTTTGGATTATAATCATTTGAAAAATATCATTCTCAGTGAGGAAAATTTTAACGATATGCGTCTGTTGCGTCAACTTTTGGAAAGTTGGGAGGATCGGCCTGGTGTGGCAGGAAATACCAGTCTGCTTTTGTCAGAAGGAAAGGCTGCAGAGATTTTGTCTCTAACGGAGGAAACAGAAGGGTCTGTAGGAAAATATCTGGAGGAAATGTTAGAAAGCCAGAAGGATTTTAAGTCAGATAAAATTGCTACGATAGGAGACTTGATGGATCAATGGCATAATCAAGATGAACTGATTTTAATACCGGTATTGACAGAACAGGGAGAGCGCCCGGTCATCTCGAAATATGGAGTGATTTCTAATTTTCAGTATGTGGGAGATATTTCGGTGGAAGAGGCAATGGAGGTCTTTTTAAGCCAGAATCTGCTTAAGAACTTTCAATATGAGTGCGAGGATGGAACCATTGTGGAAATTACGGATATTTGTGTGGAAAAACAGATTACAGAAGAAGAGGGAATACCGGTGGTGACAGTGTCTGTTGATGGAAAAGGAAGTATCTGTCAGTCCAACCAGACAGATAAACGGCAGCAATATCAACTGGAACAGCAATTAGAGAAACAACTGGAATTTGAACTTACTGAAACAGCAGGAAAGCTTCAGAAGGAAATGGGTATCGATATGACAAATAGTTATGTTGCTCTTGGAGGACATAATAGAAATTTATATGAAACATATCGGAACATGCCGGAAACTTATGGAAAGGCAGTACAACAGGTATTTCAAACAGATATTACAATTTTAAATTTTCAATAAATGGAATAAAATAGAAAAAACAGGTAATACTTTCTTTAACCGGTAAAACAAGGGTTTTCGCGAGACCCGGTTAAGGAAGGTATTAGTGTGAAAAAATTACATAGAGCAGGAAAAAGAATTCTGGTGCTGGCAGCAATGATAGTGGTAGCGGTGACAGGGTATCAGCGGTATCAGCAACGTGAAATGGCAGAGGAAATTGCAGGAAAAATTATACGTTTTCATATACTTGCTAACAGTGATTCGGAAGAAGACCAGCAATTAAAGCTGAAGGTAAGGGATGCAATTGGAAGTTTTATGCAGCCAAAGCTTGTCGAAGTAACAGAGATTGAAGAAAGTCGTCAAATTGTGATGGAGAATCTTTCTGCTATTGAAGAACAGGCGGAAAAAGTGATATCAGAGGAAGGATATACATATACTGTATCTGCAAGACTTGCTAACACGGATTTTCCCGAAAAGACGTATGGACCTTATACCTTTCAGGCAGGAAATTACGAGGCTCTCGAGGTAACCATTGGAAACGGCGAGGGGCATAACTGGTGGTGTGTCATGTACCCTAATTTGTGTTTTTTTAACAGCACTTATGAAGTGGTGGATGAGGAAGCTGAGAAGTCCTTAGAACGTGTGTTGACCCCAGAGGAATATAAGAGTCTTATGGAGGATAAAAACTACCAAGTGAAATTTGCTATTGCAGATTTATGGAAAGATGTGAAGGAAGCAGTTGCAATTTCTCATTAAAAAAGGTAATATAAATCTATATGACTTAATATATGGAGATAGTAACATGATACAATCAGTTGAAGATAAAAAATATGCCCCAATCGGGGTGTTTGATTCCGGCGTAGGCGGGCTTACCGTAGCAAGAGAAATTATGCGCCAGTTGCCGGAAGAACGTATTATTTATTTTGGTGATACGGCAAGAGTGCCTTATGGTAGTAAATCAAAAGAGACGATTACCCTTTATTCCAGACAGATTATTCGTTTTCTGGAGTCAAAGGGGGTCAAGGCAATTGTGGTAGCTTGTAATACAGCAAGTGCTTTTGCACTAGAAACTATTCGTCCGGAGATGAAGATTCCAATCATTGGAGTGGTAAAGCCCGGGGCGAAGGTTGCAGCAGAGACTACCATAACTGGAAGAATTGGAGTAATCGGAACAGAAGGAACCATTGGCAGCCAGATATATACTAAGACTATAAAGGAGCATAATCCGGATGCGACAGTATTAGGAAAGGCGTGTCCGTTGTTTGTGCCGTTAGTAGAAGAAGGATGGCTGAAGGATCCGGTTACCATTGAAGTAGCCAAGCGTTATCTGGAATTTTTCCAGAAGTCAGATATTGATACCTTGATTTTAGGATGTACTCATTATCCGTTATTGCGGTCGACCATACGAGGTATTATGGGAGAAAAGGTGAATTTGGTAAACCCGGCATATGAAACAGCACAGGGATTGAAACGACTTTTGGCAGAACACCGGTTGACAAATGACGGTGCTGATACCAGAGATGTGCCTATGTATCAGTTTTATGTCAGTGATGCAGCAGAGAAGTTTAAAAATTTTGCAAATTCTATTTTACCATGTGAGATAGAAGAAGCACGTTTAATACATATAGAGGAGTAATGTATGACAAAAGATGTATTATTAAGAATTAGTGGATTGCAGTTTGCAGCCCAGGGTGAAGAGGAAGCGGAACCGGTAGAGGTAATTACTGCCGGAGACTATTACAAGAAGAATGGAAAGCATTATATCTTGTATGATGAGGTAATGGAGGGCTTTGAAGGAAGCACCCGTAATATAATCAAGATTACAGATGACTATTTGGATATTACCAAAAAGGGTGTTTCTAATGTTCATATGATATTTGAAAAAAATAAGAAGAATGTTTCTTATTATTATACGCCATTTGGAAGTATTCTCATTGGCATTGATGCAAAAAGCGTAGATATCAATGAAACCGATGAAAATATAGATGTTAAGGTAAAATATAATCTGGAAGTGAATTATGAGCATCTTGCAGACTGCTCTATTACCATGAATATTAAGTCAAAAGAGGCGAAAGATTTTTCACTATCATAGGATAAAATAGCAAGGAGAAGATGATTATGAAGGTAAGAAAGGCGATTATTCCGGCGGCAGGTTTGGGAACCAGATTTTTGCCGGCAACGAAAGCACAGCCGAAAGAGATGTTACCTATCGTGGATAAGCCAACGATACAGTATATTATTGAAGAGGCTGCAGAAGCGGGGATTCAGGACATTATCGTAGTGACGGGACGTAATAAACGTTCTATTGAAGACCATTTTGACCGTTCCATTGAATTGGAACTTGAACTGGAGAAAAACGGAAAACAGCAAATGCTGGATATGGTAAAAGAGATTTCAGAGATGGCAAATATTCACTATATTCGTCAAAAGGAACCACGGGGATTGGGACATGCTATCCTTGCAGCGCAGCATTTCATTGGAAATGAACCATTTGCTGTACTTCTTGGGGATGATGTAGTTATTTCTAAGAAGCCATGTCTGGGACAGATGTTGGATGTATTCCATGAATATCAGACTTCTATCTTAGGAGTACAGACCGTGCCACATGAGGTAGTTAATAAATATGGAATCATTGCCGGAAAACAGGTGGATGATCGTGTATACAAGGTTCAGGACATGGTAGAAAAGCCGGCATTGGAGGAAGCACCATCCAATATTGCTGTACTGGGACGATACATTATTACGCCTGAAATATTTCCATTTTTGGAGACACAGGATGCTGGAAAAGGTGGCGAGATTCAGTTGACGGATGCGCTAAAGCGTCTTGCGAAAGAACAGGCAATGTATGCGTATGATTTTAAAGGCCATCGTTATGATGTGGGAAGTAAAATTGGATTCCTACAGGCAAACATAGAATTTGCATTACGAGATGATACATTAAAGGATGAAGTGAAGGAATATTTGCAGCAGCTTCATGGTAATATGGATGAGATGTTGAAATATGACTAATTTTTAAACTAAAAAACTGGGATTATACCGTTGCGGTACAATCCCAGTTTTTTATGTATGGTTATTATTTTTGTTTCTTAAAGCGATCCCGGAATCTCTTTTTCTGAGGAGCCGGTTCATTAGAACCACGAAGTCCTTTTACTCCGGTAATGTAAAGACCACTTACCACAGCCTTTACTTCCTTTTTAGTAGGAATGCTGTCATAAATCTGAGCATCACAGATTAAAGTCATTACTTTAGGTCCAACCTTTGCCTTAACGATAGGCATTTTGGAACGTCGTAACATCTTTGGTGTCTGTTCTAAAACTGCAGCGGGAAGTCCGGCGTCTTTTAGACGCATCTTTTTCTTATCGATAATCAGCATTGATATTGTCTGCGATGACGCAGCAATCTGTGCATCCTGTTCCTCTTTCTTTTTCTGAGCTTTTTTACCTACAAAGTAAAGTGCGATGACTGCTATTAACATAACAGCGGCAATTACCAGTAGTACGATTTGCCAAGTTGCCAAATGAAACCCTCCTTTTGTTTAAAGTCTGTTAAATATTGTATCATTGATTAGTATAAAAATCAATGGTATAATGTACGAAAAATGACCGGAGGAGAAAGAAAAGATGAAGAGAAATACAAAAGTATTGGTGATTTCACTTGTGATATTGCTGGTGATTGGGGTAGCACTACTTTGGTGGGTAATAGCAGGAATACAAGAGAATGGTGATAAAAAGACAACGAAAGCGCAGCTAGAGGAAACTTTTAAAGAGCAGAATGATGCCAAAGAACAGAATGATGCCAAAGAACAGGATATAGAAAAGCAAGAGATAACAGAAGAGGATGCGGAACAAATACCGGAAGAAGATACACAGGAGCCGGTAACGATTGTGTTTTCCGGAGACATTCTTCTAAGTTCCTATGTGTTGAATAATTATGAAAATAGTGGAATAAGCGGAGTGATTTCAGAAGAATTACAGATGGAGATGCAGAATGTGGACCTTACCATGGTAAACGAGGAGTTCCCTTTTTCTACAAGAGGAACACAGGCGGCAGATAAGCAGTTTACATTTCGGGTAGATCCGTCTTATGTAAAAATATTGCAAGAAATGGGAATAGATGTAGTTACGCTGGCAAATAATCATGCCTTGGATTATGGAAAAGAAGCGTTGTCCGATACATTTCAGACTTTAGATAGTGCAGAAATTGCTTATGTAGGAGCAGGAGAAAGTAAGGAACGTGCAGCACAGCCTTATGTAACAGAAATGGGTGGAAAGACCTTTGGATTCCTGGCAGCGTCTCGTGTAATACCAGAGGTAAGCTGGAACATTGACAACCAGCAGCCGGGAATGTTGTGTACATATGATAGCACAGAACTTTGTGAGGCAATTCGTAAGGCCAAGGAATCTTGTGATTATGTAGTGGTTTATGTACATTGGGGAATTGAACGGGAAAATACACCACAGGATTATCAGAGACAATTAGGACAGGCGTATATTGATGCAGGAGCAGATATGGTGATAGGCTCTCATCCTCATGTATTACAGGGGATAGAGTATTATAATGGAAAACCTATTGTATATAGTCTTGGTAACTATATTTTTAATCAGGATATTGGGAGTACCGTGCTGCTGAAAGCAACCGTCACACCGGAGAATGAGACAAACCTTCAACTGATTCCGGCATATGCTTCCGGTGCGAAGACACAGAAGATGGATACAGCTTCTAGTGCGGAATTATACCAGTTTATGGAAGGGATTTCATTTGGTGTATCCGTTACGGATGAAGGAGTTGTGATGAATCAGCAGCAGTAATTGAAGGGGAAGGTATACTTAATTATGGTGCAAGGCAGTTAAGAAACTCTTTCCTTGTAATTTTGTATAGTCCGTGTTCAAGGTCAAAAGGAGCGATAGTATTCGCAAGTGACTGGCGCTCATATTTTGTACCGGAGAGTGCCTGACACAGAGCATCTGTATCAAGTGTACCAAAGAAATCTCCATGGATAGTGCAATCATTGATGATTCCATGTGTAATATCTAGATTTATTTTTACGTTTCCACCGGCAAAATGTCCTGTTTTAGAAAGGGTACATTTTGGATTTCTACCATAAATTGCATCCCAATTTTGGAATTTTTGAAGTGCGAGTTCATGGATTCTCTTACAATCTTCGTTGGTCAAAGTATAGAAAGAATAGTCGGGACTACCCATAATACTATTTATCATACGTTGCTTAAATTCCGCCGGAGGCATTGGGGAAGGAAGGTGCTCAGAAATATTTGTAACTCGTTCATGAACACTTTTAATTCCTTTGGAAATTATTTTGTAAGAATCCACGGTAGTGCTTTGTACCATTTGCTCTATGTCGGTGTTAAAAAGAAGAGAACCATGGTGCAGTGTAAATCCATTATAGAGGTACTGTGCGTTACCGGAAAATTTTTTGCCATCAATCACTAAATCATTTCGACCATTAAAACCGGCACCGGGGATTCCCATTTCATGCAGTGCATCAATAACAGGAGTGATATATTCAGAAAAACTGATTTCTTCACTCTGGGAAGGAATAATGAATGTAAATTGAAATCCACCCATATCGGTATAGATTGTGCCACCACCGGACATACGGCGCACAATGTTAAGTTGATGTTCATTTGCATAAGGAAGGTTGATTTCCTCTAGGGTATTCTGATATTTCCCAACCATCAGAGTAGGGCTTGTTTGCCAAAAGAGAAATACCGGTTCTTGAAACATTTTTTCTGTGATAAGATAATACTCCAGACCAAAATTAAAATAGGGGTCGGTGGACCCGGTTTCTATGTAAATCATATAGTTTCCTCCCTATATAGTCAAGTCTTTTTTCCCTTAAAATAAGGGATTTGTTTAAATTGTTTCTCAGTAAAACGAGCCATCATCATGGATATTTCTCTGCATCTGGTGCAAAAATAGTGGTTTCTGGGTACACGAATTAAAACGTCTCGATTGTTTCGTTTTAAATGGCCTTGTGTATACCCGTCCCTCTATGGTGATGTACCTCCCATGTCTACCAGGATCATCTCACATTTTGGAGAGTCCTCACTTCCTTCGTTCCACCTATCCATAACCAGGGTGTCAGCTTAGCTCCTTTGCAGGGTCATGCCCTCTGGAAAATATTCCTGCCGACTACTGGCTCATACTTTGTAAATTTTGTTACTGACTGTTTCTATGAAAGCACCTTGCGGCGGACGTTTACCTCTCATTTCCACTTTTGCCGATTACTCAGCTTTTATTCTTGTCAGCCCTTATCGTGGCTGAGCAAAACAATCCTTTCCTAATTGCTTTGTTCAACCGCGATAACAAGCTTGGGTTTCTGTGTTTCTTTTAATTCAGTGCCAATGCCGGACGCTGTATATCTTCAAGCATTTTCGTTCCGTCATATGCAACACCCTTGGTTAATATCGTATAAAATATACGTATTACCTTACACGCAACCGCTATTACCGACTGCATTTTCTTCAATGGATTCCGTTCTCTTGTTCTATAATAATTATGGATTTCCTTAAACTCTGCATTCTTTCCTATTAACGATATTGCCGCTTCATATAAAACATAGCGCAGCCTTTTTCTTCCACGATAACTGATATGACTTTCTCCGTTATGCTTTCCTGAATCATTGCTAACGATTGCATATCCGGCCAACTTCTGTAACTGCTTTGGATTGTCAAAACGTCTTATATCTCCAACCTCTGCAATAAATCCACAGATTGTTATCATACCAATCCCTTTTATCTCCAAGAGTTTATCTATATATGGAATCTCATACAGTTTTTCTTCTATTGTCTGCATCAAATCATTCATTCGACAAGTATACATTTCATAATCACCAAGCAAAATCTGAAGTTCTACTCTTGCTGCTTCTGGTGCTTCTTGACTTCCGATACTATGCTCTGCTTTATTTACCAGGGTCTTTGCCCTCTTAATTCCTACTGCTCTCAGCTTCGCATCTCGCCATATTTTATTCACTCCATCAACTCCAAGTCTTACGATATCCCCCGGCAATGGTGCCTGCTTTAAAATCATCATTCCACTTACGGCATCAAGATTCCCATAAACATCCTTGTATTCTGGAAAGTAAATGCTAAACCAACGTGCAATTCGATTTTTGATTCGAGTTATTTCTTCCTGTGTCTGGAATCTTAAATTTGAAAGATTTCTTATTTCCGCATAAATTCCTGATGGAATATATGGATAGGAAAATCTTCCTTCGTTTACCAACGCAGCAATTGTCTTCGGATCTTTTCGATCATTCTTGTTCGGATTATTGTCATCCAATTCCTTTGATTTTTTTACATGATGTGGATTCACATGCACCGGGCGCATTCCTAAGTTTTGTAGAAACATTCCTAAACCAAACCAGTAGTGTCCTGTAGGCTCCATGCCTGGGAGCACTACCTCTTTGTCGTGATTTTCAGCAATTTCATCCATCCAGTTCTTAAACGCCATAAAACCTTCTTCATCATTGCTGAATGCAAATGGTTTTCTTGAATACTCATAATTACGCCAATCAAATGCTCTTGCATAATGCACTTGACTACCAACATCAATACCAACAATCAAAGTTTTTTCTGTTATTGATGCAATTTTACTGTTTTGTGTGTTATACTTCATTTTAGATACCTCTCTGTTTAATAAGATTTTTTACTAACCGTGCAAAGTCAGTAATCTTATTTTACACTGAGGTATTTTTTTCTCAACCTTCTTTCTTGGAATCCTCTACATTTTTAATTATACAGGAAGCTCCTTTTAGGATTCTAATGCCTCGGCGGCACGATAAGAGCTGCGTACTAATGGAGAACTTGCAATATAATGGAAGCCTTTTTGCATTCCTATGACTTTATAGATATCAAATTTTTCCGGAACTACATATTCTTTCATTTCAATATGTTCTTCGGAAGGGCGTAGATATTGACCTATGGTAAAAATATCACAGCCTACGGCTAATACGTCATCCATAGTATGAAGTACTTCTTCATCTGTTTCCCCAAGACCTACCATAATGCCGGTTTTGGTACGAATAGAAGGATCTTGTTCCTTTACATAGCGTAAAACGTCAAGGCTTCTTTGATAATTGGCTTCTGGGCGTACAGTGGAATAGAGGCTGGGGACGGTTTCGATGTTGTGATTGATAACTTCAGGATGGGCAGCAATTACAGTATCTAAGGAAGCATGATCCCCTTTCATATCGCTAATAAGTACCTCAATGGAGGTAGAAGGGCACAATTCCCGGATTGCAGCAATTGTTTTAGCAAAGTGGGAAGCACCGCCATCCGGAAGGTCATCCCGTGTAACTTGTGTGATCACCACATGACGAAGTCCTAAATGTTTTGCAGCTTCAGCAATATGCTGAGGTTCCAGCGGGTCGACAGGTTCCGGGGTTCCGTGAACGACATTGCAAAAACGGCAGTTCCTGGTGCACTGACTACCTAAAATCATGAAAGTAGCGGTGTGTTTTTGAAAACATTCACCTAAGTTAGGACAGTTGGCTTCCTTGCAGACTGTGTTGAGTTTTAAATTTGTCATGAGTTCACTGACTTCCTCAACGGCTTTTTGATTATATTTTACTTTGAACCATTCGGGCATTTTTTCCATGATAGTATTCTCCTTTAGTCATTCCAACTTATGACAGCGACAGGCTCATTAACAGCAACTTCATCGCCTTCTTCATAATATACTTCGGTCAGAACTCCGGAAGCAGTTGCTTCTACTTCGCTGACTACTTTTGCAGTTTCAACCTCAAAAAGAATATCGTTTTTTTCGATGTTATCTCCTTTTTGTTTTAACCAAGCAGCCAAAACACCTTTTTCCATGTCGGAAGAAAGTTTTGGCATCTTAATAATTTGTTCCATAATGAAACTCCTTTCTATCCTTAAAATAAATATGGTATCCAATGTTCTGTAGCATCTCCCAGATAAGGAGATAGAAGTTGACATAGATTTTGGTATCCATAACGTTGTCCGATGAGAGCAGTAATTGCTTCCTTTGGTAGAAAAGGAGCAGTACACTCTGTGATAATACCGTGATTTACAGAGAGAGTAACGTTATCACGGCGTAGCGTAAATTTAGGAGATTTTCCCCAATTCCATTCCCAGGTATTATATTTTTCATCTCGTAGATGTTTAATTGCCTGATAGTCTGCGTCAGACAATATATATGGGGTGTCATTCTGTTGAAAAAATTGATCATGTAAAGCGGACTTAAACTCATCCATGTTCATATGGATTTCTTGTAAATGCTGGGAAATATTAGTCACTTGAGAAGAAACAGATGTTACTGCTTTTGATTCAATGGTGGCGTCTGTGACTTTTAAAAAGCGATGCAATTTTTCCATATCTGCGTGAAAAAGTAATGTGCCGTGATGGAGAACACGGTTTCCGTGGATTGTCTGGGCACTACCTGATATTTTTTTATCACCAATGGTAATATCGCATACATTTCGTTTTCTGGCATCGATGCCAAGACTTTGTAAGGCACCGATGACGGGAGTTAAAAAGTCATCATAACAAGGAGGACCGGACGTTGCAGTGGAAGTAATGAAGGCGTAATTCAAATTTCCTTTGTCATGAAAAACAGTACCACCACCACTGATACGTCTTGCAACTTTGATTCCGGCAGTTTCTACTGCGGGAATATTAATTTCTTGATAGACATTTTGATATTTTCCAACTACAAGAGAATCGTCATTTTGATAAAGTAGAAAATAAGAGTCATCTGTGAGATTGTTTAAGACATATTCTTCTGTAGCAAGATTCCAAAAAACGTCATTTTGATTCATTTCCAGATATTGCATAAGGGTCCTCCTGTTCATATATTACATGATGAGAGTATGTATTACTTTTCTTTCTTAGGAGCGTCTTTATCTACGACTTTGATAATTCCTTTTTTCCACATGATGCGGGAAGAAATTATAGCAATAGGAAGCATAAAGAGGATTAAGAATCCTACCATGCCGAATAAAGAACTGCCGCTGGTAAAACGTACTACAAGTGCTAAAACAGATACAATAACAAGTACAGGGAGTACACCCATTACACCATTTTTTACTACCTTGCTTCCGGAACTGGTGTTGGAGAAAAGTCCCAATGCAAGGGAACCGAACAGTGCAGGGATAATATAGTTAGATGCTGTTTTTACAGCAGGCAATTCAAAGATTGGACTAATCCATGTGCTGAGAAGTGCTGCCAATGCTAAAATAACAATAGTCATAATAGAAGAAACGGCTACTCCAACAGAAGCAACGGCTTCACCTTCTGGCGTATTTGCTTCTTTTTTTGCAATCTTCATTGCATTTACTGCAACCGGAAGCTTTAAGTTCATAATATTACCGGTGATAAAAGTAAGATAACTGGAAGAGCCAAGGATTGGTGTGTAACTGAGAGCCTCAGAAATTCCTACCGGGATATAAATCATTAAAATACTAATAGTTGACAGGTTGAATACTTCGCCTAAGGAAGGAATACATCCGTAATAGCCAAGTACAATAAAGGGAACAGCAACCATATAGATGAGAGCGATTAAGGTACCGATACGTCCCCATTTATGCGACCATGTTTGAAATGAATCCATAGTTTGTGCATTTGTATTTTCTTTTTTCATAATAAGTTCCTCCTAATCACATGTTATTTACAGAAACAGACCAGCCCAGAAGATGGAAGAAATCATACCACCAATCATGGAGAAGGCCATGATAAATTCACTCAGCCAGCGAAGTTTTGGACTCTTGGAGGCCAGAACACCAAGAAGGATAGCAATTACTAATCCGGTCAACATAACGGCAGCCTGAACAGAATCGCCAAATAATAACACAGGAACATAAACTGCAAACAGGCAGAGCATGAAAGTTCCACTTAATACATATTTCCAGGTACTTGAGTTTTTTGTTTTATTTACACTCATGGAAAGTTTCTTTCCAAAAGGAAGTAATACAAAAAAACCGCTTAACATACCGATACTCATAAGAATCATAACAACACCAAACTGGCTTCCGGTTGCGCCACCAAGCATTTCTGCACTGCTGGAAAATCCAATGGCAGAGGATACACTGCTGGCAATCAGGGATTCATAGGAGAGAGAACCGATGACGGAAAGTCTCCACCAGGACCATACGGTACCAAGTACAGAAATCAGTGCAAATAATCCAACTACAATGGATAAACTCGGAACGATGGAAAAGACAAGACTAGACTTGATGACTTTTCCTAAATCTTTTTTACTAATGCCCATTTCCAGGCAACGTGTGTATGCTTTTTTTAGATAAGCCAGTGAAAAGCCAACGATATAAAGCAGGCCAATCGCAACTAAAATAAGCAACAGGGGACTTGAAATAATCTCTTTCATAAATAAACCTCTCTTTCGTAAATCAACTCGCGATTTAATTAAATGTTAATTAAATATATTTAAAAGAATGCGCTAGTTGTGCTCTTCCAGCCAACGCATTGCTGTATATGCATAGACAGCGCTACCGCTTGTCAAGGCCGCTTCGTCGAATTTTGCCTTTGGATGATGTTGTGGATAACAGTAACCTTCTTCAGGATGACCGGCAGCAAAAGCAAGCATAATGGAAGGAACCTCTTGACTTACATAGGCAAAGTCTTCGGAACCGGCTGTCTTAGGTGCTTTTTTCGCTCCAGACATGGCATTTAACTGTCCGGCAGTAAATACCTTGGATGGACCGAATAATTCCTGAAGATATTTGACCGTACATTTGGATAAATCGTCATCATTTACAAGAGTAGGACATCCACTTCCAAATGTAACTTCTGCAGAAGCGCGGAAGGTTGCTGCGGTACCTTGTGAAATTTCCACCATTCTGGTTTTTAAAAACTCTCTCACATCCTCATCATAGGTACGGATAGTACCGCCCAGTTCTACTGTATCTGGAATTGCATTAGAAGCTTTTCCGCCATGAATAGAACCAATGGTGAGGACTGCCTCATCAGAAAGTGCAAGTTCTCTTGCGTTGATTTCCTGAAGAGCGGTGATGATATGTGCAGCAACGGTAATTGGATCAACACCATTATTTGGCATGGAGCCGTGGCATCCTTTTCCTTGTATTTTGATGGTGAAGTAGTCTGCAGCAGGTGCGCTTACACCCCCATCAGAAACGATTGCGGTTCCGGTTGGAAATGGCATTCCTGCCATAACATGTATCATCAGGGCTGCATCTACATCAGGATTTTTTAGTAGGCCGTTACTAATCATGTCATGGGAACCCTCGAAGATTTCTTCTGCCGGCTGGAACATGAGTTTTACTGTTCCATTGATTTCATCTTCGTGAGCTTTTAATAGTTTTGCAGCTCCTAACATCATGGTTGTGTGCATGTCATGACCGCATGCATGCATTTTTCCATTAGTAGATGGAAAATCAACATCTGCTTCTTCTTGAATTGGAAGGGCATCCATGTCTCCACGTATCATGAAAACTTTACCTGGCTTTTTTCCACCGGCAAGAGCAACCAGACCGGCTTTGCCACATTCTTGTGGTTCATAACCCATTTCGATAAGCTTATCTTTTACAAAGGAAAAGGTTTCCTGAATATCGAAACCTGTGCCTGGGTGTGTGTGCAGATAACGTCTGTTAGAAATAAGTTCTGCTTCATATTCTTTGCATTCTTGTAATAATTCGTTTACTGTCATAATAATATTTCCTCCTATTACTCAATTGTTTATTATCTCACATATGCTTATTATATCACAAGAACATTATAATATTATTTTGAGATAAAAATAAAAAAAATGGTGCCCATTGCCTGAGCACCATTGCTTGTTGGAGATATTATCATTGGTTTTTTGTTTGTCAAGACAAATATTTAACCTGATTTATTCACGGTTGTGCCGTGAAAGTGGCTGAAAGCCACATTGTTACTGTATTTTAACTGAATATTGCTTTTCACTTATTAAGTGAATAAAAAAAGAGCATCCAAATGTGGTAAAATTAAGGTGTCGAATCTTAAATCATAACCCAAAAGGAGCCCTTTATGAGTATTGTAAACACCTTATCTCTTGAAAGCAATAGACAAATTAAAATAAATTTTGACGGAGGTGATTTGTCCTCCGATGCAGGCTTACTTCTTATCAAAGAATTCGTAAGCAAACTTGGTATTGATAAGCTTTTTGACAAAGCTTTCAAGACCAATGATTCTGCATTATTCAGATATCATACGGATCAGAAAAATCTGCTCCAGATGATATATATGATCATTGCCGGTTATTTCGAAGATGATGCTTCCGATGAACTTACAAATGATCCTGTATTCAAGTCTGTACTTGAAAAAGATGCCCTTGCATCACAACCTACGGTATCAAGATTTTTTAACCGTACGGATGAAGATACCTTAAACCAGTTCCTTACTATTGGCAGAATGCTGAGAAAGAAAATCTACAGTATCCAGATGCCACAGGCTGTTATTCTGGATCTTGATTCCACTCTTCTTGATGCATATGGTAAACAGGAAGGAAAAGCCTTTAACTTCCACTATCAGAGTAATGGATACCATCCGCTTGTCTGTTATGATGGAATGACCGGGGATCTGATTAAAATCCAGCTTCGTGATGGAACACAGTATTCCTGTACCGGAGTGGTTGACTTCCTGCAGCCGATACTTGATGAATACCTGAACGATTATCCGGCAATCCGTATTCTGCTTCGTGGTGACAGCGGTTTCGCTACGCCTGATCTTTATACGCAGTGTGAGGAAAATGGCACAAGCTATGTTATCCGGCTGAAAGAGAATGGAATTCTCCGTGAAAAAGCATCCCATCTTGTGGATGAACTTGATGAGATAACAAGGAATAACAAAGTTGATTATGCGGTAGTTTATGGTGAATTCATGTACAAAGCAGGTTCATGGCCTTATGAAAGGCGCGTGGTCTGCAAGGTTGAAAAGCCAGAGAACCAGATGATTTACATGTACACATTTATTGTCACAAACATGGATTCCTCACCAGAGTATCTCATCAAATTTTACTGCAAAAGAGGACTGATGGAAAACTTCATCAAAGAAAGCAAATCCGGTTTTGATTTCGCTTCCGTAAGCAGTCATACCAGAATGGTAAATGCCAACAGGCTTCAGGTACACGCTCTTGCGTATAACATATTTAATTGGTTTAGACGATTGGCGTTATCAGCAAATATGCGAAAGCAACGCATTGATACCGTCCGTTTAAAACTGCTGAAGATTGCTGCGAAAGCAGTTCATTCAGCAAGATATATAACATTCAAGCTGTGTAGTAGCTGTCCTTACAAGAATGAGTTTTATGAAACTCTGTCAAATATCAGCAAGCTTAGTATACAGCTGGAATAGCAACTATTAACGAACCTTGACAGCTCGATAACTGCTCTGAAATTTTCCATAGGTATTTTATACCCTTTTGCAGGTGATTTGAGAGAAGTTGTTACGGCAAGGATTAGATTTTTTGATTCACGGTAAATTTATTGGTTCAGATACTGATCCGTGAATAATTCAGGTTAAGTTTTCGGCAGGCGAGTAATAAAGATTCTGCTAAAATTATGAACCTGACGTGCCGGGAAAAGACACTGGAGCTTAACGATGTTTTGGAGAGAATAGAGCAGTCGGTTGAAATTATGTCTGTATATGCTACTGATAACTTCGAGAGTATAGAAAGGCTTTTAAGCGATTCAGCATATGAGGAACAATATATACAAAATCTTTCTGAACTTGGCTTGACAATAGCAAATGAGACGGACGGTGCCGTTGCGGTCTGGGGCAGACTGAGTCCAGAATGTACTACATCAAAGTCTGGATTTTTCTGGGTAAAAGACATGGAAACAGGACGGTTTGAAGATTGTGAACTTACAGATTTGTCCAAATATGAAAAAGACGATATAGAACATGTCGGATGGTATTATATTCCGATGGAGGCAGGAAAAGCCGTATGGACGCAGCCCTATTATAACAAAAATATTGAGGTTTATATGATTTCCTATGCCATTCCTGTCTACAAGGATAATGAATTTCTTGGAGTAGTGGGAATGGACATCGATTTTAATTATATAACAGAAAAGGTGGACAGTATTGAGGTATATGAGACAGGAGAAGCATATCTGACAAACGAGAATTTTGAAATTGTTCATAGTAAAAACCATGAGAAAGGTACTTTGGTAAAAGAACTCGGTGAAAGTCTGGAAGCAGGAAAAAACGAGGATGTTATAAATACGGATACGGTTTATTCCTATACATTTGCTGGAATCCAAAAGAAGGCGGCATTTCAAACACTGAAGAACGGTATGTGTCTTGCGGTTACGGCACCTGTTTCGGAAATTAATAAAACCCAGAGAAAGATTATGGGGCAGATTGTGTTTACAGAGTTTTGGGCAGTGATAATATTTGTGTGTATTGCGTGGGCAATTGCCAGAACGATTGTGAATCCATTAAAAGAATTGGATATTGCTGCAAAGGAAATAGCAAGTGGAAATCTGGATGTTTCGCCTACCTGTAAGTCAAAGGATGAGGTGGGAACTCTTGCGGAAAGTTTGCGGGAGACGGCAAATCAGTTGAAAATACGAATTGATTATATAAACAATCTTGCTTATGTAGATCCACTTACCGGTATAATGAATAATACAGCTTATTTGCAGGAGGTTTCTTTAATAAATATAGATGTACAAAAAAGGATAGGAGATTTCACAGTATTTGTTGTTGATGTAAATGGACTAAAAGCCATCAATGATAATTATGGTCATGATTATGGAAATAAGCTTATCATGGCTGCAACCAAGATTCTTACAGGAGTTTTTGGATATGAGAATGTTTATCGCATAGGAGGCGATGAATTTGCAGCAATTATGAAGAATATCAGTAGCGAAGTATGTGGTGAGCTTAAACAGGAATTTGAAAGCCCGGGGGGAGAATAGCATGGTAATGAGAAATAGTCTTGATTAGAGATGGAAAAAGGATTGTTCTGATTAAAAAGTAAATAGAATATATGATATTAAGGAAAAATATCCATAGGAACAAAGAATGAATAGTCCAAAATTTGAAAATCTCTTAAATCTTGCCTTAGATGCAACGGAGCGGGAACGTGAAAAGTCTGTGCAGCTTGGAGTAGGCTACGAGCCGGAAGAAAACCGATGGGAAATCATTGTAAAATATTCCGGAGCAATCAAAAATCTGGAACAACAAGATAACAGAATCCGAGTGACAGAACTGATGAATGAGTATGCTATCTTAAATGTGCCGGAGGATGCCATGGGGTTGATAGCTGCGGCACCGGAAGTAGAGTTTGTGGAAAAGCCCAAGCGGATGTTTTTTGCTGTAAGTCAAGGAAAGAGTGTTTCCTGTATCAATGCAGTTCAGACCGGAAGATTCGGGTTGACGGGAAAAGGGGTGATTGTTGCAATTCTGGATTCTGGGATTGATTACAGTCACCCCGACTTTCGTAATGCAGATGGAAGTACTCGAATTCTTGCTATCTATGATGAAACTTTAGAACGGGAATATACCGCAGAAGAGATAAATCAGGCACTGATGGCAGACAGTGAACAGGAAAGATTTCGATTAGTGCCGAGCCGTGATACTTCCGGGCATGGTACCCATGTGGCAGGAATTGCAGCAGGAAATGGCAGGGCATCTAATGGGGTGAATCGGGGAGTTGCCTATGAAAGTCCACTCTTAGTGGTAAAGCTTGGAACGGCAGAACCGAATGGTTTTCCAAGAACGACACAGATTATGCGGGGCTTAGATTATGTGGTGAAGAAGGCACTGGAACTGCAGATGCCTATGGCTGTAAATATCAGCTTTGGAAATAATTATGGTGCACATAGCGGAACGGCACTTTTGGAAAGCTATATCAATGATATGGCTAATTTTTGGAAAACAAGTATCGCTATAGGAACGGGAAACGAAGGAGCGGCAAGAGGCCATACATCAGGGTATTTGCAGCAGGGAATAGAGAGGGAGATTTCATTTGCTATTAGCACTTATGAAACTGTTATGAATCTGCAGGTATGGAAATCCTATGTAGATGATTTTGATGTGTCTATTGCTAGTCCTTCCGGGCGTACGGTAGGTCCGATACAGAAGATTCAAGGGCCTCAACGTTTTGTACTAGGGCAGACTGAGCTTTTGATTTATTATGGAGAGCCCAGTCCTTACAGTCCCTATCAGGAGATTTATATTGATTTTATTCCGGCACAGACCTATATAGATTCGGGTGTTTGGAGATTGATATTGACGCCAAGAAGAATTGTACGGGGGAATTATGATATATGGATGCCGGGACAATCTGTGCTGAATGCCGGGACAGGATTTCTTTATCCGGTAGAGGAAACAACGTTGACCATTCCATCTACAGCGGCAAAAGTAATTTCCGTAGCGGCTTATAACTCCAGAAATGATCAATTGGCGGATTTTTCGGGAAGGGGGTATACCAGACAAACTAATGAAGTGAAGCCGGATTTGGCAGCTCCGGGAGTCGATATTCTTTCTGCTGCCCCAGGAGGGGGATATGCAGTGCGTAGCGGAACTTCTATGGCAACTCCTTTTGTGACAGGAAGCTGCGCACTTTTGATGCAGTGGGGAATCATAAACGGGAATGATGCTTATCTGTATGGGGAGAAAATAAAAGCGTATTTACTGCGCGGAGCAAGACATTTGCCGATTTTACAGGAATATCCCAATCCGGAAGTGGGTTGGGGTGTGTTGTGTGTAAAGGATAGTCTGCCGGAATAAAAAATCTCCTGCTGTTTATGGCTTTGATAAAAATACATAAAATTTTCAAAAATGGCATGAATTATTTGACAATAATGTATAAAAGATTTACAATAAGAGTAAGATTTTTTGCGGGATTTTTGATTTGACAGAACATACAATAAAGGAGGAAAGGAGTGTGTGATTGCTGTTTTTAAACCAATCATGCGACGGAGAAAATGGTAGAATACAAGGATGGAAAAGTTTGTCTCGAAAAACTGGAGATAAAGGATATCATTGATATTAATATTCTTCAAGATTTTCTGGATAACTTTGCGTTGGGGATGAATTGTGCAGCAGTGGCAGTTGACCTAGAGGGAAAAGAGGTTACAAAACCAAGTTATTATCGTGATTTTTGTCAAAGACAGGTGCATATGTCTTCGCTTGGGGATAAACGTTGTGCGGAATGTCATAATCAGATGGGGGAAGAAGCGGCAAAAATCGGCAAACCTTATGTAGGAAATTGTCATGCAGGACTGATTGATTTTGCGGCACCGATTACCGTTGATAATTATCATATCGGAACTGTACTTGGAGGACAGATTCTGAATAAGCAACCGGATTTGGATGCAATGCGTAAAATGGCATTAGAGTTGGGGTTAGATCCGGAGGAGGTTGAAGCGGCTGCAAGTCAGATTGATGTTGTGCCGGAACAAAATATTAAGGCTGCTGCCGAAGTGCTTTATGTAGTAGTGAATGAAATGGCACAAAGTGGCTATAACAGGTTGGAAATCGAGTATTTGTCTAATACATTGGCAGAAAACTTTATTCAGATTTCACAAGCGGTAGAGGCACTTACGCGTTCGGCAGTGGAAATTACAGACAGTCAGCATGAATTAGAAAGTGAGATTCAAGGGGTAAATGATCTGACAAATGAAATTGCTAAGATTAATGAATCCATTGCACAGGTTGCACGCAAGATTAAGATGATTGGATTGAATGCGTCTATTGAGGCAGCAAGGCTGGGAGAAAGCGGAAGAGGATTTGCTGTTGTAGCAAACGAGATACAGCATCTTTCAGAAAATACAACAAGTACAACAGCGCAGGTGACAAGTCTGAATCAGCGGATTGAAGAAAAGTTGCAGACAACAATAAGTAATTCGCATAAGACGCTTTCTGTTACGGAAGACCAGTCAGCGGCAATGGAAGAACTTTATGCTACGGTACAAAATTCCGTAGAATTAGCAGAATACATTAAGAGGATATTTTTAGATGACTAATATATAGTATCAGGATGCGGTTTTGTAGGATTAGGGATTTTCCCGATAGGTTACCGGGAAAATCCCTGATTTATGTTTAGGGAGAGGTTTATGAAAAGAATTTTAAATGTTTTGTATGGTGTTTGTGTTGGTATGGTAGTGGGGCTTTTTTTATGCTTATGTGGGGAATTTCGAAACGAAGTATTTCAGACTCGTGAGGATAGTGGATATGCATATTTGACGGAATATAAGCAGGAGAAAGTAGAAGACAGGAGTGCGCCTGTTGGGGTAAAAAATGAATATGTAATACAGCAGTTGGCTATTCCGGAAGGAGGAAGAAATCTAATATTTTATACCATACACCAAAATGTAGAGGTATATATTGGAGAAGAACTTGTATACAGTGTGCGACCGGCAGAAAACAATCCATTTGGAAAGACCCCGGGAAATAACTGGAATGTAATACCGATTTATGAAAAAGATGCAGGAAAGGAAATCAGAATCGTAATCATTCCGGTGTATGAAAGTTCTATTGATATTGTTCCGGATTTTTATTTTGGAGCGAGAGTTGGTATTTGGGCAAAAGTAATGCAACGTAATTTGTTGGCGCTTATTTTGAGTGTACTTGCGATTGTTTCGGGCATTATACTTGTTGTGTTTGGCCTGCTTACACGTCGAAGTGTAGAGATGAATAAGGGACTGACGATGATGGGAATGTTTGCACTGAATATAGGAATTTGGAAGTTGTCGGAAAGTGATGCTATGGCAATGGTGTTCCGTAATTCTATTGTTTTGGCATATATACCATTTTTGGCATTGTTGTTGGTAGTTGTTCCGTTTGTGTTATATATGAAGAATTTATTTGCGAAAGAAAGCAGAATCTGGTATGTACCGTGTTTTATAAGTATTTTTGTAATAATGATTTCCATTGTTTTACAGATTACCGGGATAGCCGATTTCAGGCAGACTCTGTGGATGAATCACATGGTCATGGGGACCGTGATAGTGGTTGGACTGTTTATGCTGATTCGAGAACTTCGTATGGTTGGCTGGAGCAGGCACTTAAAGATTATGGTTATATGCATGAGTTCATGTTTAGTTGGAATGTTAGGAGACATTGCTATTTACTATGGTTCTAATGGTGCTACCATGACAGTTATGGGAATGCTGGGATTTCTGATTTACATTATCGTATTGGGAGTAATATCTATAAAAGAAGTGCGAAAATTGATGTCTATAGGAAAGCAGGCAAAGCGGTATGAGCAGATGGCGTACCACGACCAGCTTACCGGACTTTATAATAGGGCGGCTTATGCGGATTATATAGGGCGTCCGGAGTTTAAGTCGGAGCATTGTATTTTGGTAATGTTTGATTTAAATAATTTGAAATATTGTAATGATACCTGGGGACATGAAATGGGGGATTCTTATATTGTAAATAGTGCAGAGCTTATTTACGATGCATTCGGTAGCGTAGGAAAATGTTACCGAATGGGTGGAGATGAATTTTGTGTACTTTTAAAAGAAGTTTCTTTGAAAAAATGTGAAAATCTAGTAAAGAAATTGCAGAAAGAAACAGAAATCTGGAATAGCGAGACGAAAGAAAAATTCCAGATTCAAATTGCGTGTGGGTATGCGCAATTTGATGAAGATATGGACTATGATTTGGGTGATACCTTAAGGCGCGCCGATAAAATGATGTATCACGAAAAGTTTAAAATGAAACAGGAATAGGAAAAAAATCCTATTTTAATGCGGAACGGCATATCATATAATAAAAACAAAGTTATATAACTTTGTTATATAACGACGCTATGTAAAAAAGTAGAAAAGAGAGAGTTATGCCACCAAAACCAAAATGTACAAAAGAGGATATTATAAAGACAGCATTTGAAATGACAAGAGAGAACGGAATTGAATCTGTGGTTGCAAGAGAACTGGGAAAAAGATTGGGGGTATCAGTTACCCCCATTTTTTCTAATTTCAAGAGTATGCACGAATTGGAAGAAGAAGTAAGAAAGCTTGCAATGCAGGAATTTGACAAATACATTGCAGATGCATTGAACTATTCACCCGCATTTAAACAGTTTGGAATGCAGATGATTCGTTTCGCAAAGGAAGAACCGAAATTGTTCCAGGTGGTTTATATGCAGGAACATGCAGAAAGTTTGCGTTTTGATGAAATGTTTAAAAGGATGGGGGATGTAGTTAAAGTTTGTGTTGAGGTAGTGCAGAAGGATTATGACTTGACAGAGAAGGAAGCGTATGAAGTTTTTAGTCAGTCATGGTTGACAACCTTTTCACTCTGTGTGCTGGAAGCAAATAAGATTTGCAGTTTTTCTGATGACGAGATTTCAGAGGTTTTGAGCAGAGGATTTCAAGCAATCTTAATGCTTGTAAAATCTGGAGGATGTAAGGTGGTATCAGTAGATAGAGAAAGTGAAATGCAAAGTATGGGGTGAAGAATATAAAAAGATAGGAAAAAAATCCTATATCATTTTATATGTAAAAAATGTAATAATATAAAAAGTGTCGAAAATTTGCTGTTTTATATCAGATTTTTGTGTAAAAAGACGAAAAGAATTATCAAAAAAAGCTATATATGGTAAAATATGAGTAACCCGTAGGGTATATATTGTGATTGGACATAATGCACATGAATAACTTGTGCGCCCCTTCGGGAATCTCTGTTTGTTGGAGGAAGGATATGGCAAGGGAGAAAAAGCGTTTAGGAGATATGCTGATTGCAGAGCATATCATTAGTCAGGAACAGTTAGAGGCTGCATTGAAAAAAGCTTCACAAGAACATAAGAAGATTGGTGAGGTTCTGGTAGAACAGGGGTATGCTACAGAGGAAGCAATTGCAAAGGCAGTATCTAGACAGCTTGATATAGAAGTAGTGTCGTTAAAAGGAATTGAAATAGATGAAAGTGTGTTGAAACTGGCAGATGGAAAAATCTTAAAAAAACATACGATGATTCCTTTTGCGTTTAGCAAAAATAATATGAATATCGTAAAAGTTGCTATGGCAGACCCAATGGATATGATTGCGATGGATGACTTTTCCATTGTAACGAATCTTCAGGTAGAGCCTTTCATTGCTACCACTCGCGATATTTTAATGGCACTGGATAAGTTTTATGGTAACCGTGAAACCTTAAAAGCTGTGCAGGAATATGCGAAGGAACGTGGGGCTGTAACAGCAGCTGCGAATATGGCGCTGGAAGAAGAAAATGATGATGTCAGCAGTTCGCCAATTGTAAAACTGGTGAAGTCCATGATTGAGCAGGCGGCGCGTCAGAGAGCCAGTGATATTCATATAGAAGCCCTTAAGAGTATGGTGCGGATACGTTTTCGTATTGATGGTGTTTTATATGAGAAGTTTTCTTATGATATAGAGTTGTTGAGCGCTATTATTACTCGTATTAAGATTATTGGCGGTATGGATATCGCAGAGAAGAGAAAACCTCAGGATGGTCGTATTACTATGGTAATTGACAGGGTAGAATATGATATCCGTGTATCCATTCTTCCTACTGTGTACGGGGAAAAATGCGTAATGCGTCTTGCACAGAAGAAAGCATTGACCAGAAATAAAAAAGAGTTAGGATTTTCACCAAAGGAACTGGAGTTGTTCGATGGCATACTGAAGAATCCAAATGGAATTCTGTTAGTAACCGGTCCTACGGGAAGTGGTAAATCTACAACACTTTATACAGCATTAAGTGAATTAAATAGAGAAGACGTGAATATAATTACCGTAGAAGACCCGGTAGAAGCAAATTTGGATGGGGTAAATCAAGTGCAGGTAAATGTCAAAGCGGAGTTGACTTTTGCCAGTGCATTGAGGTCTATTTTGCGACAGGACCCGGACATCATTATGATCGGAGAAATAAGAGATGGAGAGACTGCCCAAATAGCAGTACAGGCTTCTATTACCGGACATTTAGTAGTAAGTACGTTACATACTAATAGTGCGGCAGGAACCCTGACACGATTGATGGATATGGGGGTAGAGAGTTATTTGCTGGCAGATTCCATGGTAGGAGTAATTGCACAAAGACTTGTGCGTAAGTTATGTCCAGATTGCAAGAGAGTACATACACCTACTACAGAGGAATTGAAGTTTTTGAAAATGGAAAAAGATGAAGAAATCACTCTATATGAGCCATGCGGATGTCAACACTGTAATAATACAGGGTACGTCGGACGTATGGGAGTATATGAGATTATGCCGATTACACCGGCAATTCGTTCTGTGATTGCAAAGCATGGAAGCACAGAAGAAATAAAGGATGTGGCGCTACAAGAGGGGTTGAGCACTCTTTATACAAGTGCAAGAAGATTAACCTTACAGGGAATAACTTCCGTAACCGAAATGGCGAGAATCGTATATGAAAATTAGAAAGGCGTGGAAGGTATGATAGAGGAAAAACTGCTTGGTGGGGCTGAACAGGAAGAAAATAAACTGGAAAAATTGGAAAGAATCATGCATGAAGCAGGAGAACGCCATGCTTCTGATATACATCTTGCACCGGGAAGTCCGGTTATGCTTCGTGTAGATGGAGACTTGGAACCAATGTCTCCGGAGAAAATTAAACCATATGAGGTAGAGGCGATTATCAAACCAATGTTGACAGAATCGCAGATGGCAGAATTGGAGGAAAAGGGAGAACTGGATTTTGCGTATTCCATGTCAGGTTTTAATCGATTAAGAGTAAATGTATTCCGACAGCGTGGAACCTATGCTATGGCACTGAGAATTCTTTCCTTTGATATTCCGAATCCTGGAGACTTAGGAATTCCAGACGCGGTCATAAAATTGACGGGATTGAAGCGAGGACTCGTACTGATTACCGGAGCAACGGGAAGTGGTAAATCTACGACATTGGCAGCTTTGATAGGACTCATTGCCCGTACTTATGCAAAGACAATTATTACATTGGAAGATCCGGTAGAATATATCCATCAACATAATAAATCTATGGTTTTACAAAGAGAAGTAGGTGGGGATACCATGTCCTATGCAAATGCCTTGAAGGCAGCATTAAGACAGGATCCGGATGTTATTCTGGTAGGAGAGATGCGTGACTTAGAGACGATTTCCACAGCAATTACGGCGGCAGAAACAGGGCATTTGGTATTTTCTACGTTACATACCAATAGTGCGGCAGATTCCATTGACCGTGTAATTGATGTATTCCCACCGCATCAACAGCAACAGATACGAATTCAGTTGGCTGGAGTTATTGAGGGGGTAGTGGCACAGCAGTTACTTCCGGTACAGAAGACAGGAGGACGTGTGGCAGCATATGAAGTAATGCTTTCTAGTCCGGCAATTTCCAATCTGATTCGAGAAGGAAAGGCATTCCAGATTCCTTCTATGATACAGACAAGTCGTAAAGAGGGAATGCAGACCATGGATGATGCCATTTATGATTTATATATGAGAAATTTAATTTCCGCGGAGACTGCCATTGCTTATGCGCATGAACCAAACGGAATGAGAAATAAAGTACAGATATTCTGATAGGAGGGTTAGTGTGGCAGAGTTTTTATATGTTGCCATTGATAAGAATGGCAAAGAAAGAAAAGGAAGTCTGGAAGCAGAGAACAGAGAAAGAGCATATGACAAATTGAAGAATGAGGGAATGATTCTTCTGGATTTAAATGAGGCAAATGCCCTGAACAAGGATATCAAAATTAATTTGGGTGGGAAAGTAAAGCCTAGGGATTTAAGTGTTTTCTGTCGTCAGTTTGTCAGTATGATAAATGCAGGTGTGACCATTGTAGATGCATTGAATATGCTTTCAGACCAGACCGAGAACAAGAGACTGGCAGAAGCAATCAGACAGGTTCGTATCGACATTGAAAAGGGAGAAAGCATGGCAGATGCCATGGTAAAGCATGATACGGTATTTCCAAGTATTATGGTCAGTATGACCGCGGCAGGAGAAGCTTCCGGTAAATTGGATACTGCATTTAGCAGAATGGCAGACCAGTTTGAGAAAAGCGCAAAACTTCAGGCGATGATTAAAAAGGCAATGATATATCCAATCATACTTTTCTTTGTAGCAATTATCGTTGTGGCAGTATTTTTAATTAAGGTTATTCCAAGTTATACAGATATGTTTGAACAGCTTGGAAGTGAATTGCCGGGAATTACGAGGGCAGTTGTAGCAGCCAGCGACTTTGTAGTAAATAATTTTATTCTCATATTAGTAGTAATAGCTGCGCTGGTGATTGGAATTAAGATATTTGCAAAGACAGAGAATGGAAAAGACTTCTTCGGAAATCTCGCCATTAAGGTTCCGGTGATGGGCAAGTTGAATGTGAAGACTGCCTGTTCCAACTTTGCAAGAACTTTGAGTACGCTGTTGTATTCGGGAGTTCCCATGATAGACGCGCTAGAGATTGTATCTAGAGTACTGAGCAATTCCTTGTACAAAAAGGCACTCTTACATGCCAAAGAAGAGGTTGCCAAGGGTGTTCCACTCTCTGAGCCAATCGCAAGCAGCGGATTGTTTCCACCAATGGTTTCTCATATGACAAAGATTGGAGAGGAAACCGGTGATGTAGAAGAGATGCTGAATCGTCTGGCTGATTACTATGACGAAGAAGTACAGGCAGCAACAGAAAGTCTTACAGCAGCTATGGAGCCAATGATTATCTTGGTGTTGGCAGGAATTGTTGGAATTCTGGTTGCAGCAATTATGGCACCTATGGTTAAGATGTATGGTGATTTGGAACATGTTTAGAATTAAAGGGAACTGTGATAGGGCACAGCTTCTTTTAAGATATAATGAGCATAAGCGAATCAACGTGCTTGCATGATTGATGAGCGGCGAAATTATTGAGTGAGCAATGCTCACGAAATATAAAGCAAGAGAAAAGGAGAATGAGTATGTTAAAAATGATGAACAAAAAACAGAAAACAACAACAAACAAGGGTTTCTCTTTAGTAGAACTTATTGTAGTAATTGCTATTATGGCAGTATTGGTAGCTGTACTGGCACCTGCAATGTTGAGATATGTGGAGAACTCCAGAAAATCAACGGATGCTTCTACTGTAGAAGGTGTAGTATCTACTGCACAGGCAACAGTTATTAGTGATAATGTAGCACCAGGAACTTATGTAATTACTATTAAAGATTCTGGTTGTAAAGTTGAAAAGGATGATGGTACTAAGTTAGCGGATAGCTTAGAGGAGTCTTATGGGGCACCTGCATCAGGAGTTTTTAAAGATGTCAAATTGAAATCCTCTACATGGAAAACAGGTGGTGTTGAAGTTCAGATAGTAGTTAACGATACAGGAGCTACAACAGTTAAGTATTTTAGTGCTGGAAAAACTGGTGATGATTCTTTTGCAAAATATATTGAAGCAACAGAAGCTGATAAGACCGCTGTAACAGAAAATAAATAGATTTAAAATTATTAATTTAACACACCCGAAAGGACACATTTAACCAATGGAACCAGAACTGATACCCGTATACATAATCTTATACATATTTATATTTCTTTTAGGAATTGAAATTGGAAGCTTCTTAAATGTATGCATATATCGCATACCCAACCACGAAACCGTGGTAACAGAGCGCTCTCATTGTATGAGTTGCGGGTATCAGCTCAAATGGTATGACATGATACCGGTTTTCAGTTGGCTTTGTCTTAGGGGAAAATGCCGAAAGTGCAAATCGGCGATTTCTGCCCAGTACCCTATTGTTGAGGCGGGAAATGGAATTCTATATATAATTATTTTTGGGGTAAATGGTTTTAATATGGTAAGTGTACTGTATTGTCTTATGGCATCAGCACTTTTGGTATTGAGTATCATAGATATTAGAACTTATGAGATTCCTTTTGGAATTAATGTTTTTATATTTGCATTGGGACTGGTCCGGTTGTTGGTTGATAATCGGAACTGGTCGATGTATCTGATTGGCTTTTTTGCCGTCAGTGTATTCTTAGAAATATTGTTATTAGCAAGTCATGGAAAGGCAATCGGTGGCGGTGACGTAAAGTTAATGGCTGCTGCCGGTTTGCTACTTGGCTGGAAGGAAATCATTTTGGCGTTTTTTATCGGATGTATTCTTGGCTCTGTGATACATCTTGCCAGAATGAAGATACAAAAGGCAGAGCATATGCTGGCGATGGGACCTTATTTGTCAGCGGGGATTTTTATTGCAGCCTTATGGGGCGAACAGATGGTGCAAACATATATGGAAATATTGATTGGAGTAGGATGAAATGGCAAATAAAGTATTGAGTATTGAGATTGGTCAGGATCTCACCAGAGTAATTGAAGTTGATTATAAGAGCAATAAGCCTAAAATTTATAAATATTTTTCATTTCCCACACCGGAGGGAACCATTTCCGATGGTATCATAGGGGAAAAGAAAGCAGATTTCAGCCGTTTGTTAAGAGGCGGACTCAGAAGTAATGGAATTACGACGGATAAGGTAGTTTTTGCAGTAAGTGCAGGAAGTATTGCAAGTCGTGAAGTTGCAATTCCTATTGTAAAGGAAAATAAGATTCAGAATGTGTTGCTTGCAAATTCTTCCGAATATTTCCCGGTAGATTTATCACAATATCAGTTGGCATACCGGTTGTTGGAAAAAGATGATGAGAATAAACAGTTAAAGCTTCAAGTCTATGCGATTCCAAAGAAACTGGTAGAATCCTATGAGGAACTTGCGAAGGTTTGTAATCTTACCGTTCAGGCAATTGATTATGTAGGTAACAGTGTTTATCAGTTAATGCAGAAAATTGCACCAAAGGAAATGTCAATATCTGTTAAGGTAGACGAGGGATTATCCTTAATTACCATTGTAAAGGATGGTAAGGTAGAGTTACAGCGTAGCGTTGCTTATGGTATAGAAGGGGTAACGGAGTGCATCAGCGATTCTAAGATAATTGGTTACAAGCCACAGTATGAAGCTATTTTTGAATATATGAGAACGAATACCTGTGTTCATAAAAACATAGATAGAGGAAACGTAGAGGAAGAAACAGCAGAGAGTAATCCGACACTTTCCCAGCTTCGGGATGAGGCAACGGAGTCCTTACGATATCTTGTTGGAAACATTTCCAGAGTTTTGGATTATTATACTTCAAGAAATAGTGGCGTTGCGATTTCTCAGATTTCTCTTTTGGGAATTGGTGCGGAGTGTATGGGATTAAAGGAGTTATTGAGCAATGAATTAGGTGTTACAGTAACTACGGAAACCATGTTTGACCAGAGTATTCCGGAGGGAGCTGCAAATTATCTGGCATGTGTTGGAGCAGTGTTGAATCCTCTTGACATTGCGAAAGAAGTAAATGCTAAGAAAGGGCAGGAAGGTAGTGGTTCATCTGAATCATTGCAGAGTTCCCTTATTATATTCGGAGTAGGTGCGTTTGCAGCACTTTTATTGACGGTGATTCCACTGGTTCAGAATTTTAACTTGAACACGAAGAAAATTGATTTGGAAGATCGTCTGGAAGAATTGCAGCCGGCACAGGAAGCTTATGATGCATATTTACAGGCTCAAAATGAATATACCGATGCGGCAACAATGGATGCTATGGCAACAACACCAAATGATGGATTGTTAGATTTTCTGCAAGAGTTAGAGGAAAAGAGTCCTTCCAATATTACAATGGATAATATGACGGCAGGAATTACAGGAGTTACCTTAAGTCTGAAGGCAGAGAACAAGGAACAGATTGGTGATTTAATTACACAGTTAAGACAGTTTAAGTCGGTAGGTTCGGTAGAAACCAGTGGTTTTTCAGAGGAAAAGGATGATGCCGGTAATGTTAGCATTAATTGCTCTATTACTTGTACTTATGCCTTGGCAGATGGAAGTGAAGATGCCGAAAATGCAACAGAAACAGATGTAGTAGACACTACAGATACCAATAATGCAGGAGAATAGGAGGGGGACATATGACAATTTCAAAAAAAGACCAAAAACTACTCCTATGTGTAGGAGGATTATTGCTGGCATTGTTAGCATATCTTTTCGTATTTCGTAATTTTAGTGAGAAAAATAGTGATTTGCAGAAAGAAAACCAGAATCTGTCAAGCCAAGTGCAGCAGTTAGAAATTTTGGATGCCAATAAGGAACAGTATATTTCAGATACGAAGGATTTGAAGGCACAAGTGCAGGAGATGATTGACCAATACCCATCAGAGGTACGGGAAGAAAATGCAGTTATGTATGCGTATGAAATGGAAAATGAATCGGATATTCATGTAAATTCCATGACGATTACACCGGCTAATCTATTGTATACCATGGAAAAAGGATATGGTTTGTCAGTAATTACTGTAAATATGGATTATTCTGTAACATATGAGGGATTCAAAGATATTATAGACTTTATCCGTACGGATAGAGACAAACGTAACGTGGAGAGTATTTCTCTTTCTTATGATTCCGAGACAGGCAATCTGTTGGGAACCATGGTTGTAAATTTATTTGAGTTACAGGGAATTGATAAGGAATACGAAGCTCCTTACATTCCATCTATGCCGAGAGGAAATAACAATCCATTTGGAACAACGGGAGTAAGTCAGGAAAATCAGGAAGAGGCTGCGCAGAATGAAGAGCAGAACGAAGATTAAAAATGATAAAAAAAAGAATAATGGTGGATATACACTGGTAGAGATATTGGCGGCAGTAGCTATTCTGGTCATTGTTGTAATACCGCTTCTTCATAGTTTTGTTTCGATAGCAAGACTGAATGGAAAGGCGAAAAATGAGCAGGAAGCTACAGCAGTGGCTCAAAATCTGATGGAAAACATTAAGGCGGCACCTATGGAAGTGTTGCTTGCCTCATCAGAGACGTACAAGGATGAAGCTGGAAATGTCATCGAGGATGAAGACGGAAATCCGAAGATGAAAGTACAGGTAGTGCCAAGTGAGTCGAATCCGGGGGAATATATGATTTATTATAATCAGTGTGATTTCAATGGAAGGACATATCGTGCAGTGGCTAAATTGGATGCTACGACCTACCGGAAGGAAGAGGAAACAGAAGAAGATTTATATAATGATGTAGGGCTTGCAGATATTACTACCATGAGCAATAAGTCGGATGCATTTTATGTACAGGATATTGCAGGAGATACAGAGGCGGCAAGACATTTTGGAACGGAAAGTATAGTATATCCTGCAATGCATAGAGATATTACAGTGGACATTGATAAAAGTGCCACAGGCAAGGCAACAGTTCATATCAATGTAAAATATGAGTACAACGGAGTTTCTTATACGAATGTTGAGAATGTCTGCGTTTATTCTAATTCTGGTGGAACAGAGCTAGAAAATGTATATCTTTTCTTTCAGCCAATGTATACAAGTAACGGAGGAGCGGCAAAGGAGAGTATCCATGTGAATAACAATGCAAGTCTTCCGGTGGATGTATATCTGGTAAAGCAGAATTATGACAGTACTACGGAGGTACAAGAACGTAATTACCGTGTAGATGTAGATATCAATGAAACGAATCGAACAGAATTCACCCAAGACGGTAGTTATTATGTATTGACGAATCTTCAGACGAATCTGGATAAAAGCCGGAATCAGATGAAGCTTACTTATGGTGGGTTTTCAAGGCAGACAATCGGAGGAAAGTCTTATACAGCAGAGGAATTACTGGGAATTGATACAGATTCGTCTTTGGTAAAGGAAATAAAAAAGGACAGATTATATACGGTTGAGATTTCAGTTTATAGAGTAGAGGATGATACTTATGGTGACGCGTTGGTTACACTTACCGGAACGAAAGAAGAATAATAAAGGTTCCATGCTTATTATGGTGATTATGATTGTAGCCATAATTGGTATTTTAGTTACAATTTTGTATGGAATGAGCCTTCTTAATTTTCAGATGAAGTATACGGATGAGACAGCGAAGAATACTTTTTATGATGCAGAAAGTGCTTTGGATGAGGTGAGAGCAGGTTTGCAGGTGGAGGTATCAGATGCAATAACCAATGCTTATATTCGCACCATGGAGTCTTATTCACAGTTGACAGAAGAAGAGAGAGATACACAGTTTAAAAGTGAATATGTACGAAATCTTCGTGAAGCCATTAGGGAGACCGGAGACAGCAGTAAATATAGTACACATCACTTGAGTGGTTATCTGGTGAAAACAAGATATGATGAGTCTACAGAAATAGGAGCCAGAATAAGCAGTTCTAATAATGCGTTACGCATTACAGAACAGGGAATAATTTTGGAAGATGTGGAAGTAACTTATTATGGTGTTCAGGACTATGTGTCTTATATTAAGACAGATATTGTGCTGAATTTCCCGGAAATCGATTTTACACAGGCAGCTTCTATACCGAAACTTACTACATATTCCATGATTGCCAATACACAGTTTAGCGCAACTGGAACAAAGGCAGATGTTGAAGGAAATGTATACTGGGGAAAGAGTGGAAGTAATGGTGGAACTGTGATTGATAATTCAGATATAACATTAAAGCAGAGTGCAGATAGTACTACCAAGGCATCTCTTATCACAGGCGGAGATATCAATATAAGTAATAAAGCCTCTTTTATCGCTGATAATGTAGAGTTATGGGCGGACAACATAGAATTGGCGGGCAGTGACCTTGACATTTCCGGTGTGTCTTACTTAAAGGATGATTTGGTAGTTGCCAATAATAAGGGACTAGATGGTGCAAGGATACCAAGTGACCTTAAGATTTCCGGGGACTATTATGGTTATGGAAGTCCTGCGACGGCAGTATTGGCAGAATCAGTACAAGAGGCAGATATTGAAGCGTCACCGGCAGATTATAGTAGTGCCATATTGGTGAACGGTGCGCATACAAAGGTGGATTTGTCTGGATTGGATGCACTGATGCTGGCTGGAAGTTCCTATATTCAGACCACTGGACAAAGTGGAGCCAATGTATCAGGAATTACCAATAAGGATACGGCCATGGGAGAGTCATTGGCAATTAAAAGTAGTCAGACAGCCTACTTGGTACCTACCGGTTGTGTTGCACCGGAAAGTGAAAATGGTGGAATGAACCCGATGCCTGCAACCCAGTATAATAAGTTGGTACAGGAGATGGGAAAGGATAAGTTGGTAGATTTCAATACCGTGGTTCCGGAATATGGAGATTCCTTAAGTAGTATGGGAGTAAATAGTTATCAGCCGGCATACTATCGTTTAAATAATAATGTAAGTATGGTGTATTTATTTATGAAATTTGATACACAGGCAGATGCTAATAACTTTTTTGAACGGTATTATTCTATTGCAAAGAACAGAAGCGCCTTAGATGGTAAATTGGATGCATATACCAGTCAATTAAAATTGCCGGATCTCGATACCATGGCTGACAATACCAGATTTTATTATAATGGTAACATTCTGGTGAATGATGGAAGTACCGATAGTTTTTATATCAATAAACTTCAGTCGGTAACTTCGGAAGAACAGTCTTATTTAGCGGCTACTCAGGCGGAGTATCAAGATAGTTTTACAGCTTTAAATAAAAAATTGATTCGTGATTATACACAGCTTTCGGCAGAAGAAAAGTCGAATGATGTATATGGCAATTTGGTAAATGGATTTTCCAGTGCAGACAATAAATACAATATTCCGGCAGGAAGTAAGAAAGTATTCATATCCTCCGGTACAGAAAATTATGCAGCTGTAGTGGTAAATGATAATTATACAATTACAAGTAACAAAATTAGCGGTACTGATATGGAAGGAAATACAATAGCAAATGCAGAATTGAATGTTGTTATCTCTTCCGGAAATGTAATTGTACAGAGTGATTTTGAAGGTCTGATTATTGCGAAGGGAACGATTACGATTAAAAATCGTGACGATGGAAGCAGTAGCTATCAGTTGAAATCATCACCTACAAAAACAGCAATTGCGTTATCAGCTGCAAATCAGGAAGGTGTTACAGCAGCGAAATATCTAAAAGGTGATGTTGCATTGATTAATGGTGTAAACGATGATGAAGAGGGTAGTGAAATTAAGATATCAGATTTAATTACTTATGATAACTGGCAGAAAAACTAGAAAGAAGGAGGTACATTATGCGGAACAACAAAGGATTTTCTTTTGCAGAAGCAATTGCGGTAATTGCCATTTTGGCAGTGCTGGCAGCGGGAGTTGTTGTTGGAATCGGTTCGCTGGGAGGATGGCGAGTGACGAATTGTGCCTCTGATATTAACAGCTCAATGAAGAATACAAGAGTAAATGCTATGAGCAAGTCCAGTGCATATATGCAGATTCGGTGTGACAGCAATGGAGATTATTTTCTGATGGAGAGTGGAAAGCAAGAAGAAAAGGTGGCATCAGGAAGTATAAGCATTACTTATGAAACAAATAATGGGGTCACTGTTGATATTACGGATGGGAGCCCGCTTATATTGTCTTATAGTAGAAGTTCTGGTGCTTTTATGCCTATCATAACCAATGTTAGGGATGATGGAACATTTACTTTTATGACAGATGCAGGTGGTGCATATTGCTATTGCAGTAAAATTGTCATAACAAATGGAGCAAAGACGAAAACAATCACACTGGTAAAAGATACCGGAAAACATACGCTGGAGTAACAGGAGATGGTAGAGTGAAGGATAATAGAGGATTATCACTGGTAGAATTGGTTGCTGTTGTGGCAATTATGTTAATTTTGTCAACAGCAGTGATAGGATTTGTAGCGGCGGGAATGCGGCATTATCAGGAAGCACGTTCCGAAGTGAACCGGCAGAGTGAAGCTCAGATGGTGTCCAATCAGCTACAGGATCTTTTGATAGATACTGCTAATGGGGTCAAGTATGATGATAGCTCTAAAGAATTATGGGCATATACTACGGAAGCAGAAAGTGGAACCAGTATTTATACAGCTACGAAAATAAATTGGGATAGACCTACAGAAAAGTTGTTGTTTTCTAAATACATTTATAATCCTGAAGGTGGCGGTGGTTATACTCAGGTTGAGGATGGCGTGGATCAGTTATTAGCAGAACATGTCAGTGACTTTACAGCGGATTTGTCTCGGTTAGAAAATGAAAATATTATTACATTTGGGATTGAAATTACAATACAGGAAAAATCCTACCACACGGAAGGCGTTGTAACCCTTAGAAATAAGTTGAAAGAGGTAGCGGACGAGAATGAGGCATTTAAAGATGTCGTGGTGGAATTGAATCCTATTGTGAAGAACGTTGTTATCAGTCCTTCCAGTGCATGTATGTGGCAAGGGGGGAATTATTCAGGTTTTACAGCAGTAGTAAATGGTGTGAACTATCCGGCACAGGATGTTTCATGGAAATTTTCAGAGGCAACGGTAGCTGCATTGACAGATGCAGGAACTACAATTGATTCGAATTCCGGTATGGTTACACTGGGAGAAAATGAAACATG
The DNA here is from genome assembly GCF_001940225.2 of Roseburia sp. 499. NCBI lineage: Bacteria > Bacillati > Bacillota > Clostridia > Lachnospirales > Lachnospiraceae > Roseburia > Roseburia sp. 499. The sequence continues at coordinate 736,050 of NZ_CP135164.1, forward strand.
TGAGAGTCTTACAGTTGTGGCAACTTCACTGGAAAGTACCAAAAATCAGCCCGACAGCAGTAAATGGGTAAGTGGGAATGCAACAGTTCTTAATAAGTATGTTACCGGAATTCAGATGGGAGCATTAGAAAATACCGCAAATCTCAGTGCTGAGGCAACATTGTCAGTAAATGGTGTAAACTTTGAAGGGAACGAGGACTTGTCAGGAAATATAAGTTTTGAGATTACCGATGAAACCGGTGCTGAGGCAACAGATATCCGAACCAGCGTAAGAAGTGCCGGACAGCAGGTGGCAGGTCAGAAATCAGAATATATTTTAAAGATATTTGCAACTTCAGATAAGTATAAGGGAAAAACAGTATACGTCCGCCCAAGTATTAGTTTTAACGGAAAGACTTGGAAAGGTGCAGAGCAAACTGTTACTTTTAAAGAGCGTAAGATAACAAGTCTTACCTTGGAGGTGCAAGATGAGAATGGAAACTGGATGGAATGTGGCAATACTGCTTATAATGGAAAACGCGGAGAGGTATTGAAGTTTAGAGTAAAAGTTTCCTATGGTTCCGGCGATTCTTTAAATACTGAGTTTGAAACCTATTGGTTGCCGGGAGATAGTGAATGGTCAGAATATCTTACTTGGTCTGTGACAAAGGGTGGTAAGGAAACGCAAGACTATGGAGATGTAGCTGAGCTTGTGAATAACGGAACCTTTACTCTTGGGGATTTAGAACGTTACAATGTGGCGAATCAGTATTCCTTTGCTATCAATGTAGGATATAAAGACGCCGCCGGTTCTGCAAGTGGTCAGAGCATAAAAATATCAATACCGGAGGTTTCTATATCTGTTTTAGAACGGCATGATGGTCAGTCAAAAGAATTTATGACAAATGGTGAAAGTCAAAATCTTCATTTTGTAGTGTCAGGGCTTGATGCTAGCTTATATGATATTACCATGGAGAGTGTAGAACAAAGTGTAATGCAGCAGGGAAATGTAAGAATTTCCGGAGACTTAGTAATATTGACACCACAAAAAGCGGGCAAAGCCGACATAAAGTTCAATCTTGTGGATAAAGCGGGAAATATAATTCAGAAAGGAAATAAGGACATTAATGTTAACTTCCCGTTAGAGGTTGGAAATAAAAATCTCTATGTTAGAACCGGTGCATTTGGAAACTATGATTATACTTTGATAGAAAGTTCTATGTATGTTCCTGTAAAAAATTATAGTACAAAAGGAACTACGGCTTATTCCATTAATGGTGTTAAGGTGGAGTATCGAACAACCAGTGGATTATTTGGAACAGACAAGACAGTAACAATTAATGATGGAAATAAGTATACAAGTGTCAGCCATGATGGCGAACAAATATGGTACAGATAGAAAGGTAGGAGTGGCATGAAGAAAGTAGTAAAAAGAACGTTGTCAGGTACATTATGTGCGATTCTTGCTGTCTGCCTGTATCTGGGCTCTGTCATTCAAGAGGTGCAAGCGGGAATCATAGCCAATAACGCAAGTGCAGATACAAAGAAGGTTTATACAGAGAAGGATTCAAATTATAAGAGCGGAACGGCAGAAAATCCACTGACTATTTTAGAGATTGTGCCGAACCATAGTATGGCAAAGATTGGTTATCTCATACCGGGATGTGAACCAATTGACATGAATAAGTTAAAAACAGATGATACGGTATTTGGAACATATCGTTCTATGTTTGCTACCAGTAACAATGGAGAAGAAACAGCGGTTACTGTGGAAGATGTAGATTTAAAAAAATTTGCAGATCAGCTTCCTTCTAAAGCTACGGTACGGGAACCATGGCAGGATAAAGAACTGTTGAAATCCATGGCACCTGCAGATATTAATTGGGTAACGCAAGAAACGAATTTTGGTATGTGGCGATTTGTGATTAACGCATATACGGAAACGGGATATTATCAGTATGTAGAAGACGGAACAGGATATTTTAATCTGGAAAACAGAGATACTGCACCGGAGTTTGTATATGATGAAAATCATAAGGGAAGTTATAACTGGGTAGAAGCAGAAAATACAGAAGGAATTACGACAGATTATACTGCGGATTGTGTTTGGACAACAAGAACTTCGAATTACTATTTTGAATATAAAGAGCGTGCTATTACCAATAATGATTTACTGATAAAGAATACATTTGATACTTCTTCGCAAGAAGGATTTGTTTCTCAGGTTATTACGCTGACACCGGAAGAACTAAATAGTGAGGAGAATCTTAAATTAATTGATACAGTGGATTTGATTGTCATTGGGCAGGATGCAGAGACTGATATACGCAAATTGTGGAATGCAATGCGTGATGATGAAGATTTGGATCCTGTAGATGAGAATGCGCCTACTAAATTCAGTCAGAATGATTTGCCATGGGCTGCGGTAAAGCGTATTGTAGAAAGAATGGCGTCCGAGAATCCATCAGCATTGATTTTAGATAAGACCACTTATGATAATGGTGGAAGTACGAACCTTACCAAGCTTGCTATTATGTTGTTAGAGTATGATCCTACATTGTTTATCGATTGCTATTTTGATAAGATTGATGGAAACGGAACATATACGGATAGTAATAAGGTTGCACATGCAGAGTGGGTATGTAGTGAATATCCGGAGCAGAATACATTTGATTTAAATCTGGCAAAGAACAAGAATATTAACTTGGAAGCAGGGAATGGAGTAATTGCAGACAATATATATGCGTATAACGGATATAATGTTTTTACGCATGGATATGGCGATAAAAAATACAGTGAGACTACATTGAACAAAGAAGCCTTTGATTATTTCGAGGAAATAAATGGAAGCAGACCGGAAGCACTTAGTGCCAGTGAATTTGTTCAGTACATATTAAATGGTAATCGCTATAAGACCTCTATGAGAATTTTGGAGGTGGAACCAACGAATTCCTTTATCTATCCGGGAGATGATTATATAGATACCACCAAGGATGATAGTTGGGTGGAATACTATCGCGCATTGGTTCCATGGATGAAGGGAGATTTAAAACAGCTGGTGAAGAATGGTAAAATAGAAATCGTAACCATGCCAAGTTGGGAATTCATCGGTAAAATAGAAGATTTGAACGCTGAGTATGATATGATTGTTTTTGGACCAAAGCAGAATAAGGCAAATGGTTCGGAAGGATATAATGATACCGATATGAATGGGCTGATTTATAGTAGTATCGGAGATAAGGTGTTAAAAAATGCGAGTGCAGTTCGTAAATTTCATGAAATGCAAAGTGGTGAAGCAATGCGTTATTCCGGCAATGACTTGACAGAAAAGAAGTTTGTCGAAGTAAAGAATTTCTTGAAGGGCGGAAAACCGGTAGTTGTGGATAGCGTATTTTATACCAAAGGTTCTACAGGAATTAGCACCAATACAGTAAATAAAGTTACAGTAGATGAAAGCTCTTATGCATATCAGTTGTTTGCTCTTAAAGGAACAGAAGAAGGCAGGAATATTTTTGTAACCGACCGGCTGGATATGTCAGAGATGAAAAAATTATTGTCCAGAGAAAGCTGTGAAATTGAGTTTTATACCGCAGATGGTGGAAAGGGTTATCCGACAGAATATAAGTATGAGACGAAGAGTGATGGAAGTATTAATGGTGATACAGTAACTTATGTGGATTCTCAGACGTTTGCTTATCAGTTCCGAATTAATGGTACGCAAAGTCAGAATTATGGGGTAAAACTTTACATTGACAGAAATGGTGATGGTATATATAAAGGCTCTTTGAAAGAAAATGTTTTAGGACAGAATGAGGATGAGTCGGAAGAAATTGAAGGGCTTACCGTAACAGATATGTATGGAAATCCTGTGGATGCCAATAGTCTCAAGGCTGGTGTCTGGTATCGGGTATCCAAGGAATTGCCTGCAAATTATTTGGGAATTTTACCATGGAAGTTGGAGTTATATGATACTGCCAATACCATGATTCGTGATAATGTGGTGAAATATTCTGCAATTAAGACTACAGCAGAGAATCGAGAGAAAATAAAGGTGTTGCAGATGAATCTGGTGGTCAATCTGGGAACAAACGATTCTCAGCCCGATGGAGTTGTTATGGCAACAGAGGGGTACAAAAGTGACGATCTAAATGCCAAGAAGTTTCAAAAATATCTGGGCGCAGTAAATGACTTTGATGTTACAGTAGAAGTGTTGTCAAATAAAGCTTGGAATCAAATGTTTGGAAAAGGAAGCAACAAGTCAGATGAGGAAAAAATAGAAGATTGGAAAGCATATCTGGATGAGTATGATATGTTGATGATTGGATATATGGATGTTGCGCAGTTTACAAGTAATAATGTTTTTCAGGCCGGATTTGAATATTTTGTCAGTCAGAACAAGAGCGTCATCTTATCTCATGACATAGTGAAGGATGAAAGCTACAAATGGGATTCCGGAGTTTCCGGTAAGATGTCTAATTATGATGATAACATTCGTGATTTGTTGAGTCAGCGACGATATAATAGCAGTTATGTGAAACTAAAAGATAAGGAGGTTGCTTTAGTTTTAGACCAGACATTGAAAGATCATAAGGAACATAATAATGATATTACCTCTCTTACCACAACCAATGAGAATGGGGAATTGGTACCGAATTACGGTGATAATAGTACGAATTTTTATGTGAAGTATGGACCAAATTCGAATAGTAATAATAAAGGGGCAAAATCTGATAGAGATTGCCATACAACGAATCCGAGTTTCCCATCTACAACCACATATGTGAATATTAACAATTCCGGGCAGATTACCAATTATCCTTATACATTGGGAAGTGTCATTAAGGTTGCAAATACACATGCTCAGTATACCCAGTTAAATTTGGATGATGAAGATATGGTGGTATGGTATTCACTGACGGATTGGTATTCGAAAGATTATGCAGATGAAGTAAAACAGATTTCAGGAAGTAATGCAAAAGGGAAATCGGAATTCGGGCGAGGTTTATATTCCTCTAGGGAAAGTGATGTAAGAAATAATTTCTATATCTACAATATAGGAAATATCACCTATACAGGTATGGGACATTCGGGATATAAAGATGGGGCAACCTTGCCGGATGATGAGGTAAAACTTTTTGTAAATACCATGATTAGTTCGTATCGTGCTACCTCAGATAATCCATATGCAGAGGTAACCAATGCAGATAAGGTAGAGAACAGCAAGAATGATGTATATCTGTATGTGCCTATGGATGAGGCGAATTTTGACTATACCAATGAAAATATTCAGGTGAAATTTAAGATAACGGATCCTAGTTGGTTGCAGACACAAGATAAGGATACCTATTTGCAGTTTACCACGGATAAATTAGGAACAGAACCGCTTACCAATCAGATGCCTTTGTATCTGGAGAGAACCGGCAATCTGGCAGGAACAACGGAGCTTACATCGAAGGATAGATATGTATATTTGAAGAAACCTGCAAATTGGAGTGACAATATTTCCTGTTATATATATTCTGGTATTGATGAGTCTAATAAAAATGCATCGTGGCCGGGAGTAGAAATGGAAAAAGTCAATGGAGAAGGCTTGTATCGCTGTAAGGTTCCATCCTCCATTATTAGTCCACTAGTGATATTTACGGATGGAAAGAGTCAATATCCGGGGCAGAATCAGCCTGGTTTGAGTTATAGTGGTTCTTCCATGATAGCAGACGGGACAAAATATTGGAACTGGACGGCTTATCCGGAAGAGAAACAGCAGGCATATCAGGTGGATGTCGATGGTAGTTATTACTTTAATGTAAGTTATCAAGAACTGATAAATCAGGGACAGTTGGAATACTATTTGTGTTTGAAGTCGTCCTATAAGAAAAATGGAAATACAGTTATGAACAAAGAAGTAACCAAGGTAACTGTGCTTCCAATGCCATTATTTGACTTGAATTAGAAAAAGTGGGAATTTTTCAGCATTGAAAGGTAAAAATAATTCGCACTAAATCATATGAAATTACTGTGGTTTTCTCTGTAATAAGGTAAAATAGAAGAAAAACTTTATCGCAGAGGTGCAAAATGAGCCGAGAGCAGGAAAGAATCAGAAAGAAACTTGAAAACAATCCCATTGCTGAATGTAATAAGATTCAGAACAGATTTTGTCCGGAACTATTTTCGATGTTCGGCAGAGTAAAAGATCCCCGTAATCAGAGTTACATTGATTATTCTTCAAGAGTCATGCTTGGAACTATGTACTATAAAAGTATTGCAGGGATTTCGAGCATGCAGGAAATGACAAGAACCTTTAATGATGAGAAAATCTGCAGAAATTTATACAGATTCATGGGAGAAGAAGTAAAAGATTATATGCCCCATGGTGTGACAGAAAATGAATTTCTGGAAAGATTAGATCCAAGGGAGTTAGAGAATGTTCAGCAGAATATCGTATATTCCATGATTCGTCGAAAGACCTTTGATAATGCCAAGGTGTTAAAGAAATGGCAGATTATTGTAGATGCAACCGAATTGGACGAAGGATACCAAAAGAAGAATGAGCATTATCTGAGCCGGTGTTACAACAGAGGCTCAGATAAAGAGTACATTAAGTATCACAGAAGCATACTTGAGGCAAAAATATACTTTGGAGAAAATCTTGTATGCAGTATTGCATCAGAAACAATAGAAAATTCGGAGAAATATATAAATCAAAGTGATGAAGCAGTAAAACAGGATTGCGAAAGTAAAGCTTTTGTAAGACTTGCTGCCAAAATCAAACAGAAATTCCCGAGGCTGCCAATTATCATTACGGCAGATGGACTGTATGTTACAAAAACAGTTTTACAGATATGTAAAGATTATCATTGGGATTACATTATCCGATATAAAGAAGGCTGCGCTTCATCAATAGCTAAAGAATACCGTGCACTTCCGGAAAAAGAAACAATTGGAACTGATATAGAGTATCAGAATAAAATCATGTTCAATGACTTTGACGTGAATCTAATCTATTATCGGGAAAGGTGGATTGTAAAAGGTGAAGAGAAAGAAAGAGAGTTTGCCTGGATTACAAGCATCGAGATTACGAAAAGTAATGCAAAAAAAATCGTACGTGCCGGACGTAACAGATGGAAAATAGAAAATCAGGGATTTAACCGCCAGAAGCATTGGCAGGGAGATATAGAGCACGCATGTAGTTGGAATGAGCGGGCACAGAAGAATCACTATCTGATGGAACAGATAGCGGATTTTGTGAAGCAGCTATATGAGTATTTCTATCTTGAAAAAAATGGAATAAAAAAGCTGCAAAAAAATATATCTCCTGAATTGTTAGCCAGCTTTGGACGGCAACTAACAGAAACAGAAGATATACCAGTTCAACTGAATAACTCAGTTCAAAACTGAATTAATTGTAGCAAAGAAGGTGATGCCTGCCAAGAGGAAAATGCAAAATTTATTCACAATTTTTTTTGACAGGAATTTGTGTAAGTATGCAATGTGGATAACTTAAGACATTTTCACACGAAATGTCGAAGATAAGCATTTTACGGAAATGGTAGGCTATAAAACAAATTTACCTTTCAATGCTGGGAATTTTTGTTTTTACCTAGACAAATGAAAGAATTAATGCTATTCTATATACATAGTATGTTACTGGAACAGCAGGCATTAACTATACATAAATCAAGAGGATATTTATGTGTGTTAATGCCTTTTTTTATATCATAGGAAAGAACTTACGAAAAAGAAGTCAATCATAGGTTATAAAGCACAAAAAGGCTGGATAATATACAAAGTATCCCCTAAAAATAAAAAAGGAGTGAGTAACAGATGAAAGACAAGATTTTTGGTGTTCTTCAACGTGTAGGAAGATCTTTCATGCTTCCTATCGCAATTCTGCCGGTGGCAGGACTTTTACTTGGTATTGGTGGTTCCTTTACCAATGAAACCATGCTTGATACGTATGGTTTAATGAAAATCATGGGACCCGGAACGATTCTCAATATGATTTTCACCGTAATGAGTGAGGCAGGTAATGTTATATTCGCAAACCTGCCGGTTCTCTTTGCTATGGGCGTGGCAATAGGAATGGCAAAGAAGGAAAAAGAAGTAGCAGCATTAGCATCCGTAATCGCATTCTTTATCATGCATGCATCTATCAGTGCTATGATTACTATCAATGGTGGTACGGAAGCGATGTTAGACGGAGCTACAACTGACGTATTAGGAATTACATCTCTTCAGATGGGTGTGTTTGGTGGAATTATCGTAGGACTTGGAGTAGCAGCATTGCACAACCGGTTCTACAAGATTGAACTTCCACAGGTATTATCCTTCTTTGGAGGTACCAGATTCGTACCAATTATTTCTGCATTGGTGTATGTAGTAGTAGGTATTGCAATGTTCTTTATCTGGTCGGTAATTCAGCAGGGAATCTACAGTGTAGGTAATGTGGTATTAGCTTCCGGTTATGGTGGAACATGGGTATACGGAGTTATGGAGCGTGCATTGATTCCGTTCGGACTGCATCATGTGTTCTACTTACCATTCTGGCAGACCGGAGTAGGCGGTTCTATGGAAGTTGCAGGACAGATGATAGAAGGTGCACAGAACATCTTCTTTGCACAGTTAGCAGATCCAACCGTAGATCACTTTGCGGTAGAAGCAACCAGATTTATGTCCGGTAAGTTCCCATTGATGATTTTCGGACTTCCGGGAGCAGCGCTTGCAATGTACCGTTGTGCAAAGCCGGAAAAGAGAAAGGTAGTAGGTGGTCTGTTATTATCCGCAGCATTGACATCTATGCTGACTGGTATTACAGAACCGATTGAATTTACATTCTTATTTGTTGCACCGGTATTATATGTTATTCACTGTGTATTTGCAGGTCTTGCTTATATGTTCATGCATCTCTTGAATGTAGGTGTAGGTATGACCTTCTCCGGTGGTTTGATAGATATGTTCCTGTTCGGTGTATTGCAAGGAAATAAAAAGACCAGTTGGGTATGGATTGTTGTCGTAGGAATTGGATATTTCATAGTATATTATTTTATGTTCTCCTTCTTGATTAAGAAGTTTAACTTCAAGACACCTGGTCGTGATGATGCGGACGAAGTAAAACTCTATACCAGAAAAGATGTAGAAGCGAAGAAAAATGGAGAAAAAGAAGGCGGAAATGAACTGTCCCGTAAGATTTGTGCAGGTCTTGGCGGAAAGAAAAATATTTCTGATGTAGACTGCTGTGCAACACGTTTACGTTGTACCGTATTTGATGCAGATAAAGTAGATGATGCTTTATTAAAATCAACAGGGGCTTCCGGAGTAATTCACAAAGGATTAGGTGTACAGATTATTTATGGACCGAAGGTTACTGTCATTAAATCCGATTTAGAGGATTATCTGGAAACAGCACCGGACGAAGAAGATATTCAGATATCTGCTTCTGTAGAAGAAAAGCAGGAAAGCCAGTCTGGAAACCAGGGACAGAAATTGGTAAAAACCATTATGATTGCAAGCCCGTTTGATGGAAATGCAGCAGAATTAGAAACAGCACCGGATGAAGGATTTGCAGGAAAAATGATGGGAGATGGAGCTGTAGTAGAGCCATCTGAAGATACAGTAAAGGCACCGGTAGATGCCACTGTAAGTTTTGTATTTCCAACAAAACATGCCATTGGATTAGAAACAGAAGATGGAATGGAGATGCTTCTTCATATCGGAATTGATACCGTAAAATTAAATGGAGAAGGATTTGAAGTATTAGTAGAAGAAGGTGCAAAGGTGAAAAAAGGCGATGCACTAATGAAGATTGACATGGATTATATCAAGTCACATGCACCATCTTTAGTATCACCGGTATTATGCACTGATTTGTCAGATAACCAGAAGATTCGTATGGTAAAGACAGGAGCAATAAAGGCGGGAGAAGATCTTTTCGCTGTAGATATTTATGAATAAAGCATAGGGGAAGGAAAGAGTATGTACCGTGTTACCAAGGCATTAAACCATAATGCAATATTAGCAGTAAAGGAAAACAGCGTAAAGGAATATCTTTTGCTGGGAAAGGGAATCGGATTTGGAAAAAAGGTATCAGAATATGTAGAACCGGGTGAGGATGTCAGAGTATATTCCTTACAGTCTGATTCAGAGCGTGGAAATGCCAGAAAAATGGTACGGGATATGGATCCGGTATATTTAGAGATTTCTAATGCCATACTAAAAAAGGCAGAAGAAGAGTTTGGTAAGATAGACCGGAGCATACTCTTTCCTATGGCAGATCACATTGCATTTGCAGCAGAAAGAATTCGCAAAGGGGAACAAATTAGTAATCCACTGACTCAGGATATACAGGTATTGTTCTATAAGGAATATAAGATTGCAGAATTGGCAGAGGAGTTGCTTTGGCAGATGGAGGGAATCCGTATTGATAAGGATGAGATAGGATATATTGCACTTCATGTTCATTCCTCCATCTGTGATGAAAATGTATCCAATGCTATGCAGATTGCAGCGGCAGTGCGTGAGTGTGTTGCAATGATTGAGGAAGAGACGGGCAGTAAGATTGATGTACAGACCCTTTCTTATAACCGTTTGATGAATCATGTGAAATATATGGCAGCGAGAGGTATGACCGGAGAAGAATTGAAACTGGATATGAATGAATATATTGAGAAGCAGTATCCAAATTCTTTTCAGATTGCAGATGAAGTGTGTAAGCATCTCTCCCGCGCACTTCAAATAGAACTGCCGGAAATTGAGATAGGATATCTGGCAATGCACATAGAACGTGTATGCTCCAATGAAATAGAAAGTTAAATTATTACAAAAAGAAAATGAAAGAGAGGAAACGAAAATGAAAACATTTCAGTACAAAATTACAGAAGAAGTAGGAATTCATGCAAGACCGGCAGGACTTTTGACAAAGGCAGCAAAGGAATGTGGTTCCAAGGTTACCATTTCCAGCAATGGTAAGAGTGCAGATGCAACTAAGTTGATGGCTGTTATGAGCCTTGGTGTAAAATGTTTTGATGAGGTTACTGTTACCGTAGAAGGTGAAAATGAAGAAGAAGCAGCAGCTCAGATGGAAAAGTTTTTCAAGGAGAATCTGTAGACAGGAGAGATTTCATGGAAAAATATAGTGGTAAGTCAATTTTTCAGGGAATTGCAATTGGAAAATTATTGTTTTATGAAAAGCAGCAGGCAGAAGTAAAACGACATAAGATAGAAGATAAGACAGCAGAAATTGAGCGCTATGAAAAAGCGAAAGAAACTGCTATTGCACAACTTCAGAAGTTATATGAAAAGGCATGTAAAGAAGTAGGAGAAGTAAATGCTGCCGTATTTGAAGTGCATCAGATGATGCTGGAGGATGAAGATTATAATGATTCCGTGCGAAATATGATTGAGCAGCAGGAAGTAAATGCAGAGTATGCGGTAGCTGTAACAGGAGATAATTTTTCTAATATGTTTGCTGAGATGGAGGATGAATATTTCAGTGCAAGAGCAGCAGATATTAAAGATATTTCAGACCGCGTCGTATCTGTGCTTTGTGGTGGAGACGGAGGCGTGAATGATTTGGACGAGCCGGTTATTTTGGTGGCAGATGATTTGGCCCCAAGTGAAACTGTTCAGATGGATAAGGAAAAACTCCTGGCATTTGTAACAGAGCAGGGCTCATCCAACTCCCATACAGCAATTTTAGCCAGAACCATGAATATTCCGGCATTGATAGGAATAGCCATTCAGAAAGAATGGAATGGAAAAATGGCAGTAGTGGATGGATTTACAGGCACTTTGTATGTAGAGCCTACCGCTGAAGTCTTAGATGAGATGACAGAGAAGCAGAAAAAGCTATTAGAAGAACGGGAATTGCTTCAGGAGTTGAAAGGAAAAGAGGATATTACAAAAGACGGACGTAAAATCAAGCTGTATGCTAATATTGGCAATGTTTCTGATGTTGCAGGGGTACTTAAGAATGATGCAGCAGGAATTGGTCTGTTCCGTAGTGAATTCCTGTATTTGGAAAAGGATCATTTTCCAACAGAAGAGGAACAGTTCTTTGCCTATAAGACAGTAGCAGAGAGAATGGCAGGGAAGAAGGTTATTATCCGTACATTGGATATCGGTGCTGATAAGCAGGTAGATTACTTCAATCTGGATAAGGAAGAAAATCCTGCTATGGGCTATCGTGCAATCCGTATCTGTCTCACACAGCCAGATATATTTAAGACACAGCTTCGTGCCTTATTCCGTGCAGCAAAGTATGGAAATATTGCAATCATGTATCCTATGATTACTTCGGTAGGTGAGGTAAGAAAAATTAAGGAAATCGTGGCAGAAGTAAAGGAAGAATTAGAGAAAGCAGAAATCCCTTACGGAGAAGTAGAACAGGGAATCATGATTGAAACACCGGCAGCAGTTGTTATGAGTGATGAGTTGGCGAAGGAAGTGGATTTCTTCAGTATCGGAACCAATGATTTGACTCAGTATACACTGGCAATTGATCGGCAGAATGCAAAATTGGATGACTTCTATGACTCTCATCATCCTGCAATTCTTCGAATGATACAGATAGTTATTGATAATGGTCATGCTAACAACTGTTGGGTTGGTATTTGTGGAGAATTAGGAGCAGATACAACTCTTACGGAAACATTTGTAAAAATGGGAATTGATGAATTATCCGTTTCACCGGGATTCGTACTTCCGATTCGAAAAATCATTCGCCAGATGGAGAGTGGAAAGTAAATAGAAAAGACCTTTGTTATCTGAAAAGATAGCAAAGGCTTTTTTTATATGTTAAAATATAGGAAAACACGAAAAAAGTAGGAAGAAGACTATGGGCAAAATTTGTATAGCTGTACTGGCGCATGTAGATGCCGGAAAGACAACTTTATCAGAGGCAATGCTTTATCACAGTGGAAGCATTCGGAAAATGGGAAGAGTAGACAATCAGGATGCTTTTTTGGATAACTATGCACTGGAACGGGAACGTGGCATCACTATTTTTTCCAAGCAGGCAGAACTCAAACTTGGGGAACAAGAGATTACGCTGTTGGACACTCCTGGACATGTGGATTTTTCAGCGGAAATGGAACGAACCTTACAAGTATTAGATTACGCTATTTTAGTCATCAGTGGGGCAGACGGTGTTCAGGGACATACTAGGACTTTATGGCAGCTGTTAAAGCGATATCAGGTACCGGTTTTCTTATTCATCAATAAAATGGATCAGCCTGGAACAGATGAGCAAGTGCTTATGGAGCAGTTGCGGGATGGTTTGTCAGAAAACTGCATTGATTTTTCTGTAGGAGAGTCGGAAGAATTTTATGATAATATTGCCATGTGTGGTGAAGAAGCTATGGAGCAGTTTTTAGAAGATGGCAGTATTAAAATAGAACAGGTCAGAAAAATGATACAGGAACGAATGATATTTCCGTGTTTTTTTGGTTCTGCGTTAAAGGAGCAGGGGGTAGAAGAATTCTTAGAAGGACTTGTTGCGTATAGTCAAGTGCCTTCCTATCCGAAGGAGTTTGGAGCAAGGGTATTTAAGATTGCAAGAGATGAACAAGGAAATCGACTGACATACTTAAAAGTAACAGGAGGAAGTCTTAGGGTAAAAACGATACTTCCGGGCCAACAGGAGAAGATTAATCAGATTCGGATTTACTCCGGAGAAAAATATATTACCGTAGAAGAAGCAGAAGCCGGAACAATTTGTGCTGTAACCGGATTGAGTCAGACCCGTCCGGGAGAGGGCTTTGGTATGGAGTCTGAAGTATCTGTACCATTGCTAGAACCTGTGCTGACTTATCAGATTTTACTTCCGGAAGGAATGGATGCAGCAGTAGCACTTCCGAAGTTGCGCCAGCTTGAGGAAGAAGAACCGGAACTTCATATCGTCTGGGAGGAACAACTGCAAGAAATTCGGGTGCAGGTCATGGGGGAAGTACAGATAGAGATTCTGAAATATCTGGTAAAAGAGCGGTTTGGAATAGAGATTGAGTTCGGAGCAGGAAATATTGTATATAAAGAGACCATACGAAATGTAGTAGAAGGCGTGGGACATTTTGAACCATTACGTCATTATGCAGAGGTACATCTTAGAATGGAACCGGGAGAGCCAGGAAGTGGGCTTCAGTTTGCCACTGAATGTAGCGAAGATGTGTTAAGTCGTAACTGGCAAAGATTGATTTTGACACACTTGGAAGAAAAAGAGCATAAGGGTGTCTTGACCGGTGCACCGATTACGGATATAAAGATTACTTTGACTACTGGCCGAGCTCATCAGAAGCATACCGAAGGTGGAGATTTCCGACAGGCAACTTATCGGGCAGTACGACAGGGATTAAAACAAGCGGAATCTGTACTGTTGGAACCGTATTATTCCTTTCGACTTGAAGTGCCGGAAAGCAGTATTGGACGTGCTATGACAGACTTAGAGCGGATGCATGGAGTGTTTGAAACACCGGAGATTCAAAATGGGAGAGCGGTGCTTACAGGAAGTGCACCGGTGGCGTTGCTTCAGGATTATCCTAAAGAAGTGACAGCATATACCAGGGGGGAAGGTAAGCTCTTTTGCACGATTTTGGGATATGGCCCTTGTCACAACGAGGAAGAGGTTATTGCAGAGAAGTGTTATGATTCAGAAGCGGATTTAGAGAATCCTACAGGTTCTGTGTTCTGCGCTCATGGAGCAGGATTTGTAGTAAATTGGGACGAGGTTAAAAATTATATGCATCTGGAAAGTACACTAGAGACTGCAGAAGTATCACAGATAGAAGAGGAGCCGATATTTACAGAATATACAGAAGAAATGTGGATTGATACGGAAGAAATTGATGAAATCCTGTCAAGAACATATGGAGCAAATAAGAAAGACAAGGGGAATTCTGTAGAAAGTGGTTTTGCCAAAAAGCGTAAGCCATTAGAAATATCTTCTGTAACCAGAACCTATCAGCCGAGAAAGTCAGAGGAAGAATATCTGCTGGTAGATGGTTATAACGTGATTCACGCATGGGAAGAGTTGAAAGAGCTGGCAGAGACCAATCTGGACGGAGCAAGAGGAAAGCTCATGGATATTTTGTGTAATTATCAGGGGATTCGTAAGTGTAATTTGATTGTAGTGTTTGATGCTTATCGTGTAAAAGGACATGCAGCAGAGGTGACGGATTATCATAATATCCATGTGGTATTTACGGCTGAAGCAGAGACTGCAGACCAGTATATTGAAAAATTTGCCCATGAAAATGGAAAAAAATATCGTGTGACAGTAGCAACTTCAGATGGACTAGAGCAGATTATTATTCGTGGGCAGGATTGTCTGTTGTTGTCGGCACGGGAACTAAAGGAAGAAATAGAACGAGTATCAGAACAGACCAGGCAGGAATATATGAAAGAGCAAGCGGGAGAACGGAATCGTCCTATGGAGGAGTTGCTAAAAGAAGTACATATTTAGAGGATTGTTTATTGAAGACGGAAGGCGTTGATGGTATAATATTAATATTAGGAGGTACGGCCATGAAGAATATATTAACGATATTTAAATCAGATGTAAAAAGGTTGGTAAAGAATCTGTTGGCACTTATTATTATCATCGGATTATGCTTTTTACCATCATTGTATGCTTGGTTTAATATTTATTCTAATTGGGATCCTTATTCCAATACCGCTAATATTAAAATAGCAGCTTTTTCAGAAGATAAAGGATATACACTTCCGGATGGAACAACAGAAAATATGGGAAATGAAGTATTAGAGGAATTAAAGACAAATGAGTCCATAGGGTGGGTGATTGTAGATACTTCAGAAGAGGCAATTGAAGGAGTAAAAAGTGGAGATTATTATGCAGCCGTTGTCATTGAAAAGGATTTTACCTATAAAATGTACAATATGTTTGCAGAAGGATTTGCCAATCCCGGTATTACATATTATGAGAATCAAAAGAAGAATGCAGTAGCAACTAAAATTACAGATACAGCGGTTTCCACCCTGCAGCAAAGTATTGATGCAAAGTTTATAGAAGTGGTCATTTGTACGGTGTTTGAGCAGACTAATGCAATGTCTGGGGAGTTGGAAAACAGCAATAAGATAGAGGAATTCATTGGAAAAATAGAAGGAATCAATGAAAACCTCAAAGAATATGAGGCAGCAGTCAGTAGCCTTTTAGAGGGAAATGAGGCTCTGACCGCATCAGTGGGTGAAGCCAAGGGAAAGCTTCAGGGACTGCAGGAAAAGGTGGCAATAGGAATTAGCGATATAGATGCAGTAAGTGGAAATATTGCCAATACACAGACACGCCTTTCTGATTTTAGCGCGAATGTAAATACATCTCTTGCAACCATTGAAACATCTTTGAATAAGATTGCCACAGATATTTCAAATGCAAAATTGGCAGATAAGACAAGTACAGTAGTGTCAGATATGACGCAGGCAGCTCAGGATGTGGCAGAATTGCAGAAACAAATTGCGGAGTTGGTGACAGCATTGAATAATATTACAATGCCGGAGGATAGCCAGCAGAGTCAGGAATTAGAACAACAGCTTCAGGAGGCATTGGAAGCTCTTAATTCCCTTGCAAATGGAGCCGGAGATATTCAGAATGCTTTAGAACAGCTTGGAATTGCAGGAGAAAAAACAGGAAGTTTAGCAAATATGGATACCGGCAATTTACCAAATGTAGCAAATGATATTCGGGAAAGTCTGGTAAATGCCAAAGTAGGAGATATCACAGCTACACTTACCAGTTGCAGCAATTCTGTGGCAAATATGAGAAATATGTATACCAATAGTCTGGTGCCGCAGGTGGATGGTATTCTGGATAGTACAGGACAGATTTTGGGAACAGTATCTCAGTTGTTAGAAAGCACGGATGAAACATTGGAAAATACCAGTGATATTTTCGATGGTGTGGTAACGACATTAGATGGAGCAAATCAGAGTCTGGAACAGATTCAGACAATTTTACAGAGTGTAAGCGGGAAGTTGACTGCAATCATAGATAAGTTGAATAGCGTAAGCGAGGATGAAAGGGTAGATGCATTGATAGAGCTTATGCAGGGAGACCCGGATACCTATGGTGAGTTTTTCTCAGAGCCGGTAAAAATTGACACGAAACAGGTGTATCCTATTGAAAATTATGGTTCTGCCATGACACCTTTTTATACAGTGCTTGCATTATGGGTAGGAGCCATGCTTTTAGCTGCATTAGTAAAGGTAAAGGCGGAGCCGAAAAATATGCCGGATGTAAAGTTGTATCAGTTGTTTTTTGGGAGATATTTGTTATTTTTTGTATTAGGGCAGATTCAGGCGCTTATTGTAGTGCTAGGAGATATTTATCTCCTGCATTGTCAGATTCTGGATAAGGGAATGTTCTGGTTGACTGCATCGGTAACAAGCTTTGTATTTACGTTGCTGATATACGCATTGACTCTTTCTTTCGGAGATGTGGGAAAGGCTATTGCAGTAGTTATTATGGTTATTCAGATTGCAGGCTCCGGTGGAACCTTCCCAATTGAGCTTTTGCCTTCTGTTTACCGAAATATTTATATCTTCTTCCCGTTTCCGTACGCTATCAATGCTATGAGGGAGACCATTGGAGGAATGTACGGAAGTACCTATGTAAAATCTATGGGAGAACTGCTGATATTTGCAGTTGCGTCCCTTGTAATTGGATTAATAATTAGAAAACCATTTATCAAACTAAATCATTTCGTGGAAAAACGAATGGAAGATACGAAAATGATGTAAAAAGGAGTGAGGAAAATGGAAGATGATAAATATAAAAAAGCATATGATATGGTGATGCACTATGAAGGACAGATTCATCAAAAGAATCAGAAGAGAATTTCCATTGGACTAAAATGTATTCTCGTTATCCCGTTGATTTTTCTTGCTCTTTTGTTTTGGACAAATAGCTCGAAAGTTATATTTCTCATACTTTGGATTGTTTCTCTATTTATTTTGGCAGCATATTTAATTGCTGTAGAATATATGGATTACAATCTTATGGAACGTATGGCGAAGTTAAATGGGGAAGAACAGGAGATGGAAGGATATCAGCTCATCGGAAATGAAGTGTTGGAGAACCGGATACAAGAAGTATTAGAAAAAATAGAGAGTGAAGAAGGCATGGAGGGCGGAAATGAAAAACATCATTAAAATCTTTCTTGCAGATACCAGAAGAATCAGTAAAAATGTAGTAGCAGTAGTGATTGTTATGGGGCTTTGTGTCATTCCGTCGCTATATGCCTGGTTTAATATTTTTTCAAATTGGGATCCATATGGTCCGGATGCTACTTCTAATCTGAGGGTTGCAGTGGTCTCTTTAGACCAGGGAAGCACAGTTTCGGGTGTGGAATTAAATGTTGGTGATAGTGTAATTGAAGGATTAAAGAGTAATAATACCATAGGCTGGGTTTTTACCGATACCGAGGATGAAGCGGTTAAAGGAGTAAATAACGGAGATTACTATGCTGCTCTTGTAGTACCTGAGAATTTTACAGAGGATATGATAAGCTTTTTAGGGGGCGATATTCAACATCCTCAAATTGTATATTACGAAAATGAAAAGAAAAATGCAATTGCGCCTAAGATTACCGGAAAAGCAAAGAAGGCGGTACAGGAACAGGTAAATAGTACCTTTGTCAGCACATTGGCAGAAGGAATTATGGAGGTAAGTAATGTATTATCCGGTCGAGAAGGAGAAAACGGAAGCGTATTTGATACTGTTACAGAAAAATTAGTAGAATTAAAGGAAAATCTGCAATTGTATTCTAATTTGCTCAGTTCGTTTATTGGAATTACAGATTCAGCGTCTAATATTATGGCAACCAGTCAGGCGGTGTTGCCTAACCTGAATGATATCGTTAATAATGGGAAAAATACTATTAACAGCATACAGGATGCAGCGTTGAATAATTCGGGTAGTGCAGAGTCACTACTGGATATGGTATCTTACAGTTTTAAAATTGTAGATGGTGCATTAGAGGATTTGAAGAATGCAGTTCAGTCAGATTTAAATTCTATTGATGGGCAATTGGATGCAAATAGTGCGATTGGTGGTATTCAGACGGCACTTCCTTATATACGTCAGTTGTTTAATAATGCGGTATCCGGATGGACGGATGAAGGCACGCAGTTAAAAATTGATGAAATTAATAGTAGTCTGGATACGATTGAAGCAGATTTGAATAAGTTATCTGCCAGTCAGACAGAATTGTCGGATACAGCAGAAGCGTTGAAAAACAATTTAGTACAGGAAATTATTACATGTCAGAATCAAATACAAGCATTAAAAGATAGTTTTGAATATTCCGTAAGACCTAACTTACGTTCTACAATGAATTCCGTTCAGAGTTCACTGTTAGATGTACAGTCTATGTTGGGAGGTATGGATGGTGATTTTAGTGAAGTTGAAGAAGTTTTGGCAGAATATGAAGGAGTACTAAAGGATGGAACAGCAGGACTGGAAGAGTCTAGGGCGAAAACAGAAGAAGTAATTGCCAGTCTGGATGTCGTTGTTACCAGTTTAAAAGAATTTGAAAATGATGAACAGTATCAGGAACTAGTGGATATGTTAAAAACAGACCCAAAACAGCTTGCGGATTTTATTTCATCTCCGGTAAGCCTGGAGACGGAGCAGATATATCCAATTGCTAATTATGGTTCTGCTATGGCACCTTTTTATACAATACTGGCGCTTTGGGTTGGTGCATTAATTTTGGTTGCTATTGTACATGTAAAGGTACTCCCGGAGAAAGGAATTACTAATGTGAAGCCTTACCAACAATATTTTGGAAGATATATTTTCTTCTTCCTAGTGGGACAGGTGCAGACATTAATTACAATATTGGGAGAGATATTCTATATAAAAATACAATGTCCGCATCCGTTTCTATATTGGCTTGCGGCGGCAGTTAGCAGTTTGGTATTTACCATATTCATCTATTCATTGACAGTGGCTTTTGGAAATATCGGAGAAGCGCTTGCAGTGGTCATAATGGTCATTCAGGTAGCAGGAGCCGGAGGAACCTTTCCAATCGAGACCTTACCGAAGGTATATCAGTACACTTACAAATATCTTCCATTTCCGTATGGAATGAATGCTATGCGAGAATGTATCGGAGGAATGCATGGAGCTGATTATTTGAAATATATCGGTGTAATGGGAATATATGTAGTAATCTCTTTGGTGATTGGATTGTTGTTGGCAATTCCATTTAGGAAAATGAACGAAAGAATTGAGCGTAGTAAAGAAAAATCAGATGTTATGATTTAATCATAACATCTGATTTTTTTTACTGTTAAAATGGTTTTTGATAGCGGCAAAGCTCTCTGTGCTGATGACATGTTCGATTCGGCAAGCGTCTTCAGCAGCAACTTCCGGTGCTACGCCCAATGTTACCAGCATATTGGTGAGAGTGTTGTGACGTTCATAAATCATTTCTGCAATTTCTCTTCCGGTATCGGTCAGAGTAATAAAGCCAGCTTCTGAAACTGTAATATGTTCCTTTTCCCGTAAATGTTTCATGGCAACACTAACACTGGATTTTTTAAATCCGAGCTCTGTAGCAATGTCAATAGAACGTACCACAGGTAACTTATGGCTTAGAATTAAAATCGTTTCTAAATAGTTTTCGGCTGATTCATTTGTTTTCATATAAAATCCCCTTTTTTAGTTAGTTACGAATAACTGTAGTATACCATATGCAACAGAAAAGCGCAAATTGAGAAAAATTATCAATAACATCCTTGACAACTAACGCAAGTTAGCATATACTAACCTAAGTAAAGGAAATGAGATTCATTATCAATACGAAAAGAGAGGATGAGCGTGATGCCTTTAACTATGGCGAAAGCAGGAGAAGCTAACATCATTAAAAAAGTTGGTGGAAAAGAAGAGACCAGAAGATTTTTGGAGAATCTTGGATTTGTAATTGGTGGTCTGGTAACTGTTGTATCCGAAATCAACGGAAACATGATTGTAAATGTAAAGGAGTCAAGAGTTGCCATTAATAAAGATATGGCAAATAAAATAATGGTATAAAGGAAGGAAAAGAACATGACATTAAAAGAGATTGCGTGCGGAAAAACAGTAAAAGTCCGCAAGCTCAATGGAGATGGTCCGGTAAAACGTCGGATTATGGACATGGGGATTACAAAGGGAGTAGAAGTGTTTGTGAGAAAGGTAGCTCCTCTGGGAGATCCTGTAGAGGTTACAGTAAGAGGATACGAATTGTCTCTGCGGAAAGCTGATGCAGAAATGATAGAGGTAGAATAGGAGGAGTTCATATGTCAGTAAAGATAGCGTTAGCAGGTAATCCAAACTGCGGAAAAACAACATTATTTAATGCACTGACCGGTTCCAATCAGTTTGTGGGAAACTGGCCGGGAGTAACAGTGGAGAAAAAGGAAGGAAAGTTAAAAGGTTATAAAGATGTGGTTATTATGGACCTTCCGGGAATTTATTCGCTGTCTCCGTATACGTTAGAAGAAGTGGTAGCGCGAAACTATTTAATCGGTGAAAGACCGGATGCGATTTTAAATATTGTGGATGGAACCAATATAGAACGAAATTTATATTTATCTACACAGTTGATGGAACTGGGAATTCCGGTTATCATGGCAGTTAATATGATGGATATTGTTGCGAAGAATGGCGACAAAATAAAGATAAAGAAGCTTAGTGAAAAATTGGGCTGCGAGGTAGTAGAGATTTCTGCTTTAAAAGGAACCGGAATCAAAGAAGCTGCAGAAAAGGCAGTAAAGCTTGCAGAAAGCAAAACAGCAAAGGTACCGGTACATAGCTTTGCGCCGGAAGTGGAAAGCGTTCTTGCTTCTATTGAAGATAAGATTGGAGCAGATATTCCGGAAGAACAGAAACGTTTCTTTGCGATTAAGCTATTAGAGAAGGATGACAAGATTTCTGCACAGATGAAACAGGTTCCTGATGTAACAGCAGAAATCAATACGATTGAAAAAGAAATGGATGATGATACCGAAAGCATCATTACAAATGAGAGATATACTTATATTTCTTCTATTATTAAGGAATGTTATACAAAGCAGAATAAAGAAAAACTGACAATCTCTGATAAGATTGACAAGATTGTAACAAACCGTTTTCTGGCGCTTCCAATTTTTGCGGCTGTAATGTTTCTTGTATATTATGTTTCCGTAACAACGGTTGGCGCATTTGTTACAGACTGGACCAATGATACGTTGTTTGGTGAATGTATTATTCCGGGAGCACAGTCCTTCTTTGAAAATATCGGATGTGCAGATTGGTTAACAGGACTTATTGTAGACGGTATTATTTCCGGTGTAGGAGCAGTTCTTGGATTTGTTCCTCAGATGCTGGTATTGTTTATCTTCCTTGCTTTCTTAGAGGCTTGTGGATATATGGCAAGAGTTGCATTTATCATGGACAGAATCTTCCGTAAGTTTGGTCTTTCCGGAAAATCTTTTATTCCAATGTTAATCGGAAGCGGATGTGGTGTTCCGGGAGTTATGGCAAGCCGTACTATTGAAAATGACAGAGATCGTAAGATGACAATTATGACTACTACATTTATTCCGTGTGGAGCGAAATTACCAATTATCGCTTTGATTGCAGGTGCATTATTTGATGGCGCATGGTGGGTATCTCCAAGTGCTTACTTCGTAGGAATTGCAGCAGTTATCTGTTCTGGTGTTATTTTAAAGAAAACTAAAATGTTTGCAGGAGATCCGGCGCCATTCGTTATGGAACTTCCGGCATATCATCTTCCTACTGTTGGAAATGTATTAAGAAGCATGTGGGAGCGCGGATGGTCCTTTATTAAGAAGGCAGGAACTATCATTCTTCTGTCTACTATTGTACTTTGGTTCTTACAAGGATTCGGATGGGTAGACGGTTCCTTCGGAATGTTAGAGGCGGAACAGTTAGATAATAGTATTTTGGCAAGTATCGGAAGTGTAATTGCACCAATTTTTGCACCACTCGGATGGGGAGATTGGAAAATGGCAGTTGCAGCCGTAACAGGATTGATTGCAAAGGAAAACGTAGTTGGTACATTTGGTATTCTCTTTGGATTCGGCGAAGTAGCGGAAGATGGAGTAGAGATTTGGGGACAGTTGGCAGGAAGCATGACAGCAATAGCAGCATATTCCTTCTTGGTATTTAACCTGTTGTGTGCACCTTGCTTTGCAGCAATGGGAGCAATTAAGAGAGAAATGAACAATGCAAAATGGTTCTGGTTCGCTATTGGATATCAGTGTGTTTTGGCATATATTGTTTCCTTGTGTGTATATCAGGTTGGAACATGGATTACAACAGGCGTGTTTGGAATAGGAACAGTTGTAGCACTTGTTCTTATCGCGGGATTTATTTATCTGCTGTTCCGTCCTTATAAGGAGAGTAACACATTAAAAGTAAAAGGTATGGTTGGAGCAAAATAATATGAAAACACAGATGCAGAAAGAAATGATACTGGAAAAATTAAAAGAAAACGGATGTAGAATTACCAGGCAGCGAAAATTGATTCTGGATATTATTTTAGAGGAAGATTGTAACTGCTGTAAGGAAATTTTTTATAAGGCATCCAAAAAAGATGAGTGTATTGGCGCAGCGACCGTGTATCGTATGGTAAATATGTTGGAAGAAATTGGTGCCATTAGCAGGAAAAATATGTATAAAGTAGCATATTCCCCGAACTGTCTTTTAGAAAATGCTTGTACCGTAGTTTTGGATGATGAAAGTAGCTATAATCTTTCTGCAAAAGAGTGGAATGAGGTTATTCGCAGAGGATTAAATGCTTGCGGATACCTAAAAGACCAAGGCATAGAATCCGTTACAATAGCTGGATGTGAGTGCGAAGAAAAGACATGTTAGAGTGATAAAAAAGGATGTTCTTTCTGAAGAAAGCAGAGAGAATATTCTTTTTTTCATATCCTGTAGTGTTAAAAATGTAGAACAACCGATTGCGCACATAAAAAGTGAAAATGGATGTAAAAAGTGCACAAAAAAATAATGAAAATATATATAAAAATGAATGTTGACAACAGAAACTATAGTTGATATACTCAAAATATAGAACAACCGATTGCGCAACGGTGAACAACGGGAACACGAAGAGAAAAGGAGAGAGAACATGGATAAATTTGTGGTAAACATTATTCATCGTCCGGAGATGGTTCCAGAGTATGCAGAGAAAGTAACTGGACACGGAAAAGAAGAAGACATCGGAAGGAAAGCGTTATTGACGGAATCATTGGATATTTTTAAGACACAGCAGAGACTGGCACATGAGAACGGATTAAAAACCACCATACAGATGACATATGCAAGCCTTTTTAATGACGAAGCAGTAGAATTGGCAAAGGCAGACCATGAAAAATACGGAGACGAAATTGCCCTATCTTTGCTGGGATTGCCGTGTAAGGAATTTCGTGAAAAATATAAAACTAAGGATTTCTGTATCTGGATGTTTTCTATGGAAGACAAGAAATCTATTGTAGATGATGTATTTGAAAAATTCCATGAACGTTTTGGATTCTATCCGGAATCTACCGGTTCCTATTACATGGACGCAGATTTGACAAATTACATTAAGAAAAAATATCCTTCTGTGAAATGTGCGGTTGCAACCTGTTGGGAGGAAGGACCAAAGGCATATCATACTTGTAATAATTCTTGGTATACCTTGTTTGACGGAGGCCCATGGGCACCATGGATTCCATCCAAGCAGAATACGCATGCACCGGCAGCAGACGAAAGTGAAGATTCCGGAATTGTAGCAATTCCACATCTTTCTCGAGACCTTTTGGCATGCTATGACGGAAACGGTTCCAACTTCGGAACCCATCCACAGAACGTATTGCGTGGTATGATTTATGATTCCAAGACCTGGGAATATCCATATTTGTATAATCTGATTGACCAATATCGCTCATTAGAAAAATACAACAATGGTTATGCATACAACATGATGTTTGTAGGACCGGGCTGGATGAATAAGATGGGACGTTGGGAAGCTCCTTATGAATTATTAGAAAAATCTTATGCAGATGGTTGCGCTTACTATGGAAAACTGAAAAAAGAAGGCAAGCTTATTGATATGACTATGGCGGAATTTGCAGATTACTATCGTCAGAAGAAAACCTATAAGGAGCCGGAATGTGCGCTTTGGAGAGATATTTTGTATGGCTCTGATAAGCAGGTGTTCTGGTATACAGACCCATATATGAGAGCATGTGTAAATATGGATCAGGGGGGTGCAATCGTAGACCTTCGTCCTTATGCTGCAAAACTGGAGTGGCCGGTAGGAATCGGAACTCCGCATGTACAGGATGCTTCTTATCCATTCCTGATTCAGGAAAAATATCGTGCAGGATATTTTACTCACTATGCAGGAGAAGGAACAGTACGAAGTGCAAAGCTTACCCATAATGGAGAAGAAGTAGATTTGTGTTTATGCCGCACGAAAGCACATTTTTCTCAAGAAGGAAATACTCGTATCTTAACCCTTGATCCGGTAGATATTGAATTTGCTGATTTAACAGTAAAGCTTCAGACGAAGATTTTCTTTGAAGAGGGAGCATCTAACATCAAAATGGAAAGAACCATTCTTGAAATGAGTGACCCAACGGCAGAAGTAGAGTTGAACGAATACATGGTAGCATGTTATGGAACCACAGAATATCCGGAGGATATGACAGGAATTACTTTAGCATGTGAAGGTAGTGAAACAAAGATCATTTCCTACGAATATAAGTGCAGAGAAGAAAGTCTGGCGGGAGCAAAAGCAGTGAGTGCAGTTATCCCGGCTATCCAGACCAAAGTATCTCTTACTCCTTCCGCTGACGCAGAAGGATATATTAAGGAAGGTTATGCATTCTCTCCAATGTTCACATTGGGATATAAGAAAAAAGTTTCGGATAAGGAGGTATTTGCGACATGGCTCAATCTGGAAAAGGCAAATTAAATTACCGTTGTCCGTCCTGCTTTATGAGGGATTTGGACATTGATATGTTCTACGACAAAGAGAAAAAAGAATATTACTGTATCCGTTGTCAGTACAGTGGAACAGAAGAAGATGTTTTGGCAAAAAATGAAATGGTGCGATTTCGTTATCGTGATATGATGAAACGTTTTGATAAGTTTGATTTTGATTAATCAGTAGATGCTGGGGCTGTTTTTTTACAGCCCTTTTGCCGTTATAGAAAGGGAGAAAAGGCATGAATAAATTTATCAAAGGTGTAGATTTGTCTACCATGGCAGAGTTGGAACGGTTAGGAGCAAAGTATTATAATCACGGTGTAGAGGGAGATGTATTGGATATTCTTATGGAATACGGTATCAATGCAGTACGCTTGCGTGTTTGGCACAATCCTTATTCGGAAACAGGGGAACCATACGGAGCAGGAACCAATGATTTGGCTACTACGATTCAAATGGCAAAAAAAGTTCGGTCAAAAGGTTTGGATTTCTTACTGGATATCCATTATAGTGACTTCTGGACTGATCCGGGCAAGCAGATAAAGCCCAAGGCGTGGAAAGATTATTCAGTATCGGAA
This sequence comes from Roseburia sp. 499, assembly GCF_001940225.2. Lineage (NCBI taxonomy): Bacteria > Bacillati > Bacillota > Clostridia > Lachnospirales > Lachnospiraceae > Roseburia > Roseburia sp. 499. The sequence continues at coordinate 762,576 of NZ_CP135164.1, forward strand.
TTAGAACAGGCAATGTATGATTATACCGTAGAGGTGATGGAAGCATTGGTAAAGGCAGATGCAGCACCAACTATGGTACAGGTGGGAAATGAGCTTTCGAATGGAATTCTCTGGCCGGAAGGAGAGGTTCCTAATTATGATAATCTGGCAAGGTTTGTCAGTGCCGGAATCCGTGGGGTAAAGGCAGTGATACCGGATATGCCAATTATGATTCATTTAGACAATGGTGGGAATAATGAACTATATCGCAGGTGGTTTGATAACTACTGTCAGCGGGGAGAAGACTTTGACGTGATAGGGCTTTCTTATTATCCCTTCTGGCACGGAAGTCTTGACAGCCTTAGCAATAATATGAAAGATATTGCAAAACGTTACAATAAAGAGTTGATAATCGCAGAGGTTTCCATGGGATATACAATGGAAGATTATGCTTCTTATGAGAAGTTAGGACCCGAGGAGCGAAAGGGTATGGCAACTAAACCATCTCTGGTAGAAAAAATAGAGTACCCTATGACAAAACAGGGGCAGAGTGACTTCATGCTGGATATTATGAAACGATTGAAGGAGATACCGGAAAATAAAGGATGTGGCTTTTATTATTGGGAACCGGCGTGGATTCCGGTGGCAGGTTCCGGCTGGGCAACAGAAGCCTCCTTAAAATATATGCAGGATAAAGGACCTTGTGGAAACGAATGGGCAAATCAGGCGTTGTTTGACTATGAGGGGAATGCGCTTCCGGCATTGGAAGTGATACGGGATTTTAAAGGATAAAAAAATATGTTACAATAATAAAAAAATTGTATATATTAAAAATAGGGAATAAAATTATAGTAACAGATAGGAGAGAAGGGAAATGAATGCAGTAATTGGAATTTTGATTCCATTTTTAGGAACTACGTTGGGAGCGGCTTGTGTGTTCTTTTTGAAAAATGAGATAAAGCCGTTAGTGCAGAAATCATTGCTTGGTTTTGCATCCGGTGTTATGGTAGCGGCATCTGTTTGGTCTTTACTGATACCGGCGATTGAGATGTCAGAGGATATGGGAAAACTTGCCTTTGTTCCGGCAGCAGTGGGATTTGCTCTTGGAATTGCTTTTTTGCTTGGAATGGACAGACTGATACCGCATTTACATATGAATGCGGATAAGCCGGAAGGACCGGAAACAAACCTAAAAAAAACAACCATGCTGGTACTAGCTGTTACTCTTCATAATATACCGGAAGGTATGGCGGTTGGTGTTGTGTTCGCAGGACTTTTAAGTGGAGAAAGTCAGATTACAATGGCAGGAGCATTTGCCTTGGCAATTGGAATTGCCATTCAGAACTTTCCGGAGGGAGCAATTATTTCTCTTCCGTTGAAAAGTGAAGGTGGAAGTAAGGGAAAATCATTTTTCTATGGTATGGCGTCCGGAATAGTGGAGCCTATTGGTGCAGGAATTACAATTTTACTGACGGGATTAGTGGTTCCGCTACTACCGTATCTTTTGTCCTTTGCAGCAGGAGCCATGATTTATGTGGTGGTAGAGGAATTGTTGCCGGAGGCATCAGAAGGAGAACATTCGAATATTGGTACCATAGGGTTTGCCTTGGGGTTTTTGGTTATGATGATATTGGATGTGGCACTAGGATAAGAATTCCGCTTGCGGAATTCTTTTTTTGGGGTAAAATTTGACACCGGATACCAAAACTGATAAGATAACGCGTGATGGGAAAATAATGAAAGGGGAGGGGATAACATGTCTAAAGAAATTAAAGTAAATCAAGAGGCAGTGGAATGCAATGCCGATGCCATTTCTGGCGCAACCCAGTATTTTGAAGTGGTTGCATTAACTCCATCTGATAATCGAACTACAATTACAGCAAATGCCAAGGGACAGGCTGCTTATGCAAAATCTCAGGAGATAAAGAAATCTTTTGGAGATGCTATGAAGCGGGAAGCATCTAATATTAGAAGCCTTGGTGTGACATTCCGGCAATATGATGAAATGTTGAGTGAACTCTGGGAAAACGGTTTTGGAAAAAAATGAATAGTGATAATGGGAGCAGAGAGATGGAAAAGGAAGCAGGAATTGAAGAATTACAAGAGAAAATAAAAGAATTAGAGGAAAATCAGGAAGAATTTGAATATAATGCAAAGCAGGTTTTGCAAGATGAAGAGGAAGAAGATATAGGGATTAGCCAGTCACATGCAATGCTTGAAAAAATAAGGGAAAAATGTTCCCCGGAAGATATTGCAATTCAGCAAATTATTGATGAAAAACAGGACATGTTAAGAGGTCTTCGAAAGAAAAAGATAGAATTTGATGACGAATTTCGTAGGGAAATCAAGAAGCAAAGACAGAAGAAAGAAATAGGTATCGAGGAACTATATCAACAGATATCTGATATGAAATATAAGGAAGATAAATAAGGAAAGGGGAGAACTTATATATGAATGAAAATTCGTACTTGAATCCGGTAGATATAAGAGCACAGTGCGATGCTGCTATAAATAGTTTGGAAAAAGATAATGAGGCAACGTATATCATAGAGAGAAACTTGAATTCTTTTATCGAGGATTCACAGGTGCAAAGTTATGCGTTCAAATCATTAAAACAACAAATGGAAGATTATAAGTCTGTATTGCCGGTTATGAGAATGGCAAATCAGGCAGATATAGAAGATTTTCGTTTTTTAAAACTGATGACAACAGGAACGGAATTAAATGGAAGTAATATTTTGGAACAAAAGAATATGGCAATAGAAGCAAAAAAATCTGATGAAGCAAATGCTGAAAAATATAGGAAAAAAGCGCAGAAAGCAACATCTGTTACGCTTCGGGTACAATATACTACAAAAGTAACTAGTTATATGGCAATGGCGGCATTAGATCAAAGATTATATGATGAGTGCCAGAAGAAAGAAGATACTTATGATGGAATTGAAAAATTTACATGTGGATTGTTCGAGGAAGGAGCGTCAATACGGGCGGCGGTAGAAAGTGCCTTGAGTGGAATACAGGGAGCATTTCAAAATGGAGTATATGTACCTGATATGCAAGCAGCGTGGAGAGGGGAGATATCCGGTTGTTATATTAATAGGGTAGTGTTAGCATCTAATTAGTACAAAATAAAATGAGATATTCCCTTGAAAATATTATATAATACCAAGAGGAGGTACTCATTATGCCAAGAAAACAACACACTAAGCAGTTCAAGTTGGATGCTGTCAACTATCGTAAGGAACACCCTGATCTCACTCAGGCTGAATGTGCCAAGAATCTCGGAATAGGTGTTAGCACCTTAGCCAGGTGGGAAGCTCAATATAGAGACTCTGATGGCGACATCCCAGTTAGAGGATCCGGAAACTATGCCTCTGACGAAGAAAAGGAAATCGCTCGTCTGAAACGGGAGCTTCGTGATGCTCAGGATGCGCTCGATGTGTTAAAAAAAGCCATCAGCATTCTGGGCAAAGACTGACAGAAGCTATCTATACAGAAGTTTCTGCAAAGGTAGAGGCATCTAAAGTTACTAAACGCCGCGTCTCTACTTCTGGAATGCTGAAATTTTTAGGCGTGTCTCGTTCTGGATACAGAGCCTTTCTAAACCGTAAGCTCTCTCCTACTCGACAGCGAAAAGAATCTGTCAAAAAGGAAATCCAGAAAATCTATGATGATTCTAAACAGAATTACGGCGCTCCTAAAATAACACAGGAACTTCGCAAATCTGGCGAAACCATTGCAGAGCGTACTGTAGGTAAATATATGCGCGAAATGGGTATAAAAGCTCAATGGGTCAAGCCTTGGACCACTACTACCAGAGACTCTGATTTTAGCAGTGAACTCCATAACATCCTGAATGAGCAGTTCAACCCTGAACGTCCTAACGCTGTCTGGTGCACCGATATCACTTATATCTGGACACAGGATGGATTTGTCTATCTTAATTGCGTTATGGACTTATTTGCCAGAAAGATTATTGCATGGACGCTCTCTGACACTATGGAAGTATCTTCCGTAATTGAAACAATCAATAAAGCAAAGGCTGTTCGAAATACCGATTTGCCTTTGATTATACATTCAGACCGTGGCAGCCAGTATGTTTCTAACGCATGGCGTGAAGCCACAGAAAATATGCAGCGTAGTTATTCTCACAAGGGCTACCCTTATGACAATGCCTGCATTGAATCCTTCCATTCCCTGATTAAAAGAGAATGGCTTAACAGATTTCATATTCGAAACTACAAGCATGCTTATTCGCTTGTCTTTGAATACATTGAAACCTTTTATAACACCGTCAGAATACATAGTCACTGTGACTATGTGTCTCCTGATGAATTTGAAAAACTGTATGAGAGGGCGAAATTACTGCCGGCAGCTTAGCTGGCAGAACTTCTCATTTTAATTTGTGCTAAATCTTGACATAGGACCAGGGTGATGAAGATAAATGCAGATGGCACAATAACAGCGAGATGGGCAGAAGTAAGAAGGATATTAAATAAAGATGCAGAAGAAATTACAGAGGAAGAATATAATGCATTAGCAGTGCTTTATTTGAATATGGGGGAAGAGGATTTGGCACAGTTTCTTAAATTGTGTATGGATAAGGTGGAGGATGTAAAGGATACATCAAAATGGATTGGAAATGGAAGTGGTGTGTATACAGACAATAAGGAGGATTACTCTGTATGGGAAATAGATGAAGAAAAAGTACAGAAGATATTAAATAGAATTGTACTTGCTTCGGATGAAACATTACTTACACTTCAGATGATAGACAGTGAGGCGCATGGAGAAATATATAAGGCTTTGATGAATCAGAGAGATATTATGCTTCAGAGAATATCATTATTAAAAATAGTAAGTGAAATTGGAGAATTTCGAGGATGGTATCAGGAAGAAGAGCCAGTAGTATCTGTAGACATAGATGAAGTTGGAGTTATAACATTGGAATTCTGTGAGCGAAGAGATATTTGTGATACTGCATGTACTCAAATGAGTAATATGGGAGAATCTAGTGTAAAGATTTCAGAGACACGAAATGGGATAATGATTAATTGGAAAGCTATTGAAGAAGGCAGGACTTCTGTTGATGGATACCTAGGTATTTCGTCTTGTGGCGAAGTGAGTGATATATCAGAATATGCCTTGGAGCAGTTAGGAAATCAGATATTAGGGAATGTGATTGGAGGTGTTCCCTATGTTGGAGGTGCGTTAACATTTGTCATGAGTGCAACAGATGCAACTATAGGGTATCAAGGAAGGTTAAATGATGCAAAATTTATTGCAGGAGAGTATGAACAACTTAAAAAGACGAATATTTATACAATTTTTGACTGTAGTGCAAATTTAATAGAATATGATGTTGCAAGTGCCGAAGAGAGAAAAATGTATGTGCAACCAGGAAGAAATACACAAGCTATTATTGAACGAGTAAATGATGAATTGAAAACAAAATTTGTAATGGAAGATGTTATTATAAATCCTATTGAAGTATGCAAGATTATTAATCAGTTAATAGAAGAGAATCCAGAAAATGCAAATGCATTTAATAAGGCGATTATTGGTGATAAGGAGAGAATGTATGAAAAAAAAGATTATTAAAGTGGGGATAGGCTTTATATTATTAATTATGGTTATTACAATAGCAATTGTTTTTTATAAACATGAAAAGGAGAAAGAACGGTTATCTCGAGAACCGTATTTCACAGAATATGAATTAAATGATACTGAAATGGATATTTTGAATTTGGAATACCATGTAAAAGTAACACCTGAAATGAGAAAATTGGCAAAAGAAGATAATGAGGATATTTGGCCAGATTTCAGATTCGTGACGATAGAGCCAACAGAAGATACAGAAGTAGTAGTAACTGTTATGAATTATTTGTTATTTGATTGTCAAGAAGAATCAAATAAATCAGGAAGGGAAACGGCAAATAAATATGGAATTAGCAAAGAAAATAGATTGACCGTAGAATGGGTAATGAGTCATCCAAGAGAAGCAGTAGATATCATGAATGAAATGTTAGAGGCTAGAAATGATTTTATGTATCTTTGGAATGGTATATATTCTTTATATGAAAAAATTACTGGAACACCACTGGAGAGGAGTGAACCATAAAAGTTTAATGTGGAAGATAAAGTAAGAGGCATTGTAAACAGCAGAGTATGGAAATGAATAGTGGGGAAAAGATGTGAAGAGGAAAAAGATTATGAAGGCAGTTGCATGGCTTGTAGTGCTGGGAGCAGTCATTGCAATAACAATTCTTTTTTATAGGTATGAAAAAGAAAAGGAGAGATTGGCACAGGAACCGTATTTCACAGAGTATAAATTGAATACAACGGAGATGGCTGCTTTAAACGGAGAGTACCATGTAAAAGTAACTCCAGGAGTGACAAAATTATCCAAAGAAGACAATATAGATACGTGGCCGGATTATACATTTGTGAAGATAGAAGCAACGGAGAATACGGAAGTAGCCGTAACGGTGATGAATTATTTGTTGTTTGATGATAGATATGAATTAAATAAAGCAGGATGGGAAAAAGCGGAGAAATATGGAATTAATGCAGATAATAGATTAACGGTAGAGTGGGTAATGAATCATCCCAGAGAGGCGGCAGATATTATGCTTTCAATGGCAAATAGGGGGCAAGGTTTTCAAGATTTAGAAAATTATGTTTATCCTATATATGAGAAGATTACTGGAATACATTTGGAATATGATTTTTGGAAGGATTTTGACAGTTTTAGTGAATAGAAAAGATTATTAAAAAAGAGTAAATGATGAATATGGAAAACAAAGAAAAAGAATATTTAGGTATTATAATTATTACGTTACTACATGGAATTTATACATATATTGATCTTGGAAGAATGCCACATATATCGTTTGGAATATTTGATAGGATTAGTGTGGGAGCCTTTGTTATGTGGATGATTTATAGTATGTTTTTGTATGTTATTGTGCAAATGTGGATGAACCAGACTCATAATATTTTAAAACAGTCTATAATTGCAATATTATTTGGTGCAATAAGTGCGACTGTAAAAGGAGGCCTCGATTTGGGCGTTACAAAATTGTCCGATTATTTACAAAGCATCATAAAACTAGCATATATAGACCAGATAACCACAATCCTTTTTGGGATGTTACTCATGACGTTTTTAATTGTTTTCGTTGCAAAACGAAAAATTCATTTTGATATAAAAAGAGTTAGAGTTCCTATGTGTATACTTATCATCACCGCGTTATCGTATATTGCAGTCGTAATAAATTATATCCATCAAAATCAAGCTGCAATACGGACTTATAATGCAACAGAGGAACAAATATATAACTTAGATTATCATTTTGGACTGAAAATATTAGATAAGAATGTATGGTTCTATGTCGTATTTTACATTGCATTCTGGTGGTTTATGAGAAGATTGACAGAAAAACAAGAGGAAAAGTAGAGGAGTTAAGTTATGGGTTATTTTTTCAAAAAAGAAGCAATCATTGTAGCATTATACATTGTTTTAATCGTAATTTTACGACATGGAACGGAAAAGAAAAAGATTACTTATTGGAAAATAGTAGAAAGCTTTATTATTGTAGTAGGTCTGGAAGCAATGACAGAATATTATGGTGCTTATATGGCGTCGGGGACACAGGTATTACTATACGCTATTGCACAATGGCTACTATTAAGCATTGTATATATTTTAGCTGGGCTGACTATTTATCATGCATGCACACAAAGTGAAATGAGTTATATGACAATGTGTAAAAGGTTTCCTTTGTGGGTTAGAGTGTGTATTCCAGTGTGTATTGTTTTAGGAGTTATTCTCATTATACTGGAAAATGATTATTATATTGGATTATTAGAACAGCTAAATCAAGGCAATATAAACCTGATGGATGCATTGAACGTTAATTTTGTAAGTCCGTACTACAGAATCCGAGAGGTATTGCGACTCTTAAATATTGGAATTCTGGTATATGGTTGCAGTACCATATATAAAAACTATGATAAGCAAGGCGAATAAAAAGATATAATAGCATAGAGGAAATAATAAGAGGAGTTATTGAGAAAAACCATTCAATAACTCCTCTTGCTAAATCAGATACTTTTGTGTATTATACTTATAGGTTAGATATAACTAACCAAAGAAAGAAAAAACTAACTGAAAGGATGACGGAAATCCAATGAGTAGGGAAATGAAGTATCTGATTGCCAATGTGAACATGAAGGCGTTGGATGCGCAACTGGCATTTCAGTGTGCACCTGTATTGATGAATTGTAAGATTTCAAATCTTTTAATGGTAGAGAAAGAGAAAGTCGAACAGGTGATACAGTTGTTTGAAGAAACGGAATTGTCGTGTAAGCTGTTAATGATATCCGTAGAGAAAGCTGCTTTTTTGATTTATCGCGAGAGTGAATTAGTTTCTTATTTGGAACAAATCGAGGTTCAAGAGTTGATGAAAACATTTGGATATGTGAGTTGCCAATTAGAGAAGATTTTAGAGGAGTTTTCAAAACGATATACGAAATATGTGCAGGCAGATGGAGATTTTCCTCATGAAATGGGATTACTGTTAGGTTATCCGGTAGAAGATGTAGTGGGATTTATTCAGAATGAAGGAGAGAATTTTTTATATTCCGGATATTGGAAAGTGTATACGAATCTTTCGGAAGCGTTGGAGCATTTTGAACGCTATAATCAGGCGAAGGAAACAGCTGTGAGAATGGTTTCCGAAGGAAAGGACATTTTTCATGTACTACATACCGGCTCTTTTCAGAAAACGAATCAGAAACAAAATATGGTATAGGAGGACTTTATAAGATGAGTAAGATTATTGTAGCATTCTGGTCTCAGTCAGGAAATACAGAAGCAATGGCAAATGCCATAGGAAGAGGAATTACTGCCGCAGGAAAGGAAGCGGAAGTGCTTCATATTTCTAACGTATCAATGGATGATTTGAAGCAGGCTGATTGTTTTGCGTTAGGTTGCCCAGCAATGGGAGCAGAGGTTTTGGAAGAAGGAGAGATGGAACCTTTCGTGGCAGAAGTAGAAGGATTTGCAGCAGGTAAGAAAATCGCTTTGTTTGGTTCTTACGGATGGGGCGATGGCGAATGGATGCGCGATTGGGAAGAACGCATGAAGTCAGCAGGAGCAACTATTGTAAATGGGGAAGGTTTAATTATACAAGAAACACCGGATGCAGCCGGTGAAGCAGAGTGCGAGAGTCTTGGAAAACAATTGGCATCTCTGTAAAATGTGCAGGCTGCTGATACCCGGCAGCCTGACTTTCTAAAAAAGCAAAACGAGGAGAGAAAAATGAGCGTAGTTATTATCGGTGGACATGACAGAATGGTCTGTCAGTATAAAAAGATTTGTAAGGCACATCAGTGCAGAGCGAAAGTGTTTACTCAGATGTCAGGTAACCTGAAAGAGAAAATAGGAAGTCCGGATTTAATTGTATTATTTACAAATACAGTATCTCATAAAATGGTACGTTGTGCGTTAACAGAGGCAGAGCGCACCAATGCGGATGTGGTGCGATGTCATACCAGTAGCGGAACTGCTTTGGAAGAAATTTTATCTGAAAAGTGCGGAGCATAGATGAAAGAGTGCAAAGCACTCTTTGTTTTAAAAATAAAAGAAACATGACGAGGTGTTGTCATGTTTCTTTTGTTATATTATATTTGAAAATTATTTTAGGAAAAAGGAGCATTCCTGTAATTCAGAAATAACGCCAATTGAATAAAAGAAAACCTCGAAGTACAATTAAGGTGTTCATCTTGGCCGGATGAAAAAACACTTTAAGAATACTGGAGGTTTCTAATAATGAATTTAACACAGAATGACAGACTTAAGCAAGTAACAAGTGACACTTTAATTGTTGGAGTTGATGTTGGATCACAAACTCACTTCTGCAGAGCGTTTGACTGGAGGGGATTTGAACTCTCCCGAAGAGTATTCAAGTTTAGTAACACCGGAATGGGATTCCTCACTTTTCTTAGGTGGACAGAGGAACTCATGAATAAGACCGAAATGAAGAAGGTGATTGTCGGCTGCGAGCCTACCGGATGCTACTGGCTTACTTTTCAGAAGTTCTTACAGGACCATGGTATTCAGCTTGTAACGGTTAATCCGTTTACAGTTAACAGGAGCATGGAACTGGATGATAACAGCCCTGAGAAAAGTGATTTAAAGGATCCTAAGACAATTGCGTTGCTTGTGAAAGATGGAAGGTATTCAACTTCTTATCTTCCAAGTGGAGTGTATGCTGAAATCCGAGAGGCCTCTGTTTGCAGAGACCAGATCATGAAACAGCATGTACGTCTGTCAAATCAGATACAGGGATGGCTTCAGAAGTTCTTTCCGGAGTATTTTGAGTGTTATGCCGATTGGGATTCTACCAGTGGACTTATGCTTCTGAAAGAGGCACCACTTCCACAGGATATCCTAAGAATCGGAGCAGGTGGAATCAATCAGATATGGCGTGATGCAAAGGTGCGTGCGGCAGGCATAAAGAGGGCGCAGACCCTGGTAGAAGCCGCACAGAATAGTGTAGGACTGGAAGCCGGTGAGGCTGCAAGACTTGAGATATGGGTTCTTGTAAATGACTACATCCTGAAAGCAGAACAGTTAAAAAGGCTTGATGAATACCTGGAGGAAAAAGTAAAAGAAGTACCAAATGTGGAGAAACTGCTCGCCATTAAAGGAGTAGGGATGAGTACTGTGATTGGTTTTATTGCAGAGGTTGGTGATATCGGACGTTTCACTGATCCAAAGCAGATACAGAAGCTTGCAGGACTAGAGATAGTCAAAAAGAGCTCAGGTAAAAAGAAAGGTCAGCCAAGAATCAGTAAGAGGGGCAGAAGAAAACTACGAAGAACCATGTATGAATCAGCACGTGCATTAATGACATGGAACCCTGCATTTCAGGATGTTTTCCTTTATTACAGGAACAGACAGAGGAACCCTCTTGGAGGAATGCAGGCAAAGATAGCAGTTGCGTGTAAGGCAATTCGGGTATTCTACGTAGTATTACAAACAGGCTGTGACTTTGATGAGGAGAAGTTCCGAAGGGACATCATCAGGCCGGAGGCAGCCTAATAAAAAAAGCACATACTGTAGCAGATAACGTCCGCCAGGAATTCAATTGGTGCTGGATTACAGGAGTGCTCTCTAGCAATGACAAAGCAGAGCGAAGCCGCTAAGACATTTTTTATAGGGCATGACCCTGAGAAGGAGCAGAAGCGGCACCCCACTATGGGTAGGCTGGACGAAGGAATTTAGGACCCTTGTAGTAGAGGATGATCCTGTTAGACATGAGAGGTTAGCAGCCATAGGGAAGAATGGGACACAGATTCGCCTTCATAAAAAGGATGACGTTTTATTTCGTGTACCTTTCTGACTGGAAAACGAAGTGCATTGCAACTGAAATGACACAGTTTTCGCCCATTAATTAATGCTTATCATTGTTTGTAACTTTATAAACCATTGCACAAATGGCTAAAATACAGGCTTTTTTGTGCAAAATAAATAAGAAAGTGTAGAGAGAATGAAAAAATGGAATATGAAATTGTGAAATTGGAAGAAAAAGTGGTTATGGGATTTACAGCACGCACCAACAATAATAGCCCGCAGGTGGGAACTGTTATTGGAGGCTTATGGGAGAAGTTTTTTGGAGAAAATGGATATGCAAAAATTCCGGAAAAGAAGACTGGGAAAACATTAGGCATTTATACTGATTATGCTTCTGATGCAAATGGAGACTATACGGTTATGACTGCTTGTGAAATCACAGGCGTAGTGAGTGAAGAAGCCAAAAGTCTGGGGATGGAGGTAAGAAAAATACCAGCAGGAAATTATGCAAAATTTGTGGTAAAAGGAGACATGCAGAAAGCAGTCGCAGAAGCATGGCAGGAAATCTGGAAGATGGATTTAAAAAGAAGTTATGGTTATGATTTTGAAGAATATCAAAATGATGACATGGAAAATGCGGAAATTCATATTTATATCAGCTTGTAAATGCTTTGAAAATATTTATTCCAGATATTGACAAATTCCATATTTATATGATAACCTTTATTTCAGATGTGCGAAAAAAGAAATGGGTTGTTTTCATAGTCGCATTATTGATTGAGTTAGAAGCTCAAATTTTATAAGTTGGTTACTTAAAACCAGTGTGGTATACACATCAACTTGTGAAGTGGTCAATAAGAGTAGTAAAAGTAAGTATTTGCTATATAGACTCTGGAAACCCTATTTGTAACTGAAGAAGCGCATAGTTATTTGAACTGGAAAATAATAGCATATGTGAATAATCAGGCGCAGGTGATGTTATATCACCTGCGCTTTTTGCGCGATTCAGCAGACTGAACGTGGAGTATCACAAAATTTCTGTTTGCAGAAAATTTTGTGATATGACATGGGCAGGAGCAACGCGAACTTAGAATTGCTTGCAATTCTAAGTCTGATGAATCGGTACAATAAGACTAAACATGGAGAAAAACAATGAAGACTTTGACACAGAATGATGCACCCATCTATGATGCATTAAAACAATTTCAGAAAAAAAGAGTAGTGCCCTTTGATGTACCCGGACACAAGAGAGGGAAAGGAAATCCTGAATTAAAAGAGCTTTTGGGAGAGCAGTGTGTATCGAATGATGTAAATTCCATGAAGCCATTAGATAACCTTTGTCATCCCGTATCTGTAATTCGTGATGCGGAAAAACTGGCGGCAGAAGCCTTTGGAGCAGCAAATGCTTTTTTTATGGTAGGTGGAACAACTTCTGCAGTACAGAGTATGATTTTAAGTGTCTGCAAGCGGGGAGAGAAAATTATCCTGCCGAGAAATGTACATAGAAGTGTCATTAATGCCATGATTTTAAATGGGGCTCATCCGGTCTATGTAAATCCTGATGTAGATACACGGCTTGGAATTCCACTAGGAATGAAATTGTCTCAATTAGAAAAGGCAATGGAGGAAAATCCGGATGCAAAGGCCGTATTAGTAAATAATCCTACCTATTATGGTATTTGTTCTGATTTGCGCTCTATCGTGAAATTAGCACATGCACATGGCATGATGGTATTGGCAGATGAAGCTCATGGGACCCATTTTTATTTTGGGGAGAATCTTCCAATATCTGCGATGGCAGCAGGAGCAGATATGGCGTCTGTAAGTATGCATAAGTCTGGCGGAAGTCTGACACAGAGTTCTTTTTTGTTGACAGGACCGAATGTAAATGCAGGATATGTAAGACAGATTATAAATTTAACACAGACCACCAGTGGTTCCTATTTGTTGTTATCAAGTCTGGATATCTCTCGAAGAAATCTTGCCATTCGTGGAAAAGAGGAATTTTTCAAAGTAATCGGTAAGGCAAGATATGCTAGGGAAGAGATTAATCAGATTGGAGACTATTACGCTTACTCAAAGGAATTAATTAATGGAGACAGTATTTTTGACTTTGACGAGACGAAGCTTTCTGTTTATACCTTAGATATTGGATTGGCAGGAATTGAAGTCTATGATTTGCTGCGCGATGAATATGATATTCAGATTGAGTTTGGTGACATTGGAAATATTCTTGCTTATATTTCCATCGGAGACCAACAGAAAAATATCGAACGTCTGGTAGGGGCATTGGCGGAGATTCGTCGTCGTTTTCGCAAGGACAAGGCGGGAATGTTGACCCAAGAGTATCTTGCACCTAAGGTTGTGGTTACTCCGCAGGAGGCCTTTTATGCAGAAAAAGAATCTTTACCTATGATGGAGACAAAGGGAAGAATCTGTAGTGAGTTTGTAATGTGTTACCCACCGGGAATTCCGATTTTGGCACCGGGAGAAGAGATTACAGCAGATATTTTACAATATATTCAATATGCTAAGGAAAAGGGTTGTTCCATGACGGGTACAGAAGACCCTGCCATTGAGCGGTTAAATGTACTGAAAGGAGTATAGAGATGGAAATATGGTTTTCTGAAAATCATACAGATGATGTGAAACTTTCCATTCGGGTGGACCGGCAACTTTACAGTGTCCAGAGTGATTACCAGAGGATTGATGTATTTGATTCCAAGGAGTTTGGCAGAGTGCTGACATTAGATGGCTATGTGATGATGACAGAACGTGATGAATTTGTCTTTCATGAAATGTTGGTACATGTGCCTATGGCAGTGCATCCTAATGTGAAAAAAGTGCTAATTATTGGCGGCGGTGATGGTGGTGTAGTACGGGAACTGTATCATTACCCTGAAATAGAAAGCATTGATTTAGTGGAGATAGATTCCATGTTAGTGGAGGTAAGTAAAGAGTATTTTCCTAAAATCTCCTGTCGCATGGATGACCCGCGTTTAAATATACATTGTGCAGATGCATTGAGATTCATGCGTTCTAAAGAAAATGAATATGATTTGATTATTGTAGATTCCACAGATCCTTTCGGACCGGGAGAGATTCTGTTTACGAAGGAATTGTATGGAAGTTGTTACAAGGCATTAACGGAAGACGGAATCATGATTCATCACAATGAAAGTCCGTTTTATCAGGAAGAAGCGGCATGGTGTCAGCGGATTCATAAGCGAGTGAGTGATATTTTTGAAGAAAGTCAGGTGTATCAGGCACATATTCCGACTTATCCTTCCGGTCACTGGCTCTTTGGATTTGCTTCCAAAAAGTATCATCCGTTGAATGACCTTGCACCGGAAAAATGGAATATGCGGGGAATCCGTACCCGTTATTATACTACAAGACTTCATCAAGGAGCCTTTGCGTTGCCTGCTTATGTAGAGGAAATGTTGAGGGAAGTGGAGGAATTTTAAATATGTTAAATAAAAATATAGAGACCTTTATCGGCTGTGATGCGGAATATGAAGAAGCAAAAATCGTACTGTTTGGAGCCCCCTTTGATTCCACAACCTCATATCGTCCGGGAACCCGGTTCGGCAGTCGTGCTATTCGGCAGGAATCATACGGATTAGAGACATACAGTCCCTATCAAGATGAAGATTTAGAGGATTATGCGGTATTTGACAGTGGCGACTTAGAACTTTGTATGGGAGATTCTAAGATAGCCTTGGAGCAGATTGAGGAACGAGCGAAGATTATCTTGGAGGACGGAAAACTGCCATTTCTTATAGGTGGCGAACATCTGGTGACCTTAGGAGCAGTTCGGGCAGTGGCAGAAAAATATCCTGACCTTCATATTCTTCACTTTGATGCTCACACAGATTTGCGTCAAGAATATCTGGGAGTAGAGTTATCCCATGCCTGTGTGATTCGTCGGTGTCATGATATTTTAGGAGACGGAAGAATTTTTCAGTTTGGAATTCGTTCCGGCGAACGGGCAGAATTCCGATGGAGTGAAGAAGGACATGTGACAACTCATAAGTTTAATTTTGATGGTTTAGAAGATGTTTTGAAGAAGCTGGAAGGAAAACCGGTGTATTTTACCATAGATTTGGATGTGTTAGACCCATCCATTTTTCCGGGAACAGGAACACCGGAAGCCGGAGGCGTAGGATTTATGGAGCTATTGGATGCTATTTACGAATCCTGCTATGCTCTTAATATTGTGGGATGCGATGTGAATGAACTGTGTCCGCCTTGCGATACCAGTGGAGCATCTACAGCAGTGGCGTGTAAGGTAGTAAGAGAATTTTTGTTGGCATTATTGAAAAAGCATAAATAGGAGGAACAAAAAATGAGAAAATTAATGATTATCGGCTGCGGAGGCGTAGCTAGTGTTGCTATTCATAAGTGTTGTCAGAACAGTGAATTTTTTGATGAAATCTGTATTGCAAGCCGTACCAAGGCAAAGTGTGATGCATTAAAGGAAAAGTTAGAAGGAACTACATCCGTAAAAATTACAACAGCGCAGGTAGACGCAGACAATGTACCGGAGCTGGTAGCTTTAATCAAAAAAGAGCAGCCACAGGCAGTATTGAATCTGGCATTGCCTTATCAGGATTTGCATATTATGGATGCGTGTCTGGAAACAAAGGTGCACTACATTGATACCGCAAATTATGAGCCGGAGGATACAGCAAAGTTTGAATACAAGTGGCAGTGGGAATACAGGGAACGTTTTGAACAGGCTGGAATTACAGCGTTATTGGGAAGCGGATTTGACCCGGGAGTTACCAGCGTATTTTCTGCTTATGCCCTGAAACATTATTTTGATGAAATCAATTATATTGATATTCTGGACTGTAATGCAGGAGACCATGGATATCCGTTCGCCACCAACTTTAACCCGGAAATCAATATCCGTGAAGTGTCCGCAAAAGGTTCTTACTGGGAGGATGGACATTGGGTAGAAACAGAGCCAATGGAAATCAAACGCGTTTACAATTTCCCTGAAATTGGAGAAAAGGATATGTATCTGTTACATCATGAAGAAATTGAATCCCTTGCCCTTAACATTCCGGGAATTAAACGAATCCGTTTCTTTATGACCTTTGGACAGAGTTATCTTACACATTTAAAATGTTTAGAAAATGTAGGAATGACAAGCATCGAACCAATTATGTATGAAGGAAAAGAAATCATTCCGTTACAGTTCTTAAAAGCAGTATTGCCGGACCCATCTTCCTTAGGCCCAAGAACAAAGGGAAAGACCAACATCGGCTGTATTTTTATTGGAAAGAAAGACGGAGTAGAAAAGAAGCTGTATATCTATAATACCTGTGACCATCAGGAGTGTTACAAAGAGGTTGGTTCTCAGGCAGTTGCTTATACTACAGGAGTTCCGGCAATGATTGGAGCCATGATGGTAATGAGCGGAAAATGGCAGAAACCAGGTGTATATAATATAGAAGAATTTGATCCGGACCCATTCATGGATGCCTTGAATAAGTGGGGACTTCCATGGAAGATTTCTGAGAATCCGGATTTGGTAGAATAGGAAAACGCATGAAATATCAGGAATTACCTACCCCATGTTATGTGGTGGAGGAAGAAAAAATTGTTAAAAATATAAAGATATTACAAGATGTCATGGAGCAGACAGGGGCACATATCCTGCTGGCACAGAAGGCATTTTCCATGTATTACAGTTATCCTTTGCTTGGAACTGTTTTAAGTGGAACCACTGCCAGTGGGTTATATGAGGCAAGGCTCGGTGCAGAAGAAATGGGAAAGGAAAACCATGTTTTTTCTGCGGCATATCGGGAAGATGAATTTGAAGAGATTGCAGAGCTTTGCGACCATATTGTGTTTAATTCCATAGGACAGCTTCGGAAATTTGAGAACATTGCAAAGGCGAAGGGAAAAAGCATTGGAATCCGTATCAATCCGGAATGTTCTACGCAGGAAGGTCATGCAATTTATGACCCCTGTGCACCGGGTTCCCGATTGGGAATTACGCTTAGCCAGTTGCAGGAGGCAGAAAGGGTCTATGGACAGGGGTTGCTTGCTAATGTAGAAGGACTGCATTTTCATACACTTTGTGAACAGAATTCCGATGACTTGAAAACCACATTGGATGCGGTAGAGGAGAAATTTGGTTCTTACCTAAAGAAAATGAAGTGGTTGAATATGGGAGGCGGGCATCATATCACAAGAGCGGATTATGACGTGGACTTGCTCATTTCCTGTATTCGTCATATGCAGGAAGCCTATGGTGTGGAAGTGTATCTGGAGCCGGGAGAAGCAGTAGCATTGAATGCAGGACTTCTGATAACGAAGGTGCTGGACATTACAGAAAATAGTGGTGTTCAAAATGCCATTCTGGATACATCCGCCGCATGTCATATGCCGGATGTACTGGAGATGCCTTATCGTCCGCCACTTCAGGAAAGTGGAGAACCGGGAGAAAAAGCATATACCTATCGTTTGGGCGGTCCCACATGCCTTGCAGGAGATGTGATTGGAGAATATTCCTTTGATAAAAAATTGACAATCGGGCAGACTCTGGTGTTTGAGGATATGGCAATATATTCTATGGTGAAAAATAATACTTTTAACGGGATGAAGTTACCTGCCATTGTGTGGAAGAGCGGAGAGGATTGCAGGATTGTGAAAGAGTTCGGGTATGAGGACTTTAAAGGGAGAATATAAGAAATTGAAAGAACGCATTGAGCGAATTGTATAAATGATGGAAAACCTATTTCGGCATAGCTGAGATAGGTTTTTCTATCATAAGAAAGACCGTTTTGTTATTTTTTATTTATATTTTAGAAATTTTTCCTTTAGAATTATCTGATATTCTTAATCTATCAAATAAAAGGAGAGAAAAACAGATGATGTGGATGAGAAAGATTGTTAGGAGAAAAACGCAGTTTACCATCATAATGCTGCTTACCATGATGGCTTCTGCAATTCTGACGGCGTGTATTTCATTTACCATTGAAACGCAGCAATTTGTAGATGAGTATTACAGCGTCGAGAACAGTCCGATGTGCTTTGCCGTTTCCGGACGTGAGGATGCTGCAGAGTTGATTTTAGAAGATAAGGATGCTTCTAAGGTCGTCTCAAAAATAGTGGAAGGTAAGGCAAAATATATAACGGATGTTTTTTATGTAAATGATAAAAAAATTTCCAATGAGGGAAATTTTGCCTATGATATCAGTAACCTGGACGAGATTGGTTATCCTGTTACCATTGCAGAGGGAGAGGAAAAAGAGGCACCGGGGGATGGAGAGATATGGATTTCACATATATTTGCCAAAGCGTATGATGTGCAGGTAGGCGACAATTTCAAGATAGGAGACGGTCAGGAATACCGTGTTTCAGCAATTGTAAATACCGCATTGTGCAGTTCCGGTTTTATAGACGCCTATCCTTTTTATGTAAATGAGAAGACGTTGAAGGATATGAGCGGAACCGAAGGTTATGTGGTGAATATTTTTACGGATGATGAGGAACTATCACTGAGAGAGCTTCAGGAAGTCTTACCGGAAGAATTTGCGCAGAGCCAGATGATTATGCTTGATAAAGAAACACTCAAAATGTGTCTGAATATTTTGGCAGGTATTTTCGGAGGTGTCGGAGTGGTGGCAGCCATTATCATTCTTGTGGTTTCTATGGTGGTCTTCCGGTATTTGGTTCGGGCGACCATTGCAAAAGAATATCAGATGATTGGTATTTATAAGGCACTGGGAAGAGATAACAGAGAAATTAAGAGGATTTATCTGACGGCTTATATGGTGGCTGGTATGGTAGGAATGTTGCCCGGATTTTTCCTGGCAAGACCTCTGGCAGGTTACCTTGGTAGAACTGCATTGGGAGGAAACAGAGAGTTTGTCCTAACTGGGAAGACAACTGTGATAGGGATAGCCGTAATTCTGTTCATGGGTCTTGTTCTTCTGCTAAATGTTTACAGCGAATTGAAGAAAGTACATAGCATTTCACCGATACAGGCGATGAATCTTCAGAATCTTTCTTCGAAAGAAAAATTGTGTAAATCAGTGATTCCGAATGCCTCATCCAGTGCAGCTATGGCTGTGAATGGGATATGTAAACGTAAGGGAATGAGTCTTTTAATCATTATGATTCTCACCGTCTCGGTTTATATGGATGTGATGGCAGGAGAAGTTGCCTTAACTTTGTCCAAGTATGCACAGGACAGAAATATTTGGGAAAATCTTCCGGATTATGACTGTATGATAAAGACAATGGGAAATGAAGAGGCACTTAAGTATATTCAGAATTCAAAAGATGTTGAGGATTATGTGCAGGTGATGTTAGATCCGGTTTGTTCGGATATGAAAATTGAGGGTACCCAGTGGACTGCAGATGAAGCACACCCAATGATTTATGAGAATTTTAATGAAAAACGGTATGAAAATGTGCCTTTTACGAAAGGAAGAATTTGTCTGGAAAAGCATGAGATTGCTGTTTCTGAGCAGTTTTTGACTGAGGTAGGAAAGGAAGTAGGCGATTATATAAAGATTAGTTCCGAGGAGAAAGAAATTAATTGCCTAATAGTCGGAAGTTATAGTGCCATGATGAAGGGAGGAGCTTCCTTCTACATGCAGGAAGAAGATTTTCGTGAACTTGGATTTAAAATAAATTATGACACAATACTGGTATTTTTGAATGAGAATGTGGACTACGATAAGTTTTCAGAAGAGTTTGAGAAAGTGGTGGATGAGAGCCAGATTTATAAAGATTTCAATTTTGTAGAAAGGGAAGGAGATACTGTTAGGGAAATAGCCAATCCAATTTGTGTAGTATTGTCTGTAGCTTTTGCAGCTTTCAGTGTTTTGAATATTGTGAACATGGTGCATACACAGCTGAAGGAGAATCGTAGAAAGTATGGTATCCTTAAGGCAATGGGCTTCACCACAGGATATATTTGTCGGGAAAATGTGATAAGCTTTACCATTCAATATGTAATAGCAGTAGTGGTTACTATCCTACTGAGTGAATGGATTTCGCCGATTATGTTCTCCTTGGCATGTGGAGTAAGGTATATCTGCAAGCCTGCATGGTTGGTGGCGGCAGTTGCAGGTGCAATGTATGTAATATTGATGATGATTACACTTTTGATGTTACGGACAATAAAAAACATCAAACCGGTTGAATTAATGGAAGAGTAAATAAGCAGAAAGGACACATGTATATGAAAAAGACGATTATTGAAACCAGAGATTTGTGTAAGAGCTTTGTGGTTGGAAAAAATGCAAACAATGTGCTGAAAAATATAAATTTATCTATTTACGAAGGAGATTTTACGATTATAATGGGAAGTAGTGGAAGTGGCAAGTCAACATTGTTGTATTCGCTCTCTACTATGGACAAACCTACCTCAGGTAGTGTAATGTTATATGGTGAGGATATTGCAAAAATCAATGAAAAAAGAGCTGCCAGAATCAGAAAAGAGAAAGTGTCATTTGTGTTTCAGAGTATGAATCTTCTTTCGGATCTGAATGTGTTTGAGAATATTGCATACTGCGGCTATGGTACAGCAGAAAAAGAGAAAATTAATCAAAAGACAAGGCAGCTTTTAGAACGAATGGGACTTGCCGATATGGCGGAAAAATACCCTTCAGAAATATCCGGTGGAATGAAGCAGCGTGTAGCGATTGCCCGGGCACTGATATCCGGGGCAGGCGTGATTTTTGGAGATGAGCCTACCGGAGCGTTGAATTCATCTATGGGGAAGCAGGTGCTTGACCTTTTGACGGAGTTGAACGAAGAGGGGCAGTCAATTGTCATGGTTACCCATGACCTTAAGGCTGCAGCCAGAGCAACCAGACTTCTTTATCTGGAAGATGGCAGAATTGTAGGAGATTTGAATCTGGGACATTATACGGAAGAAACCAGAAAAGAGAGAGAAAACACGGTGTATACTTTCTTAAAAGAACATAACTGGTAAGGAGGATACCATGGCGGGAGAAAGAATCCTGTTAATTGAAGATGATAAGGAACTTCAGGAAATCATGTCCGGTTTTCTGAAGAAGGAAGGCTACGAGGTGGTACAGGCTTTTGACGGGCAAGATGGGATACGTCTTGCCCGGGAGGCTCGGCCGACCCTCATACTGTTGGATCTGATGCTTCCGGGAGCAGACGGATTTGAAGTGTGCAGGTCTGTGCGTACCACATCGGTAGCACCGATTATGATTATATCAGCGAGAAACAGCGATATGGACAAAATGTTGTCACTGGGAATCGGAGCAGATGACTATATGGAGAAGCCCTTTTCCATGCTGGAGCTTTTGGCAAGAGTTAAGTCACATATCCGTCGTTATACATCCTTTTCCCAACCGAAGGAAGAAGAAAAACGAATCGTAATGGGAGCGGTTGAGATTGAACCGTTGTCCTACAAAGTGTGGGTGTGTGGCAAGGAAATTGAATTAACATCAAGAGAATTTCAACTACTTAATTACATGGCTTCCCATCCGGGCAGAGTATTCTCAAAGGAGCAGCTTCTTGATGCAGTATGGGGATGCGCGGAATATATTGATGAAAATACCATTACCGTATACATAGGAAGAATACGAGAGAAAATGGTTCGAGCAGGCGCCTGCTACATAAAAACGGTTTGGGGGGCTGGATATAAATGGGAGATGTAATTCGAAAAAAATTATTGTGTTATGATGTGGCCAGTCTTTTGCTGGCCTTATTGCTTTTTGTTTTCCTGTTTTCTGCGGCATATTACAATATTAGTTATCAGGGAGATGAGCGTGATATAAGGGTAAAAATGAATCAGTTGCTTGTCTGTTTGCAAGAGGAACAGAATGAAGCTATGAAGATTCCTTCAGGCATTCGGGAGGCAGATTTCCCCTATTGTGTATTTGATGATGGTGGAAGAGTGATAGCTGCCACCATGAAAGGTTTTACGGTGGGAGAAAAGTATGATTTGAGTATCATAGGAACGAATAGATATTATATGGCTCCCATCGTAAGAGGCAAAGAGGTGGCAGGAATGCTGCTTGTGGATTTTTCTGGTGAGCGGCAGAAGACACTGGAAGATCTGTTGGGAGTGGAAATTGGAATGTCCCTGCTGTTACTTGTAGCAATCTGTTTGGTAAGATATAAAGCATATCGTGTAATGAAAAAGGATATCTGGGGGCCAGTCAATGAAATACATAAATCAACCAGAAGTATTTTGAATGGAAGTTTTGAGGAGAGCATTCGTTACGATTATAGCGGAGAAATCGGCACATTATGTCACGACTTTGAGAAAATGAGAGATGAGATTCGTGACGGAGCTATGCGTGAACAACAGTCAAGGGAAAAAGAACGCGTGCTATATGCAAGCATTTCACACGATTTAAAAACACCGCTTGCTATTATTACCGGGTACTTAGAACAGATATTATATGGAGTAGTAAATACCAGGGAGCAGATTTTGGAAACAGCGGAGCATGCGCTGAAAAAGGTAAAAGTACTAAATAAGTTGACAGAGGATATTTTAGAGCATTCCAAAGCGCAGATGAACCAGCTACAGATGCAAAAACGTGAATTTTATGCAGATGCTTTTTTTAAAGAACTGCTTGAGGAATACCGACAGGAAGCTCTTTCGCAGGAATATCAGCTTACCTATGAGTTGCCGCCGAAGGTGCTTATTTTGATTGACCCTGACAGGATAGCTCAGGTAGTCCAGAATATTGTAAGTAATGCGGTAAAATATAGGAAGGATAGGTGTGAAATACAGGTATCCTTTGAAATTATGGAACAGGAAAAAAGGATTCTTGTAATTAGTATCAGCGATAATGGAACAGGGATTGAGGCTGCAGATATCCCATTCGTCTTTGATTTGTTTTATCGCGGAAATAAAGCAAGAACGCAGAATGTGCCGGGATCTGGCATAGGTTTAAATATTTCAAAATATATTGTGGAGCAGCATGGCGGAACCATGGAATGTGATAGTGTTGTTGGGGTAGGAACAACGATATCTTTTTCTATACCGATTCTTTGAGAGAGTTGATTTATTGAGTATTGGAAATCTGGCATGAGAAAAACTTTAAAACTGGCACTATTAAAAAGGTCAGAATGAGAGTATGATAGTCACTAGATTTTTAACGAGGAGTGATGAAAAATGTCAGAAACAAAAGCAACAACAAAAACAGCAGGAAGCTTAGAACAGGTGAAATTTTTAACAATTACCGCAATTGGAATCGCGTTGGTATATGTATTTACATGGTTAGTAAATATCAGACTTCCTTTTGCACCAAATGGAGGACTCATTCATCTTGGAAATGTTCCTCTTTTCATTTTTGCTATTATTTTTGGTAAAAAGACAGGAGCAATCGCCGGAGGAATCGGTATGGCGCTTTTTGATGTGACTTCAGGATGGACTGTCTGGGCACCATTTACTTTGGTTATTGTAGCAATTATGGGATTTGTAGTAGGTTTGATTGCTGAAAAGAAAAAGGGATTCTTCTGGTATTTATTAGCGATGGTAGCAGCGCTTCCAATTAAGATTGTAGGTTATTATATTGCAGAAGGAATTATTAAAGGAAATTGGATAGTACCGGTTACTTCTATTCCGGGAAATTTGCTTCAGATTGGAGTGGCCATTGTAATTGTGGCTATTATAATCGTACCTTTGAAAAAAGCAGCGAATAAAGTATTAGGATAATAGGTGACAAACTATGTATAAGATTATGACACCGGGACCAACTCAGGTGAAAGAAAATGTCCGCATGGCGCGTAGTCTGGAATGTACCAATCCGGATTTGGATGAAGAATTTGTGGAATTTTATAAGGAAACTTGCGAATTAATCAGCAGTCTCCTACACACAAAAAATGAGACACTGATTCTAGACGGTGAAGGAATTCTTGGACTGGAAGCAGCCTGCGCATCACTAACAGAGCCGGGAGATAAGGTTCTTGTTTTAGATAATGGAATCTATGGTAAGGGATTTGCAGACTTTGTTTCCATGTATGGCGGTAAGCCGGAACTTTATACAGTGGACGATAAGAATCCTATTGATACGGTAGCATTAGAAGAATATCTCAAGGATAATCATGATTATAAGTATGCCACAGTAGTACATTGTGATACCCCAAGTGGTATGCTCAATGATATTGGAAGCATTTGCCCGCTTTTGAAAAAATATGGCATTATGACAGTAGTAGACTCTGTTTCAGCCATGTTTGGCGAAGAAGTACGGGTAGACGACTATCAGATTGATATTTTGTGCGGTGGTTCCCAGAAAGCGGTTTCCGCACCTCCGGGACTGACATTCGTGGTAGTAAGTGAAGATGCAAAAAAGGCGATGGCAGAGCGAAAGACACCGATTGCTTCTTTCTATGCTAACTTAAAAGTCTTTGAGGGATATTATGAGGCAAAGTGGTTCCCATATACCATGCCAATCAGTGACATTTACGGACTGCGGGCAGCTTTTGACAATATTGCAGCAGACAAAGATATGCTGGAGCGTCATGCAAAAATCGGAAATGCTTGCCGAAAAGCGGTGACAGAAGCGGGATTAAAACTGCACTTAGAGGCAGGATTTTCAAATACGGTTACGGTATTTGATGTACCGGGAGAAACAACTGCGAAAGAGATTCTGGATACCATGCGAAAGGAACACAATATCATGCTGGCAGGTTCCTTTGATACTCTGGCAGGACAAGTCATTCGTATCGGACATATGGGAAGTAATGCCAATGTAGAAGATATGTTAGAGACTTTAGGAGCATTAGACGATACCTTGAAAAAGCTGGGTGTTTCATTAAAGGCTGATATGAAAGAAGTATTTCAAAAGAATATGTAAGAGAAAAGATAAGGCATTTGGAGTATTCCGGATGCCTTAATTTGCTATAGGAGAAAGACATAATGAACTCTCGGAATCCTGAGTGTTCATGCCGGCGGAAACCCGGCATTGTACTTTGAAAAGTAAATATTATATGTGGAACGAAAAAATCGCACGAGAAATAAACATAGCTTTCACTATGTTTCAAAAAGTGGTATTATAGACAATAGGATTATGCTGCATTCAAAATCAACTTTCTGAGGGTAGATTCAAATGGCAAATCCCATGCATCCAGATGTTGTAGCATCAGGATGTGATAGAGTCGGCAGTACCACATCTTTGTTGAGCGGTGTCTGCCGTCTTCTAATTTAAAGTCTAATTTCTCACGTTTATTTGAACGTTCCGCAGATGTTCTTGCGTTATACTCCAGCTTCCATTCATTGCTGCTTCTTGGTGGATTATTAAATAATCTTGGGTTATCATTCATTACCAAATGAACGGTACGCCCATATTTGGCATCAGAGCACGGATTATCGCAGGTGCAGGAAATACAACCATTTTTCCTGCTGATTTTTGGACACTTGAATTTCATTCTGCCTTTTGAAATTTCAATACCATCACGGCGCATACGAAAACCACATGGACAGATTGGTACACCATCCTTATCAATGGTAAAGTCGTTTTTATAGACAGGTGGTCTGCCACCTTTGCCGTTAAGATCGATAAAAGGCGTGATATTTTCACGCTGAAAGTATTGATAATAAGGCATGGCATCATGGGCAGAATCTAATAGTACCTTTGAGATTTTATAGTCTGGCAGGAATGATTTCATTCTGAAAAAAGCATGTAAAAATCCATGTGAATCATGCTTGGAGGCACAGGAATAGTGAGGAAATACAGGCAAGTCGCTTTCAGCGTCGACAAGCATGTATAAGTCATACCCATGATAAAAACAATCACGAGATGAATCCCATCCGATATCGCAGTCGGGCTGGGAAAAGTAACGGTCACATTTGCAGTCAGTAATACCGTTTTCTTTGCATTTGCAGACACGATGCTTACGTTCTCTGTGTGAAGTGACAACAGGAGTTCCATCTCCGGCAAGTGCTAAAGCATTTTTATGAATAAGTCCTTTATCGACAGAACTATCAAGGAATTCTTTTTTATAGATTTTAAACAGAGAAGCATAAGGCTGATCATCCAGATGAAACTCCGTGTTTTCTAACTCGGGAAGGAGTTCAGCAACGGTAACTTTTTCTACAGAATCCGCTTTTGTTCCTTTAGATTTAGGTTTTTTAACCTTTGTCTTAAGGGGATGGATATGAGAAGACATATGACTATCATCGGAGTCCCACAGACAACGGTTAATGAAATCATAAAAAGTTCCAACACCAGGAGTGTTGCTTACTTCAAATCCGCTAAGAATGGCATAAAGAGGATTGATTTTAAGCTGAGCAGCCCATTCTGTTAAGGAAGTAACTTTAAAATCGATGGATAAAAGATAGGAACGCTGCATGCAGGATGGAGTTCTTGGAGCAGGTCCGAATTTGGAATATTTATCAGCCAGAATAACATCGGTTTCAGATAAATCAAGGTTCCAGAAACGTTCAATGATATCCCAAGTTGAACGAGCAAGAACATCAGGGTTAGGATAATATTTACGAAGATTAGTAACAACAAAGTTTTGGTAGTCAGTATGACTGCCACAGTTAACAGGTAACATAAAAATCGCCTCCATATCGAAAAATGATTGCCGCCGCAAACGACGGTTCTTATTAATCAATAGGCGCGAAGCGCCGCATTTTTTGATGCGATTGTCAAGTGTTTTTGACAAAAAAGTGGGGGATTTTATAAAAAAAGGAATCTGAAAGCCTTATATTTACTGGCTTAAAGATTCCGAGAGATTATCATAACCAAACGGAGGATTGCAATGATAGAGTTGAAAAAGATTTATGAGGAAATTCAGGAAAAAATAGATAGATTAGATTTTGATTTATTATGGCCGGGATTTCATAAGAAGGAATTTGCTCTCTATAATGATGAAATTGTGGTTTTAAATGGAAAAGAATTTCCAAAAACGGAAGAATTTCTCGCCAATACTGCAATTATGTATGAGGGAAGATATATTGCAATCTGGTATTTAAAGGGAGCGATAGACATTACAATTTTGACCAGTAAAATTGTTCATGAAATGTTTCATGCGTACCAGTTGGAACAAAATGAACTGCGGTTTGCAGATGAAATAGAAGGATTAATGCATTATCGATATACACCGGAATATTTGCAGATACGGTATCGGGAGAATGTTCTTTTAAAAGAGTTGGGAGAACAATTTCAGGAAGAAAAGATGCAGGAGTTTTTAAGTTCCCGTAAGATGAGAAAAAGCCAGTTTCCATATGAATATCAGTATGAAACCGAGGTTGAAGCAATTGAAGGGGCGGCAGAATATGTAGAGTTACAGGTATTAAAAGTATTAGATGAGAAAAAATATCAAAAACGCTATATACATCTGATGGAAAATATGTTAAAAAAAGAGAAGCTGATACCTGCACGGGCGATTAGTTATGATACAGGTGCATTGTTTTTGCTGTTGTGTAAAGAAAATGGACTTCCGATTTCTAATGAGATAGGAAATACAACTGAAATTTTTTATGCAAAGTTAATTGAACAGGCAGAAGAGAAACGATTTTCAGGGGAAATAGATTATGATATTCAGAAAATGTGTCAGGAAAGGGAACAGGAACTGGAAAGAAAGGTATCGCATATCATATCTACAAGTCCTGAGGTCATAAGAGGAAAAATGGAGTTATGTGGATTTAATGCATATGCACCATGGTTTTATCAAGGGTACATTTATTCTGAAGGATTTTTGTCCTATAAAGACCGGGAACAAAAGAATTGTTATGGGAATTTCTTGTTTAAGTTTGAAAATAATTACATTACAGAGATATATCGAGAAGTATAAAGATAGAATGTAAAAAGGAAAGGTGGGAAGAGATGGCTGATGTTAAAGTAGAAGGATTGCAAAAAAATATTTATGATACCTTAAAGGAATGGGAAATCAAAATCGGTTACCGCAAGGAAGAGGTGCAGTTATATTATCCAAAAGAGTCTCTTTTGGAACTTTTAGAGGCAGAGGAAGAGAATCTGGAACAACAATTAGAAGGGTTCTGTAAGGCAGTAAAAAGAGAATTGGGCGATATTGCAATATATGAAACCAATGAAAAGGGGCGATATTGTGTCAGAGTTCCGGCACAAGGTGTTTCTTATATTCATGAACATATTCCGGAAAGTGAGTTTTTAAAAGCATTTTTAAAAACAGTAACAACTCCCGGTACCAAACTAGAGGATGTTGCTACTGTTTTTTATCAGTTTTCAAAACATGTTGTCATAGAAAAACAGGAAGAGCGGGAGTGGGGCATTTTCTTTTTAGAGGAAGAAATCGACCCTTATGTGTATTATGTGGAAGAGGATGATTTTGGCTTAGAGTATCATCGTTTCACAAAAGAAGCATATCAGAGGTTGAACCTAAAGAGATTATGAATATGATATTCTTTGTTATTCTTGTATTTTTATGTGAAATCTGATATTGTATATGAGTGAAGTAAAGAAGATGAATGAAAGAGTGAATATAATTTTGCCAGCACAAAAAGTATTCTTGTTTGAAAGAAAGGAAGATATAAGTTATGGCAGAAGAAACGAAATTGATTCTTGATGAAATTGGAGAATTGAAAACAGAAGTTAAATCTATTCAATTAACCTTGGAGAATGAGACAAATCGTAACATTAAGATTATTGCAGAGGGACATTTGGACTTGAGTAGAAAATTGGATGAAGCGTTAATGGTGGATAATGAGAAAGAAATGCTTTTAATCCGGGTAAACGTGTTAGAAAATGAAGTGAGAAAATTGAAAGAACGCATTGAGCGAATTGCATAAACTATGATTGCAAAAGACCGTTTGTCCAGCGTGGCAAACGGTCTTTGTTTATAAAATATGCAGTTTTATGATTTTTTCTTTTCGTATATGTGTCTTGCTAAATATACGAAAGGAGTATCTGCTACACTGGTTACTACGAAAATAATATAACTGGAAACCATAATGGAAATTAGGGTTTCGACTCCGTAAACACCTAAAAATGCTCCAAGGGTAAAAAGTACAGTGTTCATCAACTGAGAAATCAGAGTAGAGCCGTTGTTACGAATCCATAGGAATTTCTTGCTGTCTCCAAATTTTTTTGTAGTAAAGGCCCACCACTTATGGTATGCCCATACGTCGAACAATTGCACAATAACATAGACAATGATACCAACCAGCATCAGGCGTGGCGTATTAGAAAAAATAGTGCGGATGCTTGGCATTGCCCAATCATTTGCATTTGGTGTATAGAGAAGCCAGGAAGAACTGATAGGAATAAAAATCACTGAGGTTGCAATTCCAAGATAAACAGCTTTTTTTGCAGTTTTCTTTCCGTAAATTTCGCTGGAAATATCTGTTACCAGAAAAGTGGAAGCAAATAGAATATTTCCCAATGTCATTTCCATGCCAAAGGCATTTACAACAATTAGTGCTTCAATATTGGCAGCGATTGTGGCAATAATTGTCCAGAGATAAAGTCCTTGTTCCTGAAAAATATAAAAAGCAACAAGAACAGCAGAAAAAGTGAATATAAGTGATAAAATCAATAAAAGTTCGTTTGGCATTATTTGTTTCCTCCTACTCCAAAGTCTGTGTTTTCCATGAGAATATCTACTCGTGGATTGTCAATATAGCGTGGATAGAGATGCTCACGAAATAGAGCAATTACTCTTGGGTCCGGTTTGATTGGCATACGGTTTTCTACCATAATATTCACACATACCCGTTCAAAATGTTTTAGTCCTGTTTCGATGTCATGTTCCATGCTTTCTACTGTCTGTCCCGGAATTCCTTGTAACAAACAGACTTCATCAAAATATTTTGCAATATCCTCAGGGTTATCTGTATCGATTCCTTTTACCAGATAACTTTCCCGAAAGAGAGAATCGAAGGTTTCTACACCGATTTTTAGTTTCAGAGTAATCCCTTTTTTCAAAAAACGTTCTCGGAAAGCAGGAATTGCATCACGATGCATCCAGTGACATTCAAAATGAATTTCAGTAATCCCTTTTTCCAGACAAATGCTTTCTATCATATTGATAGTATCTGCATTCAAGTCTACGAAGCTACCGGAGTTGATGACCTCAAGCTTATGATATTGTCCGGTTATCTGTAAGAGCTGTTCACGGTTCAGGGTGAAGTTGGCAGCTTCATCCGAAGACTTGTCCAGATGATAGTCACAAAAACGGCAGCGTTTCCAAACACAGCCGGAGCCTCGTAGCATCACAATTTCTCTTGGGTTTTTTTCTGTTATTATAGAATAACGGATGGGGTCAAAAGTTTCTGTCATAATAATCCTCTTTCTGTTCGTGCATAAAAAAGGACACGTCCTTCAAAAAACGTGTCCATCCATAACAAAGTAAACAGAAGGCATTTCCTTCTGCAAAATCCGTAGTTTTGTTTAGAGACAGGATGGTCACGAACTGTCTTATCTTTTTTGAGCCTCTAACTCTTCAATACGCTTTTTTAATTGCGAGATTTCGTCAGCGTATCTAGCGTTTTCATCAGCGTATCTAGCGTTTTCAGCAGCATATTCTGCGATTTCTTTTTCCAATTCGTCAATCCGGAATCGATATTTGTCATTGGGAAGCTCGATTGCGCCATCCAGTAAAGGTTTCATTTTTTTACAACCTCCTACTTTTTCTAAATCTGCACAAATATGTGCGTAGAGAAGTTCGGTTAATTCCAGTAACTGTTTCGCATCATCTACCGTAATGTTGCCGAACTGTACATTTGCTTCGATACTTCCGATTATATCATGCTTAAGTTCCTCCTGCAACAATCGGATTCTTGCTACATTTTTGTTATTTTCTTGCAAGCTGTTCTTTCCAATGGTATGATAGGAAATATGAAAAACGGATTAGAAAACCAATACATCATAAAAGATAATAAAAAGCTCCGTATGGGATATACAACGGGGAGTTGTGCTGCTGCTGCTTCAAAAGCGGCAGCCCATATGTTACTTACGGGAGAAAATATTGCATATGTAAGTTTAATGACACCCAAAGGGATTAAACTTCATTTAGAGGTTTTGGATATTAAAAAGACAACGGATAGCGTTTCTTGTGCCATAGAAAAAGATGCAGGAGATGATCCGGATGTAACAGACAAACTCTGGATATATGCCAGTGTGTCAAAAAAGGCTCAGTGCGGAATCGAAATCGTCGGTGGAAAAGGGGTAGGTGTGGTAACAAAACCAGGATTGGAACAGCCGGTAGGAACTGCAGCTATTAATAAGATACCCCGGAAGATGATTACAGAGGAGTTAGAAAATATCTGTAAAGAGTGTGGGTATCAAGGCGGACTTCTGGTAGAGATTTCCGTACCAGAGGGAGAAAAAACAGCCGAAAAGACCTTTAATCACAGACTTGGAATCATGGGCGGAATTTCTATTCTTGGAACTACAGGGATAGTAGAGCCTATGAGTGAGACAGCACTTCTTGCAAGTATACGGGTAGAGTTGAATCAGCAGATACAAATAGGGCATAGAAGCCTTGTGATTACGCCTGGAAATTATGGAAGGGAATTTTTAAGAGAAAACTTTCCCTTTGACTTGGAATCTGCAATTAAATGTAGCAATTTTGTGGGTGATACCATTGATATGGCAATAGAATTAGGAGTAGAAAATATTCTCTTTGTAGCACATATCGGTAAGTTTATCAAGGTAGCCGGAGGGATCATGAATACCCATTCCAGAAATGCAGATGCAAGAATGGAGATTTTATGTGCTAATGCAGCGGTTGCAGGTGTCGATGTTAATGTATTGCAGCAGATAATGCAGGCAGTTACCACGGAAGAAGGCTTACGTGTGTTGAAAGACCAAGGTTATCTGGAAAAGACCATGGAGCTGGTAATTGAAAAGATACAGTATTATCTGGAAAAGAGAAGTTATGGGAAATGTAATATAGCGGTGGTACTGTTTTCGAATGAGCAAGGAGAACTAGGTAGAACGGAAAATTTCGAGAAAGTAGCAGAAGAGATACAAAAAGGAAGGAAATGATAAAATGGAGATTATAATAAAAGATATGACTGAAAATGAGATAGAAGGGAAAGCTTTTGTTCATTGGAAATCGTGGCAAGAGTCATATAAGGGGCTCGTTGATGATAACTATTTGAAGGAAAAGGTTACGCTAGAAGCTTGTAAAGAAATGGCATATAAGTGGCCGGATAATCTAATTGTTGCAATGGATGGAAGTAAGACGGTAGGTTTCTGCGGATATGGTAAATCTGAGAATAGTGATTTAAAAGATTGTGGAGAAATATTTGCTTTGTATGTGCTTAAAGAGTACCAGAACCAAAAAGTAGGATATACATTAATACAAGAAGCTTTGAGGAGATTGGAAAAATTTCCGAATATCGCAGTATGGGTATTAACGGGCAATGAAAAGGCTATAAATTTTTATAAGAGAGTCGGTTTTGCATTTGATGGTGTAACTCAAAAGATTGTTTTGGGAACTCCAAACAGTGAAGAAAGAATGATTTTACACAGATAAATAATGGAAACTGTTCCTACATTAAGGAGAAATTATGACAGGAAAATTATACGGAATTGGAGTAGGACCGGGAGATCCGGAACTCCTTACGCTAAAGGCAGTACGCCTCATAAAGGAATGTGATGTAATTGCAGTTCCGGGAAAACAAAAAGAAGAAACAGTGGCATACAAAATTGTAAAGCAGGCAGTACCGGAAATCGCAGAAAAGGAATGCTTAGAAGTCGATATGCCAATGACAAAGGATAAGGAAAAACTGGCACAGAGCCATAAAGCAGCTTTTGAAAAGGTATCACAGGTGTTGGATGCAGGAAAGAACATTGCATTTTTAACATTGGGCGATCCTTGTGTATATTCTACCTATATTTATATACATCAGAGAATCCAACAGGCAGGATATGAAACAGAAATTGTCAGTGGAATTCCATCTTTCTGTGCTGTATCAGCAAGGCTGAATCAGGGGCTTGTGGAGCGTAGTGAGATGCTTCATGTGATTCCATCTTCCTATGGAATCGAAGAAGGAATGAAGTTATCTGGAACCCGTGTATTGATGAAAGCGGGAAAAAAGATGGGACAGGTGAAGGAACAGTTGAAAAAAATGAATGTTCAGGCATCTATGATAGAAAACTGTGGCATGGAAAATGAAAAAATCTATCACAGTATAGAAGAAATACCGGAAGAAGCAGGCTATTATTCATTGATTATCGTAAAGGAGCAGTAGAAATGGTTTATTTTGTAGGAGCAGGAAGCGGTGCTCCGGATTTAATTACAGTGCGGGGACAAAAGCTGTTACAGCAGGCTGATGTAGTGATTTATGCAGGTTCTTTAGTAAATCCTGCATTGTTAGAAGAAACAAAGCCGGATTGTGAAATTTATAACAGTGCAAAAATGACCTTAGAAGAAGTAATCGAGGTAATGAAACGGGCACATCAACAGGAGAAAATGACAGTGAGGCTTCACACCGGAGACCCTAGTATTTATGGTGCGGTCCGAGAACAGATGGATATTTTGGAACAGGAAGGGATTCCTTACGAAAGCTGTCCGGGCGTTAGTTCCTTTTGTGGTGCAGCCTCTGCACTGAATCTGGAATATACCCTGCCGGATGTATCGCAAAGTGTCATTATTACAAGAATGGCGGGAAGAACTCCGGTGCCGGAAAGGGAAGAAATTGCAAGCTTTGCAGCGCATCATGCCACAATGGTAATATTTTTAAGTACCGGTATGTTGCCACAACTTCAGGAACGGTTGATGGCAGGGGGCTATGAGCCTGAGACTCCTGCAGCCATTGTGTATAAGGCAACCTGGCAGGAAGAAGAAAAATACATTTGTACTGTAAACACACTGGCAGAAACGGCACAGGAGCATAACATTACAAAGACAGCACTGATTATCGTAGGTGATGTGGTGACACATAGTAATTACCGTAGGAGTGATTTGTATCACCCTGAGTTTGAAACGGAGTTTCGAAAACCATGCAAATAGAAATCATTAGCTTCACAGAACAGGGAAGCCTGATAGTAGCAAATATAAAAAAAGAATTAGAATCATATGGAAAAGTGCAGGTTACCAATGGAAAAAAGATGGAACGGTCTTTGCAGGAATGGTGTGAAAATGCATTTTTGCATGCACAACTTTTGATTTTTGTGGGAGCCACAGGGATTGCAGTGCGAGCAATTGCGCCTTTTATAAAGGACAAATTTACAGATCCGGCAGTGCTTGTGGTGGACGAGAAGGGAAAATATGTCATTCCTATTTTGTCCGGTCATGTGGGAAAAGCCAATGAATATGCCGATTATCTTGCAGAGAAACTATCTGCAACAGCAGTGATTACTACAGCAACAGACTTGAATGGAAAGTTTGCAGTAGATGTATTTGCCCGGAAAAATCAGTTAGTAATTAGAGATAGAGCATGGGCAAAAGAAATCTCCGCAGGGATTTTACAGGGAGAAAAAGTTGGATTTTTCAGTGAAGGAAATGTGATTGGAGATATTCCAAAGGATTTGGTATTAAGGCAATCGTCAGAGGAAGAGCATCATATTTACGTAGGGATTCATACCTCAAGTTATCTGATTCCAAAAGCAGTAACCCTAGGAGTAGGATGTCGAAAAGGAAAGTCTGCGGAAGAATTAGAGCAGTTCATATTAAAGCAGTTAGAACAACAGCATATCGCATTAGAAAGTATTGCCTGTGTAGCTTCTGTGGATAAGAAGAAGGAAGAACCGGGGATTATTGCGTTTTGCCAAAAGTACGGGTTTGTTTTTCAGACCTTTTCCCCGGAGCAGTTAAAAGAAGTATCGGGAGAATTTACGGAGTCAGCCTTTGTGGAAGAAAATATCGGTGTGGGAAATGTATGCGAACGGGCAGCAGTCTGTGGACAAAATCATCAACCAAGCCATGTCATCTTGCCAAAAACAGCAGAAAATGGCATGACTCTTGCAATAGTAGAAAGAGAATGGAGTGTTACCTTTGAATAAATTATACGTAGTTGGAATTGGACCTGGGGCTTATGAAGATATGACCCTAAAGGCAATTAAAACATTAGAAAGCTGCGATGTTATTGTAGGATATACAGTATATGTGGACTTAGTGAAGGAGCATTTTGCAGAAAAAGAATTCCTCACCACTCCTATGCGTAAGGAAGTGGAGCGGTGTCGTCTGGCATTTGAACAGGCACAAGAAGGCAAAGTCACAGCCATGATATGTAGCGGTGATGCCGGAGTATATGGCATGAGTGGATTGATGTTAGAACTAGGAGCAGAATATCCGGATGTAGAAGTGGAAATTATTCCGGGAGTAACCGCAGCCTTAAGCGGTGGTGCAGTACTTGGAGCACCTTTGATGCACGATTTTGCAGTGATTAGCCTCAGCGATTTGATGACACCTTGGGAGACCATTGAAAAGAGATTACAGGCAGCAGCAGAATCAGACCTTGCCGTTTGTTTGTATAATCCTTCCAGTAAGAAACGGGCAGATTATTTGAAAAAAGCATGTGAAATCATGCTGAAAGCAAAGAAGCCGGAAACCGTCTGTGGTATTGTTTCTCAGATTGGCAGAAAAGGCGAGTACATGGAACTGTATTCCTTAGAGGAATTAAAAGATGTACAGACAGATATGTTTACAACCGTTTTTATTGGGAATTCTTCCACAAAAGAAATCAATGGAAAAATGGTAACACCAAGAGGGTATCGTATCTCTTAGAAGGACAGAGAGGAAAAGGCGCATGCAGGAAGTATTATTATTTTCGGGAACAAGTGAAGGAAGAAAGTTGGCAGAGATTCTAAGTGCTCACTCTGTAAAAGTGACCGTCTGTGTAGCAACAGAATATGGTCAGGAAGTAATGCAGGAATCAGAGTTGGTAGAAGCTAGAGTGGGGCGTATGAATCAGGAGGAAATGGAAGTCTTGATTCAATCAAAAGACTGGCTGGCAGTCATAGATGCTACTCATCCATATGCCAAGGAAGTGACAGAAAATATCAAGAAAGCATGTGAACATCAGAAAAGAGAAGTGTTGCGTCTGTTACGAAATAGCAGTGAGCGTGCGGAACATATTTATTATGTGGATTCGACAGAAGAAGCGGCAGAATATTTGAATCAAACCGAAGGAAATATTTTTCTTACTACCGGAAGTAAAGAAATTGCCAGATACATGGAACTGATAGAGGATACCTCAAGAATCTATGCAAGGATTTTGCCGGGAACAGAGGAATTGGAAAAGTGTCATGAACTGGGACTCAAGGGAAAACAGATTATCTGTATGCAGGGTCCATTCAGTGAAGAATTGAACCTTGCCATGATGAAGGAAGTAAATGCGGAATGGTTGGTAACTAAAGAGACTGCAGGAGCAGGGGGGTATCCGGAAAAAATTCGTGCAGCAGAGCGGGCAGGAGCAAGAGCTGTTGTAATAAAAAGACCGGAAGAAACCGGGTATTCCATGGAAGAAATATTGGAAAAACTCAGTATTTCACCCAAACAGGAAAGCAATGTCAGACAGGAAATTTCGCTTGTGGGAATTGGAATGGGAAACGT
The DNA here is from genome assembly GCF_001940225.2 of Roseburia sp. 499. Taxonomy (NCBI): domain Bacteria; kingdom Bacillati; phylum Bacillota; class Clostridia; order Lachnospirales; family Lachnospiraceae; genus Roseburia; species Roseburia sp. 499. The sequence goes on from NZ_CP135164.1 coordinate 799,366, forward strand.
AGAAACACTGACATTGGAAGGTTATGAAACCATAAAAAAAGCAGACCTGTTGGTAGGTGCAAAACGTATGTTAGAATCCATACCGGAAGAACTCAAAAAAGGGGAAGTGCAATTTATTTCTTATAAGGCACAGGAGATTCTTTCTTATATTGAAAATCATCCACAGTATGAAAAGACAGCAGTTCTTTTGTCTGGAGATGTGGGATTTTACAGTGGAGCACATGCATTATTAGAGCAGATAAAGGCATTAGAGACGCAGGAAAATACACAATTTCAGGTAAAAATGGTGTGCGGTATTTCCTCTGTGGTATACTTTGCATCCAAACTTCAAATGTCATGGGAAGATATGCGGCTCATGAGTCTTCATGGACGCAATCAAAATGTAATTGGCGCATTGCAGAAGCATGAAAAAGTATTTATCCTGACGAATGGCGCGGAGGGAATCAGAACCCTCAGTAGAGAATTAATACTGTTTGGCATGGAACAAGTCAGACTCTATTTGGGAAGACAGCTTGGAAGTGACGAAGAAGAGATAGAAGAAGGAACGCCGGTGGATTTTCAAGATTATGATAAGGAAGGGCTTTGCGTGCTGGTGCTGGTAAATGCAAAGGCAAAGGAAGCCGTTATAACCCATGGGATTCCTGACCAAGATTTTTTACGGGAAAAGGTGCCTATGACCAAGGAAGAGGTGCGGAGTATTTCCTTATCCAAGCTGAGATTGCAGCGAGATTCCCTTGTTTATGATATTGGTGCCGGAACCGGAAGTATTTCTGTGGAATGCGCCCGAATGGTAGTGGATGGAACGGTATACGCTATCGAAAAAAAGCCGGAAGCATGTAAGTTAATTGAACAGAATAAGTATAAGTTTGCAGCGAGCAACCTTCATATTATAGAAGGAGAGGCGTCGGAAGCATTAGAAGAACTTCCTACACCTACTCACGTTTTTATTGGAGGAAGCAGTGGAAAATTAGAAGAAATTTTGAATATTTTGTGGGAAAAGAACCCCAAAGTGCGCGTGGTGATAAATGCTATTTCATTAGAAACTATTGCAGAAGTGACAAGACTGATAAAGAAATACGATTTTGCAGAAAAAGAAATTGTGCAGGTAACCGTGGCGAAGTCAAAGGAAATTGGAAGTTATGAAATGATGATGGGGCAGAATCCGGTATATGTGGTGACGTTGCGGCGGTAGTTGAGAAAACATAAACAGATAGTTGTTTTACGGAGACAAAAACCGGTGTTATAGTAAAAGAAAAACCGGAGGAAAAACGTATGGATATGGAACAATTTGGCGAATATTTGGCAGAGTGTCGCAGAAACAAAAAGATGACGCAGGAAGAATTTTCGTGTAGACTCGGGGTAACTGCCCAGGCAGTGTCGAAATGGGAACGAGGACAGAGTTTTCCGGATATTGGGCTTTTGAGTGGAATTTGCAAGATTCTGGATGCAGACCCTTGTGAGCTTTTAAATATTTCAAGGACAGAAATTCGGATAGAAAGTAATGACCGAAAAGAGCAGCAGGAACTGTTAAATAATCTCTGTGCAGAACCGTTACAGATTATTTTTGGTGAAGACCTGATACCGGTTTTTGTGGAAGGACTTAAAACAGAACTGGTAGCAGAAAAACGTTTGGAAACGGTAAGAAAAACAGGAATTCTTGTACCGGTCATCAGAATTCGCGATTCGGTGGAACTTGGAAACAGGGAGTATCGTATTACAGCATATGATAAGGTATTGCGTCAAGGAAGTGTAGAGCATATCACGGAAACTACTTACGAAACGCTAATAAGCGAAATCTTTGAACAGTGCAGACAGCATTATGATGTGGTATTAAACAAACAATTAGTCAAGAATCTGATTGATCATATCAGAGACGAATATCCGGGAGTAGTAGAAGGATTGGTTCCGGATAAGATTTCGTATCTTTTTGTGAAGAAGGTATTAGCCGAGTTGGTAAGAGAAAAGAAAAGTATTCACAATATGATTGGAATTTTAGAAGTATTAGAGGAAGAAGTAGTGGAAAAGGGCGTTACGGACATAAAGGAAATCGTAAAGTTGTTCTAAGTTCTTTCTGATTTCTATATACTAATAGTACAAATATAGAAGTAGGAAGGAATAGGACACATATGTGCGGAATCGCGGGATTTTATCATAAAGAAAAGGATTACAGGGAACGGGCAGAATATTACCGTTCCCTTCTTACTGCCATGCATCAGGCGCAGTGGCATAGGGGACCGGATGATGAAGGAATTTATTTGTCCAGACATTGTGGGCTTTCACATAGCAGGCTTTCCATTATTGATATTCAAGGAGGGCATCAGCCCATGATACGAAGCAGGGACGGGCGAACCTGTGCAATTGTATACAATGGAGAATTGTACAATACAGCAGAATTGCGGCAAATGCTGCAAATAAGGGGATGCCAGTTTACCACAACTAGTGATACGGAAGTGATTCTTACCGGGGTCATGGAACTGGGGGTAGAATTTGTAAAAAAAATGAATGGAATTTTTGCATTTGCGTTATGGGATTCTAAAGGGCAGAAACTGTATTTGTTTCGAGATCCGATGGGAGTAAAGCCCTTGTTTTATACCTGGTGTGAAGAAGAATTGATTTTTGCATCAGAACTTAAGGGGATTTTTGCCCACCCCTTGCCAAAGCCTGAGGTAGATAGAGAAGGGTGGAATGAGATTTTCGGAATCGGACCGGCAAGGAGCGGTGGCTGTGGCGTTTTCAAGGGAGTCCATGAGGTACTGCCAGGAGAGTATCTGGTATGCACAAAGGATGGTTGTCACAGAGAAAAATATTGGAGGCTTCATAGTCATCCACATGAGGATGACTATGAAAGAACTGTGGAGAAAGTTTCTGAACTTGTTTATAGTGGTGTGGCAGGGCAAATGGTATCAGATGTACCAATTTGTACTTTTTTATCTGGGGGAGTGGATAGCAGTCTGGTGTCGTCTATTTGTGCGTCAGAACTGAAAAAACAGGGAAAGCAGCTTACCACCTTTTCTTTTGATTTTGTAGATAATGAGAAAAACTTCAGGAAAAATGATTTTCAGCCGTCCCAGGATCGTCCTTATGTAGAAAAGATGGTGGAATATCTGGGCAGTGAACATCATTTTCTGGAGTGTAGCAATGAACAACAAATTTCTATGCTGAAAGATTCTGTAAAGGCTCATGATTTGCCAGCTATGGCAGATGTGGATTCTTCTATGTTGTATTTTTGTTCTCAGGTAGCAAAGACTCATAAAGTGACACTGACGGGAGAATGCGCAGATGAAATATTTGGCGGCTATCCATGGTTTCATAAAAAAGAAATGCTAGAGTCAGGAACTTTTCCGTGGACTATGGACCTTGCACCGAGAAAGCAGCTCTTGACGGAGGAGTTTTTAGAATATTTAAAAATGGATGAGTATGTAGACGAAGCATATCATAAATCATTGGCGGAGGTGCCAAAATGTTCGGAGGATACAGAGGAAGAAGCAAGACGCAGGGAAATTTCTTATCTGAATCTAAAGTGGTTCATGCAGACATTACTGAATCGTATGGACCGAACCAGTATGTACTGTGGATTGGAGGCGCGGGTTCCCTTTGCAGACATTAGAATTGTGCAGTATGTGTGGAATGTGCCATGGGAAATGAAGACAAGGAACGGTGTGGTGAAAAATCTTCTACGACAGGCTGGACAGGGAAGATTGCCGGAGGAAGTATTGTTTCGCAGGAAATCCCCGTATCCTAAGACCTATGACCCGAAGTATGAAAAACTTTTGAAAAGTATGTTCCAGGAAATGCTTGAGGATTCCAATGCTCCGGTATTGCGTTTTCTGGATAAGAAGAAACTTCAGAACTTCATGAAACAGTCTTCGGATTATGGAAAGCCATGGTATGGTCAGCTGATGGCAGGACCTCAGATGCTGGCGTATTTATTTCAGGTGAATGAGTGGATGAAGATGTATTTTCCTAAGTTCGTTGTCTGAGGTTTTTCCTTCTTCTGCAAAGAACCTGATACATAAAATCGGATTTTTATATGAATCCACACTTTTAGTTCTTCTATACAGCAGCAACAAGAATGTTAGATAAGGGTATGCCAAAAGAACTCGGACAGATATACATTTAAGCCCGTGTTTCTCTTTCCTCAGACATCTTTCTGGCATACCCATTCATTCTTTTATGCTGCTGTAAGAAGAACACAAAGTGTTCCACATATGAAAATCCGATTTTTTGTATTCAGCTTCGGCTGCAAGAAGGGAAAAACTGAGTTTCGAATTAGGAAAATTTTCAAAATCTATTGACAATTCGTATTTACGTGCTATAATACAATCAAACATATGAATAAATGTTCAAATGATAAAACAAAGAATAATAAAAGGAAAGGAAGTAAATATTATGAAAAAGACTTATAAAATTGATGTAGATTGTGCAAACTGTGCAAATAAGATGGAGGAAGCTGCTAAGAATACAGCAGGTGTAAAGGATGCAACTGTAAACTTTATGACACTTAAGATGATTGTAGAATTTGAAGAAGGACAGGAGCCAAAGGCAGTAATGCAGGAAGTGTTGAAGAACTGCAAAAAGGTAGAGGATGATTGTGAGATTTTCCTATAAGAATGGGAGGGATATCTATGAACAAGAAGCAAAAGAAAGTTTTTATACGAATCATTATAGCAGCAACATTGCTGGTGATTTTGTCGTTCGTTCCGATAAAGGGATATGTGAAATTTGCATTATATATGGTTCCGTATCTGGTAATCGGTTATGATATTTTGAAAAAAGCGTTTAAGGGAATATTAAATAAACAGGTATTTGATGAAAATTTTCTTATGGCAGTTGCAACTGTAGGGGCGATTGCTTTAGGAGACTATAAAGAAGGTACTGCCGTAATGCTGTTTTACCAGATTGGAGAATTGTTCCAAAGCTATGCAGTTGGTAAAAGCAGAAGAAATATCAGTGAACTTATGGATATTCGTCCGGATTATGCCAATGTAGAAAAGGACGGAAAACTGGAAAAGGTAGACCCGGACGAGGTGGAGATAGGGTCAATTATTATCGTTCAGCCAGGAGAAAAAATACCGATTGATGGTATTATTACAGAAGGAAATAGTACATTAAATACCAGTGCACTGACTGGAGAAAGCCTTCCAAGAGAAGCAGTAGCCGGAGATGAAGTGATTAGTGGATGTATCAACATGACAGGTGTACTTAAGATTCAGACTACAAAGGAATTTGGAGAATCTACGGTTTCTAAGATTCTTGATTTAGTGGAGAATTCCAGCTCAAAGAAGTCAAAATCAGAGAACTTTATTTCCAGATTTGCTAAGTACTATACTCCGGCAGTTTGTTATGGTGCCTTGGCGTTGGCAATCTTGCCGCCATTAGTGCGGATGCTCGCATTAGGAATGACACCGGAATGGGGCGTTTGGGTATATCGTGCATTGACTTTCCTGGTTATTAGTTGCCCATGTGCATTGGTTATCAGTATTCCGTTAAGTTTCTTCGCGGGAATCGGAGGAGCCAGTAGAGAAGGCGTTCTGGTAAAGGGTTCTAATTATTTGGAGACACTTTCTAAGACAAAGTATGTAGTATTTGATAAAACCGGTACCATGACCCAAGGAGTATTTGAAGTCAGTGGTATTCATCACAATGAAATGGAAGATGAGAAGTTGTTAGAATATGCGGCTTTGGCAGAAAGTTCTTCTTCTCATCCAATCAGTAAGAGTTTGCAAAAGGCATATGGAAAGCCGATTGACAGAAGTAGGGTGACAGAGATAGAGGAAATCAGTGGAAATGGTGTGACGGCAAAGGTGGATGGTGTTGCAGTTGCAGCAGGTAACGCGAAATTGATGGAACGTCTTGGAATTGTATACAAGGAATGCCATCAGGTAGGAACTGTAGTGCATATGGCGGTGAATGGTGTCTATGCAGGCCATATTCTGATATCTGATATTTTAAAACCTCATGCAAAGGATGCCATTCATGCATTGAAGCAGGCAGGCATCACAAAGACAGTTATGTTGACTGGAGATGCTAAGAATGTAGCAGAGAAAGTGGCAGATGAATTGGATATTCAGGAAGTGTACAGCGAACTGCTTCCGGCTGATAAGGTGACAAAAGTAGAAGAACTCCTAAGTAAAAAGGGTGAAAAGGCAAAACTTGCTTTTGTCGGGGATGGAATTAATGATGCGCCGGTTCTGTCCAGAGCAGATATTGGTATCGCAATGGGAGCTCTTGGTTCCGATGCGGCTATTGAAGCGGCAGATGTTGTATTAATGGATGATGATCCGTTAAAAATTGCAAAGGCAATTAAAATATCCAGAAAGTGTATCCGCATTGTGTATGAGAATATTTACTTTGCCATAGGAATCAAGGTGATTTGTCTGATTTTGGGAGCTCTTGGTATTGCAAATATGTGGCTGGCAATTTTTGCAGATGTAGGTGTTATGGTAATTGCAGTTTTGAATGCCATTCGAGCATTATTTGTAAAGAAACTGTAGATGGAAGGCGGTGAAGGAATGGCTGAAAAGGAAACAGAGTGTTGCGAATCTTATGAGGTTCATGAGAATCTTTTGAAAATTGTAAATAAAACCATGCCGGAGGAAACGAAGCTTTATGATTTGGCAGAGTTGTTTAAGGTATTTGGTGATTCTACCAGAATCCGGATTCTGTTTGTATTGTTTGAAGCAGAGGTGTGCGTATGTGATTTGGCACAGGTCTTAAATATGACTCAGTCTGCGATTTCTCATCAGTTACGAATCTTAAAGCAGAATAAGTTGGTAAAGAGCCGAAGAGAAGGAAAGTCTATTTTTTATTCTCTTGCAGATGAACATGTGCGGACTATTATAGCACAAGGATGTGAACACGTTGAGGAAGAATAAAGGCAAGTTATAGTAGAAAATCCCCCTTATCTATGCTAGAATGAACTCATATCAAGGAGGAATTATTATGTTAGAAGTAGGAATCAAAGGATATCAGGAATTTGTTGTAGCCGAAAAGGATACAGCAAAGGTTCATAAGAGTGGAACATTAGATGTTTTAGCAACTCCGGCTATGGTTGCATTAATGGAAGAGACTGCATGGAAGAGTGTGGCAGAAAAATTAGAGGATGGAATGGGAACTGTAGGTACTAGTTTAAATATAAAGCATCTTGCGCCAACTCCGGTAGGAATGAAGGTATGGTGCGAGTCCTTGTTGAACGAAGTAGACGGTAGAAAATTGGTATTTTCAGTAGATGTTTTTGATGAAACAGGAAAAGTTGGTGAAGGAATCCATGAACGTTTCATTATTGAAGAAGAGAAGTTCCAGAAAAAGGCAGATAAGAAGAAAGAAAAATAGAAGTGACTAGTATTATGAAGAAAAATCAACAAATGTCAGAATCTGTTTTCGTAGCAGCCTTTTTATGTTTGTCCGGTGGATTTCAGGATGCCTATACCTTTTTTAATCGAGGAGAGGTATTTGCCAATGCACAGACCGGAAATATGGTTTTAATGGGAACAAGTTTTGCAACAGGAGATTATCATACAGGAATACGTTACCTTCTTCCTGTTCTTGCGTTTGCGGCAGGAGTTTATGTGGCAGAACGTATTCGTAGACATTTTAAATATTATGAAAAAATGCATTGGAGACAGCTCATTGTGATTATGGAGATTCTCTTTTTATTCGGCGTAGGATGGATGCCACAAAAGATGAATCTTGTAGCGAATGTGCTGGTCTCCTTTGTCTGTGCTATGCAAGTACAAAGTTTCCGTAAGGTAAAGGGAAATGCCTATGCCAGTACCATGTGTATTGGAAATTTACGGACAGCGACAGATATGTTGTGTAGCTATCATGTAACAAAAGATAAACGGTTATTGAATAAAAGTTTTTTATATTTTGTATTTATAGGAATCTTTATTGTAGGAGCAGCTTTTGGTAGTGTTCTGGCAAAGATTATAGGAGAGCGGGCAATATGGATTTCCTGTGCACTGTTATTGATGGCATTTTTTGTTATGTTTATACGAGAGGATGTAGAACATAAGGCGTTGTAGAAACCTTAATATAGGAGGAACATGTGAAATTACCAAGAATTATGCTGGCGGCACCCGCAAGCGGAAGTGGAAAAACATTAATAACATGTGGATTATTGCAGCTGCTGGTGAATCGGGGAAAGAAACCAGCGGCTTTTAAATGTGGACCGGATTATATTGACCCGATGTTTCATAGGAAAGTAATTGGAACACCATCTAAGAACCTTGACACCTTTTTTACAAAAGAAAATGAGACGAGATATCTGTTTGGAAAAACAGCAGAACAGGCGGATATTTCAGTTCTGGAAGGTGTTATGGGGTTTTATGATGGTATCGGTGGAGTTACGGACGGGGCTTCTTCTTATGAGCTTGCAAAAGTGACAAATACGCCGGTTGTTCTGATAGTAAATGCGAAGGGAATGAGTCTTTCGGTAGTTCCGTTTATTAAGGGATTTTTGGAATATCGGAAGGATAGTCATATTCAGGGAGTTATCCTAAATCAGACTACAAAAATGACATATTTGTTATTAAAAGAGCAGATAGAACAGGAACTTGGAATTGTAGTATTAGGATATGTGCCAAAGTGTCCGGAACTTACTATAGAAAGCCGTCATTTGGGATTGGTGACACCGGATGAAATCACAGGCTTGCAGGAAAAATTGCAGCAATTGGCAGAACTTCTGGAGGAGACTCTGGATGTGGAAAAAATATTGCAACTGGCAGATGATGCAGAAGTGTTAGAGTGGGAAACACCAGAGATTCCGAGGTTGGAAAAGAAGAGGGAACAAAAAACGCCAAGAATTGGTATAGCAAGAGATGAAGCATTTTGTTTCTGTTATCAGGATAATCTGGAATTGTTGCAAGAAATGGGTGCGGAGCTGGTAACCTTTTCGCCACTGCATGATGAAACACTTCCTTCGCATCTGGATGGTATGATTTTTTATGGAGGATATCCCGAACTTTATGCAAAGCAGTTAAGCCAAAACAGTTCTATGAAAAAGCAAATAAAAGAGGCTGTTTTAAACGGGATGCCTTATCTTGCAGAATGTGGTGGATTTATGTATCTTCAGGAAATGATGGAGGACATGGAAGGTAGAAAATATCCCATGGTAGGTGTGATAAAGGGACAGGCTTATTCAACAGAAAAGCTGGGAAGATTCGGATATATTACGCTTACTGCAAAGGAAGAAGGGCAATTGTTACAAATAGGAGAGTCCATGAAAGCACATGAATTTCATTATTTTGATACGACTAATAATGGAACGGCTTATCAAGCGAAAAAGCCGCATGGAAACCGAGAATGGGATTGTATCAATGGAACGGAAAATTATGCAGCAGGATTTCCGCATCTGTATTATTATTCTAATCCTAAGTTTGCATTCCGATTTTTGCAAAAATGTGTAGAATGGAGTCAGGAAGGATGAGAAAGATGACATTAGAAGAGTGCGTGAAAGAAATAAAACCGGTAGATAAAGCGGCAATGAAGGCATGTGAAAAACGTTGGGATTCCATTGCAAAGCCTTTAAAAAGCCTTGGAAAAATTGAAACAAATTTGACACAAATTGCAGGAATTCAGAGAACGGCAGCAATTCATATGAATAAAAAAGCGTTGGTAGTTATGTGTGCTGATAATGGTGTGGTAGAAGAAGGAGTGACACAGACCGGACAAGAGGTCACAGCCATTGTAGCGGAGAACTTCTTGGATGAAAAGTCTTGTGCAGCCATTATGTGCAAAGATACGGGAACAGACATTTTACCAATTGATATTGGAATGGCAGTAGATACGCCAAGGGTAGAAAAACGCAAGATTGCTTATGGAACGAAGAATCTGGCAAAAGAGCCGGCTATGACAAGAGAAGAAGCAGTACGTGCTATAGAAACAGGAATTCAGGTTGTATCAGAGCTGAAAGAAAAGGGATATGACATAATTGCTACCGGAGAAATGGGAATTGGAAATACCACTACCAGCAGTGCGGTAGCAAGTGTTTTGCTAAGCCAGCCAGTAGAAGCAGTGACTGGAAGAGGTGCAGGGCTTGACAGTGCAGGTCTTAAGCGAAAAATAGAAGTAATAAAAAAGGCAATAAAGCAACATCAACCTAACCCGAAGGATGCAGTCGATGTGTTAGCAAAGGTGGGAGGATTTGATATTGCAGGATTGGCAGGGGTCTATTTAGGCGGAGCTGTTTATGGTATTCCTGTCATAGCAGACGGTTTTATTTCCAGTGTTGCAGCGCTTGTAGCTATTCGTATAGAACCGATGGTGCAGGATTATGTACTCGCCTCCCATGTATCTAAGGAGCCGGCAGGAGCCATGTTGCTAGAGGCAATTGGCAAATCTCCAAGCCTTACCTGTGATATGTGTCTGGGAGAAGGAACCGGAGCAGTTGCGCTATTTCCATTGTTAGATATGGGAGTACATATTTACGAGAAAATGAGCACGTTTGCTCAGATTGACATTGAGGAATATGTACCACTAGATTAGGAGAAAATTATGATAATATTTATCATTGGTGGAAGCGGAAGTGGAAAATCAGAATATGCAGAACAGCGGGCAGTAGAACTAAGACAGGAGAATCCTGATGCAGAACTTGTTTATGTGGCAACTATGGAACCAATGGATGTGGAGAGCGGAAAACGGATAGAACGTCATCGACGCATGCGCGACGGAAAGGGATTTACCACCCGGGAGTGTTACACACATCTGGAAGAGTTAGAGGTAAAAAGTCAGGAAATTGTGTTGTTGGAATGTCTGTCTAATCTTACTGCAAATGAGATGTTTTCAGCAGAGGGACGGAAAGAACAGACCGTATCTGCAATAAAAACGGGAATAAATCGTCTCATAGAGCAAAGTAAAGATGTGATTGTGGTAGGAAACAATGTATTTGAAGATGGGATAACGTATGATGAAATGACAGAAGAGTATTTACGTCAGATGGCGGAACTTCACAAATTTCTAGCGGAACAGGCAGATGAAGTCATTGAAGTTATTTGCAAAATTCCGGTGTTCTGGAAGGGAGAAAAACATGAAGTACATTAATGCATGTATCATTGCCTTTGCCATGTATTCCAAGATACCCATGCCAAAGGCAGATTGGGAAAAGGAAAATATGAAATATGCCATGTGCTTTTTTCCATGGGTAGGAACTGTGATAGGAGCATGTTTCTGGCTTTGGGGCTATTTTGCAGGAAAAATTCCGGTTGGGCAGATTTTGTATGCTGTGGTACTTACGTTGATTCCGGTGCTGATAACCGGAGGAATTCATTTGGATGGTCTTTTAGATACGGCAGATGCGTTAAGTTCCTATCAGCCCAAAGAGCGACGTTTGGAAATTTTAAAAGACTCCCATACAGGAGCTTTTGCTATTATCGTGTGTTGTATATATTTTCTGGCATATTTTGGATTTATATCAGAGATTACTCAAAAAGGAATTCCGGTGGTAGCAGCGGGATTTTTCTTAAGCAGATGTTTGAGTGGATTTGCAGTGACATCATTTCTATGTGCAAAGGATAGCGGATTGGCGGCAACTTTTGCTAATGGCGCAGATAAAAAGCATGTAAGAGTTGTATTGGTGTTAGAAGGACTAATTGCAGTAGGAATTATGTTGTGGCTCAGTATTCCACTAGGAAGCGTGGCAGTCTTCGCAGCATTGTTGACATTTCTCTGGTATCATCATATGTCTGTGGAAAAGTTCGGAGGAATCACCGGAGACTTGGCAGGATGCTTCTTGCAGATTTGTGAATTGATGATACTGATAGCTGTAGTTGTAGTGGAAAAACTAATATAGCAGGGAGGAAAAGACATGATAGTGATTACCGGAGGAGCTTATCAGGGAAAACTGGAGGTGGCGAAAAATCTTTGTAAAAAGAAGAATCCAGTAATTGCGGAGGGAGAAAGTGCCAGTCAGAAGGAATTAGAACAGGCAGATATTATTGCACATTTTCATTTGTATATCAAAAGGTTGATGGAAGAAGGGGGAGTACCTGAAAATCAGGTGCAGGAGTTGATACAGAAAAATCCGACAGTCATTCTGGAAATTACGCAATTAGGGTGTGGAGTCGTACCCATGGAGGCATTTGACAGAAGTTATCGGGAAAAAGTAGGAAGAATTAGCTGTCAACTTGCAGAAACAGCAGAAGCAGTATATTTGGTAAACTGTGGAATTTCAAAGAGATTAAAATAGTCACAAAAGAGAAGAGTCGAGCATACATATGAAAAAAAGGAAAGAATTATTTTCAAAGATGAAGGAGAAGTGCAGAAGTATAAAGCAACGCTTTTGTAATTTTACGGAAAGAAATTGGAAGAATACCGGAAAGCTTTTATATTGGATAGCAATTTTGTTATTTAGCATTTCCACGGGAGTGATGACAGGGACTTTTATGAAGCCTGCATGGGTTGGAAGTTTACTAGTGAGTGTGATTACCTTTGGGATTACCATTCTTGCTTTCTGGTTGGCAAAAAAGATAGCGAAGCTTGTGTTACGAAATGATATCACAGAGTTTCTGAGTTGGTTATTGCTCTGCCTGGTGTGTGTAGATGTAATGACAGGAGAGACTGGTGCTGCAGGAGAGACAGAGAGTACAGTTTTTGCTATTCTGTTCAGTTTGGTGCTAGCTTTATTTTTAAAAAGTATCTGGGCACTTTTTCATCATAAAGTACATACAAAAACCATTTTTATTACGCTATTTCTTACTGGGGTACCAGTGATTGCAGTTGTGGCACTCCTTTGCATAGGAGGATTTTCGGATACTTATATTGCAGCGTATCAGAAACTGACAACGGTAGAAAACTTAACGGAACAGGAAAAAGTGGATATTGAAAAGGACATGGAAAATGGACCTTACACAGTGAAAACTGTGACCTATGGAACTTCCGGTGAAGAAGATGTTTTGTCTGCAACGGCAGATATTAGCAGATTTGCTCAAAATGATGGGATAAGTGGATTTTTGAAGGAACAATATCAAGGATATTCTATGAAAGAAGTTCCTATGGCCGGAATCATTTGGTATCCGGAAGAAAGAGAGAATTGTCCGACACTTTTTATGATACATGGAAATCATGATTGGATTACTGATTCATATATGGGATATGAATATCTGGGAACGTATCTTGCTTCTCATGGATATGTGGTAGTATCGGTAGATGAAAATGCTTGTAATGGATTGTCAGGTGAAAATGACGGACGAGCAGTACTATTACTGGAGAATATGAGACAAGTAGAGCAGTTTAATGAACAGAAGGAAAATCTTTTGTATGGTAAAATGGATTATGAGAATCTTGCATTGGCAGGGCACTCCAGAGGTGGAGAAGCCATTGCAGAAGCATATCTGTTTAATGAGTTGAGTTATTATCCGGACAATGGAAACCGTACGTTTTCCTGGAACTTTTCCATTAAGTCCCTTATTGCTATAGCACCGGTGGAGGGGCAGTATCAGCCGGCTGACCGGGAAGTGGAACTTACGGATGTGAATTATTTACTGATACATGGAGCAAATGACCAGGATGTTGATACATTTATGGGAATGAGACAATATGAAAATATTAGTTTTACCGGAAAAAAGGATTGCATCAAGAGTTCGTTGTATGTAGCAGGTTTAAATCACGGGCAGTTTAATTCTTTATGGGGAAAATATGATTCCTCAGAACCGATAAATCGTATTTTAAATGTAGAGAATTTTCTCTCACAGGAAGAACAACAGCAAATAGCAAAAATATTTGTAAAGACTTTTTTAGATAAAACATTGGAAAATAAAGAAAACAGCAATACGGAACTTCTGGTTGATTGTCAGAAATATCAGGAGATTCTACCACAAACTTTATATGTTCAGTCTTATGCTACCTCTGATGCAGTTACTTTATGTAATTTTGAAGAGGATGTCAGACTGGAGACGGGAAGCCTTGAAGGGGTTAAGATAAGGGCCAAAAGTGTAAATGGCTGGCGGGAAGAAGAGTTGGATTTTTCCTCTGGGAGCTCTAGAGAAAATTATGCAGTTGTCCTAAAATGGGAAGACCAGCAGGGAGAGCCACAGATTATTTTTTCTCTGCCGGAGGCAGAATGGAACAGTAACAGTTTACGATTTGATATTATGAATCTGGAGGAAGATTTTGAAGCGGAAGAAGCGCAGCTTCTAGAGGTAGAAGTGATTGTTACGGATGCAGAAGGGAAAAAGGCAAGTGTAAAGGCAGAGGATTATGTTGCTGTTTATCCGGCATTTCCTGTTCGGCTGAACAAGCTGCAATATTTGTTTGGTTCCGCAGAATATAAGCATCAGTTCCAGACAGTTTCTATTCCGTTTACGGATTTTGAAGGAATAGATGTAACGAGAATTACGGATATTACATTGCAATTTTCACAGAAGAGTGGAAACGTAGCAATTGACAATGTAAAATTGTCGCAATACTAGGAATAAAAGAAAGGCTGATAATATAATGGATTTATTTATCTGTTCTACCATTGCATTGTTTTTCGGGATTCTTCTGGATTTTATTTTAGGAGATCCTCATGGATGGTGGCATCCGGTGATTGGAATTGGAAAAATAATTACAAAGACGGAAAAGATAGTACGAAGTATTTTTCCAAAAACAAAAAAGGGTGAACGTGTTGGGGGAATTGTACTGGCAGTTGTAGTTATTTTGTTGTCAGTAGCAATCCCGGCAGTTTTATTGTATGCAGCTTATTGGATACATCCGATAGTAGGAATGGTGTTAGAAGCAGTTATGTGTTATGCCATGCTGGCAGCAAAGTCTTTAAAAACAGAGAGTATGAAAGTGGCAGATGCATTGGAACAGGACGGACTGGAAGCAGGAAGAAAAGCAGTATCCATGATTGTAGGAAGAGACACAGAGCGTCTGGATGAAACAGGAGTCATAAAGGCAGCGGTAGAAACCGTGGCAGAAAATACTTCAGATGGCGTAATTGCACCACTGATTTTTATGGGAATCTTTGGGGCGTTGGGAGGATTTTTCTATAAGTCTATTAATACCATGGACTCTATGATAGGGTATAAAAATGAAAAGTATCAATATCTGGGAACTGCGGCAGCTAAGTTAGATGATGTGGTGAATTTTATTCCGGCACGCATCAGTGCAATGATGATGATATTGTCCGCATTTTTATGTGGTATGGATGGAAAAGGAGCCTTTCGGATATTCAAAAGAGACCGCTATAATCATGCCAGTCCAAACTCCGCGCAGACGGAATCGGTAATGGCAGGAGCACTTGGTGTTCAATTGGCAGGAGATGCATGGTATTTTGGTGTAAAGCATGAAAAGCCGACGATTGGGGATGCAAAACGTACGGTGGAGCTTCTGGATATCAGAAGAAGTAATCGGCTTATGTATGCGACTACTGTATTGACAGCGTTGGTAGTAATGGGAATACGAATATTTTTGATATTTGCAAATATTTCATTTTAAAGTATAATCGTGGAGTCCGAAGAGAAAAATGATGAGAATTAAAAGTATCGCATGTATTGTAGTATGTATAGGAATGCTTGGAATAGCAGGATGTAGCACAGATAAAACACCAATTAGTAAGATACCTATGAAAGTTCAAATGGTACGGTAAAGACAAGTAAAAATGTTGGGAATTATGCGAGCTATAAGCTTTCGGCATAGGATATTATCTTAGAATAAACAAAATGATTTTGATGAATAGTTAGATTAAACTAAAAATAAGCAAAGTGATTACCGAAATAAGCAAAGTAATTTTGATAAATAGTGGAATAAGCAAAGTGATTTAGTAAAATTATTTTGCTTATTTTGTTTATTTGTAATAGAATAAAAAATAACATTATGGAAGAACAGGGAAAGAAGAAAGGAAAAATCATGCATAAACACGGCGGAGATATTTACAGCCATCCCAATTTTATAGATTTTTCAGCTAACATTAACTTTCTGGGAGTGCCGGAATCTATCATGGAAGCTGCAAAACATGCATTAGGCAAGGTAGTACATTATCCACAACCAGGGAGTGTTAGGCTGTGTCAGGCTGTGGCAGAAATGGAAAAGGTAAAGGAGTCACAGATTATTTGCGGAAATGGTGCAGCAGATGTGATATTTTCTTTGGTATTGGCAGAAAAGCCTAAGAAAGCACTGATTCCCGTTCCTACCTTTCAGGAATACGAGCAGGCACTTTTGAGTGTGGATTGTCAGGTAAAGGCAGTAAAGTTTTCTAAGGAAGATTTTCTGGAAGAAATTGCAGAGGATATAGACATGGTATTTTTCTGTAACCCCAATAATCCTACAGCAGTGATACAGGAACGAGAATATTTATTGCGACTGTTACAAAAATGCAATAAAACCGGAACAAGACTTGTGGTAGACGAGTGCTTCTTGGACTTTATTTTAGGTGCAGAAGATATTACTATGAAACCGTTTTTGGAAGAGAATTCTAATTTGTTTATTGTGAAAGCTTTCACAAAGATATTTGCAATACCGGGAATACGTCTTGGATATGGTTTGTCTTCTGATAAGAGATTGTTAGAAAAGATGCAGCAGGTAACACAGCCGTGGAATGTATCAGTTATCGCACAGGAAGCAGGAATTGCAGCCACCAAGGAAAATGAGTTTATAGAAAGAACCAGAACAGCAGTAGAAGAAGAAAAACAGTATTTACTGCAGGAATTGCAGCAACTCCCGGTGGAAGTATATGGACATGCGGCAAACTTTATCTTTTTTCATGCAATGCAGGGATTAGATGAAAAGCTGGAACAGCGGGGAATTCTGATACGAAATTGCAGTAATTTCCGTGGATTGAAAGAGGGATGGTATCGTATTGCAGTACGCAGCAGAGAAGAGAATCAGGCACTGTTGAGAGAAATGCGAGAAATTTTGATTTGATAAAATATATTTAAAGGGAGAGAAGGAATATGGATATCAAAGAGAGAATGCACAGTACAAAATTGTATAATCCGGGAGACGAGGAATTACTGAAGGAACAGAATGGTTATCTGGATAGGTTATACGACTTTAATATGACACGCCCAACGGAACCGGAAAAGCGGGAAGCAATGTTAAAGGAAATGTTTGCGGAAATTGGCGAGGGATGCTACATAGAACCCCCATTTCATGCAAACTTTGGGGGAAAACACGTTCATTTTGGCAGTCACATTTATGCGAATTTTAATCTTACTATGGTTGATGATACCCATATTTATGTAGGGGATTATACCATGATTGGACCGAACGTAACTATAGCAACTGCCGGACATCCTATTAATCCGGAGCTTCGCCGGAAAGGCTATCAGTATAATGCCCATATACATATTGGAAAGAACTGTTGGCTTGGCGCGGGAGTAGTTGTATTGCCGGGAATCACTATCGGAGATAATGTAGTGGTTGGTGCCGGAAGTGTTGTGACTAAGGATTTGCCGTCTAATGTGGTTGCAGCAGGAAATCCATGTAAAGTACTTCGGGAAGTAAGTGAACACGATAGGACATATTATTTTAAGGATAAAAAGATAGAAAAAGAGTTTTTTGAGGAGTAAACAGGAGAAAAGTATGAGAACGAATATCTTGACAAGTATGTTTCCGAAAGGATTTCCAGATTGGTTTGTGAAACAATTAGAAAAGAGAATAGCAAAGCGAGAACACTTAGTGATGGTTGCATCAGAATTTGAAAAAAATCATGATATGACAGATTATTATTCTAAGATGTTCGCTGATATGTTTCAGGAGGCAGGGATTGAATTTGAACATATTCATATTGTGGACAGTAGAATGACGAAAAAAGAAATGAAAGATACCATACAATTAGCTGATGTGTTGTGGCTTTCCGGTGGAGATACGCCGGTGCAGTATGATTATTTCAAAAAATACGAGTTAATACCGGTAATACAGGAGTATGATGGAATTGTAATTGGTATGAGTGCAGGAGCGATTAATATGGGAAAAACAGCAGTTTGTTCCCTAACATGCCAACATATGGAACAGATAATATATGAAGGTTTAGGGTTGGTGGATATATCCGTAGAACCTCATTTGGATAGTCAGAATGTTTCGCAAGAATTATTAGAGGTTTCTAAGAAATATTCCCTTTATGGAATGTGTGATGACAGCGTAATAATCAGTGAAAATCATAACTTAACCTATTTTGGTGATATTTTTTTGATTGAAAATGGTGTTGTAAAACAATTATCTAAGGCATAAAGTTTGGAGGAAATCAATGGCAAAATCAATTATGATACAAGGTACTATGTCTAATGTGGGAAAGAGTCTAATCGCGGCAGGATTGTGTCGGATTTTTAAACAGGATGGTTATAAGGTAGCGCCTTTTAAATCTCAGAATATGGCATTGAATTCCTATATTACAAAGGAAGGACTCGAAATGGGGCGTGCTCAGGTGGTGCAGGCAGAGGCGGCAGGAGTAGAGCCATCTGTTTTCATGAATCCTATTTTGCTGAAGCCTACCAATGACATAGGTTCTCAGGTAATCGTGAATGGAGAAGTAATAGGGAATATGAGTGCCCGTGAATATTTTGCCTATAAAAAACAGTTGATTCCGGAAATTTTAAAGGCATATGAGAACCTGGACAAGGAATACGACATTATCGTAATTGAAGGAGCGGGTTCTCCGGCAGAAATCAACTTAAAACAGGATGATATTGTTAACATGGGTATGGCAAAAATGGTAAAGGCACCGGTACTTTTAGTAGGAGATATTGATCGGGGCGGTGTTTTTGCACAATTAGTTGGAACGATTATGCTGTTGGAAGATGATGAAAAGGCAATGATAAAAGGAACTATCATTAACAAATTTCGGGGCGACAAGACTATTTTAGATCCGGGAATTGAGATGCTGGAAGAAATGACCAAAATTCCGGTGGTAGGAGTAACTCCATATATGCAGGTAGATATTGAAGACGAAGATAGCCTTAGTGAGAGATTTGCCCGCAAAAACAGTCAAGGTGTGGTAGATATTGCGGTAATACGTTTACCAAGAATTTCTAATTTTACAGATTTTGCAGTGTTAGAAGGAATGGCGGAAGTAAATCTGCGGTATGTAGACAGAGTCGAAAAATTGGGAAATCCTGACATGATTCTGCTACCGGGAACGAAGAATACCATGGCAGACTTAAGGTGGTTGCGGGAGAGTGGACTGGAAGCAGCCATCTTAAAAGCACAGCAGAAGGGAACAGTAATTTTTGGAATCTGTGGTGGATATCAGATGCTAGGGGAACTGCTAGAAGATCCGGAAGGAGTAGAAGAAGGGGGAACGTTACGAGGGATGGGACTTTTACCTGCAAAGACAATATTTACAGTGGAAAAAACAAGAACAAGGGTATCTGGTGAGATTCAGCAGTTTTCTGGTATGTTTCAGAGGCTTTCAGGGAAAAAACTAGAAGGTTATGAGATTCATATGGGGGTTACCAGCATCAATGGAAAAGCAGAAAGTTTTTCTATTATTTCGGAAGAAGGAAAGGTTTCAAAATCTGATGGAGCATGTATTGAAAATGTGTATGGAACTTATGTGCATGGCATTTTTGATGAAGATGGAATTGCAGAGGAACTGGTGCGGATTTTAGCAGAAAAGAAAGGGATTTATCTGGAAGAACAGCAAAATGTGGATCGCCATGCACATAAGGAGTCACAGTACGATTTATTAGCAGATACACTGAGAAAATATTTAGATATGGATAGGGTATATGAAATCCTGTTATAGATATTAGGTAAAATTTGTAAAAGTTTTATAAAAAACTTTACTATGTTACAATGAGTGTATATAATATGGGATATAAGATGGTTTATAAGAAATACGATAAAGGAGAGGTTACTTTGAAAAGAGAAGAAATATTTAAAAATAGAAGCATAAAAGAAAAAGTGATGGACACTATTATGCTGATAATACGTATGTATATACTTAGTATTAGTGTGGCAATTGCAGGATTTATATTAATAAAATTGGTGCCTTCCACAATGGAAGTTGCTATTATGGCAATATGCATTGTGATTCTTTTGGGGTTAGGAGCTGCTAGTATTATTCTTACTTTGCGACAGGCAAAATTGCTGATAGACTATATTGTAAATCCTGTTAAGGAATTAGATAACGTAGCACAAAATTTTTCAAATGGAGTATTCAATGTAGAAGTGAACTATGGTGCAGAAGATGAGATTGGAAATTTGGTAGAAAGCTTTCGAAAGTCAGGAGAGACATTGCATCGGATTGTTGTTGATTTAAATCAGATTCTGGCAGAGCTTGCAGAGGGAAATTATACAGTACAATCACAGTGCAAAGAGTCATATGTAGGAGAATTTGAGTCCGTTATGGAGAATTTGGTAGATACTGTGCAGCGTATAAGTGGTACACTTCATTTAATTAGAGAGTCTTCCAATCAGGTAGCAACAGGTTCGGAGCAACTTGCAATTAGTTCACAGGATTTGGCAAAGGGAGCTACAGATCAGGCTGTTGCGGTTGAAAGTCTGGTAGAGAATGTTGCAGAGGTTACAGACCAGGTTGTTGCTAATAGCCAGTCTACAGATATTGTACACGATAAGGCAAAAGAAGTAGGAAGAGAAGCAAATGTCAGTCAGAATAAGATGCGTGAACTGATGGAAGCCATGGAACGGATTTCTACGACTTCAAATGAGATTGAAAGCGTTATTACAGAAATCGAAGGAATAGCTTCACAAACAAATCTGTTATCATTGAATGCATCTATTGAGGCGGCAAGAGCAGGAGAGGCAGGTAAGGGATTTGCAGTTGTTGCAGAGCAGATTCGTATGTTAGCGGAGAATAGTGCGAAATTCGCAGAAACCTCCCGACATTTATTAGAGGCAAATCAAGTAGAAGTAGAACGAGGAAATGAAGTAACAAGCCAGACGGCTGAATCTTTAAATCGAGTGATTGAAGAATTAGATATAATTATTGGAGAAGTAGCGAATATTCGGATTTCATCTGATAAGCAGGCAGTCTCAGTAAAGAAGATAGAAGAAAGAGTAAAGCAGATTGGTGATGTAATACAAACGAATTCAGCGGCATCTCAGGAAACTTCTGCAACCAGTGAGGAATTATCTGCAGAAACGATATCATTAGATGAATTGGTCGGAAGATTTAGATTGATTGATAAGGCATAATAGCTGTAGTATGAAATGGAAAAACAGGTGTTTATGATGTAAAATAATACAATCATAAGCATCTGTTTTTATTGTGACAGGAATATAGATGTGCTAAAATGTGAGAGATAAGGTGAAATATATAAAAGCCAGGAGGTAAATAAAATGATAAAGCATATTGTAATGTTTAAATTAAAGGAAGAAGCAAATGGGAAAACAGCACAGGAAAATTTGGAAGGAGCATTAGAGCTTTTAAAGAACTTTGAGCAGGAGATTCCTTCTTTGGTACATTTTGAAGCAAGAACCAATTCTGCAGAAGCACCGGAAAGTAATTATGAATTAGCATTAGTTTGCGATTTTAATAATATTGAAGGATTAAATGAATATCAGGTGCATCCGGTACACAAAAACTTTGGAGCATATATTACACCTGTAAGAGAAAGCAGAGCATGCATTGATTATGAGTATTAATCAGGGGCTTATTCATATTTACGAAGGCGATGGTAAAGGGAAGACAACTGCAGCAGTAGGACTATGTATTCGTTTCGCCGGAACCGGAGGAAAAGTTCTGTTTACCCAGTTTTTGAAACGAAATGATTCCGGAGAGTTAAGCATTTTAGAGCAGATAGAAAATATCTGCCTTTTGCGATGTGAAAAAAACTTTGGATTTACGTTTCGCATGACACCGGAGCAAAAACAGGAGGCGGCAGGGTATTATAACGCTCATTTAGAAAAAGCACTGAAAGAAGCAATGGAGCAACATGTGGGACTGTTAGTGCTGGATGAAGTGTTAGATGCTTACAACAGTGACATGATAAAGCATGAAGTTCTTTTAAAGTTTTTGCAAGAGAAGCCACAGGAATTAGAAGTAGTATTGACCGGGCGAAATCCGGCAGAAGAGTTGCTGGAGCTTGCGGATTATGTCACTTATATGGAAAAGAAAAAGCATCCTTATGATGAGGGAATTGGTGCACGAAAAGGAATAGAGTTGTAAGGAATAAAAATATGAAGACAAAATTAGAGCAGGTACTTCCGCAGAAAATTGAAAAGCGTAGCTTCGAGATTATTACGGAAGAACTGGGAGACAAAAAAATAGAAGAAAAGTATGCACCCATTATCAAGCGCGTGATTCATACAACGGCAGACTTTGAGTATGCGGATAATCTGGTGTTTTCAGAGGGCGTGTTGGAACAGGCATTATCTGCATTACAAAACGGTGCCTGCATTGTAACAGATACCCAGATGGCAAAGGCGGGAATTAATAAACATGCATTAGCAAAGCTTGGGGTTGAGATTTATAATTTTATTGCAGATGAAGATGTGGCAAGGATTGCAAAAGAAAATGGAACCACCCGGTCAGTTGCATGTATTGACAAGGCGGCAGCATTGGGAAAGCCGGTTATTTTTGTAATAGGAAATGCACCTACTGCATTGGTACGGATTTATGAACTAGTACAGGAGGGAAAGTTAAAACCAGAGCTGATTATCGGAACTCCGGTAGGGTTTGTAAATGTAGTTCAGTCAAAAGAAATGATTATGGAATTAGATGTTCCATATATCATTGCAAAGGGAAGAAAGGGAGGCAGTAACGTGGCAGCCGCCATTGTGAATGCTTTATTATACATGATTTATGAACGTTAAGATGGCAGGAATTGATTTTACCATGGCACAAATCAATGTGAGACAGTGTTTTGCTTTTACTAAGAATGCAATGACCATTGCCATGGAAAAAATAAAAGAGGACAAAAGAATAAAAGGGTGTGTGATACTTTCCACTTGTAACCGGATGGAATTGTGGCTGAGTCTTTCTGAGGGCGTGGAATTGGATTTGCCTACCTATATTTGCGGTCTGAAGGAATTGAATGCGGAAGAATACAAAAAATTTCTGAAAGTTAGAGAAGGAAAAGAAGCAATTGGTCATTTGTTTTTCTTGAGTGCGGGTATGAAATCCCAGATTGTGGGAGAAGACCAGATATTGACGCAGGTGAAGGAAGCAGCAGCTTTTTCAAGAGAACAGGAATGCATGGATCATGTGTTGGAAGTGCTGTTTCGTATGGCAGTGACCGCAGGAAAACAGGTGAAGACAGAGGTGCCGATGGATAAGGCAAACTTTTCCGCGGCACATCAGGCGATACATTTTCTGAAAGAACAGGGAGTAACCTTTGAAGGGAAAAAGGCATTGGTTATCGGAAATGGTGAGATGGGAAAGATTACAGCTCAGGCGCTCATGGAGGAAGGTGCAGATGTGACAGTAACTGTGCGCCAATACCGCAGTGGTGTAGTAAATATTCCGCAGGGAGCAAAGCGAATCAATTATGGAGAACGTTATAGCTATATACCGGAATGTGATTTTGTTTTTTCTGCAACAGCAAGTCCGAATCTTACCATAACAAAAGAGGAATTAGAGAACTGTAACATACAAAAGTCTCAGATATATGTAGATTTGGCAGTGCCGAGAGATATGGACGAAGACCTGAGAGCGTTAAAAGATATTGAGTTATACGATATAGATTCTTTTCATTTAGAACACCAGTCAGAGCAGATGAAACAGCAGCTTCGTCAGGCAGAGGATATTTTGAACCAATATATGAAGGAATTTTATGATTGGCAGGAAAGTAGGGACTTAGTACCGAGGATTCAACAGATTGGAGAGTCCTCGGGGCAGGAATTTTGTTGGCGCATGGAAAAGGAATTGAAGCATATTGCGTTAAAAGAAGAAGAAAAAGAAGTCTTGCGTGGACAGATGGAACAGACGACAGCGAAAGTGGTGGATAAGTTGCTTTTTGCATTGCGAGATCAGGTGGATACAGATACTTTAAGACAGTGTGTGGAAATATTAGAACAGGTGTATGAATAAATATTAAGAGTGGAGAAAATGTATGATAAGAAAAGCACAACCACAAGATGCTTCCCGTTTGGCGGAGATATTAGTATTTGCAAAAAGAACTGCATACAGACCAATATTTCGAAATGATGAAGTATCTTTTAATGATATACAGGTATTGGATATTGCATTGGAATATCGTGATAATGCAGAACGTTTAAAAGATGTATATGTGTTTGATGATGGAATTGTAAAGGGAATGATGAGTTGGAATTGTTTTTCTGATAGCGGGAAAGAGTTGGAATTGAAAGAATTGTATGTAGATACTTTTTTTCAAAATCAGGGAATCAGAAAGAAACTGTTGGACAATTTTTTAGAACATGCGAAAGAACAGAAAGTTTCCAGCGTATTTTTGTGGGTGCTTGAAAAGAATCAACATGCAAGAAAGTTCTATGAGCAGCAGGGATTTTATTTTGAAGGGACCAAAGAGTTAGAACCTGGAACAACAGAATATATTTGTTTGTATAAAAAAGAAATATAGAACAAGGAGAAGGCAGATGCATTTTATATATTGTCCGCATTGCGGAGAAAAACTGGTAAAAAAAGAAATTGGTGACGAGGGACTCATTCCTTATTGTAATAACTGTCAAACACCTTTATGGGATATGTTCACCACATCCATTATCTGTGCAGTTGTAAATGAGTATAATGAGATTGTCTTACTGCGACAAGAGTATGTTTCTACTACAAAACATGTATGTGTTGCCGGAATCATGCAGTTGGGAGAAAGTGCAGAGGAAACTGTAAAAAGAGAGGTAAAGGAAGAACTTGGGTTGGATGTACTGCGTTTACAATATATTCGTAGCTATGTGTATGAGAAAAAAGAGATGCTGATGCTTGGGTTTAAAGTAGAGGTAAAAAAAGCAGAGTTTCAGTTGTCACAAGAGGTGGATGCAGCAGAATGGGTAGCGTATGAAAATGCTTTGGACAAATTAAGGGAAGGAAGCATCGCTTGGCAGTTAGTGAAGGAAGTGTTAGGATAAGTTAATTATGCATTCGCTATAAAGAATTTTGGAGAGAGCAGGAGCACATATGAATACATATTTTCCATTATTTATTAATTTAAAAGAAAGAGAAATCGTCGTTTTTGGTGGAGGGGCCATTGCCACTAGGAGGGTGAAATCCTTACTTCCTTATGGTGCTAAAATACGGGTAGCGGCACCGGAAATTTCGGAAGAATTGCAGGAACTTGCGAAAGAGAAGGATAATCTTACTTTAGAATATCGCAAATATAAACCAAGTGAGTTGCAAAAACCGGATTTTGTATTGGCGGCAACAGATGATGAAAGAGTAAATACCATTATTTTCCGTGAATGTCGCCACAAAGGAATTATGGTAAATGTGTCTTCTGATAAGGAAATGTGTGACTTTTTCTTTCCGGGAGTAGTACAGCAGGGAGACATTACGGTAGGAGTTACTGCAAATGGGAAGAATCATAAAAAAGCGGCAGAAGTAACAAAACAGATTCGAAAATTGCTGGAGGAAGAAAAATATTGAAAACGACAAAAATCGGAACCAGAGAAAGTAAACTTGCTGTGATTCAGGCAGAAATGGTTGCAGATTATATTAGAAAAAACTGCAAAGAGATAGTACCGGAATTAGTAAAAATGAAGACTACCGGAGATAAAATTTTAAATAAAACACTAGATAAAATAGGTGGAAAAGGATTATTTGTCAAGGAATTGGATGTGGCACTCTTAGAGGGACGCAGTGACATTTCTGTGCATAGCTTAAAAGATATGCCAATGGAAGTCTCAGAAGAATTGCCGTTATTAGGTTTTTCAAAAAGGGAAGACCCACGAGATGTATTAGTACTTCCGAAAGGGAAAAAGGAATTGGATCAAACTTTGCCATTGGGGTGTTCCAGTGCTAGACGAATCATTCAGTTGAAGAAAATCTTTCCGGATATGGATGTCAAAAGTGTCCGTGGAAATGTGTTGACCCGTTTGGAAAAATTAGATAGAGGAGAATATAGCGGACTTATCCTTGCAGCAGCCGGATTAAAACGTTTGGAATTAGAAGAACGCATTAGCCGATATTTTACCACAGATGAGATGATTCCTGCGGCAGGACAGGGGATTCTTGCGTTACAGGGAAGACAGAACGAAGACTATTCCTATTTGACAGAGTTTTATGATGAAGAAAGTACCTATTGTGCGTTGGCAGAGAGAAGCTTTGTGCGTACATTGAATGGTGGATGCAGTTCCCCTATTGCAGCATATGCGGTGGTAGAGAATGGACTGTTAAGATTGACTGGATTATATGCCGTAGAGGGAAGCAGTGATTATGTGACCGGACAGATAGAGGGAAACATGAAAGAGGCAGAAGAATTAGGAGCAAAATTAGCAAGACAATTAAAAGAGGAAAAAATATGATAGGAAAAGTATATTTAGTAGGAGCCGGTCCTTCCGATGTGGGACTTCTTACCATCAAAGGAAAAGAAATATTGGAAAAAGCTCAGGTAGTAGTATATGATCGATTAGTTGGTGCCGGAATTCTGGCATTGATTCCACAGGAAGCGGAAACGATTGATGTGGGAAAGCGAGCTGGTAATCATACCATGCCGCAGGAAGAAATCAATCAGGTATTACTGAAAAAGGCACAAGAAGGAAAACAGGTGGTGCGCTTAAAGGGAGGAGATCCTTTCTTATTTGGGCGCGGTGGCGAAGAGTTAGAATTGTTAGTAGAAAATGATATTCCATTTGAAATTATACCGGGAGTTACTTCTGCTATTTCTGTTCCGGCATATAATGGAATTCCTGTAACACATCGGGATTTTACTTCATCCTTGCATATTATTACAGGGCACAAAAGACAGGGCGAACAGCTGAAACTGGATTTTGAAGCATTAGTGCGTCTCAATGGGACATTAGTGTTCCTGATGGGAGTGTCTGCTCTTTCTGATATTTGTAACGGACTGCTTGGGGCTGGAATGGAATCAGATATGCCGGCGGCAATTTTGCAGCAGGGAACAACTGCAGGGCAGAAGAAAATCATTGCTACGGTATCTACGTTAGCAGAAGAAGTAGAAAAGCAAGGCATACAGACTCCGGCAATCATCGTAGTAGGAAAGGTATGTGCACTTGGAAACAGTTTTGGATGGTATGAAAAGAAACCATTGTTTGGAAAAAGGATTCTTGTCACCAGACCAAAGGAACGAAGTGGAACTTTATGTGGAAAATTACGGGAAAATGGAGCAGAAGTTGTGGAAATGCCTACGATAAAGACGGTTCCCATTTCAGAAAATAAATCACTAAAAAACACGTTGGAAAGACTGGGAGAATATGACTATTTGGTATTCACATCTCCTGCCGGAGTAAAAGTATTTTTTGATGAACTAAGAGAATGCAGAATGGATATTCGTTCTCTTGGTACGGCCAGAATTGCAGCGATTGGAAAGGGAACTCAAAAAGAACTGGAAGAACGAGGACTAATCTGCGACTTGGTACCGGAAATTTATGATGGAGAGCATTTGGGCATTTTATTGGGAGAAACAGCAAAAGATGGAGAAAAGATTTTGATTCCAAGAGCAGCAGAAGGAAATCAGCAGTTGATTCAGGAGATAGAAAAGAGAACAAAGGCTGAGATTACGGATTTGCCAATTTATGAAACCGTATATGAGACAGCAAGATTTGAGCCGGAGCATGTGGATATGACGGTATTTACCAGTGCATCTACGGTAAAAGGGTTTGCACAGGCAATACAGAATTTAGATATAAAAGAGATATCGGCAGTCTGCATCGGAAAGCAGACAGAAGCGACTGCGAAAGCACTTGGAATGAGAACAGTGACAGCAAAAGAAGCTACAATTGATAGTTTGGTAGAATGCTGTATTCAGAATTATACTGACAGATAAAATGTTAATGAAAAAGAGGTTAATGAATTTAGTAGATGTGTTCATTAACCTCTTTTTGTATATGCCAATCCGTTGATTTACACAGACATAGCAGTAATTAAGATACTGCCCGGTCTACCACAGACTTAGTTTTCCATTTTCCCTGGAAGAATCGGATGACTCCGGCAGCTCCGGCTAGAATCCAGGTGAGGCCATTGGTGTACCATACGCCCCACATGCCGATAGCCGGAATTGCCATCAAAAGATAAGCAAAGCCGATTCGTCCTACTACTTCGGTAAGACCATTTATCATGGCATAGGCAGCATCACCTACACCATTTAACATACCACGCGTAACGTAAATCATACCTAAGGCAAAGTACATAAGACTGGTGATACAAAGTCCTTTGGCACCGATTTCGATAATGTTCGGATCATCTACAAACAGTTTTACAATAGGTTTTCCAAACAAAAACATGACTACAATCATCAGCAGGCTGAAAATCAGAACAATAAAGGTGCTCTTTTTACAACTGGTGCTGACACGGTCATACTTTCCTGCACCTGCATTTTGACCGGCAAAGGTGGATACTGCGGTCCCAAGAGAACCAAATGGTTGCTGTACCAACTGTTCTACGCGGCTGGTTGCAGTATAGGCTGCCATTACAGTTGCACCGTATTTATTTACGACACTTTGTAAAGCCACACAGGAAAAGGCAATCAGTGCATTTTGACCGGCTACCGGAAGGCCAATTTGAAAACTCTTTTTTACGATATCAGACTCCATTACAAAGTGGTGTTTTTTTAACTTCATATATGGATTCTTCCAAAGGGCAAAAAGGATAGAACCAATCGCAGAAAGAAACTGTGCAATGACAGTTGCCCAAGCAGCACCGGCTACGCCCATATGGAAAACCAGTACAAATAAAAGGTCCAATCCTACATTTATAAAGCTTGCTACAATCAGAAAAATAAGAGGTGTCTTGGAGTCCCCAAGAGCACGCAAAATAGAGGAAATTCCATTATAAAGTGCTACAATAACAGTAGCTCCGCATACAATCTGCATATAGATGACAGCGTCCTCCATGTTTTCCGGTGGTGTGTTCATAAGAGTCAAAATAGGTCTTGCAAATACAATACTTATTATACTCATTCCAATTCCTGTTCCCGTAATAATGTAAACAGAGTTTGCTATGATTTTTTTTACATATTCGTCTTTCCCGGCACCAAAAAACTGTGAAATTAAAATACCAATTCCGGAAGTCAGACCAAGGCAGAGGGAAAAGAATAAAAAGTTTAGATTTCCTACAGCACCTATAGCACCAAGTGCATTAGATCCTACAAATTTACCTACAATAATGGAATCCACCATGTTATAAAGTTGTTGAAAGATATTTCCTACCAACATAGGAAGCGCAAATCTTAAGAGCAATCCTACTTCATTTCCTTTTGTCATATCGCATACATATCTTTCCTTCATAAACCCGCCTCCTAGTTTTCATCAACGTGATAACAATATATCAACTTTTTTGAAAGAGTAATATAATAGATTCGTATAAAAATAGAATAAATCTATCATTTACAGAAAAACCACTCTGTGCTATATTTAAAAGCAAAATGAACGTCAAATAACATATTTAGATAGAAAAGAGGAAGAAAAATGGAACTGATTACAAGACCACGTCGTCTGCGTGGAAATGCAGTGCTTCGTAAGATGGTACGAGAGACTAGAATAGATGCGTCTAGTCTGGTATATCCCATGTTTGTAATGGAAGGGAAAAATATTAAGGAAGAGATTCCGTCCATGCCGGGGCAGTATCGTTACAGTGTGGATCGAATGGAAGAAAAATTAACGGAACTTGCAGATGCAGGAGTTAGTAGCGTAATGCTTTTTGGAATTCCGGAACACAAGGATGAAGTTGGAAGTGGAGCTTACGCAGAAGACGGTATTGTGCAGAAGGCATTTCGTAAGGCAAAAGAAGTCTGCCCGGAACTTTATATGATAGGGGATGTATGTATGTGTGAATATACGTCTCATGGACATTGCGGTGTGTTGTGCGACCATGATGTGGATAATGATAAGACTCTGGAACTTCTGGCAAAAACAGCATTGTCACAGGTGCAGGCAGGAGCGGATATGGTGGCACCTTCTGATATGATGGATGGAAGAGTGGCTGCAATTCGTGCAAAATTAGATGAGAAGGGATATGTAAATACACCGATTATGTCTTATGCGGTGAAGTTTGCCTCATCTTTTTATGGACCTTTTCGGGATGCAGCAGGGTCAGCACCTTCCTTTGGAGATAGAAAGTCTTATCAGATGGATTTTCATAATCGTAGAGAAGCTTTGAAAGAAGCTATGCTGGATGTGGAAGAGGGAGCCGACATTATTATGGTAAAGCCAGCTATGGCATATGGTGATTTGATTCGGGAGGTAAAGGACAGAACTGATATACCGGTAGCTTCTTACTCGGTTAGTGGCGAGTATGCGATGGTAAAAGCGGCTGCTCAGGCGGGATTTATTGATGAAGCGAGTATCTTGTGTGAAATGGCAGTCAGTGCTTATCGGGCAGGAACCGATATCTATATTACTTATTTTGCAGAAGAATTGGCAGGCTATATGAAAGAAGGAAGAATTGGATGATAACAAATTCAGAGTATTTATTTAAAGAAGCAGTTAAGGTTATTCCGGGGGGAGTGAATTCCCCGGTGCGTGCATTTGGTTCTATAGGTTCCACTCCAAGATTCATTAAGCGCGCAGAAGGCGCATTCATTTATGATGAGGACGATAATCAGTATATTGATTATATTGGTTCCTGGGGACCAATGATTTTAGGGCATAATCAGAAGGATGTATTGGAAGCGGTAACAGAAGCATGTAAGCATGGATTAAGTTATGGTGCAGCTACGGAAGTAGAGGTAGAGATGGCAAAACTGGTATGTGAACTGGTTCCTTCCATAGAAATGGTGCGTATGGTGAATTCCGGTACAGAAGCAGTTATGAGTGCGATTCGTACTGCAAGAGGATACACGAGGAGAGATAAGATTATCAAGTTTACCGGATGTTATCATGGTCATTCGGACGGGCTGTTGGTAAAGGCAGGTTCCGGAGTGATGACGGCAGGTGTACCGGATAGCCTGGGAGTGCCAAAGGGCTGTACTCAGGATACATTGTCTGCGATATATAATAACCTGGATAGTGTAAAAGAGCATTTTAATCGATGTGGAGAAGAAATAGCGGCTATCATTGTAGAACCGGTAGCAGCTAATATGGGAGTTGTGCCACCAGAACCGGGATTCTTAGGAGGATTGCGCAGTATCTGTGATGAATACGGAGCGCTGTTGATTTTTGATGAGGTAATTACCGGATTTCGCTTGGGAATTGATGGAGCACAAGGGTATTATGGAATAAAGCCTGATTTAACTACTTTTGGAAAAATCATTGGTGGTGGAATGCCGGTAGGAGCTTATGGCGGAAGAAAAGAAATTATGGAAGTAGTAGCTCCATTAGGTGGTGTATATCAGGCAGGTACATTAAGTGGAAATCCGATTGCTATGGCAGCAGGACTCACCCAGCTTACTATATTGAAGGAAAATCCGGAGTTTTATAAAAAGTTAAATGATAATGGAGAATGGTTTTTTGAAGAAATCCGGAAAATTGTATCGGATGCAGGATTACCTTATCAGGTAAATCATGTAGGTTCCATTGGTTCTCTGTTTTTTACCAAGGAAAAAGTAAAGGATTATGATAGTGCAAAGACTTCAGATACGAAGGCATTCGCAGATTACTGCAATTATATGTTGAAGGAAGGCATTTATCTGGCGCCGGCTCAGTTTGAAGCAATATTCCTGTCTATGGCGCATAGCAGAGAGATATTAGAACAGACTCTGGAGGTTATGAAAAAATATTTCTTATAGTTCTTTACAAAAAATTTAAAAAAACTTAAATACTTTTTGACTAGACAAGTAGTATGATAGTGAAAGGAAGGAAAACAGAAGAATGGAGAGGGTACAGTGACGAGTGAAGAACGAAGAAGACGAGAGGCATGTCTGGCACGGAGAAGAAAAAGAAAACGGAAAAGAATCCTACAGATGGTACGAAAAGGTGTGATTAGCTGTGGTGCAGTCTTAGTAGTGGTTTTAGTAATCATACATATATCCCAATCGGCACAGGCAAGTGAGAATATATCAGAACAGTCCGTTGATGAGATGGCAGAGGATTTTAAACAGAAGGTGATTTTAGAAGCACCGGATTATCAGGTGGAGCTTTTAACGCCGAATGAATATTCTCGACCACAGATTGCCATGGACGAGGTAAGAGGAATTGTCATACATTATACAGCCAATCCGGGGACTACGGCGGAACAGAATCGAAGTTATTTTGAAAGTTTAAAAGATAGTCATGAGACGAAGGCAAGTAGCCACTTTGTAGTAGGAATTGATGGTGAAATTGTTCAGTGTATTCCAAGCTCTGAGATTTCCTATGCGTCCAATGACCGAAATAATGATACAATTTCTATTGAGTGTTGTCATTTAAATAAGGATGGCAAGTTTACACAGGAAACGTATGATTCTTTGGTGCACCTTACGGCATGGCTTTGTGGAAAGTTTGATGTTCCGGTGGAAAATGTCATTCGACATTATGATGTGACCGGAAAGGAATGTCCTCTTTATTATGTGGAACATGAGGATGCATGGAAACAGTTTAAAAAGGATGTACAAGATTATCTGGATACTTATGGAGTAGAACCGGAAGAGGATTTGTCATAAAAGGAATCTGAAATATCAGATGGTTGTCTGGTGTTTCGGATTTTTTTTTCGTAAACGACACCACTCGCGCGCGGCGAATTCCGCAAGCGGAATTCTTTTTCATAGAATTATGATAGAATTAACAGAAAATTGATATGTGCTATATCTTGCCAAAAAAGAAAGTATAAAGTAAAATAAAAGTCAGATTGTGGAAAAAAGGAGAAGAATATGGTAGAGCAGCATTATGAGAGCTTGAAAACAGAAGAAAATCCGAGAAAAGAGCTGATTTCTATAAAACAGGAATTAAAGGAAAAAGCTGTTGTCTTGGAATGGCAGAAAAAGCTGCAGGGAAACTATGATATTTTTCTGAAATTTTTAGAGCATGAAGATGCAAAAGTGCGTAAGAATGCGGCGTTGATTTTGGGAAATTTGCAAGCGCAGCAAGCAGCACTATCGTTATATGAAGCATATCAGGCAGAAACACAGCGTTTTGTAAAAAGTGATTATCTAACAGCTTTATCTCAATTGGATTATGAAGCGTTTGTGCCGGAGTTACAGCAGCGGTTGAAGGAACTGGAAGAATATAAGCCGGCAGAGAATGAAGAAAAGCATGTGCGAGAAGAGATGACGGTATTGCGTAAGATGCTTTCCGACAAAGAAGAGAAGAAACACCATGTTTTTCGAGGATATAAGGAAAACTATGAGGTTATTCTGACTACTGGAAAGAAAAATCAGGAGATAACAGAGCGGCAGATAAGAAAAGGAAAGACGCTTCGAATGAAAAGTGGCGTACGGGTAAAAACAGATGATATCAGGGAGTTGTTGGAAATTCCCACTTATCGGGAAATGTTGTTTTTACTTAATGCGAGAACGTTGCAACCGCAACCGGAACAGGCAGCAGACACGTTGGTAGCATCAAATTTGTTGGAGCTGTTGAAAAAGGCACATGGGAGCGAAGAGACCTGCTATTTTCGCCTGGGGATTCATGGTAAGATGCCTTTGGATAAGCGAAGTGAATTTGCCAAGAAATTAGCATTTTCTTTAGAAAAGAAGACAGCTTATCGATTGAGAAACTCTACTTCTGATTATGAAATAGAGATAAGATTGATGGAAAAAAGTGATGGAACATTTCTTCCGTTGATAAAGTTTTATACTTTGTCAGAAGAGCGATTTTATTATCGAAAAAATACCATTGCGGCATCAATTCGTCCGGAACAGGCAGCGACAGTGGCAGCACTTGCAAAGCCGTATATGGAAGAAGATGCTCAGATTTTGGACCCGTTTTGCGGTGTGGGAACGATGCTTCTAGAACGAAATCGAATCTGTCCGGCAAGAGTGATGTACGGGATTGATATTTTTGGAAAAGCAATTAGTGGGGCTAGGGAAAATACAGAACTGGCAGGTCAGAATATATACTATATTAACAGGGATTTTTTTGAGTTTACCCATGAATATCTTTTTGACGAAATTATTACAAATATGCCGGAACGAGGAAAAAAGAGTAAGGAAGAACAGGATATTTTTTATCAAAGATTTTTTGAAAAAGCAGCAAAGGTTTTAAGGGAAAAGGGAAAGATTATGATGTATTCCAATGAAAAAAACTTTGTGAAAAAACAGCTGCGTGTAAGAAAAGATTTTACTATGTTGCAGGAATACAGTATGGACGAGAAGGATATGTATTATCTGTTTATTATGGAAAAAAGGGGCTAGAAAACAATGAGACCAGAAGAAAAAATAATAATGGACGGAGAAGAATTACAGGAATTACAAGAAAAGTTCTGTAAAATGCACCATATATATAGTGTTTATTTAAAAGGTGATGTATCTCAGGAAGACATGATTCAGATAAAGGGCTGGAAGGGGGTTGGTGAATATATCAACCTGGAAATCTGTAAAGATTTGCTTTGGCAGTTACAACAGTCCGGAGTAGAAGATGTTGTGGAAGCAGATCTTCCGGTGGATTATGTAAAGGTATGTGCAATAGCGGTACGGGTCAATCAGAAGGTAGTAGCAACTTGGCTGATAGGTGGAATACTCATGGATGAAATACCTTCAGAGGTTGTTTGGGGGGAAGAGGTAAGTGGTACTACCAAAGAAGAATTTGCAGAAACAGTAGAATTTTTGTGTAGTATGTTACGGAATTATTTTAAACTGGGACTTGGAACGATAGAGGCAAGTGAGGAATCTGAAAAAAGCCGTCAGGCAGAAGAGCATATGAAGACAGAGTTGCAGCGCAGTGAGGCCATGGCTTCTGTTGTACAAATGTTGGAATCTGAGCAGGAATTTTCAGAAGTAATTGAACAGATATTTCAGTATACAGGAGCGTATTTGAAATTGGAAGGGGCTCAATTACTTCAGATTGCGGAAGAAAATGATAGCGCTTCTGTGATATGTGAGTGGATGGAAGAGGGCTTGCAAAATCAAAGGAAAAAGCATCAGATAAGACCGGTGAAAGAATATCCGTTTATGAACGGAAAACCATATATGCTTTCTAGTAGTACGCCATTGAACCAAGAATTTCGTGTATTTTTTCAACAGGAAGGACTTAGGGCCGGAATGTTTCTTCCAATAGAGGTAAACGGAAATTTGGCAATGTATTTGTCTTTAATGGTATATAACGGGGAAAGAGAGTGGAAAGTAACAGAAATTAAGTTTGCCCATGATGTTCGTAGAATTATTCAAAGTATATGGGCGAAAAGAGTTGCACGGAATTCACTGGAAAGTTCCTATGATTCTCTAGAAGAGATATTAGATAATATTGAATGTGGCATCTGTGTATCCTCTTTGGAAGAAAGAAAGATGCTATTTACCAACCAGAGGTTTTCTACACTTTTCCCAAAGAGTATCTTGGAGAAAAAAATAAATCAGGTACTGGAAAGGGTATTAAGTGAAAAGGAACAGGGAGAAATATATATAACAGAAGAGAAAAAATGGTTCGATGTTCATCGTACAGAGATTGTATGGGTCAATGGAAAAAATGTTGCTCTTCATACGATTTATGATATTACGGAGAAGAAAAAATATCAGCAAAGAATAGAAAAACAGGTGAATAATGATTTCCTGACAGGGTTATATAACCGAATGCGTTGCGAAGAAGATGTGGCACAGTATATCAAACAGACCAAAGAAGATGGTGACGAGGGGGCACTGTTGTATATGGATTTGGATGATTTTAAACATATTAATGATGGATTGGGACACCAGTATGGAGATGTACTGCTGAAAGCAATTTCTCACAGCCTTCAGCGAATTGAAGGAATAAAAAGTAGTTGTTACCGTATGGGTGGCGATGAATTTATTATTGTAGTTACCCATAACATGTATTGGATGTTGGGAAAGATTATTGATGAGATTTTTGAGATATTTTCCAAACCATGGTTCCTAAAAGGGGCAGATTATTATTGTACAGCGAGTATGGGAATTGTACGTTTTCCGGCAGATGGAGATAATGTACAGGACTTGATAAAAAAAGCAGATATGGCATTGCTTGAAGCCAAGAAGTCTGGTAAGAACCGGTATGCATTTTATGGCGAAGGATTAGAATGTGGATCCTTTAAACGACTGGATTTAGAGAAAAATATGCGTAATGCTACGATGAATGCTTGTGATGAGTTCGAAGTATATTATCAACCGATTGTAGATGTAACAAAACCGGGAAATCCTTGTACCGGTGCAGAGGCTTTGATTCGGTGGAATTGTGAGAATCTTGGGTTTATTTCTCCGGGAGAATTTATTCCGCTTGCGGAGTATTTGGGACTTATTAATCCTATCGGAGATTATGTTTTAAAAGAGGCATGTCATAGTTGTAAGTATTGGAATGATATGGGACATCCGGAGTATAAGGTAAATGTGAATCTTTCTGTTGTTCAATTATTGCGCAATGATGTAGCAGAACGTATCCAGGAAATATTGGAGGAAACAAAAATGAATCCAAAGAATTTGACACTGGAAGTGACAGAGAGTCTTGCAATTAATGATATGGCAAGAATGCAACAAGTGTTGCAGAAAATCAAAGGATTAGGCGTAAGAGTAGCGTTGGATGATTTTGGAACCGGATATAGTTCCTTGAATCATATTCGCGAAATGCCAATAGATGTCATCAAAATTGATAAATGCTTTATTGATGATTTAGGGGAGGAACCATTTGATGAGGCATTTGTAAGGATTGTCTGTGAACTTGCTGCTACTATTGGAATGCATGTGTGCGTAGAAGGGGTAGAGAATGAGCAGCAATATGAGATATTGAAAAAAATGTCAATAAAGATGATACAGGGGTTCTATTTTGGGAAACCTATGACCAAAACAGATTTTGAGAAAAAATATTTGTAAATATTAAATTTTTCCATTGACAATTTGGATAACATTTGATATTATTTTAAAGTCGTCATGACAACAGCATCATTTTCATAATGGTGTATGCGGAAGTGTCGGAATTGGCAGACGAGCAAGACTAAGGATCTTGTGATAGCAATATCGTGTGGGTTCAAGTCCCATCTTCCGCATTCTTTCATTCAAAGGGTTCATCCGTTAGGATGGACCCTTTTGAATTAGAAGCGAAGGGGCATTGAATACAGTGGATTCAAGGTCTCCGCTAAAGTAAGAAGGAAGCAGACTATGGAGAAAAAATTACAGGAAAAATATAAAGAAGCGTTGGACTTTTGGAATCAGACATTAAAATCATCAAAAGAAGATTATGCAGATATCCATCCGGAAACAGGCTGGCGTGAATTGGAAAGTGAAACAATCTGTGCTATTTTTGATAAAGTGACGAATTGGAGTAATGTGTTGGACTACGGTTGTGGTAGTGGATGGGCAGATGTCTATTTGATTAAAAATGGAAGTGACCGGGTTACCGCAGTAGATGTTTCGGAAAATGCAGTTGAATCTGCAAAGTTATATGCGGAAGTATTTCAGGTAGCAGATAAGATTGAGCACAAAGCAGTACAAATTGACTGGTTGGAACAACAGGAAGAGGACACATACGATAATGTCATCTGTATAAATGTGGTAGATGTTGTGCCGGATGAGGTTTCAGATAGTATCATTGCAAATCTGAGAAAGGTTTGTAAGAAAGGCGGTCAGGTGATTATCGGTATGAATCCGTATTTTGATGAAGAAATGCGTTCAAAACGCGAAGATATTACCTGGGAAGGACACTATATGTTTGCAGATGGAGTACTTCGGATGAATAATCATCCCGATGAAGAGTGGATAGAACGGATAGAAAAATACTTTACGGTAGAAAAAGTAGAATATTATAGAATGGATCAGGAAAAAGAAGGAGTAAAACGCCGCTTGTTTTTCTTGAGAGCATAAGAAAAAATCCCTTGGTGTAAGGAGAAAGTAATGTATCGGATTGTAATCTGTGATGATGAAGAAGAAATATTGGAACATATTGTCAAAAGAGTAAGGACGAGTTTTGAACAACTGTCTATTTCGGCACAGTACACTGCGTTAACAGATTCCAGAGAACTTATAAAAATACTGGAAACACAGACGGTGGATATTTTATTTTTAGATATTGATATGCCTTATTTTACCGGAATGGATATTGCTAAGGTGATTACGGATAGAGGTTTAAAAACGTTGCTGGTGTTTGTGACCAGTTATGATGCATTAGTGTATCAAACCTTTGCTTACAGACCTTTTGGATTTATTAGAAAGTCTTATTTTGATAAAGAGGTAGATGAGGTTATCGGGCGTTTAGAAAAAGAATTATTATCATGGAAAGAAGAACTAATTTTACAAAAGGGGCAGGAAGTGATTAAAATTCCAATGGATGATATTTATTACATGGAAGCCAATGGAAATTATATTAATATATATACGGAAAATGGAAATGAAAAATATCGAGAGACCATGACAAAGATTGAAGAGAAACTTAAGGGCAAAAAGTTTGTCAGATGTCATAAAGGATATCTTGTGAATACCAAATATATCAGTAGAATGAACAGTAATGAGATAGTGTTGACGGATGGTAGGATAATACCCATCGGAAGAAGCTATGAAAGAGAAGTGAAACAGATAATACTTGAACAGATGAGAAGATAAACAAAGAGAGGACTCGTATGGCATTTAGGATAATTTTCATACTAACAGTGCTGTTGTGTGCAGTGATTTTTTTGTGGATGAAAGAGTGGAAACAGAGAAAAGCGGTGGAAAAAGAAGAAACTGAGAAGGATAAGCAGCTTACTCGATATATAGCAGAAAACATTGATATGGAAAAGGCACTTTTAGAAGTGAAGAAAAAATATGCAAAGCAACAGGATATGGCAGAGGAAATTAAAAAGATGCAGATGCAGAGCCGGTTGTTAAAGCATGATATGAAGAATCATAGTCTGGTAATACTTTCTTATCTTAACGAGGGGAAAGTGGAAGAGGCAAAGGATTATACCAGTAAAATTCTGGATAATCTAAATAAAATGTATACCTATATCAATGTAGGTAATTCTCTTATGAATTACATAATTAATCATAAGTTATCGAATGCCAAAGAGCAGGGCGTTGAAATCAAAGCAGAAATTGAAAATCTGGCTTTTGCATATATGGATAGTGTTGATTTTTCCGCATTATTAAATAATCTTCTGGATAACGCAATAGAAGCGGCGGTTCAAACAAAAGAAAAGAAGATGGAGGTCATCATATCTAATCAAAAAGGATTGGATTCCATAGTAGTGAAAAATAGTATAGATACTTCCGTGCTAAGAAATAATCCGGAATTTAAGTCCACAAAGGAAGGGGAAGGACATGGATTCGGAATGGTACAAATAAGAAAAATTACAGAGAAATATGCTGGAATGATAGATATTTATGAAGAAAAAGATTATTTTGTAATAAATGTCGTTTATCCCTGTTAGAATACGGTTTATCCCAAGGTCATTGACCAAGGGATATTTTTTTGTTAAATATTTTGTAGAGGACAACAAGAAGGATAGAGGGAAATCTATGATAGTAGTCAAGGATGTGAGAAAACAATTTAAGGATAAACAAGTGTTAAAAGGAATTTCTTTTCATATTGCACCATTTGAGTGCGTGGGTATCATAGGAAAAAATGGTGCCGGAAAGACAACACTTTTAAATATGATATCCGGTATTTTGAAGGCAGATAGTGGTTTTATTCGTATCAATGCCTGCAAGGATATATTGAGCGATGTGCAGGTTCTAAAAAAAATGTCTTATGTGTCAGGAACAAGGACACAGTTATGGAGTGATATGAAGCTAATTTATTCTTTCGAAAATTGCAGAAAGATGTATGGCATAAGTAAGCAGGAGTATGAAGAAAGATTGCAAGAATTGGTAGAATTTTTTGATATCAGAGATTGTCTTCAAGAGCCGGTTACACATCTCTCGTTGGGGCAAAAAATGCGGGCAGAACTGGTCTATGCATTTTTACCGAAGCCGGAAGTATTGCTTTTAGACGAGGCTACCATTGGCTTAGATGTTTCCGTAAAGGATAGGATTATGAAATTGTTGGAGGAGATGAAAAAAGAGAAGAAGACAACCATTGTCTATACAAGTCATAATCTTATGGAAATAGAGAAACTTTGTGACAGAGTTTTGGTCTTGGATGAGGGAAATATAATCTTTGATGGAAGCGTAGAAGAAATTCGTAAAGAGTCTGCTCCGGAATATCAAATGGATATAGAACTGGCGGGAACAGTTCCGGATTTGGAAGATTTGCCGATTGAAAAATATACGATAAATCACAACATTCTTTCGATAAGATTCAATAAGCAGAAAGTGGAAACAGCTGTAATTATGAAGCATATGATTGACAGATGTTCCATAAAAAATGTGAAGATTACGGAGCCGAATTTGGAAGACACGATTAAGAACATATACGGGAGGAACAGTGTAAGATGATTGAAGTGAAAAATGTAAAAAAATATTATAAGGTTGCTGAGCGGGAGAAAGGAATCGTTGCATCGCTAAAGCATTTGTTTAACAGAAAGTACGAGGTGAAAAAGGCGGTGGATGATATCAGTTTTTCCATAGGCGAAGGAGAAATTGTTGGATTCATCGGGCCAAACGGAGCAGGTAAATCAACGACTATTAAGATGCTTTCCGGAATTCTTTATCCGGATGCAGGAGAAGTTGTAATTGATGGATTTATTCCTTATAAACAGCGGAAAGAGTATGTAAAAAATATCGGAGTTGTATTTGGGCAAAAGACACAGTTGAATTGGGATTTACCACTAATAGAAAGTTTTGAACTGCTGAAATACATATACAAAATACCGGAGGAGAAATATCAGAAAAATCTTAAGAAGTTTACAGAACTTCTGGATATGCAGGATTTTATAAATCAGCCGGTCAGACAGCTATCCCTGGGACAAAGAATGCGTGGAGATATTGTGGCAGCGCTTTTGCATTCTCCGAAAATTGTATTTTTTGATGAACCTACCATAGGGCTTGATGTGGTAGCAAAAGAAAAAATCAGGGAATTTATCAGATATATGAATGAAACAGAGAAAACCACAATGATATTTACGACCCATGATATGCAGGATATTGAAAAGGTGTGCAACCGGCTCATTATCATTGATAAAGGTACAAAGATATATGATGGTGGCGTAGAAGAAATTAAAAACAAATATGCCTCTTGTAAAAATATAGAGATGCTTCTGGAGGATGGAACAAAAGAAAATTATGTATTTGATGTTAATAAGATTCCAATGAATGAAGTGATGGAGGAGTTGTTTTCTCGTTTTTCTATAAAGGATATTTCCATTCAAGAACCGGAAATTGATGGGATTATTCGTGATATTTATGAAGGAGGAATACGCGTGTGATGAGAGTGTATATGGAATTCGCTCTGAAAAAATTTCAGAATCGATTGGCATACAGATTGGAATTTTTTATGGGGATTATCAATACTATCATAACAATTGTAGTATTTTGCAGTATTTATAAAGCATTATATGCGGGGACAGAAAGTGTAGATGGAATTACATTTCAGATGGTTGCTACTAATTTTGTTATTTCGTTGGGGCTTTCGAATGCATTTTCTTTCGATGAGATGTTTTTACAGAATAAACTGCATGATGGAAATATTACCAGTGAATTCTTGAAACCGGTGGATTTTAAGTTTCGGATGCTTTGGGAAAATATTGGAGAAGGAATGTTTAAAGTCTTTTTTCATTTTGTTCCGGCAGTGGTGTTTTGCAGCTTTTTTATAGAGTTGTGTGCACCGAAAGACGGAATCAGTGTTCTATTAATGGGAATCAGTGTAATTTTAGGTTATCTTATTTTATGGCAGATTAGTTTTATCGTGCAAACATGGTGCTTTTGGTTGTTTAGTGTGTGGGGAATTATAACCATTAAAAATGTTGTGGTAAATATTCTGGCGGGCTCGATGATACCGATATGGTTTATGCCGACGTTTTTGAGAAAAATAGTATCATATACTCCATTTGAATCCATTTATTTTACACCAATAAGAATTTATCTGGGAGAATTGGCTGGGAATGAAATTCTGTATGGTATGGCAATGCAGGTGGTTTGGATTGCAATATTGTATCTGATTGGAAATCTTTTTTGGAAAAACGGAGTTCGAAAATTAGTAGTACAGGGTGGTTGAGAAAATTGCGTGGTAGAAATGCCGCGCGGAAATGAGGAAAAGTATGGGTGAAATTAGGATTGCTTTGCAGTCATTAAGAATGAGTATGTTATCGAATCTACAGTATCGGGCAGATTCGATTGTTGCCACAATAGCAGTATTTTTGAGAGAGGCGACTAGTATTATTGTAATTTATCTTACGTTAATGAAATTTGACCATATCAATGGATGGAATGTGAATGAAATGCTATTTTTATTCAGTCTTTTATTTATTACATATAGTATTATTGTGATTCTTTTTGCAGATTTGCGGGACTTTTCCAGCATGGTAAGAGAAGGAAGATTTGACCGTCTTCTGGTTCGACCAAGAGGAATTTTGTGTCAGTTGATTGCAAATCATTCGGATGTGATTGCGGCTATTGGGCATGGAATGTTAGGAATCATCCTTTTTCTGGTATCAGCAGGCCGTGTAGGTGTAGTCTGGAATGTTTCCACCATTGTCTATTATATCAGTACCATCATAGGGGGAGTTTTGATTCAGGGCGGAATGTTCATTATATTCAGTGCTTTAAGCTTTTATTTTGTGGAGACCAATAGTATTCGGGAAGTTTTTTATTGGAATATGCGCAAATTTGCCGGATATCCAATCAGTATTTATAACAAGTTGATTCAGGGAATCATGATTTATGTGATACCGTTTGCCTTTGTTAATTATTTTCCGGCACAGTATCTGTTAAGAAAACCGGATATGGAGCAATATCCTGCAATTTATATGTATATAGCACCCTTACTTGGGGTTGTGGTATATTTGATTGCCTATATATTTTGGAGAATCAGTATTCGGTTTTACAAGAGTACAGGAAATTAGGATATAAGTCTGTTGACAAATTTCCTCTGGACAAATTCTTTTTTTGTGCTATAATCACCCTCGGACTTTATGTGAGAGGTGAAAAAAATTGGAAGAAAAGAAACACATATATCTGATTGATTATTTAAAAGCAATAGGAATTGTTATGGTGATTATTACTCATTATGAATGGGAAGATAAAACAACCCCATTTTTTACCTGGGTGATTGCCATGGCAGTTCCAATTTTTATGTTGCTTATGAGTTATAATTTTTCCATGTCCTTTGAACGGAAGACACATGGCAGGTTTCTGGAATTATATCAGTGGAAAACTGTTATGCCAAGAATTGTAAGATTTACCGTACCCTTTGTTATGATTTTTACACTGGAAATGATATTGGAGCGTCTGGAGGGACAAGCTTATTCTTTGAAAAATATGGTGGTCTGTTTTATAGAAGGTGGTATAGGACCGGGAAGTTATTATTATCCTATTCTGATTCAACTATTGTTTTTGTTTCCTATCATTTATCTTTTGGTAAAGCATGCTTCGTGGCTGGGGGTAGCGGCAGTTGCTTTACTCAACTTCGCTTATGAATATTATGTGCGATATAGTGAAATGGAATTAGATACTTATCGGTTGTTGGCGCCAAGGTATTTGATGTTTCTTGCTATGGGATGTTATCTATATTTTCATTTCAAGGATGAAAAGAAGTACCCGTTGCCTGCTTGGAGCCTGTTACCGGGCTTTGTAGTGGGATTCAGTTTTATTGTATGGGTGTATCAGTTGGAGAATCAGCCGGAACTGGAGCTGTTTCGTTTTTGGACAAGAACTTCTATGCTGACAGCGTTTTACATTTTCCCGATTATATATTTATTGTTCCATTATCTAAAGAATAAAAAGATTCCGGGAAAAGCAGGTGTGTTTTTGTCAGAGATAGGAAAAGCGTCTTATCATATTTTTCTGGTTCAAATGGTTTACTTTGAATTTTTTGATGATGTATTGTTCCCGATGCATCCGGCTATTCCGGTAACCATGGGAAATGTGGTGGTATGTGTGGCAGTAGGGTATGGATTTTATCTTCTTGAGAAAAATTTACATGAGAAATCTACTGGTACTTTTCTGCCGATTCGGATATACTATAGAAAGATGCGCAGTTTCGTACATAATTAGAAAAGTAGTGGAAGGGAGCAATGAAAATGAAGTTTATTTCCTGGAATGTAAATGGGTTACGCGCCTGTGTGCAAAAAGGATTTTTGGAATATTTTAAGGAAGTAGATGCAGACTTTTTCTGCATTCAGGAGTCAAAGCTACAGGAAGGGCAGATTGAACTGGAGTTGCCGGAAGGCTATGAAGCTTACTGGAACTATGCAGAGAAAAAGGGATATTCCGGTACGGCGATTTTTACAAAACATAAGCCTTTAAATGTGACTTATGGAATCGGCATTGAGGAGCATGACAAAGAAGGCAGAGTGATTACACTGGAATATGATAACTTTTATCTGGTAACCTGCTATACGCCAAATTCCCAGAATGAACTGGCAAGACTGTCTTACCGAATGGAATGGGAAGATGCATTTTTAGCATATGTGGACAGCCTGAAAGAGAAAAAATCTGTGATTTTCTGTGGAGACCTGAACGTAGCGCATAAGGAAATTGACTTAAAGAATCCAAAGACGAATCGCAAAAATGCAGGATTTACAGATGAAGAACGTGAAAAGTTTTCTGTGATATTAAGTCATGGTTATATTGATACTTTCCGTTATTTCTATCCGGAGCAAGAGCAAATCTATTCCTGGTGGTCTTATCGATTTAAGGCGAGGGAGAAGAATGCGGGATGGCGTATTGACTATTTTGTAGTGTCAGAGGATTTGAAAGAAAAATTGGAAGATGCTAAAATTCATACGGAA
This sequence comes from Roseburia sp. 499, assembly GCF_001940225.2. Taxonomy (NCBI): domain Bacteria; kingdom Bacillati; phylum Bacillota; class Clostridia; order Lachnospirales; family Lachnospiraceae; genus Roseburia; species Roseburia sp. 499. Next base: position 844,202 of record NZ_CP135164.1, read on the forward strand.
GTAATGGGGTCAGATCATTGTCCGGTGGAGTTGGATATTGAATTGTAAGAAAGAAAACAGAATTGCAAAAAAATGATGTGCATGTTAAAATATTAATAAATTAAGTTAAAACGTGGAGAAGTGCCGCTAGATGACTTGAAAACAGTATGAGCAAAATAATACCGACATCTAATAATTCGTGACATAAAACTAATATAGCATAGCAAACTTCTACGGGTATTATTTTTACAAAGGAGGACATTTATGAAACGAAAAATTGTAGCATGTGGGATGATTGCATCATTACTTTTAGGCACAATGTCAGGTTGCGGAATTTCAGATAAAGTATTTGATGTAGAGATGGAAGGTGCATTTGGAAAAAAGGTAGATGACGAGGAGGATAAATTCTATATTTATTCCTGGAATAGTGAACTACAGGACAGGCTCGAATATGTATATGAGGTGTATCCGGAACTGAGGGATAAGGTGGAATATGTCAATGTTGGAGATTCAGATATCTATCAACAGCGTGTGGATCGTGCATTACGAGTTCCGGATGCCAAGGATTATCCGGATATGATTGCTTTTGAATCTGGGTATATTATGAAATATACAAATAGTGATTACACACTTCCTATATCAGAACTTGGAATCAAAGACAGTGATTTGGAACAGATGTATCCTTATACGTTAGAGATAGCAGAAGACAAAAGAAATGGAGAAATAAAGGGATTGTCATGGCAGAGCTGTCCGGGTGCATTTATGTACAGGGCTGATTTAGCAAAGACATATCTTGGAGTGAATTCTCCGGAGGAAATGCAGGCAAAGATTTCAAATTGGGATGATTTTCTGGCAACGGCGGAGCAACTAAAAGCAGCATCTAATGATTCAGTAAGAATACTTTCTTCCAATAAGGATATTTCTAATGTGTTTTATTCCAATAAATCGGTTTCATGGGTAGACGATAATAATAATTTTCAGATGGATGATACAATGGCAGAATACATGGAGGTGTCAAAAAGGCTTGAAGGTGAGGATTTGACATGGAAAACAGACACATGGACAGATGAATGGAGTAATGGGGCAGCCACAGACAATGTGTTTGGGTATTTTGGGTGTACATGGTTTTTGCATTGGACAATTAAAGCAAACTGTGGAGCAACTTTTAATGAGGATGGAAGTTTAGATACTTCTTCTAGTACAGGAACCTATGGAAAATGGAATATGTGTCAGGGACCTATGCCCTATTATTGGGGAGGAACATGGCTTGGTGCTACTGCGGAATGCTCAGATAAAGAAATTGCCGGAAAAATTATGAAAGCATTATGTTGTGATACGGATGTTATGCAAAAAATGTCAGAAGAAACGATGGATTATGTTAATAATAAAGCGGCAATGCAGAATTTGTCTTCAGAGGGGAAAGGTACATACGACTTTCTTGGTGGGCAAGATTTCATTAATGCATTTATCCCTTTGGCGGAGGAAGTAAATGTATCATGGATGAGCGCTTATGATGGAAAAATTAACGAACTCTTAGAACTTCAGTTAGAGGAATTTCAGCAGGGAAATAAAACATATGATGATGCAATTGCAGATTTTAAGAAGGCTGTAGCAGATCGTTATCCAAGACTGAATGTACAATAGAAGGAGAGAGCGTATGAAAGAGAGAAAAACAAAAGTTTTAAGTGGCAGTTCCCTATACAGTATCAAGCATAAGTTGATTCTATGCTTTTTGATACCAATTGTGTTTATGGTTATTATTGGAGTTGCGTCTTATCAGAAGGCAGCAGAAGGATTGGTTCTGGAGTTTAATCAGGCGACACTCCAGACGGTTGGCACTATGAATGAGTATATTAATATGCGTTATGAATATATTCAGGCAGAGGCGTTAAAGTATGCGTTTGATTCGAATACACAGAAATATTGTAATCCGGATGCAGATGCAGATGCCGTTGCAAGACAGGAGAGCAAGGATGCATTGGAGACTGCTATGGTGGATTCAGTTGCAGCGAATCCATTTATTGAGAATATTCATATCGTACCGAATAGTTCACAACTGATTTTGTCGTTTTCTAATGGAGCAACGACGCAGGGGATTTATGAGGATATTGTGGACCCAATGAATGGGGAGACACTTGAACGTTGGACTGATGAACATAAAGAATTGGATCAGACATTGGGTCTTACTCAGAATGATTATCTGTTGGCTTGTCAGATGGATACACAGGATATGAATGGTGGAGTCATTATTGATGTTAAGGAGTCGGAAGTTCGCTCTTTTCTGGAACAGTATGATTTTGGTGACGGAAGTATTGTGGGGTTTGTTACAAAAGGTGGAAAAGAGGTAATATGTGGAGAAAATGAGACAGAGAATATATTTGGGGAACAGAAGTTTTTTAAGGATATTGATCCGGATGTAAAGCGTAATGGAATTTCAAGAGTGAATTACGAGGGAAAAGAGTATGTATTTTTCTATAGCTATAGTGACAGGGCAGAAAGTACGATTTGTGTGTTAGTACCTTTAAGTGTTGTAACAAGCCAGGCGAATGCGATAAAGGTTTTGTCAGTGGTATTGGTTGTTGTGGCATCATTGATTGTTATTATAGTTGGAATTATCATATCTGCAAGCATCCAGAAAAATATGACGAATGTGGTTTCAAAACTTGGTCAGGTAGCTGATGGTGATTTGACCGTTACAGTAGATGTTAAGAGCAAGGATGAATTTAGAGGATTGGCAGAGGCAGCTACTCATATGATTCGAAAGAATCGAAATCTGGTAAAGAAAGTTGAGCTTGCAACAGAACAGCTTGAAGTGTCCACAGAAGAAGTGAAAGACGCATTTGGAATGATAAGCGAGTACTCTGAGAATGTATCAGCTGCAATATCAGAAATCAATGATGGAATGGAAGAACAATTTAATCATGCGCATAGTTGCGTTGAAAAGACAGAACTTCTTTCGGAAGAAATGCAGCAGGTTATTCAGGTTACCAGAAGTGTGGAAACGCTAGTTGCTAATACAGAAGAAATGTTAGGAAAAGCAAAAGAGATTATCTATAATTTGGGGCTTAGAGCCAATGATGCTTTTACCATTACGAATAGAGTAGGGCAGAGTATTGAATCTCTGGCAAAGGAATCTAATGTTATAAATGAATTTATTTCAACAATTTCAGATATATCTGAACAGACAAATTTGTTGTCTTTGAATGCAACTATTGAAGCGGCACGAGCTGGTGAGGCTGGTAAGGGATTTGCAGTGGTATCTGATGAGATACGTAAGTTGGCAGATAGTTCTTCTGAAGCGGCAGGCGAAATTCGCAATAAAGTCGATTTGATTATTGGGCAGACGAATGAGAGTGCAGAATATGCAAAAGAAGCAGAGTCTATGGCAAAGTTGCAACATGAGGCGGTGGATGAAGTAATAGAGGTCTTTGAAGCAGTTGGAGAAAGTATGCATGCTCTTGTGGATGGTCTGATGAAGATTATTGAAAGCACTGAAAGAGTAAATAGAGAAAAAGATGGTACACTTGTTGCGGTTAATGAGATTTCTAAAATTATTGAACAGACAGCACAGAAGACAGAGTATGTAAATGAAACTATGAATAGTATGCAGAATCGTGTGAATAATCTTACGAATGCAGCAGAAAACTTGGATCAGAACATGGAAGAACTTAAGTCAGAGATTTCAGTATTTCAGATTGAGTAAAATTTTTCAGGATAGGGCTGTCATTTATGACAGCCCTATTATATTGCTTTAGCAATAAGTTATTTTTATGAAAAAAGTTTACAGATGTCTGTGAAAGATAACGTTTTAAAGAAGGAGAAAAAAACAATGGAAAAAGGAGATATTCGATTTCGAAAAGTAATCGTTCATATATTAGATTCTACAGTGGGAATGCCGGTGCTTTCCGATACTTTGCTGGATTTCGGTTCAGACTTCGGAGACTTCTTGCGAGAGCATATTTATAAAGTAATGGCAACCGATGATAAGAAAAGCTGTGAGTTTCGTAAGGAAGAATCTGCGGTATATCAGCAACTTCTGCCACTAACAGAAGCGGAAGTGACAGATGAAGCTTTTGTAGAGGCAAGTCAGCAGATTTCTACACATTTATACGAAATCATGAATAAAAATATAGATATTCCACCGGCTGATTTTGTAGTAGCACTGTTTGAAACAGATACGGCAAAGCATATTGCAATGTTGAAAATGGATTATAAGACATCCTACACGCATCATACTCAGTCAGATGCATTTGGAAATACCAATGAAATTATTAAGTTTCGGGCGATTCTTCCTACAGAAAGCCAGAAGTTATCAGAGGCGGCTATTGTAAATCTCTATGACTTTTCTATTTCACTGATAGAAAAGAAATATGATGTGAATGGAGTGAAAACCAATTATTTTTCCAAGCTGTTTCTAAATTGTAGTGGAGCGTTATCGCCAAAAACACAGCTTGCTATTGTCACTAGGGCAATCGAAAATGTGCAGAAGAAATATTATAACGATTCTGAGCAGTTTGAGGTTCAAATGGAGACAAAGCAGATTATACATAATCAGCTAGAAGAGACAGGTATCGTAGATGTACCATTTGTTTTGGATAAGGTATTTAAAGAAAAGGAAGAATTCAAACAGGAAGTAAACGAGAAGCTGGAGAAGTATCATATTGTAGCGGATACTCAGATTGAACCGCAGGCGGAAAGCACCACAAGAAAGTTTGCCAAGCAGTATCTTTCTACTGATACAGGAGTGGAAATCAAGATTCCAATGGAACAGTATCAAGATGGAGAACATATTGAGTTTATTACCAATCCGGATGGAAGTATTTCTATTCTGATAAAGAACGTGGGACATATTACATCGAAATAGAATTATTATGTCAAATAGCACCGTTAAGTTACAAAATAGCACAGGTTCATTGCAGAAATAGCGAATAAATGATAGCATAAATGTAAGTAAAAGACAGAAAAAATGCAATGAGGAGACGAATCATAATGAAAAGTAAAATGAGAACGATTCGAATAGCAATCTGTGATGACGAAGAATTTTATCGCAATGAACTGGAAAAGCTGGTCAGTGTTTATGGAAATGAAGCAGAGGCAGATTTACAGATAGATATTTATTCGGAAGCGCACACATTGACAGAGGCAATTGAGAAAATGGAAAAGATGTATGACATTATTTTCTTTGATGTTGATATGCCGGAAATGTCAGGGATTGAAGCAGCAAAAGCAATCCGAAAGGTAGATGAAAATGTACTCATTTGTTTTGTTACCAGTCATGAACGATATGCCTTAGATGCGTATGGAGTGGATGCTGTCGGTTACGTTATTAAACCTATGAAATATACAGATGTTAAGAAAATCATGGAAAAGGCAAAAATCCAGATATATTATCGTATGGATGAAGAAAAAGCACAGAAACGGTACTTAGAGGTTGTATCTGGAAGAGCAAATGTGTTGATAGATTTGGAGAAAGTGGTATATATTGAAAAAAGACGGAATCAGTGTGTCTTTCATATGACAGATGGGGAGCAGGTCTGCTATGATACATTGGCAAAAGTGTATAAGCAGTTGGATGTAGAAACATTTTTATATACGCATCAGGGATATATTGCGAACTTTCATTATATCAAAGAGGTAAAACGAGATGCAGTCTGTTTTGGGGCAGGGATGGAAATTCCAATTAGCCGCAAATATTATGAACCGATAAAAAAACGTCATATGGATAAGATATACCGGATTCGTGATGAGAGAAATCGGAGTACATCTTAGTCATAGTTTGGAATTAAAATATTAACGTGGAAAGTAGTTTCCGAATAAGAAATATCAATTTGTCCGTTTAAGGCGTCAACAACCTTGCGGACATTTTTTATGCCAATTCCATGAAAAAAATTTTTATCCGTCTTTGTACTAGTAAAGAAACCGTCTTTTTCCTGAATATTTTCCATGTGGTTGTTATCAATCATAATTTCAAGATAAGATTCAGCCTGTTTCATATCAGCTTTTATCCAGCCATCCGGGCACTTTGAAGCGGCAGTGATGGCATTGTCAAACAGATTGGCAAGGATAGTGGTAAGTGTAAAATCGTCTATATTTATATGTGAAAAATCCGTCTTAATCTCACAGTTTATTTTGTGTCGCTTGGCTAACTGCTGCTTTTCATTTAAAATAGCAGATATCGTAGGAGAGGAAGTTTCAATGAGCGCAGGAGCAGAAAAATTCTCGGCAATTCTGCCAATATATTCATGTATTTTATTAAAATTTTGCTGAGCAGCATAGCCGTCAATAATAATCAGGTGATTTTTAATGTCGTGACGGATGGAATGTAGGTCTTTCAGATTTTCTTCAATGTGCGCAGCATATTCCTGTTCCATCCGTTCCATTTCAGATTGTATTTTGTAGTTGGCATTTTCCGTAAGTAAAGAAAGAAACTTATCATAAAGCGAAATGCACAAAATGATGAGGATAGCAATAGTTGAAAAGATGGAGGAAAGTACATAGGAGTCAGGATTTTCCATACAAAGGTACAGAGTGACATGGCTTAGCACCAGGCTGATACCAAGAATAACCAAATTGAAATATATCTGGTAGTGATTGTGGAAACTCCGAATCTTTTTCATATTTGTGTAGAGAACATAAAAGATATAAGCGAGAAAACATACAATAATTGTTTTGTATGTTTGATATAGTGGGGATATAGATAAAACATCTGTATCATTTAAAATACAGGTGTGCATAAATAGAATAAGTGTTAAAAGGATATAGGAAAAAATTTTATACTGAACGAATATAACAATTGTTTTTTTTAGGTCTGGATACAAAAAACTTAATAAAAATAAAGTATCAAATAAATAGCAAAAGAATGTAGCATATGGAATATCTTGTGGTATGGAGTATAAAAAATAAATGGTAAAGTAAATAAGTTTATTCTTCAGAGGAATTTTCTTGTGTGATTCATTCACTGAAAAACGTAATAAAAAAAGAATATTAAAAAAATTGGATAAAATATCTAAATATATTCGATAAAATTCATTCATGATGTAAACCTCCAATATGCATATATATAATGGTTCAGTTGTCAAGACAAAAATCTAAGACTTTTATAATGAACTGATATCCATGGTTAGAGGAAGATAGATTCTCCCCAGTGACATTCTACAATTAAGCAGCCTCCTTAGCGGCTTCATATAGCATAGCTGGATAGTATACGGATGCTGGAGGAACATTACCGATTGCAGAATGGCAACGATCAAAGTTGTACTTATGAATATAAGCAGCGATAGCCTGGCGTGCCTCTTTGATATTTTTCCATTCGGTAAGATATGCTTCTTCGTACTTGAATGTACGGAACCAGCGTTCAATCATGATGTTGTCAGCCCAACGGCTTTTTCCATCCATGCTTTGCTTGATTTTGTTTGCCTTGAGAAAATCCTTGTATTTCTGACTGGTAAATTGGCAGCCTTGATCTGAGTTGAGAATTTCTGGTTTTGCAACTTTGAATGCTTTTTCACAGGCCTCTATGCAGGCACGTGTATCCAAAGTATCATCCAGTTCCCAGCCTACGATACAACGGCTATGCCAGTCTATAATGGCTGTTAAATACAAGAAACCATGCTTCATTGGAATATATGTAATGTCGATTGACCATGCCTGATTAGGACGATCTATGACGGCATTTCTAAGTAAATATGGAACAACCTGTGCCTGTTTCAAACGTTTTGAAAGATTTGGCTTCGGATATACTGGGTTAATACCCATTTCATCCATGTATCTGCGTGCTTTGCGTCTACCGACTTTATATCCACGTTGCTTAAGCTGGGAAGACATCTGTCTGGCACCCCATGTCGGATTATCCGTGTGAAGCCGATCTATGATTCGTTTACATTCAAGTTCTTCATCAGAAATAGGTGTTCCTTTGTAATAAATACTTGTTCTGTTAATGCTAGCAAGCTTCGCAACAACAGAAACCGGAAGATTGCTTTCCTTATTCTTCGAATGGTTTTTTACTAAATTTACTCTCGTAGTCAGGTCCAAGCAATTCTTCAGATTTTTTTTTGAGCCAATCCACCTGCATGGTGAGTTGACCAACCTTTTTCGCATATTCAGCTTTTTCCTTGCGTTCCGATGCAAGCTTTTCCTTGATATTTTCTTCTCTTTTGTCATCAAAGACAACAGAGGCATTGTCTAGGAATTCTTTCTTCCAGTTACGGAGTAAGTTTGGCTGAATATTGTTTTCAGTAGCTATTGTATTTATATCTTTTTCACCTTTAAGCACTTCCAATACGAGTTTTGCTTTGAACTGAGCTGTAAAATTTCTTCTTGTACGAGACATAATTTTTCCTTCTTTCTGATTGATAATAAAAGTATATCAAATTCATTAAGATTTGTCTCAGGAAGTGTCTTAAATTATGATACCATTATAATATAATAAAATTATTATAACTAATAAAATTGAAAAAAAGAAGATAAAATAAAAAGAATATCAAAATATGTCAAATGTCATCATTAAGTTACCAAATAGCACAGGTTTGTTGAAAGTAAAAGAAGAAAATGCTAGAGTGATTTTTGGAGGAGGTGATTAGCAATATGTGGATAAAATTAAAAACAGAGGAGTTGCAAAAACTTAATGGTGGTGAGAAGTATGAGAGTATTATTAATATATTAGAAGTATTGATTCAAAAAATATTGCTCAAATAGTAATAAGTGTTGAGGAGAAGTATAGTTAAAGTAGTATTAGGGGGATGTGCATAAGAAAAATTTGAAAGGCGTGTCAAATAGCACCGCTAAGTTACCAAATAGCACAGGTTTGTTGAAAATGAAAAAATAAAATGTTAGGGTAGATTTGCAGGGAGAAAAACAAACCTATGATGAAATTGGTATAGAGCAGAAAATACTGCTTTATATAGAAACGGATTCCGGTCAATATGCGCATACCGAACCGGAATCCAAACTAGCACTTATAAAAAGTACCTAGGTAGAGTATACAACTTTTTTAGATGAGTGTAAACAAAAAAACGAAAAGGAGAAAAAGAAAATGGAATTAGCAATGCAAAATGGATTTTGTGAGATATCAGTTTGTGAAATGGAGCTTATTGATGGAGGGAAGAGTGGAAATTCAGGAGGATCCGGTTTCATGACAAAAGTGGGAATTGCTGGATTAATATATGATTTTGGGTGTGGTGTGATTGAGGGATTTAAAGAAGCCATGAAGAATGATAAGTGATTTAGAAGTAAAGGAAAAAGCATGGATACGGTAAGGTGGAACAATGCAGAAACAGGAGAGAAAAATGAATTTTTTTAAAGAAAAGTGTTATATTAAAGTTAGTAACATGGCGGGATATAAATATATCTTGTTTTCTGTATTTGCAAGCGTAATAGTAGCATGTATTATGGCGACAATTGAAGAAAGATTTAGTGTGTCATCTCAAAATATAGCAACACAAAATATTATTTTAGTAATTTTTATTGGACCATATGTTGAAACATTGGTACTTGTATGTGTAATATCCATATTAAAGAAAATAATTAAGAAGAAAATAATTGTGATTCTAATGGTGGATTTTATATTTACTCAGTTACATACAGTAAGTATTTTAAGTAAGGTATGCGTTTTTTTTATGATGTTTTTAGCAATGTATGGATATTTGGTACATGAATCAAAAAGAATAAGTCCATTTATGAAAATGTATGTTATTCATGCAGCATATAATGGAAGTTTAGTGATATTATCACAAGTTACAAAGTAAAAAGGAGAAAAAGTATGAATAAAATGGATTTTGATGAATTAACAATGAATGAAAGTTTGGAGATTGAAGGAGGCGGTTTAGTCGAAGATTTAGGAAGATTAACAGGGAAAGTACTATACTATTTTTGCAAAGCTGCTGATAGACTTACTACAGCGGGAGAAATGGAGCGGTGGAATAGAAATAATAAATAAAGAATTAAAAATTAAATAATGATACTGGGGTATATGAAACTTGAGATGTAAATGATATAGAGTGGCGGGGGGGACTTGTGAAGTTGTAGAAGGTGTTACAATGTTATTGCCATAATAGTTTTTGGTAAAAGATAGAAATGAAGTTAAGGGCAAATTATTATTTTTTGCCTTTAACTTTTTCGAAAATTTAAAAAGAGTAGAGAAGAGAATGATTGTGAGGTTTTTGAAAAAAGTGTCACTTGTATTGGTGATTATATCATCAATAGGAATAGTATTAAGTTAGGTTTTATTGTTATTGGAAAGTAGATTGCCTTATGAAAAAATGCATGTTATTTCGTTTATAGGGGGAGAACGTGGGCAATTTTATTTAGAATTTATATGTTAGGTAATTGATAAATGATTTTATCAGTTCTTGTGGATAACTCTCCTCTATATAAGGAGAAAAAATCGGTCAGTATTCAGAATTGTTTCTGAATTGACATAGAGCATCAAATTTGGGGCGTACTTTAATAAGCTCAAATAAGTATTATGACAATTGAATATTTTTTCAGGCAACTAAAGGTTTTAGACTTCGAATGTATTGTGGACAATTCATCGCATATGCAACGATTACCGTCAACTGGCTTGCAATACCGGCAAGAAAGACATCAGCTTTGGTGGTGGAGTGATTTCTTGTTTTCCTTCCAGCAATACACATGTTGATTTTAAAATGATTGATTACACGCTCGACAATGGCTCTTATTTTATAAGTGTCATTCCACTCGTCAGAATCACGTTGGATGCCAGGAAACATACGTAAATCCATGTTCTCATAAGTATATGTTGTTCGCCCTTTAGCAGCTGTGCTGCAAGGGGTTTCACAGTTGCAATGCCAACCATGGCTATAAGACATCTTAGGGCAGATCCATTTGATACGATTTGAACGACCTTTTTCCTTTGTTACTCCACAGTATTTCATGGAAAGAGAGGAGTCATTAGGGCAAGTAGGATAGCCATAAGCATTATAACCAACCTTTTTAAGAGGGCTTTCATTTCTTGGATTATAGGGGATTAGAGCTTTGGAAAAATGGAAATCATTGAATAACTTTCCATACAATTCAGCAGAGTCGAAAGCAGCATCTCCAAGAAAAGTATTTGGATGAAAGTCTGGATGAAGGGAAAAGAAATCACTAAGAACTGGAACAAGTGCTGCAGCGTCACCTAAGGATTTATCTTCATCGGGAGAAGCAGTTTTCTTTTCAACAGGAAGTTCTGGATGCGCAGATTTGAAATCGTCATCATTGATAAAAGCGATATGTCTTACGATACCTAAACCATTGGTAAGAATAGCAAATTTGTCTGCATAGCAAAAATGACCATTGATGTACATATGCTTTGCGTCAGGACAGGAAACAGCCTGTGAAGGCATGAGGCCATAAGCCATCTTGTAAGGGTCGACATCAGGTTTATCTTTGTAAAAAGCTTTGAGTTTTTTGATTAAAGCATTTAAAGTTTTTGGATTGTTTTCAGTAACATAAAGTTCAATTCCGGAGGTATCAAAGGTAAGCATCTGTGCGAGAGATGAGTCAATTAGTTGGCAGATGGGCTCTGTGTAATCAACCATTCGTTGAAACATGAGTTCAATGTAAGGCTCGAATTCGTTTTTGAACCTGGACATTAAGGAAGCGTCAGGAACTTTAGAAAAACCGCAGAAATCACGTAATTCCTTGCAGAGATTTAAGAATAAAAGAAGCAGGGAATCGGTAGGAATAGAAAATATTTTCTGGAGGATATAGGCGGTAAGAAAACCATGAAGAGAATAAAGACGATTCCTGCCGATGGTAAGATAAAAAGCGGATGTGAATTCTGGAGGGATGAAGTCATCAAGATCAAAGTATTCTGCGAGAATATTAAAGAATGATGGAGAGTCATCCATGAACTGGTTTTGACAGTCTGAAAAAGTTTCACTTAAAGAAATTTGATGATACTTAATAGCCATAAATTTTCTCCTCTCTTGTGAAAAAGTGTTTGTGTTGTTACTTATATTTTATCACTTGAGGAGAGAAAATTTATATAAAATTAGCAATAAAACCCAGTAAAATCAATGGGTTACGGCGTTTATCAAACGCCTAAATTTATATGTAAGAAGGAGAAAAAATAAGTATTTAAAAACAAATAATTAGACGGACTGAAGTAAGTACTTGTAACAGGATAAAGAGGAGTCTAAAGATGAAATATTACTGTATTAAACAACATGACATTACTGACTGCGGCGCAGCGTGTCTTGCCACCATTGCAAAGCAGAACGGTTACAAAATTTCTATATCGAAGATTAGGGAGATTGCCGGAACGGACAAGCAGGGCACGAATGCCTATGGTGTCATCAAGGCAGCGGAACAACTTGGCTTTTCTGCAAAAGGAGTAAAGGGAAATAAAGAAGCATTTTTCTCTGAATTTCCATTACCTTGTATTGCACACGTTATTGTAGATGGAAATCTAATGCACTATGTAGTAATCCATAAGATTACTAAAAAGCAGGTTGTCATTGCAGATCCGGCAGAAGGAATCGTAAAACTTACACCGGAAGAATTTTTCGGTGAGGTAACAGAAGGAAAAAAGCTACCAAAATATCAGTGGACAGGCGTATTAATTCTGTTAGTGAAGTCGGAAAGCTTTGTAAAAGGAAAGGAAATCCAAGGTTTATTTCAGCGTTTTTTTCATCTTTTGCTTCCACAGAAAAAATTATTGATACATATATTTCTGGCATCTTTGGTTTATACCGTTTTGGGTATAGCAGGCTCTTTCTATTATAAGGCACTGATGGATGATATTTTACCGGATGGATTGATTCAGACGTTGACTACGCTGTCGGTAGGCGTTATTTTTTTGAACATTTTTAAGGTAATATTGGATGCAATACGTTCTCATTTATTGCTATATTTGAGCCAAAAACTGGACATTGCATTGTTACTGGGATACTATCGTCATGTTTTGGAACTTCCTATGAATTTTTTCGGAAGTAGAAAAGTTGGGGAAATTGTATCCCGTTTTAATGATGCATCTAAGGTAAGGGATGCGATATCCGGAGCAACATTAACGATTATGATAGATACCATTATGGCAGTAGCAGGAGCAATTATTCTATATATGCAGAATACGAAAATGTTTGGAATCGCAGTGATTATGATAATTCTATATGCAATAATCGTTGTGGGATTCCAAAAAAGCTATGATAAGTGGAACCGGAATGAGATGGAGGATAATGCGCAGCTTACTTCTTATTTGGTAGAGTCTTTAAATGGAATGCAGACAGTAAAAGCATTTAATGCAGAACGCAAAGCGAATCGGGAAACAGAAAGCCCTTTTGTAAAATTGTTAAAGAGTGTATTTAATCTTAGTTTTATCAGCAATATGCAAAATGAATTGAAGGTATTTGTAGAACTGGTTGGTGGAGTTGTGATTCTTTGGGTTGGAGGTTTGGATGTAATACATGGAACCCTGACGATGGGACAATTGATAACATTTCAGTCTTTATTGGCATATTTCTTAGACCCGGTAAAGAATTTGATAAATTTACAGCCACAGATGCAGACTGCGGTTGTCGCAGCAGACCGTTTGGGAGAAATCTTGGACTTGGAGGCAGAAAAAGGAGAAGAGGAATATCATAAGCTTCATCCACAGAGTATTGCAGGAGATATAGAATTAAAAGATATTAATTTCCGGTATGGAACCAGAAAGCTTGTATTGGAAAATGTGAACTTAAAAATAAAACAGGGAGAAAAGGTTGCATTTGTAGGGGAAAGTGGTTCGGGAAAACCACATTGGCAAAACTTTTGCTCCATCTCTATCAGGCAGAAGAGGGAGAGATACTTTTAAATGGAAATAATATAGAAGATATTCAAATTGAAACATTGAGGGAGAGAATTGCATATATACCGCAGGAAACATTTTTATTCAGCGGCAGTATTTATGAAAACCTTACCCTTGGAATGGATAGTCCGATCATGGAGGAAGTAGTGGAAGCATCGAAAAAGGCTCAGGCGCATGAATTCATCAATGAACTGCCATTGCGATATGAGACCAGGCTGGAAGAGAACGGAGCGAATCTTTCCGGTGGGCAGAGGCAGCGTCTTGCTATTGCCCGGGCAATGTTGAAAAAACCGGACATACTGATTTTAGATGAAGCTACTAGTAATCTGGATGCAGTAACAGAGCGTGCATTGGATAGTACAATTGGAGAATTTTCCAAAGAAATGACAACAATTTTTATTGCACATAGATTAAGTACAATAAAAAATTGTGACAGGATTTTTGTAATGGATAAAGGGAAAATTATTGAAGCAGGAACCCATGAGGAATTGAAAAATTTCGGTGGAAAGTATGCTGAACTTGTGAAGCATCAGTCGTTGGAAGGTGGTGTATAGGATGAAACCGATTATCATAGATATGGAAGAAATGTCAGACAGCACGGAGGTTTATGGCTCAAGACCAAGTCCGATATTTGCAATATTGATTTATAGTTTAGTAGCAGTTCTGGTTGTAGCAGGAGTGTGGATGTGTTTGTTTCAGATTGATGTTGTAACCCATGCAAACGGTATGATTCGCAGTAGTGATACAACGGCAACAATTACCAACGTTACGGCCGGCAAGATAACTTCGTGGGAAGTAACGGATGGGGCATATGTCAGTGAGGGAGAAACTTTGTTTACAGTAGATGCTGAAGAATTGGAACAGCAAAAGGAGGAATGTGAAGCGGAGTTGAGTAATGTAAATGCAAGACTTGAGATTCTGAATGCATATCAGCAGGCTCTGGATGGAAATGAAGAAGTATTGCAGTCCTGTCAGAATAATACTTATTATGCAGAGTTCAAAACCAGAAAGGAAGGCATTAACATTAACTGTGATACGGTACATAGTGATGCTTCTGCCAGACAGTCGCAATATCAGAACAGTATGGATAGTATCAAAAGTTCCATTGGAACAGTAGAGAGGGATAAAGAAAAATTATCACAAATGTTGACAGATGTAAGAAACAGAAGCAATAGTTTTTCTAGTGATGAAGTATATTATTATGCAACAGTAGAGGAGTACATTAGTAGTTACAATTTTACAGCCAGTCAGTATGACATACAGATTGAAGAACTTCAGAATGCGGTAGATGAAAATGGTCAGCCTCTAGATTATGGAAGCAAAATAGAGGAATTGCAGAATCAGAAAGCACAGGCATTGAATCAAGCAGAATCAGAGATGGTAGCATCCATAGAACAGTCAATTGCATCTAATCAGACCAATCTGGAAAGCCTGAATAGTAATCTGAATGAAGTAAAAGGCAATATAGAAAGCCTGAATAATGGTTCCGAACAGTTAAGTACAGAGCAGATTATTGTAAATGAGAAAAATGCAGTATATGCAGAGATAAATACATATCAGAGTAAAAAAAGATGAGTACGAGACCACACTTGCTTCTTTACAAAGCCGCATTGATGCATGTAAGATACGGGCACAATGTGATGGTTATCTGAATATGAGTACAGATAGAACTGTGGGTGATTATGTTAATGCAGGTGAGAGTATAGGAAATATTGTTCCGGAAAATGATGGACTTTATAAAGTTGTTATTTATGTAGAGAATCAGGATATAGGTGCTATAAAAGAAGGTCAGAAAGTAAAATATGAAATTCCGGCATATCCCAGTTCGGATTATGGTGTGATAGAAGGAACAGTAACCGGGATATCAAAGGATATTAAGGTGAATCAGGATACAGGAACGGGGTATTATGAGGTAGAGGCAACGATATCGTGTAAAGGAAAAAATATAGATGAAAAGCAAGTGGAGTTCATACAGGGAATGGCAGTGCAGGCAAAGTTGGTGACTGAGAAAAAGAGTGTTATGGAATATCTGCTGGAAAAGATAGATTTACTGGGATGATTTTGGGAAAAATAAGTAAATTACCATAAGGAAAAATATTAAAAAAAATCGAATTAGGTATTGACTTTTATCCGCAAAACAGATACAATATATTTCGCGAGTTCAAGCAGGAGTGGCGGAATTGGCAGACGCGCAGGCTTCAGGTGCCTGTGGTAGCAATATCGTGTGGGTTCAAGTCCCATCTCCTGCATTAACTTAAAAATAGTAGGTTGTTGCGTATGCAGCGACCTTTTTGCTTTATTGGAAATTTTTGAAAAAAAATAAAGGAAATAGCGAAGAAACGCAGAATATATCAAATAGGAGACTGTGTTTGTATTCTACTTGATATAGATGAATATAGAGGTGATGTGTAGTGACCATAAGAGAAAATATGGAATTACTGGAACGTACCAATCTGAGTCAATTTGCAACCTTGAGTGAGAATTCTAAGGGGAGAGACCGAGAGGAGATACAGTGTGATATCCGTCCGGTGTTTCAAAGGGACCGGGATCGTATTGTACATTGCAAGTCGTTTCGGCGTTTGATGCATAAGACACAGGTATTTCTGGCCCCCAGAGGTGATCACTATCGAACCAGACTGACTCATACCCTTGAGGTATCTCAGAATGCCAGAACCATTGCGAAGGCATTACGTTTGAACGAGGATTTGGTAGAGGCAATTGCGCTTGGACACGATTTGGGACACACACCTTTTGGACACGCCGGAGAGCGTGTATTGAACGATATTTGCGAAGATGGATTTAAACACAACGAGCAGAGTGTTCGTGTGGTAGAAAAGTTGGAAAAAGATGGAGCAGGTTTAAACCTCACTTGGGAGGTGAGAGACGGCATTTTAAATCATCAGACCAGTTTGATGCCGGCAACTTTAGAAGGGAAAATTGTAAGGTTGTCGGATAAAATAGCATATATCAATCACGATATTGATGATGCCATTCGGGCACAGGTGTTGACAGAAGATGGGATTCCGAGGGAGTACCGGGAAATTTTGGGAGAGACGACTCGGAATCGTTTGAATACTTTTATACATAATATTATTACCAATAGTCAGGGGAAAAATGACATTTGTATGTCTGAAGAAGTGGAAAAAGCCATGAAAGGGCTACGTAGCTTTATGTTTAAAAGTGTCTATACGAATCCTGTGGCAAAGAGGGAAGAACACAGAGCCATGGAACTTGTAGAACGTCTTTTTTATTACTACATGGAGCATGTAGAAAAGATGCCGGAGCAGTATCGTAATATGCTAAGTGCGGGAGAGAAAAAAGAACGGGTGGTATGTGATTACATTGCAGGTATGACAGACCAATACGCCATTGCAAAGTTTGAAGAGATTTTTGTACCGAAGGCATGGCAGGTAGATAAATAAATTTAGGAAGAGAAATAGATAGAAAGGAGACAGAAGATGCCATATTATTCCGAGGAACTGGTAGAAGAAGTGCGTTCTGCCAATGATATAGTAGATGTGATTTCAGGGTATGTCCGGCTTCAGAAGAAGGGCAGTACCTATTTTGGCTTATGTCCCTTTCATAATGAAAAAACCCCATCCTTTTCCGTATCGCCGGGAAAGCAGATGTATTATTGCTTTGGATGCGGAGCTGGCGGGAATGTGCTTACTTTTTTAATGCAATATGAAAACTATACTTTTCCGGAAGCAATGGAGGCATTAGCAGACCGTGCCGGAATTGAACTGCCGAAGCAGGAAATGTCGCAAAAGGCAAGACAGGAAGCGGACAAGCGTGCCAGAATTCTGGAAATTAACAAGATTGCAGCAAAATACTTTTATGCCCAACTTCGTATGGAGCAGGGAAACATTGGAATGGAATATTTCAAAAAACGTGAGTTGACCTCGGAGACTATGACAAAGTTTGGACTAGGTTATTCCAATAAGTTCAGCGATGACCTGTATCAGTATTTACACAAACAGGGATATGAAGATGATATTTTAAAGGATTCCGGTCTTGTGACTATTGATGAACGTAGAGGTGGTCATGATAAGTTCTGGAATCGTGTCATGTTTCCGATTATGGATGCCAACAATCGTGTCATTGGATTTGGCGGACGTGTTATGGGGGAAGGAGAGCCCAAGTATCTCAATTCGCCGGAAACCATGATATTCGATAAGAGCCGTAATCTTTACGGACTTAATATAGCGAGAACCACCAGAAGGCCGTATATGTTGTTGTGCGAGGGCTATATGGATGTAATTGCATTGCATCAGGCAGGCTTTGATAATGCAGTGGCATCACTTGGAACCGCATTTACACCGGGACATGCTAATTTGCTGAAACGTTATACGAAGGAAGTGTATTGTACCTTTGACAGTGACGGTGCCGGAATTAAGGCAGCCTTAAGGGCAATTCCGATTTTAAAGGAAGCAGGGCTTACGGCGAAGATAGTTAATATGAAGCCATACAAGGACCCGGATGAATTTATCAAGGCATTGGGACCTGAGGAATATCAGAAGCGTATTGATAATGCACAGAACAGTTTTATGTTCGAGATTCAGGTTATGGAACAGAATTATAATCTGAAGGATCCGGAAAGTAAAACAGCATTTTACAATGCCATTGCAGATAAGATTCTGGAATTTGAGGAACAGCTGGAACGAGAAAATTACATGCAAGCAGTGGCGGAGAAATACCAGATGGGATTTGAAAATTTCCGGAAGTTAGTAATGCATCGTGGAACCAGAGGTGGAATCACCAAGGAACCTCGGACTTTGAAATCAGGTATCAATGAGAAGAATAAAAAAGAGGATGGTATGAAACAATCCCAGAAATTGATGCTGACTTGGTTGATTGAAGAACCTGGATTGTTTGAGATTATAAAGCCTTATATCGGACCGGAGGATTTCACGGAAGAACTGTATCGGGAGGCAGCAAAACTGGTATTTAAACAATATGAGGAAGGAAAGCTGAACCCGGCAAAGATTATCAGTATGTTTACCGAGGAAGAACAACAAAAGGAGATTGCCGGTCTGTTTAATGCAAGACTGAAGGAAGTAACCACCCAGTCTGATAAGGAAAAGGCATTGAAAGAAACGATTATTCGTGTGAAAAAGAACAGTATGGATTACCGCTCCAAGCATTTAGACCCCACAGATATGGCGGGATTGCAGAAACTGGTCGCGGATAAAAAAAATATGGAAAAACTTCAGAAACTTGAGATTTGCATATTTCCACCAAATAAGGACAAAATATAAACAACGAATGGAAGGATGAAACGAAATGGAAGAAAAAACTGTGAAATTTAGCGAAAAACTGCAGGAGTTATTAGCACTTGCCAAAAAGAAGAAGAATGTACTGGAATATCAGGAGATTAGCGATTTTTTCAAAGAAATGGAACTGAATGCAGAACAATTTGAGAAGATTCTTGACTTTTTGGAGTCGAATAACATTGACATTCTGCGAATTTCCGATGATGACGATGAGGAAGATATTCTGCTTGATGAGGAAGACGAGGTAGAAGTTGAGAATATTGACCTTTCAGTACCGGATGGAGTTTCCATTGAAGATCCCGTTCGTATGTATTTAAAAGAAATTGGTAAAGTACCATTATTAAGTGCAGAGGAAGAGATAGAACTGGCAAAACGTATGGAGTTAGGCGATCAGGAGGCAAAGAAGCGTTTGGCAGAAGCTAACTTACGTTTGGTAGTTTCTATTGCAAAGCGTTATGTGGGACGTGGTATGCTGTTCCTTGATTTGATTCAGGAAGGAAATCTTGGTCTGATTAAGGCAGTAGAGAAGTTTGATTATCGTAAGGGATATAAGTTTTCAACATATGCAACATGGTGGATTCGTCAGGCAATTACCAGAGCAATTGCAGATCAGGCAAGAACCATTCGTATTCCGGTTCATATGGTAGAGACAATCAATAAGTTAATTCGTGTATCCAGACAGCTCTTACAGGAACTGGGAAGAGAACCGTCTCCGGAGGAAATTGCAGAAGAGATGAATATGCCTGTAGAACGTGTTCGCGAGATTTTGAAAATTTCCCAGGAACCTGTATCTTTAGAAACTCCTATCGGAGAGGAAGAAGATAGTCATTTAGGTGACTTTATTCAGGATGATAATGTGCCGGTACCATCTGATGCAGCAGCATTTACTTTATTGAAGGAGCAATTGGTAGAGGTGCTTGGTACTCTGACTGAGAGGGAACAGAAAGTGTTACGTTTGCGTTTTGGATTAGATGATGGTCGTGCAAGAACTCTGGAAGAAGTAGGAAAAGAGTTTAACGTTACCCGTGAACGTATCCGTCAGATTGAAGCAAAGGCGTTAAGAAAGCTTCGTCATCCAAGCAGAAGCCGTAAGTTAAAGGATTACCTGGATTAGTATGGTACAGTTATCAAGACGATTATCAGCAGTTGCCAATCTGGTAACAATCACAGGAATCCTTGCTGATGTGGGGACAGACCACGGCTACATACCGGTATTTCTTGCCGGACAGAAACGGATACAAAGGGCCATTGCTATGGATGTGAATCAGGGACCTTTAGAGAGAGCAAAGGAACATATTCGGCAATATGAGCTGGAAGATAGGATTGAGACCAGATTATCAGACGGACTAAATGCCCTAAAGCCGAAAGAGGCCGAAGGAATTGTGATTGCAGGCATGGGCGGTAATTTAATGAAGCGGATTCTGATGCAGGGAGAAGAAGTTGCAAAAACTGCAAAGGAATTGATTTTGCAACCACAGTCGGAAATTATGGAGTTTCGAAGGTTTCTTTGGGAAAGCGGTTATGTTATCACTGCAGAAGATATGGTGTTAGAAGATGGGAAATATTATCCAATGATGCGAGCAACATATCGCAGTAATAGAAAAAATGAACCGGATATATTAGCGTTTAAATATGGCGAAAAATTATTGGAACAAAAGCATCCGGTATTGCGACAATATTTACAGTGGCAGAAAAAACAGAAGGAACAGATATTGGAAAAGTTGCAACAGAATGCCAAACAGGACGTAAGTAGCAGGACACAGGAACTAAAGCAAGAGCTTGCATATATTACCCGTGGTCTGGAAATGATAGATGGAGCAGATGAAAAATGAAGTGTCAGGAAATCATAACTATTTTGCAGAAGCAGGCACCGGAGCATTATGCCTGTGACTGGGATAATGTGGGACTTTTGGTGGGAGATTCTGAGAAAGAAGTGCATAAGATATATATAGCATTGGATGCCACAGAAGAAACCATAGAAGAAGCAGTAGCGGCAAAGGCAGATATGCTTTTGACCCATCATCCCATGATTTTTAGAGGATTGAAAAAGGTAAATTCCGCGGATTTCGTTGGAAAACGTGTGATGTCTCTGATTCGTGAGGATATAGCTTATTATGCTATGCATACGAATTTTGATGTGAAGGGAATGGCTGAACTTGCAGCAGACCGGATGATGTTGAAAGATTGTCAGGTATTAGATGTGACTTGTGAAGATGAAGAAGGGCTACAAGGAATTGGCAAAGTTGGAAACTTGTCAGAACCGATGAAAGTGCGAGCATGTGCTGAGTTGGTGAAAAAAGCTTTTCACGAGGAACAGGTGAAGGTGTTTGGAAATCTTGACAAAAAGATTTCAAGAGTAGCAATTAGTCCCGGCTCAGGAAAAAGTGTTATTGGCGAAGCATTGAAAAACGGTGCAGAAGTTTTGATTACGGGAGATATTGATCATCATGAAGGAATCGATGCAGCAGCGCAGGGGATGGCAGTCATTGATGCAGGACACTATGGTGTTGAGAAGATTTTTATTCCCTACATGAGAAAATATCTGGAAGAGAATACCGAAGGGATTACGATAATAGAACAACCTGAAAAAAAGCCATTTGTTTATATATAAGAAAGAAGGAAAAATAATGGGAGAAATAAGGTGTAAAGTAGTAATAAACGGTAAAGAAAAAGAATATGAAAAAGGAACTGAGTTTTCTGTACTTGCAGCAGAATATCAGTCACAGTACCAAGACGATATTGTACTGGTGCTTTTTAACAATCATTTGCATGAATTAAATCGATTGTTGGAGCAGGATGGAGAGTTATCTTTCATTACAACTAAAGATAAAGCAGGACGTAAGGCATATCGTAGAAGTGTTACACTTTTGATGCAGCGCGGGGTTTACGAACTGGCAAAAAAAGAGAAAGCAGAAGTATCGGTACGGGTAGAACATTCTATTAGCCAAGGGTATTATTGTGAATTATATGGAAAAGACGGCAAGATAATCCCGGATAACGCATATCTGTTGCAATTGAAAATGGAAATGATGCGTTTAGTGGATGAAAAACGCCCGATTGAAAAGCGAAATATGCCTACAGATGAAGCAGTAGCATTGTTTCGGGAACTTGGTATGCATGATAAGGAGCGCCTGTTTCATTATCGCAGAAGTTCCAGAGTAAATGTTTACAGTATTGGTAACTATATGGATTATTATTATGGCTATATGGTACCGGATACCGGATATTTGAAATATTTCGATTTGCAATTATATGACGAGGGATTTGTGGTGTTATTCCCAGATAAAAATACCAAACTTACAGCAGAGTTTAAGCCTTCTCACAAGCTGTTTCAGGTATTGAAAGAGTCAAGCGAGTGGAGCGATAAATTGGATATTGGAACTATTGGCGCTTTAAATGATGCAGTAGCTCAGGGAAGAATCCAAGATGTTATTTTGGTATCAGAAGCATTAATGGAGCGGAAAATTGGAAAACTGGCAGAGGAGATAGCTGCTCAACCGGATAAAAAGTTTGTTATGATAGCAGGACCATCTTCTTCCGGAAAAACTACATTTTCTCATCGACTTTCTATACAGTTAATGGCACAGGGGGTGCATCCTCATCCGATTGCTTTGGATGACTATTATGTAAACCGTGAAGATACACCGAAGGATGAGAATGGAAAATATAACTTTGAGTGTTTGGAAGCATTAGATATTGAACTGTTTAATAGGGATATGTCTGCCCTTCTGGCAGGAGAGAGGATAGAACTTCCGGCTTATAATTTCCGTACTGGATTGCGAGAATATAAGGGCAACTATAAGCAACTTGGAAAGAATGATATTCTGGTAATAGAAGGAATTCATGGATTGAATGATAAGCTTTCCTATTCTTTGCCAAAGTCTAGCAAATTGAAGATTTATATCAGTGCGCTTACACAGCTAAATATTGATGAACACAATAATCTTCCGACTACGGATGGAAGAATTATTCGTAGAATTGTAAGAGATGCCAGAACTAGAAATATTACGGCAAAACAGACCATAGCAATGTGGGATTCTGTAAGGCGTGGGGAAGAGCAATATATTTTCCCATTCCAGGAAGAAGCGGATGTTATGTTTAATTCTGCCTTGATTTATGAACTGGCAGTGTTAAAACAGTATGCAGAACCATTGTTGTTTGAAATCGATAAAAATTGTCCGGAATATGTAGAGGCAAAGCGCCTGCTGAAGTTTTTGGATTATTTCTTACCGGTTCCAAGTGAAGAAATTGGAAGAAATTCTATTTTAAGAGAATTTATTGGTGGAAGTTGTTTCAACGTGTAAAATAAAGTGTTACTATTCACAGCAAAATATGGATTAAAAACAGAATCGTCGAGCTTGCTCGTAAGAGAATGTTTTTCAATCCGTATTTGACTGGAATCAGGAACCTCCACCTACATAAGCAAAACGTTGAGCTGCGAAGCAGTGACGTACAGCTTTGCTGGACGGTTTTGCGCATGTTGTGTGGAGGTGGCTGTGAATAGTGACTTTAGTATTGTCACAATTTCCACTCTTGATTTTCCTAAAAAAATATGTTAGGATGACGAAAGTGTGCAATAGCATATAGAAAAATAAGTAGGGCAGATAATCGCGGCTGCAAGTGTCGAAAGACCGCAGGTGAGGAAAGTCCGGGCTTCATAGGGCAGGATGCCGGCTAACGGCCGGTGGAGGTGACTCCAAGGACAGTGCAACAGAAATATACCGCCAGGTAACTGGTAAGGGTGGAAGGGCAGTGTAAGAGACTACCGCCTGTCTGGTAACAGACAGGGCATATGTAAACCCCATCCGAAGCAAGACCGAATAAAAGCGTTGACGTGGCCCGCCAGCTTTAGGTAGGTCGCTTGAGATAACTGGCAACAGTTATACTAGATAGATGATTATCCACGACATAACCCGGCTTACAGCCCTGCTTATTTTTGAAAAAGACTCCCGTTTCTAAAAACAGGAGTTATTTTATTACCAAAATATAAAATGTTTCTTAAAAGAAAATAACTCCATTGACTTTAAAATTTTTCTGCGCTACCATAAATTCATACTTAAGTCAGGAGTGAGGAAAATGAAACAGAAGTTACAGCGTTTTATGATGGGAAGATATGGAGCAGACCAACTTGGTCAGGTATATATGGGAATATCATTGGTACTTTTACTGATATCCTTATTTACCAGATGGGGAATATTTTATCTGCTTGGATTTGGTCTGATGATTTATGAGTATTATCGAATGATGTCAAAACAGATTGACAAACGGTATGCGGAAAATCAGAAGTTTGCTACTTGGAGATATAAGAGAGTCGTAGAACGGAATAAGAGAAAGGAACACTGGAAACAGAGAAAGGTGTATCATTTTTATAAATGTCCTTCCTGTAATCAGAAGGTAAGAGTTCCGAGAGGAAAAGGAAAGATATGTATTACCTGTCCAAAGTGTAGAACGGAATTTATTAAGAAGAGTTAATAGAATGGAAAACCCCAGATGACAAAATGTGTTATCTGGGGTTTTTGATATGCAAAGGAATGTTACCGTACTTTCTTATGAGTATTATATTTTTCCTCGCAATATTTGCATCGATAAGTTTCTGTGTCTGGGTCTGTCAGAAGGAAAATCTGATCTAATTCCTGCTCAATAGAAGTAATGCAACGAGGATTCTGACAGGTAATGACATTTTTGATTTCTTTTGGAAGATGCAGTTCTCGTTTCTCTACAATTTTTTCGCCTTTGATGATATTGACCGTAATGTTGTGGTCGATAAATCCAAGTACGTCTAAGTCTACGGCATCAATATCACATTCCACTTTTAGAATGTCTTTTTTTCCCATTTTATTGCTACGGGCATTTTTTATAATAGCAACGCAGCAGTCAAGCTCGTCTAATTTTAAATCATGGTAAATGGAAAGACTCATTCCGGCTTGAATATGGTCTAACACAAACCCTTCTGTAATAGCACCTACATTTAACATACTTCCACCTCCAATAATGTGAGAATCAAAGCCATACGAACGTAAACACCGTATTGAGCCTGTTTGAAATAAGCAGCTCTTGGGTCATCGTCTACCTCCACGGAGATTTCATTTACTCTTGGAAGTGGATGCATAACAATCATATCATCCTTTGCCAGTTCCATTTTTGCTTTATTTAGGATATAAAAATCTTTCATACGGATATAGTCTTCTTCATTGAAGAAACGTTCTCGTTGTACACGTGTCATATATAGAATGTCTAATTCACCGATAGCGTCTTCTAAACGTTCGACTTCTTGAAATGGAACATTGTTCTTCTTTAAAACATCTTCGCGGATATAGCTTGGAACGCGCAGTTCTTCCGGTGAAATTAAAACAAATCGAATGCCGGGATAACGAATGAGTGCGTGAATCAATGAGTGGACAGTTCGTCCAAATTTTAAATCGCCGCAAAGACCAATGGTAAGATTGTCAAGACGTCCTTTTAAAGAACGAATAGTAAGAAGGTCCGTAAGTGTCTGAGTTGGATGCTGATGACCACCATCACCTGCATTGATAACCGGAATACTGGATTTTTGAGAAGCAACCAATGGGGCACCTTCTTTTGGGTGTCTCATGGCACATATATCAGCATAACAGGAAATAACGCGAATAGTATCGGAAACACTTTCACCTTTGGAAGCAGAACTGCTGTCTGCACTTGCAAAACCAAGGACTTTTCCACCAAGGTTCAACATGGCTGCTTCAAAGCTTAATCGTGTTCTCGTACTTGGTTCATAGAAACAAGTAGCAAGTTTTTTCCCCTCACAGGCATGTGCGTATTTCTGAGGATTTTTTTCAATATCAGTTGCCAACGTAAGTAATTTATCCAGTTCCTCAACGGATAAATCCAGCGGGCTCATTAAATGTCGCATATGACTCCTCCTATTTGTAAATTGCTGTTAAACAGTATGAGTGCCTGCAAACAATAAAAAATGTCGCAGGCATTTTTACTATCATATAACAGAAAGAAATAAATTTCAAGAGTTATTTTGGCGAAAATATTTGCCAGAAAAAGAGAAGTATAGTACAATGAAAAAAATATAGATTAATGAGGTGTTCTTATGGCAAATGAAAAAGTTGTATTAGAAGAGAATGAAATTGTATACAAAGAGCGAAAAAGAATTCTGTTTTTCGGATTACCTTGGACTTTCACAAAATACAGTATCACTGCAGATATGATTACGGTGGATAGTGGATTGTTAAAGACGGAAGAAAATGATTGCTATATGTATAAAGTACAGGATGTGAAGTTGACGGCTACATTGATAGAACGAATATTTGGACTTGGAACCATTATATGTTATACGGGAGATGTAACAAACCCACAGCTTTCATTAGTACATATTAAGCATGCCAAGGAGATAAAAAATTATCTGCTGAAGGCATCAGAAGCAGCACGAATGAAGAGAAGAACAGTTAATACTCAGGATATTGGTGCTGGTGATTTAGATTTAGACGGAGATGGAATTCCGGATTAAAAGTTATAGTTTTTAGAAAGAATATGCCGATTTATCTGACGAAAATGTGGGATAAACCGGCATTTGTTTATTTTTTTCTGCATATGATTTTTTCGTAGAGAAGTCCTGTAAGCATCCAGTAAGGGGCATAATCTAATCGTATCACTCCTTTTATATTTGCCCGTGCATTACTGTAGTCCCAGGGGCATACATTATATTTTTTTAAGATACTGCCACTGATATATTCTCCTATAAAAATAAGGATGGAATAAATAGAGGCACGTATTAGGGTAGGAAGATTTTTGATTCTTAGATAAAGTAGTTTAATAATAGCAGCCATTCCATAGATAGGAAACATCCATAAGGAGGTCTTTCCTATTAGCGTAAGTTCGCGTTTACGAAAAGAATCAAAAGCAGTAAAAAGAATTTCCAGGCACCATCCGGTGAGACCACAAATGATAAAATTTTTTTTCATAAGGATAGTATGTACAAAATATTGTAATTTATTGAAAAAGGGGAAAAAATAGAGTATACTTGTTTTCAGTGTGTGTGAAAAGAAATAATAAAAATAGAAAGTCAGGAGGAATCATTATGGCAGAAAATAAAGAGTGTAGTGGTGCATCCAGTTGTTCCAGAGAGAGCTGCGAAGGATGTCCAAGCCACAGCGGTGCGCCAAAGAGTCTGATAGAAGAGGGAAATCCTTTTTCCAGTGTAAAAAAAGTAATTGGAGTAGTTAGTGGAAAAGGTGGTGTAGGGAAATCTTTCGTAACGGCATCTCTTGCTACAGCTATGAGAAAACGAGGATACGAAGTAGGAATTTTAGATGCTGATATTACAGGTCCATCTATTCCGAAAATGTATGGAGTGCATGGACCGGCAGAAGGAAATGATATGGGATTATTTCCGGTACAGGCGGAAGATGGAACAAAGATTATGTCTTTGAATCTTCTTATGGAAGATGAGGAAGCTCCGGTTGTGTGGAGAGGTCCGGTTATTGCATCTACAGTAAAACAGTTTTGGCATGATGTATACTGGGGCGACATCGATTACTTATTTGTAGATATGCCACCGGGAACCGGTGATGTGCCTCTTACGGTATTCCAGTCTCTTCCGGTAGATGGTATTGTCATTGTAACTTCTCCGCAGGAACTAGTGCAGTTGATTGTAAAAAAAGCAATTAATATGGCAGAAATGATGAAAATTCCGGTATTGGGATTAGTAGAAAATTATAGTTTTCTGAGATGTCCGGATTGCGGAAAAGAAATCAAGTTATTTGGAGAAAGTCATATCGATGAAGCAGCGGCAGAAATGGGAATTCCGGTACTTGGAAAGATGCCATTGAATCCGGAGTATGCTCAGATGGTAGATGAAGGAAAATTTGCTCAGATCGAGAATCCTTATCTGGATGAAGCAGTAAAAAAAGTAGAAAACATATAAAGAAAAAATAATTTTTGATAGTGTTTTTGACAAGTAAAAGCCTTGCAGAAAGCGTGTTTGCGCCTGCAAGGCATATTTTTTTGTAGAAAAAATTGTAAGAAATGCATAATTGATTTTTAGAAAAGAACAGATTACAATACCCAATACAGAGCGACGTTCTATATTCTAATATCGCCGGATCTGAGCCGGCATCTTTTTATTCTGAATCAGAGAATCAAAATTAAAGTTATAGTCAAAGGCGTGAAGCTTCGCCAGAAACCAAAAACAAAACAAAAGAAAAAATGAAACGAATGGAAAAAGAAAATAAGTAGGGAAGGAGGAAGCGTGTGAAAGTTATTTTTGAAGAATACAGTGGAATTATTATTATTGGCGTTGTAATTGTGGCGTTAATTGCATTGGTAAGTCTTTTATTAGTAGAGGGCGGACCGGTTCATGATGCATTTGTAAATATGGTCAATTCATTATTTGCTAAGGCAGGAACGGCATAGAGGTTGAGATTCCCTGCCGGATTTCGGCAGGGAATTCGTTTTGAAGATTGGTTAAAAAGAAGAAAGGAAAAGTACGTGGAAACAAGCTGGGAACTTCAAGAAGAGGATTTTGGGGTATTATTACCCTATATACAAAAGAAAGAAGTAACAGATATTGATTACAACGGACACGAGTTGTGGATAACCGATTTAGAGCATGGGCGATATCGTGCAGAAGTGACCGTGACAGAGGAGTTTGTAGAGGAATTTACACATCGGATTGCCAATCGGGTAAATAAACCCTTTAACCGGATGCATAATGTTTTAGAGGCAGAGACAAAGACACTTAGAATTAGTATTGTGCATGAATCGGCGGCAGTGTCCGGACGTTCCATTTGCATTCGTAAGTCCTTGCCGGAGGTAAGGCATACCATTGAAAGCATGTTAGATACGAAGTATTGTCCCTTGCCGATACTAAATCTGTTGATTAATTGTGTAAGGGCAAAGATGAATTTTGTTTTTTGTGGAGAACCGGGAGTAGGAAAAACGGAGTGCGCAAAGTTTTTTTCCAGATTTATACCGCCTAATCAGAGAGCAATTACCATTGAAGATAATCTGGAAATGCATTTTCGGGAAATTAATCCGGAAAATGACTGTGTAGAATTACAAGTGAGCAGGGAATTAAGTTATACAGATGCGATTAAGTTGTGTCTTAGGCAGAATCCAAAGTGGATTATATTGTCAGAGGCACGTTCTACGGAAGTACAGTATTTGTTAGAACAGTGGTCTACCGGAGTATGCGGTTTTACGACGTTACATCTGGATGATTTGAGAAATCTGCCGGATCGAATTATGAATATGATTGGTCGAGCAAAGGATGCAGAGCGTCTGGAAAATTATATCTATGAGTTTGTCAGTGTGGGTGTCTTAATTCGTC
The DNA here is from genome assembly GCF_001940225.2 of Roseburia sp. 499. Taxonomy (NCBI): domain Bacteria; kingdom Bacillati; phylum Bacillota; class Clostridia; order Lachnospirales; family Lachnospiraceae; genus Roseburia; species Roseburia sp. 499. Next base: position 873,552 of record NZ_CP135164.1, read on the forward strand.
AGCGTACAGATGAGAAGGGGCGGCAGAAACGTTATATAGACCAAGTGTGTTTTTATGACCGGTACAGGGGAAAAAACAATATTTATATGTTGTTGGAGAATGGAGAAATCCTGTCAAAAGAAATCCCGAAAGATATCAAAAGAAAAATGGAACGTGCAGGGATAGCGGAGCCATTTCGGTGTAAAGAAACATTGGCATATGAACCGTTGGATATGAGCTTTTTACAGGAGGAAAAATGAAAAAGAGAAGAAAAAAGGAAAGTATCTGGTGGATGTTGAATCCGAAACATTTGCAGAAGCAGATTGATGAATATGGATATTATTTTTCTATGGGAAGTTACTTGTTTTCGTTAGTGATATCTTTTGTAGGTGTGTGTTTGTGTGGCATTATTTTTTCGTTACGTTGGTACCTCACTACAGCAATGGTAGTAGTGTGGATGGTGCTATTGCCGGGAATGATACTAAATGGATACAAGAATATGTATGAACATAAGAAGTTTTTAGAAGCTGCAGACTATATGGAACAGATTTTATATTCCTTTCAGCAGGAAGGGAAAATTTTGGCGGCGCTTAGAGATACAGGAAGCCTTTTTGTAGAAGGCAGGATGCGTACATCCATTAATCAGGCAATAGAGTATATTGAGAATGGAGTCTACGAAAAGGATTTGTATCAGGAGGCACTTTCAAAAATAGAGGTGCAGTATCCGGGGAGAAGGATTTCTGCTATACACAATTTCTTACGATTGATTGAGAAAAATGGTGGAGATTATAGGAGCGGAATCAAGCTCTTGTTAGCAGATAAGGCTTTGTGGGTAGAGAATGTGCTGTTATTGCAGGAAGATAAAAAAAGAGGCAGAAGTAGGGTGATTATGGCACTTATTATTACAATCATTCTGGCTGCTGTATTTCATGGAGTATATCGCTCTATGCCGGAACAATATTCTATTGTAAATCATCCGGTAACCCAGATAGGAACAACCTGTTATCTAATTTTGAATATGTTGATTTTCCGAAAGGCAAATCGTGAACTTGCTGGAAGTTGGCTGGAAAGAGACAGTAACAGTGAGGAGAAAAAGGTCCGGTATTATTGGAAAGTAGTGACAAGTGAAAAGGAGCCGGGCGCATGGAAAAAGAGTTTGTTGTGGGCGATACCACTTGGGCTTGGAATGCTATGGTGCTTATGGAAAGGACATGTTTATGTGGCAGTTATTTTGGTTGTGGTAGGGATTTTCTTAGGAAATCAAAATAGAATTGCATATCACATTAGCTATAATTGGCTGGTGAAGGAGATAAATCTTCGTTTCCCCCAATGGTTGATGGAAATGGCACTGCTACTACAGGGAAACAATGTGCAGGTTGCTGTTGGAAAGACAGTTTCAGAGGCACCGCCAGTGTTAAAACCAGAGTTAGAGAAGATGATACGAGGGTTGAAAGACCAGCCGGAATCCATAGAACCTTATATGGAATTTTTAAAAATGTTTCAGTTGTCCTATGTGCAGTCAGCAATGAAAATGTTATATGCTATATCAGAAGCTGGAAATGGTGACAGTCAGGAACAGATACAAGTCATGGTAAGACGTAATGAAAAGCTACTGGATCAGTCAGAGAAGATATTAAATGAGAAAAAATTGGCAGGAATTAATGCTATTGGATATTTGCCTCAGATTACAATTTCTTTTCAAATGATGATAAATATGGCAGTGTTTATGGTGGTTTTTCTTACAAAAATGAGTATTTAACGGAAAGGAAAAAGAATGGGACAGGTAATAAAAATATACATGGGATTGTTTTTTCTTCTTTTGGAAGCGTTAACAGGAATGGAAGTGGTAGCGGCTGGGATACAGACTGCGGCTGCAAGAGATTATCATTCAGATATTATGGAAGAAATTGCATGTAGTAATTTTAATGAGGAAGTAATTGAGGCGTGTATGGAACAAGCAGAGAAAGCAGGATATCAAGTGGAAATTGAACCTGCAGTATATGACGAGGATGCTAACATACAATTAGCATCTGTAATCTTATATTATGACTATGCTATACCGGTATTGAATCTTTTTTCTCAACATGAGATTCGTGGAATGGCAGGATAGGAGAAAATATGAAAGTGATAATGGAGGAATATGCAGGAATGGTAATTTATGTGATTGCAGGCTTAATGATGGTGGGAGTATTCTGGCAGTTGTTAATAAGAGTAAGTGGATATTAAGGAGGAGAGGAAAGATGAGAACTTTATGGAATGAGTATGGAGGAGTGATTCTGGGAATTACGGGAGCAGTTGCAATAACAGGAGTTGTAGTATGTATGTTGCTTCCGAAAGGAAGTATTTATGAAATAATGATGGCATTTTCCAGAAGTATCTGCTAAATATAAGGAGCTTATTGTAATGGGAAAATGGATAGAAGAATATGGGGAGACTTTGCTGGCAGGAATGGCAGGGTTCATGATAATAATGTTAGTTCTTACGTCAGGAATTCTGGCAGTTATCGGAAACAGAGCAATGATAAAGGAAAATTCCTATACAGAATATCAGGATTTTTCAATTTTTTCAAAAATATGTCAACGGGAAAAGCCAAAGATTTGGTGTAATACAGAAAAAAGTTGGCATGTAGGGGAAGTAATTTTAATAGAAGAAGTATTTTCGGCAGAAGATGCAGAAGGTAAAAAATTAAATGTAAAAGTAGAAACAATCACAGACAAAAATGGAGTAAATTGTATGGATGTGTATCATAGGGAAACACATCAGGTAATCTTTCAGAAAGCGGGAATCTATATATTTGAAATCAAAACGCAGGATGATGAAAATCAGTATACAACAGAAAAAATAGAGGTTTCTGTGGATAATAGGAAGGTGGAAGAATGAAACATGTGATAAATGGAATCATGATGTCTGCAATCACATTTATGGTGATTGCGGCTGTTATGATAATTAGTGGACGCAGTGTTCGAAAAAATGAATTAGAAAAAGCATTGGAGCATGCAGCGGAGCAAACCATAGAAAGTGTGAAGGTAAAACAGGAAATTACGAGAGAAGAATTTATTGAAATGTTTAAGGAGAATCTTTCTATGGGAATTGAAAGTGATTCGGAAATAGTTGTTTCTATTATGAAAGCAGAACCAGAGAAGGGCATATTGTCGGTGCAGGCAGAAGAGGAGTATCACAATCCTTTGGGAAATAAAGAGAAAGTGAGTGCCGAAAGAACGATAATTTTGGAAAAGTATCGTTTGGAAAAAAAGAAGAGGTATACCGTAGTTTATAAGGTTGGAAATGTAGACTATAAAGTATATACACTTACAGAAGGAAGTGTGTTGCCTGTACCGGCAAATCCCAATGAAAATTTTATCTGTTGGTTGGACGAAACAGGGCGGAAAGTAGAGATGGATGGAACTGTAGTAGAATATAGCAGAGTATTTACTGCGAAGATGAATTGATTTGGGAAAATAGAATGTGAGGAACATTGAAAATAGAATAGATAAAGAGGAAAACAGCTTGCTTTTTGGCGGGAAGGCTGATAATATCGGTTCATACCTGCGTTTTTGGAAGAAAATGAAAAAAATGTAAAAAATTTTAAACCAAATGAAAAGTTGATGCGACTTATATATGAGGGTTAAAAATAAAAAGACCATCGAAAGGAGAAAATGGCAGTGGATGGAGAGAAGAATATGCAGACAGAAAAGCTAAAACAGGCGATAGAGTTAATGAAGCAGGGAGAAGAAAAAGGGTTTAACTACATATATGGAGAGACATACAATTTCGTTTATTCCCGTGCGAAACTTGCAATTAATGATGAGCAGGAGGTACAAGACCTGATACAGGAGGTCTATGTGGCGGCTTATCGAAATATTGGAAGCCTTAAGAATGCAGACAGTCTGTATGCATGGCTCAATACCATCACTATGCGCCAGGGAGCATCAATGATAAGAAAGAAAAAGAATCATGTATTACTGTCAGAGGAAAATCAGGGAATGTTTGAAGAAATACCGGATGAATCTGTAGAACTGGAACAAGATGCTATTGTTAGGGAAAATGCTGGAATCTTAAAGGGATTGCTGGAAAAACTATCACCGGAGCAGAAAAGTGCTATTGTATCCTTTTACTATGATGGTTTGAAAGTGGAACAGATTGCAGAACTGACAGAAACCAGTGCAGGCACAATAAAGAGCCGTCTGCATCTGGCAAGAAAACGTTTGCAAGAGCATATTGTGGAGCTGGAGAGAAAGCAAGGATGCAGGCTGCATGGTTTCAGTGCACCATTGTTACTGCTTGCGATTAAGATGTTGTTAGAGGAAACAACACTTCCACAGGCTTCCGCACAGGGAATTTACAATCAGGTCTGCACACAGGTAGGAGTATCGGCATCTACGCTGGCATTCCAGAGTGCAGGAGCCGGAAATATTGCAATGGCAATTTCCGGTGAAACAGCAGGCATAGGAAATGGTTTAAAAACAGGACTGACAGGAGAAATGAAAGGACAAGGAACAGGTATGAACAAGTTATTAAGTAAATTAGCAGGATTAGGAAAAGTAAAGATAGCGGCCATTGTGACAGTAAGCGTTGTAGTAGCGGGAGCTGGAGTAGCAACAGGCGTATATGTACATCATCAGGCAGAAGTAAAAGAAGCACAGGTGCAGGCAGAAGAAAAGGCAGAAGCTGAAAAGAAAGCACAGGCAGAACAGGAAAAACTTCTTGCAGACTTGACTAGTCGGTATGAAAAAGCTGAGGAATTAAGAGACAATCTGATTCTGGAGGATGCAGTCATTGAGATTTTGAATCGTGATTTTACAACGATTAAGACGGCATTGGATGAGAAAACAGCAGATGAAGCGACAGAAAAGACCATGGTAACACTGGAAAAGAATCTGGAAGGATACAGACAGCAGAATGAGCAGTATCTGACAGAGAAAAAAATGGCTATCATGGATTATCATAATGCAACGTTCCCACAGGAAAATCAGGATGCGTGGGACAAGCTCCTTACAGAGTATCAGGAATTGTTTGATGCAGTGAAGTATAAGGATGCCAATGCAAAATTAGAGGAAGTGAATGCGGGAATCATGGCATTCCTTCAGGAAAATACCACAGAAGTAGCAGCGGATGATACCGAAGGAAATACCGGAAACGGAACATCTGATAATGGAAACAATGGAAATGGAAGTACCGGGAATGGAAATACGGGAAGTGGTTCTGGAAACGGAAATTCAAATGGCGGTACCGGGAATGGTGGTAACGGAAATGGCGCAGGAAGTGGTACTGGGAATGGAAACACAAGTAATGGCGGAGGCACAAGTAATACACCGAGTGCAGAGCCGATAACACCAGTAAATGATGACCCGACGTTAACAGGTGTTCTTCCGAATGGGTGGACAATAGAAGAAGCGGAAATGTTAACATCAATATGTAATGCATGGTTTGATTTTATTTATGATGATGCAGGAGCACAGGCACAGTTGACTGCAAAGTTACCGGGAAGAAACTGCACTTTGGTGCATTATCCAGCAGAACAGAATGCAGAAGCAAGAGCATTATGGGATAGTATAGATGAGAATGTGTATTGTCGTTCTAATTTTCGTTCTAGTGATATATTTGGAAGTTATTTTATTTATGGAAATTAGAGAGGATTGCGGATGATGGGGTATATGTGTGGTATCAAAGAGGAATGTCAGCACATTTTTCGAAAGATGATAAGGGAGATAGTGCGGAAAGTTAGCAGAGGCTGAAAGAAGCGCAGAAAGATAGTAGTCAGTAAAAGAAGGGGATAATAAAATTAGGATAAGGAACAATCGTGTTGCAAGGTGGTAATTCTATTCTGATAGTGGTCAATCCATTGCGGTCGATTGTTTCTTTTGTAATTAGAGTATGGCATAGAAGAAATATCGTATAAAATCAATTTGTTAAGGGAAGGAGAGCGAGAAAAAGAGAATGAAGAGAAAAAGAAGAATAGGGAAAGGAATTCTAACTGCGGTGCTGGCGTGTATGCTTAGTACTGCTTTTTTTTCGGTAACTGTAGAAGCTGCTGTACCGGAAGTTACCTATGACCCAAATGCTACAAAGACGGGGTATCATTTGGAAGTATTAGATCAAACTCCTTGTGTTCATACGCCTGGGGTAGATACAAGAACCCTCACCTGTGCCCAGACCGGATTAAAGCATAGTGCGGCAGAGATACAGGGAGCGGTACAGGCATCTCCGGGACTTACTTTTTGGACAGAAGTTCAGACAAGGGAGCCGGTGGGGAAGAGAGCGGATAAGGTGGGAAATGTACTTCTGGTGGGAAGTGTTCCGGGTACTGCTGGTCTTATATTGTCGGAGCCTTATGACTGTGATGATGGTTATGCAGCATATGCATATTACCGGATATATTTTTCCCACTGCCAATACACAGACGTAAACTATTTTGTTGGTTCTCAGCACTATTGGTTAGGTTGTGCCAGAGGAGATGTGGGAGAAAACGAATATCGTCCGGTATCATTTACGCATATACTGACAAGATACCGTTTTGTACCTAATAACTATACCATAGTGTATAACGGAAATGGAGCTACGACAGGTTCCATGGCAAATCAGTCTGCGACTTATGACCAGACATTTAATCTTACAGCCAATGCTTACCAGAAAGATGGTTACCGATTTGTTGGATGGAACACTGCATGGGATGGAAGCGGACAGTGGTATTCTGACAGCCAGGCAGTATCAAATCTGACTGCAACAGACGGTGGTGTGGTAACACTTTATGCCCAGTGGACCCCTATCACATATACGGTTCATTTTGAAGGTAACGGAGCAACCTCCGGAAATACACCGAATCAAAATTGTACCTTTGGTGTAGGTGGTTTCCTGAATACTAATGGATTCAAAAAGCAGTATGGTGTCAACTATAACGGAAATGGCGGAACCAGTGCAAAGACAAGTGATATTGCCGATGCCACATTTAATGGATGGCAGGATAACAATACCCTATATTACAAAGGGATGTATTTCAATTACTTTGGTTTTGATGCACCGTATTATATCAATAAATATCCTGATGTTAAAATGACGTGGGGATATAACAAGTATGCCACATTTGAACATTGGTATATCTATAGTATTTTATATGGAACTGAAAATCGTCAAGCCAGCTATAATTTTAAAATAGACGATTATATGAATTACGGCGGAACTGACTTAAAGGCAGCATTTGGAAATAACCGTCTGGCATATGTGGCTCATTGGATGAACAATGGAATTTATGAAGGAAGAAAAGGTGCAGTTAGTGTTGATACCGCTACATCAGACCTATATCCGAATCAGGCGTGGGTTGCGAATCTTGCCACCAGACAGGGCGAAACAGTAAACCTTACTGCAGACTGGACACCGGGAAGTGTTACGTTGCCAACAGCCACAAGACCGGGTTATCAGTTTGCAGGATGGTACACCAGCCCAACGGGTGGAACATTTATTGGAAATGCAGGAGCAAAATATACACCAACTGTAAATGGTGGAACATTGTATGCACACTGGACAGCAAATGATTACCAGATAGCATTTGACGGAAACGGTGCAACATCAGGAAGTATGGAGAACCAAAAGGCGAAATATGATGTGCCTGTGACACTGAATCCAAATGAGTTTGAACGAACCGGATATACCTTTACCGGATGGAATACGTCACCGGATGGAACGGGAACATCCTATGCAGATAAGCAGCAAGTGAAGAATCTTACCACAGAAAAGAATGGTGTTGTAACCTTGTATGCACAATGGAGTGCAAATTCATATACCATTCATTTTGATGGAAACGGAGCTACGGATGGAGCAATGGAAGATATTCCGGCAGTATATGACCAGGATGTGACATTACTGCCGAATCTGTTTGTCCGTACAACAGAACAGGGAGAAAGTGTCTTTACCGGATGGAACCGGGACGGTGCGGTGTATGAAACAGAATTTGCCGACCAAGACACAGTAAGAAATCTAACGCCTGAAGATGGAGCGGTAGTTACCCTTTATGCCATCTGGGATGATTGCCCGGAGATTGAAGCAGTAGACCGCTATTTCAGTCTGGACTTTGCACAACAGGGAAAAATAACAGAAGAGGAACTGTTAAGTACCGCATCGGCTACAGACCGGGAAGATATTGAACTTGAGAATCGGACAAGCACACAGATAGCAGAAAATGGAATCAACGGAAGTCTCAGTCTGTACGGATATGCAGCAACAGACTTTACCGGAATGACAGACAGCGGGAGTGTCAGCATGACGTATAAGGCAGTGGACAGTATAGGAAATACTGTTTATAAGACGGTTACAGTTTTTATTACCAATACAGAGCCACTGGCGCAGACAGATTTCTGCTATACCAGATTTATCAACGAGAAATACTTTGGTGCTGATTATGACAATGGAGGTCTGCATCCGGAATCCGTCTGGAGAAATGACCCGGAGTACAGAAGTGTGCTGGAGAGTGCATTAACCAATCAGAAGAATGGGGATTCAGAGGAGATATTTTATTTGAGAAAGAAGGAATAGAAGAGGAACAGGCATATCAAGGGAAGCCTATTTATAGTGGTGTACAGAAAATAGGAACTTCCCATGATATAAAACTTTATTTCTCAGCAGCTTTTTGGGCAAAATTAGTATCGACTAAATCTTTGTAAGCTGGGCGTTCAGACAATTCATCTGCTTCTTCCAGAATATCCAAGAGTAAATCGTAGCTTTTTTCTTCAAAGATAACGTCTGTTTTCCAGGTATCCTGTTGGGCATATCGGGTAATAATGGCAGTAATAGTGTCCAAATCTGTTTCCTTGAACTGGGGAGCAATTACGTTGGCAATTTCTTCAGGAGTGTGAGTGCTGACATAGGTCATACCTTTTTGAATTGCATTTGTGAAACTTTGGATGATTTCGGGATGTTCTTTTAGATAGCTGGATTTTGCACTGAAAGCAGTGTAAGGAATATAACCGGAGTCAACACCGAGAGAAGCTACAACATAACCATTTCCTTCTTTTTCTAATGTAGTAGCACTCGGTTCAAATTCCACAGAAAAATCTCCTTGTCCTCCAGAGAATGCAGCAGCAGTGGAGCCAAAGTCAATATTTTGAATAATGGTAAGGTCTACAGAAGGGTCCAGATTATTTTTCTTTAGAATATATTCAAAGACCATTTCAGGCATACCGCCTTTTCGTCCACCAAGTACGGTTTTTCCTTGAAGATCGGACCAGGAAAAATTATCTATATTTGTACGGGCTACTAAAAAGTTTCCTGCTCTTTGGGTGAGTTGGGCGAAGTTAACAACAGGGTCATTGGCCCCTTCGTTATAGGCATAGACCGTAGTTTCCGGTCCCATAAAGCCAATGTCTGCATCATTAGAAAGGAGAGCAGTCATAGTCTTATCGGCGCCAAAACCTGTAACCAACGTCAAATGGATACCTTCCTCTTCAAAATATTCCTTTTCGATAGCCACATACATAGGTGCATAAAAGACAGAATGTGCTACTTCGTTTAAAGTAACGTCAGTAAGGTGTTGCTGTTTTGAGGAAGAACAACCGGAAGAACAGAGGATGCAAAATAAGGTAACCAGACAAAGAATCTTTTTCATAATAAATCCTATTCATTTTTTATTAAGTTATGGGAAAGAGGTAAAAATGTGATATAATTACAAAGAAGAATATGAGCATAGTAGAAAGGGTAGGACTTATGGATATTGAAAAGACAGTAAAAATGCAAAGAAAATATTATGAGACGCAAAAAACAAAATCTTGGAAATATCGAATGGCAGCACTGAATCGATTGGAGCGGGCGATTTTAAAATGGGAAACAGAGATTAATAAAGCGTTGAAAAAGGACTTAAATAAGTCAGCCTTTGAAGCATATATGACAGAAGTAGGGATGACATTAGCGGAGTTGCGCTATGTAAAGAAACATTTAAGAAAGTGGATGATGGATAAAAAGGTAAGAACTCCATTGGCACAGTTTCCTAGTAAAAGCTATGTAAAGTCAGAACCATACGGAGTGGTTTTAATTATGTCACCATGGAATTATCCATTTATGCTTTGCATGGAGCCATTAATCGGAGCATTGGCAGCGGGAAATTGCTGTGTGCTGAAGCCATCTAATTATTCTCCAGCGGTATCAACAGTGATAAAAGGAATGATTGAGGAGACCTTTCCAAAAGAATACGTAACTGTGGTAGAAGGAGGAAGAGCAGAAAACCAGAGTCTGCTGGAACAGAAATTTGATTATATCTTTTTTACCGGTGGCGTACAGGTGGGAAAATTGGTCATGAAAAAAGCAGCAGAACATTTGACACCGGTAACATTGGAATTGGGAGGGAAGAGTCCTTGTATTGTAGAAAAAACAGCTGATTTGAAGTTGGCAGCAAAGCGTTTGGTATTTGGAAAATTTTTGAATGCAGGTCAGACATGTGTAGCACCGGATTATCTTTTAGTACAAAAAGAGGTAAAGGAAGAATTCTTGCAATATGTGCTTTTTTGGATAGAAAAGATGTATGGGAAAGGGTTAGAAAATCGAGAAAGCTATCCTAAAATCATCAATGAAAAACATTTTAAACGTATCAAACAATTGATAGAAGGAGAGGAGATTTTAATCGGGGGAGCGGTAGAGGAAGATTCTTTACAAATTGCGCCTACTGTGTTGAACCATGTAAGTTCTAAGTCACCGATTATGCAAGAAGAAATATTCGGACCGGTATTGCCTGTTCTAGAGTTTGAGAATATTCAGGAAGCAGTGCAATTTGTAAGAAAAAGACCAAAGCCATTGGCATTGTATTTATTTACCGGAGATAAGATGGTAGAGCGAAGAATTACCGAACAGCTTTCTTATGGTGGAGGATGCATTAATGATACTATCATTCATTTAGCAACTTCCCATATGGGATTTGGTGGTGTTGGAGAGAGTGGTATGGGAAGTTACCATGGAAAAGAGAGTTTTGACACCTTCTCCCATAAAAAGAGTATAGTGAAAAAGTATAATTGGTTGGACAATCCTGTTCGTTATGTTCCTTATGGAAAGCAGAAAGAAAAGATAATGCGGATGTTTTTAAAATAAAAATAATCTTGCTTTTTTAGTTTAATGCGGTATAATATACGCTTGTGAGAAAATGCATAATAAAGTGAAAGTGAAGTAGAAAAGAGGGTATTTATGTTAGATAAGACAGATTTACATACTCATACTATTGCTAGCGGACATGCTTATAGTACGCGAAAGGAAATGATAGAAGCTGCAGCAACAAAAGGCTTGGAAGTATATGCAATTACAGAACATGCACCCGCAATGCCGGGAAGTTGTAATAGTATGTACTTTATGAATTATAGAGCATTGCCAAGAAAACATGGTGAAATGACAGTGCTTTATGGTGTTGAATTGAATATTCTGGATTATGAAGGTCATGTAGACTTGCCGGAATCTATATTGAAAGAAATGGATTTGGCATTGGCGAGTCTTCATACACCATGTTTTACAGCGGGAAGCAGGGCAGAAAATACAAGAGCTTATATTGGAGCTATGAAGAATCCGTACATCAATTTTATTGCCCATCCGGATGATGCAAGAATGCCTGTTGACTATGAACAACTGGTAAAGGCTGCAAAGGAATATAATGTGATTCTTGAGGTGAATAATGCTTCATTGTCACCGGGAAGTTTTAGGGGAGACCCAAGGGAAATTTATCATGAAATGCTTGGTTTGTGTATCAAATATCAGGTTCCTGTAGTAATGGACTCAGATGCCCATATTGATACGGCGGTAGGAGCTCATGATTATGCCAGAGAGGTGTTAGAAAGAGCAAATTTTCCGGAAGAACTTTTAGTGAATGTGCATCCGGAGATACTAAAAGATTATATTAATTATTACTGTAAAAAGTAGATATTTATCTATTTACTTCAAAACTTTAATATGTTAAAATTACTATATGATAACGTACTGAAATGTACGGGACGAGAGACAATGAAAAGGAGAAATGGCATATGAGCAAAAAATTAAGAACAGACGCCGTAGACCATTTATTTGAAGCAATCCTGAGTCTGGAGAACAAAGAAGAATGCTATACGTTTTTTGAGGATGTGTGTACGGTAAATGAATTGCTGTCTTTATCTCAGCGATTTGAGGTTGCCAGAATGTTACGGGCACAGAAAACGTATTTGGATATAGCGGAGAAAACAGGTGCATCCACAGCTACTATTAGCAGAGTAAATCGTTCCTTGAATTATGGAAACGATGGCTATGATATGGTATTTGAAAGAATTGGATTGAAAAAAGACGAATAAAAATGAGAGGTAAAAGAGATGTTGCTACAATTATGTAGCAACATTTTTTTACTTTACAGGAAATTGCGTTGCAATTCCTATAAAGTAAAAACGCTCCGCTAAGCGATACGTTCAGCATACTGCGTATGCTCTGACATACCGCAAGGGATGCGCACCTCGCGGAGATGAAATTAGTCGTAAACGACACCGCTCGGGCGCGAAAGAGTCTGGCGAGCAGACGCTTTTTTAATTTTTTAAAAAAACCTATTGACAAGGTAGGAAAAGTAGGATATAGTATGACTATAATAAATAACCACTTAAACAAGTAGAAAATATAGGAAAAGGAGAACCAGCTATGAAAGAAGTGAGAGAAAAAGATTTGTACATAACAAAGGATGACCGAATGTGTGGCTGTTTCTGTTGTCAAAGATAAAATGTAGAATATAAAAACAAAAACATTCGTAAAATTAAGGAGAGAAAAAATATGAGTAAAAAAGCATACGCAGATAGAAATTTAAAATTTGAAACATTACAGTTACATGTAGGACAGGAAAAGGCAGACCCGGTTACAGATGCAAGAGCAGTTCCAATTTATGCAACATCTTCTTATGTATTCCATAATTCAGACCATGCAGCAGCAAGATTTGGATTACAGGATCCGGGAAATATTTATGGAAGACTTACTAATCCGACTCAGGATATTTTTGAACAGAGAATTGCAGCTTTGGAAGGTGGTGTAGCAGCACTTGCAGTTGCTTCCGGTGCAGCAGCTGTTACTTACACCATTCAGAATCTGGCACACAATGGGGAAAATATTGTAGCAGCAAATAATATTTACGGTGGAAGCTACAACCTGTTAGAGCATACGCTTCCGGAATATGGAATTACCACTACATTTGTAGATCCTTCTGATGTCAATAACTTTGAAAAGGCAATCGATGAAAATACAAAAGCACTTTATATTGAAACACTTGGAAATCCAAATTCTGATGTAAGTGATATTGAAGCAATTGCAAAGGTTGCTCATGCACATAAGATTCCGTTGGTAGTAGACAGCACCTTTGCTACTCCATATCTGTTAAGACCAATCGATTACGGTGCAGATATCGTAGTACATTCTGCAACAAAGTTTATTGGAGGACATGGAACTGCAATTGGTGGAGTTATTATAGATAGTGGAAAATTTGATTGGGAAGCATCTGGAAAATTCCCATCTCTGACAGAACCAAATCCAAGCTATCATGGAGTAAGCTTTACAAAGGCAGTGGGACCGGCAGCATTTGTTACTAAGATTCGTGCTATTTTATTAAGAGATACTGGGGCAACAATTTCTCCGTTCCATGCATTTATCTTTTTGCAAGGATTGGAAACATTGTCCTTAAGAGTAGAACGTCATGTAGAAAATGCATTGAAAGTAGTAGAATATTTGAACAACCATCCACAGGTGGAAAAGGTACATCATCCGTCTGTGTCTAAAGATCCAAAACAGCAGGAGTTGTATAAGAAATATTTCCCGAAGGGCGGCGGATCTATCTTTACCTTTGAAATCAAGGGTGATGACCGTACCGCAAAAGATTTTATTGACAATCTGGAAGTATTCTCACTTCTGGCGAATGTGGCAGACGTGAAGTCTCTTGCAATCCATCCGGCTTCTACAACTCATTCTCAGTTGAATGAGCAAGAGTTAAATGAGCAGGGAATTTACAAGAACACCATCCGTTTGTCAATTGGAACAGAGCATATTGATGATATTATTGAAGATTTAGAAGAAGCATTTAAAGCAGTAAAATAAAAAAGGAGGCAGTCAAAAATGGCTGGTATATATCAGGGAACACTGGATTTAATCGGAAACACTCCGTTAGTTGAGGTTACAAACATAGAGAAAAAGCATGGCCTAAAAGCTAAAGTTTTAGTGAAATTGGAATATTTTAATCCTGCCGGAAGTGTTAAGGACAGAATTGCAAAAGCCATGATTGAAGATGCGGAAGAAAAAGGAATTTTGAAGGAAGGCTCTGTTATTATAGAGCCAACCTCCGGAAATACAGGAATTGGTCTTGCAGCCATTGCAGCAGCGAAGGGATATCGTGTTATCCTTACTATGCCGGAGACCATGAGCGTGGAACGACGTAATATCTTAAAAGCATACGGGGCAGAATTGGTTCTGACAGAGGGGCCAAAAGGAATGAAGGGAGCTATTGCCAAGGCAGAAGAATTGGCAAAAGAGATTCCAAACAGCTTTATTCCGGGACAGTTTGAAAATCCGGCAAATCCGGAAATTCATAAGAAGACTACAGGTCCGGAAATCTGGAAAGATACAGAAGGAAAGGTAGATATTTTTGTGGCTGGTGTAGGAACCGGAGGAACAATATCCGGAACCGGAGAATACTTGAAATCTCAGAATCCACAGATAAAGGTAGTAGCAGTAGAACCGGAATCATCTCCGGTATTGTCTGAAGGAAAAGCAGGTCCTCACAAGATTCAGGGAATTGGAGCCGGATTTGTACCGGATACGTTGAATACAAAGGTTTATGATGAGATTTTCAAAGTATCAAATGAAGCGGCATTTGATACCGGAAAAGAAATTGCAAAAACGGAAGGAGTATTGGTAGGAATTTCCTCCGGAGCTGCATTATATGCTGCATTAGAGTTGGCAAAGAAACCGGAAAATGAAGGAAAAACGATTGTGGCATTGTTGCCGGATAGCGGTGATAGATATTACTCTACTTCATTGTTCGTAGAATAGTGGAATATTTAGAAAGATCTGAGGTCTCTTGAAAAGCAGGAGAGCTCAGGTCTTTTTTTCGAGCATATATGGTTGCTACTTGAGAGTTACGGCATTTTATGCTATTATCAAACATATGTTTAATTGTACCCAGAAGAAGTTGGATGTGTACGAGAATAGGACAGTGTCAGAAATAGAGAAATAGCAGGAAAATAAAAGTACCAAGGAGAGTTTTACATGTCGT
Organism: Roseburia sp. 499; assembly: GCF_001940225.2. Classification (NCBI taxonomy): domain Bacteria; kingdom Bacillati; phylum Bacillota; class Clostridia; order Lachnospirales; family Lachnospiraceae; genus Roseburia; species Roseburia sp. 499. The sequence continues at coordinate 888,757 of NZ_CP135164.1, forward strand.
TTGCACATTTACACGTCCATACAGAATATAGTCTGTTGGACGGTTCCAATAAAATAAAAGAATATGTTGCCAGGGTAAAGGAGCTTGGTATGAACAGTGCTGCCATTACAGACCATGGCGTTATGTATGGTGTCATTGATTTTTATCGTGCTGCAAAGGAGGCGGGAATTAAGCCGATTTTGGGATGTGAAGTCTATGTAGCACCAGGTTCCCGTTTTGACCGCGAAAAGGTAGAGGGAGAAGAGCGATATTATCACCTGATTTTACTGGCAGAAAACGATAAAGGGTATCACAATCTGATGAAAATTGTATCTCGTGGATTTACTGAAGGCTATTATTATAAACCAAGGATAGATCGCGAGGTATTAGAGACATATCATGAAGGGATTATCTGTTTAAGTGCTTGTCTTGCAGGAGAAGTACAAAAACTTTTGTTAAAAGGAAATTATGAAGAAGCGAAAAAGGCAGCACTTTGGCACGAAGAAATCTTTGGAAAAGGAAATTATTTTCTGGAATTACAGGATCATGGTATGCCGGAGCAGAAAACAGTAAATCAGCAATTACTGAGATTAAGTCAGGATACCGGAATTGAATTGGTTGCCACCAATGATGTTCATTATACTTATGAGACAGACGTAGATTCCCACGACATTTTGCTGTGTATTCAGACTGGGAAAAAACTGTCAGATGAGAATCGTATGCGTTATGAAGGCGGACAGTTCTATGTAAAATCAGAAGAACAAATGCGGGAACTGTTTCCATACGCATTACAAGCAATTGAAAACACGCAGAAAATTGCAGACAGATGTAACGTAGAGATTGAGTTCGGTGTATTAAAATTACCGAAATATGATGTGCCGGAGGGATATACCTCATGGGAATATTTACAAAAGCTGTGTTATGAAGGATTGGAACGAAGATATTCCCCGGAAAAACAAGAGGAATTAAAGCCGCAACTAGAATATGAATTGGGTGTCATTCACCAGATGGGATATGTAGATTATTTCCTAATTGTGTGGGACTTTATTCATTATGCCAGAAAAAATGGAATTGCAGTGGGACCGGGACGAGGCAGTGCAGCAGGAAGTATTGTGTCCTATACCCTTGAGATTACGAATATTGACCCGAATCGTTATAGTTTGATTTTTGAGCGATTTTTGAATCCTGAGCGTGTTACTATGCCGGATATTGATATTGACTTTTGCGTAGAACGGCGGCAGGAGGTCATTGACTATGTAAGCCGTAAATATGGTAAGGATCAGGTGGTTCAAATCGTAACCTTTGGTACGATGGCAGCCCGCGGAGTCATTCGTGATGTAGGGCGTGTTATGGACTTACCTTATGCTTATGTAGACACTATCGCAAAGCAGATTCCAAATGAACTTGGAATTACCATAGAAAAAGCGCTTACGATGAATCCGGAATTGCGTGGGATGTACGAAAGCGATGAGAATATAAAGAAACTCATCGATATGTCGAAACGTTTGGAAGGGTTGCCACGGCATACTTCTATGCATGCAGCGGGAGTTGTTATCAGTTCCAAAGCGGTAGATGAGTTTGTACCACTATCCAGAGCATCGGATGGTTCCATTACTACCCAGTTTGTTATGACAACATTAGAAGAACTGGGATTGTTAAAAATGGATTTTCTGGGATTACGTAACTTAACAGTGATTCAGAAGGCAATGCGTTTAATTGAAAAGAGCCAGGGAGTAAAGCTGGATATTGACCATATTGATTTTGAAGATAAAGCAGTTCTGGATTCCCTTGGAACCGGACATACGGAAGGCGTTTTCCAGTTAGAAAGTGCCGGAATGAAGAACTTTATGAAGGAATTAAAGCCGCAGAGCCTGGAAGATATTATTGCGGGAATCTCATTGTATCGTCCGGGACCAATGGATTTTATTCCTGCTTACATTAGAGGAAAGAACAATCCGGAATCGATTGTTTACGATTGTCCGCAACTGGAACCAATTCTGAAGCCAACTTATGGCTGTATCGTATATCAGGAGCAGGTTATGCAGATTGTTCGTGATCTTGCAGGATATACCATGGGACGAAGTGATATGGTGCGTCGTGCTATGTCTAAGAAAAAGACATCGGTTATGGAAAAAGAGCGTCAGAACTTCGTTTATGGAAATCCGGAGGAAGGGGTACCGGGATGTATTAGCAATGGCATTGATGAAGCAGTTGCAAATAAGATTTATGATGAAATGATAGATTTTGCAAAATATGCCTTCAACAAGTCTCATGCAGCTGCTTATGCAGTAGTCTCTTATCAGACTGCGTATTTGAAATATTATTATCCGGTAGAATATATGGCAGCGTTGATGAGTTCTGTTATGGACAATTCAGGAAAGGTATCTGAGTATATTCTGACTTGTCGACAAATGGGAATTCAGGTACTGCCACCTAGTGTAAATGAGGGAGAAAGTGGATTTTCAGTTTCGGATGGGGCTATTCGTTACGGACTTGCGGCAATAAAAAGTGTTAGTCATACAGTGATTGAGAAGCTTTGCGAAGAACGTGAAGAACGAGGAAAATTTACCAGTTTGAAAGATTTTTTGACTCGAATGGCAGACCGAGAAATCAATAAGCGTGTGGTAGAAAATTTGATTAAGGCAGGAGCATTGGATAATTTGGGTGCAACCAGAAAGCAGAGCATGATGGTTTATGCCGGAATCATGGATTCCATTGCGCAAGATAAGAAGAATAATATGGCAGGTCAGATGACATTGTTTGATCTTGCAGGAGAAGAAGAAAAAGCAGACTTTGAAGTGAAGCTACCGGATGTAGGAGAATATTCCAAAGAAATGTATCTGGGCTTTGAAAAAGAAGTGTTAGGAGTGTACATCAGTGGCCATCCATTAGAAGAATATGAAGAAAAGTGGCGAAAGAATATTTCCAGAGTTACTACAGATTTTCTGTTGGATGAAGAAACTGGCCAGACGAAAGTGGCAGATGGAGAAAAAGCCATTGTTGGCGGAATGATTGTGGATAAAACCATAAAATATACCAAAAACAACAAGACAATGGCGTTTATTACATTAGAAGACTTAGTAGGAACCTTGGAGGTCATTATTTTTCCAAAAGACTACGAAAAGAATAGCAGACTTTTGAATGTAGATGACAAAGTATTTATCCGGGGGAGAGTATCGACAGAGGAAGAAAAGAATGGAAAGCTCATCTGTGAGAAAATCTATTCTTTTGATGATACCAGAAAAGAATTGTGGCTCCAGTTCGAAACAAAAGATGCTTATGCAGAAAAGGAAGAAGAATTGTTTCAGATGTTAAAGAATTGTGACGGAAGTGATAGTGTTGTGATTTATATTTCGGGTGAAAAACAGATAAAAAGGCTTCCGCCAAGCCGAAATATTGGGGTTTCTAACGAGATTGTGAACAATTTAACTAACTTTTTGGGTGAAAATAATGTAAAAGTTGTAGAAAAGAGCATTGAAAAACAGTAAAAAAGATATTAGAATGTAATAGATTGATATTTATGCACACAGATGCATAAGGAAAATACCAACAGCATGCATCTGGCGCAACGGGCAGGCGAATATTTGCCCGAGTGCTATATAAAATATAGAATATGGAATTACAGGAGGGAAATGTCATGGCAGACAAGATCCAGACAATAGGTGTGCTTACCAGTGGAGGAGACGCACCTGGAATGAACGCAGCAATCAGAGCTGTAGTAAGACAGGCACTTGCAAAAGGATTAAAAGTAAAAGGTATCAAGAGAGGATACGCAGGTTTACTTCAGGAAGAAATCATTGATATGGAAGCAAAGGATGTATCCGATATTATCCAGCGCGGAGGAACTATTCTTCAGACTGCAAGATGTCCGGAATTTGTTAATCCAGAGGTTCAGAAGCAGGGAGCTGAAATTTGTAGAAAACATGGTATTGATGGACTGGTTGTAATTGGTGGTGACGGTTCTTTCCAGGGAGCACAGAAGTTAGCAAACCTTGGAATTAACACAATTGGACTTCCAGGAACTATTGACTTGGATATTGCATGTACAGAATACACCATCGGTTTTGATACAGCTGTTAATACAGCAATGGAAGCAATCGATAAAGTACGTGATACTTCTACTTCTCATGAAAGATGTTCTGTCATCGAGGTTATGGGACGTGGCGCAGGATATATCGCATTGTGGTGTGGTATTGCAAACGGTGCAGAGATGGTTCTGCTTCCGGAAAAATATGATTATGATGAGCAGAAAATTGTAGATGATATTATTGCAGCGCGTAAGCGTGGTAAGCAGCATTACATCATTGTAAATGCAGAAGGAATTGGACATTCAACAGAAATGGCAAAGCGTATTGAAGCAGCTACCGGTATGGAAACTCGTGCTACTATCTTAGGACATATGCAGCGTGGTGGAAGTCCTACATGTAAGGACCGTGTATATGCATCTACTATGGGTGCTCATGCAGTTGACTTATTATGCGAAGGAAAGTCCAATCGTGTCGTAGGATATCGTCACGGAGAGTTTGTAGATGATGATATTAACGAAGCATTGGCTATGCAGAAGCAGATTCCGGAATACGAATATGAAATCTGCAAGAACTTAAGTCTGAAATAAAAGAGGAATATACGATGATAACAAGTGCCAGTAATCAGCAGATGAAGCATGTTATCCAGTTAAATAAGAAGGCAAAAACCCGCTATGAACAGCGGGTTTTTGTGGTAGAAGGAATAAAAATGTGCATGGAAGCACCAAAAGAAGATATACAGGCAATGTATGTCTCTGAGACTTTTCTTAATGTGCCGGAGCATGGACAGAAATTGAAAAATTATTCCTATGAAGTGGTAGCGGATAATGTGTTTAAGACAATCAGTGATACCCAGACACCTCAGGGAATTCTTGCGTTGGTGAAGATGCCGGAATACACCTTGGAGGACTTGCTGGGGAAGGATGGGAGAAGTTCTCATTTGCTTATATTAGAAAGTATTCAAGACCCGGGAAATCTCGGAACCATGATTCGTACCGGGGAGGGAGCCGGAGTGACCGGAATTCTAATGAATAAGACAACCGTAGATATATTTCATCCTAAAACGATTCGTTCTACCATGGGGTCACTTTACCGTGTGCCTTTTTATATAACAGATTCTTTAGAAGAAACACTGCAGGAATTAAAAGAAAGGGATATTTCTTTGTATGCGGCGCATTTAAAGGGAACGATGTCCTATGATAAGCCGGATTATACAAAGCCATGTGGATTCTTAATAGGAAACGAAGGAAATGGATTGTCTGAGACAATCGCAGAATCTGCAGACGAATATATTCGAATTCCGATGGAAGGAAAAGTGGAGTCGTTGAATGCAGCAATTGCAGCAACACTGCTTATGTATGAAGTGAATCGCCAAAGGCGGTAAGATATAAAAATAATTATGGGAAGTTACGGACATTTTATGTTCTGATTTCCTTTCAGATTTGACAAGGGAAAACCTAAAGCACTTTTGTGCATGTCTTATATTGTAGTTGGTGGAAATGTATTTTCCTAAGTTCGTTGTTTGAAGTTTTTCCCTCTTCTGCAAAGAACCTGATACAAAAAATCCGATTTTAATATGAACCCACACTTCTAGTTCTTCTATACAGCAGCAACAAGAATGTTCGATAAGGGTATGCCAAAAGAACTCGGACAGATACACATTCAAGACAATGTTTCTCTGTCCTCAAACATCTTTCTGGCATACCCATTCATTCTTTTATGCTGCTGTAAGAAGAACACAAAGTGTTCAACATATTAAAATCGGATTTTTTGTATTCAGGTTCAGTTGCATGAAGGGAAAAACCGAGTTTCGAATTAGGGAAATTAATATCATTCCGCTAACTGCAATATTTAGACATGCTAAAAAGTGTGTCTGGTTTTGCCCTTGTCAAATCTGAAAGGAATCAGAAACAAAAAAGTTTCAACTTCCCATAATTATTTTTATATCTTACTCCTCAATAACATGAATCTCTAAAAAGTCAAATTCTATTTCCTCTACAAAGTTATCTTGATAGAATCGTGCTTTATCATGGCGTTTGAATTCAGCCACGGTGGAGTCCAGCCAGATAGGTTTGCTTAAGTCAAATTCATAGCAGGCCTGATCTAAGGCATGAAAGATTTTATGAGTTCTTGTATCGTCACTGTAATCTGTGATAACAGTGTCTTTTAAAAGGCGATTATCCTTAAATATTTTAAACCAGATGCGCATAATGGTGTCCTCTCTATTTGATATGTGTTGTGTTACAGCTACGAGTATATCAAATCCGTTGAGGAAATACAATGTCTTAAAATTGTATAATGACAAAGGGAACAAGGGAAGGTAAAATAGTAATATAAGGTAAATCGGAGGAGGGTTTTACAATGGGAAAATACGTTATGGCGCTAGACGCCGGAACCACAAGTAACAGATGTATTCTTTTTAACGAAAAGGGAGAAATGTGCAGTGTAGCTCAAAAAGAGTTCACACAGTATTTTCCAAAGCCGGGGTGGGTGGAACATGATGCTAACGAGATATGGTCTACACAACTGGGAGTTGCAGTAGAAGCAATGCAGAAGATTGGGGCTTCTGCGGAGGATATTGCAGCGATTGGTATTACAAATCAGCGTGAGACAACGATTGTATGGGATAAAAATACAGGAGAACCTGTGTACAATGCTATTGTATGGCAGTGCCGCAGGACATCGGAATATTGTGATTATTTAAAAGAAAAAGGATTAACAGATATGTTTCGCCAAAAAACAGGATTGGTGATTGATGCATATTTTTCCGGAACCAAATTAAAATGGATTCTTGATAACGTACCGGGAGTGCGAGAAAGAGCAGAAAATGGAGAGCTTCTTTTTGGAACCGTAGAGACATGGCTGATTTGGAAACTTACAAAGGGAGAGGCACATGTAACTGATTATTCCAATGCATCGCGTACTATGTTGTTCAATATCAATACCTTAGAGTGGGACAAGGATATACTGGCGGAATTGGAAATCCCGGAGTGTATGTTGCCGGAAGCAAAGCCTTCCAGCTGTGTTTATGGCATGACAGATGCTTCCTTTTTTGGAGGACAAATTCCTGTCAGCGGAGCTGCCGGAGATCAACAGGCGGCATTGTTTGGACAGACCTGTTTTCAGGCAGGAGAAGCCAAAAATACATACGGAACAGGATGCTTTATGCTGATGAATACAGGGGAAAAGCCGGTATTTTCCCAAAATGGATTGGTGACTACCATTGCATGGGGAATTGATGGAAAAGTGAATTATGCATTGGAGGGTTCTATCTTTGTAGCCGGTGCGGCAATTCAGTGGTTGCGTGATGAATTAAAAATCATTGATAGTGCCTCAGATTCAGAGTATATGGCGAAGAAAGTAAAGGATACCAATGGCTGTTATGTAGTACCTGCTTTTACCGGGTTAGGAGCGCCACACTGGGATCAGTATGCAAGGGGAACCATTGTAGGAATTACCCGTGGAGTAAATAAATACCATATTATTCGTGCTACGTTGGAATCATTAGCATATCAGACCAATGATGTGTTACAGGCAATGAAAGCAGATTCCGGCATTGAATTAAATTCATTGAAAGTAGATGGTGGAGCAAGTGCAAATAATTTTCTGATGCAGACTCAGGCAGATATTATCGATGCGCCTGTTAATCGACCCTCTTGCGTGGAAACGACAGCAATGGGTGCAGCTTATCTGGCAGGGCTTGCTGTGGGGTATTGGGAAAGTAAGGAAGATGTGATTAAGAATTGGGCCATTGATCAGACCTTTGAACCAAAGATTTCAGCCGAAGAAAGAGCGGAAAAAATAAAAGGCTGGAACAAAGCTGTGAAGTATTCCTATGGTTGGGCAAAGGAGGAGTAGCTATGTATGACGTAGTGATTATTGGGGCAGGAGTATCAGGAAGTGCATCAGCAAGAGAACTTTCCAGATATAATTTGAAGATATGCGTGGTAGAAAAGGAAGAAGATGTATGCTGTGGAACTTCTAAGGCAAACAGTGCTATTGTTCATGCCGGATTCGATGCGCCCAGTGGTTCACTTATGGCAAAGTTAAATGTAGAGGGAAATCAGATGATGGAGAATCTTTCCAAAGAACTGGATTTTCCTTTTAAGAAAATTGGGGCTTTAGTTGTCTGTCTGAATGAGGAAGAAATGCCGAGATTACAGGCACTTTATGAAAGAGGAGTGAAGAACGGGGTAAAAGATCTAAGAATAATTGCCGGGGAAGAATTGGTAAGAATGGAAACCAATATTGCAGAGGAAGCAGTGGCGGCATTGTATGCACCAACCAGCGGAATTGTATGTCCATTTGGTATGAATATTGCATATGCAGAAAATGCGGCAGATAATGGGGTAGAGTTTCAGTTTGATACTGAGGTAAAAGGTTTTGAAAAGAATGGTGAAAACTGGATAGTAAAGACAAGCCGGGGAGATTTTGAGACGAGATATATTGTAAATGCCGCAGGCGTTTATGCGGATGTTTTTCATAACATGGTAAGTGATAAGAAGATTCATATTACACCGAGACGTGGTGATTATTGCCTGTTAGACCGTTCCACAGAAGGATTTGTAAATCATACCATTTTTCAACTTCCGGGTAAGTTTGGAAAAGGGGTATTGGTAACGCCCACAGTACATGGAAATACTCTGGTAGGGCCAACTGCTATTGATGTTGGAGATAAAGAAGGAACCAATACTACGCAGGCAGGACTGGATGCATTAATTAGTAAAGCAGGAAAGACAGTAAAAGGCTTACCTATTCGACAGGTCATTACTTCATTTGCTGGCTTACGCGCTCATGAGGAAGGGCATGAGTTTATAATCGGAGAAGTGGAAGGAGCAAAGGGATTCATTGATTGCGCAGGAATTGAGTCGCCGGGGCTGACCAGTGCGCCGGCAATCGGTAAAATGGTAGCTGATATTATTCGAGATTTAAGTCATGCAGAACAAAAGTCTGATTTTAAAGGAAACAGAAAAGGAATCTTAGACCCTAAGATGTTAAGTAAAGAGGAAAGAAATGCATTGATTCAGGAAAAGCCGGAATACGGAAATGTTATCTGCCGTTGTGAGATGATTACAGAGGGAGAAATCCTGGATGCAATTCATCGCCCATTAGGTGCAAAATCTCTGGACGGAGTAAAAAGGAGAACCAGAGCAGGAATGGGACGCTGCCAGTCAGGTTTTTGTTCGCCAAGAACCATAGAGATTCTGGCAAGGGAACTTGGGGTAGAAGCATCGGAGATTACAAAGTCAGGCGGCAATTCTAAAATTATTGTAGGCGTCAATAAGGATAGGATATAGTCAGAAAGCCAGGAGGAGAAGCGTATGTTAAACTATGATATTGTAATTATAGGCGGTGGCCCGGCAGGACTTGCAGCAGCCATATCGGCAAAAAAGCATGGGGTAGAGCATATTTTAGTATTGGAACGCGATAAGGAACTGGGAGGAATTTTAAATCAATGTATTCATAATGGGTTTGGCTTACATACGTTTCAAGAAGAACTCACAGGACCGGAATATGCGGGAAGATTTATGGAACAATTAGTGGAGGAAAAGATTGAATACAAATTAAATACCATGGTATTGGGGATTACGAAAAATAAAATTGTAACTGCCATGAACAGGGAAGAAGGAATGATTGAGATTCAGGCAAAGGCGGTAATTTTAGCAATGGGTTGCCGAGAACGTTCCAGAGGAGCATTGAATATCCCGGGTCACCGTCCGGCTGGAATTTATTCTGCAGGAACAGCTCAGCGTCTGGTGAATATGGAAGGATATATGCCGGGACGAGAGGTGGTGATCTTAGGTTCAGGGGATATTGGGCTTATTATGGCAAGACGAATGACCTTGGAAGGAGCTAAGGTAAAGGTAGTTGCAGAATTATTGCCTTACTCTGGTGGATTAAAAAGAAATATTGTACAGTGTTTGGATGATTTCGGAATCCCTTTGAAATTAAGTCATACGGTAGTGGATATTGATGGAAAGGAAAGAGTGAAGGGAATTACTCTGGCACAGGTAGATGAAAATAGACGCCCTATTCCTGGAACAGAAGAGTATTACCCTTGTGATACATTACTATTGTCTTGCGGTTTGATTCCGGAAAATGAACTTTCCAGAGAACTGGGAGTAGAGATAAGTCCGGTAACTTCAGGTCCTTTGGTGAACGAATGTTTAGAAACAAATATAGAGGGAGTATTTGCCTGTGGAAATGTACTTCATGTACATGATTTGGTGGACTTTGTTTCGCAAGAAGCGGATGCAGCAGGAAAACATGCAGCAGAATATGTCCTGCATGGAAAGAGAATAAGTGGAAGTGATATTCCAATTACTGTAACGGAAGGGGTACGCTATACCGTTCCAAAGACAATTAATCCTACGCGAATGGATGAAAAGCATACGGTGCGTTTTCGAGTAGGGGACGTATATAAAAACTGTTATATTTCCGTATATCTGGATGAGGAACGTATTATTCATAAGAAACGTCCGGTTGTAGCACCGGGAGAGATGGAAGAGGTAGTACTGTCAAAGGAACAGCTTATGGCTTACACGGAACTTTCGCAGATTACGGTAAAAATAGAGGAGGCATAGAAGTATGGAAAAAAGAGAGTTAATTTGTATCGGTTGTCCTATGGGCTGTCCTCTTAGTGTAGAACTTGATCAGGGAGAGGTAGTTAGTGTAAGGGGAAATACCTGCAAACGTGGCGAGATTTATGCGAGAAAGGAAGTAACGAATCCAACCAGAATCGTAACAAGTACGGTAGTGGTAGAAGGAGGAAAATTGGCTGCTGTTTCAGTAAAAACCAGAGAAGACATTCCAAAGGAAAAGATTTTCGAGTGTATGAAAGCGTTAAAAGGAGTGAAGGTGCAGGCTCCGGTTCATATGGGGGATGTTATTGTGAAAAATGTGGCAGATACAGGAGTAGATGTAATAGCCACGAAAAGTGTAGGTAGTCTATCTTAAATTTTATATAACTTCACATGCAAATCACCAATATCCCTCTCTTGCATATAGTAGGGTAGGGGGATATTATGCGTATATGTGAATTAAGAGAAAAAGAAGTCATTAATATTTGTAATTGTGAGTGTCTGGGATTTGTGGTAGATGTTGAAATTGATGAATGTACCGGGTGCGTTCGGGCAATTATTATCCCACGTTGCGGGAAATTGTGGGGGTTCATGGGAAAGAATAATGACTTGGTAATTCCGTGGAAACAGGTTGTCAAGATCGGACCGGATATTATATTGGTGGAATTGCCGGAAACAAAGCCTTCTAAGTAAAAAATTGATTGACAATATTTGGGAAGAAAGCTATACTTATACCAAATATGTGAACGTAGGAGGAAAGCCCGATGAAGTGTCCGTTTTGCAGCAGTGATAATACAAGAGTAATTGATTCCAGACCAGCGGATGATAATAGTTCCATCCGAAGAAGACGTTTGTGTGATGATTGTGGAAAGCGATTTACTACCTATGAGAAAGTAGAGACAATTCCACTGATTGTTATCAAGAAAGACAATAACAGAGAACAGTATGACCGTGCGAAGATAGAAGCAGGAGTATTGCGGGCATGTCATAAGAGACCGGTATCTGCAAATCAGATTAATAAGCTGGTAGATGAGGTAGAAGTAGAGATTTTCAACAGGGAAGAGAAGGAACTATCCAGTTCCCAGATTGGTGAAATTGTAATGAATAAGCTAGAAAGTTTAGATCCGGTGGCTTATGTAAGATTTGCATCTGTATATCGGGAATTTAAGGATGTCAATACTTTTATGAACGAATTAAAGAAGATTTTGGATAAATAGGTAGAAGAGTCCGGTGATGAGGACTCTTTTTTTCTTGCACAAATACCAATGGGGTGTTATACTTGCAAAGGACAAAAAACAAAGTACAGGAGAGATGTATGCTTAAGAGATTTTATCCGGGAGAATATTTGGAATCTGCCTATGGAATTGATTTTGAAAAACTGTACGAGGAAGGCTACCGTGGTATTATCTTTGATATTGACAATACGTTAGTTCCTCATGGAGCTCCGGCAGATGAGCGGGCGAAGAAATTGTTTACAGCATTAAAGAAACTGGGATATCAGTGTTGCTTGTTGTCTAATAACAAGGAGCCGCGTGTAAAAATGTTCAATGATGAAGTGCAGGTAAATTATATTTTTAAAGCCGGAAAACCTAAGGTTGGAGGTTATCAGCGTGCAATGGAACTGATGGGAACCAATCGAGAGAACACCCTGTTTGTGGGAGACCAGATTTTTACTGATGTATATGGTGCGAATCGGGCAGGAATCCGTACGATTCTGACAAAGCCTATACATCCGAAGGAAGAAATACAGATTGTTCTGAAACGTTATCTGGAAAAGATTGTACTGTTCTTTTATAAAAAGAGTCAGAAAAAGCAGAAGTAGAAAGGGATTGAAAATGAAGATTGCAATAGGAAATGATCATGCAGCTACTGAGTTGAAAATGGAGATTATGGAATATGTCAAGGGATTAGGACATGAAGTAATCAATTTTGGTACAGATGGACATGAGAGCTGTAATTATCCGGAATTTGGTGAAAAAGTGGGACGTGCTGTAGTATCCGGTGAAGCAGATTGCGGCATTTTAATTTGTGGTACAGGAGTAGGTATCTCCATGGCTGCAAATAAGGTAAAGGGAGTACGTTGCGGTGTATGTTCAGATGTGACTACAGCTCATTTAATCAAGGAGCATAACAATGCCAATATTATTGCATTTGGTGCAAGAATTGTAGGAAGCGAATTGGCGAAAGATATTGTGAAATCTTATCTGGAAGCAGAATTTTTAGGTGGCAGACATCAGAATCGAATTGATATGATTAGCGAGATTGAGCAGAGAGAATGCCAGTAATGAATAAAAAAAGGTTGAAATATATAGACATTTAGTATAAAATGGAAGAAACGTCGGGCGAAATGCGCCCATAAGTAGCTTAAGGAGGAAATTCGAATGATTTCAGCAGGAGATTTTAGAAATGGTATTACGATAGAATTAGATAATAACATTTACCAGATTATTGAATTCCAGCATGTAAAACCAGGAAAAGGTGCAGCCTTTGTTAGAACTAAGTTAAAGAACATTAAAAGTGGCGGTGTAGTAGAAAAGACTTTCCGTCCTACTGAGAAATGTCCACAGGCGCGTATTGATAGAGCAGACATGCAGTACTTATATTCTGATGGAGATTTATACCACTTTATGGACGTAGAGAGCTATGAGCAGATTGCTTTGGATGCAGATACCATCGGTGATGCATTGAAGTTCGTAAAAGAAAACGAAATGGTTAAAATGTGTTCTCATAACGGAAACGTATTTGCAGTAGAACCACCTCTGTTTGTAGAATTAACGATTACTGATACAGAGCCAGGATTCAAGGGTGATACAGCTACTGGTGCAACAAAGCCGGCTGTTGTAGAAACTGGAGCAACTGTATATGTACCATTATTCGTAGAGCAGGATGATGTAATTAAGATTGATACCAGAACAGGTGAATATCTGTCCAGAGTTTAGGGGCCGTTGTAATACCTACGTTGGTAGTCAAGAGAAATAATTAAGATTGTAAAGAAAAAAATTCCAGAGAATAAAAACTCTGGAATTTTTTTATCATAGATTAAAGTAAAATGTCATGTCTGATTAGCGCTTTTCTGACATTGCCTTAATAGACAATGCATATTCTGAAGGACTCATGCCAGTGATTTTTTTAAACTGTCTGGAGAAGTAGTGGATAGAGGTATATCCTAACGTATCAGCAATTTGCGTAAAGTTCATATTTTGTTCGCGAATCAGTTCCTTGGCACGGGTGATTTTCATATGAGAAAAATAGTCTATAATACCGCAGTCGCATTTGGCGCGAAATAGTTTTTGCAACTGGGAGCGCCCTAGCAGATTATCATGGCAAATTTGTTCAATCGTCAGTGATTCGGAAATGTGGGCATTCATATAAGACAGGATGTGGGAAAAAGTTTCCTCATCCTGTTTTAATTTTACTGATTTTGTGAGAATATTTCCGGTATTTGCAGAAGTTCCTCGGCGGTAAAGAGAAATCAAAAATTGCTCTAAGGACGATTGAATCATCTGTTCCGTTCCGGGGATTGGTTCCGGATTCTTTTCTAAACCACGAGTGTATGGATTGTCCAGAGGAGTAACAAAAGCATGAGAGGCTTCTGCAATAACTGTTGCAAGCAAATTGCGTTCGCGTTCACCAAGTGAACAGATTCTATCTTCAAAGAAATCCATAGCAGGAGAATGGCATACAAAGGAGACAACCACTAGGTTCGGAGCGGTGATGCCGTTTGTGGTGACAGAATGAAACTGGTTAGGCTTATGAAAGATAATATCGCCTTTTTTTAACTGGTAGGTATTATCATCTGCGGTAACCGTAACTTCACCCTTGTCTACACACAGAAATTCCCAAAAGTCATGGGATTCTCCATCAAAGGAAAAATCAGCGCCATATTCAAAATAATGTATCGTAATAATTTGTGGAATGTCAAAAAGCTTGGTAAGGGAATATTTATAAAAATCCATAGCGCCTCCTTTAGGTTAAAAAATTGATAACTCTATTTTAACATATAATTGTGCAAAAAACCAAAAAAATTGTGCAAATACAGAACCTTTTTTTTATATTATCATGATATAGAACAAAAGGATAATTACCTTAAGGAGGGTATGGGAATGAAAAAACCAGTATTAGTAATTATGGCAGCAGGAATGGGAAGCCGTTATGGTGGATTGAAGCAGGTTGACCCAGTGGATGCACAAGGACATATTATTATTGATTTTTCTATATACGATGCAATAGAAGCAGGATTTGAGAAAGTTGTATTTATTATTAAAAAGGCAAATGAAAAAGTTTTTAAGGAAGCAATTGGGAAACGAGTGGAAAAGAAAATCCAGGTGGAATATGTATACCAGGAGCTGGATAAACTGCCGGAAGGATTTCAGATTCCGGAAGGGAGAGAAAAACCTTACGGAACCGGTCATGCAATTTTATGTTGCAAGGATGTAATTGATGGACCTTTTGCAGTAATCAATGCAGATGATTATTACGGAAAGCATGCATATAAAGTGATTTATGATTATCTGGTAAATCATCAGGATGATGAGAAGTATCGTTACACTATGGTCGGATATGCGTTGAAGAATACTTTGACGGATAACGGTCATGTGGCAAGAGGTATATGTGAGACCGATGCAGAAGGATTTTTGACCGATATACATGAGCGTACTCATATTGAAAAAAGAAATGGTGGAGCAGCGTATACAGAAGATGATGGAGTTACATGGAACGAGTTACCTATGGAAAGTACAGTTTCCATGAATATGTGGGGATTCTCAGAGAGTATTATTAAGGAATTAGAGCAAGGATTCCAAAAGTTTTTAAAGGAAGAATTACCAGAGAATCCATTAAAGGGAGAATATTTCCTTCCATTTGCTGTGGATGAATTGTTACAGCAGGGAAAGGCAAGTGTAAAAGTACTTACTTCTATGGATAAGTGGTATGGAGTTACCTATAAGGAAGATAAGGAAATGGTGGTAAATGCTATAGCAGGATTAAAGAAAAGTGGAATGTATCCGGAAGAATTTTAGCCAGAACAGGGGGCGGGTTATCGATGGAACGTCAGATGAAATTGGAGAAACAGGCCTTAGTAGTAACGAAAGAATTTCAGATGGATGGAGAGGCCAAAAGTGCAGTTGGTTATGGAAGCGGACATATTAACGATACCTTTTTGGTGGAGGGTGAGAAACGTTATATTTTGCAGCGAATGAATCGTAGCATATTTACTCATCCGGAAGAAGTGATGGAAAACATTATGGGAGTCACCTCTTTTTTGAAGAAAAAAATAGAGAAAGCCGGTGGTGATACCAGTCGGGAAACGCTAAATGTAATTGCGACAAAGAACGGAAAAAGTTTTTATGTTGACGAAGCAGGTGAATACTGGCGGATGTACAATATGGTAGAAGATGCAGTAAGCTACGACAGGGTGGAGTCGGAACAGGATTTTTACGAAAGTGCAGTGGCATTTGGAAACTTCCAGCAGCTTCTTTCTGATTATCCGGCAGAAACACTTCATGAGACTATACCGGGATTTCACGATACTGCAGCGCGGTATCAGACTTTTTTGAAGGCAGTAGAAGAAGATATTTGTGAAAGAGCTGCGGAAGTAGAGGAAGAAATAGCATTTTTCAAAAACAGAAAAGAAACGGCACAGATACTTGGAAATATGCTGAAAGAAGGGAAATTGCCCCTTCGTGTTACGCATAATGATACAAAACTGAATAATATTATGATGGATGTAAAGACCGGAAAAGGAATCTGTGTCATTGATTTGGATACAGTGATGCCGGGACTTGCGGTACATGATTTTGGAGATTCCATTCGTTTCGGTGCAAGTACCGCAGCGGAAGACGAACAGGATTTGTCCAAGGTAAGCTGCGATATGCATTTGTTTGAACTGTATGTACAGGGATTTTTAAAAGGCTGTGGTGGAAGATTGACGGAAACAGAGATAAAAATGCTTCCTATGGGAGCAAAAACCATGACCTATGAGTGTGGTATGCGTTTCCTTACAGATTATTTGCAGGGAGATGTGTATTTTAAAACACATCGAGAAGGTCAGAATCTTGATCGTGCCAGAACGCAAATGAAATTGGTGGCAGACATGGAAGAGAAATGGAGTTGCATGGAACAGATTGTAGAGGAATGCGCAAAAATACATAAGTAAAGTTTTACTAAAAATATATGAAAGAAATATACAATTTTACTAAAAATAGTAAAAATCATTTTCATACGGAAAAGGTTATGGTATGATGTAAGTAAAAGCAGAGAAAAATGCCGAAAATTTAGTATTACATATCTAGGAGGAAATATTATGGCAATTTTAGTAACAGGAGGAGCAGGATATATTGGAAGTCATACCTGTATTGAGTTAATAAATGCAGGATATGATGTAGTAGTTGTGGATAACCTGGTAAATTCCAGCGAAGAAGCAGTAAAAAGAGTGGAGCAGATTACAGGTGTGAAAGTTCCATTCTATGAGGCAGATATTTTAGACAGAGAAGCATTAGAAAAGATTTTTGATACGGAGAAAATCGACAGTGTCATCCATTTCGCAGGACTGAAAGCAGTGGGTGAGTCTGTAAGCAAGCCATTAGAATATTATTATAATAATATTTCAGGAACATTGGTGTTGTGTGATGTGATGCGTAAGCATGGAGTAAAGAATATTATTTTCTCATCCTCTGCAACCGTATATGGAGATCCGGCAATCATTCCGATTACAGAAGAGTGCCCGAAGGGAAAAATCACCAATCCATATGGCCAGACAAAGGGAATGTTAGAGCAGATTCTGACAGACTTCCATGTGGCAGATCCAGAGTGGAATGTTGTGTTGCTTCGTTACTTTAATCCAATTGGAGCACATGAAAGTGGATTGATTGGGGAAGACCCGAAGGGAATTCCAAATAATCTGGTACCTTATATTGCGCAGGTGGCAGTAGGCAAGTTGAAATGTCTTGGTGTATTTGGAAATGACTATGATACTCCGGACGGAACCGGTGTGCGTGATTATATTCATGTAGTAGACCTTGCAAAGGGTCATGTAAAGGCTTTAAAGAAGATAGAGGACAAATCAGGCGTAAGTATCTATAATCTGGGAACAGGTATTGGTTATAGTGTACTGGATGTGGTAAAAGCCTATGAAAAAGCATGTGGAAAAGAAATCCCATATGAAATAAAACCAAGAAGAGCAGGAGATATTGCAACCTGTTATTCCGACGCTTCCAAGGCAAAGAGAGAATTAGAATGGGAGGCTGAATATGGAATTGAACGTATGTGTGCAGATTCCTGGAGATGGCAGAGTATGAATCCGGATGGATATCGGAAGTAAAAGTCATTCATAATTGATTATGGAAGAGAAAAGCACTTGTTGCAGAACGTAAAAAGTTTGCAACAAGTGCTTTTTTATGCGTTTAAGAATGTAATGGGAGGGTCAGGGTAACTTCAAATCCATCATATTTACTATGGTTAATGACTGTATGTCCATTGTGGGAAGCTATAATCTGTTTCACAATAAGTAATCCCAAACCGTGGCGTTGTTCTGTGGTGTTTTCGTCACAGAGCATATAATGTGGAGCGTTATCCAGTTTTTGAATCTGCTCATCTGTTGCACCAACACCATCATCAGATATTACTACACTGCATGCTCCGTTTTTAGATAAAACATTGACAAAAATTTTGCATCCTTGCTCATTATGATTGATGCTGTTTTGAATGAGATTACTGATTGCTCGTTTCATTAAGTCCTTATCGACATTTACAGGGCAGAAGGTTAAGGATTCGTCTGTTTCCCATTCAATAGGGTGTTTATCGTCAATGTCCATATTGATGAAATCAACAACAACTTGCCGGACAATTGCAATCATATTTTGTTTTGTAGGATTTATCGGTTGCATATTATATTCTAATTTGGAAGCCAGATTAAGGTCGTTAACCAAGTTCCTCATACGTTCGCTTTGTTTTAAAATGACAGTGGCTTTTTGACGTTCGTCATCAGTTAAACGGGCATCTTCTTTCAACTGACCGGCATATCCCATAATCATGGAAAGCGGTGTTCTTATATCGTGAGACACACCTGCAATCCAATTTGCCCGAGCGGTCTCTTTTTTGCGTAGCAATGCGTTTTGCGATTGTACAATTTCAGAAGTTTTGTTGATGCTTGTAGCAAGTTCTGAAAGCAGACCCTTTTCATGGATGTGGACAGGTTCTCCTGCCCCCAAG
The DNA here is from genome assembly GCF_001940225.2 of Roseburia sp. 499. Lineage (NCBI taxonomy): Bacteria > Bacillati > Bacillota > Clostridia > Lachnospirales > Lachnospiraceae > Roseburia > Roseburia sp. 499. The sequence continues at coordinate 907,550 of NZ_CP135164.1, forward strand.
GCTTCTATACCGTTTGCAATTGGCTTGACGGATTTTAGTAACTTTGAATTAGCAATCATATATATGATGAAAAAAAACGTAATATTGACTGCTAAAATAAGAAGCACAATTTTAGGAAAGCCGGCAATTAATTGATAATCCCAACTGGGCCACATATGTTTCCAAAAGCTTTTTTTGGGGTAGCCCAACACCATCAAACCATTTTCGGCTGCCCCTGTAAAGGTGGGATAGTCGTCGATATAACCACGAGTGATATTAGCAATAGAGGATGCGGAATAACTAAGTGGAACAGTATCGGGGGTATTATCTGTTTTCCAGACTACTTGTAGGGTATTGTTATCAATAAAAACTGCCCATACATTTTCTGATGCCAATTCATTGGTAATTTCATCGGATAATACATATCCGGTAGAAGTTTCTTGTAAACTCTGGGCTGCTTCATCAGCGGTTTTCCATGGATGACCATTTTGCGCCTGTTTTGAAGTCATAATAGCTAATGCGAGAATATTCAAAATGATAAGTGTTATGGAACAGAGAAGTAATATTACGACGAATCGTCGTATTAGTTTTGGTATGTTTTTCATATCATTTTCCTCCTATGACCAGTTTGTATCCCAATCCCTTGACTGTAATTAGGGATACCGGGCGTGAAGGATTTAGTTCTATCTTTTCACGGATACGGCGAATATGAGCCATCAGAGAATTTTCATATCCATAAGGATTGTCTCCCCAAGCAGCTTCGCATAAAGAGTCAATGGTTACAATGCGACCTGCGTTGCGATATAGGACAGAAAGAATATCGTGTTCTTTCGCTGTTAAAGGGATATGTTCTCCATTCTTAATTATTTCGGCGCGGTCAAAATCAATTTCGCTGTCATGCAATGTCACAAGAGGATTTTCCTCTTTATAACTTCTGCGTAGAATTGCCATAATGCGAAAAGTCAATTCTTTTGGAAGAAATGGCTTCACTACATAATCGTCAGCACCGAGTCCGAAACCCTGAAATTTGTCTTCGTCTTCGCCACGGGCAGTCAAAAAGAATATTGGATATTCGCTCTTTTTTTTCAATTGTTCCATTAAAGAAAAGCCGTTGCCGTCTGGTAACATTACATCAAGGATAGCAAGCTCAGGTGCAAAACTGTCGGCTAAATCAAGTGCTTCTTTCACAGTTTTAGCGGTTGCAATATTACAAAATCCTTCCTCTTTTAAAATAGATACTACCATATTTAGAAGCTCCTGCTCATCATCAACAAGCAGTATGCGTTTACGTTTTAAATATTCAAAGTCCATATGGATACCTGCTTTCTTCATAATTATGTTGGTTATTATAACATACAATTTTGAATTTTTCGAATGGACGAAATAAATGTAAGGTAGATGTAAGGTAGAGAGAAGGTTGTCACAAGGTTGGGCATGTAGAATGAAGATGTATTGAGAAAGGAGCAAAATCGTATGAACATTATTGAAACAAAAAACTTAACAAAATCATATTCAGACTTTACCGCTGTATCGGGAGTCGATATTCATATCCCAAAAGGAACTGTCTACGGATTCTTAGGCCCAAATGGAGCAGGCAAGTCCACGACAATGAAGATGTTTCTTGGACTGACAAAGCCTACAAGTGGCTCATTTGTAATTGATGGAAAGAAATATCCTGAAAACAGAGTTGAAATTCTGAAGGAGGTTGGTTCTTTCATTGAAGCCCCTGCTTTCTATGGAAATTTAACCGGAGAAGATAATCTGGATATTATCCGCAAAATTTTGGGGTTGCCCAAATCTGCTGTTTCCGAAGCACTGGAACTTGTTGGTCTTACCCAGTTTAAAGACAGACTTGCAAAAAAATACTCTCTTGGCATGAAACAGAGACTGGGACTTGCGAGTGCTTTGATTGGGAAACCACCGATTCTTATTCTCGATGAACCGACGAATGGGCTTGATCCTGTGGGGATTCACGAAATTAGAACGCTGATTCGTTCCTTGCCACAGAAGTTTGATTGTACTGTATTGGTGTCTTCACATTTACTTTCTGAAATTGAATTAATGGCAGATAACATCGGCATTCTTAATCATGGGCATCTTCTGTTTGAAGGAACGCTTGATGAACTGAAACAGGGAGCTGAGTTACAAGGGTATCCAACAGATAATTTGGAAGATACTTTCCTTGCATTGATTGATGCGGATAACAGACAGCGAGGTGGTGTAAGATGAGCTTTCGATTAGAGTGTAAAAAGGTAAAACGGACAGGTTTTTTGCCCGCGTTAATAGGTGGTGGAATTTTAGCGGCTGTTGTACCGGTTATCAATATGGTATTTCGTTCGGAATGTTATGTTGGGCTTGAAAGTTCTCCGATTCAAATACTGATTGGGGCAAATTGGCAGATGATGGCAATGCTCAATATTTTGCTAGTGGTGGCAGGGGCATGTATTATGTACCATACTGAGTATGTAGATAATGCAATCCAGAAGATGTGTACATTGCCCACAAAGGAAAGTAATTTATTTTTTGGCAAGTTCGCTCTAATAGCAGTTATGTGTGTTGTAATATTGATAATAGAAGCCGTAGCAATTGCTTTGTGCTCCTATCATTGGTTTGAGTGGAATGTAAATTTGGAAGTGGAATTACTTAAAAACTTTGGCTATTTTCTGTTGTTGTTGCTACCTACCGTGTTATCCGCTCTTTTGATAGCATCGGCATGTAAAAATATGTGGGTTTCGCTGGGAATCGGTGTTGTCTGTGTATTTATAGCTACAATGATTCCTACAAGTAATTTTACGTTATCGTTGTTTCCGTTTGCTTTACCATTTCAGACATTTGCAGGTGTGACAGAAAACACGATTCGTAATTTCGCAATTGCAGGAACGATTGAAAGCATAGTTATTGCCATTGCAGAAGTTTTATTCTTGAGAGTAAGGAGGTCGTTTGAATGAGTTTTATTTCTCTAATCGGTGTTGAACTTGGAAAAATACGTCGTTCAAAAATACTACTAATATTATTTGGCGCAATAGTTATTTTATGGGTGCCCTCAATAATCAATGCTAATATGAATTTTCAGATGCAGGCAGAGGGAATCTCGCCGGAAAATAATTTTCTGGTACAGGGCTTTATGAGTATGTCATGGTTTATGTTCCCGGCCAGTATGGTTGTAAGTACTGTTCTGCTAAATCAGACCGAAAGAAGTAACAAGGGTATATTGAAAATGCTTGCTTTACCTATAAGTACGGCAAAGTTATGTCTAGCTAAATTTGTTGTATTGATTTTATTGGCAGCTTTCCAGATTTTGATGACAGTTGGAATGTATTTTGTTAGTGCAGCAATTGTATCACATACGCAAAATTATGACTTTATGTTGTCGCCTTTATTTGTTTTCAAGGAAGCAGGATGGATGTTTCTGTCTTCGATTCCTATGCTTGCATTTTTTTGGCTCTTGTCTGTAGGTATCCAGACACCGATTTTTTCTATTGGAGTGGGTCTTGCTTCCATTGTACCGTCTATTTTGATGATAAATACAAAGGCATGGTTTTTATACCCAATGGCATATCCATTTTTTGTAATTACGTCAGAATATGGTAAATTGGCTTCAAATATAACAACGATGCAAGTTGAATGGATTCCGTGGTTGCCGGTTGCTTTCGGCATCACCATTGGTTGCTTACTTATTTCCTGCTTACGTTTCGGGCAGGCTGAAAGGAGATAATTACTATGAAAGATAAAATTTTAACTACAATCAGTACAATTATGCTTTTTATACCGTGGACAATACTTCAGCTTAGAACTTTTGATTGGGCATTGAAGTCACCTGTTGCAGAAATCATGATTTCTGCTTATGCAGCATTTATGATTTTCAGTGGTATTTTCACAATCATTTCTTATGTTAGGGAGAAAGTTCAGAACAACCTTATGAAAATCTGTCTGGTGGTAAATAGTCTTTATGCTGCTGGTGGCATTGCTGTTCTAGGTATGATGATTTTTCAAAAGATGATGTAAATAGAAAAAATGTAAACAGAAAAATCCTGCTTGCAAAAAAAGTCACTGAAAGATATGATTAGAGAAGAGGTTAGAAATTGTGAGGATAATACTATTTATATCAGGAGTGTGACATGAATAAAAATCGAAAGAGAATCATTGGAAGCTTTTTGCTGATACTTCTAATGAGCGGCATGTGTGGAGGGACAATTCAGGCAACGCAGAGCCAGATTGATGAAGTGCAGGAGAATATAGACGAATTAGAAGAGAAAAAGGAAGAAGCCGAGCAGCAGGTAGATAATCTTTCTGATTCTGCAGACAGTCTGACAGGAGATTTAAAGGAACTGGATGAGAGTTTGTCACAGGCAACGAATGAATTGAATGAGACAGAGCAACAGCTGAATAGTGTCAGGGCGGAGCTAGAGCAGACAAAAATTGATTTGGAAGCAGCAAAGATACAGGAACAACAGCAGTATGAAGCAATGAAAAAGCGTATTCAGTTTATGTATGAAATGGATACAGACAGTATTGCAGAAATATTAATGGAATCTAGTAGTATTGTAGATTTTCTAAACCGTAGTGAATATATTATAAGTATACATGAATATGACCGAAATATGTTAGATACATATCGTGCCACAAAGGAAGAGATTGCTAGTAAGGAACAGCAGTTAGAAACACAGGAAGCAGAACTTGTGGCCTTACAGCAACAGGAAATAGAGAAAAAACAGCAACTTGCTTCCTTAGTAGACAGTACGTCTCAGAAGTTGGTAGCGGCAAAAGAACAGTTGGCAGCAGCAAAGGCAGATGCAGCAAGTTATGAGGCTGAAATAGAACGACAAAAGGAATATGAAGCACAGCTAGAGGCACAAAAGGCAGCAGAAGATGCTGCGAGACTGGAAGAAATATGCCAGCAGGAAGAAGAATTGAATCAAGATACGGAAAACCAGACTCCCATTATTGCAGATACTTCGGAACAGGCACTTTTGGCAGCGCTAATTCAGTGTGAAGCCGGGGGAGAAAGTTATGAAGGAAAACTTGCAGTGGGAAGCGTGGTAATTAATCGGGTACGAAGCAGTCATTTTCCAAATAGCATTGCAGGAGTGATTTATCAGAGTGGACAGTTTTCTCCGGTTGCCAGTGGACGTTTTGCTACAGTTTTAGCGGAAGGGGCAGATGCTTCCTGTGTTCAGGCAGCATCCGAGGTATTAGGAGGAAGAATTACAGTGGATTGTCTTTATTTCAGAAGAAATACAGGAGACATTGAAGGAATTGTAATTGGAAATCATGTTTTTTATTAATACATAGAGAAGGAAAAAAGGTTGGTTATTGTGCAGAATAGACAAAAACCGACCTTTTTTACACCAGAAAGAAGCAGGAGAATGATAAAAATATAACAAAGTCATACTAAAAAACTAGAAAAAGAAGGGCATTGCTGAAAGGCTTGCAAAAGGAAGATTTTCCTTGCAATTTGGCGTCATATGTGCTAGGATAAATTTATCGCAGGAATGAAGACGATGCCTGTTTCCTTTTTTTTTAGCAAAAGATTGTTAAAAAAATAACATACATTGCGGAAAGGAATCATTCATTGGCTTCAGCGGAAGAGTTAGCTACATATAATTTTATAAAAAAGGAGACGAAGAAATGGCAAAGAAAGTAGTTTTAGCAGGCGCATGTCGTACCGCAATCGGTAAAATGGGCGGAGCATTAAGCAATACTCCAGCTGTTGATTTAGGTGCAATCGTAATCAAAGAAGCATTAAACAGAGCAGGTGTTAAGCCAGAGCAAGTTGATGAAGTAATGATGGGATGTGTTATCCAGGCAGCACAGGGACAGAACGTTGCACGTCAGGCTTCCATCAAGGCAGGATTACCAATCGAAGTACCAGCATTTACATTGAATGTAGTATGTGGTTCCGGTCTGAAATGTGTAAATGAGGCAGCAAACATGATTATGGCAGGACAGGCAGACATCGTGGTTGCAGGTGGTATGGAAAACATGTCCATGGCTCCATATGCTATGACAAAAGCCCGTTTCGGATATCGTATGAATAATGCAACAATCATCGATACCATGGTAAACGATGCATTAACAGATGCATTCAATCACTACCACATGATGATTACAGCAGAAAACGTATGTGATAAATATGGCATTACAAGAGAAGAACTGGATGAGTTCTCTGCAAACAGCCAGCAGAAATGTGAAAAGGCTATCGCAGCAGGAAAATTCGATGATGAAATCGTACCAGTTCCTGTAAAAGTTAAGAAAGAAACAGTTATGTTTGCAAAAGACGAAGGACCTCGTGCTGGAACAACAGCAGAATCCTTAGGAAACTTAAAGTGCTGTTCCGGAAAAGAAGGCGGTCTTGTTACTGCTGGTAATGCTTCCGGTATCAACGATGGTGCAGCAGCAATCGTTGTTATGAGCGAAGAAAAAGCAAAAGAACTTGGTGTTACACCAATGGCTACATGGGTAGCTGGAGCACTTGGTGGAGTTGAACCAGAAATCATGGGTGTTGGACCAGTTGCTTCTACTAAGAAAGTATTAGAAAGAACAGGTCTTTCTATCGACGATATCGATTTAATCGAAGCAAACGAAGCATTTGCTGCTCAGTCTATCGCAGTTGCAAGAGACTTGAACTTCGATATGTCTAAAGTAAATGTAAACGGAGGAGCAATCGCTCTTGGACATCCTGTTGGAGCTTCCGGATGCCGTATCCTTGTAACATTATTACATGAGATGCAGAAGAGTGGAGCAAACAGAGGTCTTGCTACACTGTGTATCGGTGGTGGAATGGGCTGCTCTACAATCGTAGAAAAGTACTAAAATAAAAGGAACGGTCTGCAGGTTCTGTCAGACTGTTCCAATTTATAAATATAAGAATTATATGGTTTTATAAAAAAGAAAAATTAGGAGGCACAACGATGAAAGTTGGAGTTATTGGCGCAGGAACAATGGGACAGGGAATTGCGAAAGCATTCGCTCAGACCGATGGATATGAAGTTGCACTTTGCGATATTAAGCAGGAGTGGGCTGACAATGGAAAAGCAAAGATCGAAAAAGGATATGCAAGACTTGTAGAAAAAGGAAAAATGACACAGGAAGCAGTAGATGCTATTCTTGCTAAAATCACACCAGGATTAAAAGAAGATCTTTGTGCAGATTGCGATTTAATCGTAGAAGCAGCATTTGAAAATATGGAAGTTAAGAAAACTACATTCTCTGAGTTAGATAAAATTGCAAAACCAGAATGTATCTTTGCTTCTAATACATCCAGTCTTTCTATTACAGAAATTGGAAATGGCCTTACACGTCCAATGGTAGGTATGCATTTCTTCAATCCTGCTGATAGAATGAAATTAATCGAAGTAATCGCAGGTGTTAATACACCAGTTGAAACAGTAGAAGCTATTAAGAAGATTTCTGAAGAAATCGGAAAAACACCGGTTCAGGTTAATGAAGCAGCAGGTTTCGTTGTAAACCGTATCTTAATCCCAATGATTAACGAAGCAGCATTCATCAAAATGGAAGGCGTTTCTGATATCGCAGGTATCGATGCAGCTATGAAACTTGGTGCAAACCATCCAATGGGACCACTTGAGTTAGGAGACTTCATCGGATTAGATATCTGTCTTGCAATTATGGATGTTCTTTACAACGAAACTGGAGACAGCAAATATCGTGCATGCCCATTACTTCGTAAAATGGTTCGTGGTGGAAACCTCGGAGCAAAGAGCGGAAAAGGATTCTACATTTACAATGCAGATCGTACTAAGACTCCGGTTGACGCTCAGTAATTATATCAAGCAAATGGAATTTTATAAAAATATATAAAATGGAGGAATAAATATCATGGATTTTTCTTTAGATAAAAAACATGAAATGGCGAGAACTCTGTTCAGAGACTTTGCTGAAACAGAAGTAAAGCCTCTCGCACAGGAAGTTGATGAGACAGAAGTATTCCCACAGGGAACAGTAGACAAAATGGCAAAATACGGTTTTATGGGAATTCCAGTGCCAAAGGAATATGGTGGACAGGGATGTGATCCTTTAACATACGCTATGTGTGTAGAGGAATTATCCAAAGTTTGTGCTACAACAGGTGTTATTGTATCTGCACATACATCTCTTTGTATCGATCCAATTATGACATATGGTACAGAAGAGCAGAAACAGAAATATGTAGTACCTCTTGCAAAAGGTGAGAAACTTGGTGCATTCGGTTTAACAGAGCCAGGCGCTGGTACAGATGCTCAGGGATGCCAGACAAAGGCTGTATTAGATGGTGATGAATGGGTATTAAACGGATCTAAGTGCTTTATCACAAATGGTAAAGTTGCAGACGTTTACATTGTAATTGCTGTTACAAGTGTTACAGAAGACAAGAGAGGAAGAAAGAAAAAGAACTTCTCTGCATTTATCGTAGAAAAGGGAGCTCCAGGATTCTCCTTTGGAACAAAGGAAAAGAAAATGGGTATCCGTGGTTCTTCTACATACGAATTGATTTTCGAAGACTGCAGAATTCCAAAGGATGCATTATTAGGACCAGAAGGAAAAGGTTTCCCAATTGCTATGCATACTCTTGATGGTGGACGTATTGGTATTGCTTCTCAGGCACTTGGTATTGCAGAAGGTGCATTAGAAAGAGCAATTGAATACACCAAGGAAAGAAAACAGTTTGGACGTTCTATCGCTCAGCAGCAGAATACACAGTTCAAGTTAGCTGATATGGCTGCAAGAATTGAAGCTGCTCAGTTACTTGTATATAAGGCAGCTATGGCAAAAGCAACACAGAAGGTATATTCTGTAGAAGCTGCTAAGGCTAAGTTATTTGCTGCAGAAACCGCTATGGCAGTAACAACAGAAGTTGTTCAGTTATTCGGTGGATACGGATACATCAGAGAATATGATGTAGAACGTATGATGCGTGATGCTAAGATTACAGAAATCTACGAAGGAACTTCTGAAGTTCAGCGTATGGTTATTTCTGGTGCATTACTTAAGTAAGATAATTAGTAAAAGAATAAAATATAAGGAGTGAAATACCGTGAAAATAGTTGTATGTGTAAAACAGGTACCAGATACAAAAGGCGGAGTTAAGTTTAATCCAGACGGTACTTTGAATAGAGCTGCAATGCTTACTATTATGAACCCGGATGATAAAGCAGGCTTGGAAGCAGCACTTAGATTAAAAGATCAGTATGGTGCAGAAGTAACCGTACTTACTATGGGTCTTCCAAAGGCTGATGAAGTTCTTCGTGAAGCATTAGCAATGGGTGCAGATAAAGGAATTCTTGTAACAGACAGAGTATTAGGTGGAGCAGATACATGGGCTACTTCTACTACACTTGCTGGAGCAATCAGAAATCTTGAATATGATTTGGTTATTACAGGACGTCAGGCAATCGATGGAGATACTGCTCAGGTAGGACCTCAGATTGCAGAACATCTTGGACTTCCGGTTATTTCTTATGCACAGGATATCAAGGTAGAAGGAGATTCTGTTGTTGTACAGCGTCAGTACGAAGACAGATATCATGAATTAAAGGTAAAAATGCCTTGCTTAATTACAGCATTATCTGAATTAAATGAGCCACGTTACATGACTCCAGGCGGAATCTTCGATGCATATGACAAAGAAGTAACCGTATGGGGAAGAGCAGACTTAAAGGATGTTGATGATGCAAACCTTGGTCTGAAAGGATCTCCAACAAAGATTGCAAAGGCATCTGATAAAGTTCCAAAGGGAGCTGGAGAGATGTTAGCAGGTGATTCTCCAGAAGAATTAGTTAACGCTTTAGTTGGAAAATTCAAAGAAAAACATATTATCTAGTATATAAGGAAGAGTGGTGAACAAGATGGGTTTAGAAGCATATAAAGGAGTATTTGTCTTTGCACAGCAGGTAGACAACGTTTTAGATGGCGTTGCATTCGAATTACTTGGTAAAGGTAAAGACTTAGCAAAAGATTTAAATACAGACGTAACAGCAGTATTAATCGGATCTGGTGTAAAAGGTCTTGTTGATGAATTAGCTGAGTACGGAGCAGATAAGGTTATCGTTGTTGATGATCCAGAATTAAAAGATTATAGAACAGAGCCATATGCACATGCACTTGCATCTGTTATCAATGAGTATAAACCAGAAATCATGTTAGTTGGTGCAACCGCAATTGGTCGTGACCTTGGTCCTACTGTTTCTGCAAGAGTAGCAACAGGTCTTACAGCAGACTGTACAGTACTTGAAATTGGTGATTTCCCAATCAACCCAGTAGCAGGTCAGGAACAGAAACACAATCAGTTGTTAATGACACGTCCTGCATTCGGCGGAAATACAATCGCTACTATCGCTTGCCCAGACAATCGTCCTCAGATGGCAACTGTTCGTCCAGGCGTTATGCAGAAAATTGCTCCAGTAAAAGGCGCAAAAGCAGAAGTAATCGAATACAATCCAGGATTTACACCAAACAACAGATATGTTGAAATCTTAAATGTTGTTAAGGCTGTAAAGAATACTGCAAACATCATGGATGCAAAAGTATTAGTATCCGGTGGTCGTGGAGTTGGTTCTAAGGAAAACTTCAAGATGTTAGAGGAACTTGCAGAAGTATTAGGCGGAACAGTAAGTTGTTCTCGTGCAGCTGTTGAAAATGGCTGGTTACCAGTAGACCTTCAGGTTGGACAGACTGGTAAGACAGTTCGTCCTCAGATTTACTTCGCAATTGGTATTTCCGGAGCAATCCAGCACGTTTCCGGTATGGAAGATTCTGATCTTATCATTGCAATCAACAAAGACGAAGCTGCTCCTATCTTTGATGTAGCAGACTATGGTTTGGTTGGAGATTTGAACAAAATCGTTCCTGCTTTAACTAAGGCTTTAAAGGCTGAAATGGAAGCGTAATAAGAGATTGTAAATATATGAGAGAGCCGTCACAGAACTGTGGCGGCTTTTTTACATCTCGGGTGCGAAAGAGCCCGGCGAGCGGACTCTTTGTTTTAAAATCTAAAGAAAAATATTGTAAAAATGCACAAGAAATAATAAAATAATTGACGAAAAATATACAAAATAGTATAATTAAGAAAAATAAATAAAATTGGTTTTACCAATGGAAGCGGAGGGATATGTTATGTTGTTTCATGTCTATGGAAGTCATGCAGTAGGTCAGTGGATAGCCATGATTGGGGTACTGATTGCATTGATTCTTCTAAATGAGTTTGCGAGGAGAACAAAAGCAGGCGGATTAATTATGTTTGGTGCAATACCGGCTATACTTACAATTTATTTTATTGTAATTGCAGTAGCAGCAGGTAGTGGAGCTCAGTGGGCGTTGGAAAATCAGACATATATGTATATGAACGGTTGGTTCCATTATGCCAAGTTATATGCTGCGTTAGCAGGATGTATTGGATTTATGATGATTAAATATGAATGGGGAATCGGAAAAAAGCATTGGTTCAAAGTATTTCCATTTGCCATTGTTGCAATTAATATACTCATTGCAGTAGCTAGCGATTTTGAATCTGCTATTAACGGTTGGAACAGTTGGTGGCTTTCATCTGAAGGTGTATGGTTGTATGGTGGTTGGCATAATGTGATGAACGGAATAGCAGGTCTTTTAAATATTTTATGTATGACAGGATGGTGGGCAGTATATTCTTCCAAAGATAAAAAGGATATGATTTGGCCGGATATGATTTGGGTATATATCCTTGCTTATGATGTATGGAATTTTGCTTACACATATAATTGTTTGCCGACACATGCATGGTTCTGTGGTGTAGCATTACTTTTAGCACCAACCATTGCTGCGTTGCTTTGGAATAAGGGCGGTTGGATTATGAATCGAGCCAATACCCTGTGTATTTGGTGTATGTTTGCACAAGTATTTCCGCTGTTTCAGGAAACATTCCATGATGGAACACAGTATTTTCCATGGGCAACTATTACTACTCAGTATGCAGATGGAACAGTAAACAATATCGTAGAAGGAACTGCAATTAATGCAGATCCAACGGCTATGACGGTGGTAAGTGCATTGGCTTTGATTGTGAATGTAATTACTTTTGTATACATTGTATATAAAGCAGTTAAGAAAAAAACAAATCCGTATAAGGGTGAGATATTTACAGAGTTTAAGTATTATAAGGATGCATCAGCAAGAGCTGAGATAAAATAGTGATGAAGTAGGACAAGCCAAATGTGGATAGGAGTATCCATATTTGGCTCGTTGCCTAAATATAAGCAAAGGATTGGAAAAAATGAAAAATTATAAAATCATTGAGGTCAAAAGAAGTATTTTCGAGGATAATGATGTGGATGCTGAAAAACTTCGTACAGAGCTAAAGAAAGAGGGAACTTTTTTGCTGAATCTTATGTCGTCGCCGGGAGCAGGTAAGACAACGACCTTAAAGCGAACCATTTCTCTATTGAAGGATGAAATGAAGATGGGAGTTATGGAGGCGGATATTGATTCAGATGTAGATGCAGCAGCTATCGAAGAAACGGGGGTACCTGTAATTCAGATTCATACAGGAGGTATGTGTCATTTGGATGCGGATATGACGCGTCAGGGAATCCGGGAATTCAATACAGCCAATATGGATTTCGTGGTATTGGAAAATGTAGGAAACCTAGTCTGTCCGGCGGAATTTGATACAGGAAGTACAAAGAATGCCATGATTCTTTCGGTACCGGAAGGAGATGATAAGCCCCTAAAGTATCCGTTGATGTTTTCTATTTGTGATGTAGTGTTGATAAATAAATGTGATACACTATCTGTTTTCGATGATTTTGATAAAGTAGCAGTGAAGGAGCGTATTCAAAAACTGAATCCAAATGCAAAGGTTATTTATGTGTCTGCGAAAACCGGAGAAGGATTTGAAGAGTGGATAAACTGGATTCGCAGGGAAGTTGAAGAGTACAAGAAAGGAGAATAGTCTATGGCAGATAAATTATTTCCAAATCCAAACCCAGAAGCACCATTTCGTGAGCCTATTGCAAAATTGGCGAAGGTGGTAACAGATCGAATTCCCGTGGTGCTAGGAAAAGAAAAGATTACAAAAGACTCCCCGGAATACATAGGACTTGCAGCCATTTGTACTGATGAGATGGCAGAGATTGCAATCAAAATGGGCAAACGTAAGCCAAGGACACTGGAAGACATGGTAAAACTTACCGGAAAAGACAAAAAATATCTGGAGGATATATTGCAACAAATGGCAATCAATGGTGTCATTGAGTATAACTGGGAGAATCCAGAGCGGCAGAAACAGTATGTGTTGCCGATGTTTGTTCCTGGTAGTGCAGAGTTTGCAAATATGAATAAAGAACTTCTGGAGGAACATCCGGAACTGGGGCGTTTCTTTGAAAGAATGAGCCGAATTCCATTAGAAAAGGTTACGCCAATGGTGCCGCCTGGAGGAGCAGGAATTGGTATGCATGTGATTCCGGTGGAACGGGCAATTGAGATGGAGAACAAGTCTGTTTCTTTAGAACATATTTCTCATTGGTTAGATAAATATGATGGGAAATACGCAGCAAGTCCGTGTTCCTGTCGCCGCTCTCGAAAAACTTTTGATGAAGGGTGCGCGGACGACCCGGAAGGATGGTGTATCGCAGTTGGTGATATGGCAGACTTTGTGGTAGAGACAAATAAGGGTGGACGGTATATTGATAGAGAAGAAGTGCTTGAGATTATGCGGCAGGCAGAAGAAAATGGGTTTGTACATCAGATTACGAATATTGATGGAGAAGATAAAATTTTTGCTATCTGTAACTGTAATGTGAATGTATGCTATGCACTTCGTACTTCACAATTGTTTAATACACCAAATATGTCACGTTCTGCTTATGTTGCAAGAGTAAATAAAGAAGATTGTGTAGCCTGTGGCAGATGTGTGGAGTATTGTCCGGCAGGAGCTGTAAAATTAGGACAGAAATTATGCAAAAAAGATGGCAGTACGATTTCATATCCTAAGCAGCCACTTCCATCCGAGGTTCCTTGGGGACCCCATATGTGGACAGAAGATTATCGTGATAAGAATCGTATTAATTGTTACGATACCGGAACAGCACCTTGTAAAACTGCCTGTCCTGCGCATATAGCGATTCAAGGATATCTTAAGATGGCGGCACAGGGCAGATATCAGGATGCATTGGCACTGATAAAAAAAGAGAACCCTCTTCCGGCGGTTTGCGGAAGAGTTTGTAATCGACGCTGTGAGGATGCATGTACTCGTGGAAAAGTAGACGAAGCAATTGCTATCGATGAGGTAAAAAAATTCATTGCAGAACAAGATTTGAATGCTGAGACACGTTATATTCCGAAAAAGGTTGTTCCGTCTCTTAAGGGAGAGTTTTTGGAGAAAATTGCAATTATTGGCGGAGGACCGGCGGGATTAAGTTGTGCATTCTATTTAGCAGAGAAAGGATATCATCCAACCATTTTTGAGAAAAACGAACGGGCAGGAGGAATGTTGGTGTATGGAATTCCTTCCTTCAAGTTGGAAAAGGATGTAGTGCAAGCTGAGATTGAGATAATTGAAGCAATGGGCGTTACAATCAAAACCGGTGTAGAGGTGGGAAAGGACATTACCCTTGATGAATTAAGGCAACAGGGGTATCAGGCATTTTATATTGCCATTGGATGTCAAGGTGGCAGAAAAGCAGGAATTCCGGGAGAAGATGCAAAAGGCGTTGCTACAGCCGTTGAGTTTTTGCGGGAGGTTAGCGCAAAAGAATCCTATTCTATTGAAGGAGACGTAGTTGTTATTGGCGGAGGTAATGTTGCGATAGATGTTGCTCGGAGTAGTGAACGTTGTGGAGCACCTAAGGTATCCATGTATTGTTTAGAAAGCCGTGACACCATGCCGGCATCGGAAGAAGAAATTGCAGAAGCAGAGGAAGAAGGCGTTCTTATCAATGGAGGCTGGGGACCCAAAGAAATTCTTACGGAAGAAGGCAGGGTGAAAGGGATTGTCTTGAAAAAATGTCTTTCCGTTAAGGATGAAAATGGAAACTTTTATCCAACTTACGATGAAGAAGATACCATTACTGTTCCATGCAGACATGTATTCTTATCAGTGGGGCAAAGTATTGAATGGGGTGATTTGCTGAAAGGTTCTAAAGTGGAGCTGGGACGTGGCAATGGTGCAGTAGCAGATTCACTGACTTATCAGACTGCGGAGCCGGATATTTTTGTTGGAGGCGACGTTTATACAGGACCGAAGTTTGCCATCGATGCCATAGCAGCAGGAAAGGAAGGAGCAATTTCCATTCACCGCTATGTACAACCACATAGCAGTCTGACAATTGGGCGTAATCGTAGGGATTTTGTGGAATTGGATAAAGAAAATATCAGATTGGAGAATTATGATAATTCCAGCCGCCAGATTCCGGGACAGGATATGTCCATCGACCATAAGAAATCCTTCCGTGATGCAAAACTTCCGTTTACGGAGGAACAGGTGCGGACAGAAACAGCACGATGCTTAAGCTGTGGTGCTTCTGTGGTGGATGAAAATCGTTGTATTGGATGTGGAGTATGTACGACCAAGTGTGAGTTTGATGCAATACATTTGTACCGTGAGAATCCTGCGTGCAGCACTATGCATAAGAGTGAAGATAAATTGAAATATATTCTACCATATGGAGCAAAGCAGGCAATTAAGGTGAAATTTTCTAGGAAAAAGAAGCCGGAGACCCCATAAGAGAAAGGAAGGAGAATGAAATGCATGAACTTGGAGTAGTATTTCATGTAATCAAAATGGTAGAGGAAGTTGCTGAGGAAAATTCTCTTACAGAAATTAAATCTGTTACGTTAGAGTTAGGAGAAGTATCCACGGTGATAGAGGAATATCTGCAAAAGTGCTGGAAGTGGGCAACGGCAAGTCGTACGGAGATTATGAAGGAAGCAAAGCTTTTGGTAGAAACGATTCCGGCGGTCACTTATTGCGAGAACTGTGGCGAGACTTACGGAACGGTGGAATATGGAAAAATATGTCCATATTGTCAGAGTCCACAGACTTATTTATTGCAGGGGAATGAATTTAATATTAAGGAAATAGAAGCAAGGTGAGATAGTAGAAATTTATGAGAGAGCCGTCACAGTCAATGTGGCGGTTCTTTTTATTTTGTCAGAAAAGTGTAAATTTTACCTCAATTCTACAAAAAAAGTCTACTTGTGGGATAAAGATTAGGGAAAAGGAGAATATCATTATGAATATATTAAATCTAACCTGTCCGGGATGTGGCGCTCAAATGATAGTAAGACCCGGAGAAAAAGAAGCGGTCTGTGAATACTGTGGTCATAGAATAATTATTGAGGAAGAGTCAAAAGAACAGGCGGCATATGAACGGAGAAAGGGAATACTTCGTGCAGATGAGGAGATGAAAAAGGAACAAAAAAGTAAAGAAGTTTGGAAAAAGAAAGGAAATATACGGTAGAGGGACTGGATACATATTTGTCAGACCTTTCAAATCTGGATGATGCCTTTATTGAAGTGATTCATAGTAAGACAGAATCACTCAATCGTTATAACACGGAACCATCTTCTCTTATTACAAATGAGGTGGTTTCTGCCGAGCCGGTAAAAATGTTTCTTTTGACTGACGGTAAAAACCAGAATATTCTTTATGATGTTTATGAAGTAACTTATAAAATGCATGATGATAGTGTGAAAACAGTATATCTTGCCGTTTACTATAAAAATATAATTGTTCGTCAGGGGGAGGATGTTTCCATTGATTATGATGACTGTATGTATACAGGAAATATTATCAATCTTGGAGATTATCGGGACAGTGTAATTTCGGTGTATATGACTCTTAAAGAGGTAAAAGCGGATATTCAGACTAAGCAGGAGACTGCAATGAAAATAATGGAACGATAATGAAAAGAATTTATAAATTTTACTCAATTTAAAAAATTTCAGGTTTCTATTTGAATAGAAATGTGATATACTAAATACATTCATAAAGACTTATGGAGCAATCCCATAGGTCTTTCCTTTTGAGATGTTAAGAAAAGAGAGGTGAAAAGAATGGACAGTTGTGATAGTTGCGGGCGAAGTAGATGCGATGGACATAGACGTAGTGCATTAAGAAACAGCAATATCCGGCTGTCTCTTCTTTTTGCGCGTTAGAATACAAGAAAGTACGGTTATTATGTCCATCAATAAGTCCTCATAAAAAAGAATCCACTTACAGAGAATAAGTACAGGAGGAAGAAATGATGGAAATGAACAATGAAAAAGAAATACGAAAAGAATCGGATATCATGCCGGAAAAACCGGATTATGCCAAAGAACTGGAAGCTATCATCAAAAGTAATGCGTCAGATGTTGAAATAAGAGAACAGTTAGAAGATTATCATGAAAATGACATTGCAGATGTATTAGAAGAATTGACATCGGAAGAGAGGAAAAAACTCTATCGGATTTTGGGAAAGGAAACCGTTTCAGAGATTTTTACCTATTTAGAAGATGTAGAGATTTATATTAATGAATTGGATTCCGAAGTAGCAGCAGATATTATTGAATCCATGGATGCGGATGACGCGGTAGATGTTCTGGATGAACTGGAGGAAGAAAAGAGCCAGGAGTTAATTGAATTGCTGGACGAAGAATCCAGACATGACATTGATTTGATTCATTCTTATGATGAAGATGAAATCGGTAGTCGCATGACGACGAATTTCATTGTGATAAGGAAGGACGTTACAGTACGTCAGGCTATGAAGGCTCTGGTGGATCAGGCGGCAGAGAATGATAATATCGGAACGGTATATGTAGAAGAAAGTGATGAAACCTTTTATGGTGCCATTGATTTGAAGGATTTGATTATTGCCAGAGATTATACCAAGCTGGAAGACTTGATTAGTACTTCTTATCCGTATGTATACGCAAAAGAAACAGTAGAACAGTGTATTGAAGATTTGAAGGATTATTCCGAGGATTCCATTCCGGTACTGGATAACGATAATCGAATTCTGGGTGTTATTACGGCACAGGATTTGATTGAAGTAGTGGATGAAGAAATGGGTGAAGACTACGCCATGTTGGGAGGTCTTACTGCAGAAGAAGATATGCAGGAGCCAATATTTCAGAGTATTCGGAAACGTATTCCGTGGTTAGTCGTATTGCTGTTTTTAGCCCTTGGAGTTTCCGTGGTAGTAGGAATGTTTGAAAAGGTTGTAGCAGAGCTTACCATGGTAATGGCATTCCAGTCATTGATTCTTGGTATGTCCGGAAATGTGGGAACACAGTCATTGGCAGTTACCATTCGTGTGTTGATGGATGAAAATCTTTCTGCAAAAGAAAAGATGTATTTGGTGTGGAAGGAAACAAGGGTGGGCTTTTTAAATGGAGTAATTCTTGGTGTTCTGGCATTTGGAATCATTGGTATATATATTCTGGTAATAAAGCAGAAAACAGTGTTGTTTGCTTTTTCCGTATCCGGGTGTATTGGCATGGCATTGATAACAGCGATGATGATTTCCGGATTTACCGGAGCAATGATACCGATTATATTTAAGAAAATGAAGATTGATCCGGCAGTTGCATCCGGCCCTTTGATTAGTACCATAAATGACTTGGTGGGAGTTGTAGTTTATTATGGAATGGCATGGGTATTTCTGATAAATATCCTTCATCTGAATTTGTTGTAAATAAATAAAAAATATGCTATACTTAGTCCGCATGAAGAAACAAAAGATGAGGTACATTCATGAACAAAAGACGACGAACCGGGATTTTTCTGGTGATGTTCTGTTGTATGATGTGCGGCTGTGCAAGGGTTAAAGAAGAGAACAGAAAAGAAACGATAGAGCAGCAGGTTTCGGAAACGGTACAGGAGAACAACATTTCAGAAGTGTCTAAAAATCAAATAAATGATTTGACTGATGCAATAGAACAGATTCTGGACCGTGCTGACAGAGCATTTATTAGTGGATATCTGGTAGATGAATCGTTTTTTATGTGGTTGTCCGGACAGTATGGCGAGGATTGTATTTATAGTTTGGCAGATGCTGTAATGGAGAAACCGCAGGATTGTGAGAGCTGGTATAAGTTTACAGGAAAGTCTATCCATGTATTGTGGTTGGAGTATTGTGAGCACACAGGATTTCAAAGTTATGCGCTTGAAAATGTGTATCAAAAGGAATGTGCAGATATTGGACAGGTAGTTATGGATTTTACCGGAGATATTAATCTTTCTGAGGGATGGTCCACAACAGAATATATGGATTCGCAGGCAAATGGCATGGAGGATTGTATGTCATCGGCATTGCTGGAAGAGATGCGCAACGTAGATATTCTTATGATAAATAATGAATATACCTATAGCACAAGGGGCGAGCCATTGGAAGGAAAGACATATACTTTTCGAGCGAATCCGGAGCGCGTAAAGGTACTAGAGACTCTTGGAGCGGATATTGTATCTGTGGCAAATAATCATGTGTATGATTATGGAGCAGAGGCTTTAGTAGATACGTTGGAAACTTTGGAAAATGCAGAAATTCCTTATGTAGGAGCTGGACGAAATCTTGCAGATGCCATGAAGCCGGTTTCTTTTATTGCAAATGGACGCAAGATTACGATTGTATCGGCTACTCAGATAGAACGTTCCACCAATTATACGAAAGAAGCAACGGAGAATAGTCCGGGAGTGTTAAAGACCTTAAATCCGGACAAGTTTATTACTGTGATTGAAAAGGCAAGAAAAAACAGTGACTATGTGATTGTTTTTGTTCATTGGGGGACGGAAGGAACGAATCACTATGGAAGTGATCAGGTTACGCTGGGACGGCAGTTTATAGATGCGGGAGCAGATGTGATTATTGGTGGACATACGCATTGCCTTCAGGGATTTGAGTATTATAATGGAAAGCCTATTATTTACAGTCTCGGAAATTTTTGGTTTAATGATAAAACACTGGATACGGGATTATCTCAGGTTGTTATTCATACAGATACCAATGAGATAGATTTTCGATTCCTGCCATGTATTCAGCGCGGAGGTGTTACCTCGTTGGTAGAAGAGACAGGAGAAAAACAGCGAATTCTTGATTTTATGCAGGAGATTTCTGCGTCGGGAATTACTGTGAATAGTGAAGGCTATGTATATGAAGAATAGACAGAGTGCCGTTGGGAATTAATGAATTACTACGGCTAAATATAAACAAATATTATTTTAAAGAAAGAGGAGACTATTATGAGTAAGAAACCTACCGTATTAATGATTCTGGATGGATTTGGCTTAAATGAAGAACATAAGGCAAATGCTGTTTATGAAGCAAAGAAGCCTAATATTGATGCATTGATGAAGGAATATCCATTTGTAAGAGGATATGCAAGTGGACTTGCAGTAGGACTTCCGGATGGACAGATGGGTAACTCCGAAGTAGGACATCTGAATATGGGTGCCGGAAGAATTGTATATCAGGAATTGACCAGAATTACGAAGGAAATCGAAGATGGAGATTTCTTCAAGAATGAAGCATTACTGGCAGGAATGAAAAATGTAAAGGACAATAATTCTGCACTTCATTTATATGGATTGTTGTCTGATGGTGGTGTACACAGCCATAATACACATTTATACGGACTTTTAGAGATGGCAAAAAGAGAAGGAATTGAAAAAGTATATGTACATTGCTTCTTGGATGGACGTGATACTGCACCAACTTCCGGTAAAGGATTTATGGAAGAATTAGAAAGCAAAATGAAAGAAATCGGTGTAGGTGAAATTGCTTCTGTAACCGGACGTTACTATGCAATGGACCGTGATAATCGTTGGGACCGTGTAGAAGCAGCTTATAATGCAGTGGCAAATGGAGAAGGAAAGAAAGTTTCTAATGCAGTAGAAGCAGTAGCAGCTTCCTATGCAGAGGATGTGACAGACGAATTCGTAGTACCTACTGTAGTAGAGAAAGACGGAAAGCCGGTTGCAACTGTAAATGATAAAGACACTGTTATCTTCTTTAACTTCCGTCCGGACCGTGCAAGAGAAATTACCAGAGCTTTCTGTGCAGATGATTTTGATGGATTTAATAGAGGAGCAAGAAAAGATGTAACTTATGTTTGCTTCACAGAATACGATGTAACCATTCCAAATAAAACAGTTGCATTCCATAAGGTAGAGTTGACAAATACTTTTGGTCAGTTCCTTGCTGATAATGGAAAGACTCAGGCAAGAATTGCTGAAACAGAGAAATATGCGCATGTTACTTTCTTCTTTAATGGTGGCGTAGAAGAACCAAATCAGGGAGAAGACAGAATTTTAGTAAAATCTCCAAAAGTAGCAACTTATGATTTGAAGCCGGAAATGAGTGCTTATGAAGTTTGCGATAAATTGGTAGATGCTATTAAGTCTGACAAATATGATGTAATTATCATTAACTTTGCAAATCCGGATATGGTAGGACATACCGGAGTAGAGGCAGCAGCAATTGCAGCAGTAGAAGCAGTAGATACTTGCGTTGGAAAAGCTGTGGAAGCAATTAAGGAAGTGGATGGAACTATGTTTATTTGTGCAGACCACGGAAATGCAGAACAGTTACTGGATTATGAAACCGGTGAAAGCTTTACTGCACATACCACAAATCCGGTACCATTTATTTTAGTAAATTATGACCCGGCATATACTTTAAGAGAAGGTGGATGTTTAGCAGATATTGCTCCAACTCTTATTGAGATTATGGGAATGAAGCAGCCGGCAGAAATGACAGGAAAGTCTCTGTTGGTAAGAAAATAAGAATAAGAAGTTGTACTTAATAAAAAAGCGCAGAACCTTTTTATAGGGACTGCGCTTTTTACATAAAATTTTATATTAGGAACGAATAGAATCATGTTCACGAATTTTTTTTAGTAAATCTGGTTGAGGATTTACAAATTCTCCACCATAAGCATAGTGAGAAGCATCTATAATATCACAGCGAATAATCTGAAGAGTTGCGGTATATGTAATTCCATCATTAAAATTAACAGAAGCATGGAAGAAATAATCCAGAGGCAAAATACATTCCGAAGTAAAGCCTACACCGTGCTCTGAAATATCAGTAACATCAATAGGAGCTTCGAGATGATGAATCCCGGAAACATCCTGTTTATAAAGGTCGCAGATGCTTAAGGTGAGATGTATGGGAACTCTAAGACTTCTTCGTTTTTCTATCATAGTTTTGTAATCCTCCTGTAGTTGTCTAAGCATACCTTAGCAGAATATGAGAACTTCGTCAAGATAAGAGCCAATAAGAATTTTTATAAGTACAACTTATGAAACAACTAAATTATACAAAATATCTAAAGAAACATCAAAAATTTTCTACAAATAAGAAAAGGGTATCTCATAGGAATTTCATTGACTTAAGGAAAGAGACTGTATTATAATCAAAACGAATGTTAAAATGTGCATGGATTAGGTGCAATATTAGGAAAGTGAGAATGGAGGATAACAATGAGTATTCAGGAATTTAAACCGGTAAAAGAAGGAAAGGTACGTGAAGTTTATGATAACGGAGACAATCTGATTATTGTAGCGACAGACAGAATTTCTGCTTTTGATGTTATTTTAAAGAACAAAGTTACAAAGAAAGGTGCAATCCTTACACAGATGTCTAAGTTTTGGTTTGATTTTACAAAAGACATTGTGCCGAACCATATGCTTTCCGTGGATGTAAAAGATATGCCAGAATTTTTCCAGGATGAAAAGTTTGATGGTAATAGCATGATGTGCAAAAAGTTAGAGATGCTTCCAATTGAGTGTATCGTACGTGGATATATTACAGGAAGTGGTTGGGCAAGTTATCAGGAAAACGGAACTGTTTGTGGAATTAAGCTTCCGGAAGGATTAAAAGAGTCTGACAAGTTGCCGGAACCGATTTACACACCAAGTACTAAGGCGGAAATTGGAGATCATGATGAGAATATTTCCTTCGAAAGAAGTGTAGAAGTATTAGAGAAGATTTATCCGGGAAAAGGTGCTGATTATGCACAGCAGATTAAAGATTGTACGATTGCATTATATAAAAAATGTGCAGAGTATGCATTAAGCAAAGGTATTATTATTGCAGATACTAAGTTTGAATTTGGTTTGGATGAAAATGGAAAAGTCGTTCTGGGAGATGAGATGTTGACACCGGATAGTTCACGTTTCTGGCCATTAGAAGGATATGAATCAGGAAAGTCACAGCCATCCTTTGATAAGCAGTTTGTAAGAGATTGGTTGAAACAGAATCCGGACAGTGATTATTTATTACCACAGGAAGTTGTAGACAAGACAGTAGATAAATATAAAGAAGCATATGAATTATTAACCGGTAAAAAATTTGTATAATAGAACTGGAGATATCTATGAACAACGATAAGATAGAAAAAAATATTTCAGGAGATGAATTGCATGAAGAGTGCGGCGTCTTCGGAATGTATGATTTTGATGGAAATGATGTAGCTTCCACCATATATTATGGATTGTTTGCATTACAGCACAGAGGACAGGAAAGCTGTGGTATTGCAGTCAGTGAGACAAGTGGTCCTAAGGGAAAGGTTACTTCCTATAAGGGAATGGGACTGGTAAATGAGGTATTTACGGAAGAGAATCTGGAGGCAATGAAGGGAGATATCGGTGTAGGTCATGTACGTTACTCTACTGCCGGAGCATCTACCAGAGAAAATGCACAGCCTTTGGTGTTGAATTATGTAAAAGGAACATTGGCATTAGCGCATAACGGTAACTTAATTAATGCGAAAGAACTTCGCCATGATTTGGAATATACCGGAGCAATTTTCCAGACAACCATTGACTCTGAGGTAATTGCATATCATATTGCAAGAGAACGTTTGAACAGCAAGACTGTAGAAGAAGCAGTGGGACGTGCGATTAGAAAGATTAAGGGTGCGTTTTCATTGGTTGTTATGAGTCCAAGAAAGCTGATTGGAGCAAGAGACCCGTTTGGATTCAAGCCTCTTTGTATTGGAAAACGTGATAATGCATATATTTTGGCATCCGAGACCTGTGCCCTTGATACCATTGGTGCAGAGTATGTAAGAGATGTGCTTCCGGGAGAGATTGTAACAATTACACCGGAAGGAATTCAGTCGGATACAAGTCTGTGTCTGCCAAAAGAGCAGGAAGCAAGATGTATTTTTGAATATATTTATTTTGCAAGACCGGATAGCCATATTGACGGCGTAAGCGTATATGGCTCCAGAATCAAAGCAGGACGTTTTCTTGCTATGGATTCACCGGTAGAAGCTGATTTAGTAGTTGGTGTACCGGAATCCGGTAACGCAGCAGCACTTGGATATTCCATGGAATCCGGAATCCCTTATGGAACAGCTTTTGTAAAGAACGGATATGTAGGTCGTACCTTTATTAAGCCAAAGCAGAGCAATCGCGAATCCAGTGTAAAGGTAAAATTAAATGTGTTAGAAGAGTCGGTAAGAGGAAAACGTGTCATTATGATTGACGATTCCATTGTACGTGGAACCACCTCCGACCGAATTGTAAAGATGCTTCGTGAAGCAGGAGCAACAGAGGTGCATGTGAGAATATCTTCTCCACCATTCTTATGGCCATGCTATTTTGGAACCGATATTCCGGAGAGAGAACAGTTAATTGCTTATAATCGTACCATCGAAGAAATTCGTGATATTATTGGTGCAGACAGCCTTGGTTATCTTGGAATCGACCGCCTGACAGAATTGTCAGAGGGACTTCCAATTTGTACCGGATGCTTTAACGGAAAATATCCAATGGAACCGCCAAAAGAAGATATTCGCGGGGACTACGAGAAATAAGTAGAAAAGGAGAACACAATATGTCAACAGATAGATATAACAGCCCATTATCTGAACGTTATGCAAGTAAAGAGATGCAGTACATTTTTTCCCCGGACATG
The DNA here is from genome assembly GCF_001940225.2 of Roseburia sp. 499. Lineage (NCBI taxonomy): Bacteria > Bacillati > Bacillota > Clostridia > Lachnospirales > Lachnospiraceae > Roseburia > Roseburia sp. 499. The sequence goes on from NZ_CP135164.1 coordinate 932,408, forward strand.
AAGTTCCGTACATGGAGAAAACTGTGGATTGCCCTTGCTGAAACAGAAATGGAATTGGGATTAAGCGAGAATGGAAAACCAGTCATTACACAGGAACAGATTGACGAAATGAAGAGCCATGTGGATGATATTAACTATGATGTAGCCAAAGAAAGAGAAAAACTGGTACGTCATGATGTTATGAGCCATGTATATGCATATGGACAGCAGTGTCCAAAGGCAGCAGGAATCATCCATTTAGGAGCAACATCTTGTTATGTTGGTGACAATACAGATATTATTGTTATGAATGAGGCATTAAAGCTTGTTCATAAGAAGTTGGTAAATGTAATTGCAGAACTTGGTAAGTTTGCAGATGCTTATAAAGACCTGCCAACACTGGCATTTACACATTTCCAGCCGGCACAGCCTACTACAGTAGGAAAGCGTGCGACTCTTTGGGCTCAGGAATTTATTATGGACTTAGAGGATTTGGAATATGTACAGAACAGTCTGAAACTGTTAGGTTCTAAGGGAACTACAGGAACACAGGCAAGTTTCCAGGAATTATTTGCAGGAGATCAGGAGACTATCGATAAGATTGATCCTATGATTGCAAAGAAAATGGGATTTGAGGAATGTTATGCAGTATCCGGTCAGACCTATTCCAGAAAGGTAGATACCAGAGTTGCTAATGTTTTGGCAGGAATCGCAGCAAGTGCTCATAAGATGTCTAATGACATTCGTTTGTTACAGCACTTAAAGGAAGTAGAAGAGCCATTTGAAAAGAATCAGATTGGTTCCTCCGCTATGGCATATAAGAGAAATCCAATGCGTTCTGAGCGTATTGCATCTTTGTCTCGCTATGTAATGGTGGATGCATTGAATCCGGCAATTACTTCTGCTACTCAGTGGTTTGAGAGAACTTTGGATGATTCTGCAAACAAGCGTCTTTCCATTCCGGAAGGATTCCTTGCAATCGATGGAATTTTAGATTTGTGCCTCAACGTAGTAGATGGACTTGTAGTATATGATAAGGTAATTCGCAAGCACATGATGGCAGAACTTCCATTTATGGCAACCGAAAACATTATGATGGACGCAGTAAAGAACGGTGGTAACCGTCAGGAAATGCATGAAAAGATTCGTCAGCTTTCTATGGAAGCAGGCAAGAATGTTAAGGTAGAAGGAAAAGACAACAATCTGTTAGAATTGATTGCTGCTGACCCTGCATTCAATTTGTCATTGGATGAACTTCAGAAGTCTATGGATCCGTCTAAGTATGTAGGACGTGCTCCGTTGCAGGTAGAGAAGTTCCTTCAGAACGTAGTAAATCCGGTACTTGAGAAAAATAAAGATGTACTTGGAATGACAGCAGAGATTAATGTATAAGTCGAAAAAGATTCCCGGAAACGGGAATCTTTTAGCGTGCAGACAAAGTATGTTTATTAAATGAGTTGATGTATATTAATGAAAAAATATACATCAGCTTATTTTTATGTTATCATTGATGATAAAGAAAAATTTATATTTTATGAATTTGACAAATCGAAATTTGCAGGAGAATAATATGCCATTAGGATTAAAAATAGGAACTGTTGCAATTGAACCACATAGAATTGAGTGGGAAATATCAGCTCAAGAGATAATAGGAATATTGAAAGAAGTATTGAAGGAAGATATTATTGATGCACAACATATTGGTAGTACATCAATAAAGAGTATCTGTGCGAAACCCATTGTGGATATTGTCGTTGGGGTCAGTAGTTTTGATAAAATCATGCAGCATAATGATGTTTTAAAGGAAAAAGGGATAGTCTATCGTAGAGAAGACCATCCTGGGCAACATTTATATTTTTGTGGAGATATAGAGAACGGTATTCAAACACACTATATTCATGTGGTTATTTGGGGACAAGAGAACTGGAATAATTATATTAATATGCGTGATTATTTGAATGCACATGAGGATAGAGCTAAGGAGTATTCAGAACTAAAAGAACGTTTAGCTAAGATATATCCAGAGGATAGGATTGCGTATACAAATGGCAAGAGTGCGCTTATTGAAGATATCTTACGGTGTGCAGAAGAATGGCGTAAGGAACAATAGCGAACTCCCACTTTCTAATTTACGCGAGTTTCGTCTCGTTTTTGATAAAAAGCATAAATTTTCTCTAACTGGTAAATACTGATACAAAGAAAAGTATTAAGTTGAAGCATATTAGCATATGCGAAAGGAGAAAATTATGAGCTTTTGTTTGAAAATCACAGACGTACATGCAAGAGAAGTGTTGGATTCCAGAGGAAATCCAACCGTGGAAGCAGAAGTTACCGTACAGACTGTTACTACCGGAAAGCACACCAAAGGGCGTGCCTCCGTACCTTCCGGAGCATCGACCGGACAGTTTGAAGCGGTGGAATTAAGAGACGGGGAGCCTCGTTACTTTGGACTTGGTGTGCAAAAGGCAGTGAAACATGTCAATGACAAGATAAACAAAATATTGATAGGAAAGAATGCGTTGAATCAAGTGGAAATTGACCGGTGCCTTATTGCAGAAGATGGAACGGATGACAAAATCAACTTAGGAGCAAATGCTATGTTGAGTGTGTCTCTGGCAACGGCAAGAGCAGCGGCAGAAGCCATGGAACTGCCTTTATACCAATATCTTGGGGGAACCAATGCGAGACGAATGCCGGTTCCCATGATGAATATTTTAAATGGAGGCCGTCACGCTGATAATACCGTAGATTTTCAAGAATTTATGATTATGCCGGTAGGAGCAAAAGCATGGGAAGAAGCACTTCGTATGTGTGCGGAGGTCTATCATAACCTGAAAAAAATATGTGAAGAAAAAGGACTTTCTACTGCAGTAGGGGATGAAGGTGGATTTGCACCGGACTTACCGGATACGTTTGCAGTGCTGGAACTGATTATGGAGGCAGTGAAGGCATCGGGATATGTCCCGGGCGAAGATTTTAAGATTGCATTAGATGCAGCATCCAGTGAACTTTATAATGAAAAAACAGGAATGTATCATTTTCCCGGGGAATCGAAATTAAAGGGAGAAGAAGTGGTACGGGATACGCAGGAAATGATAAACTATTATGAAAAACTCATCGAAAAATTTCCTATTATCTCTATTGAAGATGGATTGGCAGAAGAGGACTGGGATGGATGGAAAGCATTGGCGGAGCGTATCGGAGAAAGAGTACAGCTGGTAGGCGATGATTTGTTTGTTACCAATACCAGACGCCTGGACTTAGGAATTAAGATGGGAGCAGCCAATGCCATTTTAGTAAAAGTAAATCAGATTGGAACCTTGACAGAAGCTATGGAAGCAATTGAACTTGCCCACAGAAATGGCTATCGTGCAGTAATATCCCATCGCTCAGGAGAAACAGAAGACACCTTTATTGCAGATTTGGCAGTAGCAGTAAATGCCGGACAGATTAAGACGGGAGCTCCATGTCGTGGAGAGCGTACCGCGAAGTACAATCAGCTTCTTAGAATCGAAGAACAGCTAGGTTGTGTGGCTGAGTATAAGAATCCGTTTGACAAGTTTTAGACGCTATGATACAATCCCATCTTTGACACTTGGAAAAGAATAAGACAGTCACAACCCTACTATTTTCAAGGGTTGCGGCTGTTTTTTTGTTCGTAGCGATATGTGCTATTTTTTGATTATGCTATTTAATCTGTTTTGTTTGTTTTATGATGGTTCGCATGAAAGCTTTTGAGAGGAATTCAAAGTCTGTCCTAAATCCGAATGCATTGTGTAAAGCATCGGTAAGTTTTGTGCGTTTATACGATGGTATATATCCACCGTCTTTTGACAACAGTGTCACATTCATATTTCTTAAGGTTTCCAATATCTGGCTGCAGGTGAAGTCTGATTCAAGTTTTTTCTCAAGCAGACGATAGAGAAGCAGGCTGATATAACATGTCATAAAATGAGCCTTGATACGGTCATCTCTTCTAACGTACACAGGCCGTGCTTCGAATTCCGTCTTCATAATACGGAAGTTTTCTTCAATCTCCCAGCGTTGTTTGTTGATCTTTATAATCTCATTGATATCTCCTTCAAGATTTGTGATAACAGCATAGAAGCCATCATATAGCTCTTCTTTTCGAATCAAATCTTCATCAAGCCCATAGACCTGATTTTCAGCAATCTCGCCATCAGTAGTGACTAATGTCTTTTTGACAAAGCGCATAGGGTCGTTTTGATTTTTTCCTTTTCGCTTTGAACCCGGAGAGGCAATAAGCTTTTCGGCACGTTCAATCTGACGGGCACGTACTTTTCTCTGATATGCCTTATATTTAGGAGAGTAGGTGACAATGAGGGTCTCATCCATGTCTCCTGTAACAACGGGAACTTCCTTGTAATAGATAGAGTTGAAGACCTCTTCGTCTGTTTCATCCAAAGTGCGAAGATCAACAAATGAAGTTGTTCCTGTTTTTCGGAACTGTGTTGGATTCATGGCAATATCACGATCCTCTTTTTTCATTTTTTTCAAAGAGTGTGTGATGATGTATGAACGATTTCCAATGCTGTTAAAACGTCGGTTGTCTGCACTGCCGAGACCCGCATCGGAACAAAAGATAAAATCGCTGCAGTTAAAATCCTGAAGAATCTTTTTCTCTAATGGTTTTAATGTTGTCTGCTCATTCTGATTTCCAGGAAAAATGTCAAAGGCTAAAGGAATGCCATCTGCATCCATAAACAAGCCCATAGTAACAATCGGGTTTGGACGGTTTTCTTTGCTTTTTCCATACTTTTTGATGCTGTCTTCTTCTTCAATTTCAAAGTAGTAATTCGTGCAGTCATAATAGAGGATACGTTGATTTCTTGGATGTATGAAGTTAGAGTTCTTGTAGAGCTCTTCTTGTATGAAATCGGATTCCTGTGCAATAACAGAGAGTGCGCGATACAGATTTTGAAGAGAATATTTTGGTGGTTCCAGGAGAGATTGGCAGTAAGAATAGCTGCTCAGTTTACTGGATGGGGAAAGAATTCTGGCATAAATCAAATCTGTAAGGATGGCATGAAAATCATAGTTGAATTTATGGCGGGTACGAATGTTTCTGCAGATGTTATCCAGTCTTAATTCGCTACAGAGCTGCTGTAAAAACAGATATCCGACATTAAAAAATCTATCTTCCTCCAATGGAATGCGTGAAAGAGGTGAAAAAGAAACGGACACTTTCTCTTTTCTCTGATTAAAAAGATTTGTTTCTTTTTCGGCTTCCTTTTTAGCCCATGCCATCATTTCTTTTTCGTCTCCAGAAAACTGTTCTAAAAGATCGTTGTATTTTCCGAGTTTCTTATAGATGCGGGAAGAAGTCTTTCCATTATCTTTGCGGTAAGATTGTTTGATATAAACATCTTTGTTATTTTTGCTGCCAGTAATACATATATACATAAGAATTATCCTCCGATATGTCTTTTCTTATATTATACCACAAAGAGTACAAAAGAGCACGTATAAAATCATAAAATTTGACAAAAAAATAAGCCCAGAATGGCTTAAATAAAGGATTTGTATTAAAATGTAAAAAAATCAAGTGTCAAAGACCCGAGTACAATCAGCTTCTTAGAATCGAAGAACAGCTAGGTTGTGTGGCTGAGTATAAGAATCCGTTTGACAAGTTTTAGACGCTATGATACAATATCCTAAGTTGTGAATGAAGACAGCCTCAGGAGGTGTAGGATAAGTGGCAGTATTAAAAACAGTTTTGCAGGTTGCATTTATTATAATCAGTATTGCACTGACAGTTATCGTTTTAATGCAGGAAGGCAAGCAGACAGGACTTGGCGCAATTGCAGGAAGTTCTGAGACATACTGGAGCAAGAATAAAGGTCGTTCCGTAGAAGGAATGCTCGTGAAGATTACCAGAGTGTTGGTAATCTTGTTTCTGGTGATTGCAGCAGTATTAAATATTGGAAGTTTTTAAGTACGAAAGACTGTCGGGATATTATTTTCCGGCAGTCTATTTTTATCCTATAGGATAAAAATGCTCCGCGAAGGATGCGCACCTCGCGGAGATGAAGTTAGTCGTAAACGACGCCGCTCGGGCGCGGCGAATTTCCTAAGCGGAATTCTTTATATATATTATAGGAGAGAAAATGGAGAAAGAATTACTGGAGAAAAGAAAACAGGCAGTTTATGAACTGATGTGTAATGATATGTATGTTCCCATGAAGATAAAGGAACTGGCGATTCTCATGAATGTTCCAAGAGAGGACAGGCCTGATTTAGAGGAAGTATTGAATGCTCTGATGGCAGAAGGTAAGATTGAACTTTCTAAGAGAGGAAAATATTCTAAAGCAGAGGGAACATTTCTGGTGGGAACTTTTACCGGAAATATTCGTGGATTTGGTTTTGTTACGGTGGAAGGTGAGAATGAAGATATTTTTATTCCGGAAACACAGGTAAACGGTGCTATGCACGGAGATACGGTGCAGGTGGTCTTGTCTACGGGAAAAGTGGCAGAAGGAAAGCGTAAGGAAGGAACGGTAGTCAAGATTCTGGCAAGAGGAACCGTACAGGTAGTAGGAACCTTTCAGAAAAGCAAGAATTTTGGGTTTGTAGTACCGGATAATCAGAAATTCGGACAGGATATTTTTGTCCCGATAGAACGTTCTAAGGGAGCGGTAGATGGTCATAAGGTAGTAGTAGAACTTACGGATTATGGGAAGAAGAATCGAAAGCCGGAAGGAAAGGTCATGGAGATTATCGGTCATATCAACGACCCGGGAACGGATATTATGTCTATTGTAAAGGGATATGATTTGCCCGTGGAGTTTCCGGAAAAAGTGCTAAAGCAGGCTGATACAGAGGCAAAGCCTGTCAGCACTGCGGATATGGCAGGGCGTATGGATGTTCGTGACTGGCAGATGGTAACCATAGACGGGGAAGATGCTAAAGACTTGGATGATGCTATTACCATTACGAAAGAGGGCGATAAGTATCGTTTAGGCGTACACATTGCGGATGTTACCAATTATGTACAAGAACGCAGTGCATTAGATGTAGAAGCGTTGGAACGTGGAACCAGTGTCTATCTGGTAGATCGTGTGATTCCTATGTTGCCGCATACCCTTTCCAATGGAATCTGTTCCTTGAATGCAGGAGAAGACCGATTGGCATTAAGCTGTATTATGCTTATTGATAAAAAGGGAAATGTAGTAGACCATAAGATTGCAGAAACAGTGGTAAGAGTAGACCGTCGTATGAGTTATACCAGTGTGAAAAAGATTCTGGTAGATCATGACGAAGCCGAAATAGAAGAATATAAAGAACTGGTGCCAATGTTTGAATTGATGCAGGAATTGGCAGCAATTTTGCGAGAAAAGCGTAGAAAAAGAGGTTCCATCGATTTTGATTTTCCGGAGACAAAGATTATTCTGGATAAGCAGGGAAAACCATTGGAAGTAAAGCCTTATGAGCGAAATGTAGCTACCAAGATTATTGAGGACTTTATGTTGATTGCCAATGAAACAGTGGCACAGGATTATTTTTGGCAGGAACTTCCTTTTGTATATCGTACCCATGATACGCCTGACCCGGAAAAGATTCAGAAGTTGAGTCTTTTTATCAATAATTTTGGATATACCATTAAAAACGGCCAGGAAGAGATTCATCCAAAGGAGTTGCAGAAGCTTTTAGGCAAAATTGAGGATACACCGGAAGAGGCGCTAATTAGCCGTTTGACCTTACGCTCTATGAAACAGGCAAAATACACAGTAACCAGTACAGGACATTTTGGACTGGCTACCCAGTATTACTGTCATTTCACATCCCCAATCCGCCGTTATCCTGACTTACAGATTCACCGTATTATCAAGGAAAATCTGCGAGGAAAGCTGAATGAAAAGCGGATTGAGCATTACGATAAGATACTTCCGGATGTGGCATCCCATTCCAGTGAGATGGAACGAAGGGCAGATGAAGCAGAACGGGAAACAGAAAAGCTGAAAAAGGTAGAATATATGGAGAAACACATCGGAGAGACTTTTGAGGGTGTTATTTCCAGTATTACTGCCTGGGGCATCTATGTAGAACTTCCGAATACCATAGAAGGTATGATTCATGTAACGAATCTGACAGATGATTATTATCATTACGAAGAAGAAACCTATGAAATGGTAGGAGAAGCTACAGGGAAACGTTATAAATTAGGGCAGAAAATAGAAGTAGTGGTAGATAACGCTGACAAGTTTATGCGTACCATTGACTTTGTACTGCCGGAAAAGGAAGAATAGAGGAAACATATGGGGAAAGATAGTATTAAGTTGATTGCCAATAATAAAAAGGCATTTCATGATTATTTTATTGAAGATAAGTATGAAGCTGGTATCAGCCTTGCCGGTACGGAGGTAAAGTCTCTCCGTATGGGCAAGTGCTCCGTAAAGGAATCCTTCATAAGAATTGAGAAGGGCGAGGTTATTATTTACGGAATGCATATCAGTCCCTATGAAAAGGGAAATATTTTTAACAAAGATCCATTGCGTCCAAGAAAACTGTTATTGCATAAGCATGAGATTAATAAAATAGCAGGAAAAATGGCGGAAAAAGGTTATACAGTAGTGCCATTGCAGGTATACTTCAAGGGGAGCCTGGTAAAAGTAGAGATTGCATTGGCAAGAGGAAAGAAATTGTATGATAAGCGTCAGGATATTGCCAAAAAGGATCAGAGAAGAGAATCAGAGCGGGAGTTTAAGGTCAAAAACTTATATTAAATATTGCATCTCCAGTTTGGTTGTGTTATAGTCTTTTTTAGAAAAAAACGGGTTTTAGAGTATGATTAATAAGGGGAGTCATGTCTGAAAGAAATCAAAATTCTATTTTTAATTTCGTATACATTTTCCCTAATATCATAAACATATAGGAAAAAAGGAGTATAAAAATGAGCAATTTCGTTTGTGAAAGTATTGTACAGTCAGGGCGTACTTCAGAGCGTTTGAGTTATACCTTGACCGATAATAATTTTTTTTACCAGACGGCATATAAGATTTTGCAGAATCAGGCAGGAAATACGTTTATTTCTTGCTATAAGTCTATGTGGAACGGAAAAGTGCGGCTAAGTTATCCGATTGGAAATTATCATCCTATTTATAGTTATAAGGGACAGCTTTTGCCGGAACATGTGATTGAGATTATTACAGAAATATGCAAAAATATAGATTCTTTTAAAATGAATGGATTGATACAGCCGGAAACGATTGATTTGTCTTATGATTCGATATTTTTAGATGAATATCTTGCAGTACATATGATATGTGTTCCACTGGCCATTTCTTCTACACCTGAGACGCAGATGTCTTTTGAACTGGCAATGAAAAGTTTACTATGTGAGATAATCGAAAAGGCACAGTGCCAACAGGACGAAGGGTTACTCCTACTTTATCAGGATTGCCAAGACAGAAAAAATACCTCAGAGGATATTTTTAGAAATTTAAAAATGAAGAAATATAGTTTTGGAAGAAGTACGAATAGTAATATGCAGAGAATAGAACTATGGGGAATTACCAATGGACAGAATCTGCAGATTGATATGGAAGAATGTATTCTAGGGAAGAGTCCGGAATATGCACATAAGGTAATTGCTGGGTCTAGTTCTGTCAGCAGGAAGCATTGTAGAATTTTTTGGTTGAACGGTCAGTTCTATATTGAAGATATGGGAAGTCTGAACCATACTTATGTCAATGGAAGCTTGGTGAAGAATGGGGAATATATTCCTTTGCAGCAAGGCGACGTGATACAGATTGCAGATTTGGAATATGAAGTACGATAAGGAGTGTAAGTCATGCAGAGTATATCAATGGTATTAATTGATAGTGATACAAAGTTTGTGGAAGGGCTGGAATGGAAGCTTCTGGAAGAATTGGGAGAAAGAGTTGAGCTAGAGTCCATAACAGAACAGGAGTATTTTGATACATATTTTGAAAAACCTAAGAATATAGATGTCCTGGTGGTTCATGAAGAACAGTATTTGGAGTGTGTACAAAAACAGAATATTAACCTGACTTTTGTACTTCGGGAAAATGAAATTGAGATGCAGGAGGATAACCGTATCTGTATGCTGCATAAATATATGAATCTGGGTGAGATGGTACGTCGTATTACAGAAAAGATAAGTCGGAGATTGAACATACAGACCAATACAGATGCCAATCGTGTTACCAGAGGAATTATGGTATATTCCCCTATTGGCGGTGCAGGAAAGACCACAACCGCATTAGGATTATCGGTTGCACTTTCCAAGCAGGGGAAGAAAGTATTATATTTTAATGCGGAAAATGTGCAGAATTTTCAATGGTATATGAGGGATAGGAATTATGCATATGAAGAATTGGCCGCATGCATCGTAAATGAGGACGAGCATGCTTTGTCCTATTTGAAAAATGCGTTGGGACATGAGGAATTTGATTATGTGAGACCGTTGCGACAGTCTGTACTGGCATATGGCATAACTGAGGATAATTATTTCTATTTCATCAGCCGGATTCTGGAGGCAAATGTATATGATTATATTATCTTCGACGTTTCTTCTGAATTAACACTGTTTAAGACAAAACTCATGGCAAAGTGTTACCGTGTGGTGAATGTTCTGCAGCAGGACGCATTATCAGTGTATAAAACAGAAGAATTTTTGAAAAATATTGATTATTCCGATGATGAGAAAATGCTTTGGATATGCAACAATTATGAAGAAAACCATGAGAATCGTATTCTGGGCAGCGAAATATTGCAAAATTGCAGTATTGCAGAGTACGTTGGAAAGGAAAATATGAATGGGGCATCCATTACATTAGAAAATATTCGTAGAAGTAACTTATTTCAGGCAACAGCATATCTGCTGGGTTAGGAGAAACAATGGAAAATACAATTATTATGTCACTTTATTTGCATAAAAGGCAAGAAATACATGATATAGAAGTACCTTTGGATATTACAGCAAATGAATTGCTGACGGCATTGAATCAAGGGTATCATCTGGGAATCGATTTGAAGGATATTAGACAGTGCTATTTGAAAACGGAGAATCCCATAGCCTTATTAAAGGGGAATAAGACCATAGAAGAATATCAGCTTAGAAATGGAACAATTATTAATTTTACAAGATAGGGGAAGAAAATGAAGGAACAGAATTATAAATTAATTTTATTTGGGACAAAAATATACCAGGAAATTGTATTGTATGGAAAAAATAAGGATGGAGTATGTATAGGTACCACAAAGAACTGTAATGTGCGATTTAGCCGTGACAGTTTTTTTGATGATTTTGAAATTCTGGTTACACCACAAGGGAGAGAATGGAAACTGGTGTGTAGCGATTCCGTGTATTTCATCTCAGAAGGTTTGATGAAGCAGTCTGCCATGACCTTAAAGCATGGAGCGGAAATTGTTTTAAAATATCAAAGTAGCAATGCAGAATTGATGAAGGTTTCTTTTTATATCGATTTTGATAACATGTACAGCGATTTCGAACGTGTATTGGAAATACCGGAGCAGGAGAGTATTACTATTGGTGGAAAGCCATTTTGCAATATCCATATTCAAGATGATTTGGTGGAAGAAGATACAATTGCATTGGTAAAAAGTAATGGGGATTATATCCTGAAGGATACCGGAGCAAGATACGGTGTTTATGTAAATGGATTCCGTATGGAAGAAAAGGAACGGAAAGTGTATGATATGGATTTCTTTATGCTGGATGGATATTCCTTTTATATACGCAATTCAAAGCTGTTTACCACTAATGCAGAGACCATACAGGTCAATGGAATGAAGGAAAAGGATGTCTCTAAAACAGGAAATCAGCTCATGTATCCTAAGTTTCAGAGAAGTACCAGAGTAAAGTATATTGTGCCGGAAGATGAGATAGAAGTATTGGCACCGAAGGCAAAAAAAGAAGTGCCGAAAAAAAATCTTGTAATGACGTTAATTCCGGCATTGCTATCTATGGTGTTGATGGTATTTTTACGTGGAGCCATGGGTGGTGGTGGAATGTTCGTTATTTACAGCGCTGCCATGATGGGAATGGGAATTGCTACATCAATCGTTACATATTTCATGGATGGAAAAGAGTACCGGACGGAGATAAAGGAAAGAAGAAAAGAATATCTTCAGTATGCGCAGGATAAAGAAAAAGAAATTAAGGAAATTCGAAAAAAGGAATTAAGAATTCTGGATCAAAAGTATATTTCTATTGATCGGGAAATCGAGGAAGTGGAACAATTTGACAGCAGATTGTTTGAAAAAGACGTTGAAGATGATGACTATCTGACTATCCGAATCGGAACAGGAACGGTAGAGTCAAATAGTCAGGTTTCGTATAAAAAACAGGAATTCAAGGATACAGAAGATGATTTAAGCGAGTATCCGGAAAAATTGGCAGATGCCTATCGGTATATCGAAAACGCTCCGGTCTGCATTGATTTAAAGGAGAATAATTGTGTCGGAATTGTAGGAACTCCTCAGGTGCAGTATGAGATACTGAAAAATATTACCATTGATTTATCCGTGCGCCATTTTTATCATGATGTAAAGTTTTATTATTTGTTCAATGAAAAGGAGCAGGAAAAATATACATGGTTACGCTGGCTTCATAATGTAAAAAGTGGGGTCGGAAACATTCGAAATTTCATGTATGATGAAGAGAGTAGAAAAATCATTTTAGAGGTTTTGTATGAAGAATTATCTTCCAGAGAAGGATTGAAGGAAGAAGAATTAAAACATCTGCCTCATTATGTGGTGTTTGTTACAGATGCAGAAGGATTGGCACAGCATCCGGTATCTAAGTATGTGGAAGAGTGTGGAAAGTACGGATTTAACTTTTTGTTCTTTGAAGAATATGAAGAATTATTGCCAAAGGGATGCGACCGAATTCTGAAAATGGAGAATGATTTTGCCACAGGTGTGATGGTAACTTCTGAGAATGGAGAAGAAAAGCAGCCATTTCATTATCATACCATTCCAAATCGTGTGGCAGAGAATCTGGCATTACGGTTGGGGTGCGTTTATGTAGACGAAGTGAGCTTGGAAAGCAGCCTGACGAAGAGTATTTCATTATATGAGTTGTTGGGAATCATCAATATTGATAACTTAGATATTGCATCCAGATGGCAGGAATCTAAAGTCTATGAGAGTATGGCAGCGCCTCTTGGCGTGAAAAGTGGTGATGAGGTGGTATGCCTTGACTTGAATGAAAAGCATCATGGACCCCATGGACTGGTAGCGGGTACCACAGGTTCCGGTAAGAGTGAGATTTTGCAAAGTTATATTTTATCTATGGCAACCTTGTTCCATCCTTATGAAGTAGGATTTGTAATCATCGACTTTAAGGGCGGTGGTATGGTAAATCAGTTTAAGGAACTTCCACATTTGATTGGTGCAATTACCAATATTGACGGAAGGGAAATTGACCGTTCCCTGCTCTCTATTAAGGCAGAACTGCGAAAAAGACAGGAATTATTTGCAGAGTATAATGTAAATCATATTGATGCTTATATTAAGAAGTTCAAGGCAGGAGAGACCTCTATTGCATTGCCTCATTTGATATTGATTGTAGATGAATTTGCAGAGTTAAAGAGTGACCAGCCGGAATTTATGAAAGAGTTAATCAGTGCGGCGCGTATTGGTCGAAGCCTTGGTGTACATTTGATATTGGCAACACAGAAGCCATCCGGTGTAGTAGATGATCAGATTTGGAGTAACTCTAAGTTCAAGCTTTGTCTGAAGGTGCAGAACAAAGAGGACAGTAACGAAGTATTGAAGTCGCCATTAGCAGCAGAAATTAAGGAGCCGGGACGTGCTTATCTTCAAGTGGGAAATAATGAAATATTCGATTTGTTTCAGTCTGCGTACAGTGGTGCAGCAGCGGACCAGAGCCAGGTGGATATCGTAAAGGAATTTTCCGTTAGTGATGTAAATCTTCTGGGAAAGAGCCAGGTGATTTTCCAACAGAAGAATCCAAAGTCCGAAAAGTCCGCTACTCAGTTGGAAGCAATCGTAGAATATGTGGCGAAATATTGCGCTGATAATAAGATAGAGCGGTTGCCGGGAATCTGTCTGCCATCACTGGGTGAAGTGATAGATTATTGTCAGTGTGAACCGAATTTTGAAATTGAGACAGATATAGGTGTTGTGATTGGTATTTACGATGCTCCGGAGCAACAGTTACAGAAGGAGACCTTTATAAATTTTTCGCAGGAAAACATTTTTGCAGTGGGTTCATCACAGTATGGAAAGACCAATTTATTGCAGGTATTAATTAAGGGACTGGCGATGAATTATACTCCGGACGAAGTCAATATTTATATTTTGGACTTTGCATCTATGATTCTGAAGACATTCGAAGGATTGAATCATGTGGGTGGAGTCATTACTTCTTCTGAGGATGAAAAGCTGAAGAACTTCTTTAAAATGATGAATGAGGAAATTTATCGCAGAAAAGATATGTTGTCACAAATGGGAATTAGTTCCTTTAGTTCCTATCGTGATGCCGGATATCGGGAACTGCCTCAGATTGTAATTATGGTAGATAATCTTACAGCATTGAAGGAATTATATCTTCAGGATAATGATAATTTACTGCTGATTTGTCGTGAAGGTCTGGCAGTAGGTATTTGTGTTGTAGTAGTAAATGCACAGACCACCGGAATTGGTTATAAGTATTTAGCGAATTTCTCAAAAAGAATTGCTTTATATTGTAATGACTCCTGTGAGTATAACAGTGTGCTGGATCATTGTCGTATGCAGCCAAGAAATGTACCGGGACGTGGAATTATCGATATTGATAAGTCTTTATATGAGTATCAGACATATCTTGCGTTTAAAGGAAGAAAAGAGATTGAACGTGTAGAAGAAATGAAATCATTTATGGCAGAGGTAAATGCTAAAAGTAAAGCTAGGGCAAAACGGATTCCTGAAATTCCGGCAGTATTGGATTGCAATTATGTTGCAGAGCAGTATCCGGAAATAGCCCAAAAGGCATATCAGGTCATGATTGGTTTAAATTACAGTACCATTATGCCGGTAGTATTGGATATCCGTACGCTCGGTGTACTTGGAATTGTTGGAAAAGAAAAATCGGGACGTGGAAACTTTGTTCGTTATTTATTGCATACATTGCAGAAGAACAGTCAAAATGCACCGGTTAAGGTTGTTATTATTGATGATGTTTCAAAGAAATTCGCAGATTTAGCAGAAATGGAAATGATAGAGAAGTATACTATGGATGCGAATTATATTGGAGAAGCATTGACGTTGTGGGAAGAGGAACTGAGAAATCGCTATGAAGCAATGGTGGCAGGTGATGATCAGATACTTGAACAGGCACCGTTACTTCTTTTGATAATTCAGAATATGGATGCTTTGGATATCTTGCAGAATAATCTGGCATGGATGGATTTGTACAAGAATATTACAGGAAAATTGAAGGCTATGAAGGTAGCAATCTTACTTTCGAATGTACCAAATGCTAATATTTCCTATTCTTCACCGGAACCATTGAAAAATATAAAGGATAGCAAGCATATGTTGATTTTTGATGAAATACCAAATCAAAAAGTACTGGATATCCCGATGTCTATTGCAAGAGAATATAAGAAAAAGTTGGAAGTGGGTGAGGGATTCTATTGTAAGGAGAATGAAGTAATTAAGATAAAAAGTGTGTTGGATTGTGAGTAAAACAAGATTTACAAAAATTGGAAAAAGTAGTTGACTTTATTGGAGTGAAGTAGTATACTTGACCTTGGAGTTGAGAGGGACGAGTTGCGATAATGAAAGGCTAGGGGTAGTCATTCATGGTTTATCATTCGATAAGCAACTATTTCAGTAAAATATCCGAGTAGGTAATTAAAAGTTAATTGCATATTGTTAGATTAAATTACCGAGAATAGGTATATCTATGTTTGTAGTTATGCTTATGCGTAGGGGTTTAATATATATTATAATTTTTAAGGAGGAAAAAACAATGAGTAATGGTCAGATTAGAATTACACCTGACACAATGAGACAGCGTGCATCACAGTATGATGCTGAAGCAGCAAACGTAGGTGAGGTAATCTCAAAAATGAACACTTTGTTAACAACATTGCAGGAAGAATGGGAAGGTGCTGCTAGCCAGTCCTATGCAGAGAGATTCATAGAATTAAGACCTAACTTTGAAAAAGCACAGGCACTTATTACTGAAATCGCAAATGCATTAAGAGCTACTGCACAGACAATTGAAACAACAGATTCTGACATCGCTAGTCAGTTTAAAGGCTAGATAGGTGACAAAAGCCTCTTAATGAAAATTAAGAGGCTTTTTCTTAACATAAGAAAGAATTTTTTTCGGGCAGGTGAGAGCATGAAGTGCAGAGTATGTGGAAGTGAAATAGAGAATCAAATATATTGTCCTATGTGCGGAGCAACAGTGAATCCGCAGCAAGAAGTACAGGAACAGCAGCAAGAACAGGCAGATTATTCCTACAAGTATCAGGGAATAGATGCAGATGCTACGACTGTTTTATCTGTGAATAATATTGAAAATGAAAAAGAAGAAAAGGAAAATGACGAAGAAGA
Organism: Roseburia sp. 499; assembly: GCF_001940225.2. NCBI lineage: Bacteria > Bacillati > Bacillota > Clostridia > Lachnospirales > Lachnospiraceae > Roseburia > Roseburia sp. 499. Next base: position 948,965 of record NZ_CP135164.1, read on the forward strand.
GAAATGTGTGGTATCTGCAGAAGTAGAATTACCGCGGAAGAGTCACAAGAAACTGATTATAATATTGAGTATTATAGCAACAGTTTTGATGGTGGCGGGTATCGCAGTTTTTTGTTATTTTCATTACATATATCCAAACAAAATTGCTTACATGGAAAAGGAACTTTATTTTGTCAATAAGGGAGCAATTGAAAGTAGTAGCGGAGCGAAGGTAAAGAAACCGGATGGTTCGTATACACTAATACAGGCAGATTACGAGAAAAATGCATTTTTATATGCCGGAGAAGATGGGAAAAGCCTGGTAATAGCAGGAGAAAAAGAGAATTTAAAAGCGTCTAAGGATAAGCAAATCGTAGCGGTAATCGCAGATGAGGCACTGTCTAAGGTGTATTATTGGACACAAGAGGAAGAAAACTTTTATTCTTTACATTGTATGGGAGAAGAGGATACCATAAAAAGATATGTTACAGGAGTAAATGGAACCGTAATCAGTGAGAAAGGGAATTATTTGGCGTATTCCTATCAGGCGGGGGAAGATGCATATGTGGTTTGTGAGGTTATGCCTTCCGGTGAGGTAAATCAGATTGCAACCATGGAGAATCCTGTCAGGGTTCTGGGCGTAACAGAAGAAGGAAAGGTATTTTGTGAGCAGCAAAACCCGGCAAATACGAGGACCGAAGAAGGGGAAGAACCGGAACTTACCTATACGATTTATTGTATTCAGGATAAAAAGAATTATGGAAGTGACCTGTCAATGGTTACTTATTTTGGCTATTACAGTAATTTAAATTCCTTCTGTATACAGACTGCGGATAAGTCTGTTTATTATTTCGATATGAAGGAAGAAGGAAAAGAACAGTTAGTAGCAACCAATGTAGACTGGTTTACCGATGTCTCAGAGCCGTGTACATATGAGAAGTCTTGTGACAGACAGGTGATTTTTGGTAACAGTATGGATAGAAATTTCGAGAATACATCCCCATGTTACTATTATCTAAAGGAAAATTGTATGTATAGCTACGATATATTAAATGATCAGGAATCATGCAAAGTAGCAGGAAATTTTGGAAGAGCACAGAAGATAGAAATGTGGAATAGCAATCTGATTTTTTATTTAGCTGGGGATAAACTTTATAGTTGTGAGAAATTAGATGAGGAATGGCAGGAACCAAAGCTTTTGGCAAAGGAATGTACAGATTATAAGTATTCTCCGGAGCAGGACTGTGTGTACTATTTGACGGATGAAACACTTTATTCTTATGGTGATGGAAAGGAAGAAAAGATTTCTGATAAGGTGAAGAGTTTTGACCTGAATCCAGAGGAAGAAAGATTAGCTTATAACACGGATACAAGTATTGTAATATACGAGAAAGAGGAAGAAGAATATGCAGTAAAGTCTCAGGGACAGATATTTGTGATTGGTCAGGACGTATATTATACAGATGATAAAAATAATTTGTATCAGTTATTGAGTGAAACAGGAGAAACACAGAAGGTTACAGACGGGATAGAATCCGTAGGGTACATTTGGAAATAGAAAATGGAGGAAAGTCATGGAAGAGATATTCGAGGTAAAAAATCATGGATTAGAGAATTTTTTAGTATATTGGGTGCAGGACAAACAGGCGATAGAGCCTAAAAGCGTTGAGATTATCAAGGGAATTCATTCTAATATTATTGAATCATTAGAAGAAATAGAAGAAGAGGAAAAGTATGGATTCCAGTATAATATTGCATATAAAGCTACGCTACGCAAATATCTTATGCAAACTATGGGAAAAACGGAAGTGTTAAAGCTTCTAGAAACAGTCATTGAAGCATTTCAGTTTTTGAAGAACAAAGGGATTGATGAGAAATATTTGTATTTAAATCTGGATTATATTTTTGTTGATTTTGTAACCAGAGATATTTCTTTTTTATGCATTCCGGAAAATAAGAAATTACCAGGTAATAAGAGTTTACGAGAGTTTTTGAAGGAACTGCTTATGAGTATTACCTATAAAGAAGAAGAGGATATTTACTATATTGCAAAACTGGTGTTGTATGTTTCCAATAATCCATATATTGAGGTGGAGAATTTTGAAGAACTGGTATTAAGTTTGAAAGAAACGAAAATTATACAGAGTCAGCCACAAGTAACTGTTTCAAATGCAGTACCGCTGGTGGCTCCGGTATCTGCTACACCGGTTATGCCGGCATTCACGGCGCCGGCAGCACCACGTCCAATGAGGGAGGAAACGGTACAAGGAAGCCAGCCGAAGCCAATTAAGCTGGAGGCTGCGAAACCTGCACCATCCGGAAGCCTTGCAGGTTCTCAAGAGATAGGGGAGCATGATGAAACAACGGTATTAACTACACCGTCCGGAAATTTAAAAGAGCCATTGAAGACAAGAAAGGGACTGTTTCAAAGAGTATCGGATAAAAAACCGACGCAAGTGTTAATTCGTACGAAGAATCAAGAAAAAATTGTTATTAATAAAAATGTATTCCGTATTGGTAAATCAAAAACAGATACAGATTATACAGTGGAAGATAATGTGGCAATCAGCCGAGTACATGCCGTTATCTATAAAAGAGATGGAGCTTGCTATATTCGGGATAATGATTCTACCAATAATACATATGTAAACGGAGTCATTTTAAAGGGAGAAAAGGAACAACTTCTGATGAAGGGAATGAAGGTTTCCTTAGCAGACGAAGAATTTATATTTGATTTAGTATAGTAGGGAGAAATATGAGATATATTACAGCTTATGCAAGTGATGTTGGGATCAAAAAAGAGACAAATCAAGACGCTATATTGATAAAGAAAGCAAGGACAGCACAGGGAGAGATTCTCCTTGCCATTATCTGTGATGGTATGGGAGGGTTGGAAAAAGGAGAAGTAGCAAGCAAGGAAGTAATTGAGCGATTTTCCGGATGGTTTCATGAAGAACTGCCGCAGATGCTGTATGAAGGATTCGACCAGAACAAGCTTCAGATGAGATGGAAAGAAATTGTGGTAGAAGAGAATCTGAGGATTGGTGAATTTGGGAAGAAGAATAATGTAAATCTGGGAACTACACTAACTGCATTACTTGTAATAGAGGACAGTTATTATGTAGTGCATGTAGGAGACAGCCGTATTTACGAATTATCTGATATGTTGTATCAGATAACGGAAGATCAGACACTGGTAGCAAAGGAAATAGCAGCAGGTCGTCTGAGTGAGGAACAGGCGGAGACGGACCCGCGAAGGAGTGTTTTGTTACAGTGTATAGGAGCATCACAGACAGTGGAACCGGTGTTTTATCACGGAAAGATAAAAGAAGATGCGGTTTATATGTTGTGTTCAGATGGATTACGTCATATGTGTACACCGATGGAAATGTGGAATTCTTTTTGCGCACAAGCCAATCCGGATGAAAAAGTTATGAAAAATAATATTTTAGAATTTATTGAAATGTTGAAACAGAGACAGGAAAAAGACAATATAAGTTGTATATTAGTAAAAACGATAAGATAGAGGGATTAGAATGTCAAAAGTAGGTCTGGTACTGGATGGAAAATACGAAATATTAAAAGAAATCGGTCAGGGTGGAATGAGCATTGTATATGTGGCAATGGATAACCGACTGAATAAACAATGGGCAGTAAAGGAATTAAAGAATGACGGCTCGCAGAGCGTAGAAATGCAGTTAAAGGGAATTGAGCGGGAAGCTAATATATTGAAAAAGGTAGACCATCCCGTATTGCCGAGAATTGTAGATATTATAGATAAAGACGGAACAATATATGTTGTCATGGATTATATTCAAGGATTGGCATTAGATCGTATTTTGAAGGAAGAAGGAGCACAGCCGCAGGAAAATGTAATTGAGTGGGCAAAACAGTTGGCAAGTGCTTTGGATTATCTTCATTCCTTGAATCCGCCCATTATCTATCGTGATATGAAACCCTCCAATATTATGTTGCAGCCGGACGGGTGAGTAAAGCTGATTGATTTTGGAACAGCAAAGGAATATAAAGTTGAAAATATTGCAGATACTACAGCTCTTGGAACCAGAGGCTATGCAGCTCCGGAACAGTTTGGGGATGAGCAGGGCCGAGGAATCTACAAAACGGATGCGAGAACAGATATTTATTGCCTAGGTGCAACTATTTATCATATTGTAACAGGGAAAAATCCCTGTGAGCCTCCATATGTTATGCGTCCCATTCGGGAATGGAATCCGGCATTATCTAGTGGATTAGAAAAAATTATAGAAAAATGTACACAGCCAAATCCGGAAGATCGTTATCAAAACTGTTCTGAGTTAATTTACGCCTTAGAACATTATGATGAATTGGATAGTGGTCATCGTAAGAAGCAGACAGGAAAGTTGATGCTCTGGGGTGGAACCGTAGCTGCAATGGCAGTTAGTATCGTAATATCTGCATTGGGATATCAAGGAATTCAAAATACCAGAAAGCAGGATTATCGAAGTCTGATTGAAAAGGCGAATACATATAAAATAAATGGAGATTATTCCAAAGCATCGGAAGTATATGTAGAAGCAATTACAGATGTAGATGGAAAGAATCCGGAAGCATATTTGGATATGTTAAGCCTTTATGTGAATTATATGGATGCAGAAGAAGGACTGGAAAGAATTGGTGCATATATTAATTCCGGCTATCAGAATATTCAGGATAACAGTGAGGTAGTACGTCAGGTAGCATTGACGTATCTGAACGAGGAAAAAGATTATGCCAACAGTTTATATTATTTTCAGATGTTGGATGAAGAAGAAGTGCCGGAAGCAGTATATTATAAGAAAATATTGTCATGTCTGTCTGAATTAGATGTTACAGGAAGCAATATGGAAGATTTAGCAGAGACAATGAAGGATTTTGAAACTTATAATGACAGTCAGACCCTATCTGAGGCGAAAATGCTTAACTACAAAATCATGGGCGATATTTACATGATATATCCAGGGTCCATAGAAGGAGCAGTAGAGTCTGCTATTCGAGTGGCTGATAAGGCATTGGAAGAAGTAGAAGATTTAGATAGTGATGAGATGCTTGTGGAATACACGGTTGATTTCAGTGATATTTTGTACAAGGCTTATAGAGAACGAGCAGAAGAAATAGAAGATAACACAGAGAAAAGTGAGAATTATAATTTAGCCATTACATATTGTGAAGAAATACTATCTATTATTTCAGATGATAATCAGGAAAAAGACCGTTGCAAATATATATGTGATGTTGCTGAAATGTATGAAGAAATCGGTGATTTGGAATCTGCCAAAGCAAAGTATGAAGTAGGAATTAAGGAATTTGGAAATAAATATAAGGATATTTATATTGGATATTTATCCTTGTTGTGTAATGAAGCAGCAGCAAAGGACAGTAATATAGAAAATTGGAATCCGGATGCTATTTTTGCCATTTATGATCAGGGTATGCAGGTTGCAGATATTTCCAACGATATAAAATGGAAAAAATTAGTGCAGAAGCTAGGACCATTATTTCAAAAGTATGGGAGGTAAAACAGATGGCAAATGAAATTATGTTCTATGGAGGAATTGCAGGTGCAGTTCTATTTGGAATAGGAGCTATCATCTTGTTTTTCGTTTTTCGTATTCATACTGTAATAGGAGAATTGACCGGAATTACAGCGAAAAGAAGTATTCGAAAGATTCAAAAAGAGGGATATGAAGGGCAGAGTAAGATTCGTGCTATTCGTGAGAATACAGATCAGATTGTGGCAAAGAGAGGTAGAACAACCGGAAGATTACAGCCAAAGACAAATAAGCAAATAGCTTTGGAAAAACCAAATATACATGATGAGACAGTTGTACTGAATCAGACATTAGACGAACAGACAACAGTGCTGAACCAAGGAATAGACGAACAGACAACAGTGCTAAATCAAGGAATAGAGGAAGAAACAACAGTATTGCAACAGCCACAGATTCAGTTTGAGGTGGAGGAAGATGTGGTAGTGACGCATACGGAAGAGCGGATATAAATTATTAGTATAAGAAAGGGGAAGTTATGAGTAGAATTAAGCAATTGGAAACTGAGATTAGAGGGTATAAGAATAAGATTCAGGAATTACAGTCTGAAATTAAAAAGAATGAACAAAATTATGAATCATTAAGAATTTTTAAAGGGAATGTGGAAAAGTCATATGAAGAATTTAATAATGTAAATAATGCAAAGAAAAGCCAACTTACTGATATAGAGATGGTAAAAAAGAATAGTATTACTGCTCAGAGGTATTATGATGGAATGAATAATATTTTGAATGGGATTGGAACTAAAACGGTTGTGGGGGCGTATTTGGGATTACTTTTTATGATTTCAGGTAAAATGCAAAGTTACATGAATAATATTAATTGTTGTGAGACGAAAATCAAAAGTTATAATGGGACAATTGCAGGTTTGGATATAGCTTTGCAGGATGCAAAAAATAATGAAAAACAGGGAGGAAATAAATAATGGGAAGGCATGTTGTTTATGACGAGAATGAGTTATCACTGGTAACCAATAGTATGGTAAATTATGCAGAGTTTTTATCACGTTGTATTGAAGAATACATAACATTGCTTGACGATTTGCAAAGTAAGGGAATCCAAGATGAGGTAATTTGCTCAAAAATTGCAGATTTAGAAACAACAATAAAATCATATAAAACCGTAATTTATGATGAGTGCCAAGATATTAGAACAAAAGTAAATAAGAGCATTGAGGAAATTGCATTAGAAGACGATTTTAGATTTCCGAGTGATATTACTTCTGTGGTAGGTTCTCTATTATCTATGTTTTTGTAAATATAGGAGGTATACAATGTCAACACAGGTAAAAGTAAATTTATCAGAATTAGAAAAAATAGAAGGAAAATTGTTATCTTTACAAAAGAGAATGACTAACCGGAAGGTGAGTGTGAACTTTGTAAATACCAAGGGAAGTGTAGCTGATGAAATGGTTAATGCAGCTTCAAAACTAAATGAAATAGGCACAACATTAACTACACTTATTACTAAAACCGGAAAAGTAGTAGAGAACGCAAAAGTTTCATTTGAAGCTGTAGATGCAGAAATATCAAGGCTATTTGAATCAGGAGATGAATAAAAGTCATGAAAAGAATGAGAAAATTTATTATTTTAGGAATCATTGTAATAATTGGAATAGGAGTGTGCGGTTGTAATATGAAAAAAAATACGGACAATGCTAAGAAGTCAGAATTGGTTTTAAGTGAAAGACAAAAAGAAATTTTGGAGGAGGCAGGCTTATCTACGAATCCGGAAGAACTGACATATTCCCAAAAAAAATCAATTGTGGCAATAGAAGAAATGCTCACAGCAGTAGAAAAGAAATATAATCGTTCATTTTCATATGATGGGTATGTTCAGAAAGGACCATTGGAGTATGAACATTTAATAGCATATCCTTCGGACGGAGATCCTCAAACGGATAGTTTTGAAGTGAGAAAAGTAGAAGGTGAAAATGGAACGGAATATGAAGATGATTATATGTTAGTGGCAATAAGAGATGATTATACGGAATATGTAGAAGAGCTTATAGTTTCAAGTTTAGATAATGAACATATAAAAGTTTTTGCAGATATTTATACAACTGAATTAAGTGCTATTCCGACTGATAAAAAGGAATATAATGAAAATGTTAGTAGTTGGAAAGGGGTATTCATATATTGTTCAAATAACGATGAAATGTCAAGGGATACTGAAATAATACAACAGTTACTGGAAAATGAGAATTTAAGATATGATTGTGATATTATCTTTTTGAAAGAGGATGTTATAGATAAACTTACAGAATATAATTATACAGAATATATAACTTCAGATTGTTACGTGAAAAAAGAAAAAATTAGAATTGATTAGGAGACCAGCTATGAAAAGTCAAGCATAAATTAGCTGGAAATTTCAAAATTCTTTTTATGGTAAAAATGGGTAACTTTAACAAAGCTCCCGAAAAGCCCTTTTTCAAAATCTACTATTGATTGATATACAGACCTCTTACTCGAGGTTAAATTCTACATTGTCAGTGAGCATCTTCCAGATGACTCTGACTAGCTTGCCGGCACAATGCCCAAGTGCATTGTAGTGAGACCGGCCTTCAGACCTCTTGGCATCATAATAAGCCTTGAAGGTTGCGTTGTTTCTAACAACGTTCCATGCTGCATTTACAAGGGCATATCGTAATACACGAGAGCCACGTTTGGACATACGAGTGGTTTTAGCCTGAAAGTTTCCAGACTGATAAACAGAAGGATCCAAACCAGCAAATGCTAGCAGTTTATTAGGATTGGAGAAACGGTGAATATCACCAATTTCACCAAGGATCATTCCACCATTGATATATCCGATACCAGGAATGGTCATGAGCACAGAATCATTGAATTTCATGATTTCTGTCATCTCAGCTTCAATCTTTTCTAATTGACTATCCAGTAACTCGATTTGTTGAATGGTTTGAGTTATCTGAATAGATATAGCGCTGTCGTTAGCACCGACAGACTTCTGTGCTAGAACTCTTAATTCTTTGGCCTGCTCCTTTGTAAAGTGTCCGTGTGAGTTCACTTTGAGTAGATTTGCCAGATGAGTCATATGCATGGAAGCAATCTCTTTTGGAGAAGGTGCTTCTTTTAAAAGAGCATAGACAGCGTGTTGATGCAGACCAGATTTGAAGAAATACTGAATTTCCGGAAATACTTGATCAACATAGGTTGTCAGTTGGATTTTCAAGCGGGTTCGCTGTTTTATAGTTTTCTGTCTAAAGCGTCCCAAGGCCTTAAGATCCATCATATCGAGGTCATAGAAACTGAAGAATCTTAGGTTATCCTGCATCATAAGAGTTTTAGCAATCACATATGTGTCGACCTTATCTGTCTTAGTTTTGCGAATGTTATTCTTTCGCATCTGACAAGTTTTGATGGGGTTCAACACACACACTTGGTAAAGCTCAGTAACAAGGTATCGAACAAGGTTGTCACCGTAGTGTGCCGTTGACTCAAGACCGATGATGATGCTGTTCTTGTCGAATGATTCGAGCTTAGAGATCAGCAGTTGGAAGCCATCAGCGTCGTTTGTGAATTTGAACGGCTCAAGAATTATTTCACCGTCGGAAGAAATCGCAGCGGCGAAATGGTTGAGTTTGGCAATATCAATGCCTACAAAAATTTTCATGAGGTTGTACCTCCCTTTCATAAAGTCTGATACCATGATGTCCACCATCGATTATCATCGTAGACTTGATAGAAATAAGTACTCTGAGTGAAAAACACTTCGGTAACATCCAGCTGATAAACAATTCAGATAAAGGTAGTGGCAATACACTCCAGTAGAGTAGTCAAGCTACAGGGTAAAATCAAAAGTCCATAGTATCTGAATTGTATTAAACCATAAATATAGAAAAATGAAAGGATAGTATGATTACTAGCTTCTAATTAATCATACAAGGTGGGAAAATGGAATTAAGTGAAAGTGAATTGTGTATGTTGGAGCAACTATGTTATTTGAACAGAGATGTTGCCGCTGCAGCTGGAATAGAAGAAAAATTTGGCGGTATAAGGTTAATTGAGTCAGAGGGACAAGCTATAGAAGATATACTTGAAGTGTTTGATGAAACTGCTCTAGCGAACCTCGAGGCACTAGGTGATGAAGAAGTTGGAGGTGCATGTGCAAGTGGCAAAGAATGGGCAGATATAATCAGATATATAAAATCGAGTAATTTAAAGGATTTAGTTTTGACAGACACTATGGAAAATTCAAATGGAACGACTTTGGCATTATGTTTTGCAGAGACAGCAGATTCATCAGAGGCAATAGTGGCATTTAAAGGGACAACTGGCAAGCAGGAGTGGATTGATAATGTGGAAGGATTGAATATAGAGGAGACAAAACTCCAAAAAGAAGCATTGGATTTTATAGAGAGCCTTAAATATACGAATATAACAGTAACAGGACATTCAAAAGGTGGAAATAAGGCTATGTATGTTGCAATTACATCAGATAAGGTGACACGATGTGTTGCATTTGATGGACAAGGATTCTCACAGGAATTCATTAATAAGTATTGGGCTGAGATTCAGGCGAAAGGAAAAAATATTTCAAATTATTCATTGGCAACAGATTATGTACATGCATTATTGTTTCCGGTTCCTAATTCCAATCAGTTTTATTGTATTGGGTATGGAGTCGATAATATGAAGCAGCATCATAGTCCAAATTCTTTTTTTATGCAAGATAATGGTGGAAATTTGTGGATAGATGAAAGTGGAAACATCATTATTAGAATAACAAAAGAAGAAGAGTCGATTACGATGTTGCATGAGTTTACCACCTTTATAATGAATAACGCAGATGGGAAAGATGAAGAAAAGATCATTGAATATGTTTCTGGATTAGTGGCAATGGCATTTGGTGGTAGTGAAATCTCGAAACAAGAAATAATTGATTATGCTTTATCAGACCCAGATTCATTAGCACTTGTTTTGGCATATTTGGTCAAATATATGGATGTGTATGATTTAGATGCTGATGATATCGACAAGTTATTAGAGACACTGGGATTAAATTCTTTGAATCAGTTGATTACAATAACGCAGTTTGAGTTTTTGGGAGATAAGTATAACCTTAATGTAAATTTGGCCAATATACTAAATCTTATAAAACAGAATCTAACAGATGGAGATGATGATTGGATTATAAAAAGAATTTTGCCATTACTAAAAAGTTGGTTCTTTGATGATGTTGATATAGATGTGAGTGATTTATGGGAAAGAATCAATAGTAAAGTTAAAGCCATAGATACATCTGGAGGAAAAGATAACGCGAAAGTAAGGACAGGTAAAATTTATGATTTTTCGCAAAATGTATATGATACTTTAATGAGTACTATTTCAAAAATAGAGAATATATCTATTTCTCCTGTTGAATCATGGTCAAGTTATGCAAGCGAAGAGTGGTATTCCCAGATTTTTGTTCCAATAGCAATAAGTGGAATAAGAGCATATTTTGATAAATTGTCAGAAACAAACTTAGAGTGTAAAAGACGTATAGATACAATATTTGAAAATGTGCTACAAACAGATTCAGATTATGCAAAAAAAATCACGGAAAACAATAATAACTTGGAAACAATAAACAACAATTTGTTAGAAGGGATATTGGCGTCATAAATTGAGGAAAGGTCTGCCTATAAATATTATGGCATAGAAGAGGAGAAAAAAAGAAAATGGCAAAAGCAGGAGGAAACGTTATCATTGTAGATAGTGAGTATGAAAGTTGTGCAGCAACAGTAAATTCCGTAATTGCTGAGGTAATAGAATTAGGGCAGAGTTTTTCAAAGGAATTATTGTATTTAACGGAAAACGGATTGCAAGACATGTTAATAGATAATGAAATTATTGATAAGTCTTCAAAAATATGTGCAGCTATGTTGAAATTAGAGGAAGCGGCTAAAGATGTGCCGGATTCTTTGAAAGCATTTTTAAGTGAAGCAGACGCAACAGATGCTTATTTATATTAAGGGGTGGAAAAATGAAAGCGAAAATCATAGTAGTACTTCTGGCATTAGGTTTTGCGAGCCTTTCCGGATGTAAGGATTCTAAAGTAGCAGAACAGAAACAAAATGAAAGTGTAGAAGAAAGTGGCAAGGAGGAAGACGAAGTGCAGGTATATCGAAATCCAACAGAAAAGGAACTGGAAATTTTAGAAGGATGTAATATATCAAGTGATTCTATGAAAAAAATAAAAGAAGAAGGAATGAATCTTTCTACACAGAGTTTTGTAGATACAGCTCAGATTATGCTGGATTATCTGGAAGAAAAGTACGGGGAAGAGTTCAAGGTAGTAGGAGGAGAAATACCGGGAATTATATCAGGAGATTACATGATATTTGCCCAAGCAGTAGAGGGTGAACATAGAGGAGAGCGCTTTGAGGTATATTATCAGGTAGATGATGACGGAAATGTGTATTGTGAAGATGGATATTTTGCCATTTTGAAAAGCGATGAGTTTCAACAGATGATGCAAAAAAAGGCAGATGAAACAGGAGAAGGATGGAAAGTATTTGCCGTGTTAAGTGGAACGTATAATGAGAAATACACGAAGGATACGATATTATCGAATTTAGATCCGTCAACGTTACGAGGCGAAGTACGATGTGCTATGAGTCCTGAGAAAACAGAAGAAGAATATGAAAAACAAACAGAAAAATTGGAACAAGAGAATAGTGATTTAAGTGGAATGGGGAAAGGAATAAGTATTTTATATTGTCAGATACTGAAACAGGAAGAGTATGATAAATTGCAAACATTTGAAGATTTTATAGATATTTTGTTAAGGCATAGTGAAGAAAAACCTTTGTATAGAGGAGAAAAATGGTCATAAAGAGAGGGGAAGAGTATGGAGGAATTATCAAATGAAGAATTATTATTTCTAAGTAATCTAATGCATATAAAAGAGGCTGGAGAATATGAAGAAGATAAATTTGTGTTTAATGATATATGGATAGGTAATAATAAAGGAAAGACAATAGGTGTTTTAATAGGAAATATTGACACTGACAAACTTGCTACTGATTATGCAGACAAAACTTTCGATGGTGAAATTTCCGGTGCCGAATGGGCAGCAATGTTAGAAAAAATTCAAAATGATAAAAATATCTGTGATTTAAAGTTAGTAGACTTAGAACGTGATGATAGAAATGCATTATCCGTATGCTTAGAAGACAAAGATGGAAATCAGTATGTGGTATTTCGCGGTACAGCAGCCGGAGAATGGGTCGATAATTTTCAAGGTGGTTATCTGGCAGACACAGAACAGCAGTTAAGAGCATTGGCATTTGTAGAACGTCAGAGTGGGGAAAATATAACGGTGGTTGGACATTCTAAGGGTGGAAACAAGGCAAAATATGTAGCGATACGTTCCGACAAAGTAGATCGATGCGTTTCCTTTGATGGACAAGGATTTTCCGCAGCGTTTTATGAAAAATATGGTCCACTGATAGATGCGAACAAGCACAAGATAACCTGTTACGCATTGGATTACGATTTTGTAAATATTCTTTTGTCGGATATATATAATGATAAGACTTATGTGGATGGACATGGCGTAGAGGGATTCAACTTTGCGCAGAACCATAGCCCTAATTCATTGTTCAATGAAGAGTTTGGATTTGATGAATGTGAGCAGTCAGATGCAATGGCAAGTTTCCATAATTTCTTTAATTATATCATAAATACAGGAGATCCGGAAGAAGTAGCAGCACTGATGGATTATCTGGGAAACATTGTGAATATGTTGATGGGAAAGAGACCTCCGAAATATGACAAAGGATATTCCGATGAGGAGAAAAGAGCATACATTTTGGATCCGGAGAATGCAGAAGAACTTGGCATGTTTATTGCTTATCTGGCAAAATATGAAAGAAGTGGAAATCATATGACAGATATAGTTGTTGATGTATTGCAGGGACTGGATTTTGGATGGTTTGGAGAGATATTATGTTGGTTGATAGGAAGGTGGATGAAAAACAGCGAGGAAGATGATGAACATCCTATTTTGGACTTTGTTGAGGACAATGGAGCAAGTCTGAGTTGGATTTTGTCAAAATTCGATATTTTGACGGAAGAAGAAGCAGAAACAATTATGACAGCACTTAGAGTGGCAGAAGCGAAAGAAAAGGAAATACCGGAACCGAGCAGTAAGTACTACAAAGAACAGGAAGTATCCTTTATCATACGTGATTTCAGCACAGATATGCGTACGACTTTGATGGAGCAGGTAAAAGAGGTAGAGGATGAGGCATTCTGGGATTTCACAAAATGGGACGTCTGGTACAGGGTAGAAGATTTGTTTGGAAATCTTGACATAGCGCATTATAAGAATAGTATTCAGGAATACCATAGAAAGGTCATAGACATTAATGATACTACAACGGCGCAGATGCAGAACATTTTTGATGCAGTTGATAATTTGGACGATAAGTATGGTGCAATATTTGAGAAAAAGGCAGAAGAATTTGCATCCATTACTCAGGAAGTAAGAAAGATTATGGCATAAAAAGAAGAAGATGAGGCATGATTTTAAAATGTAGGTGGAGGATTAATTATGAGCCAAATCAGTCAGTTAGAAGCAGAAATCCGGGGATGTCAGGAGAACATTCGTAAATTACAGGAAAAAAAGGGACAATTGGAAGAAGCGAAAAGTCAAAATGGTATGATTGCCAATGAAACTAGGGTATATATTAGTAACCGAAGAAGTTATGCAGGTAATATTCATCAATATAACCAGAGAACTACAATATCTAAGATTATCGCAGAAAAAATAGGAGTAAACTATAGTAGGACAGAAGAAGTAAAGCTTCTTAACAATTATGATGAGATTGAAAGGGAACTAAAAAAGGCAATTCAAAAGATGGAAGAAGAGATTGAGGAACAGAATGAATCAATCAGAGTAAAACAGAAAAGGATTGAAGAAATAAGGGAAGAAGAACGAAGAGAGAGGGAAAGAAGAGAACGTGAGCGTAATGAACAGCAAAGCAGGGAAAGAACACGTTAAGCCGGGCATTTGTTAGAAAACAGATTTAGGGGAGAGGTGAGAAAAATGGCGAATGTAGGAAGTCAGGAAATTAATATAAGCAAAGAAGAAATAAACACAAGTATAAGTAGATTAAATAATATCAGTGTAAGACTTGGATGCTGCAAAAATCAGAAGTTTTTCTTAAACGAAAGTATAGGAGAGACAGCAGTGCAGGCAAAAAATATGTATGATGAAGTATTATATGTGATTGGAGCCATGCAGGAATTGGTAGACCAGACGATGTCATTGTTAGAAAATACGATTGCTTCATTTGAAGAGGCAGAGAAAGTGGCAGTCGCACAGTACATAGAAAAAATTTAGTATAAAATTTAGGGACATTTGGGTTGACAATATATGGAAGAAATATTACAATAAATTTTATGTATAAATAATAGTAAATAAGGATAAGGGGAATTAGGGGAATTCATAATCAATGCTTATCATTCGATAGGCAACTAATTCAGTAAAAATCCTAAATACAAAAGTTTAATAAGTTAAAGTTTTAAAGTTCATAGTTAGGTTCAGATTGCCCAAATGGTCAGAAATGTTATGGCATAAATTAGGAATATAAAGTTAAAACTTACTTTATAGATTATTACAAAAAAACAATGACACAAAATAGGAAAGAGTGGAGGAAAAGAAATGAAAAAAAGAATATTTGCATTAGCAACAGCATTAGTAATGACGTTGTCTATGGGAATGACAGCATTTGCAGCAGAGAGTCCGACCGTAACAGGGAGTTTAGCAGGAAAATTTGCAGAATCAGCAACAGCAGTAATCGATGGACAGACAGTAGAGTTAGATTTTGACTATGGACTCTATCCTAAGAATTTAACACAGGCACAGATAGATTCTGTAGACTATTATAAGCCTGAGGAAGTAACGAGAAATGATGAAGAATGGCAGAGATTATTGGAAAAGCAGGATGAGAGAGCACGTGAGTTATTTGAAAAGGTAATGGGATATAAAAACGAAGGAGCTGCTATAAAAGACTGGTTTGGATTGTCATTGCCGGAAGGGTATACGATGCCAGCAGAGGGTGTAGAGGTCACTATTAACGCTCCATATGGAGGGGATGGAAAGTATACGTATCTTATCTTCCATTGTAAGGCAGATGGTACATGGGAGTATATTCCAACCACAGAAGGTAACGGAACTCTTAGTGGAAGATTTACTTCTTTTTCACCGGTATTTATTATTAGAATACCAAAAGAAAATACAACATCTACACCAAGTACAGATACTGTAAAGCAGACAGTGCAGACCCCGGCAACAACTACTCAGAATGCAACATCTACCACAAAGGCACCAAAAACAGGAGAATTTGCAGGAATTTATGTAGCAGGAATGATGGCATTCTTAAGCATGGCAGGAATTGTTGTATATGTAAGAAAAAAGAACGTCAGATTATAGAACAAAAATAAGGCGTTAAAAAAGTTATATAAAGTTAAAACTTACTTTATAGATTATTACAAAAAACAATGACACAAAACAGGAAAGAGTGGAGGAAAACGAAATGAAAAAAAGAATATTTGCATTAGCAACAGCATTAGTAATGACGTTGTCTATGGGAATGACAGCGTTTGCAGCAGAGAGTCCGACTGTAACAAATAGCAATTTAGCAGGAAAGTTTGCAGAATCAGCAACAGCAGTAATCGATGGACAGACAGTAGAGTTAAAATTTGATTATGGGCTTCGTCCTAAGAATTTGACACAGGCACAGATAGATTCTGTAAATTATTATATGCCCATGGAACGAACGAGTAACGATGAAGAATGGCAGAGATTACAGGAAAAGCAGGACGAGAGAACACGCGAGTTGTTTGAAAAGGTAATGGGATATAGAAATGAATCTGTTGATATGAATGATTGGTTTGGTTTATCATTACCGGAAGGTTATACGATGCCGGCAGAGGGAGTAGAGGTTACCATTGATGCGCCATATGCAGGAAAAGGAGATTACACATATTACATTTTCCATTGTAAGGCAGATGGTACATGGGAGTATATACCAACAACGGAAGGTGATGGAACCCTTAGTGGAAGATTTACTTCTTTTTCACCGGTATTTATTCTTAGAATACCAAAGGAGAATACAACATCTACACCAAGTACAGATACTGCAAAACAGACAGTGCAGACCCCGGCAACAACTACTCAGAATGCAACATCTACCACAAAGGCACCAAAAACAGGAGAATTTGCAGGAATTTATGTGGCAGGAATGACGGCAGTTTTAAGCGCGGCAGGAATTGTTGCATATGTAAGAAAAAAGAACGTCAGATTATAGAACAGAAATAAGGCGTTAAAAAAGTTATATAAAGTTAAAACTTACTTTATAGATTATTACAAAAAAGCAATGACACAAAATAGGAAAGAGTGGAGGAAAAGAAATGAAAAAAAGAATATTTGCATTAGCAACAGCATTAGTAATGACGTTGTCTATGGGAATGACAGCGTTTGCAGCAGAGAGTCCGACAGTAACAAACAGTTTAGCAGGTAAATTTGCAGAATCAGCAACAGCCGTAATTGATGGACAGACAGTAGAGTTGGATTTTGATTGGGGACTTAGACCAGAAAATTTAACAGAAGCACAAGTCGAACAAGTTGAATATTATATCCCTAATGAGGTACTCTTGGAGGGAGATGAGGAAGCAGAGAGAAGACTTGACGAGAAACGAATAGAAAGAACAAGAGAATTATTCGAAAAAGTAATGGGATATAGAGTTGAAAATGTTGCAAGAAAAGATTTCTTTGGTTTAGCTTTACCGGAAGGTTATACGATGCCGGCAGAAGGAGTAGATGTTACAATTGATGCGCCATATGCAGGAAAGGGAGATTATACTTATCTTATTTTCCATTGTAAAGCAGATGGAACATGGGAATATATTCCGACTACAGAAGGTGATGGAACTCTTAGTGGAAGATTCACATCATTTTCACCGGTGTTTATCATGGCAATACCAAAGACAAATAGTACAACTACAACAAATGAAAGCACACCAGTAAAAACTGGAACAGCAGCAACAGCAACAACATCTACTGCAACAGCACCAAAAACAGGAGAATTTGCAGGAATTTATGTGGCAGGTATGCTGGCGTTCTTAAGCGTAACAGGAATTGTTGTATATACAAAGAAAAATAAGATAATGATGTAACACAGATAAAAGAGAATATTTAGTAAGAAAAAAGCTGCATATCTTGAAAAAGGAAGATATGCAGCTAAATTAAAAAAAGGAATATGTAGGGTAGACAATTTAAATTAACATCATAAAAGAAATTTATTGAAGTGAAAGGGAGAGAAAAATGCGAGAGATATTTAATAAAAAAACTCGTAAGAAGGGAAAAAGAATAGTAGCAGGAGTAATTGCAGCCGTTTTAGCTGTTATGATGGCGATTCCAATGCGAATTCCTGTGATAAAAGCAAATGCGGAAGAACCTGAGAATTCCATTGAAATTATAAGTGGAAATTTAAATAGTGCAAAATATACATACTGGATAGAAGATCCAAATGTAGCGGGGGGGAAAGCGCCAAAAGAAAAAACAACATACTTTGACAGTACGACTACAAGATATGATTTCGAAAGAAGAAATGTATCAAAAATAAAAATTCAGTATGAAGTAAGAGATGGATATTGTTTGAAAGCAGTAAAACAAAATGGTTTACTTTTACAAGAAAACCAATATGAAATAGGTGACGATGAAAAATTTACCTATGATGCAGGAAATGAAAACAACATCGGCACAATCAAAATCATCTGCATCCCGAAAGAACTTAAAGTAAGCGAACTAAAAGTAGCCCGTGAACAGGATTCTTCAAGACTATACAATAATAACGTAGTTTTATCTTGGAAAAATCCTCAAATACCATCTGGAAGCGAATATGCTTTAAATGATTATCGTTTAATCATTCAAAAAGAAGTAAATGGAAATAAAACTACAATTTATAATGGTAGTTATTTAGACAAATGTAATGAAACGAATGGCACTTTCGTAGATTGCGAAGCAGGTGCACATTCTACCAATGCGACATATACCGTTTCCGTTGTTGCTAATAAGGCATATGAACAGGATAATACATTTACAGGTGTGGGAAGCAGTATAGACTGGAAAGCACATTATGATGTAGAGTTAGTAGTAAATGGAGATGGAAAAGTAAAAATTGGTGATACAGAATATGCAAATTCTGTGGAACCATATATTTTATATAATATTCTTGAAGCAGAAAATAATGAAACAAATTTAAACATGACAATAACACCGGGAGAAAACCAGGGTGTAAAATCCTTGTTGGTGAATGGAACGGAAGAAAAGCTGGAAATAGAAAATAATACATATAATATGCTTGTAAAGCAAAATGGAAGAGTAGAAATTACTTTCGCAGAACTTACAGCAGCTCCATCCATCACAACCTCCGGTGATAAATATACACAGATTGCAGATAATGGAGAAGTACAGGTTACTTCCGCAGAAAATGTAGACGAGACCCGTTATGGATATGAAGCACTGGGAACACCTCAGGAACAGCCAAGATGGAAAAATGTAGAAAATGATTTTTCTAAGAAATTTGATGGTGCTTCTCAGACCGACAAGATTTCAGCAAATGATTTGTTTGGAACAGAAAATTATGCTATTTTGCGTGCATTTTCAGGTAAAGAAGGAAAGGCAGACAGTAACGTAGCAGAACAGTATTATGTTCGTACACCGGAGATGCCGGCAACTACCGGTGTGTCATTAGACGGATATACTTTAGGCCAGTGGACAGCATCAGACGTAACACTTAACTATAAGAATACATCAGCACGAAAGTATGCCGGATTAGAGTTAGGATATTTAGATGATCAGGGTAATATAACCTGGCAGGAAATGGGGAAAACAGATAATAATTATGGGTTCACGTTGAGTGATACTAAGGAATACAAAGTATACTTGCGATTTAAGATTGAAGATCCAAACAACAGAGAACCATTTATTTATGGAGAACCATTTGAATTAACAGATAGCGTCAAAATCGATAAAGAACAGCCTGGGCTTACAGTATCAGGATACACAAGCGGAACATGGGTGAATGAGGATGTAACACTGACACTGGAAAACAACAATCCACAGCAGATTTCTGGAACGAGTTATCAGTATGCCGTTTCTGAGAATCAGGTTGATGTAACAAGTGATACTCTGAACTGGCAGGATTGTATTTCTGGCAATGAAGTCAATATTTCCTGTGAAGATGGAAAAGTGCTGAAAGAGTATGTATATATGAAAGCAGTCAGCGGAGCAGGGGTAGAATCACAAGTATGTGTATGTGAAGTAAAAATCGATAAAGAAAATCCGGATACACCGGAAGTAGTTGCAGATCCGATAGACGGAGATAATGGTTGGTATAAGACTTTACCGGAAATCAGGGTAGAGGAAGTAGCAAGAGACGCCGGAAGTGAGATTTCCACTTACTATAAACTGTATGACATCCATCAGCCGGAAAGCAGCATAGTGGAAATGAATTTGGTTGAAAACGGCCAGCCCAAGATTACCCAGGATGGTTCTTATATTTTGGAGTATTATGCAAAGGATGAAGCAGGAAATATCAGTGAAGTAGGAAAACTGCAATTGGATGTAGATACAGGAGCACCAAATAGTCCTTCCATAGAATTCAGAACCGAAAATGATTCTGTGCTGGCACATATCATTAACTTTATCACCTTTGGATATTTCTGTAATGAAAGAGTCGTTGCAGTAATAGAAAGTACTGACAGTCTGTCTCAGGTGAAAGAATATGGTGTATGGTATACCCAGGATGGAGAAGAGGGAGAAGTAAGCATCCTTGAGGGAACGACAGTGGAAGTAGAACTGCCGGAGAATTTCAAAGGAACAGTGTCTGCTTATGCAGTGGACTATGCAGGAAATCAATCAGGTGTCAGTGTATCAGATGGTATTGTTTATGAAAGTACACAGGCAGAGATTACCATTACCACAGATGTGGATAATAGCAAGTGGCAGAATAAAGATGTAAGTTTTCATGTTATTACACAGGACAAACAGTCCGGTCTACAGAAGGTAGAATATATTTTGAACGGAAAGACCGTATATGAGAATGATTTTACAGATGGTAGCCATAATGATGTGGTATATATGGATCAGCAGGCGATTCAGGCAACAGAAGAAGCTGTAACCAGTGCAGGATATACGTTGCTGGTAAAGGTTACCGATAATGCAGGAAACAAATCAGAGAAATCAGCAGTAGTATATCTGGATAAAACGGCACCGGTAATTGGATTTAGTGGTGTTGAGAATGGCGCTTATTCTAATAATACCGAGACTTTGAATGTCAAAGTAGATGAGCAGATTTACGATTTGAATCATGTAACGGTATCAGCAACCAGAACAATAGATGGAGTTACCACTCCATACGATATGGAAGGATTTGTTTCTGATAGTGTGAATGCTAAGAAGAGTTATGCTTTTTCAGAAGATGGTAACTATGTAGTAACAGTAAATGCAGTGGATGCAGCAGGAAATACAGCAGCTCCAAAGCAGATATCATTTACCATAGATAAGACCGCACCAAAAATAGAAATTAACGGACCACAGAATGATTCCTATCATGCGTCAGATGTTCCGATAGAAGTAAAGGTAGAGGAATCTTTCTTTGATACAGATACAGTATCCATCAGTGTGACAAAGACTCTGGATGGTCAAACAGGAAATGTAGACTTTGGAAACTGGAGCAATCAGAGTAAAAATAGTACCTTGTCAAGAAACTTCAGTGAAGATGGAACATATCAGATTGAAGTACAGGCAAAAGATGCCGCAGGAAATGAGGCAGTAGCACAACAACTGACTTTTACAGTAGATAAGACCGCACCGGAAGTAAATATCAATGGTGCAGCAGATTATCTGATTACAGGTAATAATATTACATTATCCTATGATGTAGTGGAATCTTATTTTGATACTGACAATGTAACCATTCAGATGCAGAAAGAAGATGCTGCAGGAAACGTGACGGATGTGAATGTGGGAAGCTGGGTAAACAGTGGAAAGGAATCCACTCTGACTTATGTGGTGAAAGAGGAAGGAATCTATACATCTGTTATTACAGCGGTAGATAAGGCAGGAAACGAATCCACAGCAAGAAAAACTGTAACCGTAGATACTTCTGATCCGATTATTAAGCATGTAGACGAAATGAATGGAAAGTATTATCAGGTCTTCAAGTTGCCGTATGAATTAAGTGAGATGGTAAGAGACCTGACCGTTCCAAACGTTAGTATGTATTTGAACAGTGATGAGTACGATGGTGCATCAGAGATAACAGATGAAGGAAAATATGTATTTAAAATGGATGTTTCCGACGAAGTAGGACACAAGGCAGTAGCACAGGCAGAATTTATTGTAGATAATACAGAACCTAAGATTATTTTTAGCGGTATCGAAGACGGAGCAAAGTATGACAAAGAAGTGGAATGGAGTATTTCTCTGAAAGATGCCAAAGACGTAATGAAAGAAATCACAGTTGATGGAGAAAAGCAGGAGTTTGATACAGAGAAGAACATCTGTCAGGGAACACTGAAAAGTAAAGGAACACACACCGTTCAGGTAAAGGCAGAGGACTTAGCAGGAAATATTACTGAAAAATCAATCAACGTAACCATTACAGAGGGAACAGTACTTGAGACTTGGAGTGATAATAAACCGCTCGTAGTAGGTGGAATTGTAGCAGTAGCAGGAGTTACGGGAGTAGGTGCTGCTTATGCAACCGGAATCGTAGGAAAAGGAGCCGGAAAGGGTCTCTTTAAGAAAAAAGGAATGAAGAAGTAGTAAAATGTACAGAACATTCGAGGAAAGGAGAAGCATGATGGTTGAGAAAATGGAATACTTACCACTAGGGAGCATTGTAGTTGTCAGTGGCGGAGTCAAGAAGTATGTCATTGTGGCAAGAGGGCTTCAGGTAAAGATAAATGGTGAAAATAAATTTTTCGATTATGGAGCCTGTATGTATCCGGAAGGAATGGTAGGAGACCAGTTAATGTATTTTCAACACTCCAATATCAGCAAAGTAGTATTTAAAGGCTTTTCAGATGAAGATGACGAAATGATGATTCAAAATATTCAGGAAGCCATGGAGAACCTTGAAATAGAACATGCAGATGTAAGGCAGTTGAAGCAGAGTATGAGGAATTAATATGGCAAAGGATTATGATGAGGAAGAATATAGAAGGTTAAAATCCAAGAAGCGGAACAATGAGGAACAGCAGGAAGACTGTCAGGCAGAAATAGACAGTCTGGATGACCAGATTTCGCGGCTCCGTGCGGTATACAATACCATTGACGGAGCCAAGGAATCCATGGAAGATATTAAGATGGTACACAGTAATATGCCCATGTTTTATGAAAGTTTGTGGAAGGGTGGCAAGGCACAGTATTTTTATGATATGTGTGAAAGCGGAGAGTTAAATGCCAATTATACCGGATATATCAAAAATCTGGATGCGGCAGAAGATGCCATCAACTGGGAGATTAATAAATTAGAAGAGAAGAAGAATGAAAAATATGGAATTCTTTCAGGATTAATGAATGCATGGGATGATTTGTGTACCAGAATCCGTAATTTTTTCAATTAGAGAAAGGGTCAGTGTATAAAGATGGAAATAAAATTAGATTCCTTATATGTGGGTATGGATGTTGCAGTAATGCGGGCGAATGCAGCGGCACTGACAATGGAGGGACTTACAACAGAAATCAGTGGACAGTCGGAAGCGCTGGAGAAATTTGTAAGTGTATACGGTGAGCTTTCAAAAACTCTGTCTGAATATCTTGCAGTTCTTGAAAATGATATGCAAAGTGTGTCAGAGGCTCTTGATACTATAGTTCGAAATGATAATGAACAGTGTCAGAGCATAGGAACAATGGGACGATATTCGATGACACGTTAGAAGTAAAGTGAAGGAGAGATTATGAACGGATTTGTAATAAAATACAATGACATATATAATCTGTTATGGGAGTATAAGTCAAAGTTGGAGAATTTAATGGAAAGAATAGATGTATGCCAGGAGAGCATAAATCGTTTTATTGGAGATTCGGGATTTCAGGGAAAAGCAGCAACAGCGATTAAAAGCTATATGAATGATGTACATCTTACAATGCTTTCTAGTTTTAGGGTGACAATTCAGAGTTTACTTGATAATATAGTATTGTACAAGGCCGGATATTATGGAATCGATGATTCAACAAATTTTGTAATTCCAGAGGAAACAATCAAAGAGTTCAGGACGAAACTGAATACCAACTATATGGAGATGCAGGAGCAGGAAGACGGAGTGTACCGGGCGGTTTCAGGTATCTCCGATATCTCTTCTGTAGGACAGCCGGATACAAATCAGGTTCCCAAAATACACCAACAGTTGGATCAGGAACTGTTAAATCTTATCACGGATATCGAAACGCAGGAGAGCAGTACTGTGACAGCACTGGAACAGTCCACAGAACTTCTGATTACAAGTCTTAATAACTGTATCGGGAAGATTGGAACCAATTGGACTGATATCAATAGCTATGAGGGTAACAGCTTTTACACAGATGTAGATGCGTATGTGCTGGCAAATTTAAGCCAGATGTTCTATCAACAGCATGAAGCTAATCAGGAAGTGTATGATGAGATATGGGAAGTTGAACAGAGCCTGAAAGATGCGGCAGAAGAAAGAGAGACCATGGGAATCTGGAAGACTATTGGAGGTGCTGCCCTTGTTATAACCGGTGTGTTCTGTATTGCGGCGTCAGGAGGTGCAGCAACACCGGTAGTAGTGGCAGGTTGGACGAGTGGAGGTGTGACCGTTGCGTTTGGTGTGTGCGATTCTATAGAAGGTGCACAGGATATCTACTATGGAAGTATGGGAGATATTGACAGTACAGCATTCAATTGTCTGAAAGATGTGGTGTTCCAGGGAAATGAAGATGCCTATTATATGGTGGAGAACATTTTTGCATGTTCAGCTTCGGCGTGTATTCCAATCAGTAGGGCATCCCAAGTGGGCCAATTGACCTTCCGTTCGGGAAGCGTAATCGCAGCAAAAGAAGTAATGTCTACTGTGATAGGAGATAAAACCTCAGAATTAACGATGGATTTGACGGGAAACCGGACACTGAGTATGTTAGCAGGTATGGTGTCAAGTAATGCAAGTGCACATGGATTGAATGGGCTGGATGCACGGTTCAATTGGTCGGGGTATACTTACCAATCACTTTTGGGACCGATGTCACCGGAAGATGCAAAAGCATACGAGCACTTTATGAAAAATGGAAGTGAAGCAGGGCTTACCGAGATTGAACTAAACGCATTACAGAAAGTAGATGGCCAGATAGCGCTGAATAAAATAGATATTGATGAATGGCTGAAGTTCAAAAAAAGTGAGAGTGGTAGTAATTCTACAGTAGTTAGTAAGCTAACATCAGCAGATGTAAAGGCTGCAATTGAAAAGAACGGAATGTCTGTTGAAGACTTTTCAAAATTACTTGACCCTAATAGAATGTTGACTCCAGATGAATTGAAATTTGTAGATAGAGTAAGAGCTGATATAGGATTGCCAGAGGTTGGTACAGTGATGAACAAAACAATACCTCAAAGTGATATATATAATTACTTATATAATGAGAATTATAGTGGTGTCAGAGGTTTTGTTTCGGTTGATGAACATTCTAATACCCTAAAGACATTAGCTGATGTATTTGAAGGGAATAGGTTGGATTATAACAATACTGCATTTAAAACAGGAAGTGGAGTTGATGGAATTTCAAAATCAGTAGGTAATGCCGATACAGTATATGGAAAAATAACATATGTGTTAGATGATGCAGATGGTATTAAAGTTCCAGAGGATTTTCCAATAGAGGCAAACGCTCCTTATACAGGACGTGGATTTACAGGTAGTAAGAATATTGTCTTGCCAGAGCTTGTACAAGATACGCGACCGTTTGTAGATGGAGATATTCTGGGTATATATGATGCTAAAACAGGAGCGCTAACGCAACAATTTGTATACGATTCAGATTTAGGTTGGTTATTAAGATGAGTTGAGGAGATTTAAGTATGAGTGATATGTATTGTGAGTATAGTGGCTTAAAATACAAAATTAAAAAGAGAAATTGTGAATACATAATTACATCAAAAGTAAGAAAGGAGGGCTTTACTAATTATATTGATGTACTGGGAAATGAACATTCTGAGTTATATATGAAAATTGTTAAAGCAAATGAGGTAGATGTAATATACAGTGAAGATGTATTTATAAAATATAAAGATAAATACTTTCAATTATTTGCAGATAAAATATCTAGAAATGCCGTGCTCGATGATTCGTATATGATATGGACTAATTCAGAACAATTGGCAGAGGAATATATTTTTGAAAAGAAAGAGCAATTTGTATTTATTAAGTATATAACAAGAAAAGAAATTGAGGCTGTAAAAATAGTGAAAACTCCAGTATTGGATTTTAAAGATATTGAGCAATCAGAAGAGATTCTAGAGGGAGATGTTTTGGATAGTTGGCTTTCTGAATTAATTTGATTTTATGCATCCACATAATTTAGTCAGTGTATTAGCGGTATTCAAGACCTTAAAAAGTCATGAAATACCGCTGATTTTTTATCTGCCTCTATAAGTCAGCCAATTGCATGAGCAGTGAAAAACAACGCTGCATAGCCATACGGAAAACAACTGCGGTATAAGCCTCATCCTGTGCATGAATGGAAGTACAGCTGTTATGGGACTTTTATTTAATAAAGGGATAATTAAAGACAGAAAAAGCATTAAAGAATCAAATGAGACAATAGAACTACGTAAGAAATTCAAATCTGAAGACAGAGAAGAACGTAAAAGAATTCTTGAAAGATTTGAAAAAGGAGAATTAGTAAAATAAGTATTGCTGGTATAACAATAGGAGAAAATATGAGTGATATTATGCTCTCGAGTACCTAATAAACTAAATCCATGCATTTTTATTAATTAACCATCATGGCTGTTGCGAAGCAATTAAGAATCCATGATGTTAATTAATAGACACTAGAGAAATTTTGCCAAGCCCCGTATACGAACGAACATTGCAAAATGAATATGCTGATGTAGCGCACTCTTAGTAACAGAATGTTGTGAAAGAGTGCGTTTTTCTGCGTAAGAAGTGCTGTAAAATGCCTTGACTTTCCACTACACCACTGTTATAATAATAAACTGCTAAACAACATCAGCCATCAAAACCAGGGGTTGTACTGGTTTCGACGGGGGTTGTGAAGCTATGGAAGCCATTGGCGGGCTCGACCGCCTCATCAACGGAAACACTAAATATAAACGCTGAAGATAATTTAGCATACGCTGCCTAGTTGCAGCAGTCGGCCTTAGACCACCCACAGTTTAAGATCCCGGCTTCGACCATGTGGGAAACGACTTATGCAAAGCTTTGCGCATATGGGCGTATCATGAAGCTACTGAAACTGTAAGCCTGTTATCCGGCGTGCAGTAGAGGGAATGTAAAAAGAATAACTGTAATGGGAGACGCCATAGTGGATTGACTTTCGGACAGGGGTTCGATTCCCCTCAGCTCCACTATTGATAGAGTTCAGCAATCGTGCTGAACTTTTTCTGTATTATATGGCAAAATTTGCCAATCAAATTCTATTTTTATTTTCATAGAAATATATCAATTTATTTTGTTTTATTTAGAAAGAAAAGAGAAAAAAGTGAAATTTTTTAGCAGATATGGTATAATATTGCGAAGGGTTTGATTCCCTGTAAATATATTAGCAAGAAGAAAAAATGGAGTATAAACTATGGAGAAGACATTAAAAAAACATATGATGAAAAGTTTTTATAAAATAGAAAGTAGTCATTTACTGTCTATGATTAGAAGAGGACTTACCATGTTGGTTCCAATTCTAGTAATAGGGACAATGACACATGCAATTTTGTATTTTCCCAATGAAAGTTTTCGATATCTGATTGAAGAAAGAGTTCCGATGATTTCACAGTTTTTAGAAATTATTTATC
Organism: Roseburia sp. 499; assembly: GCF_001940225.2. Lineage (NCBI taxonomy): Bacteria > Bacillati > Bacillota > Clostridia > Lachnospirales > Lachnospiraceae > Roseburia > Roseburia sp. 499. The sequence goes on from NZ_CP135164.1 coordinate 976,583, forward strand.
AGGGAACATTTGGAATGTTTTCTATGTGTCTTGTGATTTCTTTGAGTATTAGTTATGCAATGGAAAAAGGCGAAGAAATTGATAAGATGTTTTTTTATGCGATAGTAGCAGTCGCTAGCTTTGGAACACAACTTGGGATGGTCGATGGAGAAATACAGACGGACATTTTGGGGAATACAGGTTGTTTTATGGCTATGATTGTAGGGCTATTGTCTTGTGCCATGTTTCATAGGTTGAGAAAGATAGAGGGGATTTCGCTTCGGAAATACACGGTAGGAATGGAGGCAATTCCGGCAAACGCTATCCAGAGTATTTTACCGGCAACTATTACAGTTGGAAGTTTTGCTTTAATTCAGTATGCAGTGACAGCAATATCAGGTGAGAAGAATCTATATACTCTGCTGACAGGATTTGCATATCGTGGATTTGAAGGAATAGGAAATGGTTTTTTATCTGCATTGTTATATACTGTGTTGGTACATGTTTTGTGGATACTTGGATTCCATGGAAGCCATATGATGGAAACAGTAGCAATCGATAATTTCTCGGCAGTTGGTGAAAATATCATTTTCAGCAAGAGCTTTTTCGATACCTTTGTTGTAATGGGCGGATGTGGAACGACTATTTGCGCTTTGATTGGAATTTTTCTTGTTGCGCGGAAAACGAGAATGCGCAATATTGGAAAACTGGCATTGCCAACTATAATATTTAATTCAAATGATATTTTGAATTTCGGAATTCCTATTATATTAAATCCGGTTCTGGCAATTCCATTTGTATGTGTACCAATTATGGCGTTGGTAGTATCTTATGGAGCTGTTGCACTTGGACTGGTTCCTTGTGTTACTCATGAGATTACTTGGACAATGCCAATTCTGTTCAGTGGCTATATGGCGACAGATTCAGTTGCAGGAAGTATACTACAATTAGTAATTGTAATAGTTGGACTTGCAATGTATATTCCATTTTTGAAAATGTATGAAAAAATATACGATTTGAAAATGGAAGAAAAGATGCAAAATCTTATAAGAGGACTTCAGGAATGTGAGGAAAAGGGGCAGAAGCCGGATTTTCTTCAGCGTATTGACGATTCCGGTATGGTAGCACGAACCTTGCTTCAGGAATTAAAAGCAGATTTGAAAAATAAAAAATTATATTTGATGTATCAGCCACAAGTGAATCGTGAAGGAAAATATATTGGTGGAGAAGCGTTGATTCGCTGGCAGCATCCGGAGTATGGATTTATTTATCCACCACTTATTATCTATTTGGCAACAGAGGGTGGAATCCTTCCGGAACTGGAGCGTGAATTGGTGGATATGGCAGTGAAGGCAATTCAACAGATTTCCGAAAAATGTGAAGAGGATTTTAAAATATCCATAAATATTACGGCGCATTCATTGAATTGGGAGCTGGAAGAGTGTATAAAAGAAAAATTGGAGGAATGTCATGTACCGGCGGAAAAATTGTGGTTAGAGATTACAGAACAGGATGTATTAACCAATTCAGAAATAGTAACCAGAAAAATCCATCAGTTAAAAGAGGCGGGACATAGGTTACTCATTGATGATTTTGGAATGGGTCATACCTCTTTGATTTATTTGCAATCTGACAACTTTGATGTAGTGAAACTGGATGGTTCATTGGTGCGTCAAATTGTGGAAAACGAGACGAATCAAAAGATTATAGCGTCTATTGTAGAATTGGGTAGAAAGCTTAGAATAAACGTAATTGCAGAGTTTGTGGAAAACGAAGAGCAGAAGCAGAAATTAGAAGAACTTGGATGCTACTGTTATCAGGGATACTTGTATGGAAAGCCAATGCTTTTGGAGGAGTTTATCGAAAATTTATGTGAGAATCATGCGAGAAAATAAGCGAGGGAACAGCATGGAAAAAAAAGGAAGAATGGTAGAGGGTTTTTATTTTACAGATGAAAAGTTGGCAGAACAGGCGAAAAGAGAAGCAGATGGTGTCCGGTATATCAAGGAGCATACCAATATGGAGAATCAGGAAGTTGTACTACAACTATATCATAAGCTTATGGAAGAAAAACTTTTTGAGACGCCGGTAGGAATTGGCTTTTTGAAAGAATTACGAGATTTTCTTCGAAAGGTGCCTGGTGTGCAGGAAAAGGAACTTGAGCCAATTCCTGTGGAGGTGCGTTCAAATGAAGATGAGGTGCGGAATATAAAGAGGGAAAAGACCGCATTTAAGGGGAAAATGGAGAGAAGACTAGAGCAGGAAAAGAAAAGATTGAGAACAAGCCTGGCAATAAATCTGTTTTTGGTAATTCTGGTGATTGGAATGATAGTTGTTACGTTGACGAACAATCATCCTAATATTATAAATTATGAGAATAAGATTGTTGATAAATACGCACAATGGCAGCAAGAACTAGAAGAACGGGAGCAGACAGTAAGAGAAAAGGAGCAGGAACTCGGAATAACACCATAAGTTTCACAGTTTTTACATATTTGTATGATATGATGTAGAACAAGTGAGAGTGGAAGGTGTGAAAGCAGATGGAAAAATTGAAGATACTGGTAGTAGATGATGAGAGCAGGATGCGTAAATTAGTAAGTGATTTTCTGGTAAAACAGAACTTTGAAGTGTTGGAAGCGGCAGATGGAGAAGAAGCACTGGACAAGTTTTACGCAGATAAGGAAATTGCATTGATAATATTAGATGTTATGATGCCTAAGATAAATGGTTGGGATGTTTGTAAAGAGATTAGAGAGACTTCTAAGGTGCCGATTATCATGTTGACTGCCAAGGGAGAAGAGAGTGATGAACTGCTGGGATTTGATATTGGAGCAGATGAATATATATCTAAGCCATTTAGTCCGAAAATACTGGTGGCACGTGTAGAAGCTATCTTGCGAAGGACGGGTAAGACAGGGGAGGATGAGGTCTTAGAAATCGGTGGCATTACGATTGACCGTTTAGCACATCAGGTAAAAGTAGAAGGAAAAGAACTGGAATTAAGTTATAAGGAATTTGAATTATTAACTTATTTTGTAGAAAATAAAGGAATTGCACTTTCCAGAGAGAAGATTTTGAACCATGTGTGGAATTATGATTATTTTGGAGATGCAAGAACCATTGATACACATGTAAAAAAATTGCGTAGTAAATTAGGTAGTAAGGGAGAATACATTAAGACCATTTGGGGAATGGGTTATAAGTTTGAGGTAGAAGAATGAAACATTCCATAACCAGAAAAATTACAACTATTATGATAAGCATCGTAGCCGGCACAGTCTTACTGTGCTGGTTTATTAATACCACTCTTTTGGAGGACTACTATATCTCTCATAAAAAAGATGTTCTGATTGAGACGTTTCAGACGGTAGATAAGGCTTACGCGGAAGGAAACGGCGATACAGAATCGTTTGAAATTGAGTTGGAAAAACAGTGTGCCAATAGCAATATTACACTGATGGTAATTAGTTCAAATGGAACCATTATTCAGTCTAATGTGTCTAACAAGGACATGCTGTTAGAACAGTTTTTAGATATTATGTTTTCCGCCCAAAGCCAGAATGCTGTAGTAGTAGAAAATACAAAGGATTATCTGATAGAAAAAACAGCAGATACCAGGTTGAAATCTGATTATTTGGTATTGTGTGGAACGATGCAGGATGGAAATCAGATTCTTTTACGAACTGCGTTGGAGAGTATTAAGGAAAGTGTAGGAATCGCCAATCGTTTTCTGGCATATGTAGGAATAGTGGCTGTTATTTTGTGTGCTATTATTTTGTATTTTGTTACAAGAAGGATTACAAACCCTATTTTGCAACTGGCAGAAATTTCCAGAAGAATGACCAATCTGGATTTTGATGCAAAATTCCAGAGCCGGGGAGAGAATGAGATAGATTTTCTGGGCGAGCATATGAATCAGATGTCGGAAACGCTGGAAAAGACCATATCAGAGTTAAAAAGTGCCAATAATCAGTTGAAAATTGACATAGAAAAGAAAGAACAGGTTGATGAAATGCGCAAGGAATTCATTTCCAATGTGTCCCATGAACTAAAAACACCGATTGCATTGATTCAGGGATATGCAGAAGGTTTACAGGAATGTATCAATGATGATGCAGAGAGTAGGGAGTTTTATTGTGAGGTTATCATGGATGAAGCGGAAAAGATGAATCGAATGGTAAAAAATCTTTTGACCTTAAATCAGTTGGAATCCGGAAATGAGCAAGTCGTATTTGAGCGTTTTGATATTACCGAGTTAATACAAGGAGTAATCAATGCCACAGCAATTTTGAGGGAACAGAATGGAATTAGCTTAACTTTAGACGCAGGAAAGCCGATGTATGTATGGGCGGATGAATTTAAAACAGAGCAAGTGTTGACAAACTATATCAGCAATGCGATTCATTATGCTTCTGGTGAAAAAAAGATTCACATTACGGTAAAACAAGAGAATGATATTGTAAGAGTAGGAGTATTTAATACAGGAAATCCAATTCCTGAGTCTGACATAGAACATATATGGGAGAAGTTTTACAAGGTAGATAAGGCAAGAACCAGAGAATATGGTGGGAATGGAATTGGACTTTCCATTGTAAAGGCAATTATGGATTCCTTCCATCGAGAATGCGGTGTTATTAATTATGAAAACGGGGTAGAATTCTGGTTTGAATTGGATGGCAAGAACAGCTAAAATAGTTGCGGCTTAGATAAAATAATGGTAGAATAAAAGTATATTTGATGAAAGACAGCGTAGAAAAGGAGAGGGCCTATGAAAGGATTCATGAAAAAGGGCACAGTCATCATAGTAGCAGGGATGCTTCTGACAGGCTGTGGAGAAGAGTTGACTACATTGACAGAGAGTGAAGAGGCAGTAATTGTTAATTATTCAGCCGGAACACTGGCGAAGTTCAATAAGCGTCAGCAGGATGGGATGACCGCTGTTGCTTTAAAAGAAGAAACAGAGACAGACGAGATGACAGTTTCGGAAGAGAACGAACAGACGGACGAACAGGAGAAGCAGGAAAGCCAGGAGAAGCAGGATGCGGATACGGTGGATGCACAGGAAGGGGAACCGGAAGTAAGTTTGAACCAAGCACTTGGACTTACAGGAGTGGAGATAAAGTACACTGGGTATGAGATAAGCAGCAGTTATGAAGAAAGTGATTATTTTTCCATGGCGGCTACAGAGGGAAAAACATATTTTGTAATGAAGTTTAATCTTACTAACACAGGGAACGAAGAGGTGATGTGTGATATATTAAATCAAAAGCCAATCTTCACATTATCTTTAAATGGAACTTCAGCACGCAAGAATGAGGTTACATTGCTTCCGAATGATTTGTCTACATATTCTGCAAGTCTGGCACCAGGGGCAGTTACGGAGGCAGTGCTTATCTTTGAAGTACCGGTAGGAGAGACTACAGAGATTACATCTATCCAGGCTGATGTTCAGGTGAACGGGATAACTGTAAATGTCATCATGTAAAAAGTACAAAATAACAAAAAAGTTTGAAAAAATGTAAAAAATATTGTGTATTTTTTGAAAATAATATGCTATAATATTTGAAAAGAGCAGAGAAAAAATAATGTAAATACGGATAAAAACAGTATGAGTAAGATGCCGGAGAGGAGAAGGTACTATGGATACAAATATTCTTTTAGAGAATGGAACAAATGAACTGGAGGTGTTGGAATTTACCTTAGCTGGAAATCATTATGGTATTAATGTTGCTAAGATTCGTGAAATTTTGACATATCAGCCGGTAACTCCGATTCCAAATGCTCATCCAAGCGTGGAAGGTATATTTATGCCAAGAGATACCATGATAACAGTTATTAATTTGAGAAATTGTCTTGGAATTCCGAACATGGAACAAGACGGACTGTTTATTATCACAAACTTTAATAAGTTGAACATTGCATTTCATGTCGATGAAGTTTGTGGAATTCACAGACTTTCTTGGGCAGATATCATTAAGCCGGATTCTACAATTAATGTTGAAGAAAGTGGAGTATCTACAGGTGTTATTAAGTTAGAGGATCGTTTGATTGTAATTCTTGATTTTGAAAAGATTGTAACTGATATTAGTCCGGAAACAGGATTGCAGGTATCTGATATGGATGAAATTGGAGAAAGAGACAGAAGTGAATCTCCAATCGTGATTGCAGAAGATTCACCATTGTTATCTAAACTGATTACAGATTGTCTGAAGAAAGCCGGATATACACATTTAGTAGTGTGTGCGGATGGACAGGAAGCATGGGATAAGCTTTGTGAGTTCCGTGATAGTGGTACTCTGGACAATAAGGTACATTTAATTATTACGGATATTGAGATGCCGAGAATGGATGGACACAGACTTACGAAGTTAGTAAAGGAAGATGATGATATAAAACATATTCCTTTGATTATTTTCTCATCAATGGTAAATGAAGATTTACGAAGAAAGGGAGAAGCACTTGGTGCAGATGCACAGCTTACAAAGCCGGAGATAGGAAAGCTGGTAGATGCTATCGATAAGCTTTTGGATGAGAGAGAAAATAAATTAGCAGCAAAGGCGGCTAAGAGTAATATTGCATAGTCTATAGATAGAAGGAGATTCTGATGAGAAGTCGGAGTCTCCTTTTTATTAAGTAAACTTATAAAATACAGTAAATTTTTTAATATCACTTATATGCTCCGCTCCTTGTCACAGGCAAAAACCCATGTTACAATAAAAAAGATGTAATACCATATCGAAGGAGGATGTCAGGAATGAACATGTTGTCATTGGAAACTGAATTAAAAGGAAATTCTTATCCTGGAAGAGGAATTGTAATCGGTAAATCAACGGATGGAAAGTACGCTGTTACCGCTTATTTTATTATGGGAAGAAGTGAAAATAGCAGAAATCGTGTATTTGTAGAGGATGGGGAAGGAATCCGTACACAGGCATTTGACCCGTCTAAGCTGAGCGATCCAAGTCTGATTATTTATGCTCCTGTAAGAGTGTTGGGCAACAAGACAATTGTTACTAATGGAGATCAGACAGATACTATTTATGAGTTGATGGATAAGCAGCAGACTTTTGAACAGGCACTTCGTACCCGTGAGTTTGAACCGGATGCGCCGAATTATACCCCTCGTATCTCTGGTATTATGCATGTGGAGAATGGAGCATATAATTATGCAATGTCTATTTTGAAGAGTAACAACGGTAATCCGGATGCTTGCAATCGTTATACATTTGCTTATGAGAATCCGGTAGCGGGAGAAGGACATTTTATTCATACCTATATGGGAGATGGTAATCCATTGCCAAGTTTCGAAGGAGAACCGAAGCTTGTAGCACTGGAAGGTGATATTGATAGTTTTACAGAAAAGGTATGGAATAGCTTGAATGAAGATAATAAGGTATCTCTTTTTGTAAGATATATTGAAATTGAGACAGGAAAATACGAGACCAGAATCGTAAATAAGAATAAATAAATTGTGTTGGAGCATGGAGGAAAACATGAAAGAATTAGAGTTAAAATATGGATGTAATCCGAATCAGAAGCCATCCAGAATTTATATGGAGAATGGCGAGCTTCCTATTAAAGTATTAAGTGGTAAACCAGGATATATCAATTTTTTGGATGCATTTAATGGATGGCAGTTGGTAAAGGAATTAAAGCAGGCAACCGGACTTCCGGCAGCAACATCCTTTAAGCATGTATCACCGGCAGGTGCAGCAGTAGGACTTCCTCTTACTGATGTGGAAAAGAAAATCTATTGGGTAGATGATATGGATATAGAGTTTACACCGCTTGCTAATGCATATGCAAGAGCCAGAGGTGCAGACCGTATGTCTTCCTTTGGAGATTTCATTTCTTTATCTGATGTCTGTGATGTGGCAACAGCTAAAATTATTAAACGCGAGGTTTCTGATGGTGTTATTGCACCGGGATATGAACCGGAAGCGCTTGAAATTTTAAAGGCGAAAAAGAAGGGAAATTATAATATTATTGAAATTGACCCAAATTATGTACCGGCTCCAATTGAGCATAAAGAAGTATTTGGTATCAGCTTTGAACAGGGAAGAAACGAACTGAAGATTGATAAGGATTTCTTTGATAATATTGTAACAGAAAATAAGGAAATTCCGGAATCTGCAAAAATTGACCTTGCAATTGCAATGATTACGTTGAAGTATACTCAGTCTAATTCAGTCTGTTATGCAAAGGGTGGACAGGCAATTGGAATCGGTGCCGGACAGCAGTCCAGAATCCATTGTACTCGTCTTGCAGGACAGAAGGCAGATAACTGGTTCTTACGTCAGTCTCCAAAGGTACTTGGATTACAGTTCGTAGACGGAATCGGAAGAGCTGACCGTGATAATTCCATTGACCTTTATATTGGTGATGATTATATGGACGTATTGGCAGATGGTGCATGGGAGAAAATCTTTAAGGTAAAACCAGAGGTATTTACCAGAGAAGAAAAGCGTGCATGGTTAGATCAGATGACAGATGTGGCACTTGGCTCTGATGCATTCTTCCCATTCGGCGATAATATTGAACGCGCTCATAAGAGTGGTGTGAAGTATGTGGCAGAACCGGGCGGATCTATTCGTGATGATAATGTTATTGATACATGTAATAAATACAATATGGCAATGTGCTTTACAGGAATTCGTTTGTTCCATCACTAAGAAAATAATGATGAAAAAAGGGCGTTACACCAAGGTTTGGTGTAACGCCCTTTAGAATATTACGGAATTATTACCAGTGGATGTCGATAGTCATTGAGTGGTGGTTGATTGCCTTTGGCGGTTAAAGCCAGATGATATAAGTCGGAAGCGGTAATATCCAGCTGGAGAAGAGAACGAGCATCAGCTGATAATTGGTTCTCTGCATCGGAAATATTGGTAATGAGAGGAGCCTTTCCGGTTTCTTTGAACGAAGAAAGCAGAGGAGCGGCAGACTTACGAAAACCTAGTAATTTAAAGTAGGGAGTGAGTGTGTCTGTTTTTAGAAATCCATAATCAGTACTTTTTATATTTAATATCAGATGTAGCAACAGACGGCTGATTCTGGTATATGTGGTGTTCTTTGTTTTTAAAAGTTCACAGAATTGGGACCATGAGGTAAAGGAATGTCTGGCGCGATACATACGGTTTGCTAGTTCTGGAGAACTGTCGGCATAAGTGGCAAGTGCATCCGGGGATTCTGTTAGAAGTTTATAATGTACTAATTGGGAAAAATCATCTTCAAATAGCAAGGTATGTGGATATTGGGTTAGTAGCTCAAAACTGTATTCCGGCATAGTGGAGTGTTCCAAATTCCTATCTGCAGAATCAGTGTTTAAATCATGCAGATGTTTGCGAATGGCGGAAGCTGAGCAGAAACCCTCTGACATCTCTGTGTCATGATATCCCTTTCCTTTGCGTAAAAGAGGAACAGGTTGGATGGAAGAGGAAAGGGAAGCCAAAGCTTTTAAATATTCAATAGCTAAAATATTATTTGGCGAAGCCAAAATATGATTTACTTCAGTAGCATCATCCGATTCTGTGACAGAAAAAACAGTTTCCAATGCCTTAGCGCGGGCAGCGGGAAAGGAAAGTCCGTTTTTTAATTCTTGTTGGAGATGTTCTTGAAATGCTAGAGGATTTTTCAGCAGAATATCGGAAATCTTTTGAAGAATGGAAAGATTATCGTTCTCTGTACCGAATCCAAGATGAGTGACAACTCCTGTATTATGAAGGAGAGAGACACCGCCTTTGGCAAAATACTCGGCACTGGCAGAAGCGTATAATACCGGAAGTTCTAATACCAGGTCTGCACCACCCTTTAGTGCCATATGAGCGCGGGTATATTTTTCAAGCAAGGCAGGTGCGCCCCGTTGAACAAAATTTCCACTCATAGCAATGATAACGTAGTCTGCGTTTGTTTGTTTTTTTAAGGTTTTTATCTGATAAGCGTGACCATAATGAAATGGGTTATATTCTGCAATGATTCCTAATACGTTCATTAATAATGCTACCTCCAAATAGCTACATAATAACTAAATTATATGTGTTTTTTTAGAAATTATCAAGAAAATAAAAAAGCACGGAAATTTGTACAAAAATGCTATTGTATACAAGATAGGATTGGTTTATAATAAATATAATAATTAGCAATAGCGATGGTGGAAACGTCGCTATTTTGTATTGTTTGAGAAAAGGAGAAACGACAATGAACGTATTAGTAATCAATTGCGGAAGTTCTTCCCTGAAATATCAGGTTATTGATTCTGAAACAGAGGAAGTTCTGGCAAAGGGACTTTGCGAGAGAATTGGAATTGATGGAAGACTGGTTTACCAGAATAAGAAGAATGGTGGAGAAAAGGAAGTTTCAGAAGTAGCAATGCCTACACATAAGCAGGCAATTCAGTTAGTTCTGGATGCAATTGTGAATCCAAAGACCGGAGTGTTAAAGGATTTATCTGAAATCGGAGCAGTAGGACACAGAGTAGTACATGGTGGAGAAAAGTTCGCTTCTTCCACTATTTTAAATGAGGAAGTTTTAAAGGCAGTAGAAGAGTGTAATGATCTTGCACCGCTTCACAATCCGGCAAACTTAATTGGAATCCGTGCATGTCAGGAATTGATGCCGAATGTACCAATGGTCGGAGTATTTGATACTGCATTTCATCAGACCATGCCGGAAAAAGCATATCTTTATGGTATTGATTATGACTATTATGAGAAATATAAGATTAGAAGATACGGTTTCCATGGAACTTCCCACAGCTATGTTTCTAAAAGAGCCGCTGAAATGTTAGGAAAACCATATGATCAGGTAAAGACGATTGTATGTCATTTAGGAAATGGTGCATCTGTGTGTGCAGTAGAAAATGGAAAATCTGTAGATACATCTATGGGACTTACACCATTGGAAGGTTTAATCATGGGAACACGTTCCGGAAATATTGATCCGGGAGCAATGGAATATCTGGCAAAGAAGGAAAATTTGAACTTGGAGCAGGTTGTACAGATATTGAATAAAAAGTCCGGATTAGAGGGATTATCTCATATTTCCAGTGATTTGCGTGATGTAAGATCTGCAGCAGAAGAAGGAAAGCCGGAAGGAATTCGTGCATTAGAAGCATTCTGCTATCATATTGCAAAATATATCGGTGCTTATACAGCAGCTATGAACGGTGTGGATGTTATCTGCTTTACTGCCGGAATTGGTGAAAATGCCGGTGGTATTCGTTCTAAAATTTGTAACTACTTAGGATATCTTGGATTAAAGATGGATGAAGAGGCAAATAAAGTAGAAGGCGAAGAACGTATCATTTCAGCAGCAGATTCTAAAGTAACCGTAATGTGTATTCCTACAAATGAAGAACTTGCAATTGCAAGAGAGACGGTAGCATTAGTTACAAAATAGCTTGTCATAAAATAGAAAATTATCATTGACAAATGGAATTTAGATATGTATAATATATCGAGTGTGGATAGGAGACTGCCATGATAGTAGAATTAGCAGACATTATTTCCTGTGAGAATAAGGAAGTGTCGAAACAGGTAGAAATTGAATTAATGTCTTTTAACTCAAGACTGGGAGAGTTTCCCATCGTGAAGAAAGCACCTTTTGTACTGAAGTTTACCAACGAAGAGAATAAACGGTTGTTTATTCGCGGGGAAGCTGATGTTACAATTGCGATTCCGTGTGACCGTTGTCTGACTGATGTAGACAAGGAGTTTCACATTTTGATTGATAAGGAATTAGACCTTACTAATCAGAACGAAGAGAAACGCATGGATGAGACAGATTATATGGTAGGTACCAATCTGGATGTAGATAAACTTATTTTTGGAGAAATTTTGGTGAGTTGGCCGATGAAGGTTCTGTGTAAAGAAGATTGCAAGGGTATTTGCAAACGGTGCGGAGCCAATCTGAATGTCACAGAGTGTCAGTGCCAGAAAACAGAACCGGATCCAAGAATGGCAGCAATCCAGGATATTTTTAACAAATTTAAGGAGGTGTGACCATGTCTATATGTCCAAAAAATAAATCTTCCAAAGGAAGAAGAGATCAGAGAAGAGCAAACTGGAAAATGACTGCTCCAACATTAGTAAAATGCAGCAAGTGTGGCGAATTAATGATGCCTCATAGAGTTTGCAAGAACTGTGGAAGCTATAATAAAAAAGAGATTATTCCTCAGGACTAATAACAAGCAGTAAAGGACCGTTAGTAATAACGGTCCTTTTTTATTTCCTAGAATATAAAAAGCGCTCCGCTAAGGATGCGCTTTATAAACTTTTAATAAAATGATACATTGACTTTTGGGCGTGGATAGTGGACAATATGTAATAGAATTTACATAAGAAAGGAATAGAGAAATGGGAATATTTAATATGGACGGGGAGCTTGTGAGAACATTGGGGAAGATAATAGATATTATTTGTTTGAGTATTCTGTTTATTGTCTGTTCTTTTCCTATATTCACCATGGGAACCGCAGCTACAGCATTATATTATACTGTGAATAAAGTAATCAGAAATGACAGAGGATATATTTTTAAAGAATATATGTTGGCCTTTAAGAATAATTTTAAACAGACAATACCTATATGGCTTTTAGTGTTAGCGCTTTCTGGTTTGCTTGGATTAGATATTCATATTATGAATGCTTGGAGTGAAAATGGAAGCAAGCTAGGTGCCCTTGTTGTTGTTTTTTTAATTATGGGAGCATTTTTGGTGGCATGGATGCTTTATCTTTTGGCATATATGGCAAGATTTGAGAATACTAGAAAACAATCTATGAAAAATGCATTATTAATTATGTTGATACATCTTCCGTGGACGGTGGTACTGATTGTATTGACACTTGCAGGTTTATTTCTTATGTATGTGGCGCCGATATCTATATTTTTTGTTCCGGGATTGTTTACATTGTTGGAATCCCTCATTTTAGAGAAAATTTTCTGGAAGTATATGAGCGAGGAAGATAAGGAAGCAGAGAAGGAGCGGAATCGGGAATATAAAAACTGATTTTAAAACTGATTTTTTATATTGATTTCTCTATATAGTTATAGTATATTCATTAGTAGGCATCCGTTGAAAAGGAAATATAGTTCCGTAAGGAAGTTCTTTTTCAAGGACCGTAAGGAGGAAATTTCATGCAGGAAACGATAAAAGTAGCAGTAGATGCCATGGGTGGAGATAATGCACCGGCAGAAATTGTGAAAGGCGCCATTGAAGCTGTTACACTGCGTCAGGACATCAAGGTATATCTTGTAGGTCAGCAGGATGTGGTGAAGGAAGAATTGGCGAAAAATTCCTACACGGGTTCTCAGATTGAAGTGGTTCATGCAGATGAAGTCATTGAGACAGCAGAGCCTCCGGTTATGGCAATTCGAAAGAAAAAACAGTCATCAATCGTGATAGGAATGAATATGGTAAAACAACAGGAGGCAGATGCCTTCGTATCCGCAGGAAGTTCCGGGGCAATATTGGTAGGCGGACAAGTCATTGTAGGAAGAATCAAGGGCGTAGAACGTCCACCGCTGGCACCACTTATTCCAACGGAAAAGGGAGTATCCTTGTTAATTGACTGTGGGGCGAATGTAGACGCGAGAGCGTCACATCTGGTACAATTTGCCAAAATGGGTTCCATTTATATGGAAAATGTTATGGGAGTTAAGAATCCCAAGGTTGCCATTGTTAACATCGGTGCAGAAGAAGAGAAGGGAAATGCTCTTGTAAAGGAAACATTCCCACTGCTTAAAAATTGTCCTGATATTAACTTTGTAGGAAGTATCGAGGCAAGAGAGATTCCACATGGTGAAGCGGATGTTATTGTCTGTGAGGCATTTGTGGGAAACGTAATCTTAAAGCTTTATGAAGGTGTAGGATCAACGCTGGTTAGTAAAGTAAAACAGGGAATGATGACTACCTTAAGAAGTAAGATAGGAGCCCTACTGGTAAAACCTGCGCTGAAGAAGACATTAAAGTCTTTCGATGCATCTGAATATGGTGGAGCACCATTGTTAGGCTTAAATGGATTGGTGGTTAAGACTCACGGAAATTCAAAGGCCAAAGAAGTATGTACTTCAATTATCCAATGTGTTACCTTTAAGGAACAGGAAATTAACGAAAAAATAAGAAAGAATATTGGAACATCTCCCATGGAAGAGGAGTAGAAAGGAATTATCATGGAATTTGAAAAGTTAAAGAAAATCATTGCAGAAGTATTAAATGTAGACGTAGAGGAAATCACAATGGACACTACATTTGTAGATGATTTAGGAGCAGATTCTCTGGATATTTTCCAGATTATCATGGGATTAGAAGAAGAATTTGACATCGAAATCGCAAACGAAGAAGCAGAGAAAATTGTTACCGTTGGCGATGCAGTAGAACAGATTAAAAATGCAATGAATTAAGAAGCATTTAACTGTATACGGTAAAAGAGGAACAAGGGTGTCTGAAAGAACGTGCAATATACGTTTTTTCAGGCTACCCTTTTCGTCATATATTGCGAACATATACACAGGAAAGGAAAAATATGAGTTTACTAAAAGAATTTGAAAAGCGAATCGGCTATGAGTTTTCCGATGAGAAACTGTTGAGGCAGGCTTTGACACATAGTTCATATGCAAATGAACGCCATATGGGAAAACTGGCAGATAATGAGAGATTAGAATTTCTGGGAGATGCAGTATTGGAAATTGTAAGCAGTGAGTTTCTGTTTCATAAGTATCCGAAACATCCGGAAGGAGAACTTACCAGATTGCGGGCAAGTATGGTATGTGAACCAACACTTGCATTTTGTACCAGAGAACTGGAATTGGGAAAATATCTTTTGCTGGGAAAGGGCGAGGATATGACGGGAGGAAGAGAACGTAAGTCTATTCTTTCTGATGCAATGGAGGCTGTTATAGGGGCAATTTACCTGGATGGTGGTTTTGCTAGTGCAAAAGAGTTTATCAACCGTTTTATTTTAAATGATATTGAACATAAACAACTCTTTTTCGATAGCAAGACTATCCTGCAAGAAGTAGTGCAGGCAAAAGAAGAAGGAGAATTGAGTTATCGTTTGATTCATGAAGAAGGGCCGGACCACGATAAAAAGTTTGTAGTAGAAGCCAGAATAGGTGAAGTAGTTTATGGTCAGGGAACAGGCAGAACAAAAAAGAGTGCAGAGCAGGAGGCAGCTTATCACACTCTTTTAGAATTGAAAAAGCAGGAAAGTAGTTCCTGACAGGAGGAGTTATGTATTTAAAAAGTATAGAGGTACATGGATTTAAGTCCTTTGCTAATAAAATTGTGTTTGAATTTCACAATGGGATTACTGGTATTGTGGGACCAAACGGAAGTGGAAAGAGTAACGTAGCGGATGCGGTTCGTTGGGTATTGGGAGAGCAGAGGGCAAAACAATTGCGTGGTGCCAGTATGCAGGATGTTATTTTTTCCGGGACAGAGAATCGTAAACCCTTAAGTTATGCATATGTAGCGATTACCCTTGATAATGCAGACCGTTCTCTCAATATTGACTATAATGAGGTTACGGTGGCGAGAAGGGTGTATCGTTCCGGAGAAAGTGAATATCTGATTAATGGAACAGCATGTCGTTTGAAGGATGTAAATGAGCTTTTCTACGATACTGGAATTGGTAAGGAAGGGTATTCCATTATCGGTCAGGGACAAATTGAGCGAATCTTAAGTGGAAAACCTGAGGAACGTCGAGAACTTTTTGATGAAGCGGCAGGAATTGTAAAATATAAGCGGAGAAAAGCCACAGCTCAGAAAAAGCTAGAGGATGAACGCCAGAATCTGGTACGTGTAAACGACATTTTGTCAGAATTAGAAAAACAGGTTGGACCATTAGAGCGACAGTCGGAAAAGGCAAAGATTTACTTAAAGAAAAAAGAAGAGTTAAAGACTTATGATGTAAATATGTTCCTAATGGAAATGGAACGGATGGAAGAACAGTTGAAAACCGTGGAAGAAAACGTGGGAATTGTGGAAAAAGACCTAGAGGAATCCAACCGTTCTTATACCAATATCAAGGCTGAATATGAGCAAATGGAACAGGATATGGAGGCGGCGGATGAAAGAATTGCTGCTTTACGGGAGGAAATTGGAAATACCACTGTTTTAAAGGGAAAGCTGGAAGGCCAGATTAATGTTTTAAAGGAACAGATTCATACAGCAGAACAGAGTGAAGAGCATTTCCGTAGCAGGCAGGAGGCTATCAATCGGGATAAGGGCCAACGTCAGGAACAAAAAGCAGCTTATGAAAAGGATAAATCAGAACTGGATGTGCAGATGCAGGCAATGGCAGATGAAAAAGCCAAAGTTATGGAACATTTTCAGAAGATTCAAGATGAGATTGAGCGCTGTACCAGAGGGATAGAAGAAGGCAAGAATGAAATTATTGAACTTTTGAATAATAAGGCTTCTACCAAGGCAAGACAACAACGCTATGATACCATGCAGGAGCAGGTCAATATCCGAAAAGCACAGCTGAGTAAGCGTTTATTAGAGCAAAAGAGCGAAGAAGAAGAACTTCAGGCTGTGGTGGAGGAATGCGAGAAACGTTACGAAGAGGCAAAGGCAGAGTATACCGGTCTGATTGAGAAAGAACAGAAGTTAGAAAACAGCCGACGAGAATGGCAGACGAAACAGGAAGAAGTAAAAAATGCTCTGGAGCAGGACACTACACGCTATCATAGAGAACAGTCCAGACTGGAATCCTTGGTGAATATCGCAGAACGATACGATGGTTATGGTAATTCCATTCGTCGTGTGATGGAGCAGAAGGAAAAGGAAAACGGAATCTTAGGTGTGGTTGCTGACATCATAAAGGTAGAGAAAAAGTATGAAACAGCGATTGAGACTGCTTTAGGTGGAAGCATTCAGAATATTGTTACCAGTGACGAAGATACTGCAAAACGAATGATTCAGTATCTGAAACAGAACCGATACGGAAGAGCTACATTTCTTCCGTTGACCAGTGTTGGAAAGAAACAGCCACAGATTAATGAGAATGCTTTAAAGGAGCAGGGAGTTATTGGAATTGGAAGTGACTTGGTACAGGCAGAGAGCAAGTACAATGGATTAAAGAGTCATCTTTTAGGCAGAACTTATGTGGTAGATACCATTGACCATGCAGTTGCATTAGCAAGAAAGTATCAGTATACACTGCGTATTGTAACATTGGAAGGTGAATCCTTAAGCCCGGGTGGTTCCATGACCGGTGGAGCTTTTAAGAATACCAGCAATCTTCTGGGAAGAAAAAGAGAAATTGAAGAGCTGGAAAAAAACGTGGCCCAGTTGAAGGAAAATATTGCGAAATATAGGAATCGTATGGAAGAAATTGCGACCGCAAGAGAGTTGTTGAAGGAAGATTTGGAACAACTGCGGGAGGATTTGAAACAGGCGATGCTAAATTCCAATACAGCGAAGCTGAATATGGAACGTGCAAAAGAACAGAAGGAAGAAAATGACGGTCAGTATAGCGGACTGATAAAGGAAAGCAAGGAGATTGAAGAACAATTATCTGAGATTACCCAGAACCGTCAGCTGATTCAGGAAGAGATTCTTCAAGCAGATAAGCGGGAAAAGGAAATTGAAGAGGAAAGTGGCAATTTCCAGAAGATTTTAGAAGAACAGAATAAGCTTGCAGAAGAGAGCCAGAAAGATGTATCTCGTGTACAGTTAGAAGAAGCAAATCTTGTGCAAAAGGCAGAATTTATTCAGGAGAATATTTCCCGTGTGCAGGCGGAGATTCAAAAATTGGATGATGAATTAAAGCAGGCAGAGCAGGAAAAACTGGATTCTCAGGCAGATGTAGATAAGAAGTACCATGATATCGAAGAGATAAAAAAGACCATGGAAGCTTCCGATTCTGCCCATGGTGAGTTGGAACAGAAGCTTTCTGATAGCCAGAAGGAAAGAGAAGAGATGTCCGTTAAGTACAAAGGCTTCTTCCAGAAACAAGAAGAGTTGTCTAAACGTATCAATGATTTGGACAAGGAGTCTTTCCGTTTGAACAGCCAGAAAGAGAAGTTGAATGAATCTATCGAAAACCAGACGAACTATATGTGGGAAGAATATGAATTGACTCGTCATAATGCACTGGAACTGAGGAATGAGGAATACGATAATCTGGCAGAGATGAAAAAGCAGATTGCGCAGATTAAGGATGATATCCGAAAACTGGGTGATGTTAATGTGAATGCCATTGAGGATTACAAGAATCTGTCAGAACGATATACTTTCATGAAGACCCAACATGATGATCTGGTAACGGCAGAACGAACATTGCTGGATATTATAGAGGAACTGGATACGGGAATGCGTAAACAGTTTATGGAGAAGTTCCGAGAGATCCAGATAGAGTTTGATAAGGTATTTAAAGAGTTGTTCGGCGGTGGAAAAGGTACGTTGGAACTGGTAGAAGGTGAGGATATTCTGGAATGTGGTATCCGTATTATTGCACAGCCGCCTGGAAAGAAGCTTCAGAACATGATGCAACTTTCCGGTGGAGAGAAGTCTTTAACGGCCATTTCGCTGTTGTTTGCCATTCAGAACTTGAAGCCATCTCCATTCTGTTTATTGGACGAAATTGAGGCGGCACTGGATGATTCCAATGTAGGAAGATTTGCAAACTATTTACATAAGCTGACAAAAAATACCCAGTTCATTGTGATTACCCATAGAAGGGGAACCATGGCGGCGGCAGACCGTTTATACGGTATTACCATGCAGGAAAAGGGTGTTTCCACATTAGTTTCTGTAAATTTAATAGAGGAAGAACTGGACAAGTAGAGAGGTATGAAATATGAGTGAAGAAAAACAGGGCTTTTTCAGCCGTCTGGTAAAAGGGCTATCCAAGACCAGAGATAATATTGTATCCGGAATTGATGCGATTTTTAGTGGATTTTCCAGTATCGATGATGATTTTTATGAAGAAATCGAAGAGATTTTGATTATGGGAGACATTGGTGTCAATGCTACCATGAAAATTATTGAAAATCTGAAGGCAAAGGTAAAGGAAGAACATATCAAAGAGCCGGCAGAGTGTAAGGAACTCCTAATACGCAGCATCAAAGAGCAGATGGATGTAGGAGAAACAGCATATCGTTTTGAGGAAGAAAAGTCTGTTGTGTTAGTAATTGGCGTAAATGGAGTGGGAAAGACCACATCTATTGGAAAACTGGCAGGTAAATTGAAGGCTCAGGGGAAAAAGGTAGTTTTAGCGGCAGCAGATACCTTTCGTGCAGCAGCAGGAGAACAGCTTTCTGAGTGGGCGAATCGTGCAGGCGTAGATATGATTGGCGGTCAGGAAGGAGCAGATCCGGGAGCAGTAGTATATGATGCGGTGGCAGCTGCTAAAGCGAGAAATGCAGACGTGCTTCTTTGTGATACGGCAGGAAGACTTCACAATAAAAAGAATCTGATGGAAGAATTGAAAAAGATTCATCGTATTTTAGAAAAAGAGTATCCGGAAGCTTATCGTGAAACTTTGGTAGTTTTGGATGGAACGACTGGACAAAATGCACTTGCTCAGGCAAGACAATTCTCAGAAGTTGCGGATATTACCGGAATTATTTTAACGAAAATGGATGGAACGGCAAAGGGCGGTATTGCTGTAGCAATTCAATCTGAACTGGGAATTCCGGTAAAATATATCGGTGTAGGCGAGACCATTGATGATTTGCAGAAATTTGATTCAGAACAGTTTGTAAATGCACTGTTCACGCAGGAGGAAAAGTAAAATGGATATGTTGACATTAGAAAAGTTTGAGGAAGCAAGCAAAATCGTAAAAGAGGTTACTTTGGAGACAAAACTGGTATATAGTGATTTTTTAAGTAATCAGACAGGAAATAAGGTATATTTAAAGCCGGAAAATATGCAGTTTACCGGAGCATATAAGGTGCGAGGCGCTTATTATAAAATCAGTACCTTAAGCCCGGAAGAAAGAGCAAAGGGATTAATCACTGCTTCTGCAGGAAATCATGCACAGGGAGTTGCGTATGCAGCAAAATGTTTTGGCGTAAAAGCAACTATCGTAATGCCTACCACAACACCATTGATTAAGGTAAACCGTACAAAAAGTTATGGCGCAGATGTAGTGTTGTATGGGGATGTATATGATGAAGCATGTCAGAAGGCATATGAGTTAGCCGAAGAACATGGATATACCTTTATTCATCCTTTTGACGACTTAGCAGTAGCAACCGGACAGGGAACCATTGCCATGGAAATCTTCAAAGAACTTCCATTAGTAGAGTATATTCTGGTACCGATTGGAGGGGGCGGACTTGCAACGGGAGTATCCACTCTTGCAAAGTTGCTGAATCCAAAAATAAAAGTAATTGGTGTGGAGCCGGCAGGAGCAAACTGTATGCAGGCATCTTTCAAAGAAGGAAAAGTAGTGACACTGCCAAATGTAAACACGATAGCAGATGGTACCGCAGTGAAAACACCGGGAGAAAAAATATTCCCATACATTCGTGAAAATTTAGATGAAATCATTACAGTAGCAGATGATGAATTAATCGTGGCATTTCTTGATATGGTAGAAAATCATAAAATGGTAGTAGAAAATTCCGGATTGTTGACAGTGGCAGCACTTCGTCATCTGGATGTAAAAGATAAACGTGTGGTATCTATCTTAAGTGGTGGAAACATGGATGTTATTACCATGTCTTCCGTGGTACAGCAGGGACTTATTTTCAGAGATCGTATCTTTACGGTATCCGTATTATTACCGGATAAGCCGGGAGAATTGAGTAAAGTGGCAGATACCATTGCAAAAGTACAGGGAAACGTTATAAAACTAGAGCATAATCAGTTTGTATCCACCAATCGAAATGCAGCGGTAGAACTTCGCATTACATTAGAAGCATTTGGAACAGATCATAAGAAACAGATTATGGATGCGTTAGAAGCAGATGGTTACAAGCCGAAGTTGGTAAGAACAAATTTATAATATATACCAATAAAAATATTAACCTTCCCATAAATATTTTTATAGGAATTTATATTGTGTCAAGAAAAAATACTTGACACCCACTCTTTTTTCGTGTATGATAGCAAAGGTGATTGTAATGGAGAAAAAGGTAATGCAGACATTTCTCTATGATTTTTATGGAGAATTGCTGACAGAACACCAGCGGAATATATATGAGGACTTTGTGTTAAATGATTTGTCCTTGAGTGAGATTGCGGAGGAAGCAGGAATCAGTCGTCAAGGTGTACATGATTTGGTAAAGCGTTGCGACAGGATTTTAGAAGGATATGAAGAGAAACTGCATTTGCTGGAACGTTTTATGAATACAAAGGAAAAAATTACAAAGATTCGAGCCTTGACTCGCAATTACCAGAATCAGAATGAAGCAGAGATTATGGCGCAGATAGAGAGTATTTCCACTGAGATATTAGAGGAGTTATAGTATGGCATTTGATAGCTTATCCGAAAAACTACAGAATGTATTTAAGTCTCTGCGGAGCAAGGGAAGACTGACAGAGGATGATGTTAAGGCAGCGCTGAAGGAAGTAAAGCTTGCGTTGTTGGAGGCAGATGTTAACTTTAAGGTAGTAAAACAGTTTATCAAGTCTGTGCAGGAGAGAGCTGTGGGTCAGGACGTTATGAATGGTCTGAATCCTGGACAGATGGTAATCAAGATTGTAAATGAAGAATTAGTAACTCTTATGGGTTCTGAGACTACTGAGATTGCTTTGAAGGCAGGAAATGAAATTACCGTTATTATGATGGCTGGTCTTCAGGGTGCGGGTAAGACAACTACCACGGCAAAGATTGCAGGAAAGTTAAAACAAAAGGGCAGAAAGCCATTACTGGTTGCTTGTGACATTTATCGTCCGGCTGCCATTCAGCAGTTACAGATTAATGGAGAAAAGCAGGAAGTAGAAGTGTTTTCCATGGGAGATGGTCATAAGCCGGTAAACATTGCAAAGGCTGCCATTGAGCATGCAAAGACAAAGGGACATAATGTTGTAATCCTGGATACGGCAGGACGTCTGCATATCGATGAAGAGATGATGCAGGAGCTTCAAGAGATAAAAGAGAATGTAGAAGTAAATCAGACTATTTTGGTAGTTGATGCCATGACAGGTCAGGATGCAGTAAATGTAGCATCTAACTTTAATGATAAAATAGGAATTGATGGAGTTGTCCTGACAAAATTAGACGGTGACACCAGAGGCGGTGCGGCACTTTCCATTCGCTCGGTTACCGGAAAGCCAATTTTGTATGTTGGTATGGGTGAGAAGTTGTCAGATTTGGAGCAGTTTTATCCGGATCGTATGGCAAGTAGAATCCTTGGTATGGGAGATGTCCTTACCATGATTGAAAAAGCCCAGGAAAATATAGATGAAGAAAAGGCAAAAGAACTAGAACGCAAGATGAAAAAGGCCGAGTTTGGATTTGATGATTACCTAGAGTCCATGAACCAGATGAAGAAGATGGGTGGTCTATCCAGCGTACTTAGTATGTTGCCGGGAATTGGTGGCTCCCAGATAGCAGAGATTGAGAATGCTATGGATGAGAAGAAGATGGCAAGAATTGAAGGAATTATATATTCCATGACACCGAAGGAGAGAGCAAATCCTTCCATTTTGAATCCGAGCAGAAAGCATAGAATTGCAAAGGGTGCAGGTGTAGATATTAGCGAAGTTAATCGTCTGGTGAAGCAGTTTGAACAGACCAGAAAGATGATGAAGCAGATGCCGGGATTGATGGGCGGCAAAGGAAAACGCCGAGGCGGATTTAAATTGCCTTTTGGTTTGTAGAGCAGGTAACAGAGAATTCTCTGATTACAAAATAGAAGAAAAGTACCCAAGGAGGTGAAAGTAATGGTAAAAATCAGATTAAGAAGAATGGGACAGAAGAAAGCTCCTTTCTATAGAATCGTTGTAGCTGATTCCAGATCTCCAAGAGATGGAAGATTCATCGAGGAAATCGGAACTTACGATCCAACTAAGGATCCAAGTGAATTCCACGTAAATGAAGAATTAGCAAAGAAATGGTTAGCAAATGGTGCTCAGCCTACAGAAATGGTAGGAAAGATCTTCAAAGCAGCCGGTATCGAAAAATAAGATTCGTGAGGTGACGTAATGAAAGAATTAGTTGAAGTAATTGCGAAAGCACTTGTGGATCATCCGGAAGAAGTCGTAGTTACGGAATCTGAGAACGAGAAGTCCATTGTTTTAGAATTACGTGTTGCCCAGCCAGATATGGGAAAAGTAATCGGTAAGCAGGGACGTATTGCAAAAGCCATTCGTTCTGTTGTAAAAGCAGCAGCAGCTAAGAGTGACAAAAAAGTTATCGTAGATATTATGCAGTAACACGAAAATATGGGAAGCGAATTATCGCTTCCTATATTAGTTTGAGAGAATACTTGAGGAATAGAAGATGGAAGAATTATTACAGGTAGGTGTAATTACAAATACACATGGAATTCGTGGTGAAGTGAAAGTATTTCCTACTACAGATGATGTAAAGCGTTTTAAGAAGCTGAAACAGGTAATATTAGATACCGGAAAAGAACAATTGGAGTTGGAAATTACTCAGGTAAAGTATTTTAAGAATCTTGTAATTTTGAAATTTAAGGACATTGATAATATCAATGACGTTGAGAAATATAAGGGAAAGAGTCTTTTTGTTACCCGAAAGAACGCAGTAAAATGTGAAAAAGATGAATATTTTATTGCGGATTTGATTGACATGAAGGTCGTAACAGAGGAAGGACAAGAAGTTGGAACAGTGGCAGATGTGCTTCAGACCGGAGCAAATGATGTATATGTCATTAGTCGTCCCGGAAAAAAAGAACTGTTACTTCCGGCAATTAAGGATTGCATTCGAAAAGTCGATATGAAGGAAAGGGTGATGCAAGTATTTGTAATGCCCGGACTGGATGATGAAGAGTAGGTGAGAGGATGAACTTTTATATACTTACCTTATTTCCGGAAATGGTAAGAAATGGATTGAATACCAGTATCATTGGAAGAGCCACAGAAGCAGGTTTTTTGAATATAGAAGCTATTGACATTCGGGATTATTCAGTCAATAAGCATCATAAGGTGGATGACTATCCCTATGGAGGCGGGGCAGGAATGCTGATGCAGGCTCAGCCGGTATATGATGCATGGAACTCTGTGGCAGAGAAAAAAGGAAAAAAGATTCGTACCGTATATTTGACACCTCAGGGAAGATGTTTTGATCAGCCTTTGGCGAAAGAACTTGCCAAGGAAGAGGATTTGATTTTGCTTTGTGGACATTATGAGGGCATCGATGAACGTGTGTTAGAAGAGGTGGTTACGGATTATGTATCCATTGGAGACTATGTTCTTACCGGAGGCGAATTAGCCGCAATGGTGATGGTAGATGCCATTTCGCGTATGGTGCCGGGAGTTTTGAAAAATGAACTTTCCGGTGTGACAGAGTCATTAGAAGGAAATTTGCTGGAATATCCACAATATAGCAGACCGGAAATCTGGCGGGAAAGATGTGTGCCGGAAGTTTTGCTATCTGGAAATCAGAAAAAAATTGATGCATGGCGTCTGGAACAGGCAAAAAAGCGAACAAAAGAACGCAGGCCGGATTTGTATCAGAAATATGAAGAATTGCAGAAGTGTAAAGAAATACTTCAACAGCAGAAACTTTTGCATATGGACATGACAGAGGTCATTGACCGTGGACAGGCAGAACTGCTGTATGCAGAAGCCAATGATATTTGTCTTAGAGATATGGTGAGCGGTATGGTTTTTTTGTCAGTATCCAATGTAGAAAGCGGTAGACGTATTTTAAAGCAGATTGTTCAAAAGGAAAAAACGGAAGTTTTGACAGTACATCAGGAATTTATGGTTTCGGAAGTTCAGCAATTGTTTGGTGGAGAAATATTTGCAGACTGCTACCAATTTGTTTATACAAGAAGAGAAAAGCTTCCGATTGCAGGATTATACCGTCTGGATGGAAAGACAGCAGAAGGGCAGATTGAAATACGTAAACTGGATATGAAGTATTTTGATATTGTAAATCAATGTTACGCAACCATGGATGATCCGGAATATATCAAAGGTCGTTTGGAATCAGGCTGGATGTTCGGAGCATTTTTGGGTGAGAAGCTTACCGGATTTATAGGACTGCACGAAGAAGGAAGTATGGGAATGTTGGAAGTCCTTCCGGAATATCGTGGCAGAAAAATTGGAAAGGCATTGGAAACATATCTGATTAACCTCTGTCTGGAACACGGTTTCACTCCGTTTACACAGGTGAAAGAGGGAAATGAGATTTCTACAAGACTACAGGAATCTTTAGGATTATGTAAGTCAAAACAAAAGGTATGTTTTATGGAAAAAATGCTTTACAATACAAACTTATTATGATAAACTATAACAGTTGTGAATAAACACGATGGTCCTCTGGTACGGATAGGCGTATTAAGAACATCTAATTAGATCAGGAGGTCACAAAATGAACGCATCAGAAATTATCAAGAACATTGAACAGGAACAGTTAAAGGCAGAAGTACCTGAATTTAACGTAGGTGATACCGTAAAAGTTTATGGTAAAATCAAGGAAGGAAACCGTGAAAGAATTCAGGTTTTCGAAGGAATCGTATTAAAGAAACAGGGCGGAAGCAACAGAGAGACTTTTACCGTAAGAAAGTTCTCAAATGGTGTTGGTGTTGAGAAAACATGGCCATTACATTCTCCTAACGTTGAGAAGGTAGAAGTAGTACGTTGTGGTAAAGTAAGACGTGCAAAACTGAACTACTTAAGAGAACGTGTTGGTAAGAGAGCAAAAGTAAAAGAATTAGTAAAATAATTCGGAACAAGAATGAAGAAGGAAAGGGACAAGTACGATTGTAGTTGTCCCTTTTATCATAAGTATAAGTAAGAGATATCCCATGAAATGGAGCAAAATATGAGAAGAAGATCCAGTGGACTGAATTTCAATAGAAGAAAGAGAAAAATAAATACAGGTTTGCTAAAGGAAATCGGCATCTGGGCAGGAGAGATTCTTCTGGTAATGGTGGTAGCGGTGATGTTGGTTTCATTCGTAGGATTTCGAATAACAGTGGTAGGAGCTTCCATGTCCCCCACTTTAGAGAGTGGACAAGAGATTTTGGTAAATCGTTTTGTGTATAAGATTTTTAGTCCAAAGCAGAATGATTTAATTGTATTTTTGCCAAATGGAAATGAGAAGTCCCATTATTATGTGAAACGTGTCATTGCAGGACCGGGAGATAAAGTGCAGATAAAAGACGGTGTGGTTTATGTAAATGGAGAGAAGTTTACGGAAGAGGCAGCGGTTTCTAATATTGAAAATGCACTTTTAGCAGAAAATGAGATTACCGTAGGTGAAGATGAATACTTTGTGCTTGGGGATAATCGAAATAATAGTGAAGATAGCCGATATGCCAGCATTGGAAACGTAAAAAAGGACCACATTGTGGGAAAAGCTTGGTTTGTAGTTTCCCCTTGGGGAAAATTTGGTTTTATTAAATAGTAAGGAGAGAATACAATGCATTTTCAATGGTATCCGGGGCATATGACGAAGGCAAAACGTCAGATGCAGGAAGATATAAAATTGATTGATCTTGTAATTGAGTTGGTAGATGCACGGATTCCTTTAAGTAGCAGGAATCCGGATATTGATGAACTGGGAAAACAAAAGGCAAGATTAATATTAATGAATAAGGCAGATCTTGCCAACGAGGAACAGACCAGAAAGTGGTCAGAATATTTTCGTAACAAAGGTTTTTATGTAGTGAAGCTGGATGCGCGCAGTAAGGCGGGAATGAAGTCTATCAATGATGTAATCATGGAAGCGTGTAAAGAAAAGATAGAGAGAGATCGGCGAAGAGGAATCAAGAATCGTCCGGTGCGAGCCATGGTAGTGGGAATTCCAAATGTTGGAAAATCCACATTTATCAATACCTATGCAGGAAAGGCATGTGCTAAGACAGGAAATAAACCTGGTGTTACCAAAGGAAAACAGTGGATACGTCTGAATAAGAATGTAGAATTATTGGATACGCCGGGAATTCTATGGCCAAAGTTTGAGGATCAGAGTGTAGGACTTCGTTTGGCACTGATTGGGTCTATTAAGGATGAGATTTTAAATATCGATGAGCTTTCACTGGAATTGATTCGGATTATTCAGAAAAATTATCCGGGAATTCTGAAAGCCAGATATGAGGTAGAAGAAGAGAGAGAAGCGGTAGAAGTATTAGAACAGATTGCCAGAAATCGTAATTGTGTGCAGAAAGGAAATGAACTGGATTATAGTAAAGCAGCTCTTTTGGTTATTGATGAGTTTCGAAGTGGGCGTCTTGGAAAAATAACCCTTGAATTTCCGGAAGGATAAGGGTAGAATGAAAAGAGTAAGGATTTTATGACTTGAGAGATAGAAAAGAGAAGCTAAATGGAAGAGAAAAAGAAGAAATTTAACTGGAAAGAGACTGTTAGTTTCATTTTGTATATTGTAGCAGTATTTATAATTACCTATCTGGTAATTACCTATGTGGGGCAGAGAACAGAAGTGATTGGTACTTCTATGGAATATACTCTTAGCGATGGAGATAATCTGATTGTAGATAAAATTTCGTATCGTTTTCATGATCCGGAGCGGTTTGATATTATTGTTTTTCCGTTTCAGTATAAGGAAGACACTTATTATATCAAAAGAATTATTGGTTTGCCTGGGGAGACAGTGCAGATTGACATGAATGGAACCATTTATATTGATGGGGAAGAGTTACAGGAATCATATGGACGGGAAGTCATAAAAGATCCGGGAACTGCTGCGGAACCTATCACGCTAGGAGAAGATGAATATTTTGTGCTGGGAGATAATCGGAATGCCAGCTCAGATAGTCGAGACCCTAGTGTAGGTGTTATCAAGCGAGAGGATATTATAGGAAGAGCATGGCTTCGGATTTATCCATTTTCAAAATTTGGATTCATTAAGCATAAGTAAAGGATAGAGGACAAAAACGTGAGTGAGTTAAAGAAAATTGGGGTAATAAAAGAAGAATTACAGGCAGCAGAGGAAACGATGCTGCCTTCTTTTATTACAGAATACAAAAGTGATGAACGTGCAGGTGTGCAGAAATTGGTACAGCAGGCGCAGAAGCGTTTGGACAATCTTGCAAAGGAACGGGCAAGGATTGAGCAGTTGAAGGTATATGAGAGAAAATATGAAGCCTGTGGCTATATTTGTGGAATCGATGAAGTAGGAAGAGGACCTCTTGCCGGACCTGTAGTAGCAGGAGCAGTAATATTGCCAAAGGATTGTGATATTCTATATATCAACGATTCTAAGAAGTTAAGTGAGAAGAAAAGAGAAGAATTGTACGATATCATTATGGAACAGGCAGTAGCAACCGGAATCGGAATGGCAGCTCCCGGAAGAATTGATGAGATTAATATTTTACAGGCAACTTATGAAGCTATGCGTCAAGCTATTCAAAATCTTGCAGTAACACCCGATATATTATTAAACGATGCGGTTACTATTCCAAAGGTAAGTATTCGACAGGTCCCAATTATTAAGGGAGATGCAAAGAGTATTTCTATTGGTGCGGCAAGTATTATTGCAAAAGTTACAAGAGACCGTTTGATGGTAGAATATGATAAGGTGATGCCGGAGTATGGATTTGCATCCAATAAAGGATACGGTTCTAAGGAGCATATCGAAGCATTGAAAAAGTACGGTCCATCACCAATTCACCGTCAAAGTTTTATTAAAAACTTCCGGTAAGGCAGAGAAAAAATCTTTTGAAATCACACATCCTGTTTACAGAACTGTGTGATTTCAGAAGATTTTGGCGAGCGTAGCGACCGAGGAATTCCGAAGGAATTTCGAGGTCTCTGCCTTACCGGAAAAGTAAGAATTTGGCGAGCAAAGCGACCGAGGAATTCCGAAGGAATTTCGAGGTCTCTGCCTTAAAAATAAGTTAGGAGCAGAAGGGAGAAGCCATGTCAATCGTAGAAGGAATTAATCAATATCAGAATAATACACCATCCAATACTCAGACAATGTCAGCGGTAAAGGAAACTATACGTCCGGCTTCTGTCTATCTTCAAGAAATGACACCGGGAAAAGTATTTGAAGGAACGGTATTAGAGATAAAAAATGGACAGGTTACCATAGGATTAAACGACGGACAGACTCTGACAGCTCGTCTGGAGAGTGGAGTCCAGTTGGAAAAGGGAATGCCAATGTTGTTTGAGGTAAAAGCAAACAGCGGGGAGCAGATTGCTATTCATCCGGTGAACTGGGAAAGTGCGCAGAATCCAACTTTGTTAAAGGCTTTGGAAGCTGCGGGACTAAAGGTGACACAGCAAAATCTGTCTATGGTGAGTGAAATGATGAAAGAGCAGATGCCGGTAGATAAGACGAGTCTTCTTCAGATGTCGCGGCTGATGTCACGTTTTCCGCAGACAGATGTTCAGACATTGATACAGATGCAAAAGGCTGGGATTGAGATAACAAATAGTAACCTTCAGCAGTTTGAAAATTATCGGAATAATCAACAGTCTTTTTTGCCGGAAATGCGAGAAGTAATCAATGGACTTCCACAGTTAGCAGAGCAGCTTTATAGTGGTGAACAGGGAAGTGTAAATATGCAGGGGCAGGTGGCTATGAACGCACAGCCTTTATTACAATTTCAGCAACAGATTGTAGGAATTCTGGTAGGTAGCCAGACAGGAGCAGATGGCAGTGCTCAGACAGCGGTGCAGGCGGCTATGACAACCGGTGCAGCAGAGCAACTGGCACAGAATGAGGTGTTAGAGAATCTGTCAGTTTCTCAAGTGAATGCTACAGAAGGGGTAATTATTCATCAAGATTTGACTCAGAGTGACAGTGGAGTAGGAAATCAATTTCAAAGTCAGGCGGATTTGAAAAATAGTTTGGAAAGTGGTTTTGCTTCAGGGAAGAACGGAGAGGAAACTGCGTCAGGTCAGATTGGAGAGAAAAATAGTGCGGCTCAATCAGAGATAGTAGAGCAAAATAGTTTAATCGGAAATGCGTTAAAGAGAAATCAGGTAAGTAGTATTTTATCCTCTGGTCAACAGGCAAACCTTGCTGCCTTATTACAGGAATTTTCTGGGGCAGTAGAAAATAAGATATTATTTCAAAATGGGCAGTTAAATACAGAACTGACAGCAGGAGAAATGTTACAGCAAATCATAGCCTCTGTAGAAAACAGTGAGAATTATACCACTGCTGCCATGCAGAAATTATTTTTTTCAGATGAATATAAAGAAGTGTTGACACGGGCGATGGAAGAACAATGGCTTACTACACCGGAAGATTTGAAGGAAGAAGGAGCTGTAAAGGAACTGTATCATCGCTTGGGGCGTCAGATGGAACAATTGCAACAGGTATTGAATCAGACAGGAACAGAGCAGGGAGCAACATTGGCAAAGTCTGCACAGGGTGTACAGAGCAATCTGGAATTTATGAATCAACTGAATCAAATGTATACTTATGTACAGCTTCCGTTGAAATTGCAGAATCAGAATGCACACAGTGACCTTTATGTATACACAAATAAGAAAAGTCTAATGGATAAAAGTGGAGAACTGACCGCATTGTTGCACTTGGATATGGAGCATTTGGGAGCAACAGATATTTATATTAAAATGATGGGAACATCTCTGGCAACTACTTTTTATCTGGAAGATAGTAGTTCTTGTGATATTATTTTAAAACATATGGATTCATTACAAGAAAAATTGGAAGAAAAGGGCTATCAGTGTAAGGTAGATGTGGAAAATAGAGGAAAACAGCAGGATTTTGTGGAAGAATTTTTAGAAAAAGAGAAGCCTGTGGGAAGATTTCAGCGATATTCCTTTGATGTGAAAGCATAATTGGAAGGGAGGAGATGGCTGTGGCAGATATAAGATACAAAAATACAAATGAACCGGTAATTACAGAACGAGGGCAAGGGGGAAAACCAAAAACTGCCGTGGCTGTAGCCTATGAACCAGGTGAGGCGGCACCTAAAATCATTGCAGCAGGAAAGGGAATTGTTGCGGAAAAGATTATTGAAAAAGCAAAAGAGGCAGAAATTCCTTTTTATCGAGATGATAAGCTGGCAGATACACTTTCAAAATTGGAAATTGGAGATAGTATTCCGCCGGAATTATATGAAGTAGTGGCAGAAATATTGGTATTTGTAGATGATATGGATAAATTGAGGGAAAAGGTAAGAGATTAAGGAGGAAAAACAGGGAGTATATGGTAAAAATAGGGAAAAGAAAAGAAGGATATCTTCAGGAAGAAAAAGCGGTGCAATATTTGAAAAAGAGAGGGTATCGAATATTACAACGTAATTTTTATAGCAGATATGGAGAAATAGATATTATTGCAAGAGACAAGGAATATCTGGTTTTCATAGAAGTGAAATATCGAAAAAGCGAAAGAGGTGGTCACCCGGTAGAGGCAGTGGATGTGAGAAAACAAGGGCGCATCTGTAAGACGGCACAATGGTTTTTGAAAAGGTATGGATACAACCAGGAAACACCTTGCCGCTTTGATGTGGTGGCAATTCTTGGAGATGATGTGAATTTACTGCGTAATGCATTTGAGTATCAATGTTAAGGCAATAGGAAGGAGAATTTATGGTATTCAAAAAGACTACATCAGAAACTGTATTAGATATAAAGGAGCAGAATGGTTTTCCCATGCTAGTCTATCCCTTGTTAGAACAGACCGGTATCGTAAAACATTGTTTCACCACCAGGCAGGGAGGCGTTAGTGAAGGCATCTTCGAAAGCCTGAATCTGAGCTTCACAAGAGGAGATAAAAAGGAAGCGGTAGAAGAGAATTTCCGGCGGGTAGCAAAAGCACTGGGAACAGAATACGAGAACTTTGTATTTACAGACCAGACCCATACTACCAATGTAAAGCGGGTAGGAAAAGAAGATGCAGGAAAGGGTTTGACAAAAGAGCGGGGCTATACGGATGTGGATGGACTTATTTCTAATGAACCGGGGATTGTTTTATCGACCTTTTATGCGGACTGTGTTCCTTTGTATTTTGTAGATCCGGTGCATCGGGCAATTGGGCTTTCTCATTCCGGCTGGCGTGGAACCGTAGGAAGAATGGGAAAGGTGACATTAGAAGCCATGAATCGGGAATTTGGTACTAGACCGGAAGAGGTCATTTGTGCCATTGGACCGTCTATCTGTCAGTCTTGCTATGAAATCAGTGAGGATGTAGCAGTAGAATTCAAACATGAATTTCATGGACATGAGGAAGAAATTTTGATTGAGAAAGGAAATGGAAAATATCAGCTTGACTTGTGGCGTACGAACGAGTTAATCTTATTAGAAGCAGGAGTAAGACAGGAACATCTGGCAGTGACCAATATCTGTACCTGTTGTAATGATAAGTTGTTGTTTTCACACCGGGCAAGTCAGGGAAAACGTGGAAATTTAGGAGCATTTTTAGCATTGGTATAGAGACAACAATTTTTTATAAATAGCAGAAAAGAGGAAGTAGAAATGGAAAAATATATGGATTATGTATTAGAACAGACAAAGAAGGTTTTGGCTATAGACAGCCCTACCGGATACACTAAGGAAGCAGCAGATTATGTAATCGGTACATATGAAGCGTTAGGGTATCATCCGGTAAAAACGGTAAAGGGAGGAGTACTGGTGGAAATTGGTGGTGAAGATGCAACGGATGCCATTTTGTTAGAAGCACATATGGATACCTTAGGAGCTATGGTGCGTGAGATTAAAGGGAACGGAAGATTGAAACTGTCTCCATTAGGTGGAATGAATCCAAATAATGCAGAAGCAGAGAATTGTCGTATCATCACCAGATTTGATGGAAAATATGAGGGAACTTTCCAATTAGAAAATGCATCCATTCATGTAAACGGAGAATATAATAACACCAAACGAAGCTATGATAACATGGAAGTAGTGTTGGATGAAAATGTAACTTCCGAAGAAGAGACTAGAAAGCTTGGAATTATGGAAGGTGACATTGTAGCATTTGACCCAAGAACCACTATTACAGAAAAAGGATATATCAAGAGCCGTTTTCTGGATGATAAGTTGAGTGTGGGAATTTTACTAGGATTCGCGAAATTTTTAAAAGAAGAAAATATTACAACAAAACGAAAAATTTATCATCATATAACAGTATATGAGGAAGTAGGACATGGTGCCTGCGGAACAGTACCGGAAGGCGTTACTGAGATCCTTTCTGTTGATATGGGATGTGTAGGAGATAGTCTACAGTGCAGTGAACGTCAGGTGTCTATTTGTGCCAAAGATAGTGTAGGACCTTATAACTATGATGTGGTAACTAATTTGATAAAAGCTGCAAAGGAAAATAATATTGATTTTGCCGTAGATGTATATCCACACTATGGTTCTGATGCAGACGCTGCATTAGAAGCTGGATATGATTGCCGTCACGGGCTCATTGGAGCAGGTGTATACGCTTCCCATGGATATGAAAGAAGTCATGTAGATGGAGCAAGAAATACATTGGAGTTGTTAAAGGCATATTTAGTATAATCTATTAAAATGCAAGCCGGAGAATTCGTTTTCTCCGGCTTAAAGTTTATTATCCTATTTAATCATCAGATTCCTGGTCATCGCTGGTAGAATATACCTGACGTTTTCTAGCCATTTCATCGCTTTCTAAGTATTCATCGTAAGTAGTAATCTTATCAATCAGACTTCCGTTTGGTAAGAACTCGATAATACGGTTTGCAGTAGTCTGTACTACCTGATGGTCACGGGAAGCAAATAAAACAACACCCGGGAACTTAATCAGTCCGTTATTTAATGCAGTAATAGATTCCATATCCAAGTGGTCAGTAGGTTCATCTAAAATCAGTACATTGGAGCCTTCGATCATCATACGGGATAACAGAACACGTACTTTTTCTCCACCGGATAATACTTTCATTTTCTTAACACCATCTTCACCGGCGAATAACATTCTTCCTAAGAAACCACGGACATAAGTGGCGTCTTTTACTTCAGAGAACTGGGTCAACCAGTCTGCAATCTGTAAGTCATTATTGAAGATTTCGGTGTTATCCTTCGGGAAGTAGGACTGGGAAGTAGTAACGCCCCATTTATAAGTACCTTCATCCGGTTCCATTTCACCGGCAAGAATTTTAAATAATGTTGTTTTTGCAAGTTCGTTTCCACCTACAAAAGCAATCTTATCATCATGTCCCACGATAAAAGAAATATTATCTAATACCTTAACACCATCAATAGTTTTGCTTAAGTTTTCTACTGCAAGGACTTCATTACCGATTTCACGGTTTGGACGGAAATCAATGTAAGGATATTTACGGCTGGAAGGCTTGATTTCATCCAACTGAATTTTCTCCAAAGCTTTCTTTCTGGAAGTAGCCTGTTTGGATTTAGAAGCGTTTGCGGAGAAACGGGAGATAAATTCCTGTAATTCTTTGATTTTTTCTTCCTTTTTCTTGTTGGCTTCTTTCATCTGTTTGATTAACAACTGACTGGATTCATACCAGAAGTCATAGTTTCCGGCATATAGCTGAATCTTAGCGTAGTCAATATCTGCGGTATGTGTGCAGACCTTATTCAAGAAATAACGGTCATGGGATACCACGATAACAGTATTGTCAAAATTAATCAAAAATTCTTCTAACCATGCAATTGCATCCAGATCTAAGTGGTTGGTAGGCTCGTCGAGAAGCAGGATGTCAGGGTTGCCAAATAACGCCTGGGCAAGCAATACCTTGACCTTCTGGGCACCGGTTAAGTCCTTCATGAGAGAATAGTGGAATTCTGTTTCAATTCCAAGACCGTTTAATAACTGTGCAGCATCAGATTCTGCATTCCATCCGTCCATTTCAGCGAATTCAGCTTCTAATTCGCTGGCACGAATACCATCTTCATCAGAAAAATCTTCTTTCATGTAAATGGCATCCTTTTCCTTCATAATGTCGTAAAGACGCTGGTTTCCCATGATAACAGTATCAAGTACGGAGAACTCATCGTATTTAAAGTGGTCCTGCTGTAAGAAGGAGAGACGTTGTCCGGGAGTGATGGAAATATCTCCACTGGTAGGCTCTAACTGTCCGCTTAAGATTTTTAAGAAAGTAGACTTTCCGGCACCGTTAGCACCAATGAGACCATAACAGTTTCCTTCTGTAAATTTAATATTTACATCTTCAAATAAAGCTTTTTTTCCGATTCTTAAAGTTACATTGTTTGCACTAATCATTATAATACACCTTTCTACTTATTTCATATGCAAAAATTACTCAGTCCTTTCTATTTTACCGTATATCTGCTATTTTGCAAGTTATTTGAAAAAAAAGTTTTATTCTATGAAAAAAAGTGCATGAAACCTATGAAAGTTGTGCTTTAAATATTGTATTTATGTAGGTTAATGGAGTATAATGAAGTTAATAAGTTAGAACGTGACAATGGCAGATGGGACTTTTATTAGGCGATAGGAGAAGAGTATGGGAGATGTTAAGATAAAAGGTACGATTTGGCAGGATGGGAAAGAAAAAACAGATGGATTTAGTGCGTTAATACAACAGATGCCGAGCGGATGTGCTGTGATTCAGGGGGGAGAAAAGTGGAAAATTATTGATGGAAATGAGGAGTTTTTTGCGCCAAGTGGATATACACGGGAAGAAATAAGCAGTATGTCCAATGATTTTTTTGACATTATTTATAAGCCGGACTTGCGAAAGATGCAAAGGGCGACAGAGCGGGCATTACAGAGGGAAGAAGTGCAGGAGTGTGAATTCCGGATACATGATAAACGGGGGAAAATCCATTGGTTAGCTGTAAAAATACGATTTTGCGGATATCAGGATGGAACACCATACTTTTTGACTTCCAGTTGGGATATTAATGAGAAAAAACAAAATGCAGAAGAAGATTTTCTGACGAAATCATTTCTGTTGTTGTCTCATGCGAAAGATGTAAACAATTCATTAAATACTGTCATCGAAAAAATCGGAAGGCAGTATGATTTAGGTGCAGTGGCAGTGCTTGAATGTGATGAAGTGCAAGGGAGTTTCAGGCGTACCAATGCATGGGAGAGAAAACAGGGAATCTTACCACGACAGCAGCTTTCGCAAGAAAGACCGAAGTGGAAAAAGATAAAAGAAAAAATGGACAGAAGTGAACTGGTATGCATTAATGACTGTCAACATGGAAAAGAGTTGGATGAAGAGCATCATAAAATTTTCGAGGAAAATGGAATATATGCAATGATGACAGTGGGCTTTTCCTACTTTGAAGGGGAAAAGGGCTATGTGATGTTTTGCGATATGGAAAAGGCCAGGGAATGGAATGAATTTGAAAGAAAAATGTTCTGTGAATTGGTGCGGCTGCTATCTGTGTTTGTGGCAATACGCCGTCAGCAGGAGGAAGGAGATCAGACAATACGAAAACTGAAAAATCGGGATGCACTGACGGGGCTTTATAACGAGGAAGGATTTAAGGAAGAAGTTCGTGAAAGCATGGAAAATTGGAATCATGACTTGCAGTACGCAGTGGTATTTACAGATATTAATGATTTTTCTTACATTAATGATAATTATGGACAAGAGGTAGGAAATGAGATATTAAAGGGATTTGCAGAGTTGATTATGAAAAGCGAGAATTCTATTGCTTGCCGTTTGTATTCAGATTTATTTATCAGTTTTATGTGGGGAAGGAATAAGGATGCTATATTACAGCATGTGGTAAAGAAAAATAAGGACTTTACGATGCAACAGAAGCAGAAATATTTCTTGGAAAATATAAAATTGTCTACAGGAATTTATTTTATGGAAGACTCTGAGGAAAAATTGGAGATTGCTATCGAAAATGCGAATTTAACCAGAAAAAGTATCAAGAGAAATGATAGTATTTTTTGTGGGGTATATGAGGAAAAACTGCGTCAACAGCGAGAGTACGAGAAGAAAATTGTCGAAGAGTTTCCAACTGCATTGAAAGAAAAAAGGTTCAAGGTTTATATTCAGCCTCAGGTTCAATTAGGCGAAAGAAAATTTATAGGTGGGGAAGCTTTGGTTCGTTGGGAACGGACATTAGGAGAAATTGTAAGTCCGGATGAGTTTATTCCGGCGCTAGAGAAAACAGGTGATATTATAAAATTGGACTTTTATGTATATGAGAATGTGCTACAGGCCATGCAGCAATGGAAAAAGGAAGGAAAACAGTTGCCTGTTATATCTGTAAATTTCTCCAGAAGGCATTTTGATGCAGGGGGAATATATCATAAAGTCGTGGAAGAGGCAAAAAAATATGATATTCCGCCAATGTGTATTGGAATTGAGATAACAGAGAGTCTTTTTACTAAGGGAAACGACCTGGTAAGAAGCGAGATGCAGAAACTGAGAGAAGCGGGATTTATGGTGGAAATTGATGATTTCGGTACCGGCTACTCCTCTTTAAGTATGTTGCTGGATATTCCGGCAGATGTAGTGAAAATTGATAAAAGTTTTTTGAGTAAGGCAAATGGGAAAAAGGGACGCCAGTTTATTGAAAATATGGGAAGACTGATACATGGTACGGAGGAGAAAGTTATTGTGGAAGGAATTGAGACAGAAGAGCAGTGGGAGTTTTTGAAAAAATGCAGTTTCGAGTATGGTCAGGGATTTCTGTTTGAACGCCCAATTCCACTTTTGGTGTTTGAAGAAAAATACATAAAATAAAGGGAAAAGCTATTGATTTTTTGTGACATTTTGAGTATAGTTGAAGGTAGAGAATGTGAAAAAATTTATCAACATTCAAATAACCTGCATATTTGTTCTTCATAGGGGCAGATATGCCTAATTTTAGGTAGGAGGAAAATCTAATGAAGAGATCTATGAAAACCATGGATGGTAACCATGCAGCAGCTCATGCTTCTTATGCATACACAGATGTTGCAGCCATCTACCCAATCACACCATCTTCTGTTATGGCTGAAGCTACAGACGAATGGGCAACACAGGGAAGAAAGAACATTTTCGGACAGACAGTTCAGGTAACTGAAATGCAGTCTGAAGCTGGTGCAGCAGGTACTGTACACGGTTCTTTGGCAGCAGGTGCTTTAACAACAACCTACACTGCATCCCAGGGATTATTATTGATGATTCCAAACCTTTACAAAATTGCTGGTGAAGGACTTCCGGGAGTATTCAATGTATCCGCTCGTTGTATCGCAAGCCATGCGTTAAATATTTTTGGAGATCATTCTGACGTATATGCTTGTCGTCAGACTGGTGTAGCAATGTTGTGTGAATCTTCCGTACAGGAAGTTATGGACTTAACTCCAGTTGCACACTGTGCTGCTTTGGAAGGAAAACTTCCTTTCATTAACTTCTTCGATGGATTCAGAACCTCTCACGAGATTCAGAAAATCGAAACATGGGATTATGAAGATTTGAAAGATATGGTTGATATGAATGCAATCGATGAATTCCGTAAGAATGCATTGAATCCAAATCATCCACGTCAGGATGGTTCTGCACAGAACCCGGATATCTTCTTCCAGACCAGAGAGTCTTGTAACTCTACATACGATGCACTGCCTGCAATCGTACAGAAGTACATGGACAAAGTTAATGCTAAAATCGGAACAGATTACAAACTGTTCAACTACTATGGTGCTGCTGATGCTGAAAAAGTTATCATCGCTATGGGTTCCGTATGTGATACCATCGATGAAACAATTGATTATTTAGCTGCAAAGGGAGAAAAAGTCGGAGTTGTTAAGGTTCGTTTATACAGACCATTCAGCAAAGAAGCTTTCGTAGCTGCTATCCCAGAAACTGTTAAGTTAATCGCTGTATTAGACAGAACAAAAGAACCAGGATCTCTTGGAGAGCCATTATACTTAGATGTAGTTGCAGCATTAAAGGGAACAAAATTCGAAAGCGTTCAGGTTACAAGCGGACGTTACGGATTAGGTTCTAAGGATACAACTCCTGGACAGATTATTGCTGTATACAACAATACAGAAAAAGAAAGATTTACAATCGGTATCTATGATGATGTTACAAACTTGTCTCTTGAAGTAAAAGAAGACCCTGTAACAACACCAGAAGGAACCATTAACTGTAAATTCTGGGGACTTGGTGCTGACGGTACCGTTGGTGCTAACAAAAACTCCATCAAGATCATTGGAGATAACACAGACATGTACGCTCAGGCATACTTTGACTATGACTCCAAGAAGTCCGGTGGTGTTACTATGTCTCACTTACGTTTCGGTAAGAAGGCAATTAAGTCTACATACTTAATTAAGCAGGCTAACTTTGTTGCTTGTCATAACCCATCTTACGTTCGTAAGTACAACATGGTTCAGGAATTAGTACCAGGCGGAACATTCTTATTGAACTGTTCTTGGTCACCGGAAGAATTAGAGAGTCATTTACCAGGACAGGTTAAGAGATACATTGCTGAGAACGATATCCAGTTCTATACCATCGATGGTATCAAGATTGGTAAAGAAATCGGACTTGGTGGACGTATCAACACTGTACTTCAGTCTGCATTCTTCAAACTGGCAGCAATCATTCCAGAAGAAAGAGCAATCGAACTGATGAAGGCAGCTGCAAAGGCTACTTACGGTAAGAAAGGTGATAAGATCGTACAGATGAACTACGATGCTATCGATGCCGGAGCAACCGGAGTTGTTAAGATTGATGTACCTGCAAGCTGGAAAGATGCTAAAGATGAAAGCTTTGCAAAAGTTGCAACAGGTGATAGAAAAGACGTTGTTGATTTCGTTAACAACATCCAGATTCCTGTTAATGCTCAGGAAGGTAACAAGATTCCAGTATCTGTTGTTAAGGAATACGAACATGGACAGACTCCATCCGGATCTGCTGCATTCGAAAAACGTGGTATCGCAGTAGACGTTCCAGTATGGAATCCAGATAACTGTATCCAGTGTAACATCTGTTCTTATGTATGTCCTCATGCAGTAATTCGTCCAGTTGCAATGACAGAAGAAGAAGCTGCTAAGGCTCCAGAAGGAATGCAGATGCTTGACATGACAGGAATGCCAGGATACAAGTTCAGCATGACTATTTCCGCACTTGACTGTACCGGATGTGGTTCTTGTGCTAACGTATGTCCAGGAAAGAAAGGCGAAAAAGCACTTTCTATGGCAAACTGCGAAGCAAATGTTGGAGAGCAGAAATACTTCGACTTTGGTTTAACTGTAGCAAA
Source organism: Roseburia sp. 499 (assembly GCF_001940225.2). NCBI lineage: Bacteria > Bacillati > Bacillota > Clostridia > Lachnospirales > Lachnospiraceae > Roseburia > Roseburia sp. 499. The sequence goes on from NZ_CP135164.1 coordinate 1,016,765, forward strand.
GAAACCAGAAGTTGTAGATAAGTTCAAAGAAACAACTGTAAAAGGATCTCAGTTCAAACAGCCATTACTTGAGTTCTCCGGAGCTTGTGGTGGATGTGGTGAGACACCTTACGCTAAATTAATCACACAGTTATTCGGTGACAGAATGTACATTGCAAACGCAACAGGATGTTCTTCTATCTGGGGTAACTCCTCACCTTCTACACCTTATACTGTAAACGAAAAAGGACAGGGTCCTGCATGGTCTAACTCCTTATTCGAAGATGCTGCTGAGTTTGGATACGGTATGTTATTAGCTCAGAAGGCAATCAGAGGAAAATTAAGAACAAAAGTAGAAGCATTAGTTGCTGAAGGAAAGAACGCTGATGTTGCAGCTGCTGGAAAAGAATGGTTAGATACTTATACTGTAGGTGCTCTGAACGGAACAGCTACTGATAAGTTAATCGCAGCATTAGAAGGTTGCGGATGCGATGCTTCCAAAGAAATCCTTGCTGAGAAAGATTTCCTTGCTAAGAAGTCCCAGTGGATCTTCGGTGGTGACGGATGGGCATACGACATCGGATTCGGTGGTGTTGACCATGTATTAGCAAGCGGACAGGATATCAACGTAATGGTATTCGATACAGAAGTTTACTCCAATACAGGTGGACAGTCTTCTAAGTCTACTCCTACCGGAGCAACTGCTCAGTTCGCAGCAGGCGGAAAAGAAGTTAAGAAGAAAGACCTTGCTTCCATCGCAATGAGCTATGGTTATGTATACGTTGCACAGATCGCAATGGGTGCTGATTACAACCAGTGTGTAAAGGCAATCGCAGAAGCTGAAGCATATCCAGGACCATCCTTGATTATTGCTTACGCTCCATGTATCAACCATGGTATCAAGATTGGTATGAGCAAAGCTCAGACAGAAGAGAAGAACGCTGTAGAAGCTGGTTACTGGCATACATTCCGCTTCAATCCAGAATTGAAGAAAGCAGGAAAGGCAGCATTCTCCTTAGACAGCAAGGCTCCTACCGGAGATTACAAGGCATTCTTAAACGGAGAAGTTCGTTACAATGCTCTTGCAAGATTCAATCCGGAAAGAGCAGAAGAACTGTTTGCTCAGTCTGAAGAAAATGCAAAAGAACGTTATGAATATCTGAATAAGTTAATCACATTATATGGTGAGAACTAATTTGAATTCATAAATCAAGTTCGAAAGAGAGTATCCCACAAAGGATACTCTCTTTTTGCGTTAGTGCGCCTTGCGGCGCACGTTTCTAATGGGTGAAAGTCCCTAATCCGCCCTAGTAGTGGGAAGGATACAGCCAAAGACAAGGGTGTCCATCGCGAGGTGGAATCTGAAGGAAGTCGGATGGCAAATCTCCGGTCTGACGAACAGAAATCACATCAGGCTATAGTTAAGGATAAGGTTGCTAAGCAAACTAAAGTCCAATAACTACTCGGAATTAACTATGGTAAATGTGGCAGATATGTGGAGTGAAAGAAACGTGTGGTACCAAGGGAGGTCTTGTCATCAAGTGGAAACAGAGTATGAAACTTGTAGTAACAACGAATGGCAAGAAGTCAGCAGAGGTCATAGTACCATTGTGGTTGCAAACATGGTGGGAAGGACTGAACTTTAGGAGATGTGAGTAAATGAAAGTAACCAAAGATGGATTCAAGGACAGACAACTTCATATTGAAGACTATCTGCAAATGGTATCTGCGGAACAGAAAGAGTATGCAGAAGTGTCCGCCTGTCAGAGGATTACTGAAAACAACGACATCGTCACAGATTTTCAAACGGACAAACTGATGGAAAAGATTTTATCGAATGACAATCTTAATCAAGCATACAAGAAGGTAAAATCTAATAAAGGAGCAGGCGGAGTCGATGGGATGAGCGTGGATGAACTTCTATCGTTTCTCAGAGACAACGGAAAGCAACTGAAACAACAGTTAATGGATGGTAAATATAAACCTAATCCAGTCCGAAGGGTAGAGATACCCAAAGAAACAAAAGGCGAGTTCAGAAAACTGGGAGTACCAACGGTAGTTGACCGTGTCTTTCAACAGGCAATCACACAAGTACTCTCTCCTATTTATGAAGAACAGTTTTCAGAAAACAGTTATGGCTTTCGCCCATGCAGAGGTGCACAAGATGCACTAAAGCAATGCCAGACAAATGTAAATGATGGTTACGGATATGTGGTAGATATGGATTTGGAGAAATTCTTTGATACTGTATGCCAAAGCAAACTCATAGAAGTATTATCACGAACCATCAAGGATGGAAGAGTTATCTCGCTCATTCACAAATACCTCAATGCTGGAATAATCAGCAGAGGGGGACTTGAAAGGACAGAAGTGGGAATGCCACAAGGTGGACCACTTAGCCCGTTACTCAGTAACATAATGCTGAATGAACTAGACAAGGAACTAACACGCAGAGGACACAGATTTGTGCGCTATGCAGATGACTGTATGATATTCTGTAAAAGCAGAAAAAGTGCAGAAAGAACCTTGGAAAACATCACACCATTTATTGAAGGAAAACTTTTCTTAAAAGTAAATCGAGAAAAGACTTGTGTATCACATATCAGCAAAGTCAAATACCTTGGATACAGTTTTTATAACTACCGAGGAAAATGTAGATTCAGAGTACATCCAAAATCAGTTACAAAGATGAAGAATAAAATCAGAGAACTGACAAATAGAAGTAATGGATGGGGAAATGAATATCGAGCATTAAAACTGACACAGTTTATAAGAGGTTGGGTAAACTACTTTGGAATGGCAGATATGAAGAAACTCTTAAAAGAAACAGATGAATGGCTACGCCATAAAATAAGGGCAATCTATTGGAAACAATGGAAGAGGGTCAGAACAAAATTTAGAGAACTCAAAAAGTTAGGTGTGGATAAGGAGAAGGCGTGGATTTGCGCCAATATGCGAAATGGAAACTGGTATTGCAGTGGATATTTTGTCTTGCAGACTGCATTTAACAATAAGAAACTCCGTGAACTTGGATACCCAACATTCACAGAGTTCTATTTGAAAATATGTGAAAACTAAGGAACCGCCTTGGTACCGAACGGTATGCCAGGTGGTGGTGTGCCATGAAAGGCGCACAGAAGATGAAGGCAGGTCCTTCGGCAGGGATTGAACAGGCAAATCTGTCAAATCACTCTAATGCTGCTGTAGTCAAGCCTATGGTAGTAAGCGATTAGAGAAAAGGCTACAAACTAATAGTCAGATAGGATACATGAAGATGAACGCAAGTGAACCATTGATGAAGTGTCGAAAGCGTAAGATTTCTGCAAAACTCACTTTTCACCACTAGGTGGGGATAAAGATAATGGATACCTGTAACGCTGATTATCTGTGGAACGGCATTAAGATGGCATGAGCATGTATTAGGCTTCTGTGTGAAACATGGGAACCTACAGACTAATGAAAATCGAAAAGGTACAAGTCGCAGAAAGGCAAGACCGAAAGTAGAAAAGTAGACTGTAGGGGCGGAGTCATTCGTAGTAGTTATGAAGTCACTGTAATGGTGATGGAGCAAAGGGATGACATCATTGAGCTTGAATTTGAGAACAACTAGAAAACTAGGAGGATTTGATGAACGAGAGCAAGCAATACGAAATACCAAAGAAGGCTGTCATTGAAGCATACAAAAGAGTTAAGGCTAATAAAGGAAGTGCTGGAATAGACGGTATAGATTTTGAAAAGTTTGAAGGAAAACTCAATAACAATCTCTATAAAATATGGAATCGAATGAGTTCAGGCAGTTATTTTCCATCACCTGTAATGGCGGTAGAAATACCAAAGAAAACAGGAGGTGTCAGACGATTAGGTATACCAACTATAACAGATAGAGTGGCACAAATGGTGGCAAGAATGTACGTGGAAAGTGCAGTAGAGCCTATGTTTTGTGATGACTCTTATGGATATAGACCTAACAAGTCAGCTTTGGATGCGATAGAGATGACAAGAAAGAGATGTTGGTACTATGATTATGTAATAGAATTGGACGTGAAAGGTCTATTTGATAACATTGACCATGAGTTACTAATGAGAGTTGTGCGAAGACATGTCAAAGAGGTGTGGATATGCATGTACATTGAAAGGTGGCTCAAAACTCCTTTTGTATTGAGGAATGGCGAGGTAATAGAGCGAAATGCGGGAACACCACAGGGTGGAGTTATTAGTCCTGTGCTTGCGAATATGTTCTTACATTATGTCTTTGATATGTGGATGAAAAGAAATTTTCCACAGGCACCATTTGAAAGATATGCAGATGATGGAGTTGTACATTGTAAAACTAAAGGAGAGGCTCTTTTCATAAAGGAATGTTTGGTAAAGAGATTTGCAGAGTGCAAACTTGAACTACATCCGATTAAAACAAGAATTGTGTACTGCAAAGACAAGGATAGAACGAGGAATGAGGATTTAACAGAGTTTGATTTTCTTGGATATACCTTCAAAGCTGTATACATTATGTGTAAAGATGGGAAAATGCGTTCAAACTTTATTGCATCAGTCAGTAAAACGTCAGCTAAAACATTCAGGGATAAGATAAAATCGTTAGAAATTCACAAGAAAACTGGGTGTAAAATCGACATGATTGCAAAAATTTTAAATCCAATGTTGAGAGGTTGGATTAACTACTTTGGGAAATTCAATCCTTCAGCGATGAAATATACACTTCAGTGTGTAGAGCGTAGATTAGTTAAATGGGCAATGTGTAAATATAAAAATTTCCGTGGACACAGACAAAGGGCAGAAAAATGGCTCTTGTCTGTAAGAAAACGAGAGCCTAAGTTATTTGCTCATTGGAGCAAAATGTATTTGTATTGTTAAATGATAAGAGCCGTATGAAGGGAGACTTTCACGTACGGTTCCGTGAGAAGTTTGAGGTGAGAGTCCTCTTACTTACTCGACTGGAAGGACGGATAATCAGCTAATGATTATCCTCCTATCCGATTAGGACTTGACGTATTCACATTTACAAAACATATTCATGGTGTTAAAATAGATTATATAGAATATAAGGTATGGAGGTTGTACATATGAGGAATGGTGGCAAAAAATATGAAGAAATATTAAGAAGTATTAGTACCATGACACCGATGAACAATAGTGGGATACCAGAAGCGGAAAATATTTAAAAGAGATTGGAACAGGGGAAGAAGGAATTTGAGACATCTGTCCAAAGTGTGTTGGATGCTTTGATGAAGATGAGTGCTTTGGATTTGGCATTAGGTGATAATTCTAAGTTAGTCACAAGGGTAAGTGGAGAACTTTCAAGAGTGGCAGAGGGGTTCGGGAGATTGCAGTAGTAGCGAGCCCAGAGTACCTCAGAAGTAGCAGCAGCTCACGAGAATCTGACAGAGAATATAGGAACTGTTTCGGACAGTTCGGAGGAAATTTTAAAAGGAATCAAAGAAAGCGAGAATCAGTTGCAGACTGTGATGGAAGTTTCTGGTAAGACCATTGATAATTCCATGGAAATGAAAGCTGATATGGAAAAATTACTGGAAATTATATCACATATGAATGAGGTAATTGCTGCTATTAATGGAATTTCAGCACAGACCAACCTGTTAGCTCTGAATGCCAGTATAGAGGCAGCTAGAGCAGGAGAAGCAGGAAAAGGATTTGCAGTAGTAGCAGAGGAGATTCGTAATTTGGCAGATGAGACAAAAGCCTTACTGCTAATATGGATGGATTTTTGTCAAGTATTCATTACTACGACAGTTTCTGCAAGTCAGGAAATCTACAGTTCTGTTGTTCAATTAGAAGAGCAGGCGGTGAAGGTAGAGGAAGAAACGGTAGTTTTAAATGAACAGGCAAATACTATGAAGCAGGTAAGTAATTCCTTGGAAGAGATTATTAAACCGGTGTCTGTCATTGAGAGTCAGATGGACGAAACGGCAAAGCGTATGGGAAGAATGTCAGAAGATGTATTTTATATGCTAGATAATCAGATGTTTGTAAATGCTGTTCAGGGAGCTATTACAGCTCATCAGAATTGGGTAAGCACCTTAGAAAAAATTGTAACAGAAGGGGTTATTGTTCCACTTCAGACAGATGCTTCTAAATGTGGATTTGGGCACTCTTATTATGCGATGAAACCGAAGAATACACAGATAAAGAGTGTATGGGATGGAATTGAAGCAAAGCATAATGAACTTCATGGAATCGGAAAAAGTGCAATTCAGGCAGTATGGGATGAAGATGAAATAAAAGCGCAGGAAGAGTTAGAGCGTGCACAACAGCTTTCGAAAGAAGTGATTGGGGAATTCCAAAAGATTCTTGAGATTGTGGAAGAACTAGAACGTAAAAAAGAGCAGGTATTTAGATAAGAATGAGAATTACAAAGTGTCTTTGAAGTAGTGGCTTCAGAGACACTTTTTGTTTTTGTGTCTGTGTTTACAAGAAATATGTAAACTGTTATAATAGAATTCGTGCAAAAAAAAGGAAATATTTTCCTTTTTAAATAAAATCAACAAAAAATGGAAGTAAAATGATAAATGGGAAGAAGGGAGCAGAAGAATGACAGAATATGAGATAAGGAGTAAGATACGAAGGAATGAGGATATGGTGGATTCTTATCAAAGCCAGATTCGGGAATTAGAAGAACAGATGGAAGATTTGGAATATTTGCGAAGTAAATTCTCAACATTGCAAACAAATTTTGGTAATAAGCAAGATGTACGAAAGAGAGGATTGTCAGGAGTTTTCGCTAAAACAGCGCAAATAAAAATTGCTTCACGGTATTATTCCGGAATGAATGATTTACTTAATGGTACAGAATTTATGAACGCATATAATGGGTTGTCAGATGCGAAAGACACAATTGTGCGGGAATTAGATAAAATTTTTACCCAAAGGGAAGATTTAACAAGAGAGTTAAATTATCGGAAACAGCGAATTACATATTGGGAAACGGAATTAAGAAAATTACAGTATAGATAATGAAAAGGGAGCAAAAGATGGCAGAAAAAGATTTGATTATTGATGATGAATATTGTACCACTATGGGAAATTATTTTGAAACCCAGGGACAAATACTGAATACGATGGTAAAGGATTATATTGCAGCTTTAGAAAAGGTTAGAAAAAATGCAATTAAGTCAGGAGAAGTAGCAAAGGCGTTAGACGTATACATTACTTATGCGAAAAAACTAGATGGGCAAATGGAAGAAATTTCAGTTATTGCTAAGAAGCAGGTATCTGATTTTTTGACACAGGTAGATAGCGCGGATGAATATCTTTTTTAAGGAGAGGAGTATCATATGGGTAAGATTGAGATTGACATTAATGCTTTGAATGTTTTTATTTCAGAGCTTAAGACGTTACAAAGTAATTGGTTGAATCATGAAGTAAATAGTCCGGAAACAGTAGGTGGTGGCGGAACGGTAAATCAGTTAGAAGAAATCGCGAAAGTATATGCAGGGCTTCAGATTAAAATGGGAGCATTATTATCCGGTACAATATCATTTCTGGATTATACAAAGAAAGAATATGAGGAACAGGATAAGGCAATCGCTACGAAAATGAAAAGAGAAAGGGATTAAGAGGGGGGGAGGAAGATGAAACGTGATTTTTCAGATGCATCAAAGGAGGAATTGATAAACCTGGTTGCACAGGTGGAAAGTGAGAAATGGTGTGATTTTACAGACTGGATTGGAGACCGATGGTGTGATTTTGAATCATGGATTGGAGCATTGGATATTCAGCATTATATTAATGATGTGAATGCATATCATAAAAAAGTAATTGATAAAAATAATACAACAGTGCAGGAAATTGAAAATATTTTTAACGCAGTAAAAGAGGTTGATACCAGCTATGCGGTAAGAATGTCTGCCTGCAAAGAACAGTTAGAGTCCATAGGAAAATTGATTTTGGAGCTGACAAAGGTAGTAGACCCCAGTACGGGGGTGTTTCGTACTGATGTTGTGAATGGCAGACTGACTGGATTCTTTTCCGATTATGAAAAGACAAAAGAAATCCTGTTAATTCTGGGTCAGACTGGTCTGACCCAGGAGGAGCTAGAGGAATTAGATGACGAACAGTTAAAAAATGTTTTGAGCAGAGTTATTTCAGGGGTGATTGATGTACTTCCCAATATCAAGGTGGGAGATAAGCTTCAAGTACCAATCGGTCCGGATGTTACCCTCTATTATTCGGTATCAGGAAAATATGACAATGATTCGGATATTGATATTGACCTTGTGATAAGCGACCAGAGACTGAAGCTTAAGGAGATGTCATGGTCAAAGAATCTGACCGATGGTGTAAGCATTGATAAAGGTCTTGTAGGTGGAGATGTGGACGTTTCGGCGAAGACGGACAATGGTTCTGTAAAATTTAGCTCTGGCGGAGCCTGTGAGATGGAAGGAACATATAAAAATGGTGATACAACTTACAAGGTAAAGACATCATTTGCATATGAAAAGATGATTTTGGAGGAATCTGTAGCAACAGAAATCGGAAAAGGGACGATTACCTCTACAATCGGTATTGAGAAAACAAAGAATAACGGCTGGACGCCGTGTCCTGTTACGGTATATGAAACAGAAGTGGTGGAGATTCCAGAGATAGAAGATACGGATGATGATTGGGAAACGGTTGTGTTTGTAGTCGGAGGAATCATATGTGTGGGCGGTCTTATCCTTGCGATACCGACAGGAGGTGCATCGCTAGGATTATGTGTGTTGTAAGGAGGCGTTATTCAGTGAAAAGAAAATATATAAAAAAGAGTTGTATTTTAATAATAATATTTGTCCTTAGTATTTCGGGTTGCGGCGCCAGTCAGAATCAGGATAAAAATAAAGAGATAGTGTTAGAGAATGAAAATAGTTCTGGTGGCAAGGAAAGAAACGAAGAAGATATTATTAAAGTAAATTTGGATTATAGAATTATTAACATATCAGGAAAGTCGGTGGAAGAAACAGTAGAAGAAATTAGAGGTGGAGGGAATTGTTTAGATATTTATGAAAATGTAGATGGAACAGTAACGATAGAGATTACGAAAGAACAGCAGGAATATTGGTTGAATTCCAGAGGAGAATTGTTAGAAGACTTGCAGGAAAAGTTGAAGGAATATGACGAGAATTATCGTTTGGAACACAACGATTCTTATACGCAAGTAGATGCATATTATAATTTAGACCTTCCTGCCGATAAAGCGATTGTTTATGTAATGTATGCAGAATTTCTATGTGCTTCCTATCAGTTGTTTTCAGGTGTAGATAGTGATAGTTGGAGAGTGGAGATTAATATTTATAATTCAGATACCGGAAAGTTAGTAAAGAGCGGAAGCAGTGATGCAGATTTTGGGTATGAAAATTCCGACTGGGAGGCAAGTAAATAAGGAATGATTATGAAAAGAAAATATATTAATAACGGTTGCATTTTAATAATCATATTTGCATTAAGTATTTCAGGTTGTGGGTATAGTCAGACACAACCTGAAAAGAAAGAGATAGAGGTTGAAAATAGTTCTGGGAGTAATGAGAAAAAAGAAGAAGATATTATTAAGGTAAAATTACCACAAAAGTTTATCAATCTTTCCGGAAAAGGTGTGGAAGGACTGATAGAAAATATAAAAGAGGGAGAAGATGATTATATTGATGTATATGAGAATGAAGATGGAACTGTAACAGTAGAGATTACTGAACAGCAACAGCAGGAATACTGGTTACCATCAAGAGGAGAATTGCTGGAAGACTTGCAGGAACAATTTAAGGAATATGATGAGAACTACCGTTTGGAGCATAACGATTCCTACACACAGGTAGATGCATATTATAATTTGAATCTTCCATGGGATAAAGCGGGGGTATTTGTGATTTATGCAGAATTTCTATGTGCTTCCTATCAGTTGTTTTCAGGTGTAGATAGTGATAGTTGGAGAGTGGAGATTAATATTTACAACTCAGATACCGGAAAGTTAGTAAAGAGCGGAAGCAGTGATGCAGATTTTGGGTATGAAAATTCCGACTGGGAGGCGAGTAAATAAGATGGAAAAAATATTATATGAAGGCATAAATATAAAATTACCGGAAGAGTTTAGAACTATGACAGAAGATGAAGTGCAAATGTATTATAATAATATTGCATTTGACAGTGCATTTATAGAACCGGAGAAAAAAGCAGTTTTAGGTATTGTAAAAAATGAAAATGAATTAGAACAAGAGCAGGTTGGCAAGCGGATTGCAGAATATCAGAGCAGTTATGCGCGTATGGCTCCCGGATTTGTTATGGGAGAATTGTTAGAGAAAAAGGGAGAAAAACATAATGCTGCGATATTAACTTTTAAGTCTAATGCACCTATGCGTGATTTGTACAACATAATTTCCATTATGAATATAGAAGGAAGAGAATTATTTTTTACTTTTAGTTGTGATTTGCAGGATGCGCCAGTATTGATGCGTGTGATGTTGAGAATAATAGAAGACACTTTAAGTCAAATAGAACAGAATATGCGTTAGTTACATAAATAAGGAAAAGAGGAAGTTGTCATGAAAAATCCCAAAAGAAAAAGGGATTTTTCATGGCATTTACTATTTAAAAAAATTCTGTTATACTGATGAAAGTATTTTAAAAATGAAATAGGAGAGAACGGTTTGAAAGAACATATCATATATAAGGTTTTGCCAGGAAGTATCGCAGAGGAACTGGAAGTAGAACCGGGAGATGTGCTAGTTTCTGTGAACGACCACGAGATAGAGGATATTTTTGATTATCATTATTATACGAATGAGGAATATCTTACCGTAGTGATACGAAAGCCCGACGGTGAAGAATGGGAATTGGAAATTGAAAAAGAATATGAAGATGATTTGGGAATCGAATTTGAAAATGGTTTGATGGATGATTACAAATCCTGTCATAATAAATGTATTTTTTGTTTTATTGACCAGATGCCAAAGGGAATGCGTGATACTCTTTATTTTAAGGATGATGATTCCAGACTGTCTTTTTTGCAAGGAAATTATGTGACTCTTACAAATATGAAGGAACATGATTTGGATAGAATTATTGAGTACAAGCTTGGACCTATCAATGTATCGGTACAGACTATGAATCCTGAATTGCGTTGTAAGATGTTAAATAATCGTTTTGCAGGAGATGCGTTGAAAAAGTTAGAGCGGCTTTATGAAGCGGGAATTCCAATGAATGGACAGATTGTGCTTTGTAAAGGAGTCAATGATGGTGCAGAACTGGAACGGAGTATTCAAGAGTTAATGGAGTATATGCCTATTATGGAAAGTGTATCTGTCGTTCCGGTAGGATTAAGTAAGTACCGAGATGGGCTATATCCGTTAGAGCCTTTTGAAAAAGAGGATGCTTGTGAAGTCATTGATATGATTGAAAGATATCAGAAGGAATGTGTGAAACAGTATGGACTTCACTTTATTCATGCCAGTGACGAATGGTATCTACTGGCAGAGCGTGAACTTCCAAAAGCGGATAATTATGATGGCTATATTCAATTGGAAAATGGTGTAGGAATGCTTCGTCTTTTAAGAGATGAATTTGCAGAAGCATTGGAGCAACTTGGAACAGATGAAGTTACGAAGGAAGAATATCATATTACCATAGCAACGGGATTGCTTGCAGCACCAACACTACAGGAACTTAGTGAAGATTTCAGTAAGAAGTTTCCACAGGCAAAAATTGAAGTAGTATCCATCAGAAATGATTTCTTTGGAGAAAGAATTACGGTATCGGGATTATTAACCGGACAAGACTTAATTGCGCAGTTAAAGGATAGGAATCTGGGAGAAAAATTATTATTACCTTGCAACCTTTTGCGTAGTGGAGAAGAAGTTTTATTAGACGATATTACATTAGATGAATTGAAAAAAACTTTACAAGTACCAATAGATATTGTAAAATCAAGCGGTCGGGACTTGGTGTCCTGCCTTGTGAAACACCCTTAGGGTATACCTAGATGGCGTGAAAAGAACGCCAGTAAAGAGGAAACACCCTACGGGTATACCTAGATGGCGTGAAAAGAACGCCAGCAAGGAGGAAAGGAGAAAATATGAGTAAACCGATAGTAGCAGTTGTAGGACGTCCAAATGTGGGAAAATCTACACTGTTTAATGTGTTAGCCGGAGAACGTATTTCTATTGTACAGGATACGCCCGGGGTTACAAGAGATAGAATATATGCAGATGTGAGTTGGCTGAATATGGCATTTACCCTGATTGATACAGGAGGAATTGAGCCAGAGAGTAAGGATATTATTTTATCACAGATGAGAGAACAGGCACAGATTGCTATTGATACAGCAGATGTAATTATTTTTATGGTGGATGTGCGTCAAGGATTAGTGGATGCAGATTCTAAAGTGGCAGATATGTTACGCCGTTCTCATAAGCCTGTAATATTAGTGGTAAATAAGGTAGATAGTTTTGAAAAATTCATGCCGGATGTATATGAATTTTATAATCTTGGAATTGGTGATCCGATTCCGATTTCTGCCGCTTCCCGATTGGGATTGGGAGATATGCTGGATGAAGTGGCAAAGCATTTTCCAGAGGATGTAGAAGACGAGGTAGAGGATGATAGACCAAAAGTGGCCATCATTGGAAAACCAAATGTAGGAAAGTCTTCGTTGATTAACAAGCTGGTAGGTGAGGATAGAGTGATTGTATCCGATATTGCAGGAACTACCAGAGATGCTATTGATACTGCAATAAAATATAATGGTACCGAATATGTATTTATAGATACAGCAGGATTGCGTCGTAAGAATAAAATAAAGGAAGAACTGGAACGTTACAGTATTATTCGTGCAGTTACGGCGGTAGAACGTGCTGATGTAGTGATTATCGTGATTGATGCAACAGAAGGTGTAACGGAACAGGATGCTAAGATTGCCGGAATCGCTCATGAACGTGGAAAAGGAATTATTATTGCAGTAAATAAGTGGGATGCCATTGAAAAGGATGATAAGACCATTTATAAGCATACAGAGCGTATTCGTCAGATTTTGAGTTTTATGCCATATGCAGAAATTTTATTTATTTCTGCTAAAACAGGGCAGCGTACCCAGAAGTTGTTTGAAATGATTGATATGGTTTTGGAAAACAATTCTATGCGTGTGGCTACAGGAGTGTTGAATGAGATTATGTCTGAGGCAGTTGCAATGCAACAGCCGCCATCCGATAAGGGAAAGAGGCTAAAACTGTATTATATTACGCAGGTAGCAGTAAAGCCGCCAACCTTTGTTATTTTTGTAAATGATAAGGAATTGATGCATTTCTCCTATACCAGATATCTGGAGAACCGGATCAGAGATGCCTTTGGATTCAAAGGAACATCATTAAAATTTATTATACGTGAGAGAAAGGAAGATTAACGATGATTTTAAGCAGGGGGATTTGTCTTGCTATTGGTTATATCTTTGGTCTGTTTCAGACTGGCTATATTTATGGAAAGGCGCATAATGTTGATATTCGTCAACAGGGAAGTGGTAATGCAGGAACAACGAATGCTCTTCGTACTCTGGGATGGAAGGCAGGACTTGTTACATTTATTGGAGATTTGGGAAAAGCAATGCTTTCTATGTTAATAGCTTGGCTGTTATTTCATGAAAAGTATCCGGATGGAGTAAAACTGTTGGAAATGTATGCAGGATTTGGAGCAGTTTTAGGACATAATTTTCCATTTTATTTGAAATTTAAGGGAGGAAAGGGAATTGCATGTACCTCAGGATTCATTTTGGCATTTGATCCGCTTATGGCTCCGGTTTGTTTGATTCTTTTTATTGGTGCGGTGGCAATTACCAGATATGTATCCCTTGGGTCTATTTTGGTAGTAATAAGCTTTTTTGTTCAGCTTGTGATATTTGGTCAGAAGAATATGTTGGGAGTGAACACGAATTTATTGCCGGAAGTTTATATCGTAGGAGGATTATTTACGCTTCTTGCATTATGGCGTCATAGAGCGAATATAAAACGTTTGCTGAGTGGAACGGAAAATAAGCTTTCTTTTCATAAGAAAGAAGAAAAATAGTTGGAGGAAATTATGGCAAAAGTAAGTGTAATAGGTGCAGGAAGTTGGGGAATTGCCCTTGCCACTGTGTTAAATAAAAATGGACATGAGGTTACTATTTGGTCGATTTTAGAAGATGAAATCAACATGTTACAAGAAAAACATGAGCATGTGACAAAGTTGCCAGGGGTAAAACTTTCGGAAAAGATACAATATACCACAAATCTGGAAGAAGCCATTCAAGGAAAAAATCTTCTGGTTCTGGCAGTTCCTTCCGTGTATGTAAGAAGTACCGCAAAGAATATGAAGGAATTGGTTGCAGAGGGACAGTTGATTGTTAATGTAGGTAAGGGAATCGAAGAAAGTAGTCTTAAGATTTTGTCTGATGTAATTGAAGAAGAGATTCCACAGGCAAATGTAACGATTTTATCAGGTCCAAGCCATGCAGAAGAAGTTGGAAGAGGCATCCCAACCACTTGTGTTGTAGGTGCACATGATAAAAAGACGGCAGAATACGTTCAGAATATATTTATGAATGAAGAATTTCGTATTTATACCAGTCCGGACATGCTGGGAATTGAGTTAGGTGGAGCATTAAAGAATGTTATTGCCCTTGCAGCAGGTATGGCAGATGGTTTAGGATACGGAGATAATACCAAGGCTGCACTTATTACCAGAGGAATTGCTGAAATCAGCAGACTTGCTGTGGCAATGGGCGCAAAGCAGGAGACATTAGGTGGTCTCACAGGAATCGGTGATTTGATTGTAACTTGCGCCAGCATGCATAGCCGAAATCGTCGTGCGGGAATCCTTATTGGACAGGGAAAGACCATGCAGGAAGCTATGGATGAAGTCCAGATGGTAGTAGAGGGAGTTTATTCTGCCAAGGCAGCTATGGCGTTGGCATCAAAGTATCATATTTCAATGCCGATTATTGAACAGGTGAATCAGGTGTTGTTTGAAGATAAGCCGGCAAGAGAGGCTGTATCAGAGCTGATGCTTCGAGACAAGAAGGCAGAGCACGAGGACTTGTGGAAAGAAGCAGAGAAATAGAGTAACGGAGTGGATAATAAAGATGAGAGGAAGAAAAGGGGTATAAAATGGAAGTGCAAAAGAAATGGAAGAAAAAGCATATCGTAAGCGGAATATTAATCGCTAGTATCATATGTCTTGTTACCTATTTTATTCATGAAAATAGTCGAGTACGTTTTAAGGATATTAACATGGGAATCTCCATTTGTGGTTCTATAGGATATGGATATCCTGTGACAGTAGAGGATGTTCGTGTCCGGGATCTTGCTAAAGTAAAGAAGCTGACCATTGGGAATCCGCAGAATTATACGACGCTGGAAGATATAAAAAAATGTAAAAAATTAGAGGAATTGCATATTATTGACTATGCTGGTGCAGATACTTCAGACTATGCAGTGAGGCTGGCGGTTCAGGAACAAGAGATGAAGGAAGAGCAGGTGGAAGAGTTTCAGAGAGAACTTTCACAAGTATTGCCTAAGCTGAGAAATCTGAAAAGTTTTATGTTTACAAATACATATGGAAAATGTGATATATATAACATAGATTTTTTAAAAGGGTGTAAGAATTTAGAAGAAGTATCAATTTGTCATAGTAATGTGAAGGATTACTCTGTTCTTTCACAGCTTCCACGATTGAAAAGAATAGATTTGTGCTATAGTTCCATAGAAACAGCCGATGATTTACTTCAGTTAAAAGAGATTGAGGTGATATGGGTTGATAATACACCATTGGCAGCGAATGAGAAGGAAGTACAAAGATTAAAAGAGGCCTTTCCGGAAGCAGAAATATATGCTGATATCTATAAGTAGGAATGGGGAGGGCTTAGAATGAAGAAAAGAAAAGTGTCTGAATACATAATACTGGGAGCAAGCATTTTGGTATTGTTGCTTGTAGCTTTTAATGGAATCGGAAAGACCAACTGGGAGGAGAAAATCGCGGATGCAACTCGACAAGAAAGTCTGTGGCAGAAGTTTGAAGGTTTTATTAATAGTAAGTTTGATAAGTGGCAAAATATAGAGTACAAGCGGGAAAATAACTGGAATCAAAGAAGCATGATGGAACAGTTTGCACTTATATATGTTCCGTGTACAGAGGAAGAACAGAAGGATGGTCATCTGACTAAGATAGCCACAACAGGCGAGACGCAACGAAAAATAGATGCATTTAACGAGTATATGTTAAATGGAAGCGGAAAACAGTATGCAGAGTCTATAGGGTATATGGAGTTGCCGGAAGGGAAGCTGACCATTGAGTATATGATGGAGAATCAGGAAGAAATAGTGGATATGATAGCGTGGTGGCATCAAGAAAATGATTATAGCAGAGATGCACAATATGAAATAGATCAAATTTATGATGACTTGTGTGAGAATGATACATAATAAAAAGGTTGTAGATCAGCCTTTTTTTTGTGGAAAAATTTTGCAAACCACAAAATATTGTGTTATACTAGGAACGTTTAGGAAAAATAGAACATACTATCGATTAGAGCGTAAGATGAAATAATATAGATGAAAAAGGAAAGGAAGAAGGAAATGGCAAAGAAACAGGAGTATGGAGCCGGGAATATTACGGTTTTAGAGGGGCTTGAGGCTGTACGGAAAAGACCTGGTATGTATATCGGAAGTGTTTCCAGAAAGGGACTTAATCATCTGATTTATGAAATCGTAGATAACTCCGTGGATGAACATCTGGCAGGCTACTGTGATACCATCAAAGTAACTTTGGAAGCGGATGGTTCCTGTACGGTAGAGGATAATGGACGAGGTATTCCGGTAGGAATGCATGCTAAGGGTGTTTCTGCGGCACGTCTGGTATTTACCACACTGCATGCAGGAGGAAAGTTTGATAATGATGCCTATAAGACCAGTGGTGGATTACATGGTGTGGGTTCTTCTGTTGTAAATGCATTGTCCACTTATTTGGATTTAGAGGTATATTTGGACGGAAAAATACACCATGATCGTTATGAAAAGGGAAATCCGGTAGTAGAACTGGAAAATGGACTGCTTCCTACCTTGGGAAATACCAAAAAGACCGGAACAAAGATTAACTTTTTACCGGACCCGGAGATTTTTGAAAAGACAAGATTTAAAGAAGATGATGTAAAGAGCCGTCTCCATGAGACTGCCTATTTGAATCCGAACTTAACTATTATATATGAAGATAAACGTGGCGAAGAGACAGAACATATTGAATTCCATGAGGAAGAAGGCATTATCGGCTTTGTCAAGGATTTAAATAAAAAGGTAGAAGTAGTGCATGATGTGGTGTATTTTAAGGGAGAAAGCGAAGGCATTATCGTAGAAGCAGCTTTTCAATATACCAATGAGTTTCATGAGAATGTACTGGGATTCTGTAATAATATTTATAACGCAGAAGGCGGAACGCACCTGACCGGATTTAAAGCAACTTTCACCACTGTTATCAATAATTATGCCAGAGAGCTTGGTATTTTAAAGGAAAAGGATGCAAACTTTACCGGAACAGATGTAAGAAATGGCTTGACAGCAGTTGTTTCCGTAAAACATCCTGCACCGAGATTTGAAGGACAGACCAAGACAAAGTTGGATAATCAGGATGCGGCAAGGGCTACGGGTAAAGTAACTGGAGAAGAGATTCAGCTTTATTTTGATAAGAATTTGGATACACTGAAAAACGTAATTGCATGTGCGGAAAAGGCAGCAAAGATTCGTAAGACCGAGGAAAAAGCCAAGACGAACCTTTTGACAAAACAGAAATTTTCTTTTGATTCTAACGGAAAACTGGCAAACTGTGAGAGCAGAGATGCATCTAAGTGTGAAATATTTATTGTAGAGGGAGATTCTGCGGGAGGTTCCGCAAAGACTGCAAGAGACCGTAACTTCCAGGCGATTCTTCCTATTCGTGGTAAAATATTAAATGTAGAAAAGGCAAGTATCGATAAGGTGTTAGCGAATGCAGAAATTAAGACCATGATAAATGCCTTTGGGTGTGGATTCTCCGAAGGTTATGGTAATGATTTTGATATTACCAAGCTTCGTTATGACAAGATTATTATTATGGCCGATGCCGATGTGGATGGTGCGCATATTTCTACATTACTTTTGACATTATTCTATCGGTTTATGCCGGAATTAATTTTTGAAGGGCATATTTATATTGCAATGCCGCCACTTTATAAAGCAATTCCATCCAAGGGAGAAGAGGAATACTTATATGATGATGCGGCATTAGAAAAGTATCGTAAGACACATAAAGGTTCATTTACCTTACAACGTTACAAAGGTCTTGGAGAAATGGATGCCCAGCAGCTTTGGGAGACAACCTTAGACCCGAAAACGCGAATTCTGAAAAAAGTAGAAATTGAAGATGCAAGAATGGCATCGGATGTAACAGAAATGCTAATGGGAACAGAGGTTCCACCACGGCGTGAATTCATCCATGAACATGCCCATGATGCTGAGTTAGACGTATAGAAAGGAAATAAATATGCAGGAGAATGAACAGATCATAAGAACCGAATATTCGGAAATTATGCAGAAGTCTTATATAGACTATGCTATGAGCGTTATCATTGCAAGAGCGTTACCGGATGTAAGAGACGGTTTAAAGCCGGTACAGCGCCGTACTCTTTATGATATGCATGAACTTGGAATAAGATATGACAAGCCTTATCGTAAATGTGCCCGTATCGTGGGAGATACCATGGGTAAATATCACCCACATGGTGACAGTTCTATTTATGAAGCTTTGGTAGTGATGGCACAGGAATTTAAGAAAGGAATGCCGTTAGTAGACGGACACGGTAACTTTGGTTCTATCGAGGGAGACGGAGCTGCTGCTATGCGTTATACGGAAGCACGTTTGCAGAAAATTACCCAAGAAGCATATCTTGCAGACCTTGATAAAGATGTAGTAGATTTTGTGCCAAACTTTGATGAAACAGAAAAAGAACCTTCTGTACTTCCGGTAAAAGTACCAAACCTTTTAATAAATGGTGCAGATGGTATTGCCGTAGGTATGGCAACCAGTATACCGCCTCACAATTTTGGTGAAGTAATTGAAGGCGTCAAGGCATACATGAAGAATCCGGATATTACAACTAAGGAAATGATGGAATACATCAAAGGACCGGATTTTCCAACCGGAGGAATCGTTGTAAATAAAGATGATCTTCTTAATATCTACGAAACCGGTATGGGAAAAATTAAAATTCGTGGAAAAGTGGAAGTAGAGCAGGTAAAAGGTGGAAAAGAACGTCTGGTTATTACCGAGATTCCGTATACCATGATTGGTGCTAATATCGGAAAGTTTTTAAATGATGTGTACAGTTTGGTAGAGACAAAAAAGACAAATGATATTGTGGATATTTCTAACCAGTCCTCGAAAGAGGGAATCCGCATTGTCTTAGAACTGCGCAAAGGTGCAGACGTAGAGAACCTAAAGAATATGCTCTATAAGAAGACTCGTTTGGAGGATACCTTTGGAGTTAACATGCTGGCGGTAGCAGAGGGAAGACCGGAGACTATGGGTCTGGTTTCTATTGTACGGCATCATGTGAATTTCCAGTATGAACTTGCTACCAGAAAGTACAAGACATTGCTTGCAAAAGAAATGGACAAAAAAGAGATTCAGGAAGGTTTGATCAAGGCATGTGATGTCATCGATCTGATTATTGAGATTTTAAGAGGTTCTAAGAATATCAAAGATGCGAAGGACTGTCTGATGAACGGTAATACGGAAAAAATTGAGTTCCGTTATAAAGGTTCTGAGGCAGATGCCAAGCAGTTGAACTTTACAGAGCGTCAGGCGACTGCAATTTTAGAGATGCGTCTCTATAAATTGATTGGTTTGGAAATTGAGGCTTTAATGAAAGAGCATGAGACTACCTTACAGAACATTGAAAAATATGAAGAAATTTTAGGAAGCCGTGCTGCAATGGCAAAGGTTATCATCAAAGAACTGGATGGTTTCAAAAAAGAATATGCAGTGGAGCGTAAAACTGCTATCGAAAATGCCGCAGAAGCAGTTTTTGAAGAAAAGAAAATAGAAGAAATTCCTGTAATTCTTTTGATGGACCGTTTTGGATATGCCAAAACCATTGATGTGTCTGCCTATGAGCGAAATAAAGAGGCGGCAGATGCAGAAAATAAATACATTATCCATTGTATGAACACGGACCGTCTTTGTATTTTTACGGACAAGGGACAGATGCACATGGTAAAAGTATTAGACCTGCCATATGGAAAGTTCCGAGATAAAGGAACTCCGATTGATAATGTAAGTAATTACAGTAGTAGTGAAGAAAATATAGTTTATATTGAAAGCATTGGAAATCTTCTGGGACGTAAGCTGTTATTTGCAAGTAGTGATGGTATGCTGAAGCAGGTAGATGGTGGAGAGTTTGATGTTTCCAAACGTACTACGGCAGCAACCAAGCTGAACGAGGGAGCAACTGTTATGTTGATACAGCCGGTGTCAGGTACAGAAGGTGAAACAATCATTATGGGAACTGAAAAAGGAATGTATCTGCGGTTTGCGGCAGGAGATGTACCGGAGAAGAAGAAAGGTGCCGTAGGTGTTCGAGGTATGAAGATAGACCCGAAGGATAAGCTGGAAGCAGTATATTTATTAGGGGAAGAGGAAGAGAAGAACATCGAAACCAAAGGAAAAGAAATTGCATTGCACAGATTGCGTATAGCAAATCGTGACGGAAAAGGCGTAAAGAAGTAAGAGGTTTACAATCATCTTGTCAGTAGTCCGCTATTGTGCTATAATGGGCGGAAAAAGGATGAGGATAAGCAGGAGGCTGATATGAATAAATTGCAGGAGCAGATACAGGCTCTGAAACAGGAAAAAGATGCGGTAATTTTAGCTCATTACTATGTCGAAGATGAAGTACAGGAAATCGCAGATTATGTGGGGGATTCTTTTTATTTAAGCAAGATTGCAACGGAAGTTCCACAGCAGACCATTTGTTTTGCAGGAGTTTCTTTTATGGGCGAGAGTGCTAAAATATTGAATCCGGAGAAAAGGGTGCTTCTCCCGGATATGACAGCAGATTGTCCTATGGCACATATGGCAAGGGTAGAAGATATTGAACGGGTACGTCAGGAATATGATGATGTAGCAGTGGTATGCTATATTAATTCTACTACAGAATTAAAGGCACATTCTGACGTTTGTGTGACTAGTGCCAATGCAATGAAGATTGTTAAAAAATTACCAAATAAAAATATATTTTTTATTCCGGACAGACATCTGGGAAGTTATATTGCAGCAAAGGTACCGGACAAGCACTTTATTTTTAATGATGGTTTTTGCCCGGTGCATCAGAAGTTTGATGTAGAGAATATTAAGGCAGCAAAGGTTGCTCATCCGGAAGCAAAACTTTTGGTACATCCGGAATGTCCAAAGGAAGTTGTAGAACTGGCAGATTTTATCGGAAGTACTTCTGAAATTATTACGTATGCAGGAAAAGATGAATCACAAAGCTTTTTGATTGGGACAGAAAGTGGTGTGATGTATGAACTGCGGGAGCGGTATCCGGAAAAAACATTTTATGAAATTATATCCGGACAGTGCTGTATGGATATGAAAAAGGTTACGTTAGAAAAAGTGAAGGACTGTCTGGAACAGGGCAGTGGAGAAGTAAAGTTAGAGGAATCAGTACGGCAAAGTTCTGTAAATGCACTTGACAGAATGCTGGAACTGGCAAAGTAGGTGAGGAAATGGAAAGAGAAACAGATGTTATAATTGTTGGAACAGGTGCAGCGGGGTTGTTCTGTGCCTTGCAATTTCCGGAGGATAAGAGGATAACAGTTATAACAAAGGAAGATGCGGAAAGCAGTGATTCGTTCCTGGCACAAGGGGGCATGTGTATGCTCCGGTCAGAAGAGGATTTTGATGGGTATTTTGAAGATACCATGAAGGCAGGTCACTATAAGAATAATAAGGCATCGGTGGAAGTGATGATTCGCAGTTCTCAGCATATTGCCCAGAAGTTAATTGGGTATGGTGTTGACTTTGAAAGAAAAAACGGGGAATTGGCATTTACCAGAGAGGGCGGACATTCCAGACCAAGAATTCTCTTTCATGAAGATATTACCGGAAAAGAGATTACCGGAACGTTATTAGAACGGGTAAAGGAACGCAAAAATATTAAGTTATATGAACATACCACGATGTTGGATATTTTGTGCAAAGACAATGTATGTTATGGACTCGTAGTACAGTTGCCGGATGGCAAAGTGGATATTTTGACGGCACCTAATACGGTACTTGCTTGTGGTGGAATTGGCGGTTTGTATCGTCATTCTACTAATTTTCCGCATATCACAGGAGATGCTATTGCAATAGCATTAAGACATAAGATTACTCTTCAGGATGTAAATTATGTACAGATTCATCCTACTACGCTGTATTCTGAAAAGCCGGGTAGAAGTTTTTTGATTTCAGAATCTGTGCGTGGAGAAGGAGCGCTGTTATACAATGCGAAAATGGAACGTTTTGTAGATGAACTTCTGCCGAGGGATATTGTAACAGCAGCGATTAACAAACAGATGGCGGAGGATGGAAAGCCTTATGTCTGGTTATCTATGGCACCGATTGCAAAGGAAGATATTTTAAGTCATTTTCCGAATATTTATAAGCGGTGTTTAGAAGAAGGGTATGATGTGACAAAGGAATGCATTCCGGTAGTACCGGGCCAGCATTATTTCATGGGAGGTATTCAGTCTGATTTAGAGGGAAGGACTTCTATGCGTCATTTGTATGCCGTAGGAGAGACGTGTTGTAATGGAGTGCATGGAGCCAATCGTTTGGCTAGTAACTCGCTATTAGAAAGTCTTGTGTTTGCAGAACGGGCAGCGCAGGATGTACTGAAGCAGACAGAAATACCGGAAAATGAAAACATAGAAGAATTGTTTGAGCCGGGACGATATGTCAACTTAAATGAATTTAATAAAGAAAATAAGCAGATGGTACGTCAGGAAATAGAAAGGATGAAAGAGGAATATGAACAGCATAACCATGACATTAAATGCGGATGAATTGATTTTACAGGCATTGCGGGAAGATATTTCCAGTGAAGATGTAACTACCAATGCAGTAATGCCAAAAGCGCAGAAGGGAGAAGCACACTTAATCTGTAAGCAGGATGGTGTGTTGGCAGGACTTTGGGTATTTAAGCGTGTCTTTGAACTTTTGGATGAAGATATTTGTGTAAAACTGAATTTTGAAGATGGTGACACGGTAAAGAACGGTGAGATTATTGGAACTGTGACCGGAGATATTCGGGCAATTTTATCTGGAGAACGTACGGCACTTAATTATTTGCAACGTATGAGTGGAATTGCAACTTATACGAACTCTGTAGCTAAGTTATTAGAGGGAAGTAAAGTAAAACTGTTAGATACCAGAAAGACCACACCAAATAATCGTATTTTTGAAAAATATGCAGTAAAGACAGGTGGCGGTTATAATCATCGTTATAACCTTTCTGATGGCGTATTGTTAAAGGATAACCACATTGGCGCAGCAGGAGGCGTAAAACAAGCTGTGCTTATGGCAAAGGAATATGCACCTTTTGTACGCAAGATTGAAGTAGAGTGTGAAACGGTAGCTATGGTAGAAGAAGCATTAGAGGCCGGAGCAGATATTATCATGTTGGACAATATGAGCGTAGAAGAAATGAAAAAGGCAGTAGCGCTGATTGATGGAAAGGCAGAAATTGAGTGTTCCGGAAATGTGACAAAGGAAAATATTTCACATTATATTTCACTTGGAGTAGATTATATTTCTAGTGGTGCATTAACACATTCAGCACCGATTATGGATGTTTCTTTGAAAAATCTACATGTAGTATAGAAAAGTTTACGAAGGACAACCATAAGGAGGTTTAGGATATGCTGGAATTAAAGGATTTGAAGTGGCAGCTTCCTACGGGAGAAGAGATTCTGAAGGGAATTAATCTTATCATTCCGGAAGGAAAGATGACTGTAGTAACCGGACCAAACGGCGGTGGAAAGACATCTCTGGCAAAAGTGATTGCAGGACTGTCACAGCCTACTTCAGGAAATATTATTTTAAATAAAGAGGATATTACAGAATGTAGTATTACAGAACGAGCTCAGAAGGGAATCAGTTATGCCTTTCAGCAGCCGGTACGTTTTAAGGGATTGACGGTGCGGGATTTATTGGAGCTGTCAGCGGAAGAAAAATTGCCGGAAGAGAAGGCATGTAGTATTCTGGGCGAGGTAGGATTGTGTGCGCAAGAGTATATTGACCGTGCCGTAGATGCCAGCCTTTCCGGTGGAGAGAGTAAGCGTATTGAGATAGCAACTGTTTTAGCAAGAAAAGGTGCTAAGGTACTAATTTTTGATGAACCGGAAGCAGGAATTGATTTGTGGAGCTTCTCTTGTTTAATCGATGCTTTTCAGAAACTGAAAAAGGAGTATGGAGAGACATTGTTGATTATTTCTCATCAGGAGAGAATTCTGGAAATTGCAGATTATGTGGTAGTAATAGAAGATGGAAAAGTCCGTAAGGCAGGTGACCGTGCTGAGGTGCTGCCGGAGCTTTTGAGTCAGGAAAAGGCAAGCCGTTGCCCATTAGGAAAAGACCGGGAGGGAGGATTTAGCCATGAATGATATTACCAAAAAGCTATTAAGCGAGGTCTCAGATTTCAAAGGAGAGTTCAAAGGTGCCTATAACATTCGAGAAAATGGTGAATGTGCAGGAAGACAGTCTTCTGAAAATATAGTAATTGAATCTAAGACGGATGGACCGGGACTTGTAATCCACATTAGTTCCAAGGCTCAAGGGGAAACAGTTTATATTCCGGCATGTGTAACTCATGGAAATGTAGATGATTTAGTATACAATGATTTTTATGTAGGTGCAGGAGCTGATGTTATTATTGTAGCAGGATGCGGTGTGCACACGGATAACGAAGGTGTGGCAAAGCATAATGGTATTCATCGATTTTTCTTAGAAAAAGGTGCTCATGTATTGTATCAAGAGAAACACATCGGAACCGGAACAGGAAAGGGTTTAAGGAAAATTGACCCTGTTACGGATATCTATATGGAAGAAGATTCTGTATTAGAGATGGATACACTTCAGATTGGTGGCGTAGACCAGAGTGACCGTAAGACAACAGCCTCTTTAAAGGCAAGGGCACGTCTTATTATCCGGGAACGTATTATGACCGATGGAAAAGAGCTGGCAAAAAGCGATTTTAACGTTTCCATGGACGGAGAAGATTCCGGAGTAGATTTGGTATCCCGTTCTGTAGCAAAGGGAGAATCTTATCAGGAGTATCATTCGGTGATTAAAGGAAATTGTCGTTGTACCGGACATTCAGAATGTGACGCTATTCTGGTTGGAAGTGGAAGAGTAAATGCAGCACCGGAGTTGTTTGCAGGTGATATCGATGCATCTTTGATTCATGAAGCAGCGATTGGAAAAATTGCAGGCGAGCAGATATTGAAGCTTCAGACGCTTGGATTGACAGAGCAGCAGGCAGAAGAAAAAATCATTGAAGGATTTTTAAAAGGATAAATAAGGTTTAGCGTGGCAGGCAGTCATAGAAAATATTTTTCTATGACTGCCTGTTTTTGTCGTTAGTGTTAAGATTGTATAAAGATAAAAGGAGAAAAAAATAATAGAATACTGGTATCAGATAGAAAATGCATATCCCAAATTTATATAGAATTTTGCATAATAAGACGTAGAAAAAAATATCTGGAAAGCAGGAATCAGAATGGAATGGTTATTGTTGCCCGCAACGCTTTTAATTATGTTGTTGTGTCTTAGAATAGCAAATAAAATAGAAGGATTTTATATGACGGAGGAGCACTTTACAGAGGAAATGTACCAAGAGTTTGAGAACTTATACCAACAACAAGAGGAGCAGGAAGGAAAAGAAAAAAATGAATAAGAAAATGTGGTACCAACTTAGCTATACTAGAATTATTGCCTTAAGTTTTATTTTGGTGATATTGACAGGAAGTATTCTGCTCTCTTTACCGATTGCAACGAAAAGTGGACAGGTCACACCATTTGGAGATGCAGTATTTACTGCAACCAGTGCTACTTGTGTAACAGGACTGGTAGTGCATGATACATTTACATATTGGAGTACGTTTGGACAGATTGTGATTCTTGTGATGATACAGATTGGTGGAATTGGACTTATGACAATCATTACAATGATGGCAGTGTTCTTAAAGCGTAAGATTAGCATTCATGAGAGAAGAATTTTAATGCAGTCTGCTGGAAATATGCGTATGAGTGGAGTCGTAAAGCTGATAAAAAGTATTATGCTGGGTACTTTTGTGGTGGAAGGAATTGGCGCAGTAATACTTGCTATATGCTTTCACAAGCGGATGGGGTTAGGAGAAAGTATTTATTATGGAATTTTTCATTCCATATCGGCATTCTGTAACGCAGGATTCGATTTGATGGGAAAATATGAACCTTGTTCTTCTTTTACCTCATACGAAACAGATGTTGTGGTTAATATAGTTATTATGGCTCTGATTATCGTTGGAGGAATTGGATTCTGGGTATGGAATGAAATTGTTAAGCATAAGTTCCGGTTTCGGGATTATTCGCTTCATGCAAAGCTTGTACTGGTAACAACAGGAATTTTGTTGCTGGCAGGAACCATTGGATACTATATTCTGGAACGTGGAAACATGGGAAATCTAAATGAAGGGCAAAAATGGATGTCCAGCATGTTTATGTCTGTTACCACAAGAACAGCAGGATTTAATACCAGAAATCTGGAAGAATTATCTCAGTCAGGACAATTGCTTACGATGATATTAATGTTTATTGGTGGAAGCCCGGGGTCCACCGCAGGAGGAATAAAAACTACGACATTGGCTGCAGTTGTTTTAATGGTGCAAGCCATGGGAAAAGGAAGAGATAATGTGACTGTTTTTAAAAAACGTTTGGAAAGCAGTCAGGTACGTCAGGCATGTACCATTGTTGTGGCTTATATAACCGGAGTGTTAGCAGCGACTATGCTGATTTGTTTCGTTGAGCATACAAGTATGTCAACGATTCTGTTTGAATCCATTTCAGCGATAGGAACGGTGGGATTATCTCTTGGAATAACATCTACACTGGGAATGATTTCGAAAATTATTTTGATTGTACTGATGTTCGGTGGAAGAATAGGTGCATTATCGTTTTTACTGTTATTTGGAGAAAGAAAAAAAGAGGCGCCATTAAAGCGTCCGGAAGAAAAAATACTAATTGGATAGGAGAAAATGTATGAAGTCAATACTTGTTATAGGAATGGGAAGATTAGGAAGGCATCTGGCGGCAAAGATGCAGGAACTTGGAAATGATGTTATGGTAGTAGATAAAAATGAGGCGATTATTGAAGAATTATCCGGAATATTTCCAAATTCTTTTGTGGGAGATTGTACCAATGAAGGAGTAATTCGTTCCTTAGGTATTAATAATTTTGATTATTGTTTTGTAGCGATAGGGGAGGATTTTTATGCGTCGTTAGAAATTACATCTATTTTAAAAGAGTTCGGAGCAAAGCATGTAGCATCCAAAGCCCGTAGAGAACGACAGGCAGAATTTCTGAAGAAAATCGGAGCAGATGAAGTGTTTTATCCGGAAAAGGAAATTGCAGAAAAACTTGCAGTTCGATATAACGCAGCAAATATCTTTGATTATATTGAATTGACATCAGATTATTCTATTTTTGAAATTCCGATTCTACCTCAATGGCAGGGAAAAACCATTGAGGAAATTGATGTACGCAAAGCGTATAATGTTAATATTGTAGCGGTGAAAAATGAAAATACCTTGAATCCTGCTCCGGGAGGAAATTATGTGTTTAAAGCAAATGATCACATCGTAGTAATTGGGCGTTCCGGTGATGTATTTCGGTTATGCTAATTATTGGTCCATAAAGCGATAGCCCACTCCGATTTCAGTTAAGATGAAACGGGGATGGGAAGTATCTTTTTCTATTTTGCGGCGCAGTCCGGCCATGCAGACACGGATACTTTTGGCATCTCCGTTTTCAGAGTACCCCCATACCTCCTTCATAATCTGACTGTGAGTGATGACCTTTCCATGGTTTTTCACCAGCAGAAGTAAAAGATTATATTCCATAGGAGTTAGATGAACTTCCTCTTCACCCAGAAAAATACGTCTTCTTTGGGTATCAACAGTCAGTTCTTCAAAATGATAGATGGTATCGGGCTTTGTAATATCATCATGGGAGATAAAGCGTTCCATAACACGAACACGCGCCAGAAGTTCTCCCATGGAAAAAGGCTTTGTTACATAGTCATTAGCACCGGCATCCAGAGCAGCAATTTTATCTTGTTCAAATTCCCGAGCGGAGACAACAAGAATAGGAATCTGAGAAATCTGGCGGATTTGTGGAATAATGTCGGTTCCATCCATATCCGGGAGTCCTAAATCTAACATGATGATATCGGGATTTTGTGTACAAAATGCCATGATACCTGCTTGACCGGTAGAAGCAGTAAGAATTTGATATCCTTGTGTTTTTAAGGAAAGTGTAATAAAATTAGCAATTTTTTGATCGTCTTCAATTAAAAGAATTTTAGTATTCATAAGTTAAACCTCCTGAAATGGCAGGGAAATTGTAAATATGGCTCCGTGTTCCGGGGCTTTTTTGTTAGAAGCAATAATGGTTCCACCATGGGCACGAAGAATTTCTCTGCATATAAATAATCCGAGTCCTACACCTCGTCCTTTATCAGCTATGTGAGTCGGTCGTGTAACAAAACCGTCAAAAATAGAAGGAAGAATAGAGGACTCTATGCCGATACCATTGTCGGAAACTTCAAATATAATGTTAGTGTCTTTCTGATATACAGAAAGAGAGATTTGAGTATCACTTCCGGAATGCTTGTAAGCATTATCCAAAAGATTTAATAACACTTGAACAAATAGTTTTCCATCTACAGAAACCAGAAGAATTTCTTCCGGCATAGAAACGGTGAGACGGTTACGGGGATAAACCTTAGGAAGTCTTGAAATGGCCTGATTTATCAAATCATCTACTGCTTCATATTCTGTGGAAACCGTAAGTTTTCCATCACTGATACGGGTCATATCCAATATATTCTGAACGGTCATAATCAGCCAGGAAGATTCCTCCGTAATGTCAGAAGCAAGGCTGGCAATGTCGGAAGAAGAAAGGGTATCAATGTTTTCTGTAATAACACTGGCAGCCCCCATAATACCGGTTAGGGGAGTTCGTATATCGTGAGAAATGCTTCGGAGCAGTGTGGTTTTTAAGTGTTCACTTTCCATGGCAAGTTTCATTTTTTCACGCTCCAAATATACATATTCACGGTCTAGTACTAATGCCATTTGATAGACAATATGATAGATAAGCTTTCGGGTGCCGGCTTCTTCCGGTAGTGGATGGATAAAATAAATGGAGCCAATCTGTGTAGAAAGTCCTTTTATAGGGAGACAATAAAGTTCCTCTGCGGGAAGACTCTGATAGTCAGGAGAGGAAAAAAAACAGGTTGGAGAACCTTCGAATTTGTTTTCATCCAAATGAATCAGACAATCCATGTTAGCCTGTCCGGTCAGATAATTCATAGCATTATTTACAATATTTTCAGTTCCGGCAAGATTTAAAAAGCTTTCTGTAATCTCATACATTAATTGAGCTGTCTGTTCATTTTTTCGGGCAATTTCTGTTTGACGCTGAAAATTAGAGGACAGAAGACCACAGATTAAGGCAGCAAGTAAAAAGAAGGTAATCAGCAGAATATCTTGTGGGTCACTCATTGCAAAAGTGTAAAGCGGTTTTGTGAAAAAATAATTAAAGAGAAATACACTTAATATTGCAGTCATAAAGCCATAGAGATATCCGCGAGTCAATACGGTAGAAAGCAGTACTCCAATTAAGAACAACATAAGAAGATTTTCTGTATCAATGCCAAGATGATATAAAAATTTAGAAAGGCATGTAGTGCTGACACAGATTAAAATTGCAATTAAAGTACAGTATATATGGTAAATATATTTTTTTTTGTTCTGAAAATAGGGCATAAGTTGTTCCATTCCTTTCTGCTTAAATCTCAAATCAGTATAGCACATATCATTTGATTTGAGAGGCAAAAGACCGGAAGATTAATACAATTTTAATACGGACAGTGAGAGCGTAGAAAAGGGCGATGGAGTGTGATATAATTTAAAAATAATTTCAGAACGACAAATGAAACGAAGGAGAGAATCATAAGATGAAGTATGAAGAGAGTAAATATGCAAAAATAGCAGGAGAGAATTTCAAAGCAGGATACAATTGTGCCCAAGCGGTATTTCTTGCGTTTGAAGATTTCTATGATTTAGACAAGGAGACGGCATTAAAACTGAGTTCTTCTTTTGGAGGAGGACTTGGGAGATTGCGTGAAGTATGTGGAGCAGTCAGCGGAATGGCTATGGTAGCAGGTGTGTTGTATGGTTATGATAATCCGGAAGATTATGAGGGAAAGTCAGAACATTATGCAAGGGTGCAAGAACTTGCAAAGGCATATGAGGCAGAAAATGGTTCCATTGTTTGTCGTGAATTATTGGGATTAGATAAGAAGAGAGATGAGCCGAAACCGGAGAAGCGTACCGGGGAATATTATAAGAAGCGTCCTTGTGAACAGTTGGTGAGAATAGCAGCAGGAATCATGGAGGAGTATATTAAGAAGAATCCACCTGTGAAAAGATAGAAAGGAAACGCCACAAGCCAAGCAAGCTCGCGAGGAATCGCTCGCTTGAGGCTGTGAAATAATAGAAAAAGCAGTGCAAGCTCGCGAGGAATCGCTCGCTTGAGCGCTGCGCACTATAAAAAAGTAAGAACAATTACAGTTGCAAACAAGCTTGCCCATAATTGTTCTTACTTTTTTGCACTGCTTTACCGTAACAAAAGTATAAACTTTTTATAAAATATAAAATTCTGTATTGACAAAGAAAATGCGTAGTGTTACATTAAGTACATGAACGTTAGCACTCGAATCAAATGAGTGCTAATAACACAAAAAGTTATGCATAGAACAGATTTATCAACAAGGAGGAATTGTAATGAAATTAGTACCATTAGCAGACAGAGTTGTATTGAAACAGTTTGAAGCAGAAGAGACTACAAAGTCTGGAATCATTTTAGCAGGTTCCGCACAGGAGAAACCACAGGAAGCTGAAGTAGTAGCAGTAGGACCTGGTGGAAACGTAGATGGAAAAGAAGTAACTATGCATGTAAAAGTAGGAGATAAGGTTATTTATTCCAAATATGCAGGAAATGAAGTAAAGCTTGACGGAGAAGAATATATCATCGTAAAGCAGAATGATATTCTTGCAGTAGTAGCTGATTAGTAAATAGTGATTGGCAAGAAAAGAACTTATTTGATTATGAAATAATTGAAAAGGAGATAGAGAATCATGGCAAAGGAAATTAAATACGGCACAGAAGCAAGAGCAGCATTACAGGCTGGTGTAGATAAATTAGCAGATACTGTAAGAGTAACTATTGGACCTAAGGGAAGAAATGTAGTTCTGGATAAATCTTTTGGCGCACCTTTAATTACAAATGATGGTGTTACAATTGCAAAAGAAATCGAGTTGGAAGATGCATATGAGAATATGGGTGCACAGCTGGTAAAAGAAGTAGCAACCAAGACAAATGATGTTGCCGGAGATGGTACTACAACAGCTACTGTTTTAGCACAGGCAATGGTAAAAGAAGGAATGAAGAATCTGGAAGCCGGAGCTAACCCAATTATCTTAAGACGTGGTATGAAAAAGGCAGCAGATAAGGCTGTAGAAGCGATTGTAGCAATGAGCAGCAAGGTAAACGGAAAAGACCAGATTGCAAAAGTTGCAGCAATTTCTGCAGGAGACGAAGAAGTAGGAAACATGGTAGCAGATGCTATGGAAAAGGTTTCTAATGATGGTGTTATTACTATTGAAGAATCTAAGACCATGCAGACAGAGCTTGATTTAGTAGAAGGTATGCAGTTTGATCGTGGATATGTTTCCGCATATATGGCAACAGATATGGATAAGATGGAAGCAGTTTTAGATAATCCATATATCCTGATTACTGATAAGAAAATCAGCAACATTCAGGAAATCCTTCCACTGTTAGAGCAGGTAGTACAGTCCGGTGCAAAACTGTTAATCATTGCAGAAGATGTAGAAGGTGAAGCACTGACAACCTTAATCGTAAACAAACTTCGTGGAACCTTCAATGTAGTAGCTGTAAAGGCTCCTGGATATGGTGATAGAAGAAAAGCAATGTTAGAGGATATTGCAATTTTGACAGGTGGTAAGGTAATCTCTGAAGAAGTTGGATTAGACTTAAAAGAAACTACATTAGATATGTTAGGACGTGCAAAATCCGTTAAAGTTCAGAAGGAAAACACTGTAATCGTAGACGGTGAAGGTGATAAGGATGCTATTCAGTCCAGAATTGCACAGATTAAAGCACAGATTGAAGAAACAACATCTGAATTTGATAAAGAAAAATTACAGGAAAGACTTGCAAAATTAGCAGGTGGCGTAGCAGTTAT
Source organism: Roseburia sp. 499 (assembly GCF_001940225.2). Taxonomy (NCBI): domain Bacteria; kingdom Bacillati; phylum Bacillota; class Clostridia; order Lachnospirales; family Lachnospiraceae; genus Roseburia; species Roseburia sp. 499. Next base: position 1,049,365 of record NZ_CP135164.1, read on the forward strand.
CCGTGTAGGTGCTGCAACAGAAACAGAAATGAAAGAAAGCAAACTTCGTATGGAAGATGCTTTGAATGCAACCAGAGCAGCAGTAGAAGAAGGAATTATCGCAGGCGGTGGATCTGCATATATCCATGCATCTAAGGAAGTTGCTAAGTTAGCTGAAACATTAGAAGGTGATGAGAAGACCGGTGCAAAGGTTATCTTAAAGGCACTGGAAGCACCATTGTATTACATTTCTGCAAATGCAGGATTGGAAGGTGCTGTTATCATCAATAAGGTAAGAGAATCTGAACCGGGTGTTGGATTCAATGCAGCAACAGAAGAGTATGTCAACATGGTAGAAGCTGGAATCCTTGATCCTGTAAAGGTAACCAGAAGTGCATTACAGAACGCAACTTCTGTAGCATCTACTCTGTTAACAACAGAATCTGTGGTTGCTAATATCAAAGAAGATGCACCGGCTATGCCAGCAGGCGGAGCAGGTGGAATGGGAATGATGTAATTCCTGAAAAATATATAGAATCGAGAGAAGACCGGGCAAATCAGTGCCCGGTCTTTGACATTAATGATGTATTTGTATCTTTGAAAAAAGTATGGTACAATATAGAGCAGAATGAACTTAAAGGAGGACAACACAGTGAGTAAAATCGCAGTGGCAACCGACAGTAACAGTGGGATTACCCAGAATCAGGCAAAAGAATATGGAGTACATGTAATCCCAATGCCCTTTTTTATAGATGGCGAGACTTTTTATGAAGATATCAATCTGACCCAGGAACAATTTTATGAGAAGTTAGAAGGAAATGCAGAAATATCTACTTCTATGCCGGCAGTAGGAGATGTGACAGATTTCTGGGACAAGTTATTACAGGAGTATGACGAAATCGTATATATACCTATGTCCAGTGGGTTGAGCAGTTCTTGTGAGACAGCAATGATGTTAGCACAAGAATATGAAGGAAAGGTTCAGGTAGTAAATAACCAGAGAATTTCTGTAACTCAGAAGCAAACAGTATTGGATGCTTTAGAGATGGTAGAACGTGGAATGAACGCAGCACAGATTAAAGAGTATCTGGAAGAGACAAAGTTTGATTCCAGTATTTATATTATGTTAGATACCCTGTATTATCTGAAAAAAGGAGGACGTATTACTCCAGCAGCGGCTGCGTTAGGAACATTGTTGAAATTAAAACCGGTGCTTCAGATTCAGGGAGAGAGATTGGATGCTTTTGCGAAGGCAAGAACAATGAAGCAGGCGAAAACGATTATGTTGGATGCAATGGCAAAGGATTTTGCAGAGCGTTTTGGCGATGCAGAAGGCGAGAATATGTGGATTGAAGTAGCATATACAAAGGATAGGGAAGTGGCAGAAGAGTTTCGAGCTCAGATTCAGGAGTTATATCCAAATCATAAAATTGTGTTGGATCCCTTGTCGTTGAGTATATCTTGTCACATTGGTCCTGGGGCATTGGCAATTGCATGTAGTAAAAAATTACCATCTCAGGAATAGAGAGAGGACATAGATAGAAGTTGAGAAGAAGGAACTGTCGAATACGGTTCCTTCTTTCTGTATGAATTATCGGATAACTTAACAGGAGCAGATATGGATATTAATCTGGAATACTACAAAATATTTTATTATGTTGGAAAAATGAAAAGTATTACATTAGCGGCAGAAGAATTGTCAGTTTCACAACCAGCCGTAAGTCAGGCAATAAAGAATCTGGAAGAGGCACTTGGAAGTCCTTTATTTGTAAGAACTCCAAAGGGAGTACGATTTACCACAGAAGGAGAAATGCTATATTCTTTTGTGCAGCGAGGTTACGAATATATTCAGCAAGGAGAACGAAAGTTTAAAGAGATGCTGGAACTAGAAACGGGTGAGATTCGTATTGGTGCCAGTGATATGACACTGCAGTTCTATCTGTTGGAGATGCTGGAGCAGTTTCACCGATGTTATCCGGGAATAAAAGTAACAGTAACCAATGCACCAACTCCTGAGACTTTAAAGCATCTTCAGGATGGGAAAATTGATTTTGGTGTGGTAAGTACACCGATTATCAGTAAACATGACTGGAAAATAGAAGCAGTTCGCACTATAGAAGATGTATTTGTGGCAGGAAAGAACTTTGGGGAACTAAAAGGAAAGACGTTGACGTATGCCCAGTTGGAAAAACTTCCGATTATGTGTCTGGAGGGGACAACGTCTACCAGAAATTATGTAGATGGTTTTTTAAAGGAAAACGGAGTAGTGTTGCATCCGGAATTTGAACTTGCAACCAGCAATATGCTGATTCAATTTGCTGTAAAAGGATTGGGAATTGCAAGTGTGGTAAAAGATTTTGCCACAGATTATTTAAAATCAGGGGAACTGTTTTTACTCGAATTTGAAGAAAAGATTCCAAAAAGGAAAATCTGCGTGGTTACAGATGAAAGGATACCTATGTCTGCCGCGGCACAACAGTTACTAAATATGATGGGAAAAGATAAGTAGAAGTTATAACAAATATAATAAACATTGATTTTACTTATGCGTATATTTCCTGTATAATCGTGAAGTAAAAAGGTTAAAACACAAGGAGGAATTCAAACATGGTAAAGGCTGTTGTTGGAGCCAACTGGGGCGATGAAGGAAAAGGAAAGATTACAGATACGCTGGCAAAGGAAGCAGATATTATTGTACGTTTCCAGGGAGGCGCGAATGCAGGACATACAATCGTAAATGATTACGGTAAGTTTGCATTACATTCTCTTCCAAGTGGTGTATTCTATAATCATACCACAAGCATTATCGGAAACGGAGTAGCATTGAACATCCCGGTATTATTTAAAGAGATTCAGTCCATTGTGGATAGAAATGTCCCAATGCCGAAGATTCTTGTATCCGACCGCGCACAAATAGTAATGTCTTATCATATTTTGTTTGACCAGTGCGAGGAAGAACGTCTGGGCAAGAAATCTTTTGGTTCCACAAAGTCAGGAATTGCTCCATTTTATTCTGATAAATATGCAAAAATCGGATTTCAAGTCAGTGAGTTGTTTGATGAGGAATTGTTAAAGGAAAAGGTAGAGCGTGTCTGCGAAACTAAAAATGTCATTTTAGAGCATTTGTATCATAAGCCGGCACTGAAGCCAGAGGATTTGTTAGAAGAACTTCACAGTTATAGAGAAATGGTAGAACCGTATGTATGTGATACTTCTGCTTATCTTTACGAAGCAATTAAGGCAGGAAAGAATATTTTGTTAGAGGGGCAGTTAGGTTCCTTAAAGGATCCGGATCATGGTATTTATCCAATGGTAACGTCTTCTTCCACATTAGCAGCTTACGGTGCAATTGGAGCAGGAATTCCACCTTATGAGATAAAGAAAGTAATTACAGTATGTAAGGCATATTCTTCTGCCGTTGGAGCAGGCGCATTTGTCAGTGAGATTTTCGGTGATGAGGCAGACGAATTAAGACGCCGCGGTGGTGATGGCGGAGAATTCGGTGCGACTACCGGACGTCCAAGACGTATGGGATGGTTTGATGTGGTAGCAAGTAAGTATGGTTGCCGTATTCAGGGAACAACAGATGTTGCCTTTACAGTATTGGATGTACTTGGATATTTAGATGAGATTCCGGTTTGTGTAGGATATGAAATTGACGGAGAAGTAACGACAGAATTCCCAACTACTGCGAAGTTGGAGAAGGCAAAACCGGTATTGGAAAAACTGCCAGGATGGAAATGTGATATCCGTGGTATCAAGAAATATGAAGATTTACCGGAGAACTGCCGTAAGTATATTGAGTTTGTAGAAGAAAAGATTGGCTTCCCAATTACCATGGTTTCTAATGGTCCGGGAAGAGATGACATTATCTATCGATAAGAGGAGAATAGTATGATTCGTAATATTATCTTTGATGTAGGAAATGTGTTAGTGGAATACAGCTGGGAGCGGATGCTTAAGGCATTACATATTACGGGAGAAGCATATGACGCTGTTGCGAAAGCAACAGCGTTATCTCCTATGTGGAATGAATTGGACCGAAGCCGTATGAGTGATGAAGCGATTTTAGAAGGTTTTATCCAGAATGCCCCGGAGTATGAGAAGGAAATTCGTCTAGTCTGGGATAATATTCCCGAGAGTATTCATTGCTACGATTATTCAGTAGAGTGGGTGAGAAAATTCAAGAAAAAAGGTTATAAGACCTATATTTTATCCAATTATTCCAGACGTGGATATGAGATGACCAAACAGGAACTTCCATTTGTGTCAGATATGGATGGTGTTGTATTTTCTTTTGAAGTATGCCAGACGAAACCGGAGCCGGAGATTTATCAGACACTGTTTGAGAAATATAATTTGAAACCGGAAGAGTGTGTTTTTATGGATGACAATGAGAAGAATGTTATAGCAGCAAGAGAGGCTGGTATGCAGGCAATCTGGTTTAAAAATAAAGAGCAGGCAGAAACAGAACTAGAAAAACTTGGAGTAGATATATCATAACAAGAATGAAAGGGAATCAGTAAAAATACTGGTTCCCTTTTTTCATCACAAAAAAAACACAGTTTTTTCCGGAAATCAACACATTTTCTTCCTAGAATAGAATAAGGATGTTTTAGGACAAAAAACATCGAAGAAAACACAGGGAGGAATCAACGTGATTGAAATTACACATCTGACCAAGAAATATGGCAATCATGTGGCAGTAGATGACTTAAGTCTTACTGTGGAAAAAGGAAAAATATATGGTTTCCTTGGACCAAACGGGGCTGGAAAGTCTACTACTATGAACATGATTACAGGGTATCTTGGAGCCACATCCGGAGAAATAAAAATCAACGGATTCGATATTTTGAAACAGCCTCAGGAGGCGAAAAAGTCTATCGGCTATCTGCCGGAAATGCCACCACTGTATGTCGAAATGACAGTAAAGGAATATATGAGATTTGTCGCAGAATTAAAGCAGATTCCAAAGTCAGAACGCCAAGAAGCAGTAGAAAAGGCGATGGAAATGACAGGCATTACGGAAATGAAGGAAAGACTGATACGAAATCTGTCTAAAGGATATAAGCAGAGAGTGGGAATGGCTCAGGCAATCCTAGGATTTCCGGAGATTATTATTTTAGATGAACCGACGGTTGGATTAGATCCAAAGCAGATGATAGAGGTTCGAGAACTGATAAAAAAGTTGGGAGAAGACCATACAGTTATTTTGAGTTCTCATATTCTTTCTGAAATCAGTGCGGTATGTGATCATATTTTTATTATTTCCAAGGGAAAATTGGTGGCAAGTGATACCACAGAAAATCTGACTGCAAAAATGCAGGGCGGGCTGGAACTGACATTGGAAATTAAAGGCGCAGAAGAAGATGTGCGAAGAGTGGCAGAAAATATTTCCGGTGTACATAGTATGCAAATAGAGATGGAAAATGAAGAGATTTGTAAGTTGATATTAGAAACGGAGAAAGATACGGATATTCGGGAACAAGTATTTTATGCTTTTGCAGATGCTGAACTTCCTATCTTCGGCATGAGTACCAGTGGAAAATCCTTGGAGGATATTTTCCTTACACTGACTGGGGAAGGAGGACAACAGTAATGTGGGCAATTTATAAAAGAGAAATAAAATCACTTTTTCAGTCTGTAATCGGCTGGCTGTTTTTAGCAGCAATTATGGCATTGTTTGGACTATATTTTTATGTATACAATTTGATGTATGCATCTCCGTATATCAGTAATACATTATCGGCAACCACAGTAATTTTGTTGATTGCAGTACCGGTACTTACTATGCGTGTGCTGGCAGAAGAACGCAAGGCAAAGACGGACCAGCTGCTATTAACATCCCCTGTTTCTGTAGGAGATTTGGTAGTAGGAAAGTATTTGGCAGTAGGTACGATTTTTACAGTTTCCATAGTGATGATAGGAATTACACCATTGTTTTTACGAATTTTTGGAGAAATACCTTTTAGTGAGTGTTATGCAGCAGTATTAGGATTCTGGTTGTTTGGTATGACATGTATTGCTATAGGTACTTTTATTTCTTCTATTACGGAAAGTCAGGTAATTGCAGCAGTACTGACCTTTGCGGCGTTGTTCTTAGGTTATATGATGAGTGGAATTACTCAGGTAATTTCTTCTACCGGAAATATTATAACTAAGATATTGAACGGTTTTGATTTGACTAGTGGATTGGATAATTTTTTCCAGGGATGCCTCGATGTAAAAGCTATTATTTATTATGTGTCATTGTCAGCGTTATGCTTGTTCTTTGCATGTCAAGCTATTCAAAAGAGACGGTGGAGCATGAGTACAAAAAAAATAAAGCTTGGAGTATTCAGTAGTGGTATGATTGCAGTAGCGCTTGTGGCAGCCGTGGCAGTAAACATGGTAGCATCTCAGTTACCGGAAAAGATAGCAAGCATTGATGTAACCTCTCAGAAATTATACTCTATTACCGATAACACGGAAAAGATTTTAAAGGACTTGAAAGAGGATATTACTATTTATGTTCTTGCAAAAAAGGATAGTCAGGATACCAATTTGGAAAAAACACTGAAACGGTATGAGGATGCTTCTAGTCATATTACAGTGGAGTATAAAGACCCATCCGTATCCCCAACCTTTTACAGAGAGTATTCAGACACAGCCTTAACCAGTAACAGTCTTATTGTGGTAGGAGAGAATCGTTCGAAAGTAATTGATTATAATGATATTTATGAATATAGTGTAGATTACAGCACCTATCAGCAGACAGTATCCGGTTACGACGCAGAAGGTCAGCTGACCAGTGCAATTTCTTATGTTACCAGCGAAAATACGACAGTGATGTATCAAATTAGTGGACACGGAGAAGCGACTTTGTCTGGAAGCTTTACGGATGCATTAGAAAAGCAGAATGTAGATGTTGCTTCTTTGAATTTGGTAGAAAATGAAACAATTCCGGAAGATGCAGCATGTCTTTTCATGATAGCACCGAAGCAGGATTACTCGGAAGATGATGTAAATAAGATAAAGAGTTATCTCGAAAATGGTGGAAAAGCAGTAATTGTAGGAAATTATGAGGCTGAGGATTTAACAAACTTCAAAACAATTTTGGCAGCATATGATGTAAGTATTGTGGATGGTATGGTAATGGAAGGAGAGTCAGGATATTATTATCCTCAGGCGCCATATTGCCTTTTGCCGGAAATTGAGTATGATACTGTAACCTCAGAGGCAAGCAATGGATACATTTTTGCACCTTACTGTCAGGGATTTACTTATCCGGAACAGACGGAGGAAGAAGCAGAAAGCAGTGATATTACTTATACGCCACTTCTTACCACTTCAGAAAGTGCTTATTCCAAGGTAGACTTGGCAAATGCAGAAACCTTTAATAAAGAAGAAAATGATATCGCAGGTCCTTTTACAGTGGGATTGCATGTGTCAAAAGCATCAACGGAAGAAGAGGGAGAAAGTACAGAACTTTATTTGTTTGGTGCAGCAGATATTTTCACGGATGAAGCAAGCAGCTATGTATACGGAAACAATCTGAATCTTTTTACAGGAATTACGACTCAGTTTAGTGGTGGAGAAGCAGAAAGTATAATTCCGGTAAAATCTTATGAGGTTTCCAGTTTAGTAGTGAGTCAGGCAGTGGTTACCGGTGGAATGCTGATTATGCTGGTTTTGATTCCGGTAGGATTGTTAGTAGCAGGTATTATCATCTGGGCAAGAAGGAGAAAACGATAATGGATGGACAAAAAAAACAGTTTATTGGCATTTGCGTCCTAGTGATTGTGTGTGTTGCAGCCTATTTTGGATTAAAGACTTATAATGAAAAGGCAGCGGAACAGGAACAGAAGGAAGAAGAAAGTAAAAAAATAGAAGCAGTAAGTATTGATAAGGATGCCGTAAAATCTTTTTCTTATCAGATAGATGGAAATACCATTACTTTTGAAAAAGAAGAATATACCTGGTATTATCAGCCGGATCATAGTATTAACATTGACCAGGATGCAATCAGTGAAATGTTGGATGCAGTAACAGCAGTGACAGCAGAAGAAAAACTAGAGAATGTAGAAGATACCAGTGAGTACGGATTTGATAGCCCTACCAATGTATTGACTTTTACCATGGAGGATGGAACCAGAACTATCACTATTGGTATGCAAAATGAAATCACCAGTGAATATTACATTATGGATAATAATTCTAGTGCTATTTATGTGGTAGAGACGAATCTGAATACAACTTTCTCGAAATCCGTTGAGGATGTGACTGCGGAAGAAGAGGAGACAGAAGATACAACAGATACAACTGGAGAATAAAAAGATATAAAAAGCAGGAACACATGTTCTGACATGCGTTCCTGCTTTTTGCTATGACTCTATACAACACTATATCATAATCAAAAATATAAGTCTAGTATTAATTTTATTTTTTTGTTATCCTTACTAAGCAACAAAAAAAGAGAGAAAAAACAAAGCAAATGCGAAGAAGGAGGCAAAAGCATATGAGAGAAGAACAGGAATATTTTGATAGGTGTAGAGAGGTCATACGGCAGAATATCGTCCTTTATGAAGAAAAGGCGGAAAAGGGAAAAAAGGAAACAGAAGAATTGTATGCAGCAGTCTCCTCCGGGGATATGGAGCTTTACGACCAGCTGATTGTAAGTAGGGACATGCAGGAACATAATGAAAATATGCTGCGGAAAAACAAGGCAGCATTTCAGAAGCCTTATTTTGGAAGAGTGGATTATAAGGAAACAGAGACCGGACAGGAGGAAAGTCTGTATATCGGGAAGAACGGAGTTTCCAAGGATAAAACGAATGTTATTGTTATCGACTGGAGGGCCCCGGTTTCCACACTGTATTATGAAAATGAATTAGGAGCCGGAAGTTATGACGTCCCGGATATTGGAACTATTCCGGTAGATTTGCAACTTAAACGAACCTTTGATGTGAACGAAGGAAAGCTTTTGGGTTATTATGACAACGATACGGCAGCTACGGACGAATTATTGGTGAAGTATCTATCCCAGAATAAGGATGTGATTCTGGGAGATATTATTTCCACCATACAAAAGGAGCAAAACGAAATCATTCGTGAAACACCTTTTGCCAATGTGATTGTGCAGGGAGTGGCAGGAAGTGGAAAGACAACGGTTGCCATGCATCGGATTTCTTATATTTTGTACAACTACGAGAAACGTTTTACACCCAGTGAGTTTTGTATTATTGGAAGTAACGATATGCTACTTAACTATATCACTAGTGGATTGCCGGAGTTGGATGTACATCATGTAAAGCAGAAGAGGATGGATGCATTTTTCTGTGAAATGCTGGGAAGAGAGTGGAAGAAAAAATATAAAATCATAGAACCGCAGGAAGCATTTAAGAGTAAATTGGCTTTTGTGAAGGAATTAGAAGAATATCTGGCAGAAATGCGAGAAAAACTGTTGCCTTGTACACCGGTGAAGGACGAAAGGCTTGGTGTGATTCTTTCAGACGAAAGTATTGCTACCACGTTGCAGGAAAATAGAAATGCTTCGGTGTATCAGATATGTAAACTTTTGAATGAGCGTATTAAGAACCGCATTCGTTTTCTGGTGCCGGAGGATAATTCTGATTATTGCAAGGAAAAGATAAAAGAGTATCGTGGATATTACAAATTAGAAGCACCTCAGAAAAATTTGTTAAATATTTATCAGAATTTTATAGAGCAATATGGCAAGAAACATCAGATGGATGTCACAGAATGGTCGGAAAGAACGAGGAAAGGGAACTTTGATGTTTATGATGTGGCAGCTCTTGCATTGATTCAAAAGCGGATTTCAGAAAAAGAAGTGCAGGATCAGTATGGACAGATTATTGTGGATGAAGCACAGGACTTTGGTTCTATGGTGTATTATGTGCTCAGCAGAATCTTGTCCGGATGCTATTTTACCATTATGGGAGATGTGTCCCAGAACATTAACTATGAAACTGGTATGAATGATTGGGAGGATTTGCAACAGGAGATTTTTGAATCACAAAGAACGCGGTTTCACATTCTGGCAAAGAGTTATCGTAATACCATAGAGATTTCAGAATATGCAGGAAAAATACTAGAAAAAGCATCCTTTGGAAAGTATAAGATTCATCCGGTTATTCGTCATGGCAGACAGGTAGAATTTTATAAGACCAGAGAGATTGCGAAAAAGACGGCAGAGCTTATCAAGGAGATACAAGAGCGAGGTTATGACACCACAGCAGTAATTTGTCGGGATGAGGCAGAGGCAGAACGAGCAAGAGAACAGTTAAAGGGATTAATGGGAGTAAAAGAAGGTGAAGACGAATTTCAGAAAGGAGTTATGGTACTTCCAATTCAGCTCACGAAGGGATTAGAATTTGATGCAGTTATTTTATGGAATCCGGATGAAAATGCTTATCAGAAGAAAGAAGGAGATGCTAAGCTTCTGTATGTAGCGGTAACTAGAGCATTGCATGAGTTGCATGTGGTGCATGACACAGCATTGTCGCACTTGTTTGAGAGATAAAATCAATCCTAAAACGATATTTGTCATTGGGAAGTTCAATCGCGCCATCTAGTAAAGGTTTCATTTCTTCACAACCTCCTACTTTTTCTAAATCTGCACAAATATGTGCGTAGAGGAGTTCGGTTAGTTCCAGTAGCTGAAAGGGAATCAGGACAATCATTTTTCTTCGGTTCAGTTCCGTGACATCGTGTTCCAGATACATGTAGTTTTGTACCTTGTAGTCAAATGTGCCCTGATTGCAAAAGGAAATATGTAGAATACTTTCTTTCGGGATTCCGGGCTGATTGTCCAGATAAATGATCATTAGTTCGGGAAAATATAGGGTGTTGTCGTCGCTCCATTGTGACATGGCATAGAAGAATTCGTACTCAAAAACCCGTAATACAATCCTTTCATCTTTTGTCATCTGAGCTTCCAGATGAAAGGTATGGACGTCATTAATAATAACGATAATATCTGCAAATCGGTCTTTCAGACCGGGAGTGCTGACATGGTGTAGACACACCATAATTGAATTGGGAATCAAACGTACACAGGAAGTGTACAGATAGAGAATATAGTAATTGTATGGGCATTGTCAAGGAAAATATTTTTTATTTAAAATGGGCGGGAAATTCAGTCCATTTCCCACCCACTCGATTGGCTAGTTCTTTTCTTTTTTTTCTTTTCTTGATTTTTCCATTAATGTGTAGAGCCATAAAATTCCTGGAAGGACAAGAGTAGTGGCAAGAGCGGCCATAAACATAGGGAAGAAATCTTTTCCTAAGATTGCTAATACCAGTGTGCCAAGATAGAGTGCCACTAGCAAGATAACACCAATCATAGCAAGAACCTGTTTTGCTTTTTTCATATGAATACCTCTTTTATCATTTTCTAATAACATAGTATCGGGTTAGAGGAGATTTGGCAAGTAAAAATTAATTACTCTTCCGCCTTTATTTCAGATAACTATAAAAATACTTATGGAAAGTTCAAGACATGTATTTTCCTAAGTTCGTTATCTGAGGTTTTTCCTTCTTCTGCAAAGAACCTGATACAAAAAATCCAATTTTAATATGAATTCACACTTTTAGTTCTTCTAGACAGCAGCAACAAGAATGTTTGATAAGGGTATGCCAAAAGAACTCGGACAGATACACATTCAAGACAATGTTCCTCTGTCCTCAAACATCTTTCTGGCATACCCATTCATTCTTTTATGCTGCTGTGAGAAGAACACAAAGTGTTCCACATATGAAAATCGGATTTTTTGTATTCAGGTTCTAGTGCATGAATGGAAAAACCGAGTTTCGAATTAGGGAAATCACTTAACTTCCCATGAGTATTTCTACTAGTATAAAAATAAAAGCGGAATAGTTGTTTTAAAAGAAAAAGTATAGTAGAATGGACAGGAAAACAAAGGCTAAGGGTGATAAAATGAATGAATTTAAACAGGGCATCAGGGATGGCTGTGCTATTGGCATTGGCTATTTTTCTGTGTCCTTTACTTTTGGAATTGCAGCAGTAGCAAGTGGTCTGGACTGGTGGCAGGCATTGGCAGTATCTTTTATGAATCTGACCTCTGCAGGGCAGTTTGCGGGAATTACAGTAATGGCAGCTGCCGGTTCTTATATTGAGATGGCGATATCACAGTTTATTATCAACTTAAGATATGCGCTGATGAGTATTTCACTCTCACAGAAGGTAGATAAGAATTTTACCGCAGGAAAGAAAATGGTTCTGGGGTTTGCAGTAACAGATGAAATATTTGCGGTATCCATGAGCCGGGAAGGAGAGGTTAGTAGCCAGTATTTTGCAGGACTTACGGTACTACCTCTTCTAGGTTGGAATCTGGGAACACTGGCAGGAGCAGTGCTGGGAGATGTTTTGCCAGATAATATTGTTTCGGCTTTGGGACTTGCCATTTATGGAATGTTTATAGCCATTGTGGTTCCTGTTGCCAAAAAGGACAAGCATGTGTTGATGATTGTACTTCTTGCAATAGCATTAAGCTTCGGCTTGTATTATCTGCCGGGATTAAATCGCATTTCCAGTGGATTTGCCATTATTATTTGTGCGGTTATAGCATCTGCGGTAGGAGCATGGTTATTTCCTGTACAGGATGAAGCAGAGGAGGAAATGGAATCATGAAAAATTTCTGGATTTATCTGCTGGTGATGTTTGCTGTGACCTATATGGTTCGAGTACTTCCTTTCTTGATTTTTCGTAAAAAAATCGAGAATAGATTTGTGCGTTCTTTTTTGGCATATATTCCTTATACGGTTTTGGGAGCTATGACCTTTCCTACTGTTTTTTATGCAACTGGGTCAGTTATTACAGCAAGTGCAGGAGTCATTGTTGCACTAATCCTTGCCTATCGTGGAAAGGGGCTTTTTGAGGTGGCGGTGTTTGCAAGTTTGACGGCATTTTTAATGTCTCTTTTGCCCTTTTAAAAATAAGGAAAAAGTGTTAAACTAAGAAAAGAATAAAAAGAGAGAAGGAGATAAATTATGGCAAATACACCAACACCACATATTGAAGCAAAGGAAGGGGATTTTGCAAAAACTGTTTTGATGCCAGGAGACCCGTTGCGTGCAAAGTTTATTGCAGAGACTTATCTGGAAAATGTCAGATGTGTGAATCAGGTACGAGGCATGTTAGGGTTCACAGGAACTTATAAAGGAAAAGAGATTTCCGTTATGGGGTCCGGAATGGGAATGCCTTCTATCGGTATCTATTCCTATGAGTTATTTAACTTCTACGGCGTGGACAACATTATCCGAGTAGGTTCTGCAGGAGCACTTCAGGATGATATCAATCTTATGGATGTAGTGATTGGTATGGGAGCGTCCATGGTATCAGACTTTGGAGATCAGTTTGGTTGTCCGGGACATCTGGCACCACTGGCAGATTACAATCTACTGAGCAAGGCAGTAGAAAGTGCCAAAGACCTTGGAACAGAAGTAAGGGTAGGAAATATCTTATCGGAAGATGCTTTTTACAACGACCGACCAAATCCAAAGGACTGTTTTAAAAAGATGGGCGTTCTGGCAGTGGAGATGGAAAGCGGAGCATTATACCTAAATGCGGCAAGAGCAGGAAAGCATGCTCTTTGCATTCTGACCATTTCTGACCACATTTATCGTCCGGAGGAGTTGACTTCGGAGGAAAGACAGTTAGGCTTCGGAAAAATGATTGAGATTGCATTAGAAACAGCAATTCGTGCATAAGCAAATATCTATTTTTCTCATATTGATTTTAGAATGCGGGAAACTCCCATTTGATATAGATTTCAACTATATCAAATGGGAGTTTTTAGGTATTATACAGAACAAAAAAGTGTCTATATAATAAAGGTCACAATGTTCAAGGACAAAAATCAAGGAGGAGAGAAAATGAATACAACAATCGTAGGCTATCCGAGAATCGGAAAAATGAGAGAACTGAAATTTGTCATAGAAAAATATTGGCGTGGAGAGGTGACGGAAGCAGAACTTAAAGAGACCGCAAAGACATTACGGAGTGAAAATTTGAAAAAGCAGAAGCAGGCAGGAATTACAGTAAGTCCGGTCAATGATTTTTCTTATTATGATGGAATGTTAGACTTGGCAGTTATGCTGAATGCAGTACCGGAAAGATACCGCAAGCTTAATTTATCAGAGTTAGATACATATTTTGCAATGGCAAGAGGCTATCAGGGAGAACATGGGGATGTAAAAGCATTTGCCATGAAAAAGTGGTTCAATACCAATTATCACTATATGGTGCCGGAACTAGAAGAAGGAATGGAATTAAAGCTTCAGTCGGAAAAACTGTTTGCAGAATACGAGGAAGCAAAGCAACTGGGGATTTGTCCAAGACCGGTAACCATTGGAGCCTATACCTTCTTGAAAATGGCGGTTGCTCAGGAAGGAATATCTAAGATAACTTATGTGGCGCCAATAAAGGAAGTGTTTCAAGAGTTATTGCAGGAATGTAATAAGCGTGGTGTAGAGTGGATTCAGATTGATGAGCCGGCGTTGGTTCTGGATATGGATGAAGCGGATAAAAAACTTTTTTGCGAACTTTACGAAGGAATTTTAGAAGTGAAAGGAAGCGTAAAGGTATTATTACAAACTTATTTTGGTGATGTACGTGACTGCTATCAGGAACTTACGGCATTGTCATTTGACGGACTTGGATTGGACTTCGTAGAAGGAAAGTACACAGAAAAAATAATTCAGGAAAATGGTTTTCCGAAAGAAAAGTATTTGTATGCGGGAATTGTAAACGGAAAAAATATCTGGAAATGTGATTATGAAAAGAAGCTAGCATTAGTGGACAGCCTAAAGAAGGTGACGGACAAGTTGATACTTACCACCTCTTGTTCTTTACTGCATGTGCCATATACTACCAAAAGTGAGAAAAAACTGTCTGTCGATACTTTAAAGTATTTTTCCTATGCAGAAGAAAAACTGGAGGAACTTCATGAGCTAGCAGAGCTTTCTGAAAAAGATTATGTAAATGAGACAGCTTATAAGAGAAATATAGAAGTAACACATTCAGAAAGAGGAATGAAAGACAACAGTATATGCAAACAGGTAGCGGCTCTTTCTAAGAAGGATTTTGTGCGAAATGTACCAAGAACAGAGCGTCAGAAACTACAAAGAGAAAAGCTTGGATTACCAATATTTCCGACTACAACCATTGGTTCATTTCCACAGACAAAAGAGGTAAAGGCAAATCGAAGTCGTTATCGTAAGGGAGAGATTACCAAGGAACAATATGATGAACAGGTATTTGCATTTATCAAAGATTGTGTGGAAAAGCAGGAAGAACTTGGATTGGATGTTCTGGTGCATGGTGAATATGAACGAAATGATATGGTAGAATTCTTTGGAGAAAATTTCGGTGGATATGTGTTTACCGAATATGCCTGGGTGCAGTCCTATGGTACAAGATGTGTAAAGCCACCGGTTATCTTCGGTGATGTAAAGCGGATAGAGCCAATTACAGTAAAATATTCCAAATATGCGGCGTCATTGACGAAAAAACCAATGAAAGGAATGTTGACTGGCCCGGTTACTATTTTAAACTGGTCTTTCCCAAGGGAGGATGTTTCTAATCGCGAAATGGCTTTTCAGATAGCTTTGGCAATTCGTCAGGAGGTACTAGACTTAGAAGCTGCCAGAATATCTGTGATTCAGATTGATGAAGCTGCTTTAAGAGAGAAATTGCCTCTTAGAAAAGCAGAGTGGCATAGCGATTATCTGGATTGGGCATTGGAAGCGTTCCGGTTATGTCACAGTGGCGTAAAACCGGAAACTCAGATTCATACGCATATGTGCTATAGTGAATTTGAAGATATTATCAAGGAAATTGACGAGATGGATGCAGATGTGATTACTTTTGAGGCATCACGTTCCAAATTAGAGATTTTGGATGCTTTAAAGGATGCGGAATTTGAAACAGAAGCAGGACCGGGAGTCTATGATATCCATTCACCGAGAGTCCCTTCCGTGGAGGAAATTGTAGAGGCTTTAAGAAGGATGCTTGATAAGATTCCTGAGGAAAAACTGTGGGTCAATCCGGATTGTGGACTAAAGACCAGAGGAATTCCGGAGACAGAAGCCAGCCTTAAAAATATGGTAGCTGCGGCTAAAATTTTGAGGGAAGAATGAAATTAAGTCTTGACAAAAAAAGAGAGTTAGAATATACTAACTATGATAAATGATATCCATTCTCAAAATAGGAGGGATGCAAATGGGTACAATCATAGTTGGTGCAGTAGTGGTGGTTGTGGCTGCATTGGCAGCACGTTCCATATACCGTGATAAAAAGAGTGGAAAAGCTTGCAGCGGATGTAGCGGCGGATGTGCCGGATGTCATGGTGGATGCCACACGGAACAATAAATAGAAAAAATGGGATGCCTTGAAGAAAACAAATCTTCAAGGCATTTTATCTTATAGAAGAATAAAACATAGGAAGAATGGGAAGGTTGCATTTTATAGAAATTGGATTATAATTAAAAACAGGGGTAAAAAGACGAAATTAGGAGAGAAAAAATATGTTAAGTTATTATATAAATCAGCTACGTTCCATGCTCTATGTGGCACCGGTGATTTTAATTGCAATTTCTTTTCATGAATTTGCCCATGGATATGTGTCATACAAAATGGGAGACCCGACGCCCAAAAGGGATGGAAGATTGACCTTAAATCCATTTAAGCATTTGGACGTGGCAGGAACTTTATGTCTGTTGTTTTTCCATATGGGATGGGCAAAACCGGTACGAATCAATACGGCATGTTACAAAAATAAGAAGAGAGGCACAATTCTGGTATCTTTGGCAGGACCGGTTATGAACTTCTTATTAGCATTTCTTTCATTGGTGATTTATGGATTGCTATTAAAATATGGAAGTATCTCTCGGGTGGTCTACATAGGAGTGACGCTTGCTTATTACTCCGCCGTGGTAAACATTGGACTTGGACTGTTTAATTTAATTCCATTGCCGCCGTTGGATGGTTCCAATGTGTTGGGAGAAATTATTCCTAAGGTAAACCAGTATTTTTACGAGATACGACGTTACAGCAGTCTGATTCTGATTGTACTGCTGGTGAGCGGTGCATTAAGCAGACCATTGGGATATGCCAATCATGTTATATTAAATGGAATGTGGAAACTGGTAAAAATGATTCTGCAAATTGGAATCACAGGTACGACAGATATTTATATTTAAAATTTTGTATAAACGGAAAAAAACGGGTGATACTATAATTATCCGAAAAACGAAGCCCCCACTTGTTCTTCGGATAAAGCGAAAGCTTTGAACCAAAGATAAGGTTAAATACTTATCCTCCCCTTTTGAAAATCCCTGCGGTGGCAAATGTGCTGACCGTGGGGATTTTTTACATATATAACAGGAATGAAAAAAATCCTTTGAAAAATCATAAGAAATGAGTTATACTGTTATAGCATGTATCAATAATGAATATGTAATGATAATATTTGAAACAAAGGATGGTATTTATTATGGCATTATTAGAACAGTGGAGAAGCGTTGCATACAATCAGGAAACTGACCGAGCACAGCTTCAGAAGTTCTGGCAGGATTATTTTATGCTGGAAAAAGGCGTATATGAGAAGTTACTGGAGAATCCAGATGAGAAGGTAGAAGGTACCGTAAAGGAACTGGCAGAGAAGTACGGATTGTCTGTAATGGAGATGACAGGTTTCCTTGATGGTATTAACGAGAGCTTGATAGAAGAAAATCCTATTGAAGAGATGGAAGAAGATACCAAGGTAAGTCTTGCATTTGATAAAGAAAAGCTTTACAAAAACATGGTAGATGCAAAGGCAGATTGGTTATATGAACTTCCACAGTGGGAGAAGATTTTTGATGAAGAAACCAGACACAAACTGTATATTGAACAGAAAAAGTCCGGTACAGTTGTAAAGGAAGCAAAAGTATACCCAAATGATCCATGTCCATGTGGCAGCGGTAAGAAATATAAGAAGTGTTGCGGAAGAAACAAATAAGATTCTAACGATTCACTCTTTACAAAATGAAAAAAAGAGTCTACAATACACAGTAGAAAAAGCGTTGAAGAGAAGAGTACGTTGCAGGAATGCACCAGAGAGAACCGCCGAAGATGGCTTAAGCCCCCTTCGAGCTGTGAGCGGTTTGGCAGGAAGGCTTCGGAAGACCACCTCGGAGCGGCTTTAATACAGCCCGGTGATTCCGTTATCATCAAATGAGCGGCTTTGTCAGAGACAATATGACAGAGCAAGCAGGGTGGAACCGCGAGTATATTCGTCCCATGCATTGTCTTTATGACAGTGTATGGGACTTTTTTTATCGAAAGGAGAATGGTTATGTGTAAAGTAAAAGAATTTATAGCAAGTTTATCTGAAACAACAACCGTCACCAAGCGGGAATTATTTTTTGCAGCTTTGACCTGTATATTTGGTGGAATGGTAGTAGGAATGTTTTGTTCTCCGAAAAAGAGAACAATGATAGGTTCCCATAACGGAAATAATAATGGCAACAATAATGGATGGGATGATGAAATGTGGGAAGAAGAATGCCCGGAAGAAGATTCAGATATCCTTTCCTTTAACTAGAATAATTATGAAAAAGAAATAGAGGAGAAAGAACATGAAAATCACATTAAAAGATGGCTCCATAAAGGAGTACAGCGAAGCAAAAAGTGTATATGATATCGCATTGGATATCAGTGAAGGATTAGCAAGAGCAGCCTGTGCCGGAGAAGTAAACGGTGAGGTTGTGGATTTAAGAACTGTTTTGGAGAAAGATTGCGAATTAAATATTTTAACACAGAAGGACGCAGAGGGTATTCGTACCGTACGTCATACCTGTTCTCATGTGTTGGCAGAAGCAGTAAAACGTCTGTTTCCAAACGCAAAATTAGCAATTGGACCATCTATTGACGAAGGATTCTACTATGATTTTGAAGCGGAACCATTTTCCAGAGAAGATTTAGACAATCTGGAAAAAGAAATGAAAAAGATTATCAAAGAAGGAAATAAATTAGAGAAGTTTACTCTGCCAAGAGCAGAAGCAATTCAGTTCATGAAGGATAAAGAAGAACCATATAAGGTAGAATTAATCGAAGACCTTCCGGAAGATGCAGAGATCTCCTTCTATAAGCAGGGCGAAGGGTTTACTGATTTGTGTGCAGGACCTCATCTTATGAGCACCAAGCCAATCAAAGCATTTAAGCTGATTTCTTCTTCTATGGCATATTGGAGAGGAGATTCCAACAAAGCACAGCTTCAGAGAATCTACGGAACTGCATTTGCAACAAAAGATGAATTAAATGCATATTTAGAGCATTTAGAGGATATTAAGAAGCGTGATCACAATAAGTTGGGAAGAGAAATGAAGTTATTTACTACCGTTGATGTAATTGGACAGGGACTCCCACTTCTTATGCCAAAGGGACAAAAGATTGTTCAGACATTACAGAGATGGATTGAAGACTTAGAAGACAATGAGTGGGGCTATATCCGTACCAAGACACCATTGATGGCAAAATCTGATTTGTACAAAATTTCCGGTCACTGGGATCATTACAAAGACGGTATGTTTGTATTGGGAGATGAGGAAAAAGACAAGGAAGTATTTGCACTTCGTCCAATGACTTGTCCGTTCCAGTATTATGTATACAAAGCAGAACAGCATTCTTATCGTGATTTGCCATTACGTTACGGCGAAACATCTACTTTGTTCCGTTCAGAAGATTCCGGTGAAATGCATGGACTTACTCGTGTACGTCAGTTTACCATTTCCGAAGGTCATTTGATTGTAAGACCGGATCAAATGGTAGAAGAATTCAAGGGATGTCTTGCATTAGCAAAACACTGCCTTACTACACTGGGCTTAGAAGAGGATGTAACTTATCATTTGTCTAAGTGGGATCCGGACAATCGCGAAAAATATATTGGTACTGCGGAAGTTTGGGAAGAAACACAGCAGCATATGCGTGATATTATGAATGAACTTGGAATCAAGTTTACGGAGGATGTAGGAGAAGCTGCATTCTATGGTCCTAAGGTAGATATCAATGCTAAGAATGTATATGGAAAAGAAGACACTATGATTACCATTCAGTGGGACGCATTGTTGGCAGAACAGTTTGATATGTACTACATTGACCAGAATGGAGAGAAGATTCGTCCATATATTATTCACAGAACATCTATTGGATGCTACGAGAGAACGCTTGCATGGTTAATTGAAAAATATGCCGGAAAGTTCCCAACATGGCTTTGTCCGGAACAGGTAAGAGTATTGCCGATTTCTGATAAGTACGAAGCATATGCAGCAGAAGTGGAAAAAGAATTAAAGAAAAATAAGATTCTTTGCAGTGTTGACAATCGTTCCGAAAAAATCGGATATAAGATTCGTGAAGCAAGACTGGACAAAATTCCATACATGTTGGTAGTAGGTCAGCAGGAAGAAGCAGATAAGACTGTATCTGTAAGAAGCCGTTTTGCCGGTGATGAAGGTGTAAAACCATTAGATACTTTTATTGAACAGATTTGCAAGGAAATCCGCACTAAGGAAATCCGTAAGGAAGAAGTTGTGGAAGAACAGAAGAAATAAATTATATTGGTAAGTTGGTTTTAGAGAATCCGCTATACAAAGGAAAATAGTACTTTGTATGGCGGATTTTTACAGAGAGAAGGGTTTAGGAAGGGTATAGGAAAGAAGAAAAAATATATTGAAAGGGCGAGGATAGAGGAATATAATAAAGTAAAATGGAAATCGGTTTGATTCAAAGGAGGAAAAGGGCTTATGAAACGAAAGATATTAGCAATGTTAGCAGTAGCATCTTTGACAGCTAGCATAACACCGGTTATGCAGGCAAAAGCAGAAGAAACGGCACAGGAGAACACTGTTGAGGAAGGTACAGAGACAGTTGAAACAACAGAGCGTGGAGCAACGGAAATAGAAAACGGTATGTGTGGAGAAAATGTTAGTTACACATTGACCGCAGATGGAACACTTACTATTTCTGGAAGTGGAGATATGTATGATTATGAATTTCTTCTGAATCCATCGCCATTTTCTACTAATAGTAATATTAAAAAGATTGTTATTGAAAATGGAGTAACAGGTATTGGAAAATGGGCATTTTATAATGGAAGTTTAACAAGCGTTACAATACCAGAAAGTGTAACAAATATTGGTGATGCTGCATTTTGGCAGTGTGGAAGTTTGACAAGTGTCACAATACCGGGGAGTGTAACAAGTATTGGTGATTCTGCATTTTGGAGATGTAAAAATTTAACAAGTATTACCTTCTCGGAAGGAATCAAGAGTATTGGGTATGGGGCGTTTTCAGATTGTAGTAATTTAACAAGTATTGTAATTCCGAATAGTGTAACTGAAATACAAGAAGCTGCATTTGCTAGTTGTAGCATAACAAGTATCACAATTCCACAAAATGTAGCAAGTATTGAACCGGGAGCATTCGGACTATGTAGAAATCTGACAGATATTATAGTTGCACCGGAAAATACACACTATACATCTGTGAATGGGGCCCTGTATAATAAAGATTTGACAGAATTATTGAGATATCCAGCAGATGAGACGGAAGCAGTTATATTGCCAAGTGTAACAACTATAGCAGATTGTGCTTTTAATGGTTCAGAGGTATTAAAAGAAGTAAAAATTCCAAAAGGTGTAATCAAGATAGGTGATGCGGCTTTTAGTGGTTGTCCGGAATTAAGAGTAGTGGAAATACCAAGCGGTGTAACAAGTATAGGGGATATGGCTTTTTCCGTATGTAATAATCTGAAAAGTGTGGTAATTCCAAGCAGTGTAACGAGTATGGGAATACAGGTATTTGGAAAGTCTATACCAGAAGAACTTACAGTCTATTGTTGTCTCGGTTCTACAGCAGAAGTATATGCCAAGGAACATAACATAAATTATACCTTATTAAATAATACAGACGAATTGCGTTTTTATGACAGTAATGGAGATATGATAACCAATGAGTTTGTTTTTGATGGCTCTTATACATATTTTATGCAGGCAGATGGAACGCCTATGAGAGACAGACTTACTTATCATCCGGATGGAGAACATATTATTTATCTGGATACCAATGGACATGAGGTATTTAACGATTTCCAGTATTGCCCGAGCGTAGGATATACCTGCTACTTTGACTCCAACGGATATATTTATAAAGACCAGATTACCTTTGTTGGAGACAAGACCTATTATTTGAATCTGAATGGAAAACTGGAGAATGAAGGATGGTTTCAGTTTGGAAACGGTATGGATTATGGATATGCTAATTGGGATGGAACGCTGAATACCGGTGGATTTTCCTATGATCCATGGGGAAGAGTGGTGTTTTATCATTGGAACGGAATGGTAGCACGAGGACTTATCACAGATGGTCAGTGGTATTATCTCATGGATGAAACAGATGGACATTATCTGGGAAGTTTTCCGGTGAATTAGAAGAAGGTTCAGATACGATAAGAGAAAGCGTTATGAAAAGAAAAATATTGGCTTTTGCGTTAGGTATATTCTTGATATCTTCAGGAGGTGTTCTTTCATTACATGCTGCGGAAAGTGGTCGATGTGTTCCACATTATAATGTTGCGGAAGTTGGGGGAGACTGGGACAGATTTAGATATAGACTTACGGATGGAACCTTAGTAAAAGATGCGTTTGTTTTCGATGGAATGCATACATATTATGTACAATCCGATGGAACAGAGTGGGTGGTTTCAGTTTGCCAATGGAAGGGACTATGGATATGCCAACGGGGATGGTACTTTGAATACTAGTGGATTTTATTATGACCCATGGGGAAGAATTGTGTATTGTCATTGGAATGGAATGGTGGCAAGAGGACTTATCACAGACGGAACTACTTATTACAATATGGATATGACAGACGGGCATTTGATAGGAGTGTTCCCGGCAAATACTGAAGTAAAAGCGCATGAACATCATTGGGAAGCTGTAAATTTGACAGTACGTCATCCGGAACAAAAATGCTGGACAGATCAGGGGCATCGTGAAACGGTATTAATTAAGGAAGCTCATGAAGAACCTAATATGGTAGTTAAATGGATTTGTAAGACTTGCTATTTTAGAGATGGGATAATTGTAGAATTACCGAGAGATAAAGAACCATCTCAAGATGAAACATATCAGCAGCATTTTCAATATCATTGGGACCGAAATGATGGATTAGTTCAATGGGGGGATGTGGAGGTTCAAGATGGAATGAAATGGGTACCTGCAATGTATACTGAGGAATGGATTCAAAATATTGTACCAGTAGTGTATAAAGAAGCAAAGGATGAAGTAATAACATTATATTATAAATGTTCTGAATGTGGCGCAGTTAAGTAAGGAAAAATATAGGAAGAAGGGAAAATGATGAAAGAAAGAAAAGTAATAAAAAAATCGACTGTATTTGTATTATGTTTTTTGTTGGGGCTTATGTCATCAGTAAGTACTGTTCAGGCAGAAGAAATGTCTGGAGAGACAGAAGAAAGTGTGATAGGGGAACAGCCAGCAGAAAATTTTTCAGAAATAGAAGAAAATGTTTTGAAGGATAATGAAGAAATAAAAATGCCATCAGGTTATCAAGAAGAAGTATCGGTAGATACTGCAGAAGAAGGTTTTAATGGGTCAGAAAAGGGAGCGGTTTCTTCAAGCAATTCTTGTGGTGATAACGCGGTATGGACTCTGAACAATGGCATACTTACCATCAGTGGAACGGGAGCAATGTATGATTATTCGTCTAGTGCTTTTCCAGCATGGTATAGTCAGAAATCCAACATTACTTCAATTGTAGTTGCAGAGGGAATTACTTACATAGGTTCATGTGCGTTTTATGGATTAGATAGCGTGACAACTGTATCTCTGCCATCATCATTAACTTCATGTGGTAGTATAGTATTTGCAGAATGTAGTAGATTAAATAATGTAACGTTGCCGGCAGGAGTTACATCAATTCCATATGCAATGTTTGCTAATTGCACAAGCCTTAGTACAATTAGTGCACCGGGAGTAACTGTTTATGGAGATTATGCATTCCAAGGATGCAACTTTTCTACGTTTACAGTAGGTAGGTATGTCAATAACATTAACTCGCTGGCGTTTTATAATGCAAGTGTAACGTCGTTTGAAGTAGAAACAGGAAATACAGTGTATTTTGCATCCAATGGTGTACTATTTGCGGATGGAGGAGCTACACTGTATGCATATCCTTCAGCAAATCCTAATACTTCTTATATAGTTCCGAATACGGTAAAAAAGATAGGAGACTCTGCATTTATTAATAATAAGTATTTAACACAGATTACAATTGGAAATTCTGTTACAAGTCTCGGAGAATCAGCATTTCAGGCCTGTGCCAATTTATCATCTATTGCGATTCCGGATAGTGTGACGGAAGCTGGTTATTTTACTTTTTATGGATGTCAGAATTTGGGAAGTGTAAGGTTTGGAAGTGGGTTGAAAGAGACCTCATATGAGATGTTTGAAAAGTGTACGGCATTAACAACCATTGATT
Source organism: Roseburia sp. 499 (assembly GCF_001940225.2). Lineage (NCBI taxonomy): Bacteria > Bacillati > Bacillota > Clostridia > Lachnospirales > Lachnospiraceae > Roseburia > Roseburia sp. 499. The sequence continues at coordinate 1,073,909 of NZ_CP135164.1, forward strand.
TTGGTGGAAGTTTGGAATCTTTGTATGCAAGAAGTTTTGGGTATTGTAGTGCGTTACAGAGTGTTAGTCTTCCTGCAAATATAAAAAGTATAGGAAATGGCTGCTTTGGTGAATGTTACAATTTGAAAAATTTTACATCAGTGGCATTAACTAGTATTCCGTATCAGGCTTTTTTGAATGATTATTTTTTGACAACGGTTTCCTTGAACGAAGGATTGACAACAATTAATCGTTTGGCTTTTGGTGGATGTACAAATTTGAAAAAGATTACCCTACCGTCCACGATAAAGATAGTTTATTCCTATGGGTTCCCGGATATAACAGAAGTGGTTCAAACAGGTACCACGCTGACAAAGTATGGGCATAACGGCTATCGAAGCATGGAAAAGGTATCTGTGTCCGGTACAAGAAATTATAACTATGCTTATGAAGTATTGGATATTGTAAATCAGAGAAGAAGCGAAAATGGTGTTGTACCATTGGTTATGAATTCTTCTTTGATGGAATCAGCTATGCAGCGTGCGGCTGAAACATCTGTTCTGTTTTCACATACCAGACCGGATAGCTCATTATGCTTTGATATTAATAGTCTGATGTCCGGTGAAAATATAGCAGCAGGAGATTCAACTGCTTCAAGTGTTATGACCAGCTGGATGAATTCAAGTGGACATAAAGCTAATATATTGAATTCCAGTTATACAACAATTGGTATTGGCTGTATCAATATTAATGGTACCTATTATTGGGTTCAGTGTTTTGGAACAGGAGCTGATAGTAATAGTTGTTCTAAGCCTTCAGATACATATACAACGGAAACCATTAATATAGCGGCAGAAACTTTTGAGGAAGCGCCCACAACATCAGGAATTATCTGGGGGACACCGGAATCCTATACCTATTCGGTGGGAATCAGCGTGCCAAAAACAGATTTAGATTTGAATAGTTCAGTACAAGCTAACTTTTATATTATAAATCCGGGAAATTCATGGTGTACTATAGTAAATAATGATCAAAATATTATTTGGTCCAGTAGTAATAACTCGGTTGCAACAGTAGAAAATGGAGTGATAAAAGCAATAAAGACGGGTGGCACTACGATTACGGCAAAAACAAAAAATGGTGCCTATAAAGCTACGATACAAGTTGGGGTAAATATAGGAACATTCATTACACAGTACGGTAATTTGAGCTTTTACCGTCACCCGGATGGAAAAATGCGTTGTTATGACGAAAATTTCAACATGATTACAAACCAGTTTGTGTTCGATGGTTCATACACATATTTTATGCAGGCAGATGGCACTCCAATGTGTGATCGTCTGACTTACCATCCGGATGGAGAACACATTATTTATCTGGATTCAAATGGACACGAAGTATTTAATAATTTCCAGTATTGTCCAAGTGTAGGATATACCTGCTATTTTGACTCTCAGGGATATATTTATAAAGACCAAATTACATTTGTGGGAGATAAAGTGTATTATCTGAATGCAAATGGAAAGATGGAAAATGAAGGATGGTTCCAATTTGCAAATGGTCGGGATTACGGATGCGCAAATTGGGATGGAACTCTGAATACCGGTGGATTCTCCTATGACCCGTGGGGAAGAGTGGTATTTTATCACTGGAATGGAATGGTAGCTCGCGGACTTATTACAGATGGTGTGTGGTATTATAGCATGGATACAACAGATGGTCATTATCTGGGAAACTTTCCGGTAAACTAACTTAAGAGTAGGAATAGACGGAATTTGTAAACTATATAAAAGAGAAAAGGAACAGAGAATGAATGAGTAAGTAAGAGATTCAACATTCTACTGTTCTTTTTCTATATAGAATGTAAAAAGTATGAAAAATATATGTAGCATTGAAGAGTGTTGAAGAATATTCACTGTTACATATTGTTTTCAGATTTTATGTGTGTTAAAATTTGGATGTGAAGTAATTCTCATAAAACTGGTTTTAAAGAAAAAACATAGGAGGAGAAGAAAATGAAGATGAAGTATGTCAAACAAGCATTAGCAACCGTATTAGCGGTAACATTGCTGGTTGGTAGCAACAGCAATCTGTCGGTTCAGGCTGCAGAAGAACAGGAAGATGTGGTGTCAGGAGAAATCTTAGAAGACCAGAAAGGAACAGTAACGGACAGTGGAACCTGTGGAGAAAATGCAACCTGGACTTATGAGGATGGAGTATTGACAATCAGCGGAAGTGGGGTAGTAAATAGTTGCGCATGGAATAGTTATAAAGCAGATGTTACAAAACTTGTTATTTCAGAAGGAATTACATCGGCAACTGTTTATTCATTGTTTACGGAAATGCCCAAATTGACAGAAGCATCTTTACCAAATTCACTGACAGAATTGCCTTATTTTAGTAAGTGCACGAGTTTGAAAGAGATAACTATTCCGAGTGGAATAACAAGTATTCCGAATAGTAATTTTGCATACTGTACTGGCTTAGAGAGGGTAACAGCACCTGGAGTTACTAAAATTTATGATGGTGCATTTAAAGGCTGTACATCATTGATGAATGCCAATGGAATGGCAATCATAAATAATATATTGGTTTTAATTGATTCAACAAAGGTTGGAAATAATCTTGTAATTCCGGAAGGAGTAAAAGATTTTGCTTCATGGATGCATTTTCCTAGCAGTGTAACATATGTTTCAATTCCAAGTACACTTCAGACAGCTTTAGGCGGATTAGCTGGTCCGCTCATCTCCTGTGAGAATCTGGAAAAAATAGATGTATCAGAGGGAAATACACTTTACACATCTGTGGATGACAGCTTGTTGAGTAAAGATAAGAAGACCTTATGGATTGTACCGAAGGAAAAGAGCGGAAAATATGTAGTTCCGGATGGGGTAGAAACAATAGGATATGAGGCAATGTCTCATTGTGCATATTTGTCAGAAGTAGTGATTCCTGCAAGCGTAAAAAAGATTGAAGAAGGCGGATGTGCTACTGCAAATGCTACTTCAATATATTTTTCCGGGGATGCCGTAGAAAATATAGATGGTATATTCTATAACGATTATTATGATGATGATGATTTCAAAACATATTATGAAAGTATGGCAGAAGGAGAACGTAAACAATATTTCACAGAAGAATTGCAGACAATTGCCCAGAAAAAAATTTACTATGTAGAAGGTACTTCAGGCTGGGATGCGTTAAAGGCAAAATATCCAAGAGTTCAATGGCTGACCTGGGATGGAAATAACGTTGACGCAGGTCGTACCGTACCGTATTATAGTCTTTCGGAAAATGGTGGTACTTGGGATGGAACTCATTACACGAAGACGGACGGAACAGTAGCAACAGATATATTTTTCTTTGATGGAAGCAGTACTTATTACTTACAGGCTGATGGAACACCTATGAAAGATACCCTTACTTATCATCCGGACGGAAAACACATCATTTATCTGGATTCCAATGGACATGAGGTATTCAATTCCTTCCAATATTGTCCGAGTGTAGGTTATACCTGCTATTTTGATTCACAGGGATATCTCTATAAAGATCAGATTACATTTGTAGGCGATAAGACCTATTACCTGAATGCAAATGGTAAACTGGAGAATGAAGGATGGTTCCGGTTTGCAAACGGCATGGATTATGGATATGCTAATTGGGATGGAACATTAGTTACAGGAGGATTCTCCTATGACCCATGGGGAAGAGTAGTATTCTATCATTGGAACGGAATGGTAGCACGTGGACTTATTACAGATGGTCAGTGGTATTATCTCATGGATGAAACAGATGGACATTATCTGGGAAGCTTTCCGGTAAACTAATCTGAAGTTAAAATGTATGGAATTGAATAAATAAATATAAAAGGAAGAAAAGATTACAATTTGAAAATTTTGTCATTTTTTCTTCCTTTTCTTTTATAGATGATTTAAAATGAAAGAGAACTATGTATGACAATAGATAAAACGGAGCAGAGTAAAACTTATGAAGCCAAAATATAGGAAAAAGACAAAATTTATCGAAGATGAAAACGTAAAATACAAAAACTTTCTGGTACACACAATTGCTGTTTTTTTATGTATATTTCCATTTTGTGTTTATAGCCATGTAGAACATCTTTCAGAAATGGCACAGAAATATTTCTCAAATACAGAAGGCTACACAGCAGATTTCTTCTTATATCATAAAGAAAAACTATTGCTGATATTTGCAATATGGCTGGTGCTGTTTTTTATAGGAGAGCATATTTATCCGGAACATCCTGTAAAAAATATTCCTCTGAAAAGAAAAACAGCAAGAATAACTTTGATTCTACTGGGGATATATACAGTTTGTATTCTGGTGTCTGCCTTGTTTTCAACAGATAAAGCAACAGCAATTTGGGGCAGTTGTACAGAGTATGAAGGCATAGTGGCACTTTTAGGCTATCTTGTATTGTTTTTTGCCGGGTATAATTATTTTCAGAGTGAATATCACCGCAAAATTTTAAAACGTGGAATGGTGGTTTTGATGTCGGTTATCTGTGTACTGGCATTAGTGGAATTCATTTGTGGTCCTATTTATGAAATGAGTTTTATGAAGTATTTGATTGCTCCGGCAGAATATAGAGAGATGGCAGCCTCATTATCGAATAAGGAATTTTTGGGTAAAATAACACTGTCCTTTTATAATCCGGGATATTTAGGGGGCTTATGTGCAATGTTGCTTCCAATTAGCTTTGGATTGGCTTATGAAGTAGAAATAAGGTGGAAGAAGATATTGTATATGCTTTTGACAGCAGGATTAGGTTTTACTCTGCTTGGAACAGGAACTACAGGTCCGTTTATTGCAGCGATAGTAGGAATGCTTGTTTTAACTTTGGGCTTGCGTGCAGATAAAAAGCGACTTTTTACAAATATTGGCTATATGCTAGGCATTTTTGGAATCGTTTTTCTTCTGACTAATATAGTAACCGAAGGGAAAATGACGGAGCGACTGTTTTCGGTGGTGACCAATCAGAGTAATCAAGAACAGAAAAAACAACGTTTTATGGTAACAAATATGCAGATAGAGGGAGGAACATTGGAGATTTCAGCTGAGGAGTATTCGTTCAATGTGGAAAGGGACGCTTCGGAAGATTTTGTGCTGGAAACATTAAAGTTTACAGATGAGGATGGAAGTGAAATTCCAACTACGATAGATGCGGATGGAACATTACATTTGCTGACAGAAGGTTATGAGGCAGTGGAGTTTACTTACAATGGACGATATCTGTCGATGGATTTGGGATACGAAGATACAGTAGATTTTTATCTGACAGAAGAAGGATTTGCTTTGGTGGGGCAAAATGGAGCTCCATTGGTAAGAATACCACAGTCAGAAATCAAAAGTGAGTTTTTGAAAAGTCTATATCCGATAGCTACAGGAAGGGGATATATGTGGATAAATACGCTTCCTGTTTTAAAAGAATGTATTTTAATCGGAAAAGGTCCGGGAAATTTTGCCTATGCGTTTAATCAAAATGAGGTTGTAGGTCTTTTGAATACGCATGGAAGTTACAAATTTGTAGTGGATAAACCCCATAACTGGTATTTGCAAATTGGGGTAAATACAGGTCTGCTATCGCTGATATGTGTTTTAGGACTGATGTTACGTTATATAAAAAGTGGGGTTACATGCTATTGTGCAAGCAAGAATCATGATAAGGGAGAAGGAATGGTTTTTGAGAAAGCATTATGGGCAGGACTTATTGCTTTTTGTGTCACAGGGCTTGTAAATGATAGTATTGTAGCAGTAAATCCGATTTTCTGGTTACTGTTTGGCGTGGGAAGTTGTGCTGTTGATAATAAGCGAGGTAAATGTGAATAAATCATTTTAAAATTCTCATACTAAGAATGTTATAATTCAGGAAAGGAGATTTTAAAATGACTCAGTTAAAATGTTCTGTTAAAAACTGCATGTACAACGATAATGACGACCAGCTTTGCTCCAAGGGAGATATTATGATTGGTGGACAAAGTGCAACAGCATCTAATGAGACACGTTGCGAGAGCTTTCAGGAACGCAGGAGTTCTGCAACCAATTCTGTAGGTTCTCCAAGAGAGAGTATTAAAGTGGGATGCAAGGCAGAAAATTGTGTCTTTAATGAAGCGTGTAAGTGTAGTGCTCAGGAAATCGGCATTGCCGGAAGCAATGCATGCAATTGTGCAGAGACAGAATGTGCAAGCTTTGAATGTAAATGTAAATAAACTTTACTAAAATTACCACGAAATTTTACAAAAAATTAAAAAAATAATACTTGTAAAACAGAAAAGCAGGAAGTAGAATGGAGCTGAAATGAGTTGTTGGCTATTTTACTTCCTGTTTTTATATGGAAGTGAGCTTTGTAAGTCGTAAGACCATGGAGGAAGTTAATGAGAAAAAAATCTCACATATCGTTAGCAAAGTACATTGTAGACAGCATTGCAGAACAGGATATGATAGAGCATAAGAAGGCATTTTACCTCGGAAGCATTTTGCCGGATTGTAAGCCATCGTTTTTGACAGAGCGTCATGAGATGGAAGGAACCTTTCCAAAGATACAGGAACAGATGAGAATTCTGGTAGAGAGGCAAATGAATTTCCAAATAAATGCGCGAGTGTTTTATCGCAATTTGGGAGAGATTATACATTATATTGCTGATTATTTTACATTTCCGCATAACGCTCATTATCCGGGAAATTTAAAAGATCATTGTGCATATGAAGAACAACTTAAAAATAGTTTGAGAGAATATATCCAAAGTGGTGAGGCAAAGAAGAATTGTATCTGGATTTGTAGAAACGCCAAAATACTAAACAGTACAGAAGCTATTTGTGAATTTATTCAGATGGCGCATGACAGATATGTCAAAATAAAGAATACAGTGGAGGAAGATTGCCGTCAAATCGTGGCGTTATGTCATCAGGTGGTAGAGGCAATCATCTTATTGATAAAGGGCGAAATCAAGGGAAAGATGTTATTATCCGCCGCATAAAGTAAGAAAAAAGTGTTTTATGTCGAAATGTTGTGTAAAAAAAACACGTTTTTCGTTTGATTTTTCTCCGGGAAGAAGATACAATAAAACGGGGAGAAAAGGAGATATCTATGAGACACTTGCTAGAACTGAAAAGAGAAATTGAAAGTGTACGAGAAGAATTGGATGTGGCCGTTCAGAATGGTGTGGAAGGAACGGAGTGTTATGAGATTAGTCTTCAATTAGATAGTCTCATAGCAGATTACATGCAATTAAAGGAAGATAAAATTCAGTTGCGGAATTGTAGCTGAAGATGAGACAATAAAATATAGAAAGTGGTGCCGGTGTGCTGAAGATTAAAAATCTTAAGTGTGCCGGCACTATTTTTTTGAAAAAATAGTGATTACTATATATTGTAGTGTTAAGAAAATAGACAACAACATGAAGTGTAAAAGAGGAAAAATCCTGCAAATTATGGGCTGGAAACCCTGATTTTGTCAGGATTCTTTTTTAAATTTTCTATTGCTTTTTTCCTATTTATGGTCTAGAATGGAAGAAAAAGTGGAGGAAAGTGGTAGAAAAGGGTAAGAAGTGGTGGATAAGTGGAGCGAAATGTGGAAAATATGGAAAAACCATCACGACCTGTACGGTTAGAAGGTGATTTTCAATGTTCATGGGAGAATTTAATCACACAATCGATACAAAAGGCAGACTGATAGTACCGTCCAAATTCAGAGAGTTACTGGGAGATGAATTTGTTGTGACAAAGGGACTGGATGGATGCTTATTCGTGTATCCTGCGGACGAATGGAAAATCATCGAGGATAAATTCCGTGAAGTATCACAGTTCTCCAAGGAAGCCAGAAAATTTGCCAGATTTTTCTTCGCAGGAGCAGCATCCTGTGAGGTGGACAAGCAGGGAAGAGTATTACTTCCTGCTGTTTTGCGTGAATTCGCGGGATTGGAAAAGGAAGTGGTTTTGGCCGGAGTCTTAAATCATATCGAAATATGGAGCAAAGACAGATGGCAGGAGACCAGCGAATATGATGATGTAGAAGAAATCGCAGAACATATGGCAAGTCTGGGACTTACAATTTAACCGTATGCTGCAGAAAGGAATATGCATGGAATTCAAACATAAGTCCGTACTTTTAAAAGAAACCATAGAAAATTTAAATATAAAACCGGATGGCATTTATGTGGATGGAACCCTTGGCGGGGGCGGACATGCATATGAGGTATGCAAGAGACTTTCATCCAAAGGAAGGTTTATTGGTATCGATCAAGATGAGGATGCTATAAAGGCTGCTACGCGGCGGTTAATGGAATTTGAAGATAAAGTTCAGATTATTCGAAGTAATTATTGTGATATGCGGGAAGCATTGGAAGAGGTTGGTGTTTGCAAGGTAGATGGAATTGTGCTTGATTTAGGTGTTTCCTCTTATCAATTGGATGATCCGGAACGCGGATTTACTTATCGAGTGGAAGATGCGCCATTAGATATGCGCATGGATAGACGTCAGGAATTTACAGCAAAGGAATTGGTAAATACCTACAGTGAAATGGAACTGTATCGGATTATCAGAGACTTTGGGGAAGATAAATTTGCAAAGAACATTGCGAAACATATTGTTGCAGCGAGAGCTGAAAAGCCAATTGAAACAACTGGAGAATTAACGGAAATTATTAAAGCAGCAATTCCAGCCAAGATACGCATGAATGCGGGGCATCCTGCAAAACGTACGTTTCAGGCAATTCGTATTGAACTGAATAAGGAATTGGAGGTTTTACAGAATACACTGGAAGACATGATAGAATTACTGAATCCGGGTGGACGAATATGTATTATAACATTCCATTCCCTGGAAGATCGAATTGTAAAGAGCATTTATAAGAAAAGCGAAAATCCATGTACCTGTCCAAGTGATTTTCCAATTTGCGTATGCGGAAAGAAACCATTGGGAAAAGTTGTAACAAGAAAACCAATTGTATCGACGGAGGAAGAACTGGAATACAATTCCAGGTCTAAGAGTGCCAAGTTAAGAGTGTTCGAAAAGGCATAATGACAGGAGTAAAATAAGCAGGGATGCGTCAGGAGTGAGAATAAAATGAAGGAAGAAGAGGTATCAAACAGAAGAACCGTGAATTACATAGAAGGAAATACCGTACGGAAGATGGAAGCTGTACCGCAGAGAAGAAGTGAACAGGTACATCGCGAGTTAGAGCGTAAGCAGGAAAAAGACCGTGTACGGGAAGAAAGACAGAGAGAAGCACGGATTGCAGCTAGAAGAAATCAGGAAAGAGCTCTTCAGATGAGTCCGGGGTATGTTGTATTTTTGGCAGTGGCAATGGCTGCAATGGTGGGAGTTTGTGGAGTATATCTTAAATTACAATCAGATATTGCAAATAGAATGAAAACAGTTGCAGTACTAGAAAGCCAAGTGACAAATTTAAAAACAGATAATGATGCGAATTTAAAGAGAATTAATACATCAATTGATTTGGAAAGCATTAAGAATACGGCAATCAACGAATTAGGTATGGTATACCCAAGTAAAGACCAGATTATATACTTCCATATTGACACATCAGATTACATGAATCAGTATGAAGATATTCCAGAAAAATAAGAGGGTGTAGTAGTTGGCGAAAAGAAAGAAAAAGCCGAAGAAGTTTACGAAGGCCATGAAAAAAAAGCTACTGGTAGTATTTATGCTGGTAGTGTTAATGCTAATTGTATTAGTTGTACGTCTTTTCTATATTAGATATACAAAGGGAGACGAATACGAAAAAAGAGTACTGAGTCAGCAAGGATATGAGAGTCAGACGATTCCATATCAGCGCGGAGATATTTTAGATTCTCAGGGAACAATTTTGGCAACTAGTGTAGATGTATATAATGTGATATTGGATTGTAAGTTGATTAATGAAGATGAAAAATATATTGAACCTACAATAAGTGCATTAGTACAGTGTTTCCCGGATGTGACAGAAGAAGAAGTAAGGGTTGCTCTGACAGAAAAGGCAGACAGCCGTTACTTTGTGTTGCGCAAAAAACTGCCCTATGAAGAAATTCAAGGCTTTGAGCAAATGCAGAATGAAGTTTATACCGAGGGGAAAAATAAGGGAGATAAAGTGAATCCGAATATCCAGGGTGTATGGTTTGAAAAAGAATATGTAAGAGAGTATCCTTATAATTCGTTAGCATGTAAGGTTCTTGGATTTACCACATCCGGAAATGTGGGAATCGGTGGAATAGAAGATTATTACAATGATACATTAAATGGTATCAATGGAAGACAGTATGGTTATTTAAATACCGACAATAATTTTGAAAAAACAATAAAAGAACCGGTAAATGGGCAGAGCCTTGTAACTACTATTGATATGAATATTCAAACTATAGTAGAACAGAAAATCGCAGCTTTCAATGCAGCTCATGCCAATGAAGCAACAGAAGGACCGGGAAGTCAGAATACAGCAGTTATAGTTATGAATCCTCAAAACGGAGAGATTCTTGCTATGGCAGACAGCAAAGGTTATGATTTGAATAATGCATGGGATTTATCTGCATATTATACACCGGAAGAGATTGCTGCTATGGATGAACAGACGACTTTAGATAATCTAAATGGTATATGGCAGAATTTCTGTACAACTTATACCTATGAGCCCGGTTCCACAGCAAAGCCGTTTACTGTTGCAACTGGACTTGAGACAGGTAAGTTGACCGGAGATGAGACATATTTTTGCGATGGATATCAGGAAGTAGGAGGGCATACCATTAAGTGTGTCGCACATTCTCATGGTGGACATGGCGTAGAGACTGTTGAGAAAGCTATTATGAATTCTTGCAATGATGCATTAATGCAGATGGCGGATGCCATTGGAAAAGAGGAATTTAGTAAATATCAAAAAATTTTTAATTTTGGTTTAAAGACTGGAATTGACTTGCCGGGAGAGGCGAGAACCGATAGTCTGGTAAAGAGTGCAGAAGAAATGGGAAGCGCCGATCTTGCTACATACTCTTTTGGTCAGAACTTTAATGTGACTATGATACAGCTTGCCAGTGGATTTTCTTCCATTATAAATGGAGGAAATTACTATCAGCCTCATCTAGTGAAAAAAATTGTAGATGATAATGGAAATACCGTTCAGACAATCGAGCCTGTTTTATTGAAACAGACTATTTCAAAACAGACCAGCGATACCGTAAAGGGTTATTTATATAATACTGTTTCATCCGGTACAGCAAAAAGTGCCAAGGTGGAAGGATATTCCATGGGTGGAAAGACAGGTACGGCAGAAAAATATCCGCGTAGAAACGGAAAGTATCTGGTATCTTTCATAGGATTTGCACCGGTAGAAGACCCACAGGTGCTGGTATATGTCGTTATCAATGAGCCGAATGTAGAAAATCAGGCGCAGAGTAGCCTTGCTACAAATTTGGCGAAAGACATTTTTACAGAACTCTTTCCTTATATGAATATCTATAAGGATGAAGAAGACCCGCAGGCACAGGAAAATGTCCAGAGTCAGGCACAGGCAGCACAGATGACACCGGAAGAACAGTCATCTGCGCAGGAAGATTACACAGAGAACATTTTTAATTAGAATAGTACATAACCTCATAAAAGATGTAATAGATTATAGTAATTGCTTTTATGAGGTTTTTATGTATGTTTCGGAATAAAACATATAACCGTAAGAAAATATTGATTGTATTTACGGTGGTTATGCTGTTACTCTGTGTTCTTGTAGGACGTCTGGTATATCTGATGATATTTTGTTCCCAGTATTATGGACAAAAGGCAGAAGATTTGCATGAAAGAGAAAGAGACATTAAGGCAGCCAGAGGAAAAATTCTAGATGCCAATGGTGTGGTGCTGGCCACAAATCGTACTGTTTGTACCATTTCAGTAATTCATAGTCAGATGGAAGAACCTGAAAAAATTATTCAGGTACTGTCTAAAGAATTGGGAATGGAGGAGGGAGAGGTACGAAAAAGAGTAGAGAAAGTAAGTTCTATTGAGCGAGTAAAGTCTAATGTAGACAAGGAAACAGGAGACTGTATCCGAGCATATAAGCTTCCGGGAGTAAAGGTGGATGAAGATTACAAACGTTATTACCCATATGATTCTTTAGCGTCTAAAGTACTTGGATTTACAGGAGGAGACAATCAAGGGATTATTGGACTAGAAGTAAAGTATGAAGATTACCTTAAGGGAACCAATGGAAAAATACTAACACTGACAGATGCAAGAGGGGTAGAAATCGAAAATGCAGGAGAGCGTAGACAAGAACCGGTAGATGGATACAATCTTCACATTAGTCTGGATTACAATATACAAATGTATTGTGAACAGGCTGCAAGGAGGGTCATGGAACAGAAGTCGGCAGATAGTGTTTCCGTAATTGTTATTAACCCGAAAAATGGCGAAATTATGGCAATGGTAAATTTACCGGAGTTCAATTTAAATGAACCATTTACCGGAGGGCAGACGCAGGACCAATTGAACCAGATGTGGCGTAATCAGTGTATTAATGATACCTATGAGCCGGGTTCCATATTCAAGGTCGTTACGGCAGCAGCAGCTTTGGAAGAAGGTGTAGTCAGTGTTGATGATAACTTTTTCTGTCCGGGATATAAGATGGTAGAGGATCGAAGAATCCGGTGTGCCAAAGCAGGTGGACACGGAGCAGAAACCTTTACACAGGGGATTATGAATTCATGCAATCCGGTGTTTATTGAGGTTGGACTACGGCTTGGAGTGGATAATTTCTACAAGTATTTTGAGCAGTTTGGCCTGTTAAATAAGACAGGAATTGATTTGCCGGGAGAGGCAGTCACCATTATGCATAAAAAAGAAAATGTAGGACCCGTAGAACTTGCTACCATATCTTTTGGACAGTCTTTTCAGGTGACGCCCATACAGCTTGCGGCCACAGTATCTTCCATTATAAATGGAGGAAAGCGAGTAATTCCTCATTTTGGTGTGGATATCCGGGATAATCAGGGAAATGTTGTGGAAACATTTCAATACGATACCGAGAAACAGATTGTTAGTGAAGAAACTTCAGAAACCATGCGTACATTGTTAGAAAAAGTAGTATCGGAAGGCGGAGGAAATAAAGCATACATAGAAGGATATTCTATTGGCGGTAAGACAGCAACCTCTCAGACATTGCCAAGAAGTGCACATCGCTATATTTCTGCTTTTATGGGCTTTGCACCGGCGGAGGATCCACAGGTATTAACATTGTTCATTGTTAATAATCCACAGGGGATTTATTATGGAGGAATGATAGCAGCACCTGCAGTAAAGGACATTTATTCTAATATTCTTCCTTACCTGGGAATTGAAAAGGAAGAGATAGTACAAGAAGAACCGGATAGTTCTGAGTAAATGGGTGAATAGACTTGCATAATATAAGGAAAGGTTTTATAATTGAAAAGTTATATGAAGATAAAAAAGAAAGATACGGTGAGCATAAAGCATCGTAAAGCGAGAGGTGTAAGAAAATGGCACAGAAAGTAATTTTTCCGGTGTTGATTGCGTTTGCAATTACAGCAGTATTAGGACCGGTGGTAATTCCGGTGTTAAGGAGATTGAAAATAGGGCAGACGGAAAGGGAGGAATTGAAATCACATTTGAAGAAAGCAGGAACCCCTACGATGGGCGGCCTTATGATACTGGCGGGTATTATAGTTACTTCCCTGTTTTATATGAAGGATTATCCGAAAATTATTCCAATTCTTTTTGTAACGATGGGATTTGCAATTATTGGATTTTTAGATGATTATTTAAAGGTAGTACTAAGAAGGTCGGATGGGCTGCTTCCATGGCAGAAGATGCTGGGACAAATTGTAGTGACAGCAATATTTATTTTCTATATGATAAAATATTCCGGCATTTCTTTAACCATGCTGGTACCGTTTACCGGAGGTTTTGAGAAAGGAATCTATCTGGATTTGGGATGGTTTGCTGTTCCGGTTATGTTTCTTGCAATTATAGGTACCGTGAATGGCGCTAATTTTACAGATGGTCTGGATGGCTTAGCTTCCAGTGTTACAGTATTGATTGCAACATTTTTTACCGTAGTAGCAATTGGAACGAATAGTGGCATTGAACCAATTACCTGTGCGGTAGTGGGAGCGCTGCTTGGATTCTTGCTGTTTAATGTATATCCGGCAAGTGTATTTATGGGAGATACCGGTTCTCTTGCATTAGGTGGTTTTGTTGCAGCTACCGCTTATATGATGCAGATGCCGATTTTTATTTTGATTGTAGCGTTGATTTATTGGGTAGAATTATTATCTGTTATGATTCAGGTAACTTATTTTAAAAAGACCGGAGGAAAGCGAATCTTCCGTATGGCACCGATTCACCATCATTTTGAATTAGGTGGATGGTCTGAAACAAGAGTAGTAGCAGTATTTTCCATTGTGACAGCACTTCTTTGTTTAGTAGGGCTGTTGGCGTTATAAGGAAGAGAGGAAGAACATGAAAATCGAAGGAAAGAAATTTCTGGTGGTAGGAACCGGAATTAGCGGTATTGCCGCAACAGAACTTCTGGTGAAGAAAAATCTGGAAGTATTACTTTATGATGGAAATGGAGAATTAAAGGAACAGGAAATCAGAGAAAAGTCTCCTTTGTTAGCACAGGTTGAGATTGTCTTGGGAGAACTGTCAGAAGAAAAAATAAAGAGCTGCGATATTGCAGTGCTAAGTCCGGGAGTTCCTATTGATATCTCGGTAGTGAATCAGATGCGCGAGGCAGGTCTTGCTATCTGGGGCGAAATCGAACTTGCCTATGCTTTTGAAAAAGGAAAGGTTCTGGCAATTACCGGAACAAATGGAAAGACTACCACAACTGCGTTGTTGGGAGAGATTATGAAGAACTATTGTGCCAAGGTGCAGGTAGTAGGAAATATTGGAATCCCATATACCAGTGTAGTAACGGATACAGACGAGAATTCTGTTACAGTGGCGGAAATCAGTAGTTTCCAACTAGAAACTGTACATGAATTCTGTCCGCAAGTTTCTGCTATTTTAAATATTACACCGGATCATCTGAATCGTCATCATACCATGGAAAATTATATTCTGGCAAAGGAATATATTACTAAGAATCAAGGAAAAGAACAGGTATGCGTGCTGAACTATGAAGATGAAGTATTACGAAAGTTTGCAGAAGAGACAAAAGCAAAGGTTCTGTTTTTCAGCAGCCAGAGAAAACTTTCAGAAGGAATCTTCCTAGATGGAGAGAATATCATCTGGGTAGCAGAGGGAAAAGAAACAACGGTATGCAATGTAAAGGAACTTAAGCTTATCGGAAGACATAACTATGAAAATGTAATGGCTGCAACAGCTATGGCACTTTCTTTTGGAGTACCAATGGAGAAAATAAAGGAAGTTCTGGTTCGATTTGTGGCAGTTGCACATAGAATAGAATATGTGGTAACAAAGCGCGGCGTACGTTTCTATAATGATTCTAAGGGGACCAATCCGGATGCTGCTATTCAGGCGATTCGTGCTATGGAGTGGCCAACGCTATTAATTGGTGGTGGTTATGATAAGAATTCGGAATACGATGAGTGGATTGAGGCTTTTGACGGAAAAGTGAAAAAGCTGGTACTTTTAGGAGCAACCAGAGAAAAAATAGCAGAAACAGCTATCAAGCTTGGATATCCGAAAGAAGATATTGTATTTGTAGAAAGTTTGCAGGAAGCAGTGGATGTATGCTACCAGAATGCAGAAAGCGGAGATGCAGTATTGCTTTCCCCGGCATGTGCAAGTTGGGGAATGTTCAAGAATTACGAGCAGAGAGGCGATATGTTTAAGGAAATGGCGAGAGCATTGAAGGAGTAAGTAAGGGTCAGGAGTGCTGGTATGGGCAGAGAACAAAATCAAGACAAAAGACAAAAGAATATTAGATATTTTGATTATAGTCTGCTGGTGATTATTCTGTTTTTAATCTGCTTTGGACTGGTAATGCTTTATAGTACCAGTTCTTATAATGCTCAGATTAAATTTGGGGATGGGACTTATTATCTGAGGAAACAGTTGCAGGCAACTGTGTTAGGTCTGGTAATTATGTTTGTGATTTCAAGAATCGATTACCGGGTGTGGAAAAAGTTCTGGCTTTTGGCATACATAGGAGCATTTGGGCTTTGTACGTTGGTACTTTTTGTAGGAGTAGAATTAAACGGTGCGAAGCGTTGGCTTAAGGTAGGACCGCTGAGTATTCAGCCTTCGGAAATTGCAAAGCTTGCAATTATTGTGTTTTTGGCTTCTATTATCAGTGAGATGCCGAAACAGATGGGAAAGTTCTCTTCCTTGGTAAAGGTCGTGATTATAGTAATGCCCATGGTTATCATTGTAGCTTCTGAAAACTTAAGTACAGCGATTATTATTTTAGGAATTGCTATTGCACTGGTATTTGTATCAAGCCCAAAGTATATGCAATTTGTGGTGATGGCGGGAATTGTTATTGTATTCGGCGCCGCCTTTATTATGCTAGAGTCTTATCGTGCGGAGCGTCTCAAAATCTGGTTGAATCCGGAAAAATATGAAAAAGGATATCAGACCCTTCAAGGTTTATATGCCATTGGTTCCGGTGGACTTTTTGGAAAAGGATTGGGCGCAAGTATGCAGAAGTTAGGGTTTGTACCGGAAGCGCAGAATGATATGATTTTTTCTATTATTTGTGAAGAGTTAGGTTTGTTTGGCGCAATATGCGTAATCATGTTGTTTGTGATTCTGATTTGGCGTTTTATGGTAGTTGCCAATAATGCCCAGGACTTATATGGTGCGTTGCTTGTTACCGGTGTCATGGCGCATATCGCAATTCAGGTTATTTTGAATATTGCCGTTGTAACCAATACTATACCAAATACCGGTATTTCTTTGCCGTTAATCAGTTATGGAGGAACTTCTGTATTGTTTTTGCTGGCAGAAATAGGACTGGTGTTGAGTGTATCCAGAGGAATACGGCTGGAACAGGAGTGACGGGATGAGGGAAGAACGAAAAAGAAAGAAAAGATGGAAAGTACGTCTGGCAGTATTTTTGATTATTTTAGCCTTGCTTGCATTAGGAGCATTTGTGGTAATTAAAGTATTTACGGTCAAAAAAGTGGAAATTACTGGGAATGTGAATGCTTCAGATGAAACAATTAAAGAATGGATTCTGAAGGATGAGTATTCCTGGAGCAGTCTTTATGTATACTTCAAGAATAAGTTTGTAGAGCCTGAAGATATTCCATTTGTGGATACTATGGAAGTTTCTTTGAAATCGCCGCATGTATTGTCAATTAAGGTATATGAAAAAGGACTTCTGGGATGTGTTTATATGGAAGCATTGGGGCAGAATGCTTATTTTGACAAGGACGGACTGGTGGTAGAAATGTCTTCGGATATTATAGAAGGTGTGCCACGGATTACCGGACTGGATGTGGAAGAAATTGTATTGTATGAGAAACTGCCTATTAAAGGAAAGAATGTATTGAAAAATTTGCTGTCCCTTACTCAGAACTTGAAAAAGTATGAGTTGGTACCTGAGAGCATTAATTACAGTAAAGAAGGTAGTTATACCTTAGGATATGGAAATATTACTGTTTTGTTGGGACAAGCACAGCATTTAAATGAAAAAATTTTAAGGCTGTCTTATATTATGCCTCAATTAGAAGGACAGGTAGGAACGTTACATTTAGAGAGTTGGACCGAAGATACAACAGATATTAGCTTTGAAAAAGCACAATAAAAGAAAAAAGTTTCGTAAAATTAAAAATTTTTATTGATTAATTAGCAAAAAAATTATACTATATTGTATAAGAGTTTATATTGGATAAATGAGGACAAAAGGAGGAAGAACCTTGCTGGAGATTATGACAAGTGAAGCAGATTCCAGTGCCAAGATCATCGTAGTTGGTGTCGGGGGAGCTGGAAATAATGCAGTAAATAGAATGGTTGATGAAAATATTGGTGGTGTTGAATTTATAGGAATCAACACAGACAAGCAGGCGTTAGCACTTTGTAAGGCGCCAACCCTGATTCAGATTGGTGAGAAACTGACCAAGGGATTGGGAGCAGGTGCACAGCCTGAAATTGGTGAAAAGGCAGCAGAAGAGAGTAGCGAAGAACTGACAGCAGCCATCAAGGGTGCAGATATGGTATTTGTAACCTGTGGTATGGGCGGTGGAACAGGAACTGGAGCAGCTCCTGTTGTTGCAAAGATTGCTAAGGATATGGGAATTTTGACCGTTGGTGTTGTAACCAAGCCGTTTAAGTTTGAAGCGAAAGCTCGTATGGTGAATGCACTTGGTGGAATTGAAAAATTAAAAGATAGTGTAGATACATTAATTGTAATTCCGAATGATAAGTTATTAGAGATTGTAGATAGACGTACTACGATGCCGGATGCATTAAAGAAGGCTGATGAGGTATTACAGCAGGCAGTACAGGGAATTACCGACCTGATTAACTTACCTGCATTGATTAACCTTGACTTTGCAGATGTTCAGACTGTTATGAAGGACAAGGGAATGGCTCATATCGGTATTGGTAATGCGAAGGGTGATGAGAAGGCAATTGAGGCTGTAAAACTTGCTGTTGCCAGTCCTTTATTGGAGACAACAATTACCGGTGCTTCTCATGTTATTATTAATATTTCCGGTGATATTTCTCTTATGGATGCAAATGATGCTGCAAGTTATGTACAGGATCTTGCAGGAGACAATGCAAATATTATCTTTGGTGCGAAGTTCGATGAGACTATGACAGATGAGGCAACAATTACTGTAATTGCAACTGGTCTAGAGGATGTAGCGGCAGCTCCGAAGATTATGCCAAGCATGAAGTATACAACAAATGCAACAACAAGACCGACAACAACTACTAGTCGTCCGTTGAATTCATATACTTCAGGAACAACTCAGAATACTACCGGTGGTATGGGTGTGACTGCATCCACATTGGGATTGCAGAGACCTAAGAAACCAGAAAGCAGTATCCCAGAGCGTGATATTAAGATTCCGGAGTTTTTAAAGAATACAAGAAAGTAACTATATAAGACAGAAAAGGTGTCTAACTGTAAGAAGCAGTTGGACATCTTTTTTTTGTATTCTAGGAAAGACCTTGTTACATTAAAGTGTGAAAGTGAATAACTTTCCTAGAATATAAAAAGCGCTCCGCTAAGGATGCGCAGCTCGCGGAGAGGAATTTTGTCGTAAACGACACCGCTCGCGCGCGGCGAATTCCGCAAGCGGAATTCTTTTTTATTGCAAAGTATGCAGATGCCTGTAAGATTTTGTAAATCGATTTTTTGAAAAGGGGACAACGGTTTGACAAAAAAATCATGGAAACAACTCTATAATGAAAAGGTCAGAAAGGGGGCTTTCAGTGAAATATGAACTGTATGCAGATGTTTGGTTTGCTACAAATTATACCATGGACTGTTTAGCGTTGTGGCTATGTGGGAAACTTATGAAGCAGAAACAAAAGAAAAGGAGACTTTTTCTGGCAGGTTTTTTCGGGACCGGAGCAGCCATGTCATGTTTTTTCCTCATGAAGAGCTATATCTGTTATCTGCTGGCCGTACATTTTGTGATAAATCCTTTGATGATTTTTATGTATTTTAGAAGTAGGAGTGGAAAAGAATTTCTGATTCAGTATCTTTTTACTTACTTATCGGTGATTCTTTTGGGTGGAATCCTAGAGTTTAGTAGAGGAATGTGGAAGAGCAGTAGAGGCTATTGGATGGCTGTAGTAGTTGCTGTCATGTTTATTTTTTTGATAGAGAAAATATTAGATAGCTGGAAAAAGCAAAAGGATACGGTTGTCGAAGTAGTGATTTTGACAGGAGAGCGACAGATGAAAGCAAAGGGATTCCTGGATACGGGAAATCTTCTGAGGGATCCAATCGTAAACCGACCGGTACATATTATAAAGGAAGAACTTCTGGAACCGGAATTAGCAGAGGGGAAGCTGTTGATGCGCCTGATTCCTTATCATTCGCTTGGAAAAGAGCATGGACTGTTAGAAACCGTTACATTGGAAGGAATGTACATATTGCAGGGAGAAACATCGGTTTATTTGGAAAAACCGGTATTTGGGATTGCAAAAGAGAAATTATTTCAAGGTGATAAATATGATGTAATACTAAACGGAGTATGTATGGAGCATTAGAGGAGGAAAAGGATGTATATAAAAATTGCAATACCACAGCATTTTCAATTAAAATTGATTCCTAATTTTCAGAATATGATGTTGCTGAAAAAGGGAGATATCCATTATATTGGGGGAGCGGAGATTTTGCCGCCGCCTTTAGAAGCAATAGAAGAGAATCATTGTATTCGCCAGCTTGGAGGAGAAGAACAGGAGAAGGCTAGAAGCAGACTTATTGAGCACAATCTACGTTTGGTGGTGTACATAGCGAAGAAGTTTGACAACACAGGAATTGGCGTAGAGGATTTGATATCTATCGGAACCATAGGATTGATTAAGGCAATCAACACTTTTAATCCGGAGAAAAATATTAAGCTTGCTACCTATGCGTCCAGATGCATCGAGAATGAGATTTTAATGTATTTACGAAGAAATAATAAGACAAGGCTGGAAGTTTCCATAGATGAGCCGTTAAATGTGGACTGGGATGGAAATGAACTCTTGCTTTCAGACATTCTGGGAACAGAAGAGGATATTATATATCGTGATATTGAAACTGAGGTAGAGAAAGGATTACTAAAAAAGGCAGTGGAAAAGCTTTCGCCAAGAGAAAAGACCATTGTTGAACTAAGATTTGGGTTGAATCATCCGAATGGAGACGAACTGACACAAAAAGAGGTTGCAGACCTTCTTGGAATTTCACAGTCTTACATTTCTAGATTGGAAAAAAAGATAATGAAACGGCTTCGAAAAGAGATTGTAAAATTTGAATAGATATACTAAATATGGTATAATCATACTATACAGACAGAATGGAGATGGTAGTATGAAGCTAGAATTTTTGGGGGCAGCCCATGAGGTAACCGGAAGTTGTCATTATTTACAGGTTGGAGGTACTACATTACTGGTAGATTGCGGTATGGAGCAGGGAGCAGACATTTATGTGAACCAAGAGATTCCAGTAAATGCAGCAGAAATTGATTTCGTTCTGGTGACTCATGCACACATTGATCATTCCGGTCTTTTGCCGTTGTTGTATAGTCACGGATTTCGTGGAAAAATATATGCGACTACAGCAACAACAGAATTGTGCAATATTATGCTGAAGGATTCGGCACATATTCAGATGTTTGAAGCCGAGTGGCGGAATCGTAAAGCAAAGCGAGCAGGAAAGCCGCTTGTAGAGCCGATGTATGATATGGAAGATGCTATGGGAGTTTTGGAACATTTTATTCCGTGTGCGTATGGGGAAAAGATTACATTATCAGAGGAGATTTCCATTCGTTTTATTGATGCAGGGCATTTGCTTGGATCTTCCAGTATTGAGGTGTGGGCAAACGAAGGGGAAGAGGAAGTTAAACTGGTATTTTCCGGTGATATCGGACATGAAAATAAGCCATTGATTCGTAATCCTGAATATATTAAGGACGCAGATTATGTAATTATGGAATCGACCTATGGAAATCGTGTACATCAGAATCCACCGGATTATGCAAAAGAACTGGCGAGAGTATGCAAGGAAACCTTTACCAGAGGCGGTAATCTGGTGATTCCGGCATTTTCCGTAGGCAGAACGCAGGAAATGTTGTATTTCTTGAGAAAGATAAAAATGGAGAATTTGTTGCCGGAGTTTCAGGATTTTGAAGTTTATATTGACAGTCCGCTGGCGGTAGAAGCTACCAATATCTTTCACAAGAGTGTGGAAGAATGCTTTGATGAAGAGGCAAAGGAACTGGTTGAAAAGGGAATTAATCCGATTGGATTTCCGGGGCTTAAGACTGCGATTTCCAGTGATGAATCCAAGATGATTAACTTTATTAATAAGCCGATTGTAATTATTTCAGCTTCCGGTATGTGTGAGGCGGGAAGAATTCGACATCATTTAAAGCATAATCTGTGGCGGGCAGATTCCACCATTCTATTTGTAGGTTATCAAGTTCCGGGAACACTTGGAAATCATCTATTGAGTGGCGCAAAGGAAGTGAAACTTTTTGGTGAGACGATAGAGGTGCATGCAAAAATCGAAAATCTTCCGGGAATCAGTGGGCATGCAGACCAGCCACATTTGTTAGAGTGGATTAAGGCATTTGAAGGAAAGCCTAAGAGAGTGTTTGTTGTGCATGGAGATGATAAAGTATGCGATCATTTTGCACAATTGGTAGAATTGGAAACCGGCATTCCTTCCGTAGCGCCGTATAGTGGAGATACCTATGATTTGCTTACCAACACCTGCGTTGCGCAGGGTAGCCGTGAAATGACACAGAATAAAAAGAAGGATACGCGTGTGGTTTCTAATGTATTTGCACGGCTGGTTGCAGCAGGAGAACGTCTTATGTCTGTCATTCGTAAATGTGAAGGCAGACCGAATAAAGAATTGGGCAAGTTTGCAGATCAGATTAATTCCCTCTGCGATAAGTGGGAGCAATAGAAAGATAATTTTTCATGTTTTTTAAAGCAGATTTTTCAAGTCTGCTGACCTGAGCCTGGGAGATATGAATTTCTTCGGCGACTTCCATTTGAGTTTTACCCTCGAAGAAACGGAGTTTGATAATATAATTTTCACGCTCATTTAAACGTTTCATGGCATCGCTTAGAGAAAGTTCTTCTACCCAGGCTTCTTCTTTATTCTTTTTATCACTAATCTGGTCCATGACGTAAAGGGTATCGCCGCCGTCTGTGTAAACCGGTTCATATAAGCTTACGGGACTTTGAATAGCATCTAGTGCAAAAACGATATCTTCCTTTGGAATATCAATTGCTTTTGCAATGTCCTCTAATGTTGGTTCACGGGAAAGTTCTTTGGACAATAACTCGCGGGTATGGATAACCTTATAAGCTGTGTCTCTGAGGGAGCGGCTAACGCGGATAGAGTTATTGTCTCGCAGGTAGCGACGTATTTCACCAATAATCATGGGAACTGCATAGGTGGAGAACTTTACCCCCATATCAGGATTAAAATTGTCAATGGACTTAATAAGTCCGATACAGCCAATTTGAAACAGGTCGTCTACGTTTTCATTGCTGTTGGAAAAACGTTTGATGACACTTAGGACAAGCCTCAGATTGCCTTTGATGTATTCTTCACGAGCCTGCATGTCACCGGCTTTGATTCGTGTAAAAAGGGCACTTTTTTCTTCTTCTTTTAATATAGGAAGCCGAGATGTATTGACTCCGCAGATTTCTACTTTGTATGCAGCCATGGTGTTACCTCC
The DNA here is from genome assembly GCF_001940225.2 of Roseburia sp. 499. Taxonomy (NCBI): domain Bacteria; kingdom Bacillati; phylum Bacillota; class Clostridia; order Lachnospirales; family Lachnospiraceae; genus Roseburia; species Roseburia sp. 499. The sequence goes on from NZ_CP135164.1 coordinate 1,097,246, forward strand.
GGAAATTTTTATATTAAAAGAATGCACGGAATTTGATACTTTTATTCATATAAAATTTGTGATAAAATAAAAAATAATAAATGGATTTCCCTAAGGAGGGGGTCTGGAGGGTTGATTATATGAAAGACGCTATTGATAAGAGAAATGAAAGAGAAAAAATAGCAAATAGTATTGTTAAGAGATGGAATGTTGTTTATATTACGAAAGAAGAATTGGAAAGAAAACGCCAAGAAGAAGAACGTATGGCGCGGATGGAGGAAGAACGGGAAAAGGCAGATGATATACTGCGACGTTTGGATGCGGAAGCCGAGGCAGATAAGAGGAAGAAGGCAGATGAGATTCAGGCACTCATATATCAAAAAGAAATAGAAGGACATAAAAGCCAGGATACCTATGGAACGACTCCGATGGATGGAGTTACCCAGGAGAAAGTAGAGGCAATTTTAAGTGATAAAGATCGCATGTTACAGGAGCTTATTCAAAATACCGAAGTGGTTTCAACGCAGCCAGAGATGGAAGAAAACTTGGGAGAGGAGCTTGCAGCAGATAACGCCGCAACAGAAATGGAAGCTGAAACAGAACCTTCGCAGGATGCGAGTGAAATTAATCAAGAAGCTGAGGAAGATTTGAGTGAAAATTAGCAAGATGTTATTAGAGGAATAGAAGAGAGGAGGCATCCTTATGAAAGGACCGGAAGAAGTGAAGAAACAGCCATTAGCAGAAGAAGCAGAAAAAGAGACAAAACAGCCATTGAGTGAAACATGGTCTCAGGATGCACAGGATGAACTTCAGGAATTCATTGAACTTCAAGGAATCTATATCAGACAATAATATCCTTTGGTGACATTCCGTACATTTTGCGGAATGCGCGTAAAAAGGTAGAATAATCGGAGAAACCGCATTGGGAGGCAGCCTTTAGTATAGGTGAGCCTCCTTTTATCATGTCTGCAGCACAAATTAAGCGCTTCTGCTGAACGTAATTATGAAGTGTGTATCCTGTTTCTTCTTTGAATTTGTGCATAAGGTAGTATTTGCTGAGAAAAAATTTTTCTGCAAGTGTTTCATTGGACAGATCAGCATCTAAGTGAAGATTGATGTACTTTAAAATATCCGCAATTTGTTTATCATAGCGGGAGGCAGACTGATCTTCTTGGTATTGTTCCGGAGAGAATACCTGATTTAAGTAAACCATGAGTTGTAAAAAGTAAGTTTGGCTTAAAACTTCATGTCCAAATTCTTCGCTGGTTAAGGAATCTTCCAAAGAGTGAATTAATGTCTGAATCTTCGTTTGAAGAGAAGCATTCAAACGGATGAGATTAAAACTCTTTTCGTTGGCAGTAGCAAAACAAGCAGATAGGTCACAGGGGCGATCTTTTTGAGATTTTATAAAGTCGTTTTGTAGCCAGATAATAATACGCTCATAGGTAGTACCTGGGTCAATAATTGGCTTATGAATGTCATGATGATTCACCAGAAGAATGTCCCATGGTTTTAAATAATATGCCTTTCCTTCTACCAGATAAGTAACATTACCCGAAAGAAAGACAATAATTTTATTAAAATCATGATAGTGAAATTCAAATTCCTGTGTTTTTTTATCTTTTAAATGGAATAGGCGGAAGTTCTGATGCAGGTATCCGCTCTGTTTTTCTTTAGAAATTCCAGTTTTTTCAGTCATATTGGTATCCTCTGCAAAATATAATTAATTCTAAAAATATCATACCGCACTTTTTGCAATGTTTCAAGCAATTTATTAACTATTATTTGCAAAAAGAAACGATATAATAGAGATATAGAAAATAATACATAGCAATTGCAGGTATAGCCTGGGAAAGGAAATGCGTATGGATACTATTACAATGAAAAAATATCATGGATTAGGAAATGATTATTTGGTGTTGGATCCGAATAAAAACGATATAAAATTACAGAAGAGAAATGTGGAGATGCTTTGTAGAAGAAACTTTGGGGTTGGCGCTGACGGTATTTTATACGGACCATTTGAAGAGGATGGAAAATTCAGGGTTCAGATTTTTAATCCGGATGGTTCAGAAGCAGAGCGCAGTGGCAACGGCGTCCGAATTTTTGCAAAATATTTGCTGGATGAAGGGTATGTAAAGGAAAAGAGATTTACCTTAAATACATTGGCTGGAGATGTGGAAATTGAATTTATGGAGGAAGATGGAAGCAAGATGCGAGTGAATATGGGAAAACCTGCTTTTGCTGGCGTGCAGATGCCTTTGGTAGGGTTAGAAGGAGAGATTGTCAATGAACATTTAAGATTTCATGACAATGATTATAATGCGACTTGTTTGTCTGTAGGAAATCCAAATTGCGTGATTATGATGGAGGAAGTTACCCCACAAAAAGCAAAGGAACTAGGTCCTTATGTGGAGGGGGCATCTTATTTTCCGAACAGAACCAATATGCAGATTTGCAAAGTTATTGATCGGGAAAACATTGCGATTGAAATCTATGAGCGTGGGGCAGGATATACCTTAGCTTCCGGTACCGGTGCCTGTGCTGCTGCAGCGGCTACAAGACGTATGGGTCTGGTAGATAAAAAAGTGACAGTTCACATGCAAGGTGGAGATCTGGTGATAGAATTTGGCGAAGATGATACCATTTATATGACAGGAACCGTGGGAACGGTAGGAACCTTTACATTGGCGGAGAATTTCTTTGCATAGGTAACGATAAAAATTCTTATAAGAAGTTCTAGAAATGTATTTTCCTAAGTTCGTTGTCTGAGGTTTTTCCTTCTTCTGCAAAGAACCTGATACAAAAAATTGGAGTTTCATATTGAATCACGCTTTTAGTTCTTCTAAACAGCAGCAACAAGAATGTTCGATAAGGGTATGCCAAAAGAACTCGGACAGATACACATTTAAGCCCGTGTTTCTCTGTCCTCAAACATCTTTCTGGCATACCCATTCATTCTTTTATGCTGCTGTAAGAAGAACACAAAGTGTTCAACATATGAAACTCCAATTTTTTGTATTCAGCTTCAGTTGCATGAAGGGAAAAACCGAGTCTCGAATTAGGAAAATTAATATCATTCTTCAAAATGCAATATTTAGACATGCTAGAAAGTGTGTCCGGCTTTGTCCTTGTCAAATCTGAATAAAATCAGAAGTAAAAAGTTTTTAACTTCTCATAAGAATTTTTATAGGAAGCAACAATGCAGATAAAAAATCGTAAAAAAGAGGGTGACAAGATACCCTCTTTTTGTTATGATTAAAAGTAAAGTGTTCTGGAGAAGTCCAGAAAGTATTTGAAAGAAAAGAGGACAGACCATGAAAAAAATGTTGGACCTAATCAGTGCAGAGGTGACGAAGGCATTTGAAGAAAATGGATATGATGCAAAATATGGAAAAGTGACGTTGTCAAACCGTCCGGATTTATGTGAATATCAGTGTAACGGTGCAATGGCAGCAGCAAAGGAATATAAGTGTGCGCCATTTATGATTTCAGATAAGATAGCAGAGTGCTTAAAGGAGAATCAGATGTTTTCATCTGTAGAATCTGTGAAACCGGGATTCTTGAATTTGAAGTTAAGTGAAACATATCTGGCAGATTATGTTGGAGAAATGGAGGCAGACAAGGAACGCCTTGGTTGTGAAAAAGCAAAGAATCCTAAGACAATTATGATTGATTATGGCGGACCTAACGTAGCAAAACCTCTTCATGTAGGACATTTGCGTTCTGCTATTATCGGGGAAAGTGTAAAACGTATCGGTAAGTTCATGGGACATAATATGATTGGTGATGTGCATCTGGGAGACTGGGGCCTTCAGATGGGACTTATCATTACTGAACTTAAGGAGCGTAAGCCGGAACTTGTTTATTTTGATGAGAATTATGATGGAGAATACCCGGCAGAGCCACCTTTTACTATTTCTGAGTTAGAAGAAATTTATCCTACTGCCAGCGGAAAATCCAAGGAAGATGCAGCATATAAAGAAGCAGCGATGCAGGCAACCTATGAGTTACAGCAGGGAAGAAGAGGATACAATGCGTTGCTGAAACATATTTTGGATGTTTCTGTGAACGATTTGAAACGTAACTACGAGAACTTAAATGTTTCCTTCGACTTATGGAAGGGTGAATCAGATGCACAGCCATATATCCCGGATATGGTGCAGAAGATGAAAGATGATGGATTTGCTTACATAAGTGAGGGTGCTCTTGTAGTAGATGTAAAAGAAGAAACTGATACGAAAGAGATTCCTCCTTGTATGATTTTAAAATCAGACGGAGCTTCTCTTTACAATACCACAGACTTGGCAACTATCGTATGGCGTATGAAGGACTATAATCCGGACGAGCTTATTTATGTAGTGGATAAGCGTCAGGAACTGTATTTTACACAGGTGTTCCGTTGTGCAAGAAAGACCGGATTGGTAAAACCGGAGACAAAACTGAATTTCTTAGGTTTTGGTACTATGAATGGAAAAGACGGAAAGCCATTTAAGACTCGTGAAGGTGGCGTAATGCGTTTGGAATATCTGGTTTCATCCATTAACGAAGAGATGTATAAGAAGATTGCAGAGAACCATACCGTAGAAGAGGCCGAAGGAAAAGAGACCGCAAAAGTAGTTGCATTGTCTGCAATTAAATATGGTGATTTGTCCAATCAGGCATCCAAAGATTATGTTTTTGATATTGATAGATTTACTTCCTTTGAAGGAAATACAGGACCATATATTTTGTATACCATTGTTCGTATCAAGTCAATCTTAAAAAAATATCAGGCAGAAAAAACTATGCCGGAAGGGGCGGCAATACTTCCAGCCCATTCTGAAAGCGAAAAAGCATTGATGTTGGAATTAAGTAAATTTAATGCAGTAATGGAAACAGCATTTGAAGAAACAGCACCACATAAAGTGTGTGCATATATCTATGATTTGGCAAATGCATTTAATCATTTCTATCATGAAACAAAAATTATGGCAGAAGAAGATGTAATGGTGCAGGCAGGCTACATCAAGTTGTTAGAATTAACCAGAAAAGTCCTTGAAACCTGTATCGATGTGTTAGGATTCGAGGCACCGGAAAGGATGTAGTTAGCTACAAGCATCGCCCAGATAAAAAGAACAGTTCTAATGAAAATTTATTTTCGAATAGGACTGTTCTTTTTAGATGAGATGAGGCGCCAGCCTCTAGCGAGAAGAAGCGAAGCGGAATCGAGCTAGGCGATGCGTGGAGTATGGAATTATGTGAATTTATTTGTGATAGTGCCATATTTTATATGGTAAGCACCGAAGGTGCCTTTGCGGATAAGCAGAGATTTTTAGATAAATTTGGCGCCAGCCTCTAGCGAGAAGAAGCGAAGCGGAATCGAGCTAGGCGATGCGTGGAGTATTACGATAAACAAAAAACTAAGGAGAAAAGACTTATGAATAAAGATAAAGAAATCAGAAACATATGGAAACTTATATTTCTGCACTTGTTTCCAGGAATTGCGTTAAGCATTATGTATATATTTTTTTCGAAGGTGGGAATTTTAGAAGGATATCCCAGGGCAGTTATATTAGGAGTTTCTGCGATTTTTTCAATAATTCCTATTGAACTTGGATACCTATTTTATGTAGCAAAGAAGGAAGAAGGAACTTTTAATATATTTAAGATATTAGGTTTAAAAAGTAAGTTGAAGGTTAAAGAATTTATACTTTATTCTCTTTCATTGCTTATAGTGGGAGTGGGAATTTTAATTGCTTTAAAGCCACTTTCAAATTTCTTATTAAAAACGGTATTTTGTTGGATTCCAAGTTGGTATAATTTTGTCCAAGATATGAGTTTGTTTAGTAAAAACTATATTATCATAGCAACTTTAGTAAGCTTTTTCATTTTTACACTCATAGTACCAATTATTGAGGAGTTTTACTTCAGAGGATTTTTAATGACTCGAATGAAGTGGATGGGAAAATATAGTGTTTTATTTAATGTAATATTATATTCAGTTTACCATTTTTATCAACCCTGGCTTGTTATTACAAGGATTGCTATGATGTTACCATTATACTATTTTGGTAACTGTTCAGAACCTCGATAAGTTCGTGTGATTTTATTTTGTATAAAACAGAGAATTTTAATTTTTTCTGTTTTGATAAAAATCGCTTTATTGTGGATAAGAGAATTTCTACTTAGAAGTTTTCTTATCTCATGTGGATAGATATATTTTTTCGCTTATATTTTATTTCAAATCCATCGATTTTCGATGATTTTGAATAGATTTAATACCATTTGTGCTCAAAAATTTAATACTTATCCACCGTCATTTTTACCATAAGCGGTTTTCTTAAGATTCGCTTATTTCCTTGAATTTCGTTATAATTATACTATAGAAATCAAGGAAAGAAGGTGGTCTGTTTGCCTATTAATATCACAATGGAATTCGTTCAACAGTTAATGGATCAGAATACTGCTTTGACAAAGCAGGTATCTGAAATGAACGAAACAATTAAAGAGCTTAATCAGACCATCAAAGAACTTAAGGAGCAGCTCAACAAAAACTCCAAGAATAGTTCAAAACCACCTTCAAGCGATGGACTTAAGAAACCACCGGTAAATAAGAATCGTAGTCTGCGTCAAAAGTCTGGTAAGAAGCAGGGAGCTCAGAATGGCCACGATGGAACATGTCTTTCTGTTATCGCTGAACCTGACATTATAGAACCACATATGCATTCTGATTGTGATAATTGCCCTTATCATGATAGCTGTCTTGATAAAGCTTGCATCAAGGAGACTCGTCACGAAATTGATGCTGAAGTAAATGTAAATGTCACAGCACATCAGCTTATTGTAGTAAGAAACTGTCCTCTTCATAACTGCCAGAAGGCAGGTTCTTTTCCTGCTGGCATCAAAGCAACTGTGCAGTATGGTAAAAACTTACAAGCAATGGTAGTCGCTTTTAATACTGTTGGAGCAGTAAGTATTAATCGCACTCATGAAATACTCAGTAGTGTATTCAACATCCCACTATCAACTGGAACCATCAAAAACATGGTGACTCGATGTGCCGATGTTTTAAAGCCAACCTATGAAAAGATTTATTGTATTATGACGAAGCTTGGGCTTATTCATTGCGATGAAACAGGAACTCGTGTTGATGGCAAGACCTGGTGGGTTCATAACGTTTCAGATATGGATTATACCTATCTGAGCATCCAACAGAAACGAGGGCATCTTGGAATGGATGCAATTGGAATCCTTCCATCTTTTCAGGGTATTGCTGTCCATGATTGTTGGGCTTCATACTGGAAGTATCCAGATGTGAAACATGCGGTATGCTGCGCACATCTATTGCGTGAGCTTAACGGGATAATCGAAAACTATCCCGAGCAAAAATGGGCTCTACAATTCAAAGAACTTCTTCTTGATATGAAAAAGGTAAGAGACAAAGCTCTTTTAGGCGAAAAAGATGAAATCAGCTATTATCATCGACATAAGTTTGATAAGAAATATGATGAAATCATCAAAACCGCATATGAAGAAAATCCTCTTCCTGAAGAAACCATAAAAAAGCGTGGTCGCAAGAAAAAGAGCAAGGTATTAAATTTGATTTGCAGACTACAGAATTACAAGGCATCAGTCTGCCTATTTATAAATAACCTCTGTGTACCTTTCGATAACAACCAGGCTGAACGAGATTTAAGAATGATAAAAGTCAAAACTAAAGTATCAGGCTGTTTTCGAAGTGAAGAAGGTGCACAGGAATATTTAACAATTATGAGTTATATCGGAACCGCTCATAAGCATGGAATCAATGCATTCACAGCGATAAAAGAATCATTAAATGGGAATGCAGATATCATCTTTGCTTAAGACGTTCTGAACAGTTACCTATTTTGTATATAAAAAAGACTCTCTGAAATTAGGAGTATTTGTGCATTGTTTAGCAAACTTTCCGGATGTGGTAGCATATATGTTACTGTTGTAATATAGCGTGGAAGATGAGGAGGAAAAAATAGAGGGACTGAAGGCGATTATGAAACATGCCACAGGTAAAACGGATTGGACATTTGAGCAAAAGATGTTGAATGCTGTCTGTGTATTTAAATTAGTAGTAGAAAAAATAAGTTGCAAGCAAATTTTCTAAGAGTATTAGGAAATTGAAAAATTATTGACAAACTATACATAACAATATATAATCCGTTTATATAAACTATTTATATAAACGGATTATTTTTTGAATTGAGGAGGGAACACATGCCAAAACAAAGAATTACAAAAGAAATGGTAGTTAAAGCTGCCTTTGAACTGGCGAGAGAAGGCGGTATGGAACAGGTTCTGGTAAAAAACATTGCAGAAAAACTTGGGTGTTCGGTACAGCCCATTTACAGCTATTGCTCGAATATGGAAGAGTTAAAAAAGGATGTGCAGAAGTGTGCAGCTGAGTTCTTCCGAGAGTATGTTGCTGCACACGTAGATAAAGAAGATTTTTTTCATAGTATTGGTAAGGCATATCTGCTTTTATCGAAAGAAGAACCAAATTTATTTGAACTATATTTTCTTCGGAAAAGACCAGATTGTATGGCTACATCATTGGAGAAACTTTATGAACAAGAATGTACACCGGAAGTTGCAGAGTTCCTTGCAGAAAACTATTCCATATCTTTGGAGGCTGCAAGAAGGTTGCATCTGAATATGGTAATTTATAATACCGGCATCAGTACACTGATGATATCCAGTAACTTTGGGATTTCCTTGGAGGAACTGGAACAAAAGTTAGTCGAGACCAATGAGGTGTTTTTGGAACAAGCAAGAAAAGAAACAAATGAAAAGGAGAATAGAAAATGAAGAAATTAGTAGTATATCAAAGTTCCACCGGGTTTACAGCAAAGTACGCAGCATGGATTGCAGAGGCACTTTCTTGTGAAGCAAAGGAGTTAAAGCGAGTTTCAGCCGGAGAAGTAGCAGAATGCGATTGTATTATTTTTGGTGGATGGATCATGGGCGGCATGATTACAGGACTGGATAAAATGCGAAAAATGAACCCAAAACAGTTGGTAGTGTTTGCTGTTGGGGCAACATCAAACAGTGAAGAATTGCGAAATAACTTAAAGAACCAAAACCATTTGGAGCAGACGCCATTTTTCTATTTTGAGGGAGGACTTAACTTCGAAAAGATGAGTTTCTTCCCGAAAATGATGCTTAAAATGATGCAAAAATCTGTTGCAAAAAAGGAGAATAAGACAGAACAGGAGAAGGAGATGGAGAAGCTGTTTGCAGGTTCGGTTGACAATTCTGATAAAGCTAATATAGAACCATTGGTTGCATTGGTGAAAGAGGCGTAAGAGAAAAGGAGAATTAGAATGAAAAAGAAATTAAAAATAGCACTTATTGTTGTGGTAGTAATTGTATTACTTTTTGCAGCTATGTTTGTAGCAATGGGGAAGAAAGCAAATGAAGCTTTGGATAAACAGGTGAATGTCGAAATTGATATGGAAAAGGTTGCAGATGGTGTTTATAAGGGAAGCAGTGATGGAGGCATGGTAAAGGTGGAAGTGGAAGTAGAAGTGAAAGACCACAAGATTGTCAATATCAATCTGTTGAAACATGAATGTGGAACAGGTAAGCCGGCAGAAAGCATGCTAGATGAAATGATAAAAAATAATACGGATGATGTAGATGCAGTTAGTGGTGCAACTACTTCAAGTAAAACGCTTCGTAATGCTGTGAATAAAGCACTTCAAAGTGGAATGAAATAGGCAAGGAGAATGGAATGAAAAAAATAATATCTGTATTGACAATATTAACAGCGATTCTGGCAATAATTTGTTGTACTTTTGGTATTTTTGATAAGGAAAAGCATAATTATTCTACGATTAAAACAGCCTATGAGGAAGAAATTACTTTATACCAAGAGGGAGTTTATGCAAGGGATTCGTTTTCGATGGCTTCTCAGGCAATTGCGCAGGATTATATTACCTTATTTGTGGGGGTGCCGGCTCTTTTAGTCACGTTGTATATGGCAATGAAACATGGGAAAATATGGATGCTATTTCTTGCAGGATTTATAGGATATTTTCTATATGCATATATCCCTTATGCTACAATGCTATCATATAATAAGTGCTTTTTACTATATGTTATGCTGATGGCAATAGGGATATATAATTTCATTTTATGTATGATTCAGATTGTAAAAACGGAATTTCCGTCATATTATTTTAAATATTTTCCGGTTAAAGTATTGGCGGTATTTCAAATAATCACGGGTGTACTACTGTGTGGTATGTGGCTTTCGCGAATTATCAGTGCAGAGTTAGCATGTGGGGCTCCAGTTGGGTTGGAACATTACTCTACACTAGTAATTCAGGCGGTGGACTTGGCCATTATTGTTCCTGTAAGTTTTATTAGTGCGTATTTACTTTTGAAAAGAAACAAAATAGGATATGGATTGTACGTTGTTTTACAAGTGAAAGGAATTGTAATGGCAATGGCGGTTACAGCGATGACAATTGGTATGATACGAAATGGTGTGAAGGTCAGTATCATGGAAATAGCATTCTTTCCCTCTATTTTAGTAATTAGTGTAGCATTTTTAGTATATGCTTTATGGGGAATTAGAAGAGCAAAGCGAGAAGAAACATAATGGAAATGAACTTATAAAAAGAATGAAAGGAAAATCTAATGAAAAAGAAAAATGACATTTTGGCTATTATTACAATATTATGTATGTGCGTAACATCAATGGCTGGAATTCTATCCATGAACTTCGAACATGCTTATAACTTTGTAAATCAATATGGACACACAGTAGAGATTTTTGGTTACGGAATTTATGCCAATGATAGCTATTTCAAAGCTCCAATTTCCATAGGAAGTGACTTTTGCATTTTGCTTGTAGTGGTTCCGTTATTCGTATATACTTATTTACAGTATAGAAAAAAAGGCGATACAACCACGGAAATAAAACTGATTTCCATGTATGCCGTTGCATTTTACTATGGGGCGAGCATTGCCTTTGGTGTTACCTATAACCAGATTTTTCTAGTGTATGTGTTGCTGTTTACCAGTTCCTTGTTCGGGATGTTTGCACATATCAGAAAGGTGAGCGTAGAACAGAAAGTAACTGTCACAAAAGGATTAAGTGCATTTATGATTGTAACTGGAGTAGCACTGATTGTAGCGTGGTTGCCGGATATTATTTCAGCAATGGTAATGGGAGGGACACTTCCTTTGATTGGCGTATACACAACAGAAATTACATATGTGCTTGATATGGGCATTATTAGTCCGATGTGTTTTGTATGTCTGTACTTGTTGAAGAAGAAAGAGGGACTTGGAGTGGTACTTTTGACAGGTTTGTTGAAATTGTGTATCATTGTAGGGATTATGATAATTCCACAATCGATATGTCAGGTTCTTTCCGGTGCAGAAATAGCACTTCCGGTACTTGTTACAAAAGGATTATCTTTTGTGGTTTTGGGAGGATTTGCATTGTATTTTAATAGAAAATTATATCGAGAATTGGAAGAATAGGAGGAATTCATGAAGAAAGTAATTGTAATCGGTTTGATTCTGTTGGTGTTAATCGGGGGAATCATCATATACTGGAAGTTGCCCTATTCACCGGAAAAGGAGAAGTTTCACAATTCCATGCAAAAGAGGGTGGATGGAACGAAAAAAAGCGATGCGGTTTGTACACGAGAAGAAATAGAGCAGCTACCGGAACCGTTGAAGAAATATTGTGACTATATTGGATTGGAAAATTTTCCAAAATACCAGGTCGCAAATGCAGTATTTGATAATACGGACTTTGTATTTGATACAGCATCCGGAAAAGTAATAAGTATGGATTATGATTTGTGGCTTTTTTATGGAGATTTCTATCGTTCCGCATTTTGCAGCAGTTCCATGTACGGGATTCCATTTGAAGGTGTGGACTATGCTACGAAAGATAATCAGGGCGGTATGAAAGGAATCCTTGCAAAACACATCCGGCTTTTCGATGAAAAGGATGAACAGGGATACAAGGCAGGCCTTATTTCTTGGCTGGCAGAATCTGCAACCATAAATCCATCCGTATTGTTGTCTCCATATGTTACTTATGAGGAAATAGATGATACACACGTTAAGGCAACCGTATCTTATCGAGGTGTGTCCGGTTCCGGAATATTTACGTTTAATGCAGACGGAGCAATTACAGAGTTTTATAGTCCGGAACGGCAAGTAGAAGAAATCGACGGTGTGAAGATGGAGCTTGGATGGGTATGCACCTATGATGGTTATGAAGAGAGAAATGGGATTAAAATAGCAACGAAAATAAAGAGTATTAAGGTATTTCCGGATGGGAAGGAATTGGTTTACTTTGCAGCAGAGGACTATACAGTAGAGTATATGAAATAAAAGGTTCGCAGAGAAAGTCAGGGAGTCAGGCATGGACAAGATCTTAGTTGTAGATGACAATAAAGAGATTACAGATTTAATTGAAAGTATATTAGAAAAAGAAGGATATGAAGTTGTAAAGGCTTATTCCGGTTTGGAGGCAGTAAATCTTTTCGAGGCAACAATGTCGTTAGTCATTTTGGATGTAATGATGTCTGAAATGAATGGCTATGAAGCCTGTCAGAAAATTCGCCAGCAAAGTCAGGTTCCAATTTTGTTTTTAAGTGCAAAGGGAACAGATGTCGACAAAGTAGTGGGGTTGTCTGCCGGAGGAGATGACTATATGGTAAAGCCATTTAGTGCCATTGAATTAGTCGCGAGAGTCAGGGCGTTAATCCGCAGATATCATTATGCAGGGAAAATTCAGCAAAGTACAAATTTGATTGTTGTAAATGATGTATTAGCCATTGATGTTGATGCCAGAAAAGTGACCAAATATGGGGAAGAGATTAGTTTGACAAGAACAGAGTTTGGCATTTTAGAATTATTAGCCCAAAATAAAGGAAGAGTCTTTAGCACCGAAGAGATTTTTAAAAGTGTATGGCAGGATAAGTATTATGAAGGGAATAATACGGTTATGGTGCACCTGGCCAGACTTCGTGAGAAAATAGAGGATAATCCAAGAAAAGCCCAAATTATTAAGAATGTATGGGGTGTGGGTTACAAAATTGAGGATTAGAGGTGAAAACATTGAAGCATAAATTGCAGTGGAAATTTATATTTATTATGTTTATCAGCCTTATTGCGGGGATTATTTTAATGGCAGTAAGTCAGGGCATTTATGGATATTATCACCAAATGAGCGCAGAAAAGACGCAGGAAGTATTTGAAGCCGGTTGGTATGCAATCGCCTTGGATATCGCATTTGTCGGAGTGGTTGTCATTGTTTTTCTCATTTTATCCAGAAGCATTGTCAAGCGTATTGAACAATTAAATAGCAGTATTGAGCAGATTTCGAAAGGAAACATGAAAAATATTCCGATAGATAAACATAAAGATGAGTTAGGAACGCTCTCAGGAAGTGTATATGAAATGGCCAGAATGCTAGAAGAATCCTTAGAAAATGAGCGGGCTATGGTACGCAATATTGCCCATGATTTGCGTACTCCGGTTACCTCTATTCAAGGATATGCACAGCTGTTGGAGCAGAGTGAAGAACTTTCCTTGCAAAATAAGGAACATGTGGCAATTATTCAAAGAAAATCAGAACATTTGTCGGAACAAATAGAGGAATTATTGGAATACTCCATCTTACAGTTTGAGGAAAAAGAGTATTCTTTTGAGATGCTATCATTAAGCAGCTTGGTAGAGCAGATTTTTATTGATTTTATCCCACAGCTGGATGCACTAGATATGAAGTTTTCACTGAAGGGAAATGACGCACCGCATATGATTTCCTGTAACCAAAATCTTATGATACGGTTATTGGAGAATCTGATTAATAATGCACTGCGGTATGGGAAAAAAGGGAAAATAATAGAAGCATTCTTGTCAGAGGATGAATCGCATGTGTATCTGGAAATTGCTAATTATGGAAGTACATTAACACAGACGCAGATACAGAATATCTTTCATCCCTTTTATCAGGGAGAAGATGCAAAGGAATATGTGACGCAAAGTAAAGGGTTAGGGCTTGCGATTGTATCTAAGATTGCAGCTATTCATCATGGAACTATTACAGTACAGTGCGAGGAGGAAACAAAGCGTACCGCGTTTTTACTGACTTTTGATAAATAAGAAATAAAAAATGTAATTAAGTTGTAAGTTTTTCTTACAACTTTTTTTATGTTTAGAAGTTATGATGATAATTGTTCAAGAAACAAAAGAATTAAGGAGGAGATTATGTTTCAGAAACAATTTAAAAAAAATAAGGTGATTCATCTTACATTACTTCTATTTATGATATTGGCTGCATTTTTAATGTCGGTTGCAAGCTGTGTTATTTTGCAGACTTCCGGTTCTATGGAAAATATTTTTTCTATTGCAAAACCGCCTCATTTCTTACAAATGCATACAGGAGAACTGGATGAGGAAAAAGTACAGGAATTTGCAGACAGTGTGGACTATGTATCCCAGAGCGAAATCGTTGAAATGGTAAATATTGATGGCGCAAATATCTGGTACGAGAAAAAAGGAAGCAGTGCTGTTTCTATGGCAGAAAGTATGTTGGATAATGGATTTGTCAAACAGACAAAATACTTTGATTATTTGTTAGATTTAGATAATAACATTGTTAAACAAGAAGATGGAGAAATAGGAGTTCCTATCAGTTACATGGAAAAGTATGGTCTATCTATTGGAGATACCATTACGCTTACAAAAGGCGACTTTTCGAAAACATACGAAATCAGAAACTTTTTAAGAGATTCTCAAATGGCATCTACTATGGCATCCTCTGTTCGATTTTTAATGAGTGACCATGATTTCATGGAACTAAAAGAAAAGGTGGGGGAAGTAGAGTATATCCTTGAATTCCGTCTGGAAGATAGTGGTCGGGCAGGGGAATTTCAAAAATTGTATGAGGATTCCGATATGCCGGTAAATGGTCAGGGTATTACTTATCCACTCATTAAGCTGGTAAATTCGCTGGCTAGCGGATTGTTAGCCGGAGCAATGATTTTGGTCAGCATTATTTTAATTCTACTTGCGGCATTCAATCTTAGGTTTACGATTTTAGCAGTGCTGGAAGAAGAAATCCATGAAATTGGTGCGATGAAAGCAATTGGTATCAGTAATAAAGATATAAAGAAGATGTATTTAAAAAACTATCGTGTGTTAGCAGTAATCGGTTGCATCATTGGATTTCTCATTGGAATAGTTACCAATAAATTATTTACGAAAAGTATAAGACTTGTGCTGGGAGAGCAGGCGCTGGGGATAAAGGGTGTTATTGTTTCTATGATAGCCGTGTTGTTTGTATATTGGTTCATGATGCATCTTTGCAAAAAGATATTAAAACGCATCGGTAACATCACAGTAGTTCAGGCCTTGGTTTATGGAGAGACAGGGACACGAAGAAAAAGAACAGAGAAATGTTCGTTTTCACTTCAAAAGTATTGTAAAAATCATGTGAACTTGTATTTTAGTTTAAAAAATCTGGTGCAAAAGAAAAAATCCTGGTTATTGATTGTGGTAGTATTTTTCCTTGCTACAAATATCATGTTAGTTCCTTTGAATCTTATTCACACAGTTCAGGACAAAAAATTTGCCAATAACATGGGAAATGCAGACTGTGACTTGGGGATAGAACTTCAGACAAAGGATCATATAGAAGAAAATTGTGCACAAATAGTTTCTATGTTAAAGAATGATGCACAAATAGAAAGTTATAGTGTTTTTTCCACAAACAAGTATGAAACCTTAGGAGAAGATGGTGAGGAATCCATTCAGGTGCAATGGGGAGATTATACGGAGTTTATGATTCCATGTATCGAAGGACGTTCACCAGAGAAGGAAGGAGAAATTGCACTTTCTTATTTGAATCAAGTAAAGTTAGGAAAAAATGTTGGAGACTCTTTGGAAATTACCATGGATCATCAGCGAAAGGAGTATAAAGTTACCGGAATTTATCAGGATCTTACCAGTGGTGGATATACAGCAAAAGCTTTTAGCAATGATGAATTTAAGGAAGTACAAAATTATACGATTTATGCTAAGTGTACGGATAAAAGCGATGTCAAAAAGCTGGCGGAGCAATATAGTGAAATGTTTTCGTTTGCTAAGATTTTACCTATAGAAGAATATACTTCTCAAACATTTGGTAGTGTGATTGACACTTTTGCTGATGCTGCATACGTTTGTGTAGTGGTAGCAGTGTTTATCGGGGGATTGATTACCGCGCTGTTTTTGAAGTTACAAAGCGCAAAAGAGTATTCGGAGATTGCAACATTAAGAGTATTAGGTTTTTCTTCTAAAGATATTATAAAACAATATATGATAAAAGGATTTCTTGCATCATCGCTTGGTATTTTGTTGGGGATTCTCTGGTGTAATACCGGTTGTGGGGATATGGTAGGATTTGCGTTAAAGTTTGCAGATTCCGGAATTGCAGATTTTGAATTTGTAACGCAGCCAATATTTAATTTTGTGATATGTCCGTTGATTCTGGTGCTGACAGCAATGATAGTGACTTATGTGTGTGCACGGGAAGTGAAGGATTATGAAATTATAAAAATGCTTCAAGAATAGCGCAAGAAGAATAATGAAAAAACAGGAGGTTGTTATGAGTAAAATTTTAGAAACAAAAAATGTATATAAAGAATTTGGTCAGGAGAATAAAACTGTTGTATTAAAAGGAATTAACATGGAAGTAGAGGAAGGCGAATATGTCGTGATTATGGGGCAATCCGGTTCGGGAAAATCTACCTTACTGTACAATATCAGTGGCATGGATAAGACAACATCCGGAGAAGTAATCTTTGATGGAGAAAAGATTTCTGAATTTGATGATGAAAAAATGAGTCAGTTACGTTTACAAAAGATGGGATTTATTTTTCAGCACTCTTATTTGTTGAAAAAAATGTCTTTGAGAGATAATGTAATGCTTCCGGCTTTTAAAGCCAAAAAATACTCGAAAAAAGAGATATTGGAAAAAGGCAATTCGTTAATGGAAAGCCTGCATATTGAGGGGGTCGCTGATCATGCAATTAATCAGGTGTCAGGAGGACAGGTACAAAGGACTGCCATTTGCCGAGCGTTAATAAATGAACCTAAAATTTTGTATGGGGATGAACCCACAGGAGCATTGAATGCGTCTACAACCAGAGAAGTAATGGATATATTAAATACAATCAATAAAAAAGGAACAACAATTGTGCTTGTGACCCATGATGCCAAGGTGGCCGCAAGAGCAGACCGCATTATTTATCTGCAGGATGGGGAAATTGTATCAAGTCTGACACTGGGAAAATATGAAAAACAGCAGGAAAAGAATCGAGAAGAAAAGACAAACCAGTGGCTTAGGGAACAAGGATTTTAAGGAGAGAAAAAGATGAAGAAAAAAATTGGATTTGGGATTCTGCTACTTGTGGAGTTGCTGTTTATTGTTGGAGTGTATTTTATCAGGGGGCAAATAGGAGCTTATCTTTGGTCTGCAAATGTATTTATTATTGCGCCAATAGCAGCCGTGGCATTTCTGGCTCAGCTTATTGTTTTGATTATTAGAATCGTTAAGAAAAAAAAGATACGTTGGAATGCAGCATACATAATTTTATCTTTTATCATGACATATCCGATTACGATACTGATGGGAATATCTGTTTTAACATATCCGACTAGTAATAGCGAAAAAGATACAATAAGTGTGAGTAATCCGGTACAAGAATCGGTTTTACTTGGAGGAAAAGAGTATAAGACACATGCGGTCTGGCCATCAGAATGTTATGCCTATGATATTCTGAAAGAACCATATGATATAGACTCAGATGATTTATATGATTATGGAATTTATCTTGCTGATGTATATTGCCCGGTGAATGGAACGGTAATTGATTGTAAAGATACCGAAGAGGATATTCTTCCAAACACAGAGGAATTTGAAAGTTCATTGGGAAATTACATTTTTATCGAAGTTGATGAAACGGGAACCTATCTTATTCTGTCACATTTAGAAAAGGATAGTGTGTTAGTAGATGTGGGAGAACATGTTACGAAAGGCATGAAAATCGCAAAGGTTGGGAATTCCGGAACAACATCCGAACCCCATTTGCATATGCAGCATCAGAGAAATAATCCACTGGAAATGAAGATTCCGGTTTGTGCAGAAGGATTGCCAATGAAAATTGAAAATTAGGTCTAAAAAATAAAACTTGACAAAGTGACCAGTTGCTCACTATAATAAACATAGAAAGTGAGCGACCGGTCACTTTATGTTATTTGAAACAATAAAACACAAGAAGAAAGGTAGTGTCAAAATGGAGCAAGTATTGATAAATCAAAAAACATTGAAGCAGAGAAAGAGCATAAAGCAGATACAGAAAGCAGCTATTGGCAAATATGGGCGAGGACATGGAGCAGTTGCAAAGGCTAGAATCGGAAAGCTTGTAAGCCTCTCTGGGCAGGAAGTAGCGAAAACAAGTACAAAAGGTATAACAATTCCAGACTTATCACAAGACGAATTACTTTGTATTATAAGAGAAAGCAAATTAACAGGGATGAGTGGAAATGAATTTCCAACGGTTCAAAAGTTAGAAAATTTTTTGCAAAGTAAAAAGGAAAATAGTATATTAGTAGTCAACGGTGTGGAGTGTGAACCGGGTTTACTGCATGATGAATGGCTTCTGGAACAGTGTTTGGATGAAATTATGGGAGGAATTCAGATTTTGTCTAAAACGCTAGGTATAAAACATTCGGTGTTAGCGGTAAAAACAGATATGAAATTTGAAAGTAAAGGAATAAAATTATGTCGGGTACCGGCAAGATATCCCATGGGAGAAGAGCATATCCTGCTACAACAGCTTTTTGGGGTTACTATGGATAAAACGGAGTATCCGGCAGAAAAAGGTTTTTTGGTGATGAATGTGCAAACCGTATATCAGATATATCATCTGTGTAATGGAACGTATCAGGAAGGAAGATATGTGACATTGGCAGATATAGATACCGGGGAAGCAAAGGTTGTTTTTGCAAAGGATGGCGACAACATCAGAAAAATTTTAGAAAAAAACTTTGTAAAGCATAAAAGTAAGGAATGCTATGCAGGAGGTGGAATACTGTCTGCACATCCGATAAATGAGAATGAATGTTTTAAGGGAAATATTTCATTTGCCGCTATTGGATACCCTGCTAGTATTTCCAATGAGAATCAGTGCAAGAAGTGTGGGAAATGTATGCGTAAGTGCCCTATGGGAGTAAACGTAAAAGAGATTGTAAAAAGGCGCGAACAGAATCCGAATGCGGACATTACAGGATTGGGATTAGAAAAATGTATCCATTGCAATAGTTGCACCTATTTTTGCAAGGCAGGAAAGAATATAGCTGCCATACTAAAGTAGAGGAAAGGAATGATTTTGTGGGAAGAAAAAGAGGCGAAACGAAGGAAAAAATTATGCAAGAAGCCTTAAAATTATTTTCGGTAAATGGTTTTGATGCAGTGTCAATACGAACCATTGCAGATGCAGTAGGAATTGGAAACAGTGCTTTGTATAAGCATTTTTCCAGCAAACAGGAAATATTAGAGGCTATTGTGGATTACTCCAAATCCTATTTTTTGAAAGTAGGCTGTGAGCAGATGGAGGGAAATAAGGATGTTGAGGAATTGAAGGATTCCTGTCTTAGGATGTTTGAGTTCCAAACACAGGATGAATGGATTGTGATGTTTCGTAGATTGCTTATGATTGAACAATTCAAAAATCCGGATATGGCAGAAATATATCGCAATTTTTTCATTGAATTGCCGGTACAATCGCAGGAACAGTTGTTTTTGAAACTAATGGATGACGGTATTATGAAGAAAAAGAACGCGCGTGTGTTGGCAATGGAATTATATGCGCCATTTTTCCTATATCATACGGCTGCGGAAAGTAGAGAAGATATTTTAGAATTATTACAGTGCCATGTGCAGAATTTTTATAAGGAGAATATAATATGCGAAAAATAAATAAAACAGGTGTGTTATGGATATTTGCGGTCATTGGTTTTATAGTGACATTATATATGGTTGAGGCAAGTCCTTTTGGAAGTGCAGCAGTTGCGGTACATAATGAAGGTTACGGAACTTTTGATATGAAAAAGTATGACTATGCGAGTGTTACGGAGGTTCTGGCTAATATGGACTCAGAAGGCATCCGTGTATACCAGAAATATTATTTTGCAGATTTTCTTTTTATCATATGTTTCGGATTGATTCAGTGTATGATTTCAAGTGCTGTTTATAAGAAGAATAAATTGATTTATAAGAGGATAGCGATAGGTGTTCCAATTGCTCGTGGAATCTTTGATGTGATTGAAAATGTATTGTTGTTGATAACAATTAGCAATTATCCGAAGGTAAGCAATGGGTTAATTATGATTGCATCTATATCGACACAGTGTAAGCTTTGGTGCATTCGTATCTGGGTAGTAATGCTTTTGATAGGCATTGTCTATAATATTTGCAAAAAGAAGGTTAAATAAAATTTGAAGGTAAGAGAGCTTTTAAACGTGAGCCAACCACTTACATTCTGTAACATCCATGTCAAAAAATCTGGCTTCAAAAGATGATTCTTCAGGAGAACATGCATAGATGCCAAAGGTGATTTCTTCTGCACCTTCCCACATATGGCAGATTCTCATTTGCTTGAATGTAATTCCGTCGGTGGAACATTCAATGCAATAATCAGATTCTCTACGGCTAAAGCGATACCACATAGACTTAATGGAAGCGTCAATGTCTGTCGTTGCCCAATCAGAATAGCCATGATTGGTAACAACACTGCCAAGTCTTTGGAATTGTTCATTCTCATATTCAATAGAAGCCTTTAGCCAGTTTTCACTATCCAGATACATGACTACGCCGCATTGGTCAAAGCGGCGTTTGCTATCAAATTCCGTACGAACAACAAATGAAAAAAAATTCTCAGAAGTGCTCATTTGCAATACAGGAGCGTTATCGTTTTGAAAGCCGTAATAAGTTCGCTGCCAGAGATCTGTTCCGGGTTCTGTGATAATTGTTATCTTACCGTCCTGTATATCATAACTTTTAGGTTCTCTTGTCCATTTCAGTTCATTTACATCAAACATTGATTTAACCTCCCATATGAAATTCGAATTTTTTGATTTCATTTTATCATATCAAGTTGTGCGTCACAAGGATTACTGTTAGAATAGTTGTAGTACGAAGGAGGCAAGAACATGATTACAACGGAAAGACTGGTCTTAAAACCATATTGTGATAAAGACATGGATAGGATGATTGAATTACTGACCAATGAAAAAATAAAGGAAACATTTATGATTCATGATTTTAAGTCAAGACAAGAAGCAGAGAAAATGTTTTGGAAATTACAGGAAAATTCTTTATCAGAAGAACATTATGAATTTGGTATTTACCTGGAAAATGAGTTGATTGGTTTTATCAATGATGTTGAAATAGAAGGGAAAAAGATTGAATTGGGGTATGTCATTCACCCGGATTTTCATAATAAAGGATATGCAACAGAAGTCTTACGTGCAGCAATAAAAGATTTATTTGAGAAAGGGTTTGAGGAAGTTATAACAGGGGCCTTTGTAAGTAATATTGCAAGCTGTCGCGTGATGGAAAAGTGTGGAATGGTACGAATAGATAAGGAAGAAGATATAGAATATCATGGAAAAGTCCATCATTGTATATATTATGCGATAAAAAAGAATAGAAAATGATTTAGAGACCGGTATTGCAGAAGATGCAATACCGGTTACTTTTTTACATATTGTAAATATTACGCTTGACAAGTGTATCGAAGTACGATATGGTATATCAAGGTTCGATATATCGAGGTAAAAAAGTAATGGAGGAATCATTATGGAAGATAAACTAAAACGAATCTATGTGCCCATGACAGAAACAGGATTCTATATTCTATTTTGTCTGCGAGAGGAAATGCATGGATACAATATTGGACAGCAGGTTAAAAAGCTTACAGGCGGTGAAGTATCTATAAGTCCCGGTACCATGTATGGAAGCCTTTCCAAGATGGAAAAAGATGGACTTATTCATTTTGTAAGAGAAGAGGAAAAACGAAAAATATATAAGATTTCTGATTTAGGAAGAGAAATACTTGATATTGAGTTGAAAAGAATTGAACGTTTATATAAAAATAGCAAAGGAGAAATGATGTATGGCGGAGAAGATTGAAAAAAGAAAGTTTTATGTTTCAGATTTCCAGGAGGAAGCAGCATGGCTGTCAAAGATGCATGGGGAAGGATGGAAGTTGGTTTCTGTAGAAGGCAGAAATTATAGATTTGAATCCTGTGAAAAAGAAGAGTGGAGTTATCAGCTTGATTTTAAGGAAAATGGAATCAAGGAAGAAGACTATATCCAGATGTATCAGGATTTTGGATGGGAATATGTGGTTCAATATGGGAAATGGTTCTATTTTAGAAAGAAAAAGACAGAGGAGAAAGAAGATCTGTCAATATTTAGTGACAATGAATCTAAAATTGATATGTGCAGACGGGTAAGTAATGGACAGTTCCTCTCTTTTTTGCCACTGTACGCGGTGGTGCTTGTATACAATTATCTGGTCTTTTTTACAAGAATTTTTCAGCAAGGAGGTTTCTTCGTTGGGTTACTGAAAGGAATTGCAATTGCGGCTGTATTAGTAAGTGTGTATGGAATCGGTGGGTATATCGGACAGATTTCACGACTGAATAAGTTGATTTCGGAATTGGAATGCAAGTAAAGTGAGGGAAATAACATGTATTCGATAGGAGAGGTTGCTAAAATAACGGGAGTATCTCGTGACAGACTGCGAAATTATGAGAAGTATGGTCTTCTTTCGCCAAGCGTTAATGAAGAAAACAATTATCGTTTCTATTCGGAGTTTGAAATTGATAAGATTCTTGCAATACAGTTGTATAGAGCAATAGATTTAGGAATGGGGGAGATAGAACAGATTGTCAAAAATCCTGATTTGGATATATTGGAAAATATTCTTGATAGCAAGAAAAAGCAGGTTTTAGCCCAAATTTCTAAATTAGAAGCAATATTGCAGTATACCAATGTTTTACAATGTGATATACAAAAAATAAAGGATTGTCTTAATAACTATAAGATTATGTTTATGCCGGATTTTGAAATTTCCGGTGAGATATCAGATTATAGAGCTTACAGCGAGTATAATGTTTTGGGGAGTCAGGCGGGAGAGATTCCTATTATAAAGAAACTTTATAGAGAAATCTCTTTTTCAGAGAATGAAATATTAGATAGTAGGATGTTGATTACTTCTAAGAAAGCAGGAAAACAAACGAAACAGAAATGTGTATATACGGTTGTTGAAGAAAAAGGAGATGATATTTTACAAACGGTTTTTAAGAGTACGATGAAATGGGTCAAAGATAATGGATATGAAGTCATGGGAAAGGCATATATAGAAATGTTGTTTTTACATCAAGAGAGTGATTATATGCATTCTTATTTAGGAGTGTACGTTCCTGTAAAATAATGCTTGACCTTGGTACAATACCATAGTTTATCCTTCTACTTATAAATGATAAAATGAACTCTCGGAATCCTGAGTGTTCATGCCGGCGGAAACCCGGCATTGTACTTTGAAAAGTAAATATTATATGTGGAACGAAAAAATCGCACGAGAAATAAACATAGCTTTCACTATGTTTCAAAAAGTGGTATTATAGACAATAGGATTATGCTGCATTCAAAATCAACTTTCTGAGGGTAGATTCAAATGGCAAATCCCATGCATCCAGATGTTGTAGCATCAGGATGTGATAGAGTCGGCAGTACCACATCTTTGTTGAGCGGTGTCTGCCGTCTTCTAATTTAAAGTCTAATTTCTCACGTTTATTTGAACGTTCCGCAGATGTTCTTGCGTTATACTCCAGCTTCCATTCATTGCTGCTTCTTGGT
Organism: Roseburia sp. 499; assembly: GCF_001940225.2. NCBI lineage: Bacteria > Bacillati > Bacillota > Clostridia > Lachnospirales > Lachnospiraceae > Roseburia > Roseburia sp. 499. Next base: position 1,121,187 of record NZ_CP135164.1, read on the forward strand.
GGATTATTAAATAATCTTGGGTTATCATTCATTACCAAATGAACGGTACGCCCATATTTGGCATCAGAGCACGGATTATCGCAGGTGCAGGAAATACAACCATTTTTCCTGCTGATTTTTGGACACTTGAATTTCATTCTGCCTTTTGAAATTTCAATACCATCACGGCGCATACGAAAACCACATGGACAGATTGGTACACCATCCTTATCAATGGTAAAGTCGTTTTTATAGACAGGTGGTCTGCCACCTTTGCCGTTAAGATCGATAAAAGGCGTGATATTTTCACGCTGAAAGTATTGATAATAAGGCATGGCATCATGGGCAGAATCTAATAGTACCTTTGAGATTTTATAGTCTGGCAGGAATGATTTCATTCTGAAAAAAGCATGTAAAAATCCATGTGAATCATGCTTGGAGGCACAGGAATAGTGAGGAAATACAGGCAAGTCGCTTTCAGCGTCGACAAGCATGTATAAGTCATACCCATGATAAAAACAATCACGAGATGAATCCCATCCGATATCGCAGTCGGGCTGGGAAAAGTAACGGTCACATTTGCAGTCAGTAATACCGTTTTCTTTGCATTTGCAGACACGATGCTTACGTTCTCTGTGTGAAGTGACAACAGGAGTTCCATCTCCGGCAAGTGCTAAAGCATTTTTATGAATAAGTCCTTTATCGACAGAACTATCAAGGAATTCTTTTTTATAGATTTTAAACAGAGAAGCATAAGGCTGATCATCCAGATGAAACTCCGTGTTTTCTAACTCGGGAAGGAGTTCAGCAACGGTAACTTTTTCTACAGAATCCGCTTTTGTTCCTTTAGATTTAGGTTTTTTAACCTTTGTCTTAAGGGGATGGATATGAGAAGACATATGACTATCATCGGAGTCCCACAGACAACGGTTAATGAAATCATAAAAAGTTCCAACACCAGGAGTGTTGCTTACTTCAAATCCGCTAAGAATGGCATAAAGAGGATTGATTTTAAGCTGAGCAGCCCATTCTGTTAAGGAAGTAACTTTAAAATCGATGGATAAAAGATAGGAACGCTGCATGCAGGATGGAGTTCTTGGAGCAGGTCCGAATTTGGAATATTTATCAGCCAGAATAACATCGGTTTCAGATAAATCAAGGTTCCAGAAACGTTCAATGATATCCCAAGTTGAACGAGCAAGAACATCAGGGTTAGGATAATATTTACGAAGATTAGTAACAACAAAGTTTTGGTAGTCAGTATGACTGCCACAGTTAACAGGTAACATAAAAATCGCCTCCATATCGAAAAATGATTGCCGCCGCAAACGACGGTTCTTATTAATCAATAGGCGCGAAGCGCCGCATTTTTTGATGCGATTGTCAAGTGTTTTTGACAAAAAAGTGGGGGATTTTATAAAAAAAGGAATCTGAAAGCCTTATATTTACTGGCTTAAAGATTCCGAGAGATTATTAAAATAAGTAGGAGGATAAAATTTTGAAGAAAGAAAATAAGTACATTCTGTACACATATCTATTATTTTTTGTGTTGTTTTGCATTACAGGTGGAGCACTGACCATATTTGGAGAAGGATACATATTTGGGGCATTACAAATGCTTTGTTCATGGGCTCCAACAATTGTATTGGTGATTCTGTTTAAACAGTTGGTTATAAACAAAAATAAAAAGGAATTTGTAAAGCAATTGTTTTCTGAAAAAGTAAATATTCCCTTGTTGTTAGGTGTCATAGTCAGCCAAATAACTATTTTTGTTATTGCTTTATATTTTGTAAGTATCATATTGGATTGCAATATGATGGATATGGTGGATTTGTCCTTGAAAAATGTTTTATGGGGATTTCTTTATAATTTGTTTTTAGGACCCATGGGTGAGAATTTTGGGTGGAAAGGGTATCTGTTCCCGGTTTTTGTAGAAAAATATGGAAAGAGAAAAGCCATTATCTTATTAGGTCTGGTACAGGCGTTCTGGCATTTCCCGTTGTGGCTTGCATCTGGGTATACCGGTTGGTCATTGGTTATATATTCTGTCGCTTTTTCATTAGCATTGTCAGCAGCTAATATTATCATGTGTATTTGCTATGAAAAAAATCATAATCTACTGATGCCAATTATGGTTCATCAAATGTTTAATTTTACCGTTGGATGTTTATATTCAGGAGAATTATTATGTATGTTGAGTATAATAAGCATTTGTTATACAATAGTAGCAGTTATTATTTGGAGGTTATACGAGAAAAAATGAACATGAAGAAAAAATTAATCGTATTCTTAGGAATCACATTTATACTTCCTCTCGTATGTTGTTTGATTATGCAGTCTTTTCCAATATTTCGGACAGGAGCTGCGAATCTGATATTATATGCGATAGAAGGAGCATCCCCTACTATTGCAGCAATCGTTGTTCATTGCAGAGGGAAAGAAAAAGGGATAGGTGCTTTTCTGTCAGATAAGTTATGGAAACAATTTTCGGTAAAATATTGTCTGATTGGCTTTTTTACACCGGCGATAGTGTTAACATTGGGGAAAGCAATCGTTTATTTTACGATGGGAACAAATGAGTTCTTTTCGCCTCTTAGCGTGAAAAAAATACTGATTATCTCATGGGCTCTTGTAGCTGAAGAACTTGGATGGAGAGGTTTTTTGCAAGATTGGCTTCAAGAGCAGTGTAGGGAAGTATGGATACCGTTGATTACAGGTGTGATATGGGCACTATGGCATTATCATTTTGTGATTTCCGGAACAATGGATATCCCATATGTTGCATTTTTATTTGGTTGTGTTGCTGAAAGTTATGGATATTATCTGATTACAAAAGCTTCTAAGGGAAATGTGGTACCGGCTTGTATCTGGCATTTTTCGGGAAATTTGTTTTTTAATATATATCATATTAACCCGGAATGGAATGGTGGAAGTATGATACCATATTGGATAATTAATGGTATATATCTTGTATATTTTTTGATGTTTATGTTATATCAAAGAGAAGAAAAAGAATAGGAGGATTCCATTGATTTTAAAATTGAATCAGAATGAACAGATAAAAGAACCGGAAGTACAGATTACATATGCGCAGATGAATGAAGAGGTAGAAAGAGTGGCTACTTTTGTGCGTACTTTGGGCACAACCATACGTTGTAAATCAGATGGGAAGGAAACGTATATTCCGGCTGCCGATATCTATTATTTTGAAAGTGTAGATAAAAAGAGCTTTGTCTACTGTGAAAAGGATGTGTATCAGACAGAACTTAGGCTGTATGAGATAGAAGAACAGCTGGGGAGTAAGGGATTTGCAAGAATCAATAAAGCTTGTATATTGAATCTTGCGTTCTTGGATAGTATCCGACCTTTGCCAAGTAGCAGACTTGAGGCAACTTTGAAAAATGATGAGAAACTGTTTGTTAGCAGAAAGTATCTGGGAGAAATTAAAAGTATCTTGCAAAGGAGAAGTGGCTTATGAAGAAATTTGTGTTACATGTCATGGCAACAACAGGAATTACAGTGGTGGTACTATCGTTGGTGGCATTATGTTTTGAGGCATGCTATCTTAAAATTGACGGCGTATTTCAGTCTTTATTGGTAAATGTATTGATGCATATTGGTTTTTTACTGTTATCTAAGATAGAGTATCGTTATCCCATTGTGGAGGAGATTTTGAAGATGGGATGTACCTTGCTAATCGTTTTGACAGGCGGCTGGCTATTTGGATGGTATGCGTACATGCCGGTGTGGTGTTTAATCTTGATGACAGTCATTATTTATGTACTTGGTGTGGCAATCGGTGTTATTTCTATGTTGGAAGAAGTAAAGTCTATTAATGTCCTGTTGGAAGAAAGGGATGCACCTTAGTAGCCAATTTTTGTATCTTGGTATCGATAATATTGTGTGAAAATGTAATCTAACTATAATGATAACTGTAAACAATATAACTCATACAGTTGCTAAATAGAATTTGGCGGTTGTATGTCAAATAAAAAAGAGAGGTTGTTATGGCAGTTATTTTACAAACAGATAATATTATGAAAAAATTTGACAAAGAAGAGATATTAAAGGGTATTTCTTTAGAAATAGAAGAAAATACCTTTACGGCAATTCTTGGACCAAGTGGGTCAGGAAAGTCAACATTGCTTAATGTTATTTCCGGGTTACTACGTCCTACGGAAGGAAGCGTAATCTGTGATGGTACGGTAATATCAGAATTAAGTGAAGCAAAGTTGGCTGACTGGAAGCGGAACCAGGCAGGTCATGTTTTTCAGAATTACTTACTTCTTGAAAATCTTACCGTTGAAGAAAATATCAAAATAGGAATCAACAAAAACGGTGAATCTTTTTCCTTTGACAGACTAGTTCGGATACTTGAATTGACGGAATTGTTACATAAATTTCCGGCACAGCTTTCAGGAGGACAGCAACAGAGAGTTGCCATTGCAAGAGCGGTAATAAAATGTCCGAAGATACTATTTTGCGATGAGGCAACAGGGGCTTTGGATGAGACAAATAGTAAGACGGTTGTGGAGTTATTACATAAGATAAAAAGAGATTTGGGAGTAACAGTCTTATTTACCACCCATAATCTGCAGATTGCAAAGACAGCAGATCGAGTGATTACAATTAAGGATGGAACTATTTGTAAAGACATTCGAAATAGTGAACCTATTACTGCAAGTGAAATGGTATGGGGGTAAATGAAATGGGACTGTTATATAAAAATATCTTAAAACAGATTTTAAATAATAAAGTATTTGTGGGCTTATTGGGGATTCTTTCCTTTTTAACGTCCTTGTCGTACTTTTTTGTGAAATTTTCTATTGATGGAAATCTGGAAAATCTAGAGCAATTGGTAACATTAAGTGAGAATCAGGTATTATATAGAAATGCCTTATTGAGTAATACAACGTTGGCAAATATATTTTTGTTATCTACCTGTTCTTTAACAGCCTTTGTCTTTGCTATGTTTTTCTATCGTTTTCACCGTACCAATAAAACAAAGCTTGGCTGTTTAAAAGCATTAGGATATAAGGACAGGGAAATTGGTGCATGTTTTGCATTATTTACGGTTTTGATTTCTATTATTGGTGGACTTTTCGGAATACTGGGTGGTTATTTTTTATCAGAGGTACTTGTATCTGCAAATGAGCGAAGTTATGCAGTGAATGATTTAGTGAAATATGTAAATCCACTAAGTATTATCTGTGGCATAGGAATTCCTGTTATGGTATATCTTGTTGTTACCGGATTGTGTTTTCAGATGATTAGAGGGAAAGAACCAGGTGTGCTAATGTCCGGAAAAACACCTTTTAAGAAGCTTGGTTTTACATTTCGCCTTACAGATCATATTGTGAAGTGTCTTCCGGTAAAAGAGAAATTTCCTTATCGGATAGCACTGAGAAAACCAGTGGCGGTATTGATGATTTTTATAGGAATTCTTGTTTTTAATGTATGTGTGATATTAGGACAGTCTTTAAATAAAAGTAGTCAGAAGATTATGGATAGTCAAATGGAAGGACGCAGTTATGCATATGAGTTACAGCTGGAAGAAATTACGGCGCAAAAAGTGCCGGAAAATGCTGTTTCGTATCTTACTACAAGTGTAAAGGTATTGGCCAATAATGAGAAATTAGAACAGAACATAGTGGGCATATCAAGGGAAAATGATTTCTTTTGTCTGTTAGATGAACAGAAAAATGTGTTATCATTGCCAAAAAAGGGAGAGGTATATATCAATCCGGGGGTAGCAGAACTCTATGGGGTAAAGGAAGGAGATACCTTATCCATTTTGCAAAACGGAATGGAAAAGGAACTGACAGTGGTGGCGGTTGTTTCTAATGCAGAGAAAGATAGCATTTATTGTAACATAGAAGAACTGCAAGCATTTATGAACTGTGAAGCAGAAAGCTACAATGGCCTTTGGGGTGAAGAAAAAATAGAAGGAACGGGAGAAATCACTTCCTGGGGACAGCGCGTAGAACAGTTAGAACGAGATTCTGTATCAGGAAAAGTCAGTGCTGTTATCAATCAGGCAACAGGGGCAATCGTAGGTATGATTTTATTGTTCCTTTCCTTATTTTTAAACTTTCAGGATAATAAGAAAGATATGCAGATATTACGTTTGATTGGATATCAGGATAAGGATATCAGACATATATTTGTAGACATTTATTGGAAGATTGTGGTAGTATTTTTTATAATTGCAATTATTCCGGGAATCCTCATTGCGCAGGCAATCCAACGAGTTCTTTCCGTAGCAATTGGTGATTTTATGCCATTTTGTATGAATTTGGGAGTGGTTGTAGTATTGTTTCTGGTATTGAGTGTATTGTACTTTTTGGTAAAGACGATTTTTGCCAGAGAAGTAAGAAAAGTCTGAGTGGAAGCAAGGGGGGAATTATGATAATATTCCATGTATAGACTAAGGATGAAAGGATAAAGGAAAAGTGAGAATGAAAAAATGTGGGATAGTATTTTGTAAATTAAAATTGTTGTTAGCTATATTAATTTTTAGCATATTTATGCTAAATAGTCAGAAGTGCTATGCCAAGGATGTTGAAGAAGAATCGGAAATAAGTGAAAAAATTGACAATTATTTGCAGACAACATTAGAGGATGCAAATGTAAAAGGAATGGCTTTAGAAATTGTAAATTCGGATACAGTAGTATATAGCAATACCTATGGAGATGCAAAAGAAACATCAGATAATTTTATTATAGGTTCGATGAGTAAGTCATTTACGGCATTAGCAATTGTGGATTTAGCTGATAAGGGAATTGTGAATTTGGATGTTAGTATATGTGAATATTTAGAAGATTATCCGGAACTTGAGGAAATAACGGTTCGGGATTTGTTAAATCAAGTAAGTGGAATAGCATCAAATCAGCTGCTGAGTGATATCAATATTACATCAAGTAAAGGGCAGTTTCAATATGCTAATGCAAATTATAATCTCCTGGGAAAAATAATTGAGAAAGTTACTGGTAAGGAATATACAGAATATGTAAAAGAGAGCATTTTTGAGCCGTTGGAAATGACAAATACATACGCAAATTATGGAGAAGATCAACAAAAGACGTTGGTGCAGGGATATACCAGTTACTTTGGAATTATGATTCCGAGAAATGTAATGTATCCGGATAAGGATTCGTGGTCTCAGGTTCCGGCGGGATATATCATTTCAAATATTGAGGATATGGGAAAGTATCTTCAGATGTACTTGAGAAAAGGAAATTCTATATTCGATAGTGAGACTGTGAATACTGTTCTTCATAATGGAGTGGACGCTTCCACCGATACAAGTGCAGTTAGTGATATGTATGGTGGTGATGCAAAATATTGTATGGGATGGATAGAGAAAAAAGTAGACGATGAACCTATTATCTATCATGCTGGAAAGGTAGAAAATTTTACATCAGTTATGGTATTGTTGCCAGAACGGGATTTAGCAGCAGTAATGTTATTTAATTCCATGGATTTTTTGGTGGGACAAAGTCTGATTGAGCAAATAGAAGAAAATGTTGTATCAATTATTCGTGGAGAAGAGATAAAAGAAATCAATTCTAATTCATATATATTGCAACATGGGATTATCAATGTAGTGTGTTTAGTGATGATTTTTTTATGTTGTTTACCAATTTTAATTTTTTTGAAACGTGAAAAAGAGAGAAAAGGAAATATTGTTATTTCAATAATAATTCACTTGGTGTGTCCAATATTGCTGGCAATTGCATTTCCGATAGCTGGGATGCCGTTGTTTGTGATTAGAGGATTTGTTCCAGATATTTTTTTAGTTCTTATTTTATCAATTACGATACTCATTTTGGGTGGAATCATTAAATTTGTGAAAAGATAGGATACAAGTGTCAAATATGGACAGAATTACGGAGGATAATATGAAGGAAAAAATTTGTAGTTGGGTAAATAAGGTACCAATTCTATTTTGCTTTTTGGTATGTATCTGCACCTTGGGGATTTCCAGCATCTTTGTGTGGGATGATAATCCGATCACAGGATGGGATAAACTGGTAGGGGATGTGTGTATTACACTTTTTTGTATGATTTTCCTGTGGTGCCTTGGACTTTGGAAGAAAGCTGGTTTTACCCGCGCAGGATTTGGTAGAGGATTACTTTTGGGAATTCCGTTTTATGTAATCGGAATCTGCGCAGCAGTTATTGGAAATATAGGAACAGACTTCGCGGCACTTACATTGCGCTCGGAATCTTTTCTGGTGCTATTTGCTTTGAATATGTTTTTTGTGGGGATGAATGAGGAAGTGTTGATGCGTGCACTTGTTCTGAATGTTCTTCGGGTGAAGTATGGAGAGACAGAGCGTGGAGATGTGAAAGCTGTTTGGATATCCGCACTTATTTTTGGATTGATACATTTGCCAAATGTGTTTTTCATGAGTCCTCTGACTGTTGTAGTACAGGCTGTAAATGCGGCTTCTGCCGGAGTATTGTTTGCAGTTATTTATTTGAAAAGTGGGAACTTATGGGCGAATATCATTATACATATGATAGTGGATTTTCTGTCCCTTTTTGTTGGACAATGTTTTACATCAGGAGCCTCAGTGCTTAGCATGGAGCTGACCATTGGCGGGGTTGTTGGAATGATAATTGCAGGCTCATTGCCACCGCTTATCGTGGCGTGGTTTTATCAAAAGTGTAAGTCAGCAAAAAGAACGGATTAATGGTGTTGACTTTATTATCTTCTTCATGGTAATATACAAAGTGTTTAGATACTAAAGTGTTTAGATACTATAATCGCATGAGATATGCTTATAATGTGGTTGTAGTATTGTTTTGTCAGGAGGAAGATATATGTACGAAATAACGCAGATAAATGCCGGTTCCATAGGTCTAAAAGTTGGCGAGGATTCGTTAGTAGTGGGAGATGCCCTGATGCATATGTTCAGACCAGAGAGAACGTTGCTTTATGAAGAGTATGAAGAAATGCAGGAAAGTGCGAGAAAAATCGGAAACATGGGAAAGAGGAAGATATATTTTGGACATGGTAAAATGGTTTGGAATCGTAAATGGGTGAAAGAACATGCGTAATTATAGTGTTTTGTTAGAACAAGTGGAACGAATTGTTCATAAATATAGTCAGAAGGAGAGTTGTAAGCGCGATTATGGTGTGGATATTCCATTGACACAGACGGAGATACACTTGATTGCTGTCATCGGAGAACAGCCGGGCATCGGTGTAAAAGGTCTTGCAAAGGAAAAAGGTGTGACAGATGGAGCAGCTTCGCAGATGGTTCGCAAGCTGGTACAAAAGGAGTTGATACAAAAGCGAGTATCGGCAGAATCAGAAGCTAAGGTAGAACTGACGTTGACGGAAAAAGGAAAGATATGCTTTGAGGAACATCTCCAATATCATGCCAAGGAAAATGAAAAGTGGTATCAGATTTTGGATAAGTTGGACGATGAGGGATATGAAACGTTGGCACAGTTAGTGGCACAGGTGGAGGAAATGTTAAGTTAGAAACTAGCATTAGAGTTTTTGGTTGTAATTAAAGATAAAGCAATACCAGAAAAGTTACGGAGGAATAAAACATGATATTTGGAACAATTAAAGGACATGACGTTGTAACAATGTCAAAAAAGAAAGTTGAAAAAGCAAATTTTGGAATGCCAATCAATTCTGTGATACCGGAAAAAAGTTTACAGGAAGAAGTGCTTATGGCGTTAGAGGATGGTGGACAGGTCTATGCTCTGTATAAAAAGAAAGAGATGATGGCTTGTTATATTCTAACAAGAGAGTTAGTGAATACTGCAGAATATGCTGTGGAAGAAGAGATAGAAGGACAGACGGCCTTGGAACAGGGAGACTCTGAAGAGTACGAAAAACAAGAAACTAGACAGAATCAGCAACAGATGGCATATGTATTAAAAAAAGAATACATAGTACCGGAAGCCGAAAGTGTTCGGGAGGAATTCGAGAAAGTGATTCTAGAAGAAGTAAAGGAGTCAACTGTCTATCATGATGTAAAGTATATTGCGTGGAAGGACACGCTTCTTGCCCCTGAGAAAGTAAAACTGGGCGGCATAGAGATTGCCGGTGGAATGGGCATGGGAATTGCTCTGGGGATACTGTTCGGTGTGGCATTGGATCATCTTGCTATTGGCATTTGTATGGGAGTTGCGTTTGGATATATATTTAGCACTAATTTTCGTACTTTATATCGTATCAAAGGAAAGAAGTGAAAGGAAGTTTTGAATGAAAATTACGTTAAGAGAAGAAGCTGAAAGCAAGCCGGAAGTCATTATAATTTATCCGCAAATGGATGATACGATAAAAAATGTGATAAAGAAAATAGAAAGTGTAGATATCCGGTTCTATGTGATTATTATGGTTGTGTATACGATAGAAGCAATTGCATTTTTGCTTTATAGAAAGTTTTCAAAATAATCGGAAGTTCTTCTTTTGTGGTTCAAAAAGTCATGAAGCGTGGATTTACCATGTTTTATGACTTTTTTTAATTGTTTTAATGATATCAATTATAACATATTGACAAAACACATTACTAATAGTAATATTACTATTAGTAATAAAGGAGGCCTATTATGGAAAATATCATTTTAAGTTTGCTATTGATAAAAAGTATGACAATATATGAAATGCGATCGTTCATACAGAAGAATCTTAGTACGGTTTGTAGCGATAGTCTTGGAAGTATTCAAAGTGCCATCAAAAAATTATTTGAAAAGAATTGCATCAGTTTGCGGGAATATGAGCAAAAAGGTGTTCTGAAAAAGGAATATCAAATTACGGCAACAGGACTCCAACAGTTCAGAGAATGGATTGAAGCACCCATGAACTTGCAGAAGATGAAGAACATGGAAGAGGGAAAGTTCTTTTTCTTAGGAATGGCACCAAAGGAAACCCGTATTGCATCCCTGAAAAAATATGTAGAGAGTCTTCGGGTAGAACGAGAAAAACTATTGCAGATAGAGCAGTACATAGAGAGTATAAAGAATGATGTTATTCAAATGAATGTAGAACGTATTAGTGAAGAGGCGAATTTGGGTAAGCATTTACTGGAGGTTTCAGGTGAGAGTACATTAGAGAATGTGGTAAAAAATATTTATGATTATCAAATATATGATCTTCAATATGGTTTAAAACGATTAAAGGACGATATTCTGTTTTATGAGGAAATTATTGAAAGAGAATTGAAAAACTAAAAATAGAAGGAGACAGAAGATGAAAAATAAGAATGAAAATAATACAAAGGTAGTAGGGCTCATTGCAATATTTGCAAATTTAAGCATCACTGTCATGGAGGTGCTGATTTTACTTAAGGTTTTGCCATATGAGATAACCGGAGGCGGACAGTTGGAAAGTTATGAAAAGGCAGCAGTGCTTGCCGGATCCAGTATCGTTGTTCAGGTGGTTTTGATGTACTGTATTGCGGTTGCATCCAATATTCTTTCACATAAAAGATTTCAAAAAGTTGCAGGTGTGATACTTAGGGTGTTTATTGTTTACTTTGCAATTAATATTGTTATGAATCTCATGGGAAAAACATGGTTTGAGAAGATATATGGTAGTGTTATCTGTCTGGTGCAGATTGTTTGCTTTACGGTAATCGTTCGTAGGCAAAAAGCCAATTAATACGATACATTAAAGGATGAAACGGATAATTATCGTGTCATTGCACCATCACGTTTTGGTTATCCGGGAAGTGATGCTCCTGAGGACCCAAGTGTAGAAAATCAGGTAGAGGCTTTTGTGGAATTATTAGATACATTAGAGATAGATCAGGTATATGTGTTGGCTACTTCAGCTGGAGGAGCAACAGCCATCAAGTTTGCGCTGATGTATCCGGAACGAACAAAGGGATTGATTTTATACTGTTCCGGATATCCGACATTAGAAGAGCCGGAAGATGAAGTTACTTATGTAGGACCACCGGCATTCCTTTGCAGTGATTTCCCTATGTGGTTTTTTAGCCCGTTGTTTGGTCCGGTGATGGGAATGGACAGAGATACGATAGAAATGATTATGCCTTTGAAAGAACGAAAAGAAGGAATTGTGATAGATGCCAAGGTATCTAATACCGTTATGTATAATCATAGAGAAGATTACGATATGAGTACATTAGAAGTACCGGTTCTCTGTTTCCATGCAAAGGATGATAAGCTGGCTGATTACAGTGGTGCTAAACCTTGGGAAGAAAGGATACCGGATTGTACCTTTATTTCCTTTGAAACAGGGGGACATCTTATGGTAGGGAATGGTGAAGTAATTCAGAAGGAGTTAGCAAAATTCGTAGAGAGAACAAGATGAAAAACTTGACATTTGGGGAATCATAGTGTTATATATAATAGATAATTAAATAAGCATACAGGATAAAGTTATGGAAGATGGGTGAGATTCCCACACAAGGCCGTTACTGTGATTCATTGATATTTTCTAACAGATGCCACTGAGAAATTGGGAAGGCGTTAGAATATTGCTTTTGCATAGGTGATAAGTCAGGATACTTGCTTTATTCGGTCATGAATAATGACCAGATTTGACTTTGCGGATCCCCGAAGTATGAATCCAAGAGAGAAAAGAACAATTACCATATATCTGGAATTTGTATTAGATGATGGTATATTGTTTATTTTGGTACGCAAAGTCTGCAGGAAACTGCAGACTTTTTTTATCATATGGTAAAATTGATGAATTAATAAAGGATGCGCACTTCGCGGAGATGAAGATAGTCGTAAACGATATCGCTCGTGCGTGAAAGAGTCTGGTCGAGCGGACTCTTTTTTATTTTGGAGGAGAATAGATGAAAAAGAAAATTTTAAATATCTGTATGGTGTTAGTAGTTCTTTTGATGATTGCCGGTGGCATTGTCACAGTGGGATCAGTCAAAGGTTGGTTTGAGAAAGAGACAACTTCTGATATTACAGTTTCCGAAAAAACAGGGATTGCTAAGATTGAAAGAAATGGTGTTGCCTTTGAGGTTGATAGAGATACAACAGTAAGAGCAGGGGACAAACTGTATACGCAAAAGGGAGCAACACTGACCATTTCAGAGGCAGATACAGCTAGGATTTACATGAATAGTGATGCTGAAATTTCAGTGGAGAGTATTGGCGATACAATAGAATTTGAAGTTTTAAAAGGCGAGGTTCTTGTAGATGCACGTGAATGGAAAAATGTAACTGCAATATCCGGTGAAGCAGAAATATACATGAAAGATGCAGTGATATCAATTTCTACGCAGACAGGTTCTGGTGAGATACCGGTCTATTCCGGAAAAATAGACGTAAAGGATAAAAAATCAGAAGAAGCGGTTACAGCAAAATCTGGGCAGGTAGTTTCTATTGTTGAAAATTCAGGGTATGAAGTTAGTAAACTAAAAGTAAGCAGCCTGAATGATTTTATCATACAACAACTTGCAAAGTGCGATATTGATGAATCCTTTTGCTTTACAAAAGCAGACTTGAAAGCAGTTCAGAAAGAAAGAGAAAATGAGATTTTAAAGGCGCAGCAGGAACTGCTGGAGAAAAACGAGAGTGCTTCTGATGAAGAAGAGACAGGCACGGCAAATAGGAATGAAATTGCAGAAAATTTGGATAATGGTGAAGGGGAAAAGGTTGCAGAAAATGGAACGAATCCCGGAAGTAATGAAGCAGCAACGAATTCAGGAAATGGTCAGACAACATCTGAATCAGGAGGTGAGACACAGACAGAGAATACGCCCCCTAGTCAAACGGTAGAACAGCCGGAAACACATGCGAAGTATTGTACCATAGAAATACGATGCGATACCATATTGAATAATATGCAAAATCTTACGCCGGGACTGGAAGGATATGTACCCTCAAACGGAACTGTTTTAGGAACTTCTAAAATAGAGTTTACAGAAGGGGAAACTGTTTTTGATGTATTAAAAAGAGCATGCGACAGTGCAGGAATACAGATTGAATATTCTTATACACCGATATATGAAAGCTATTATATTGAAGGGATTAACCATTTGTATGAATTTGATTGTGGAAATGAATCTGGTTGGATGTATAAAGTCAATGGCTGGTTTCCGAATTACGGATGTTCCAGCTATACCGTGCAGGAAGGAGACACCATTGTGTGGTGCTATACCTGTAATGGACTGGGTGCAGATGTAGGTGGAGGAATGTGATGGTGAAAGATGCATTTTCAAATTGTCATCCGATTGTTAATTTTACATTTTATATAGGTGCTCTGCTTATGGGAATGTGTTTAATACATCCGGTGTTCTTATGCATTTCTCTCCTTTTATCTCTTTCCTATTATGTAATGGTAAAAAGAGAATGCTTGAAATATCTGGCGGGAATGAGTGGAGTGTTTTTGGCGATAGCGATAATTAATCCATTGTTTAATACACAGGGAGAGAAAGTTTTGTTTACCTATTTAAATGGTAGGATGTATACCTTAGAAGCACTTTGCTATGGGATTGCAATTGGAGCAATGTTTGTAACAATTATTACATGGTTTTCTACTTATAATGCAGTTGTGACCAGTGATAAGTTCTTGTATTGCTTCGGCAAGCTTGCTCCGTCAGTTTCGCTCATTTTGACGATGGTATTTCGCATGGTACCACAATTTCAAAAGAAGAGCAGGCAGATTATTGAGGCTAGGAAATGTATCGGAAAGACGATAAAAAATGGACATTATTTTGAAAAGGCAGAGCATGGAATGACAACTGTTTCTGCATTGACGACATGGGCGTTAGAGGGGGGAGTTGTTATGGCTGACAGTATGAAAAGTCGTGGTTTTGGAAGTAGCAAACGGACGTCTTTTTCTATCTATTGTATACGTCGCAGAGATAAGTATCTGCTGATCATGATGTTGCTATTATTTGTAATGATTGTTGTTTGTGCATTTTGTGGAGGAATGAAAGTATCTTATATTCCACAGTTAAAAATTGCCGGAGTAAATCAAATATGGATGGTACTCGGTGCTATTTGCTACTTTTTATTTTTATCGATACCTACGGCAATAAATATCATGGAGGTTTTCATATGGCGCATTTTGAAATCAAGGATTTAAGTTTCTATTATCCTACAGTACCGGATAAACCGGCATTGGACTCGATTCAGTTAAAATTTGAACAGGGCGAATATGTGACGGTCTGTGGGCGAAGTGGTAGCGGAAAAACTACATTGTTAAAACATTTGAAGAGTGTGCTTGCACCTCATGGGAAGTTGACAGGTGAAATCTATTTTAAAGGCAAACTACTAAAGGAAGTAGGTCTACGGGAACAGTCTTCCGAAATTGGATATGTGATGCAAAATCCGGACAATCAGATTGTCACAGATAAGGTGTGGCATGAGTTGGCATTTGGACTGGAAAGTCTTGGATATGATCAAAAGACAATTCGACTACGTGTAGCGGAGATGGCAAGTTATTTTGGAATTCAGGATTGGTTTCACAAAAATGTGTCGGAATTATCCGGCGGTCAGAAACAGCTTTTGAATCTGGCTTCTATTATGGCTATGCAGCCAAGTGTATTGATTTTAGATGAGCCTACCAGCCAGTTGGACCCGATTGCTGCTTCAGACTTTTTAAATACAGTAAGAAAAATCAATCAGGAACTTCGGACCACCATTATTATTACAGAACATCGCTTAGAAGATATTTTTTATGCTTCTGATCGGGTGGTTGTTATGGAAGAAGGCAGAGTGATTGCCAATGATCGTCCGGAACATATCGGTGAATTTTTAAAAGAAAAAAATAGTCAGATGTTTACAGCAATGCCTACGCCGGTCCAAATCTATTATGGCGTTCCAAACCATTTGAAATGTCCATTAACAGTCAGAGAGGGAGCGGAGTGGATGGATACGTTATTGGAGGGCATTGAGATAAAAGAAACGAAAGTGGAAAAAGGCCGGAAATATATCGAAGAAGAGATAAAAAATCCGGCAGTAGAGCTGAAAGAGTTGTGGTTCCGTTATGAGAAGGATAGTCCGGATGTTTTAAAAGGGGTTTCTCTGAAAGTGCCAAGAAACACGTTGACAGCTATTGTAGGTGGAAACGGAACCGGAAAGTCAACCACATTAAAGGCAATCTGTGGTATCTGCAGACCATACAGGGGAAAAGTATTGATAGACGGGAAAAAGATGGAAAAATATAAATCATCTCAGCTTTTTAAAGGCATGCTTGCGATGCTTCCGCAGGATCCGCAAAGTCTTTTTGTACATAAAACAGTAAAAGAGGATTTAGGGGAAATGATTTCTTCCAAAGATTTGGAAAAAGAAAAGAAAATACAGCAAGTAGCAAAGGTTTGTGAGATTACCGATTTTTTGGAAAGCCATCCGTATGATTTGTCCGGGGGAGAACAACAGCGAGCCGCACTTGCAAAGGTATTATTGACAGAACCCCAAATACTGTTGCTTGATGAGCCAACCAAGGGGATTGACAGTTTCTTTAAACTAAAATTTGCAGAGATTATAGAAAGACTAAAAGCACAGGGAATGACTATTATTATGGTTTCACACGATGTGGAATTTTGTGCAAAATATGCAGATACGGTCAGCATGTTCTTTGATGGGGCTATTGTAACGACAAATACTCCAAATAGATTTTTCTCAGGCAATAGCTTTTATACTACAGCAGCAAATCGTATGAGCAGACATCTGTTTGAAAATGCCATTACCAACGAGGAGGTCATTGCCTTATGTCAAAAGAACTTATAAATAGTCAGTACTATCTAATCAGTGTCGTAATGATTCTTTCATCATTTGCAGTGTTTTTCTTTACGTTTGAGAAGAGAAGACCACAGGCAAGAGAACTGGTGACACTTGCGGTTATGAGTGCCATCGCTGTTGCTTCCAGAGCGGTCTTTGTAATGATTCCGTTTTTTAAACCAATGAGTGGAATTATTATGATTACGGGAATGGCTTTTGGACCGGGGGCAGGGTTCTTAACAGGTGTGGTCAGTGCCTTTGTCAGCAATTTCATTTTTGGACAAGGTCCATGGACACCATGGCAAATGTTTGCTTATGGAGTTGCAGGGGCGCTTGCTGGTTTTTTTAGAAAAAAGGGAATTATGCATGAAAACAAGAAAATTGTAACAGCAGTGATTGGGTTTGGAATAATAATGATTGTGGTAGGTCCTATTTTGGATACCTGTGCAATTTTTACCATGGGAAACACTGTATCCCAAGGTTATATTTTATCCATTTATATGTCTGGTGTTATACCGAATCTGATTCATGGAGTAGCAACAGTTTTAACTTTATTACTTCTTTGTAGACCAATGATGGAAAAATTGAATCGTATGAAATTGAAATATGGCATGATGAGCGAGGAATAGAATGAGATTTGACAGTTATCACCCAATGATTAATTTTATATATTTTTTTGCGGCAATTACCTGCACGGTTTTCTTTCAACAACCGGTGTTTGTAGCAATTTCTTTTGTGTCTTCCTTTGCATATACCGTGAAACTGAAGGGGCGGAAAGCATGGATACGGAATGGGTGTTTTTGCTTATTCGCTGTAGGTTATGCAATTTGGTATTCCTTCTATCATCATTTTGGGGAAACAGAATTAAAAGTCAATTTTATTGGCAACCGGATTACATTGGAATCCATTGTATACGGATTGATAGTTGGAATTACAATTGCGACAGTACTGATGTGGTTTTGTTGTATTTTCACACTGATTACAGCGGATAAGGTCGTATATTTGTTTGGAAGAATTTCTCCGAAACTGTCGTTGTTCTTATCGATTTTGCTTCGCACAGTGCCGAGGATAAAAAGCAAAGCTTTGTATATTGAAAGTTCGAGGGAAGGAATTGGAAAGGGTGTAAAACAGGGAAATATTTTAAAGAGAGCACAACATTTGTTTTCTATTATTTCCATTTTGATTACGTGGACTATGGAGGATTTTGTAGAAAGTTCTAATTCCATGAAGAATAGAGGTTATTCGTTAAAAGGAAGAACCGCATTTTCCATATATCGATTCGATAACAGAGACAGAGGAATTGTTATTTTATTTTTCATGTGTCTGACCATGGTGGAAATGGCAGTATTGCTGGATCAGACGAAGATGTACTATAAACCTGTTATTACGGGAAACAGGATTACAGTGTTGTCATATGTATTTTATCTGGCATATGCGCTGTTTTTGCTATTACCCATGGGATTGCAGATGATAGGAGAGTACAGATTTCAAAAATTAAGGAATAAAAATGTGAAATAGATATGGAAGGGAAAAGTATACTGCATCATGACATCTTATGCAGTTTTATATAGATATGATAAAAATTAGGACAGATAAATAAAATGTCCTAAAAAGAGGAGGAAAAACATGAAAAAAGGAAAGTGGAAGACAAGGTTGTTGTCGTGGATATTATGTTTCCTAATGATAGTGACATCTGTTCCGTTAAATGTTTTCGCAAGTAACACAGAAACGGATGGCACTTTGCCAACGACAGAAACTACAACGCCTGCACCGGATGCAAAGGTTTACCTGACGGTAAGCAATCAAGGTGTACTTGCAACAGCGGCGGATGGAAGTGCAATGGCACATAGGGAAGTGACCGTCAAAGATATAAATAGTGATGGAAAACTCACATTTGATGAAGCACTTATCGCAGCACATGCCACATACAATAGTGCGGATGGATATGCTGCTGCATATGGATATGTATCCAAGCTTTGGGGCGTGGATACAGCAAATACATTGTTCTTTATCAACAATGTAGGATTAGAAACCAGTGTTAGCGTGGATACTGTAAAGGAGAATGATGAGCTGGTTGCTTCTATCAATAGCGACAACACTTATTATTCCGATTGGTATACTTTTTTTGATACACCTACCAAGAGTGTAACAGCAGGAAAAACATTTACGCTGACACTTAAGGGACATTTGGGTATGGCATATATGGAGGAAGATAAGAAAGATATAGCGATATCAGGTGTTTCTGTTGGAACATGGAACAATGGTACTTTTACGGCATTAGATGAAAAGACCACAGATGCAGAGGGAAAAGTGACATTATCTTTCGACCAGGCAGGGACTTATTATGTGACTGCAAGTGGAACAGTTTCTGATACGGTGACGGATTATACCGGTACACCGGATGAAAATTGGGTATATCCTACCATTACACATGATTGTCCAATCATAGCACCTGTGTGTGTGGTGACAGTAACAGAGCAGCCAAGACTTGCTTCTTTAGAGGTTGGAACTTATTCGTTGACCCCTGAGTTTAATCCTATGGTATCAGAATATACGTCGGTGATACCGGATTATTTATCAAGCGTTTCTGTTAAGTCTACATTAGCGGATGCTTATAAAGATAATAAGAAGATTTGTTACTATACTTATAATAGTATGTTTGGTGGTTTTGGATGGACCAGCAGTAGCAGCATTAATACAAGTAAAGGATATTTTGGTGTTGTAATTTATGATAAATCCGGAAGTATGACCAATGAGGATATCCGGTATACGGTTAATTTTAACAAGTATGCTACGTTAAAAAATTTGACAGTAGATGGAACAGCTGATCTTGCGTTCCAGAGGGATACTACTGATGGCTACCATTATTATGTAGACAGTACAAAAGATGGTGTTGATATCACAGCTACCGGTTATAAAGGAAATTATACAATTAACATCGGTGGCAATACAGTAACAAGTGGTGAAACATTTCATCTTACTTATCACTGGAATGATGCAGGAAAGATGGAAGTTCCGATTACTGTCAGCGGTACAGATTTGACAGAGAATACATATACTATCATTTTAGAAAAAGAACCTTTGAATGATGAGCCTTATATGGTAGTTCAGCCGGAACGTGCAGATTATATTATTGGAGATACGGCAAAAGCTATGTCTGTCCGTGCCAGTGCAAATGGTACATTGAATTATCAGTGGTACAAAAATAGCACCAATTCTATTGATGGTGCAACTGCCATTGAAGGGGCAAACCAGGCAAGTTATACTCCGGAAATAGAGTCGGTTGGTACGAATTATTATTTCTGCAGAATTACAAATACAGAAAAGACCGTATATACAGATTCGGCAATTGTTGATGTAGTGGTAGATCCGGATCCAACACCGGTTGTAACACTCACAACTACAGGTGGCACGTTACCAACGGATGATGGTTATTCCTATAAAGATACCGTTGGTTATGTATACAATATGGGGGATACAGCAACACCGCTTACTGTTACATATACGACTAAAGCAGAAGGAGAGATTACCTATAGCTGGTATGTCAAAAACAAATATTCCACATATGGTACCGAAGCGACTCTGACACCTGATACAGCAAAAGCGACTCCTGAAGGGTATTGGTATTATTGCCGGGTAACAAATAAATTCAAGGGAAAAACATATACTGCTAATTCAGATGCGGTTTATGTTTATGTAAAAGCTACTGAGGCTGCAATTCCTGTGGTAAGCCAGCAGCCTACCGTGGATAAAGAATACCTGACCGGTCAGACACCAAATCAATTGAGCTTTTATGTAAGTAGTCCGGATGGAGGAACACTTTCTTATCAATGGTATTCTAACACTGAAAAGAGTGAAAATGGTGCTATACCGGTAGAGGGTGCTACGAACCGTACATTTACTCCACCAACTTCGGATAAAGCGGGTACAGTGTATTATTTCTGTCGTATTACAAATACAATGCAGAAGTTTTCTAACAGTACCATAACAGATATTGTTGCCATTAACTTTAAGTCGGCAGATGATATTATTGCCGGTACATGGAATGGTTCCGGAACACAGGAGGATCCGTATCTGTTAGAGGATGCAGAGGATTTTGTACAGATAAGTAGTTTTGTGGCAACAGATGGAATTCCATTTACAGATAAATATTTTAAAGTAACAGCAGATATTACTCTGCCGGATACATGGAATGGTATAGGTGGAGGTTCTACTTCCGGTAATGGAAAGAATTTATTACCTTTTTCAGGAACAATAGATGGCGATGGTCATACCATTACTTTTGCAAAAGGCAGTGTACCTTTGTTTAAGTATGTTCGTGAAGCCACAGTAAAGAATTTGAACATTTATGGTGAGTATATCAATGGTTACGGATTGGTTGCAAACTATGTAGTAGATTATGGCATGGATGGCAATTATAGTACCGGTTGTCCTGCTACCATTAATATTGATAATGTAACAATTAAGTCTGGTACAACCATTAAAAACAGTGGATTTATTGGTGGATATGCATCCGGGGTAAATACAGTAACAATTACGAACTGTACAGCAGAGGCAGGCGTAAGGATTGGTTATAATGTGGAAAAGGATGCACCTGCAGGTGTAAGCAGAATTGGTTCTTTTGCAGGAGATTTTAACGGTACAATCAGTGGTTGCCACAGTGCAGCAACGGTATATGGAAAAGATTATGTAGGCGGTATTGTAGGTGGCAAGGGTCAGACTATGGGACCATATGCTATTCGAAACTGCTCCTTTACGGGTGAAATCATTGCAACAGGTAAATTCGTTGGAGGTATTGCCGGCGGTGGATATTCCGGCTCCATGTGGGGTGTGGACAGTGCGCCAAATAGCCCTTGTGCAACCATTGAAAACTGTTTTTCAACAGCAACTATTACAGGTGCTGACAGAGTAGGAGGTATTCTTGGCGGCGAGGAAGGCGTTACTCAAAATTGGGGCAATGCATATATCCGAAACAATTATTTTGCAGGTACGCTTACAGCGACAGCTGATGGTGGAGTTACCGGAAATATTGTTGGTTACATGAAGTCTTTAAATGGAAAGCATGTAATCGAGAGTAATTATTATCCTGAAGGCAATGATGCAAAGTGGTTTGGTGCGGTATCTTATGTAGATACAAATTGTGCAGAACATGAAAATGCAAGTGGTGCAACTTATTTTGACACAAGTAAGAATCTGGCAGAACAAGAACTTCCGTCTGGAGTATCTAAGACGAATCATAATCGTACAGATAATCCGCTGGGGGTAGATGCTACAAATCTTGGCACGCCAATGACTGCAGAACAGTTTGCAGATGGAACTGTTACAGATTTGCTGAATGCTTCAGAGTCTAGTTTGCACAATTGGGTTCAGAGCGAGGAATACCCAACACTCTCTAATGATGCTATTGCGTATAAGTTGGAGATATCAGGTGAATACAAGAAAGATTATACAATCGGCGATGAACTTGATTTGACAGGTGTCATTTTTAAAGCTACATGGAGCGATGGAAAAGTTACCAATCCTACACTGGATGATGTAACTGTCACAGGATTTGATAACCATAAACACGGAGAACAGACACTTACAATCACTTATGGTGCTGCAACTGCTGAGATTGTAGTTACAGTGTTAAAGCCTGCCGGAACAATTAGTGTAACCTTCTCTCTGCTTGGAGATGATGTGCATGACAGTGAGGCAGATGGTGAAATTCATACGCTTGCAGCCGGAAATTTGACAACATGGGTTAGTGCAAAAGAGTATACAGTAGATACGAATGCTACAGTAAAGGATGTATTAGAAATGGTTTTAGTGGAAAATAACATGACATGCTCTAATCCATCCGGAAATTATGTAGAATCTATTACAAGAAATGGTGTAACCTTGGCAGAGTTTACAAACGGTGCCAATTCAGGTTGGATGTATAACCTAAATGGTGTGCATAGCGACCTTGGTATTAGTCAGCAGTATTTGCAGAATGGAGATGTAATAGTATTTCATTATACAGATGATTACACAAAAGAGAGTAACTCTACTGCAACAGATATCCCTCCGGTAGATGTCAGTGCGACCGCAGATGAAGTTGCGGTAAAGGTTTGCAAGGAGACAGGTGACTATTTGGAAAAACTGGCTCAAAATACAACTCCGACAGTAGGAAGTATTGGTGGAGAATGGCTGGTTCTGGGACTGACCAGAAGTGGAAGAGCAGTTCCGGACGGTTATTATGATAATGTTGTAAATTATGTAAAAGAAAATATTAACGATAAGGGTCAGCTTCACAGAGCAAAGTCTACTGATAATTCGCGTATCATTCTGGCACTAACATCTGCAGGTTATGATCCTAGAGAGGTTGGTGGTTATAATCTTCTCACAGGTTTAACAGATATGGACTATGTTACAAAACAAGGTATCAACGGACCGATTTGGGCATTGATTGCATTGGATTCTCATAATTATGAAGTCCAGGGAGAGAGTGTTGTTGAGAATGTATCTCATATGGCACTTCAGACATTGAATTCTTATAGAAGAGAAGTAACAGGGCAAGTAACTCGCAGTAAACTTATTGACTATATTTTGGATGCACAGTTAGATGATGGTGGCTGGGCTCTCAGTGGTGATGTTTCTGACTCTGATATGACTGGTATGGCACTTCAAGCATTGGCACCATATTATAAAACAAATGAAGAAGTAAAAATAGCAGTAGACCGAGCTTTAATAGCGCTTTCTGATATGCAGGAAGAGAGTGGTGCTTATGCAACCATGGGTACAGTTACAAGTGAATCCATGGCACAAGTTGTAGTGGCATTAACCGCGCTTGGAATCAATCCGGATACGGATGCCAGATTTGTGAAAAACGGAAATTCCGTATTGGATGCGTTAATGGCATACGCAGTAGATGGTGGCGGTTTTAAGCATGTGGCTGACGGTGAAGTAGATGGTATGGCAACGGAACAGGGCTACTATGCACTTGTGGCTTATGAACGATTTGTGAATGGTCAGAACGGTCTTTATGATATGAGTGATGTTACCATTAAAGTAGCAACCAATGAGACGAATGTGAATATTTCAGAACCTGATAATTCCAATGTAAATAATTCTGATAAAGTTAATTCAGCACTTAATAATGCTGAAGCAAATAAAACTGAGAATAATCAGATGGAAGCAAATGTTCAAAATAATCCTAAGACAGGTGATGAAAATAATATCGCTTTGTATGGCACCATACTGGCTGTCAGTCTGATTGTTGCGCAGTATTGCCGGTATAATATGAAAAAAAGAAGAAAAAGATAAAATAAGCAGAGGATAAAAAAGAACCACTACAGATGTAATGTCTGCAGTGGTTCTATCTTTATATTCCAGGAAAGACTTTGTTACATTAAAGGCGAAAGTAAATAACTTTCCTAGAATATAAAAAGCGCTCCGCTAAGGATGCGCAGCTCGCGGAGAGGAATTTTGTCGTAAACGACACCGCTCGCGCGCGGCGAATTCCGCAAGCGGAATTCTTTTTTATAATGTTGTTGAAATTAAAAAGTTCGAAGAAGCTGATAGGTGGAAATAACGTCTGTAAGTTGTGCACATTCAATGGTATAGGTAGCATTGGGAGAGACTTCATGTAACTGAGTTAGCGTTTTTTCGACTGAAATATTCCCCATACCTAATCCGAGATGGGTGTCTTTCCGACCATCGTTGTCATGAACATGAACATGACCAATATTTGCACCAAGGCAGTGAATCCAATCGGATAAAGGAAGAGGGGAATAGCAGTTAGCGTGTCCAATGTCAAGGCATAACATAAAATTTTGAGCTTCTACCAGTTCCTTTACATTCAGAATTGGTTGGGGATTTGGGTCATAGACATTTTCCAGTAGAACTTGTATTTCTTTTCGCTTTTCCATGAACGGATTCCAGAAATCAGCCATTCGTTCTGCCCATCCATCGATAAAATAGACAGATGGAATAAAACATGTGTGGAAAACAATTTTTTTTGCTCCGAGACGAACGGCAGCATCATAGGATTGAGCAAATCTATATTCTGTCACCCTTTTGATTTGAGAATCATAGGCAACTGGATTTAAATCTAAAAAAGGTCCATGAAATGACAATTCAGATACATTCATGGAATCCAGGTGTAACTTGAAATTTTTGATTTTTTCACTTAGCTTATCCAAATTATCAGAAATTGAAAATTCAATGGTCTCTATACCGGTGTTTGCTTCGTTTGATAGAGCCTCTAAATCATTTTTGGGTAGAATGTCACTAATATAAATCATTTTGTCCCTCCTTTTTTAGTGTATCACACTTTTTTTATGAAATCCAGTGAGAGGAATAGTGGACTTTGCATATAAAGAAGCGTATAATATGAACAAAGGTGGTGCATGAAGAACGAGGCATAAGAAGGAAAAATAATGCTATTGGGCGGATGGGATGTGATTTTATTTACACTAAGATAAAATCTGTAAGAAAAAGAATGATACTGTTGGGTGGCATCTTTGCGTGGATGCTGGGTTTATTTTGTACTTTTTTTGGAAGCGACATTTATGCAGCGGAAAAACGGCTGGTAAAGGTCGCTTTTTTTCCTATGGATGGATACCATATTACGAACGCAGATGGAAGTTATGGTGGTATGGATGTAGAATACCTAAATGCGTTGTGTGAGTATACAGATTGGGAAATCGAGTATGTAAAGTGTGATAGCTGGGAAGAAGCATTGCAGTTACTCAGTAATAAGCAGGTAGATTTGGTTGGTTCAGCGCAATATTCTGTTGAAAGGGCAGAAGTCTATCAGTATGCAGACCTGTCCAGTGGGTATACTTTTGGAGTAATTGCTACGAATCCGGAAAGTACCATCGCTTATGAAGATTTTACGGCGATGCAGAATATCACATTTGGTATGGTGGAAAATTATGTCCGAAAGGGCGAATTTTTGCAATACCTTCTTGATAATGGAATTGAAAATCCAAATATCATAGAGTATGCATCGACATCAGATTTACAGAATGCACTTTCGGAAGGAGAAATTGATGCATTGGTTCACACTTTCACGGAAGTGAAAGAGGGACAACGTCTGATTGGACGTTTTGCACCAAGGCCATTTTATTATATTACATATCAGGGAAATGATGATGTAATGCGTGAATTGAATCAGGCAACTGCTGATTTAAAGATGAATCATCCGGAACTGGAAACGGAATTGATGAATGAATTTTATTATAACAAATTTGATAAAACTGCATTGCTTACAACGGAGGAAAGTGCGTATATTGCGGGAACAAAAAAGGTTGTAGTAGGGTATCTTGATGGATTTTATCCATTTTCCTATGAGCAAGATGGGGAATTTAAGGGACTTACCAGAGAACTGCTGGAAAGCAGCATTCGTGTTACAGGGTTAGAACTGGAATATCGTAAAATGGAAAATCGGAAAGCAGCACAGGATTCGCTTCAAAATGGTGAGATTGATATTTTGGCATATTGTGCAGATTCAGAAGCGGTATTAGATGCAGAACAGTTGACAACGGTATGTGATTATGCAGATGTTCCATTGGTTTTGGTGACGGCAAAAAATCAGAGCATTAATGAAATAGAAACAATGGCGACAGTTTCTTTTTTACAAGATAAGGTTGGAACAGCAGTAGAAATAGAGCAAGCAAAAGTTGTTACTTATGATACGCAGCAGGAATGTATTGATGCGTTAAAAGAAGGGAAAGTAGATGCAGTACTTTGTGATGGATATCTTGCAGAGTATTTGATGAGAACAAAAATTCGTTATGAAAATTTAGCGATTAAAAATGTATTTAGCAGCGAATATGTCATTTCCATGGCAATAAGAGAAGACGATGAAATGCTTTTTGGAATTCTTGAAAAAACAATCATGGAAATTGATTCGAAAAGAGTCAATGCCTATATGCTAAAGGAAAATACTTATCCTTTGATAAGCATTATTGAATTTGTGCGAAATAACAGTCTTTGGATTATTAGTATTTTAATTGTAATCATTCTTTTCATTATTTTTGTAGCTGTGCACATGATTAAGGATAGTAAAAAAATCCAGAAGCTTATGTATAAGGATACTAAAATGAATATCTGGAATTTGAACTATTTGATTTTCTGGGGGGAACATAAATTATTGCCGGAGCATAAGGTACAGTATGCTGTAGTATATGTGAATTTGGCGCAATTTCGTCGTTATAACACCATTTATGGATGGAGCGCAGGAGAGCATATGCTGAAAAGAATAGCTAGCATTCTGATAAAAAATGTGGACTCTAAAGCAGAAATTTGCGCAAGAGATCAGGGCGACCATTTTGTAATGCTTTTAAATTATTCAGACAGAGAAGCGTTCATGGAGCGAATTCAGGAAATCAGGGATGAGATTGAAAAATCGATTTTGAGTGATACAGATAATCATATGCTGTTGCAGATGGGAATTTACTACATTCCGGAGGATGACAGTGACTTGCATGTAGCAATCAATTATGCAAATCAGGCACTGGAATTTACCGGAAAGAATAAGGGGGATGAAGTAAAAATATACGATGATGGACTGGAAAGTTTAATCAAGGAACGTCATGAACGTGAAAAATTGTTGGAGTCTGTAGATGTGAACAAGGATTTTGCGGTATATTATCAGCCAAAGGTAGATATTCGTAACGGGAAAATCGTGGGTGCCGAGGCACTGGTACGTTTTCTTGATCCGACCGAGGGTGGAGCAGTAAAAGCGCCGGGATTTTTTGTACCATATTATGAACAGACAGGAAAGATTACAGAGATTGATTTTTTTGTATTTGAGTCGGTCTGTAAAATGCTTCGTAGACGTTTGGATGCAGGACTACCTGTAGTTACGGTTTCTTGTAACTTCTCAAGAATGCACTTTATTAAACCAGGATTCCCGGAGCATTTTGTGGAAATTTTGGAACGTTATCAGATTTCCAAAGACTTGATTGAGATGGAAATTACAGAGACACTTATTGTAGAAGAATTGCAGCAGCGTAGGGTAAAAAAGACTTTGGATATACTAAAAGAAAAAGAAATTCGTTTGTCGATTGATGATTTTGGTGCAGGATATTCTTCTCTTGGTGTTTTTGAACAGATTCCTGCTTCGGTTATTAAGTTGGATCGTTCGTTCTTACTGAATCAGGAAAATCGTGAACGTCAGGTGAAAATTATGCGTGGTATCGTGAAGTTAACGGAAGAATTAGAAGCGCAGGTAGTATGTGAGGGAGTAGAAACAGAGAAAGATGTTGCTTTGATGAAAGAAATCGGAGCTTATGTGGCGCAGGGATATTTTTATTCCAAACCTGTATCGGAGGCGGAATTTGAAGAAAAGCTTGTAACAATGATATAAACGAAATAGGGTCTTCTCAAAAACGGTCAACGGCTATATAGTGTAAATGTAGTTGTTGACCGTTTCGTACATAAAGGAGAAAAAAGATATGAAAATGAAAGAGTTTGGATGTAATAATGAAAAAAAGATGTTGCTTATTCACGGTGCAGGAGCTAGTTATAAGATGTGGACTGCGCAAATTGAAATGTTGTCAGAGGAATACCATCTTTATGTGCCCACGCTGAACGGACATGTAATAGGAGAAGACAGAGAATATGATAATCCGATGCAAGAGGCAAAAGAATTGGTGGAATGGTTTGAAAATCACGAAATCCGGAAGATACATTTAATTGCAGGAGCATCCTTAGGAGCGTATGTTGCAGAGGAAGTTTTGAGAATGCGACCTGATTTTGCAGAATATGCATTTATCGAGTCGTTAAAGTCCTATCATTATGGAACAGTTATGACCCATATTTTTTCAGTATTTGGAGAAAAAATGCTACGAAAAGCAGCAAGTGTGAAAGGAATCATGGATGGCTCATATCAAAAGGATTATATTTCTGACGATATGAAATATGTTTTATCAAATATGACCAAAGAATCCATGCAGCATGTTCTTTTGACTGCCGCAAATTACAGCGTGCCACAGGGAAAGAGGAGCATTACAGCCAAAACATTAATTGTATATGGAAGTAAAGAAGCAAAATTATGTAAAAAGAATACAGAATTGCTAAGACAGCAGATTATAGATTGTCAGTGTATTGTGTTGGAGGGATATGACCATGGGGAATTATCCATAGGCAATCCGGAAAAACACACAAAAATGTTGAGAATGTGGATGAAAGATGGTAACATAGCAAAGGGTGATTGGGATGAATGAGAGATTCTTCTTATTGGATGAAAAACGACAGGAACAGATATTAAATGCGGGATATAAGGGGTTTGCGCAAAATACTTATGCAAAGACGTCTATGTCTATGGTTGCAGAAGAAGCCGGAATATCAAAATCATTGTTGTTTCACTATTTTGTAAATAAGAAGGAATTTTATTTATATCTGTATGAGAGAGCACTTGCTCAAGTGAAGGAAACTTTACCGGAGAAAAACAATGTAGAAGAGAGAGAACTCTTTGAAGTGTTAAAAGAGCATATGCAAAAGAAATGGGAGTTATTGAAGGAGAATCCGTTTCTGTTTCAATTTATGAACCGTTCTTATTATGAGACAGATGAAACTTTGCAAAAGGAACTGCATGATATTATGAATCAATATATGACAGCGCCTATCAGCCAACTTATGCAATGTGCAAAACATATGGGGAAAAGGCAAGACAAGGATGAGATTATTCATGTATTGCTCTATATGGCAGAAGGATTTGCATTTGCAAATAATGAAAAAATTCAAAAAAATCCGGTGGAAGCAATGAAGGAGTTTGAGAGATTGTTGGATTATGTGAAAAAATTATACGATGAAGAATAGAGGAGCGCAATTAAGAGAATGAATAGTCTGAAAAATAATATGAAATGGAGCATAGTTTATTGGTGTGGAACCATATTACAAATGGGACTGGTGTGTATTATAAAATTTCTTTTAGAAAAAAGCCATATACAATATCCGGTAGTTTTCAATTTTTTATTTTTACTTCTGGGTGGAACATCTTCCGCAATATGGGGAATTATTGTAGTTAAAAAATCGGGACAAGTAGGTAAATATATAGACATTCTAAAAGACTATTTTGGAATGAAGCAGCCAATGAGGCTGTATGGTATGATAGCGTTATTTTTGATGATACTATTCGGAGTGCAAATTGTTACAGGAAAAATAGTTGATGGAGTAATGTGGTATACGTTTCCAATGCTTTTTGTTCAGGCGGTTGTGTTTGGGGGAATAGAAGAGGTAGGATGGAGATATACCTTTCAACCATTGGTAGAAAAAAGCCTTCCATTTGAAATTGCATCTATTATAACCTTTTTGTCTTGGGGAATTTGGCATTATATGTATTTTTATATCACAAATACAATTTCAGGGATTCAGCATGATACATTTTTAATTGGATTATTAGGAAGTTGTTTCATTTTAGGTGCAATATATAGAGTGGGGCAAAGTTTGTGGTTATGTGTGTTGTATCACTGCCTATTAAATATGTTTTCTCAGACAATGGCAGCAAATGATTTAGTACCGACAATAGTATGTAATGTAGTATGTATTTTCCTTGCGATATTGGTAGTTAGGAAAAGGCGTGGTCGGAGGGAGAAGTAACAATGTTAAGGACAAAAGAAAAAAGAATCAACAAATATGAAATGGATATGTGCAGTGGTTCCATTTTAAAGAAAATGCTGCTATTTACATTACCGCTTATGTGTTCCAGTATACTGCAACTGTTGTTTAACGCAGCAGACATTATTGTGGTCGGAAACTTTGCCGGAGATAATGCTCTTGCAGCAGTAGGGTCAAATACAGCGTTAATCAATTTATTGACAAACTTTTTTCTTGGATTTTCTATTGGCGCGAATGTTTTAGTGGCACGTTTCTATGGAGCAAAGCAGGAAAAGGAATTAAAAGAGACAATACATACAGCGATGATGCTTAGTATATATAGCGGAATATTTTTGACTGCAGTGGGGTGTATTGGAGCAAAACAGATTCTAATCTGGATGGAGACACCGGAGGATGTTTTACCTCTGGCAACGGTCTATCTTAGAATTTATTTCATAGGAATGACAGCTACGATGCTTTATAATTTCGGTAGTGCTATTCTCCGCGCAGTAGGTGACACCAAGCGACCGCTATACTATCTGTCTTTTGCAGGAATGATCAATGTAGTGCTAAATCTTATTTTTGTGATTGTTTTTAAAATGTCAGTTGCAGGAGTAGGATTAGCAACTGTAATATCAGAATGTATCTCGGCTTTTCTGGTGGTAAGATGTATGAGAAAAAGTCAGGGAAGTATTCGGTTAGAATGGAAAAGTTTACGGATTTATCCGCAGAAGTTTTTTAAAATTTTACAGATTGGTTTACCGGCAAGTTTTCAGGGAATGTTGTTTTCCATATCCAATGTAATTATTCAGACATCCGTAAATTCTTTTGGAGCTGTTGTGGTTGCAGGGAATTCAGCGGCTGCAAATATTGAAGGATTTGTATATGTTTCCATGAATGCATTTCATCAGGCTGCAATATCCTTTACCAGCCAGAATATCGGAGCGGCAAAGTATGAACGAGTGAATAAAATATTATATAGAGCTGAAATGTGCGTTATAGTGGTTGGACTTGTTATGGGAAATCTTGCTGTATTCTTTGGATATCCGCTTCTAAGTATGTATACCTCCAGTCGAGTAGTAATGGATGCGGGAATGAAACGGTTAGAAGTGATTTCAAGAACATATGCGTTATGTGGAATGATGGATGTTATGGTTGGTTCTTTAAGAGGACTCGGATATTCCGTTATGCCGATGCTGGTATCCTTAGTAGGGGCGTGTGGATTGAGACTATTATGGATTTTTACATTTTTCCAACAAGAGCCATTCCATACCACAACATCTTTGTATATGACTTATCCGGTAAGTTGGACGATTACTTTTTTGGCACATGTGATATGTTTTATTATTGTAAGAAGGAAATTAGCAAAAAAATGGGGAAACTAAAAGTTTCCCCCGTTCCATCCCCAGTTTGTTACGGCTTCGTATTTGATATATACATGGTCAGCCGGAATATTTAAAACGTCTTTAAAAATCTTGCAAATCTCAGCGGTTAATTCGGAAAATGCAGATTTATTTTCACTACCAAATACTTTTACTTCTATAAAAGCAGTCGGTGTATCGTTTTCACCACGGAAATAAAGATGATAATTCTGTTCAAAACCAGTCATAAGCCAGCTTTCACTTTTTCCCGGAATGATAGAAATTGCCTGGCCCAGACGTTTCACCAGTTCTGCCTCCTGTTCAGGAGAAATACTTACACTTACTTTAGAATCAATAAATGGCATAAAATAGCCCTCCTTTTTTGTTTATTTTAATTATAAATTTAGTATACCAGAATATTTTATGCGGGAACAGGGAAATTTATCTTGTGTGAGAAAAATAATGGAAGAGATGAAAGGAGATTTCCCATGAATCAGTTATCAGACAAGGAATTGTCCGCATTAAATGATTTGCTTTCCGAGGAAGAACTTTTGATTAAGAAGTTTCAGATGTTGGCAGAGCATAGCAGTGATGCGGAAGTAAAATCAAAGTTTACCGAGATTTCAAATGAACACAAGGAACATTTTCGTTCCCTGTACTCTCAATTAGGTTAGGAGGAAGAAAAATGCAGCAGCCATTATATTCAGAAAAAGAAGTGTTAGCGGATGCGTTGACAGCAGAAAAAGCAGCAACCAATAATTACAATACCTTTTCCAATGAGTGTGTCCATGAAAGTGTGCGAAATGCTATTTTAGACTGTCTGGAAAAGGAACATGATATTCAGCAGGAAGTATTCAATATGATGCATGACCGGGGATTCTATCCGACTCCGACTGCTGATAACCAGAAAGTAGAAGAAGCAAAACAGAAATATCAGCAGTGTATGCAGAGTTTTTAGGAAAATTTGTGAAATAATTTCCCTAATTCTGAACTCAGTTTTTCCATTCATGCACTAGAGCCTGAATACAAAAAATCGGATTTTCATATGTGGAACACTTTGTGTTCTTCTTACAGCAGCATAAAAGAATGAATGGGTATGCTAGAAAGATGTCTGAGGACAGAGAAACACGTTCTTAAATGTGTATCTGTCCGAGTTCTTTTGGCATACCCTTATCGAACATTCTTGTTGCTGCTGTTTAGAAGAATTAGAAGTGTGGGTTCATATGAAAATCCGATTTTTTGTATCAGGTTCTTTGCATAAGAAGGAAAAAAGTTTTGCAAACATCCCAGTGAATATGATATAATTTTTATGTATATTTACAAACAATGCAAGATAAAGTATGACAAAGAGGAAAAAATATGGAAAATGTACGGCCAAATGTATTGATAGTGGATGATGACATACAGGCATTAGAGACTATGAGTTTATATCTGGAAGATATGGCAGAGGTATTTACAGTAACAGGGGGAAGACAGGCGATAGAATTTGTACAACAACATCACATGGATGTTATTCTTCTGGATGTGGATATGCCAGGTATGAATGGATTTAAAACATTAGAACAGTTCCGAAATCTCAAGGAGTGTATTAATGTTCCGGTGGTATTGGTAACCGGAAAAAGAGATAAGTATACGGTGATGAATTCTGTTGTCATGGGTGTGGATGGTTATCTGGTAAAACCTGTCGATAAGGAAAGTTTGAGTCGAAAGGTGACGGAAGTTTTTGAAAAAAAGAGCAGTAAAGAAAATCAGAAGACGATATTGGCAATAGATGATGATATGTCATATTTAAAAATAATTGATAGCTATCTTCGTGATAATTATAATGTGATTATGATAAATTCGGCTAAGTTGGCTCTGGATTATTTGATAAAGCATACCCCGGATTTGATTTTGTTAGATTATCAGATGCCTCTTTATAATGGGGCGAATGTAATGAATATGATTCAACGAGACCCGGAAGGGGCACAGATTCCGGTTATTATTTTATCAGGTGTTATGGATATTGAGGTTTTAAAACAATGCTTTCCGTGCAATCCGGCAGCATGTCTTGCAAAGCCGGTGAGTAAGGAGGTTTTAATAGAAACTATCGAAAATGCTCTAAAATAGTAAGGGGGCAATGGATAATGAAATATTTTTTTGCATACACATTATTTGCTAGTTGTGTTATGGCATTTTATTTGGCTGTTCGTAACATATATCACAATGGATGTAAGTATTTGGAAAATCGCGTACAGTCTATATTTTGTGTTTCCAGTGCAGTTTGGAGTTTGGGGTTTTGGAGATTGATACTACAGACTGATTCGGAGATGGCACATCGCTGGAGGGCTGTGGGGATGATAGGCATGTTTGCCTATTTGATAACTGCGCAGATATTGGTATGTCATTTATCACGAATAAAAAAGTCTGTTTGTATTTTTATGGAAGGCTTTTCTTTTTTAGGAATCATTATCTATTTTTTTATCATGCAAAGAGACCAGATTATTTATAAACTGGAAAAACAAGGAATGTCTTATTGTTTTAAGGCAGGAATTTGGAATAATATCTATACAGGATATACTGTGATTGTTGCTTTGAATCTTTTAGTGGTCATCATCTATATGATAAGATGTGCCAAGGAAAAACGGCTAAGAGTATTGGGAATCCGGCTTTTTATAGCAGAAATTGTTATTATTTTAGGAATGCTATTGGATACTATTTTTCCATTGGTTGGGATATTTGCGATTCCAGGCAGCACCATTGGACAATTTGCAGGTATGGTCATTATATACTGGGCAGTGGATTTTGTGAATCGTTCCAGAATTACAGTAACGAATATGTCAGAATTTATATATTATTCTATGACAATGCCTATTTTAGTGTATGATTCTAACAGGCAGATTCAGATTTTGAATGATGCGGCGTGTACTCTTTTTGAGGTGGATAGGGAGAATATGCCAAAGGTGCGGATGTCTAACTTATTTGAACTCAAGAATGATGAAGTATTCGAATTTGAAGGAAAAAGTAAGGATGTAGATACGGTATGTCATAATAACCAGTTATATTGTAGTCTTACCATAAATAAGATTTATGATGATTATGGAGATATGATTGGTTATATCATTTTTGTAACAGATTTGTCGGAACGTATGAAGTACATACAGGGCTTGGAGGAAGCAAGAAAAGAAGCGGAATATGCTAATCAGGCGAAAAGTACGTTTCTTGCAAATATGTCTCATGAGATACGGACTCCGATGAATGCCATTATTGGATTTTCAGAACTAGTATTAAAAATGGATATCAGCCCTGAAGTGAGAGCACATGTGGAGGATATAAAATGGTCTTCACACAATCTTCTGGCTATTATCAATGATATTTTGGATATTTCTAAAATAGAGTCTGGAAAAATGGAATTGGTACTTGGAAAATATCATACTTCCGGGTTATTGAAGGATGTTTCACTGATTATTGCCACACAGGCTCAGGCAAAAGGACTGGCATTTCAGATGAAAGCAGACCCGGAAATACCAAACCGTTTGTATGGCGATAAAATAAGGATTCGTGGTGTATTAATCAATATTTTGAATAATGCGGTAAAGTATACAAAAGAAGGAAGTGTTTCCTTTGAGGTATCCGTGTTAGAAAAAACAGATAAAAAGGTAAAACTGGAATTTAAAGTTTCTGATACCGGTGTGGGAATACGTCCGGAGGAACAGGAGCATTTGTTTAAGAGTTTTGAACAACTGGATAGAAAAGTGCATTATGGGATAGAAGGTTCCGGACTTGGACTTGCCATCGCAAATGGCTATGTACAGTTGATGGGGGGAGAGATTAAAGTATCCAGTACATACGGGAAAGGTTCAGTATTTACCGTTATTTTAGAACAGGAAATTGTAGATGCATCACCAATGGATAATGATTATTCCCATGAAGAAGAAAAACAGAATGGAAGTACTCTGGGAATCATGCAAATATCGGATGTGCAGGTTCTTGTAGTAGATGATAATTTTGTGAATCTACGGGTTGCGGACGGAATCATGAAGTCCTATGGTTTAACCGTAGATACGGCATCAAGTGGAATGGAGGCAGTAGAACTGTGTAAGAATAAGCAGTATCAGTTTGTTTTTATGGATCAAATGATGCCGGAGATGGACGGCGTAGAGGCAATGGAGGAAATTCGTAGCATAAGTCCTCATTATGCAAAGGGAGGAGAAGGTAAGATTATCGTACTTACTGCAGATGCTATTAGCGGGGCGCGAAAAGAACTGATGAAACAGGGATTTGACGAATATCTGGGAAAACCGATAAATTTGAAACAGATGGAACGTTTATTTGTGAAATTTTTACCAAAAGAAAAAATAACGATGCAACAACCAAAAGAAGTGGGAAAGGACAGGGAACAGAAGGAAGAAAAAGAAATAAATTATTTGAGAAGTATTCTTTCGGAAGTAGATATTCAAAAGGGAATTGAAAATTGTGGTGGAGAATTAGACGATTATCTTAAGGTGCTTAAGATTGCCTGGGATTATGGAGAAAAACAGCTAGAAGAACTTCAAAATCTGCAAAAACAGAAGAACTATGCGGATTACACCACGAAAGTACATTCTATGAAAAGTACAGCGATGAATATGGGAGCAGTGGGACTTTCTAATATGGCAAAGGAGCAGGAAATGGCAGGTAAGCAAGGAAACTATTCTTACATAGATGCGCATATGGAACTGTTTTGCCAGGGATATCGGACGTTGTTAAAGAAAATAGGAGAGGTACTTAAGAATTATAATATGATTGAAGAAGTGTCTGAAACAGAGGAAATGTTGGAGGAAGATATGATTCTTCAGATTCTGGAAAATATAGAGAAATATGTAGATGACTTTGACTTTTCCAGAGTATTTCAAATTTTAGACGAAATAAAGAAATGTCAGATGCCGGAGAAATATCAGCAGGTGTTTGGACAGATTGGTGTATGGATGGATGAACTTGAAGTAGACAAAATCAAAGAATTGATAGAAAAAACGTTGGAGAAGTGATGAAAGAACGATGAAGAATGAAACTATAATACAGTATTTTGAATGGTATCTTCCGGAAGATACAGGACATTGGAAACGGTGTAAAGAAGCGGCTGCAGAGCTTGCAGAACAAGGAATTACGTTTGCATGGTTGCCACCTGCATATAAAGGGCAGGCAGGAATTCATGATGTTGGATATGGAGTATATGATACTTATGATTTGGGAGAATTTGACCAGAAGGGGACTATTCCTACAAAATATGGAACAAAAGATGAATACATAGAGGCGATACAGGCATTGCAGAATCAGGGAATACAAGTGCTTGCTGATATAGTATTGAATCATCGTATGGGAGCTGATGAACAGGAGCGGGTGATTGCTACAAAGGAAAACTGGGGAAATCGTTTTCAGGATATCAGTGGTGAGGAAGAGATAGAGGTATGGACAAAGTTTACATTTCCGGGAAGAGGGGGAAAATATTCTGATTTCCAGTGGAACTGGACGCATTTTGATGGAACAGATTGGGATGAGGAGCGCAAAGAAAAGGCGTTGTTCCGATTTAAGGGAAAATCATGGGAATCAGGCGTAGATGATGAAAATGGAAATTACGACTACCTAATGGGAGATGACCTTGATATGGGAAATCCAGAGGTCATGGAAGAATTGGAACGTTGGGGCAAATGGTATCTGGATACTACAGGCGTCGATGGAATGCGGTTGGATGCGGTAAAACATATTAATTGTGAATTTTTTCATCAATGGCTTGGCAAAATGAGAGAATACAAGGGGAAGGACTTTTTTGCAGTAGGAGAATACTGGAGTCCGGATAATAGTAAACTTATCAAGTATCTCAATGAAACGGGAAAGTGTATGCAGTTGTTCGATGTGCCTTTGCACTTTAAGTTTTATGAAGCATCTCATGGAGGCGGTAACTTTGATATGCGTAGTTTGTTACAGAATACGCTGACGGAGGCAGATAGCTGGCATGCTGTTACCTTTGTGGATAATCATGATACCCAACCGGGACAAGCGTTGCAGTCTTTTGTAATGGACTGGTTCAAACCGTTGGCATATGGAATTATTTTATTACAGGAGGCAGGAATTCCATGTGTATTTTATGGAGATTATTATGGAATTCCCCATGACAATATTCCGCCTGTACCGGAGCTAAAAACACTGCTACAATTGCGCAGAGATTATGCATATGGTCCACAGCATAGTTATTATGATCATCCAGATGTAGTTGGATTTACGAGAGAAGGAGTAGAAGAAAAAGAAAATTCCGGTTTGGCACTTTTAATATCAGATGGACCGGGCGGCAGTAAACAGATGTATGTAGGAAAACACTTTGCAGGAAAGACATTTTATGATAAAATGAAAAAATGTCCGGAAAAAATTGTAATAGGTGAAGACGGATGTGGAACCTTCCGGGTGGAAGGTGGTTCTATTTCCGTTTGGATAGTAGAAGTGTAAAATACGATAGGAGGCTTGTATATGAGAAGATATGTTATGGCTGCATAGCAATGGCTGATGCAGTTTAAAAGTTGTAGATAGCCATTGTTTTCTAAAAAAATTATTTTTAGGAGGACAATATGGGCTATAAGCGAGCAGAGCAGATTCTGCCGGATGAAATTATTGAATTGATACAGAATTATGTAGATGGTACATATATCTATATTCCGAAAAAGGAAAATACAAGGCGTGCATGGGGCGAAGGAACCACAATAAGGGCAGAACTGTTGGAGCGAAACGAGCAAATTTATGCAGAATACCAACAGGGAAGTACCAAAAAGCGTCTGGCTGAAAAGTATTTTTTGTCGGAAAAAAGCATACAGCGTATTATACGCGAGAGAAAAAGAGAGCACGAGCAGATATCCGCTTAGGGGTATCTGCTCAAACTTTTTTCTAAAAAAGTTTGAGGTAGTGGTAGAAAAGTAAAGATGATAAAATGAAAAAGGTAAAGGCATAATAGGAGTGAAAAATATGAATATAAAAACAAAAAGACTTATGATTCGTGATTTAGAGCGAAAAGACGAGGAACAGTTATTTAAAATTGTATGGCAGAAGAATGTAGTACGTTTTATGAAAGACTGGTCTGAAAATAGTCCATCACCGGAATCTTTTGATGGATATATTGATTGGCATCAGACGCAGAAAGATTCCACTGACGTATATGAAACTAAGAGATATGCCATTGCACTTCCGGATAGCGACTTGTTAATTGGCTGTGTTGGAATGGGATTGGAAGACACGGTGAATGAGGTGGAAATGGCATACTTTATAGATGAAGAATATCAGGGGAATGGGTATGCAACAGAGGCGCTACTTGCCTTGTTTGACTGGTGTATGTCCGTGTCAGAGTTACCATATATGATTTTGACAATAGACTGTGCTAATACTGCATCATGTAGGGTGGCAGAAAAGGCAGGATTTGAATTGTTTGAAAAGAGAACACCAATTGGGCATAAGCAGCCGAATATGGAAAGTGAAAGTTACTATTATTATCGAAAATATCGAGAAACACATTAAGGAGGAAGCGTTATGGGTACACCTTATTATTTTGCATAGCGAAGGCTGTTGCAAATAAAAAAGTATAAGTAACAGCCTTTGCAACTTCTAAAAACGAAAAAGGAGATGCAAAATGAGCTGTTTAAGAAAAAGTGAATATAGAATAGAGCCAACAGAGTCTTATCGGATTCTCCGGAATTGTTCCGGATGTGGCGAGAAACGAAGTTATGTAAACACCGGAAATTTTCGAGTGAATGCCAATGGAAGGCGAATTGACGTATGGTTGATTTATCAATGTGAAAAATGTAAGCATACATACAATCTTACTATCATGGAACGTGTGAGACCGGAGGAAATTCCGGAGGAAACGTATAAAAAATTTCTGGCAAATGACAAGGAACTTGCCTTTCAATATGGATTAGATCATATGCTGATGAATCGAAACAGGGCAGAAATTGAAAGAGACAAGATTACATATCATATTTGTAGAGAAGAAGATTGCGGTGACGAAATAGAGTCTTTATCAGGAGAGTGTGTTGTAGTTTCAAATCCTTATGAAGTAAAAGTACGGGCAGATAAATTACTTGCAGAGATTTTTGAGGTGTCAAGAAGTAAAGTACGTCAGATGGAAAAGGAAGGGGAAGTAAGTCAATTGCCGAAGTATGTTGGAAAAGAAATGGAAGTACAGTGTCAAAAAATAAATTGACATAATTATCTTGTGGATATATAATCCCATCTTTGACACTTGGAAAAGAATAAGACAGTCACAACCCTACTATTTTCAAGGGTTGCGGCTGTTTTTTTGTTCGTAGCGATATGTGCTATTTTTTGATTATGCTATTTAATCTGTTTTGTTTGTTTTATGATGGTTCGCATGAAAGCTTTTGAGAGGAATTCAAAGTCTGTCCTAAATCCGAATGCATTGTGTAAAGCATCGGTAAGTTTTGTGCGTTTATACGATGGTATATATCCACCGTCTTTTGACAACAGTGTCACATTCATATTTCTTAAGGTTTCCAATATCTGGCTGCAGGTGAAGTCTGATTCAAGTTTTTTCTCAAGCAGACGATAGAGAAGCAGGCTGATATAACATGTCATAAAATGAGCCTTGATACGGTCATCTCTTCTAACGTACACAGGCCGTGCTTCGAATTCCGTCTTCATAATACGGAAGTTTTCTTCAATCTCCCAGCGTTGTTTGTTGATCTTTATAATCTCATTGATATCTCCTTCAAGATTTGTGATAACAGCATAGAAGCCATCATATAGCTCTTCTTTTCGAATCAAATCTTCATCAAGCCCATAGACCTGATTTTCAGCAATCTCGCCATCAGTAGTGACTAATGTCTTTTTGACAAAGCGCATAGGGTCGTTTTGATTTTTTCCTTTTCGCTTTGAACCCGGAGAGGCAATAAGCTTTTCGGCACGTTCAATCTGACGGGCACGTACTTTTCTCTGATATGCCTTATATTTAGGAGAGTAGGTGACAATGAGGGTCTCATCCATGTCTCCTGTAACAACGGGAACTTCCTTGTAATAGATAGAGTTGAAGACCTCTTCGTCTGTTTCATCCAAAGTGCGAAGATCAACAAATGAAGTTGTTCC
Source organism: Roseburia sp. 499 (assembly GCF_001940225.2). Taxonomy (NCBI): domain Bacteria; kingdom Bacillati; phylum Bacillota; class Clostridia; order Lachnospirales; family Lachnospiraceae; genus Roseburia; species Roseburia sp. 499. Next base: position 1,161,879 of record NZ_CP135164.1, read on the forward strand.
TGTTTTTCGGAACTGTGTTGGATTCATGGCAATATCACGATCCTCTTTTTTCATTTTTTTCAAAGAGTGTGTGATGATGTATGAACGATTTCCAATGCTGTTAAAACGTCGGTTGTCTGCACTGCCGAGACCCGCATCGGAACAAAAGATAAAATCGCTGCAGTTAAAATCCTGAAGAATCTTTTTCTCTAATGGTTTTAATGTTGTCTGCTCATTCTGATTTCCAGGAAAAATGTCAAAGGCTAAAGGAATGCCATCTGCATCCATAAACAAGCCCATAGTAACAATCGGGTTTGGACGGTTTTCTTTGCTTTTTCCATACTTTTTGATGCTGTCTTCTTCTTCAATTTCAAAGTAGTAATTCGTGCAGTCATAATAGAGGATACGTTGATTTCTTGGATGTATGAAGTTAGAGTTCTTGTAGAGCTCTTCTTGTATGAAATCGGATTCCTGTGCAATAACAGAGAGTGCGCGATACAGATTTTGAAGAGAATATTTTGGTGGTTCCAGGAGAGATTGGCAGTAAGAATAGCTGCTCAGTTTACTGGATGGGGAAAGAATTCTGGCATAAATCAAATCTGTAAGGATGGCATGAAAATCATAGTTGAATTTATGGCGGGTACGAATGTTTCTGCAGATGTTATCCAGTCTTAATTCGCTACAGAGCTGCTGTAAAAACAGATATCCGACATTAAAAAATCTATCTTCCTCCAATGGAATGCGTGAAAGAGGTGAAAAAGAAACGGACACTTTCTCTTTTCTCTGATTAAAAAGATTTGTTTCTTTTTCGGCTTCCTTTTTAGCCCATGCCATCATTTCTTTTTCGTCTCCAGAAAACTGTTCTAAAAGATCGTTGTATTTTCCGAGTTTCTTATAGATGCGGGAAGAAGTCTTTCCATTATCTTTGCGGTAAGATTGTTTGATATAAACATCTTTGTTATTTTTGCTGCCAGTAATACATATATACATAAGAATTATCCTCCGATATGTCTTTTCTTATATTATACCACAAAGAGTACAAAAGAGCACGTATAAAATCATAAAATTTGACAAAAAAATAAGCCCAGAATGGCTTAAATAAAGGATTTGTATTAAAATGTAAAAAAATCAAGTGTCAAAGACCCGTGTCAAAAAATAAATTGACATAATTATCTTGTGGATATATAATAGCATCATTGTTGGGAATGAGGTTCTCCCTTAGTGATAACACTAAAACCGCTTATTAAGCTGATGACTTCTGCGAATTATTACGCAGAAATTATCGGCTTTTTTTCATATAATTAACAGGAGGAATTTATTATGTTATTAAGTATTTCATTAATTTTGCTTGTAGGTATGTTGGCAGGATGGCTTTGTACGAAACTGAAACTTCCAAGTTTACTAGGAATGATAGTTACAGGTATTCTTTTGGGACCGTATATGATGAATTGTATTGATAGTTCTATATTGAATATCTCATCCGAATTAAGAAAAATTGCATTGGTAATTATACTGATAAGAGCTGGGCTTACTTTGAATATCGATGATCTTAAAAAGGTTGGAAGGTCTGCTATTATGATGTGTTTTGTTCCGGCAGTCTTTGAAATATTGGGTATGGTTATACTTGCACCTAGGCTATTAGGAATTTCTCTTCTTGAAGCGGCGATTATGGGAACAGTAATAGCTGCGGTATCTCCGGCAGTAATTGTTCCTAAGATGATTAAAATTATAGACGAAGGGTACGGAGTAGAAAAGGGGATTCCGCAGTTGATTCTGGCAGGGGCATCAGGAGATGATGTGTTTGTTGTTGTATTATTTACAGCATTTACAGGACTTGCGCAAGGAGACAACATTTCTGCTATGAGCTTTGTAAATATTCCAATATCCATTTTATTAGGAATCGTGGTTGGAATCATAGTAGGATTTGTATTGGCGAAATTTTTTGAAAAGGTACATATTAGAGATACGGCAAAAGTTCTTATTATTCTTAGTATATCATTTATTTTGGTTACTATAGAAGCTTGTATAAATTTTGCAATCACATTTTCTGCACTGATAGCAATTATGTTTATTGGGATAGCCATGCAAAAACATAGAAATATTGTGGCACAGCGTTTGTCTTTGAAATTTAATAAATTGTGGGTAGGGGCAGAGATACTCTTGTTTGTGCTGGTAGGTGCTACCGTAAATCTTAATTATGTAGCGGTAGCAGGAATGTCAGCTGTTATTTTAATATTTGGAGTCTTAGTCTTTAGAATGATTGGGGTTTTTATATGTTTGTTAGGAACAAAATTGAACCGGTCAGAAAAAATATTTTGTATGTTGAGTTATACCCCAAAAGCCACTGTGCAGGCGGCGATAGGAGGTGTGCCACTTGCAATGGGACTAAGCTGTGGAAACATAGTCCTTGCAGTAGCAGTTCTGGCTATTTTGATTACAGCGCCACTTGGTGCATTTTTCATTGATTTAACTTATAAAAAATTGCTAGTATGTGTTGATAAGAGCAAGTAATAGTTGTATTATATTTTTTTTTAGTTTATAATGTCCATATCCCCCGGTGGGGGATATGGACATTATGTTTTATACTATGAAGGAGATAAAAGAGTGGAAGAAATCGTAACGAAAAAGAAACAAAAACAAGCAGTGTTTTTTGCAATTTTAGCGGCGGCGTTGTATGCTATTAATGCTCCAATTTCGAAGCTTTTGTTGAATAATGTGTCTTCTGCCATGATGGCAGCATTTCTATATCTCGGAGCAGGAATCGGGGTATTTATCGTTCAAATTGTACAAAAAAAGAGAAATAAAGAGAAAAGCGAAAAGTCTTTGACTAGAAAAGAACTGCCCTATACGATTGGAATGGTGGTATTAGATATTGCAGCACCCTTATTTCTCATGGCAGGGCTTACAATGACTACCTCCGCCAATGCTTCGTTACTTAATAATTTTGAAATTGTAGCAACGTCTGTGATTGCTTTGATAATCTTTCATGAGAAGGTATCCAAACGGTTGTGGATTGCCATTGGGCTAGTGACTTTGGCGAGTTTGATTTTGTCTTTTGAGGATGTTAGTAGTCTGTCTTTTTCTATGGGCTCTGTTCTGGTATTATTAGCATGTATTTGCTGGGGATTTGAAAATAACTGCACTAGAATGTTGTCGCAGAAAAATCCGATTGAGATAGTGATTATTAAGGGATTTTGTTCTGGGACAGGTTCATTGGTAATTGCATTGATAGTTGGGGAAAAGTTCCCGGATTGGATTTATATTGCAGGAGTACTTGTGCTCGGATTTTTTGCATATGGCTTAAGTATCTTTTTCTATATTTATGCACAAAGATATTTAGGAGCAGCAAAAACCAGTGCTTACTATGCGGTTTCACCTTTTATAGGTGTAGCTGTTTCCTTTGTGATGTTTAGAGAAGCACCTACGGTATGGTTCGTAGTGGCATTAGTGATTATGGTGGGTGGTACTTATTTTGCTTCTACGGATGATTGTACTTTATAGGTTTGTTCTTGCAATTTAGTGTTGGTCTGTTTATAATAAAATCAAGATAGTTTCTTCTGGACTGTTGGTCAGTTTGGAGGGAATATGAAGAAAGCATTTCAGGAGTTAGACTTAAGTAATTCATTTTTATTTCAGCAGCATTAGAAGATGAAGAGACTTGCCAGCTGGTATTGGAAATTATTTTAGGGGGTAAAATACCAAAGGTAAAAGTACATGCAGAGCATAGTATTCTTGTAAATTCTGAATTTAAAAGCGTTCGGCTAGATATTTATGCCAGTGATGAAATGCAGGTGAATTACAATTTAGAAGCTCAGAATGAAAACGAAGGAAATCTGGCAAAACGGAGTCGTTTTTATCAAGCGGAAATGGATGTTTCATCGTTAAAACCAGGGGAAGATTACCATAATTTAAAGCCAAGTTATGTAATTTTTATCTGTACGTTTGACCCTTTTGGACAAGAATTATATCGTTACACTTTCGAGGAACGATGTTTGGAACGGGATATTGCCCTTGGAGATGGAACAAAGAAAATTTTTTTGAGTACCAAGGGGAAAAACGAGAATGAAGTACCAAAGGAACTAGTACATTCGAATCCATTATTCGTTTACATGGAAAAGTAATGGAGTTAAAGAAGTGGCGGAAACTGGAGGCGAGATATATGACAGTGGAAGAATGGGCGAATATCAGAGCAAACAAGGAAAGAAGAGAGAGAAGAGCAGAAGATATCCTTGTGATATTGTCTGAGTTGGGACATATTCCGGTAGAGGTAGAGACAAGAATCTTTTCTGAAGAAGATGAAGAAATCTTGAAAAAATGGCTAAAGCTTGCTGCTAAAGCAGAGAGTATTGAGCAGTTTCAAAGAGAAATTATGTAATTATTCTTTTATTTCAGTGTAAAAGTGTTTTAAAAAAGCAGAAAGTACAGTGAAATATCAATCGTGAAGTTTGGTTTTGAATGCATATAATAATTGATTTCGAAACTGAAACTTTCCTATCAGAATGCAAATCAAAGTTATCACATTTATAAGACTACAGGCAGAAGAACTATCATAAAGTGAATCAAGGTAGAAATTTAATGTGCCCTTGACAGAAAACTATCAATATATTATAGTATAAAAAGTGAAAACCAATGACTGAGAGTAGTAAGTATGAAGCGGATTTCAGAGAGTTGTCGTTTGGTGTGAGGCAATAATCCAATCATATGGAATGGACTCAGGAGGGCAGCCCGAATTATAGTAGGCGTTGACGGAATCCCTGCCGTTATCGGGGAGACATATGATAGTATGTACATGGTGGCATTTTACTCTTATCCTGTATGGATAGGAGTTTTTTTATATTCTAGGGAAGACCTTGTTACATTAAAGTGTGAAAGAGAATAACTTTCCTAGAATATAAAAAGCGCTCCGCTAAGGATGCGCAGCTCGCGGAGAGGAATTTTGTCGTAAACGACACCGCTCGCGCGCGGCGAATTCCGCAAGCGGAATTCTTTTTTATACCATGGAAATATGGTTAAATATAGGAGGACAGAAAATGAGCAAAATTATATTGACCGGAGACAGACCTACCGGAAAACTTCATGTAGGACATTATGTGGGATCTTTGAAACGAAGAGTAGAGTTACAGAATTCAGGAGAATTTGATAAGATTTTTATTATGATAGCAGATGCACAGGCATTGACGGACAATGCAGATAATCCGGAAAAGGTGCGTCAGAACATTGTAGAGGTTGCATTAGACTATATGGCATGTGGCTTAGATCCGGCAAAATCTACTTTGTTCATCCAGTCCCAGATACCGGAGCTGTGTGAGTTATCTTTTTATTATATGAACTTAGTTACAGTGTCCAGACTTCAGAGAAATCCTACCGTTAAGTCTGAGATTCAGATGCGTAACTTTGAAGCAAGTATACCGGTTGGATTTTTTACATATCCAATCAGTCAGGCAGCCGATATTACTGCATTTAAGGCAACTACCGTTCCGGTAGGAGAAGACCAGATGCCAATGATAGAGCAGACAAAGGAAATTGTACACAAGTTCAATTCTGTATATGGAGATACTTTAGTTGAACCTAAGATTTTATTACCGGATAATGAAGCATGTCTGCGTCTTCCTGGTATTGATGGAAAGGCAAAGATGAGTAAGTCTCTTGGAAACTGTATTTATTTGTCCGAAGAAGCAGATGATATTAAGAAAAAGGTTATGAGTATGTATACTGATCCGAATCATCTTCGTGTGGAAGATCCGGGGTCCTTGGAAGGAAATACTGTATTCATTTATCTGGATGCATTTTGTAAGGATGAGCATTTCGAGCGTTATCTGCCGGAATATGAAAATTTAGATGAGTTAAAGGCTCACTATCAGCGAGGCGGTTTAGGTGACGTAAAGGTGAAGAAGTTCTTGAACAATGTATTGCAGGAAGAATTAGAACCAATTCGTAACCGAAGAAAAGAATTACAGAAGGATATTCCGTATGTATATGAAGTATTGAAAAAGGGAAGCGAAGAAGCAGAAAAAGTAGCAGCACAGACATTAGATGAAGTAAGAAGTGCCATGAAGATTAATTACTTCTCTGATGCTGAACTGATGAAAGAACAGTCAGAAAAATATATGGGATAATAATAGAAAGCAGGAAGGTCAACGGAAAGTGATAGTTGGTTCTTCCTGCTTTTATAAAGTTTAATAACCTAAATTCTCTCCAATTAAAATTACCTTAATACGGTTTGGAATTTGTCCGCGTCTGGTAATGACTGTGTTGGCACAGATACAGTCCGGACTTTGACAGTCATGACAGACACCGGTTGCAGCACATGGTGTATTTTGATTAAGCCTAATAGCATTTGGAGCAGCAGCCACATTTTTTACTCTAGCCATGGCAGAAGCAAGGTCTGGGGTTACTTTATTCATTCCGGCAAGAATAATTACTTGTTTTGGACCGTAAATCAGTGCAGCAACACGATTGCCGTTTCCATCAATATTTACCAATTCGCCGGTGGAGGAGATAGCATTACTGCTCATAAAATAGTAATCAACATTGAATGACTTGTGATAAATATCTGTTGCTTCTTCGGGAGTTTTAGCAGTGCTACGGTCATACAGGGTAATATCTTTTCGGCTGGTAAGTGTTTCCATCATGCCACATTCCGATAAAGTCATGGAACCACCAAAGGATACGGTGCTATTAGAAACAACCATATCATTTGCAAGTTTTACTGCCTCTTTGGATGTGGGGCAGTAGTAGCCGTCTATTTGGCGCTTTTGTAGGTTCTTGATTACAGTATCGGCAAGTTTTTGGTAATATGTTTCTTTTGGGGTCATATAAGCTACCTCCTTGGTTTTGAATTAGTAATTATTCAGCCCGCCACATATATTCGCAAAAACAGCCAGCAAAGCTGTCTGTCGTTTCTTCGAAACTTACCTTTTGCTCATATGTGGAGCGGTGACTCTATTCGAGTCACCTTAAGAATCGGATAAACCGCTTCTTACATGCAAGCATGACGAATCTGTTTATTCGATTCCGAGGGGCTGAATAGTTATCTGAATAGATATAAAAAGAATAGCACAAAAATGAAAAGTGTGCTATAATATTTATTCGGTTTTAGGGTGATTGTACAAAATAATTTTATAAAAAACAGAAAGGGACCGCAATGGGAAAGAAACTTAGAAAATTAGTAACTTATTACAAGCCATATATGTCCTTATTTCTTGCAGATATGTTTTTTGCAATCTTAGGTGCAGCAGTAACGCTGGTGATACCATTGATTGTGCGCTATATCACAGGTAATGTCATTACAATGGAAGCGAATGCGGCACTTCATAAGATTCTGATACTTGGAGTGGTTATGCTTGGACTGGTATTGCTAGAGTGTTTTTGCAATTATTTTATTTCAAATTATGGACATGTAATGGGAGCAAAAATTGAATATGATATGCGTGCTGAGATTTTCGGGCATTATCAAAAATTGTCATTTTCTTTTTTTGATGACCAGAAGGTAGGACAGTTGATGTCCAGAATTACCAATGATTTATTTGACATTAGTGAGTTGTTACATCATGGACCGGAGGACTTAGTGATTTCTATTATTAAAATCGTAGGTTCCTTTATCATATTGATGAGTATAGATGTAAAACTGACATTGATTGCTTTTGCATTTATTCCGGTAATGCTGGTGTATGCAATTTATTTTAATGGCAGAATGAAGCGGGCATTTAAACGAAATCGTGTGAAGATTGCAGAGATTAACAGCCAGATTGAGGACAATCTTTCCGGAATTCGTGTGGTAAAATCTTTTGCAAATGAGGATGTGGAACGTGAAAAGTTCCGTCAGGGAAATGATGGATTCTTAGCCGCAAAAAAGAACAGTTATGTGTATATGGCAGGATACAATTCCGGCTTAGGAGCATTTACCACTATGATTACCATTGCAGTTTTGGTATTTGGAGCGATGTTGATTACAAAAGGAAGCGTTAATGTGACGGATTTGGTAACATTTCTGTTGTATATCAATACCTTCACAGATCCGGTGAAGAAGCTGATTAACTTTACTGAGCAGTTCCAGAACGGTTATTCCGGTTATGAGCGTTTTACAGAGATTATGGAAATTGAGCCGGATATTGAAGATCGAGAAGGTGCAATAGATTTAGAGGAAGTAAAAGGAAACATCAGTTTTGAAGACGTGTCTTTCCAGTACGAAGAAAATACCGAGAAGGTATTGAATCATATCAATCTGGAGGTAGAAGCAGGAGCCTATATGGCGCTGGTTGGTTCTTCCGGTGCAGGAAAAAGTACTTTATGTAGCCTGATACCAAGATTTTATGATGTGACAGACGGAAGTATTAAAATTGATGGAAAAGATATTCGCGACATAAAGTTGAAGAGTTTGAGAGACCATATTGGAATCGTGCAACAGGATGTGTACTTGTTTGTAGGAACGGTTATGGATAATATTCGGTATGGTAAGCCGGACGCTACCCGGGAAGAGGTCATTGAGGCTGCCAAGAATGCGAATGCCCATGAATTCATAATGTCATTGCCAAATGGGTATGATACAGATATTGGGCAGAGAGGTGTGAAACTCTCCGGCGGACAGAAGCAGAGATTGTCTATTGCGCGTGTATTTTTGAAAAATCCGCCAATACTGATTTTTGATGAAGCAACTTCTGCATTGGATAACGAAAGTGAAAAGGTAGTACAGGAATCTTTGGAAAAATTAGCAAAAAATCGTACGACTTTTGTCATAGCACATCGTTTGTCTACCATTAAAAATGCAGAAAAAATTCTGGTGCTGACAGATAACGGCATCGAAGAAACGGGGACCCATAAAGAGTTATTAGAGAAAGAAGGCATTTATGCAAAGCTCTATACCATGCAGTTTGCCGGATAGGAGATTTATGGAGATACCATTTAAAAAAATTGAGTTAGAAGACAGAGAGTTATTGGAACATTATTTACAACAGAAGACTTACCGAAGCTGTGAACTTGTTTTCCCAAATATTTATTTGTGGGGCAGGAAATATCCAGTGGATTATGCTATTGTAGAAGATACACTTATTTTCCGAAGTCTTGCGGAGTGCGATGGAACTAGTATCACGTTTCCGGCAGGTGAGCCGGAGCAGATTCATAAAGCTATGGATATTATGATACAATGGTTCGAGGAGCAGAATCTGGAGATGCATATGCATTTGGTGCAGGAACCGGAGTTTGAATTATTATGTCTTTGGTATCCGGGAATGTTTGAAATAGAATATGACCGGGATAGCGCTGATTATGTGTATGAAACGGAGAAACTCATCACGCTTTCCGGAAAAAAACTGCACGGAAAGCGGAATCATATCAATAAGTTCAAGGAAATGTATCCGGATTGGAGTTACGAAGCAATTACTAAAGATAATGTAGAAGAGTGCTTCAAGATGGCGTTGGAGTGGAGAAACATCAACCAGTGTGAGTGGGATGTAGAAAAAAGGGATGAAATGTGTGTAACTCTAAATGCCTTGCGATTACTGGAAGAATTAAAACTTTCCGGGGGATTAATTCGGGCTGACGGAAGGGTTGTGGCGTTTGCCATAGGAGAACCCTTGAATCCGGATACCTTTGTGGTTCATATTGAAAAAGCATTTGCAGATATTCAGGGAGCATATCCGATGATAAATCAACAGTTTGCAGCACATGTGGCAAAGGATTATTTATATACGAACCGGGAAGAAGATACCGGTTCCGAAGGACTTAGAAAAGCAAAATTATCATACCGTCCCGCATTTTTAGTGGACAAAGGCATGGTTAGAAAAATAGGAGGAAAGTAAAATGACAAAAATTGACATTATTTCAGGTTTTTTAGGTGCAGGAAAGACAACCTTCATCAAAAAGATGTTAGAGGATGTATTCAAAGGAGAAAAAATAGTTCTGATTGAAAATGAATTTGGTGAAATTGGAATTGATGGTGGATTTTTAAAAGATTCCGGTATTGAAATCAGTGAAATGAATTCCGGTTGTATTTGTTGCTCCTTAGTAGGAGATTTTGGGAAAAATCTGCGAGAAGTAATCGAGCGTTTTCATCCGGACCGTATTTTAATTGAGCCATCCGGAGTCGGAAAACTGTCTGACGTTATGAAATCCGTTCAGGATGTGGAAGAAGAGCAGGATGTGAAGTTAAATGGACGTATTACAGTAGTAAATACATTAAAGGCTACCAAGCAGATGAAGGCATTTGGAGAATTTTTCAATAATCAGATTGAATATGCTACTGTTGTAGTGTTGAGCCGTACACAGAATGCGAAGCCGGAGCAGACTGAGGTTGTAGTAAAAGCTGTTCAGGAGAAGAATCCGGAAGCAGCAATTATCACGACACCATGGGATGAAATTGATGGAAAACAGATTTACAAAGTAATCGAGGAAAAGAAATCCTTAGAGGAAGAATTAATGGAAGAACATCATCATGATCATCATCACGACCATGATGAAGAGTGTTGTTGCGGACACGACCATGACCATCATGACCATGATCACGACCATGACCATGACCACCACCATCATCATGAGCATGATGAAAACTGTACTTGCGGATGTCATGACCACGACCATGACCACCACCATCATCATGCGGATGAGGTATTTACAAGCTGGGGAACAGAGACACCTCATGTATTTAAGAAAGAGACCATTGAAAATGCAATGAAGGCTTTCTGTGAAACAGAGGATTATGGGGTGATTCTTCGTGCAAAGGGAATGGTTCCTTCCGAAGATGGTACATGGATTTACTTTGACATGGTAGACGGAGAATATGAACTGCGTACCGGAGAACCGGATTATACCGGAAGACTTTGTGTCATCGGAACCAATGTAGAAGAAGAGAAGTTAAAGACATTGTTTGGAATTTAAGGAAGGTTGTGAAGGAATGGAAATACCTGTATATCTGTTTTCCGGTTTTATGGACAGCGGAAAGACATCCCTGATAAAAGAAACTCTGATTGAGGAAAATTTCGGAGAAGGGGCTAAGACTCTTTTGATTGCCTGTGAAGACGGAGAAGTAGAATATGACGAAGCAGAGCTGGCAAAGGCAAATACCAAGCTGGTAATGATTGAAGAGGAAGAAGAATTTACCGAAAGTAAGTTAAAGGAATTAGACCTACAATATAAGCCGGATCAAGTTTTTATTGAATATAATGGAACATGGGAAATGGCAACGTTATTGGAAATGAATCTACCGAAGGATTGGATTATTGTACAGTCTTTAGCAACTGTAGATGCGACTACCTTTGATATGTATCTTACGAATATGCGTGCAATGATTATGGAACAGATTTTTCAGGCAGATGTAGTTATCATTAACCGTTGTGACGATGATACACCAAAGGGAAAATTCCGTCGTGCTATTAAGGTGATTAACCGAAAGGCGCAAATTGCTTATGAGCGTGCAGATGGAACGGTAGATACCGGAGAGATGGAAGAACTACCTTATGATTTGAATAAGGATATTATTGATATTACGGATATGGACTATGGTATCTGGTATATGGATGCCTTGGATGATCCTAGAAAGTATGAGGGAAAAAAAGTACGTTTTCTGGCATTGGTTTATCGTCCTGAAAAGTTGAAAAAGGGCGTGTTTGTGCCGGGACGCTTTGCTATGACCTGCTGTGCAGATGATATTGCATTTGTAGGATTTAAGTGTAAGTATGATAAAGCATCTGAGATTCCTCATAAATCATGGATTACTATTACAGCAGAGATGCATAATGAATTTGCCATGGAATATAAGGGAAAAGGACCGGTGTTGTATGCAGTGGATGTCCAGCCTGCGGAAAAGCCGGAAGATGAGTTGATATATTTTAATTAAGAGGTAGCCAATGAAATCTTTTATCGGAACACTTATTAAAAGAGAAAGATTGAAGCGAAACTATTCACAGGAGGGACTATGCAGAGGAATCTGTGTAGTCTCTTATCTGTCTAAAATTGAGCAGGGAAAGGTAGAAGCTGGAGAGGATATCATAAGTGCTTTGTTAGAACGCCTGGGGATTTCCTGTGAAACAGATAGGGGATTTTTAAAAGAGGCAGGAAAAAGGATAGAAGAGCTTTATGAAAAACTCTATGCGGGAAGCTTAGTACAGGAAGATGTAGCAGTATTGCAGCAGGAATATAACCGTTATATGGCCAGTGAATATATGTTGGATGTAATGCTTTTTATTCGTCTTTTTTCGGAGAATGAGGATGGAACGGAAACTGAGCTTGCGGAGTATATAGAGTGCATGAGTCAGAGGCAGTATGAACTATACCTGTACAGTACCTGTGAAGAAAATCAGGAGCGTTTGGAATTATTGCTGAAATTAAATCCCAATGGATTTTATTTAAATGTTGCAGGAGTTTTTTACTGGGCAAAAGGAGAATATGTAAAAGCGGTTGAAATTCTGAATCGCGCTTATCAGGTCAGTTGCGAAGAGGGAACGGCAGAAAATATGCTATCTGCCCAGATGATGCTTGGAAATTGCTATTCTTCTATGGAGCAAAAAGAATTAATGATGAAGCACTACATGATAGCAAAGCGTTTGGCAAGAGCACTGCAGAAAACAGAGGATTTGTCCACGATTACTTACAATATAGCCTTTACTTTATTGGAGTGGAATCAGGTAGAGGAGGCTTTGGAATACTTTAAGGAATGTTCCAGAAGAGATGCTTTGTATTATCATAAGTATGCTATTTGCATGGAGCGTCTTGGAGAGAAGCAAACGGCGAGGGAAATGCTTAAAAAGGGCTATGCTACGGAAGATATAGAACAATATCCTATCTATGGGAAAATGTATGAGGTAGTAGCTTATCGATTGGAGCATGAGAATTATCTCGAGGAAACAGAATATGAAGTAATACTTCGTGAATGTATGAAACAGATAAGGGAGCAACGCCCAAAGGGGTATGAGCAGTTTCATGTGCCATATCTGATAGAAGTGTTAGAACACCAACGTAAGTATAAGGAGATTTGTTCTTTGATGAAAGAATTTCCTGCGAAATAGAATATATTACATCTAAGACGGTGATTTGAGTAGTGATTTTCTCAAACACACTGTCTTTTTTATTGCTAAAAACTATGATACCATAAAGGAGAAATATGAAGGATTAGGAGGAAGTAGGATGATAGAGATTAGGGCATACGAGGAAAAAGACGAGAATCAATGGCTGAGATGTCGCGTGGTTTCTTTTTTAGATTGTTCTTATTATAACGATGTATTACAGGAAAAGGAAAAGTATAAGAATGATACTGTTTCATTAGTAGCAGAAGAAAACGGGCAAGTCGTAGGTTTTATTGATATTGAAATAGAATCTCAGGCAGGAGAACTTTGTGTAGCAGGAGAAGAAAGAGGCGCTGTTATCTGGAATCTTGGAGTTCTGCCGGAATATCGAAGAGAAGGAGTGGCAGTACAACTTTGGAATACGGCCAAGGAACAATTGAATAAAAAGGGAATTTCTTATTGTGAGGTGTGGACACAGGAAGATGAGCCTGCAAATCATTGGTATCGAAGTCAGGGATTTGTGAATCAAAAAGAGCATAACTGGCTTCGGTGCTATGCACGACCATCAAAAAAAGAATGGTTCTTAAAAGAAGAAAATATTGGAGAGATTTATGGCGTGGAAGAAATGATTTTTGAGGTAAAAACAGAACGAAGGACAGAGGTAGAACCGTATTGTTATCGAATGGATGAAGTAAGACTTTATACTCAGAAGATTTAGGAGAAAAACAATGAAAAATACGTTATGGACAAAAAATTTCATTATAATAACCATGGGAACTATTATCAGTGCCATAGGTGGAACGGCAATGAGTTTTGCAATGTCTTTTGTTGTGTTTGATAACAGTCAAAGTACCTTATTGGCTGGAATTTTCAGTGCAGTATCTCTGATTCCATCGTTGATACTTCCGGTTGTTATATCACCTTACTTAGATCGTTTTCGGCGAAAACCTGTGATTGTAGGATTAGATTGTCTGGATGGGATATTGTATTTGATTTTTGCGTTTTATTTATTGAAACAACCTTTTAGCTATCCTGTTTATATGGTGTTTTCACTGGTTACCGGTAGTACAGGAACGATTTACAATCTTGCGTATACCAGTCTTTATCCCAATTTGATTGAAAAAGGATTTGCCCAAAAGGGCTATACGATATCAGGGATGATATATCCAACAGCGATGGTCATTATGACACCGATAGCAGGATTTCTTTATGCAAAATTTGGAATGGCTACTATTTGCTTTGTAGAAGGAGGCTTATTATTGCTAGCTTCTGCAGTGGAAACGCAGATTAAAATCACAGAAACTTGTAAAAGAGAAGGAAAGTTCTCGCTTAAGGAATATGTGAATGATTTAAAAGAGGGTTGGAATTACCTGAAACAAGAAAAGGGATTATGCCGGATTTATGCCTATATGTCAATAACGCAAGGGGTAAGTCAGGGGAATAGCAGCCTTATCATTGCATTTTTTCAAACTACACCGGGACTTGGAACAGCTTTGTATGCGTGGTTTACGGTGGCGGAATTTGTCGGAAGGACGATTGGAGGAATTATTCACTATCGTTTCGAAATAAAACCTGAGAAGCGTTTTGGATTTGCGTATCTCGTTTATTTCGTATATAGTGGGATGGATATGATGTTACTGTTTTTAGGATATCCTTTCATGCTTTTCAATCGTGCTGTTTGTGGCTTTTTGGGAATTAATAGTGCTACTTTAAGGGAAAGTAGTGTGCAAAATTATATCCCGGATGATAAAAGGGCAAAATTAAACGCAATATTTAATACAGTTTTTTCCTTATCAGGAATGATTTTTTATCCTTTCATTGGAATGCTTGGTGAGATGTTTTCCTATCGGGTTAGTTTGTTAATGACAGGCAGTCTGGAAATTATTTTTTGCTATTTGATTATGTATCGCGGAAGAAAAGAGGTAAAGAAAATTTATAATCAGAAGTATTAAAACAAATTTTCAAAAGAAAGGTCTAGTGCTATTAATAAAAATGTGTTAGAATCTTCTTTGGGGTATGGCAAAGGAAAGGAAGATTAAGCTGATATGAGATATGTCATCATGGATGATGTAAAACCAGGAATGATTCTTGGAAGAGACATATATGATTTTGCAGCAAGGACACTTTTGTCAGAGGGAAAAGAACTCTCACAAGATTTGATTGAAAGGTTAAAACAGCGGGGATATCCCGGTGTTTATATTGATGATGAATGGTCAAGAGACATTCATGTAGAGGAAATTATATCCATGGAGTTGCGGGCGAATGCCGCTACATCATTGCGAGAACTTGACATGGATGCAACTATGGAGGCGTCTAAGAAAATTGTAGAACAGATATTAGAAGCCAAGGTTATTTCATTAGATTTAATGGATTTAAAGGCATATGATGATTACATTTACCAGCATTCGGTAAATGTAGCAGTATTTTCTACAGTAATTGGAATCGGAGCCGGTTATAGTATTGATGAATTAAAGGATTTGTGTCTGGCAGCGATATTACACGATTTAGGAAAGATAATGATAGATGAGCGTATTTTAAATAAGCCCGGGAAGCTCAATGCTATGGAAAATGAGATAGTAAGGCGTCACCCACAGTTGGCTTATGATATGCTTTATGATAGATGGAATATTCCATCAAGAGTAAAGAATGGCGTGCTGTGTCATCATGAAAATGAAGATGGAAGTGGTTATCCAAATGGGCTTTCAGGAGATAGGATACAGCCGTTTGCAAAAATTATACATGTGGCAGATGTGTATGATGCGCTTTCGTCGAAAAGACCGTATAAGGAAGCATGCTCCTATTCGGAGTCGTTTGAATACCTGATGGGTGGCTGCGGAACGTTATTTAATAAAGAAATTGTAGAAATTTTTGCAGAATATGTAGCAATTTATCCAAAGGGAACTCTGGTAGAGCTTTCGAATGGCGAACAAGCTCTTGTTATGAAAAATAACAAGGATAATCGTCTAAGACCAAAGGTGAAACTAAAAGATGGTACTGTGTTGGATTTACAGGATATGGATAAAAACAGAAATATTACCATAGTGCGTCAATGCGGTATGCATGTCATGGTTGCTGATGAGATAAGTCAGAATGAAAAGGGACGTAATCAGAAGCTGTATCATATTTTGGCAGTAGACGATATGGTGTCAAGCCTTCATCGGATAAAAGAGATTTTGGAAAGCAGATATAAGGTGTCATTGGTAAAGTCAGGACAGCAGGCATTAGAATTTTTGAAAAAGAAAAAGCCTGATTTAATTTTGATGGATGTAGCAATGCCAAACAAAAGTGGGATTGAGACTGTGAAGGAGATAAAAGAAAGATTTCCGGAACAGATACCTGTTATTTTTGTATCGGCACTACATGATATACAAACAGTGTTAGAATGTAGGAACATACAAGCAGCAGATTATATTTTGAAACCGTTTGAACCATCCTATTTAAAGGAACGAATAAGAATTGTATTAGGAGAAGATGATGACTGATATACTGAATGTACTTCAAATGATAGTAGTATTGATTTGTTTGTATGTTATAGTCGCATTATGTTTAAAAAAGCAATGTACGGAACGTGGTACATTGCTTTTAATTATGGGTGCAGTATTTTCTTATAATCTTGTAGGAGCTTTAACGGGGACGATGGCGAGAAATTACCTGCATGAGATATCTGATATGCTATATATGTTGGCAGAGGTCTATTTCTTTTTAGGAATGTGGAACTTAATTGGATATCTGATAGACCGACCGGTGTCAAGAAGGGCTATTAGTTTGGCAACGATTTATTTTTCGGTCCTGTTAATGCTACGTTTTACCAATCATTGGCATTTTCTGTTTTATAAGCAAAAATCAATGGTAGAACGGGATGGACAAATCTATCTGCAGGCGGAGCCTGGTGGGTGGTCTTATGTTTATATGATAAGTATCATGCTGGGTATTTGGGCAATGTTTTTGGTATGTCTGTTTGTATGCATAAAGCGCAGAAAAGAAAACGGAAAAAATGAAGCAATCAAATATCGTCTTATGTTGTTGGGGAGTATGTTGCCATGCATGAATATTATAGGATATTTATTAGGGAATGGTATTTATTATAGGATTGAGCCTTTTGGACTCTTTGCGGAAAGTATGTTAATGCTGTTAGTGGTTAATAGGTATCAGTTCTTGCAGGTGGTAGAGAGTGCAAGGGAACTTGTGATAGAAACTATGGACATAGGACTGATTATTGTGGATTGGGATTATGGATATCTGGATTCCAATGCATATGCTTCTAAGGTATTTCCGGAATTAGCTCAAATGGGACGGGGAAAGAATATTCAGACGGTAATTTCAAAGGACGATGAAATTTTTCGGAATGAATCCGTGGGAGAATTAGAAAAGAACAAAAGATATTATGAATGGAAGAAGTCAGAAGTATATCTGGAAAAACGTCAAAGGGGATATGCTATTTGTCTTTATGATATTACAGAACAAAAAAGAATGATGGAACGTTTAATCGAGATGAAGCGTCAGGCAGAAGAAGAAAATGAGCAAAAGAGCATATTTCTTGCCAATGCCAGTCACGAAATTCGTACTCCTATGAATGTGATTCTGGGAATTAGTGAAGTTTATATGCAAAAAACCCAGGAACCAGAACTGAAAAATATGTTGTATATGATGCGAAATGCAGGACAGCGCTTAATGGAAACGCTTAATGGAATTCTTGATTTTTCCAAAATAGAGGCAGGAAAAACGGCATTACGAGAAGAAGAGTATTCTTTGGAAAGAGTGTTGGAGGAATTCTATTTTCTGATGCAGGAAAGAGTAGAGCAACGAAATGTGGAATTTCAGATTAGAATTGGCAAAGGAGTTCCTAAATTTTTGATTGGGGACAGCGGAAAAGTACGTTCTGTACTGATGAATCTTTTGAGTAATGCAATTAAATATACCAAAGAGGGAAATATTACATTACAAGTAGAGGTGAAGGAGAAAGAAACACCATGGATTCTGTTTCAGGTCAGTGATACAGGGATTGGTATAGCCGAACAGGATGCAGAGCGGATATTTGAAAAGTATACACAGGTAGGAGAAGACAGTGAAGCGAATCGACAGGGAACAGGTCTTGGACTTGCCATAACGCAAAGTTTAGTAGAGTTGATGGGAGGTACGATTCAGGTAGAAACTTCTTTGGGAACAGGAAGTGTATTTCAGATTTATCTGCCATTGGTAAAGACGACGGAAGAGTGTTTTACATGTATGGAATTTGTTCCGGAAGAGGTAGAAGAACTGAAAATACAGGAAGAAGAGACAGAAGGACAGAATTGTATTTATCCGGAGGCAAAAGCTTTGGTAGTCGATGATATGGAAACAAATCTGATGGTAGCGCAGGGAATGTTGGAATTATATCATATAACGACAAAAGGTGTATTGTCCGGTGAGCAGGCGTTGGAAGCAATTTCGGAGGAATGTTACGACATTTTGTTTATTGATCAGATGATGCCGGGGATGGATGGTGTGGAAACATTAAGAAAGATCCGGGAAGCCGGAAACAAAATGCCGGCAATAGCGTTGACAGCACAGAATGTGGGAGAGAAAGTACATGAATTAAAGGAAGCAGGTTTTACAAAAGTTCTGACGAAGCCCTTGAAACGAGGAAAGTTAGAAAAGGTATTGGAGGCATGCCTAAAAGAAAAAATGCAGAAGGGTACCTTGCAAGAAGATAAAAGTCAACAGGATATTTTGAAGAGTTATTACTACCAAGTATCAGAAGTTGCAGAGGAATTATTAGAATTGTATCGGGAGGATTTAGATACTTTCCTAATAAAGATACATGGTATTAAAGGAGCGAGCAGGAATATCGGAGCTGTTATGACAGCAAATTTTGCAGAACAGTTGGAAACTGAGGGAAAAACAGGAAATTTTACATATGTAGAGGAGCATTTGCATGAGTTCTTACAGTCTCTTCAAGAAACGCTTGAATGGGTGAAAAGTAATTTAGAAGAAACAGGAGAGGAAAAGCCCAGAAAAGAGAAAATAGAAACAGAGGCATTAGAATACATTGCAGAAAAGATGGAAGAGTTCGAGTTAGAGGAGGCGCAGGAAACACTGCGTGCATTAATGAGATATTCATATTCGGCTAAAGAGGAGAAATTGCTAGAGCGATTGGAGCGGATGATTATAAATCTGGAATATGAGCAAGCGTCAGAAGCAATTCGCAAGTTTTTGTCAGAGGAGTAGAAGGAAGGGAAGAACAATGGACGGAAGTATTATAAATATGAACCGTTTAGAAGCATATCGTGAGAATAATCGAATTGAGGCGAAGAAAGCATTGGGAGGTTTGCCTCATAGCTTATGGGAGACCTATTCTGCTTTTGCCAACACATTAGGGGGAATTTTACTCCTAGGAGTAGAGGAGCGTAAGGATGGCTCTTTTCTCGTACATGATTTGCCGGACCCACAACATTTGATAGATGAATTTTGGAGTATTATATCAGATTCGGAGCGGGTCAGCAGAAATATTTTAAAGCCGGAACAAGTGAGAATAGAAGAACTGGACGGAAAAAGAATTATAACAATTACAGTTCCAAGAGCAGAACGCAGGGAACGTCCTATATATATAGGAACGGATATTTATACCGGCTCCTATCGTAGAGATGGGGAAGGAGACTATCATTGTTCCAGGGAAGAGATTGAGCATATGAAAAGAGAAGCCGAGGAAGATTCTGGAAGACAGGTGTTAGAAGAATTATCGATACATCAGTTAGATGAGAATACCATAAGTCGGTATCGGAAAAGATTGAGTCAGCAACGTCCGGGGCATATGTGGTTGGAATTACCCAAGGAAGATTTTTTGGAAAAAATTGGAGCTGTTGGGCAAGGGAAAGATGGGAATCGATATCCTACTACAGCAGGATTGTTGATGTTTGGAAAGGAAAGAGATATTGTAAAAAAATATCCCTGTTATGCCGTAGATTATCAGGAACTGCGAACGGATGGTATATGGGTGGATTTGGTGATTTCAGGTACCGGAAACTGGACTGGTAATTTATACGATTTTTTTGAAATTGTATCAGAAAAAATGATAAAGGGTATGAAACTGCCTTATAAAGGGATAGAAACTCCGGTACATAAGGCAATTTGTGAAGTATTAGTAAACTGTCTGGTAAATGCGGATTACGAAGCAAAGCAGGGGGTTTTAGTTCAAAAAGCAGGGAAGCAACTGGTGTTTGAAAATCCGGGGACCTTTGGTGTGGATCAGGAACAGGCAGTAGAAGGGGGCATATCCAGTCCACGAAATCCGGAACTGATACAGATGTTTCATTTAATTAATATTGGAAAAGGAGATGGAAAGGGATTGTCATGCATCTATTCCTTATGGAGAGAGCAGGGGTGGGCAATGCCTGAAATTCGAGAAGAATTCAAGCCGGAGCGCATACAGGTGTCGTTGGTAGTGGAAAAAGAGGAACAGAATACCGGAGGCGGGAAAAAACTGCGCGAAGAGCGGCGTAAAGCAAACGAAGTAATATATGAGAGTCAGAAACAACAGGTAATTGATTGTGTGACTGCTTCCATACAGATTAGCACTGCACAAACAGCAGAACTTTTGGATATTAGTAAGGCTAGTGCAAAAGAGGTACTTAGCAAGATGGTAGAAGAGGGAATTTTGGAACGATGCGGAGATAGACGTAATCGAATTTATCGGTTAAAAGCATAGAAAGGAGAGACATGGAACAGAAAAGTAGGTTATCAGACCGTACGGCAGACAGTATATTATCCATGATTACGGTGGAAAAACGTTTTTTACCGGGAGATAAACTACCGAATGAAAATATATTGTCAGAAGAATTAAAAGTAAGCAGAACAACTTTACGGGAAGCCATTCGTATTCTGGCTACCGGAGGAATTTTGGAAATTAGACGTGGAAGGGGAACTTTTGTAAGAGAGGACTTGGAAATAGATAATCCAAAGGAGTTAGAACCTCTTACTTCTACAGAGGTGAAAGTTCGCGACTTATATGAGATGCGTTTGATTTTTGAACCGGAGGCAGCTTATTATGCAGCACTCCGGGCGACAGATAAGGAAATAGAGAGGATTGTAAGTCTGGGAGCGGAAATTGAAGAAAGGATTCGACAAGAAAAGGATCGGACAGAAGTAGAACAGGCATTCCATAAGTCTATTGCCAAGGCAACGCATAATGAATTCATGAATCAGTTGATGCCTGTTATTTATGAAGGAATCAATAAGGGAGTACGTCTCTCTAAGGTTCATGAGGAGGCAGTGCAGGCAACACTTGTAGACCATAAGATGTTGATGGATTTTTTGAAGGTGCGTAATGCAGAAGGTGCTAGGAATGCTATGCGGATTCATATTCTGCATGCTATGGAGCAGTTGCCAATGGAATAAATGTAATACAACTATATTGACAGCAGACAACTCGAGAGATATAATATAACCAATTAAAACGAAAAGGAAAGAGGTAGCAAAATGAAGAGTGATAATGTAAAAAAAGGAATGCAGCAGGCACCACATCGTTCCCTGTTTAATGCATTAGGATTTACCCAGGAAGAGATGGAGAAGCCATTAGTAGGTATTGTAAGTTCCTATAATGAGATTGTTCCGGGACATATGAATCTGGATAAAATTGTAAATGCAGTAAAAATGGGAGTAGCAGAAGCAGGTGGTGTACCTGTAGTATTCCCGGCAATCGCAGTATGTGACGGAATTGCAATGGGACATGAAGGAATGAAGTATTCCTTAGTAACCAGAGATTTGATTGCAGATTCTACTGAGTGTATGGCTTTAGCGCATCAGTTTGATGCGCTCGTTATGGTTCCAAACTGTGATAAAAATGTACCGGGACTTTTAATGGCTGCAGCAAGAGTAAATGTACCTACCGTATTTGTGTCTGGTGGTCCGATGCTGGCTGGTCATGTGAAAGGAAAGAAAACAAGTTTGTCTTCCATGTTCGAAGCAGTAGGAGCTTATGCAGCGGGAACTTTAACAGAAGAAGATGTATGCGAATACGAACAAAAGACATGTCCTACTTGTGGTTCATGTTCCGGTATGTATACAGCTAATTCCATGAACTGTTTAACCGAGGCACTTGGTATGGGGCTTGGCGGAAATGGAACTATTCCGGCTGTATATTCAGATAGACTTCGTCTTGCAAAACATGCAGGAATGGCAGTTATGGAAATGTACCGCAAAAACATTCGCCCAAGAGACATTATGACAAAGGATGCAATTTTAAATGCATTGACTGTAGATATGGCATTGGGATGTTCTACCAACAGTATGTTGCATTTGCCGGCAATTGCCCATGAAATCGGATTTGACTTTGATATTGCATTTGCAAACGAAATCAGTGAGAAGACCCCGAACCTCTGTCACCTTGCACCGGCAGGTCCTACCTATATGGAAGACTTAAATGAAGCAGGTGGTGTATATGCCGTTATGAATGAACTTTCTGAATTGGGCTTACTGAATCTGGATTGTATGACTGTAACCGGAAAGACTATTGGAGAAAACATCAAGGGTGCAGTGAATAAGAATCCAGAAGTTATCCGTCCATTAGATAATCCATATAGCCAGACCGGAGGACTTGCAGTTCTTAAGGGAAATCTTGCACCAGACGGAAGTGTAGTAAAGCGTTCTGCTGTTGCACCGGAAATGATGGTACATGAAGGTCCTGCAAGAGTATTTGACTGCGAAGAAGATGCTATTGCAGCAATCAAAGGTGGAAAAATCGTAGCAGGTGATGTAGTTGTTATCCGTTACGAAGGACCAAAGGGAGGACCTGGAATGCGTGAGATGTTGAATCCAACTTCTGCTATTGCAGGAATGGGACTTGGTTCTTCTGTAGCACTTATCACGGACGGACGTTTTTCCGGAGCAAGCCGTGGAGCGTCTATCGGACACGTTTCCCCAGAAGCGGCAGTAGGTGGAACAATTGCATTGGTAGAAGAAGGAGATACTATCAAAATCAATATTCCGGAAATGAAACTGGAGTTGGATGTTTCCGAGGAAGAACTGGCAGCAAGAAGAGCAAAATGGCAGCCAAGAGAGCCAAAAGTAACAACAGGATATCTGGCTCGTTATGCAGGTTTGGTTACTTCCGGAGCAAAGGGAGCCGTATTAAATAAAGCACAGTAAATGCTAATATCCTGTTAAGAATGTATCTAGTCGATTGACACAGATTGTCCCTTACCATATAGTAAATCTGTGATGAACTTATGGTAAAGGAGCAGCATAACAGCAGATGAACGATAGCGACAGTGATAGTAACAATTTAAATACCGCTACATATTATAAGAAAAGGGCATACCCATATTCTTTTATAAGGATTATGGGTGTGTCTTTTTGCGTCTAAAAAGATGATTTCAGAGGAGAGAAAATGTTAGGACAAATATTATTACAGATTATTTTAATTGGCTTGAATGCCATATTTGCATGTGCAGAAATTGCAGTGATTTCTATGAATGACACCAGATTAGAACAGCTTACGGCAGAAGGAGATAAACGGGCGGTACGCCTTTCTCGTCTTACCAGCCAGCCTGCAAAATTTTTGGCAACCATACAGGTAGCAATTACATTATCCGGATTTTTAGGTAGTGCTTTTGCAGCAGATAATTTTTCTGACAGCTTGACTTCTTGGCTTTTAGGAATCGGTGTTCCCATTCCTGAAAAAACACTAGACACTATTTCCGTTGTAGTAATTACCATTATCCTGTCCTACTTTACTTTGATATTTGGAGAACTGGTGCCAAAGCGTTTGGCAATGAAGAAAACAGAACAGCTTGCACTTGGCATGTCCACTCTGATTTCTGCTCTGGCACAGTTATCAGCGCCTATTGTATGGGTGTTGACAGTATCCACCAATGGAATTCTGAGACTTTGCGGAATCGACCCGGCAGCAGAAGAGGATGAGGTCAGTGAAGAAGAAATTCGTATGATGGTGGATGCCGGAAGCCGTAAGGGCGTCATTGATTTTGAAGAAAAAGAATTTATCCAGAACGTTTTTGAGTTTGATGATTTGGCAGTAGGAGAATTTGCCACACGAAGAAAAGATATTACTATTTTGTGGACAGAAGAGAGTATGGAACAGTGGGATGAGATGATTCATGAAAGCAGACATACCAGATATCCGGTCTGCGGGGAATCAGTAGATGATGTAGTTGGAATCTTAAACGTAAAGGATTATTTCAGACTAAAAGAAAAAACAAGAGAAAATGTTATGAAGAATGCGGTGAATGCTCCGTTTTTTGTACCGGAAGGAATTCGCGCAGACGTGCTGTTCCGTCAGATGAAAGAGTCACGAAATCATTTTGCTGTTGTGCTAGATGAATATGGCGGTACAGAAGGTATTGTCACTATTAATGACTTGCTGGAACAGTTGGTGGGAGACTTAGAGGATGAAGATTGCCCGGAGGAAAAGCAGGAGGGAATCGAACAGGTAGATGATACCACTTGGAAAATATACGGAAACCTTCCGTTGGAGGAAGTGGCAGAGACAATTAATGTCCCGCTTCCGATAGAGGAATACGATACCTTTAGCGGATTTGTGTTTGCTACTTACGGCTCCGTTCCGGTAGATGGAAGCAAAATTGAAGTAAAAACAGATAAGTTGCAGATTCTGGTAACAAAAATTTGTGAACATCAGGTGGAAGAAGCTATTGCAAAGTGTTATACTGTAGAAATAGAAGAGTAAGTTTAACATAAAGGAGAACCAAATGTTAAGAATCGGATGTCACCTGTCTTCCTCAAAAGGCTATCTGGCTATGGGAAAGGAAGCAGTAAAAATAGGAGCAAATACCTTTCAGTTTTTCACTAGGAATCCCAGAGGCGGAAAAGCAAAGCCGTTGGATATAGCTGATATCGAAGCGTATCTTGATTTTGCAAAAGAGAATGGAATTGAAAGAATTCTTGCCCATGCACCCTATACTCTTAATGCTTGTGCAAAAGATGAAGGTCTGCGTCAGTTTGCATATGAGACTATGTGCGATGATTTAAGTCGGCTGGAGCATTTACCTGAGGGAATGTATAACTTTCATCCGGGGAGTCATGTAAAGCAAGGAGTGGAAGCTGGAATTGATTATATTGTAGAAATGTTGAATCGTATTAATGAAAAGGGCTATAACACCACCATTTTGTTAGAAACTATGGCAGGAAAGGGAACAGAAGTAGGAAGGAACTTCGAGGAATTGCAGAATATTATTGAAAAAGTAGAAGATACTAGTCATCTTGGCGTTTGTTTGGATACGTGTCATGTATTTGATGGAGGGTATGACATTGTTGGAAATTTAGATGAGGTGCTGAAACAGTTTGATGAAGTAATCGGATTGGAACGGTTAAAATCAATACATTTAAATGACAGTAAGAATGAATTGGGAAGTCACAAGGACCGTCATGAAAAAATTGGTGAGGGAAATATTGGACTGGAGGCCTTTCGTAATATTATTAATCATCCTAAACTGCGGGAACTTCCGTTTTTTTTGGAAACACCAAATGAACTGGAAGGATATGCAAGAGAAATTTCTCTGTTAAGAAGTTATTACTATTACCCGATATATAAAAAGTAAATGGAAATAAGTGGAAATCAAGGGGATGAACAGATGAGAAATTTAAATCGTGCAGGGATGAGTGCAGGAAGAATTGCAGGAGAGCGGGCGCTGAATGACGCACGTAGAAGATTAAGTACTAAGATGAGTCGTCAGACCCAAAGTACACGAACCAGCAGGCTTAGCAGTAGTCAGGTAAAAAGTGCAGACAGAAGCAGTATCATAGCAGCTAATTCATTTGCTTCCAAGTATCAGTCATCTTCTCAAAACACTACGTTAGAGAAGAAATACTACACAGAAATGGGAGAAGCGGCAGAAAGTCTTCAAGACAGAGTTTCTTTGTTCCTAAAAAGGGGAGAGAATACACTGTTTGGAAAGCAGACAGAAGTTGCTGATAATGGAGGAACTACTGTAACAGAAGAACAAAAAAATAAGCTTGTAAAAGAAATAGAGGGTTTTGTAGATGACTACAATACCATGAGAAAGAGCATGGGGAATATTGGGGGACAAGTGCGCCAGGTTTATATTCAGCAGTTAGACAAGCAGGTAAACAAACAGGAAAAGACTCTGGCAGAAATAGGAATTAGCAAAGGGAAGGACGGTATCTTGAGTGTCAAGTCCTCTGTTTTAAAGGAATCAGATTTAGAAAAAATCAAATTATTATTTGGTACTGTGGATTCTTTTGCAGATAACATAGGTAATATTAGTAATGCGCTAGAGAAAAATGCAAGAGATAATCTTTATGAGTTGAAATTTAGTAGTTATAGCTCGAATTACAGTCGGAACGGAAGCTACCGTGATAGTTATAGCAGTATCGGAAAACGATATAATGTAAGAGGATAAAAAATTATATTAATCTAAATTCTTTTGGCGAAAACTGAGAAATACGTTTCAGAGGTTAAATGTTTCGTATTTTTCGGTTTTTTGTATTTTTATAGTATTTGTGATACAATGAGTAAAATTTCGGAAAAGAGATGTTAAGTAGAGGGAGAAAAAGATTATGATAAATAAAAGTTATAAGAAATATTTACAATATGTGCGAGAGTATCTGACACAACACAATGGAATAAATTCACCGAATCCATTACATCCATTTCGCTCACGATACCATCATACCATAAGAGTGTTGCATTGGTGCTTTCGGTTGGCGGAAGAACAAACAGGAATTGACGAAGAGGCACTTTATACAGCAGCTATTTTTCACGATATCGGATATACAGATAGGGATAATGAAACACATGCAGAACGCAGTTATCAGGCATTTCTGGAGTATGCGAAAATGCAGAATATGGAGCCGGAATTAGTAGAAAAGGTAGCTGATATGATAGCAAAACATTCGGATAAGAGTCTTTTAAGGTTTCCGGGTACATGCAGAGAACTGATTTTGCTTATGGAGGCAGATTTGTTGGATGAAGAGGGAGCTATGGGAATTGTATGGGATTGTATGACCATGGGAAATGGACATGTTAACAGTTACGGGAATGCTTATACATATATTATGGAAAATTCCAATAAACCGGAGGTAAATCCTATGGTGACACCGAAAGCAATTCAGTATTGGGAGAGAAAAAAGAAGATTGCAGCAGAATTTGCAGAAGAACTGAAAGATGATTTAATGATAGGTAGCGAATACTTCGATTTTTAAGGTTAATATTTTAGCTTTTTTGAACGTGAAAAGCCAGACACACTTTCTAGCATGGCTAGATATTGCATTTGCAGGAATGATATTAATTTCCCTGGTTCGAAACTCGGTTTTTCCCTTCATGCAACCGAACCTAAATACAAAAAATTGGATTTTCATATGTTGAACACTTTGTGTTCTTCTTACAGCAGCATAAAAGAATGAATGGGTATGCCAGAAAGATGTTTGAGGACAGAGAAACACGGGTTTAAATGTGTATCTGTCCGAGTTCTTTTGGCATACCTTTATCGAGCATTCTTGTTGCTGCTGTCTAGAAGAACCAGAAGTGTGGGGTCATATTAAAATCCAATTTTTTGTATCAGGTTCTTTGCATAAGAAGGAAAAACCTCAGACAACGAACTTAGGAAAATACCTTTCCTCCAAATGCAATAAAAAGATTGACAAGTGTTTTCACGTCAAGTAGAATGAAAAAAGCGGTATTCACCGCGAATAAATAAAAATATAGTTACAGAAGGTGCCTGTATTCTCCACAGGATAATAGGGAAATGGGTGAGAATCCCATACGGTCCCGCCGCTGTATGAGTGGAGCCTTATCTTGAATATGTAAGTAAAACCACTGGGAAACCGGGAAGGTGAGATAAGGTGAAGAAACTTGAGTCAGAAGACCTGCCTTTTGTGAAGGAATGCACGAAGTTACGAGAGATGACTGGCTGCAGAGAACCGATTACTGAAGAATATGCTGTGATGTTTGGGATATGTAGGTAATTGGTTGTTTGAAGTACCGGTTTACTGCGTGGGAAAGCAGAAATGCGGTGCTTTTTTGTTCATAAGAAAAATCTTATGAATGTCCCAAGGAGGACGGAAAGGAGAAAATTTATGACAAAACATCAGAAGAAACTAGTTGTATTAAGTATTGCATTTGCGGTAGCATTTGGAATCGTACCACAGGTAAATGCCATGCATATCATGGAAGGTTACCTGCCGCTGTCATTTTGCATTGGATGGGGAGCAATCTGTATTCCATTTTTATTAAGCGGATTCTTTTCCATTCAGAAAAAATTAAAGGAGAATCGGAAAAATATTACACTCTTGGCGATGGCAGGAGCGTTTGTATTTGTAATCTCTTCTTTAAAGATTCCATCTGTAACCGGAAGCTGTTCTCATATGACAGGAACGGGACTAGGTGCTATTTTATTTGGACCTAGTGCAGTCAGCATTCTTGGAATCATTGTACTGATTTTTCAGGCAATTTTGTTAGCACATGGAGGGGTGACCACTTTAGGAGCCAATACGTTTTCCATGGCAATCGCAGGACCTTTTATTTCTTATGGAATCTTTGTATTATGTAAGAAGTTAAAAGTAAATCGTAGAGTCAGCGTATTTCTGGCAGCAACTCTGGGTGACTTGTTTACATATTGTGTAACCAGCGTACAGCTTGCTATGGCGTATCCTTCTTCCGAAGGTGGAGTAGGAACATCTGCAGTGAAGTTCCTTGGCGTATTTGCACCGACCCAGCTTCCATTGGCAATTATTGAAGGTTTTCTGACTGTAATTATTATGGTTACTCTGGAAAATTATGCACAGAAAGAATTGAAAGATACTAAATATTTAAAGGAGGCATAAGAGGTATGAAGAGTAAGGATAAAAAGCTGATAGTAACAATATTAATTGTTGTATTTCTAATGGTTATCGTACCTTTGATTGCTTTAAAAGGTGCGGAATTTGGTGGTTCTGATGATGCAGGAAGCCAGGTGGTAGAAGAAATCAATGGGGAATATGAACCATGGTTTACACCGGTATTAGAGACTCTGATTGATGGAGAACTGCCGGGAGAGGTAGAAAGCCTCATGTTCTGCGTGCAGACCGGAATTGGTGTAGGAATTATTGCATTTGTTCTGGGAAGATTTGTAGAGCGTAAGAAATGGGAAGATAAGAAGCAGGAAGATTAAGAGGAATTATTATGAAAGAGCACAAACATCATTCTCACGGTGTACAGACCATGGACTTTTATGCCTATCAGTCCGGATTACGTCAATGGAACGGCGGATATAAGGTGCTGTCAGCTCTTCTCATTCTTATATTATGCATTGGGCTGGATGATATCTGGGTATCGGTTACAGTGATTGTTACGATAGGAATGTTGAACGTAATAGGAAATCGGGTTCCATTGAGACAATATGTAGAATTGATGAAAATTCCAATTGCTTTTTTGATACTAGGATGTATTGCTATTGCATTTGGGATATCTACCAGACCCATTGGAGATTATCACTTTTCTCTACATTGGTTTTATTTGTATTTTATGAAAGCAGATATCCGAAAGGCAGTAGAGTTGTTTCTCAAGGCGTTAGGAGCAGTCAGTGCCATGTATATGATGGCACTTTCTACCCCTGCCGGAGAGCTAATTAATGTGTTGCGAAAAGCCCATGTACCAAAGCTTATGGTAGAACTGATGAATATGATATACCGTTTCATTTTTATTTTGACAGATGTACAAGGCAGAATGAAGCGGGCAACAGTTTCCAGATTGGGATATGTGGACTTTAAGACCTCCTGTAGTTCTTTTGGAAAAATTGCAGGAAATCTTTTTATCTTGTCTTTAAAAAAGGCAGATACTTATTATGATGCTATGGTTTCCAGAGGATATGATGGAGAAATCATGTTCCTGGAAGAAGAAAAAAAGGTGACATTGGTGCAGATTGCAGGAATGGCGTCTTACTTGTTAATATTGATTCTCATTTGGTATATAGGAAGATAAAGGCGAAGAGAGATGGTAAAAGAAATCATTGAAGTAAAAAATCTGGCATATGCGTATCAGACAGGAACACATGCGTTAGAGCATATTGATATGGTGGTAAAAGAAGGGGAAAAAATTGCAGTGATGGGGTCTAATGGGGCAGGAAAATCTACTTTTTTCCTGAATCTGAACGGTGTATTGCAACCAGACGAAGGGGAAATCAGGTATCGTGGAACTGTGATTAATAAAAAGAACTTGAATGAACTTCGTAAAAATGTTGGTTTTGTTTTTCAGGATGCAGATAGTCAGATGATTGCTTCCGATGTACAGGGAGAAGTATCATTTGGTCCTATGAATCTGAAACTGCCTAAGGAAGAGGTAAAAAAGCGGGTAGAGGAAGCATTGGAGTATATGAATCTTACGGAGTACCGGAATCGTCCGCCTCATTACTTAAGTGGTGGGGAGAAGAAGCGTGTCAGCATTGCAGATATTATTGCAATGAAGTCAGAGGTGGTATTGTTTGATGAGCCAACGGCAGCATTGGATCCATTAAGCGCCGAGATGTTAGAGGAAGTACTGGAAAAAATGTCTGATGAGGGAAAGACATTGCTCATTTCCACTCATGATGTAGATTTTGCATATCGTTGGGCAGAACGAATAGTAGTATTTTGCAGTGGAAAAATAGTTGCAGACGGAACACCATTGGAAATTTTTCAGAATGAAGCAGTATTAGAGCAGGCACATTTGAAGAAACCGGCTATGCTTACGGTATATGAGGCATTGAGGACACGAGGATTAGTAGAGGAAGGAAGTTACCCAAGAGTACCGGAAGAATTAGAAAAGGTATTGAAGTAAAATGAACAAAATAGTAAAATGTGGATATTGAGCCCCTACTATTTGTGATAAAATGGAGAAAGCATGGATATTACAACTATATTTAAGAATTATCATACTTACATATACAACTATGCACTGAAATTAACTTGTCATCCACAGGATGCACAGGACATTACACAGGAAACATTTGTAAAAGCATGGGAAAAACTAGATGAATTAAAAGATGAAAATGCAGTGGCAAAATGGCTTTGAACAATTTGCTTTCATCTGTTTTTGGATAAAAAGCGAAAAGAAAAACAGGTTGACCTTCTGGAAAATATGGAAGTTTTAGAGCAAGAGGGAACTCTCTTGAGAGAAGTATCTCTTATGCCGGAAGATGAAGTAATAGTGGCGGAAGAAGTAAAAAACTTGCAAAATGGATGTTTTCTTGCTATGGTAAGACGACTTTCTTTAAATCAGAGAATTACCTTTTCTCTGGTGGACATGTTTGGTTTAGATATAGAATATGTAGCGGAAGTATTAGGGATTTCAAAAGGTGTAGCAAAGGGCTTGCTGTACCGGGCAAGAATGAATATAGATTATTTCTTTGCAGACCATTGCGCCATCCTTTATGAGAAAAATCCCTGCTCCTGTCAGGCGTGGATTGCATTTTCGACCAAGCGTGCCGGAATGCAAAAACAGGCAAAGAAGTTGGTAAATAAATTGGACTATAAGGAAAAAAATTATGTGTATCGGGAAGAAGTGCGAAAAAAATTAAAATTTGCGTATCTTGCATCTTTTTTTACGTCTATATAAATGTAGAACAAAAAAGAAAGTCCAGCTAATAAATGTCAATAAGAAATTTAAAAAATATTGATTATATTTTAGGACTAAAAAAGGGCGCACTTATCCCTTGGTGAAAATATCTTGTTTTAAAAAAGATATAGATTTGGGTAATTCAGTATTTTATGCAGCTTCGTCGCATTTAGCCGCATTGTATTGTTTTATGTGCTCCTGTGGAGTGATGATTTCAAAAGGTTTGTTATCTCTGAGTATGGCAAATATCATGTTGCATACTTTATGTGAGACAGCTCCCATAGCAACAAGTTTAGGCTTTGATTCACATTTTTTGAGGTAGTAATCCCTTAATACAGGATTTTTAGCCTCCCCAGTTCTGGAAGTACTGATGCTCTGAAGTGTTAATACATGAATTACTCTTCTAGCAATAGCGGAACCTCTTTTTGACATTTGTACTTTGGTTCCTTCAAATTTACCAGATTGTTTGACAGCTGGATCAAGACCAAAGTAAGCAAAGAGTTGTTTTGGCTTTGTAAATGCTGAAAAATCACCAATCTCGCCCATGAGAGATACCGCAGATAAGAAACCGGCACCTTTAAATGTTTCTATCAAGTGGATTTGTTTCACAAAATCAGTATCTTCGTTGGAATCTACAAGATTATGCAAAGCATCCATGATGCCTGCGATTTCTTCATCATACTTGCGGATGAAACTTATGTAGAGACGGATACGTTTGATATTACTATCAATGATGTAACCGAATTCATTGGCATCATGTGCAGCTTGAATAATGGCATTATACTTCTTTTCGGCATATGTAAGTCCAAAGCGAGCTGTAGATTTAATGGTATCAATAATCTCTTGTTTGTCAGCTTCAATAAAAGCGTTTGGAGATGTATAAGTCTCCAATAAAGTGAGAGATGTATTGATAGTTACTTTGGAAAAAATACCAAGATATTGTGGGAATGCCATACGTAATTCACCTTGCAGTTTATTCACGTAAGCACTGCGGTTATCCATTAAGTCGTAGTATTCACGACACAGATTACGACAGTTTAAGGCAAGGTCAGATGGCATAAGAGAAACCTTTAAATCAGGTTTCAAACCAACTAAAGCAGCCTTTTTAGAATCAAAACGGTCATTATGTACTTTTCGTATATTCATATTTGTGCTATTCTTAGTGATGATAGGATTTATAACCGAGCAGTTAAAACCCTTATCACGAAGATAGCAGAAGAGTGGGTAATGATAAATTCCCGTGGATTCCAGGAAAATGCGACTTTCCAAAGAATACAACTCTTCTGCTTCTTTTATTTTAGAAACAGCGGTTGTAAGGGAATTCATACTACTATGTAGGATTTTATAAGGCTTTCCTACTAACTGTTGGTTTGGAAGTGCAATAGACATCCAGGAGAAGTCAGCACCGACATCAATACCAACAGAGATGAATAATTCATCAAGATAAAAAATAACATTGTTTGACATGAGCAAAAGCTCCTTTCTGATAGGAATCCATTTCCAATCTGGCAGGTACACAACCTAGCGCGTTATTCGGGTATGGCCTTCCGGCTCCCAACCAGCTAAAACATAAAACCCTGTCGAATGGACTAATTGACTTTCTTGTAGGTATCTGCTGATGATTCAGCATCCCAAGGAGGCGAACATTCTTTGTCCTATCCTACGAGATAATACCTTATGTTATAACTGGTGTCTATCAGGAACCGTCAGACATGATAATTATTTAAGATAACATCTGATGAAGGAAGAACACCTTCTTCTGTTATCTGATTTATAGAAACTTGTTAATCAAGTAGTCTTCATTGACTACATCATTATTATACTAGGATGCGATATTATGCAAAAAGTAACAAATGGATTTGAAATGTTGATGAAGGAGACCGGTGCGGTCGGACCAGGCTTTATGGAAGCAATCATGAAAATTTCAAAGGAAAGTGCATTGGAAGAAAGGGTACATGAACTTGCTTATATTTCTGTGCTCGTGGCGACAAAAATGTATGGGGGACTCCCGTTCCATATTGCACATGCAAAAGAGTTAGGAGCAACAAAGGAAGAAATAAAAAGTGCTATGCTTGTTCCAATGCCGATTGTGGGAATTCAAGTAGCAGATGCGTTACCTTACTTAGAAGGAAAAGATATATGAAGACAATGCAAAAGCAGTCTATAAATATCTGTTCTGCCTGACCCATGATGCGGATATCTCAGAAGAACTCACGCAAGAGACCTTTTATCAGGCGACCAAAGGAATTTATGTATCTTAGATTGGCCGGAGAACTGAACTTTGCAGAAATCGGAAACATCATGGGAAAAACAGAAAACTGGGCGAGAGTTACATTTTATCGAGGAAAACAAAAATTAATGAAAGGAAGAGAAGAATGGAACAGAAATTAACATGTGATACTATAAGAGATTTGCTTCCTATGTATGTGGATGATATGACAAGTGAAGCAACCAATGAATTAATCAAAGAACATCTCAGTGAATGTAAAGAATGCAATCAGATATTAGAAAATATGAAGCAGCCTGTGGTTGTAGAAACGGCACCGGAGGTAAAAGATTTTAAAAAGTATCTGAAAAAGTCAAGAGCCAGTATACTTTACTGGATTATGGGGGTTCTGACAGGATATTTACCTATTTATGTAATGGTAAATTCGGAAAAACATCCATTTGTAAAAGGGATTGCCGTAGCGAATGGATGCACATTTTTGTTAGTGGCAGTCGTTCAGGTGGTTTTGTATTAACAGATGGGAATAGGGGAATTATGGTTCCTTTCTATGGCAGTTCCGGCAAATTTTCTTACGAACTGGATTGTGGGAGATGTTGAGAAACTAACGGATTATTTTAATACATTTGTATCAAATGGTCTGGGAAATTTGATAGTAGCCATTATTTTACTAATAATCGGGATTACTATAAGTATAAAGAATAGCAAACATAAAGCCGAGGAATAGAACATATGCTTCATTAAGGTAACGTTGTCACGTTTTGTAGAATTTTTCACAAATTGATTGAATTTTCAAAAGAAGTATATTAGAATAGAAACGTTGAATAAAAATGTACGAACATTAGGGCGGAGGTTTGAGTATGTACCCAATCGTGAAAAAGAAAAAACTGGCTGACAAGATATATCTTATGGATGTAAAAGCACCTCGTGTTGCTAAGTCCTGTCTGCCTGGACAATTTGTAATTGTAAAAATGGATGAAGAAGGAGAACGTATTCCTCTTACCATTTGTGATTATGACAGAGAAGCAGGAACGATTACCATTGTGTTCCAGACAGTAGGTGCGTCTACTGAGAGAATGGTGAATCTTGAGGAAGGAGATGCATTCCGGGATTTCGTAGGACCTTTAGGATGTGCATCTGAATTGACAGAGACACCAATTGAAGAATTAAAGAAAAAGAAAATCGTGTTTATTGCCGGCGGTGTTGGTACAGCTCCGGTATACCCTCAGGTAAAATGGCTCCATGAAAACGGTGTAGATTGTGATGTTATCATGGGATCTAAGACAAAAGACCTGTTGATATTAGTTGATGAAATGGAAAAGGTAGCAGGAAATCTGTATGTAACAACAGATGATGGTTCCTATGGATTCCATGGTATGGGAACCAATCAGTTAGAAGAGCTGGTGAATGCAGGAAATAAATATGACTTATGTATTGCTATCGGACCGATGATTATGATGAAGTTTGTCTGTCTGCTTACTAAGAAATTGGAGATTCCAACGATTGTTTCATTGAATCCAATTATGGTAGACGGAACCGGAATGTGCGGTGCATGCCGTGTAACTGTTGGCGGAGAGGTTAAATTTGCTTGTGTAGATGGACCTGAATTTGATGGACATTTGGTCGATTTTGATCAGGCGATGAAACGTCAGCAGATGTATAAGACAGAAGAAGGAAGAGCTATGTTAAAAGTGCAGGAAGGCGATACACATCACGGCGGCTGCGGACATTGCGGAGGTGACAAATAATGGATGTAATGAAGAAAGTACCAGTAAGAGAGCAGGAACCACAGGTTCGTGCTAAAAACTTTGAAGAAGTATGTTTAGGATATAATAAGGAAGAAGCTATGGAAGAAGCTTCCAGATGCTTAAATTGTAAAAATGCACAGTGTGTAAAGGGATGTCCGGTTTCCATTGATATTCCGGGATTCGTTTCACAAGTAAAGGAAGGAAACTTTGAAGAAGCATATCATATAATCAGCAAGTCCAGTGCACTTCCGGCAGTATGTGGTCGTGTCTGCCCACAGGAAAGCCAGTGTGAAGGAAAATGTATCCGTGGTATCAAGGGAGAAGCAGTTTCCATTGGTAAGATGGAACGTTTTGTAGCTGACTGGGCAAGAGAAAATGGAATTAAGCCACAGCCGGCAGCAGAGAAAAAGGGACACAAGGTTGCTGTTATCGGTTCCGGTCCTGCTGGTCTTACATGTGCAGGAGATTTGGCAAAAATGGGTTATGATGTTACTATTTTTGAAGCACTCCATGAAGCAGGTGGTGTGTTGATTTATGGTATTCCTGAATTCCGTTTGCCGAAGGATAAAGTAGTGGCAAAAGAAATCGAGAATGTAAAAGCGTTGGGCGTTAAGATTGAAACCAACGTAGTAATTGGAAAGGCAACTACCATTGATGAACTGATGGAAGAAGAAGGATTTGAAGCAGTATTTGTAGGTTCCGGTGCAGGACTTCCGAGATTTATGGGAATTCCGGGAGAGCAGGCAAATGGTGTATTTTCTGCGAATGAGTTCCTTACCAGAAATAATCTGATGAAAGCATTTAAGGATGAATATGATACACCTATTATGAAAGGAAAGAAAGTTGCTGTAGTAGGTGGTGGTAACGTTGCTATGGACGCAGCAAGAACAGCCTTAAGACTTGGAGCAGAGGTACATATTGTATATAGAAGAAGTGAGTCTGAACTTCCGGCGCGTGTGGAAGAAGTTCATCATGCGAAGGAAGAGGGAATTATTTTCGACCTCTTAACCAATCCTACTGAAATTTTAGTAGATGAAAATGGATGGGTAAAAGGAATGACTTGTATTCGTATGGAATTAGGAGAGCCGGATGAGTCTGGAAGAAGAAGTCCGGTAGAAGTAGCAGGCTCTGAATTTGATTTAGAGTTGGATACAGTTATCATGTCACTGGGAACATCACCAAATCCATTAATTTCCTCTACTACAAAGGGACTGGAAATTAATAGAAGAAAATGTATTGTAGCAGAGGAAGAAAATGGTGCTACAAGTAAGCCAGGCGTCTTTGCTGGTGGGGATGCGGTAACCGGAGCAGCTACTGTAATCCTTGCTATGGGAGCAGGAAAAGCAGCTGCAAAGGGTATTGACGAATACCTTTCTAACAAGTAAAATAAGTGTGACAAAAGATAAGGGGATTACCAAATGAGGTAAATCCCCTTTCTATATAAAAGTTAAAAGCAAAAGGTTGTGCAAAAACAGATGAATATTCCTAAGAAAAGCGGGAATGTTAAAATAAGGAGGAAGAAGATATGAAAGATACTACAGTAACAGAGAGCATTTTGTACATAGGGGCAGATGATAAGGATATTGATTTATTTGAGAGTCAGTATGTGGTACCAAATGGGGTTTCCTATAATTCATATGTGATTATGGATGAAAAAATTGCAGTAATGGATACCGTAGACGCTAGAAGAACAGAGGAATGGCTTGAAAATTTGGATAGAGCATTGGCAGGCAGAACACCGGATTATTTGGTGGTTTCTCATATGGAGCCAGATCATGCATCCAATGTTCAGAAATTGGCAGAGAAATATCCAAATATGCAAATCGTTGGAAATGCAAAGACTTTCCCAATGATTGGTCAGTTTTTTGATATAGATTTATCTCAGCGGTCTGTTGTGGTAAAGGAAGGGGATACCTTAAGTCTTGGAAAGCATGAACTTCAGTTCTTTATGGCGCCAATGGTGCATTGGCCGGAAGTAATGGTTTCTTATGAGAAAAGTGAGAAAATTCTGTTCTCCGCAGATGGTTTTGGTAAGTTCGGCGCATTAGATACGGAAGAAGATTGGGCATGTGAGGCAAGACGTTACTATTTTAATATTGTTGGAAAATATGGGGTACAGGTACAGGCGTTGTTAAAGAAAGCAGCAACCCTTGATATTGCTATGATTTGCCCATTACACGGACCTATTTTGAAAGAAGATTTGGGATACTATATTGGAAAATATAATACTTGGAGCAGTTACGAGCCGGAGGACGATGGGGTCTTGGTAGCGTATGCATCTATTCATGGAAATACAAGAAAAGCTGCAGAAAAGATGAAAGAGATTTTGGAAGCAAAGGGAGCAGCTAAGGTTGCTATTACAGATTTATCCAGAGATGATATGGCAGAAGCGGTAGAAGATGCGTTCCGTTATGACAAGGTAGTGCTTGCAGCTGCAACTTATGATGGAGGCGTATTCCCTTGTATGGAAGAATTCCTGCATCATTTAAAGAGTAAAAACTACCAGAAGAGAAAAATTGCCTTAATCGAAAATGGTTCTTGGGGTCCAATGGCTGCAAAGACCATGAAGGGAATTTTGGAAGGAATGAAGGAACTTACCATCTGTGATAAAACAGTTACAATCAAGTCTTCCATGAAG